>NZ_CP197180.1:1206260-2412521 GCF_052059825.1 Sedimentibacter sp. LTW-03
TTTGTTCCGGCGACTTATCGTCTTGGGCGAAAAAACAGCCAGACAAAATAAAGGCAATTGTAATTGCCATAATTGATAAATATTTTTTCTTCATTTCTATCCCCTTAAAGTTTCTTATGTTTATTTTATAATATATTGAACGAAAAGTCCATATGAAGTATTTTACAAAATTGTGTTGTTATTAATTATTAATTTGATATAATATATATATCTATATATACGGAGGCCATAATGAGCGGTAATAAAATTGCACAGGATAAATTAAAACTGCTGTATATTTTGAATTACATTAATATACCCTTAACCAACATTGAAATAACTAATTTTATACTGGACAATGATATATTGGATTATTTTACTTTGCAGCAGCTTTTAACTGATTTATGCGACTCAAAATTTATTGACTTAGCTTCTAAGAAAGGCAATGAATATTATTCAATATCTGAAGCAGGGAAAACAGCCCTGGATATGTTTGGTGACAAGCTTCCGGAATATTTTTTTAAGCAGGTAGAAAAAAACTTTTCCAGCTTAAAAATGGAAATAAAAAAGCACAGAGACCTTCTAGGCCATTATTACAAAAGAGCAGATGATGAATTTATCGTTTCGCTGCAAGTCATGGAAAATGATTCGACTATTTTCAGTCTCAGCATAAACGTGCCTGATGAAAGTCTCGCCAAAAATATATGCAAAAAATGGGATTCCAACCCTGAGGGTATCTTTTCGAACATATTAAAAACACTTACATCTGATATTAATTGATGATTTTAATACAGCTTGGAGAAAATCCAAGATCTACATATCTTGAAACAACCATTTTATCAATGTCAATAGCACAAATCCGATTCTTTTTTGAATTAGTCACATATACATATTTTTCTCCAACAGCCAGGCTTTCAGGATATCCTCCCAAAAAAACAGTCTTAGCTGTTTTCCTTTTTTCAATATCTATAATATAAAGACTTTTATCAACTATATTTATTAAATAGAGCATTTTATTAATATTATTTATATCAAAATCAGATGATAATCCATCCAGAACTATTACATCTTCAATATTTCCAGATTCCAGATTTATAAAATTAATTTTTGTATGAACATTTCCGTTTACATAGTAGGTCATAATAATTAAACTGTCTTCCCATATAAGCATATGCATTGGCTTCCCATCAGAAGTGAACTGCCTATTCTTTTCTCTGCTATCCAAATATTCAATAATCTCATTTTCTTCATAGCAGCATGTGTACAAACGGCTGTTATTCTTATTAAATAATACATCATGAGGTTTGATGCCTGCCGGAATTGATTCAATCATAGTAAATGCTGACATGTCAATAACCGAAACATTATCAGATTCAAAATTCGCAACATACATACACATATTTTCCTCATCAATGCACATATGGCGAGGATCTCTTCCTACAGTTGCTTCCGATAATTCATTTAAATCAAAATCGTATTTATATATTTTATTATTATATGAATCCGCCAAATACACCGAACTTTCGTAATTTATAATGCTGTGAATTGCACCTTTGTCTCCCTTGCCCAAATTTATGGCTTTTTTGCAAATATAATCTTCCCCCGTTAACTCCATAACAAAAAGCATTTCTCTGCCTTTATATGTACCCGTCACTGATAGTTTAACATCATATTCCATGCAATCACCTCCATACAGTTTATGAAAAAGTTTTAAAGAAGTGAGAAAATTTATAAAATTTGTTTTAATTAGAGAATTATGGGTATTAATATATTAAAGAATATAAATATAAGGAGATTATATGTTAAAAGAAAAAATTGCTAATTTGTTAAACCAACAAATAAACAAAGAATTATTTTCAGCTTATTTATACTTAGATATGGCTAATTATTATATTGATAACGGTCTGGATGGATTCGGAAACTGGTTCAATGTGCAGTCCCAAGAAGAACTTTCCCATGCTATGCTGTTTATCCAGTATCTTCAGAATAACGGTGAAAAAGTAAACATGTCTGAAATAAAAGCTCCAAATATTGGCTTTTCAGATTTTGGTGTTCCTCTGGAAGAATCATTAAAGCATGAGCAGTTTATTACAGCTTCTATTTACAACATATATGATGAAGCATTCCAAAACAAGGATTACAGAACAATGCAATTTTTGGATTGGTTTATAAAAGAACAGGGCGAAGAAGAAAAAAATGCAGAAGATTTAATAACAAAATATAAAGTATTCGGCTCTGATTCTAAGGGTCTGTACATGATAAATTCTGAACTTGCATCAAGAGTTTATTCTCCACCTTCTCTGGTTCTTGACTAGCAGATATAACCTAATTAATATAAACTCTTTAACTAAATGTTAAACACGGCAGTATTAATATATTGCCGTGTTTAATTTATAATAAAAAGCACCCAACTAAATTGGGTGCACTGAATTTGTTAGTATTCTAATAGCGTCTTCATATCCTTTTTCAATCACCCAGACAATTTTGTCATGGCTGGTTTCCAATGTACCGCATAAAAATTTATCAGATGCTATGTCTATTATTGTTTTATCATATTTTCTGCAATAATATTTTCCGTGACAGAGACGCGCTGTATTATAACATCACAACTTTTCGAACTGCTGTTATCAACAGAAAATTTTATTTTTCTTTACAGTTTCGAACTACTTTCATAATCCCCCTTTACGAATGAAGCTGCATTCAGTGCACCTATGGATGTGCTCACTAAACAATCATAGTTTATTTCAAGTTCTCTTAAAGCTCTCAGTACTCCTGACTGATACGCTCTATTGTCTCCGTCTCCTTCCAAAACGGTTCCTTTTTTTAATCCTTTGTTCATATTATCTCCTACTATGAATTTATCTGCTTGTGTTGTTGGCAGTACTGGGTATGCAAATTTTCGTTCCTACTATTAGAAAGTTAGCAGGCCTTAGACTCGGATTAGCAATTAGCAACTGAGAAGGCGTCATATTATTTGCTGTTGCAATAGTAGCCAGACTGTCACCAGCTTTAATTATATATTCTGTAGTATTCGGGCCGCAGGCAGCAAAGGTTTCAATAGGTATGCATATATCTGATCCTGGGACTATAACATTGGGATTAAAATCAGGATTATTTTCCTTAAGTTCATTCAAACTTAAATTGTATCCTATCAAAATATCACTTAGCCTTGTTCCCTGTGCAATTGTAACAACTGTACCAAAGGGACACCCCTCCGGGACATTAGGTATGCATATTTCCTGCCCAACCTTTAAATCATAAGGATTAGCCTCAGGGTTAGCTTCCAGCAAAAGATTAAGCGGTAGATTATATCTTTGTGCAATATTGTAGAAACTTTCT
The DNA here is from genome assembly GCF_052059825.1 of Sedimentibacter sp. LTW-03. Classification (GTDB taxonomy): domain Bacteria; phylum Bacillota; class Clostridia; order Tissierellales; family Sedimentibacteraceae; genus Sedimentibacter. The sequence goes on from NZ_CP197180.1 coordinate 1,209,579, forward strand.
CCCTCCCTGATTATATAATAAGCTCCGTTAATGCAGGGAGGTCTTTCCGGTACCCTTGGAACGCACAATGACATTCCTTCTGTCAATGTTCTCAGCCTCAATGTTGGGTTCAATTCAAGCAGGCCCACTAAATTCGTTCCGAATCTGGCTGCAATTGAATTCAACGTATCGCCCGGTTGTACAACATAAGGCATAGTACTTGCATTGGGGCATTCAACATGGTTTTGGTTTTGTCTATTTATCATTATAGAATCACCTCATAAAATATAATTTGTTATTTTATAATATTCATGAGGTGATGAAAGTTTCTTAAATTTTATGCTTAGCTGAAAGAATTCTTATCTCTTTGACTTACGGCAAGCTTGTCACATCGCTCATTATAAACATGTCCGTTATGTCCCAGAACATGGACAAATTTAACCCTGTGCACCTGAGTTGCAGCTAGCAACCTCTGCCACAGTTCTTTATTAAGGACTATTTTTCCGTCAGCTTTCTTCCAATTTTTTTTCTGCCAGGAATCAATCCATCCTTTATTGAAAGCATCGGTAACATACTTTGAATCCGTAGTAATAGTTACATCACATGGTTCTTTTAATGCCTCAAGTCCCACAATAACGCCCATAAGCTCCATTCTGTTGTTTGTTGTATTCTTTTCTCCCCCGCTCAATTCCATTTCTTTGCCATTATACTCCAGTATGACACCGTATCCTCCCGGGCCTGGATTTCCGCTGCATGCACCATCTGAGTATATATTGACTTTCTTCATTATTTTTCCGCCTTTTGTTTTATTAGCATAACTCTCAGTATGCCGTAATGATCTTCCATCTCCTTTAATATATCTTCTGTTAATTCTCCCACAATATCTATAATATTACAAGCATAATCTCCCTTGCTCTTGTTTACCATTCCTATGATATTTATATTTCTGCTGGCCAAAGCTGTTGTCATTTTACCAATCATATTTGGTATATTTTTATTAAGCACTACCATTCTGTCTGTCCCAGGATATCTCTCCATTGAGCAGTCGGGAAAGTTTACCGAGTTTGTAATATTACCTTTTTCAAGATACTCTTTAAGCTGGGTAACAGCCATTTCAGCGCAATTTTCTTCAGCCTCATATGTTGAACCGCCTAAATGAGGTATGCAGACTACATTTTTAGTTTTTAGAAGCTTTTCGTTAGGCAAATCTGATACGTGGTATCCAACTTTTCCACTTTCAAGCGCCTCAGCTAAATCATCCTCATTAACAACCCCATGTCGCGCAAAATTCAAAATCTTTACTCCGTCTTTCATGAACTTTATATTTTCTTTATTAATATAATTTTTAGTTTCTTCGTTATAAGGAGTGTGAATTGTAATATAATCACTTTTTTTGTATAAATCATTTATATCACTTGTATACTGCACGTCCCAAGAGAGCCCGAGCGCGTTTTTTACTGAAATATAAGGGTCATATCCTATTACTTCCATACCTAATTTTATGCCTAGGTTTGCGACTCTGTGTCCAACATTTCCCAGTCCTATTACACCGAGAGTTTTCCCCTTTATTTCGGGACCGACAAATTGTGATTTACCTTTCTCAACAGTATCAACCACATCACAATCCAGACTTTTAGTCCAATTAATGCTGTCTACAACTTTTCTTGAAGACACTAAAAGCCCCAGAAATGTCAATTCACATACTGCATTTGCATTAGCTCCCGGGGCGTTAAATACAACAATTCCTTCATCTGCGCACCTTTCTACCGGAATATTGTTTACACCTGCACCTGACCTTGCTATTGCCTTAAGCTTTCTTGAAAACTGCATGTCATGTATGTCCATACTTCGCATAACTATTCCGTCTGCATCACTGGTTTCTTCGCGGACTATATTATATTTGTCTTCAGAAAACAAATTCATGACATCACTTGGTATTTTGCTAAATAACGCTATTTTATACATAATTGCAACCTCCCATAATCTAAATTATGAGTCTTAGTATACAACTACACCACGTTAAAATCAAGAATAAAAATACAAAGTCATATGTTTTTTAAAAAAATTCGGGTCAAATACATTGTATTTGACCCCAGTAAGTACAGTCTATCTACAGCAGCCTCTTCCAAAAAAACCATCACCGCATAGTAGAAAATAAATTACAGCTATTATTATTATCCATTCAAGCCAATTGTTGTCGCATCCTACACCACCGCCGCAGCATCCAAAGTTTGTTGCTTTTATTTCATCTGACATATATATTTCACCTCTCTTAGATTATAGTTCAATATATGTCAGCGTCGTATTTTTGTGAATGTCATCATCAAATGATTTTTATTTTATAATATTTCTAATGTCGAATAAACTGTATCTACCAATTCTTCTATGTTTAAACTGCTTTCTGATCTTAATATTGAGTCAAGTTTAGGGTTTATCAAAGGATGTGATGGTGCAAAAACAGAGCAGCAGTCATCGAATGGTAAAATAGATGTTTCATAAGTTCCTATTTCCCGGGCTCTTTCCATTATTTCTGTCTTGTCCATTCCTACTAAAGGTTTTAATATAGGCATTTCAATTGCATTTTCAATTACCGTCATTGACTTCATGGTTTGACTTGCTACCTGTCCCAGACTTTCTCCTGTTATAAGCATTTCCATTTTGTTTTCTTTTGCTATTCTTTCTGCAATTCTCATCATGAATCTGCGCGCAAGTATAGTTGTTTCTTCTTCTCTGCAGAATTCTTTGATTGCTTTGTGTATTTCCAGCATGTTTATGCTGAACAGCTTAATCTTACCGCAGTATTCTTCCAATAATTCTTTTAATTTTTTCACCTTTTCGTTAGCTCTTTCGGAAGTAAAAGGATATGTATGAAAGTAAAGCGCATGTATTTCTACGCCTCTTTTGGCTATCATATACCCTGCTACAGGACTGTCAATCCCTCCTGACAAAAGTAAAAGCGCCCGCCCGCACGATCCTATTGGCATTCCTCCTACAGTTTTAATCTTCTCTGATGAGATGTAACAGTTTTTCTTTATGTCTATATATATCTCAATATCAGGATTATGCACATCAACCGTTACATCATTAAACGCCTCCAATATCCTGCCACCTACTTCGGCACTGAATTCCATGGATTTTATAGGAAATTCCTTATCACTTCTTTTTGTCTTTATTTTAAATGTTTTTATATTCTGTTTTTCTTTGAGATAGGCAAAAAGTTCTATTGATTTTTTTATTATTGTTTCAGGATCCTTTTCTGTTCTTATAGACGGCATAATGCTGACGATTCCAAAAATCTTTTTTGTTTTTTCTATAATTCCATCCATATCCTCTTCATTGCTTGTTTCAATAAAAACTTTGCCTAAATCCTTATATATGGACAATTTGTTGAAATCCTTCAATGCAAATCTAACCTGTTCAATTAACTGATGTTCAAATTTCCCTCTGTTCTTTCCTTTTAAAAATATTTCTCCAAAACTTGCCGCTACAATATTATACATACATTATCCTTCCTATTTCATAATTTTTCTTATATCTTCAACCGATTGCTTAATGCTGTGCACTGCATATTCCACTTCATCTTCGGTATTTAAAAGTCCCAAGCTGATGCGTATGGTTCCGTGTAAATAGTCACGGTCTAATTTTATTGATTCCAATATCCTGTTTGTTTTCGCCTTTGAAGAACAGGCTGACCCTGTTGAAACAAATATACCTTGCTGCTCGAGATAATGAACAAGCACTTCTGCTTTTACATTTTTAAATGAAATACTGAGTATGTGAGGAGCACCATCATTTTTCATAGAGCTGTTAATTTTAATATCTTTTATCTCTTCTGACAACCTTTTTGCATAAAGATACTTTAAGTTTTGCAGTTTTTCAGTTTCTTCCCTGAAATTTTCGCAAATAAGCCTGCATGCTTCCCCAAATCCTACAATTCCCGGAGTATTTTCTGTTCCTGGTCTGATTGACTTTTCCTGTCCTCCCCCAAATGTTATGCAGTTAATACCAGATCCTGAACGCACAAAAAGCCCTCCCACTCCTTTAGGTCCATGAATTTTGTGACTGCTGAATGCAATGGTGTCAACAGGAAGCTTGTTTGTGTCAATTTTAATTTTTCCGAAAGACTGCACAGCATCAATATGAATTTTTGCATCCTTGTTTTTATCTTTGATAATCTTTGTTATGCTGTTTAAGTCCTGTACTATTCCTACTTCATTGTTTACATGCATGATTGAAACAAGAATTGTGTTGTGATCAACCAATTCATTTAGATTATCTTGATCAACTTTTCCCATTTTGTCCACTTCAACATATCGTATCTCCATCTTGTCTTTAAAATGGTTGATAGTATTATATACAGATGAATGTTCAATTTTGGTAGTAACTATATTATGCCTTTTTTCACAATTTGACAAGGAGCTTATAATCGCAATATTATTGCTTTCAGTCCCTCCACCGGTAAAATAAATTTCGCTTGCTTTTGAATTAATAATCTTTGATACATTCTTCCTTGATTCTTCTATTTTCTTTTCTATCTGCAGACCCATTCTGTGAAGAGATGACGGATTTCCGTAATAGTTTTCGTTCACATCTATGATTTGCTCCAATACTTTCTTTCTTACCTTGGTTGTAGCACTATTGTCTAAATAAACTGTTTTCATGATTACCTCTTTCTAGAAATACTAATTTATAATAACTTAAAAATTTTGTAAAAAAAACTTGCAAATCAGCATTATCTCTGTTATAATAGTCCATGGTTATCCCCCCCGATAACCAAATATATTCCCAATACCCCTTTTATGCATATTAATGCTTCACAACAATGGCCACAAGGCCATTTTTGTGTTATTGGGCTTTTCACCCTAACATTCTCACTTACCCAGCTCCTTATTTACTTCATTCATATATAGACTTCCCAACTTCTTAACAGTTTCGTTTTCTGAAGATTCAAACATTAAATCGTTAATTGAGCGAATGGGTAAAACATCATTAGATGTTCCTGTTATAAAAGCTCCGTCAAACGAATTTAGTTCTTCGGTCGAAACGAACTTTTTCTCCACTGTTATTCCATTGTTTTCACATATTTCAATAACCTTGTTTCTTGTTACGCCCAATAGAACTGACGAGTCGGGAGATGTTATTACAGTGTTATTCTTAACAAAAAAAACATTCGACCTGCTTCCTTCACTTACAGTTCCGTCATCATTTACAAGAATAACTTCATAAGCATGATTCTCATCTGCTATTTGCTTAACCCTTGCTTTATATTCCTTTTGAAATGCCTTAACATTAGGGTTGCTCCTCTGCACCCTTGCCGTTACAGTATGTATTCCGATACGGAATTCCTCTTCTGATGGATAGTAGCTTTCAATGAAGTAAAACAAAGTTATTTCTTTATTATTAAAATAATATGACACTCTTACATTGCAGTTGTCGAATCTATTTTCGCTTATCAATAGCTCCATGGATTTTTTAAACTCATCATAGTTCAAATTTCCTCTTACATTACTTAAATGAATGCTTTCTTTCATTCGTTCATAATGCTCTTTAAGAAATATAGGTTTTCGCTTTATAACTCTTATGACTTCATATATTTTGGCATTATCCTCATTAAGAAGTTCCTCCAGACGCATCTTAGTTATTATTTTACCGTTGCTTACATTATTTTCAGATACTATATTCATTTTCTGCTCCTTTCCAGAATGATCTGATTTCATTTTTTGCTTCCTCTGTGCTTTTAATTTTAACACAATGATTCCAATGCCCTGGAAAGAGATTTAGATATCCTCTTTCACACAGCCTTGAATCTATGAGCAATACTACTCCAGTATCATTTTCTGTTCTGATGACTCTGCCTGCAGACTGCAGTATCTTGTTAAATCCAGGATATTTATACGCAAAATCATAGCCAGAATTAAATTTTATATCAAAGAAATTTCTGATAATATTTCTTTCATAGGATATCTGTGGTATTCCTGTACCTATTATAACTGCTCCTATTAATTTTTCAAGCGGCAAATCTATCCCTTCGGAAAAAATTCCTCCTACAACTGTAAAAAGGACTACATCTGTTTCATTTCTAAACCTATCTGTAATTTTAACCTGTTCATCCTCATTAATTCCCTGTTTTTGAAATATAATATTAGAACAATCAAATATCTGACTATAGGTATCATAAACTTTCTCCATAAAGCTGTATGATGGGAAAAACACCATGTAATTTCCTTTTTTATTGGATATTATTTCATAAATATACTTGCATGCCGTATCTATGTTTGAATCGCGAACAGCATACTTCATAGATATGTTTTCAGTGACCATAAGCTTTAATTTTTCAATCTCAAATGGAGAGTCTATCCTCATAATATAATCGCTGTCGTCTCCACCAAGAATGTACCTGAAATATTTCAGCGGTGTAAGAGTTGCGGAAAAAAACACCGATGACCATGCCTTTTTTAGTATCTGCCTTAAAACATCCGAAGGATCAATTAAAAATAGCTTTACCTTTGTTTGCTTTGAAGTAAAATCAGCAAAATAGCAGAAATTTTTATCAGCTATTTCAGAAATTTTCATAAAAAACATTCCCTTGAAGTATATGTCAACAAGCTCTTCAGGAACATTGTCATTTTTCTTATCATTAATGAAGTCATCAGCAAGCGCAGTAAATTTTCTGACATGATTAATCAGGTCTGATGGATCTTCATCAAATATATACGGCTCATCTGATTTCTTTTTAATTTCAATAAATTTTTTATTTATATTAGACAGACATCTACTGATTTTTTTATCTGTTTTTTTCATTATTTTATATAATGCATAGAATTCCTCTTTAACAAGCTCAGGTGAATACATGCTTCTTGTTCTGTCCTCAAGATTGTGAGCTTCGTCAATGAGAAGTATGTCATTGCTGTTTTTAAAAACATCATCTCTCTGAAGCGCAACCCTCGGATCAAAATAATAGTTGTAGTCACATATTACCGCATCTGACATATATGCAAGATCAAGACTAAATTCAAACGGACAGATTTCATATTTTCTGCTAATTTTTTCTATAAAATCTCTATCATACAAACAAATATTTTTTATAGAATTTTTCAAAGGAGTATTTAACTTATCATAGTACCCCCTTGCATATGGACAATACTCCGGTTCGCAGTCTGTTTCATCCATAAAACATATTTTTTCTTTGGCCGTAATTACTGTTGTCCTTAATTTAAGTCCTTTTTCAATCATTAATTTTACAGTATCAAATGCTATTGATTTTGTTGAGGATTTTGCTGTAAGATAATAAATTTTAGAATTACTTTTATAATTAAGCGATTTTATAGCAGGAAACAGAACAGATATAGTCTTTCCCACTCCGGTAGGCGCTTGAGCAAAGAGCTTTCTGCCTTCTTTGATTGTTCTAAAAACTGCAACAGAAAAATTCCTTTGTCCTTTTCTGTAATCATTAAAAGGAAATTTTAATTCCTCAATTGATTCTTCGCGTTCCTTTCTAAGGCTGATAATTGTCTCTGCCCATTCTACGTACATATTTAGGACTTCATAAAAAAATAGCTCTAGTTCGTCCATGGTATATGTATAAAGCAATGTTTTTGTCTTTCCTGTTTCTAAGTTATAATATCTTAACTGAACGCATAATTCATCGATTCTTTTTTCATTTCCGTAAATATATGCATAGCATTTAGCCTGAGCAAGATGTGCGGCATTATAACCTTTATCTATGCGTTCTAAATCTGTGTACGTTGATTTTATTTCATCTACAGTAATGCGGCCTTTTTCTGTTATTATGCCATCCGCTCTTCCCTCAATAACAAATGTTATATTTTTAAGCGCAAACTCTTCTTTCAGATAGAACTCCTTCTGGTAGCTTTCACCCATTTGGGATTGTAGAATTTTATGAGCTTTAATTCCTTCCAGTGCTCTATCAGCGCTCATGGCCTTTATATTTATATCTCCGCTTTTGTATACAAATTCAACCAGTTCTCTAACTGATAGCTTTATGGTATCCATATATTCTCCTCGTGCAGTCAAGACAAAAAAATAAACACTTAACAGTGTCTATTATAACAAAAAACATATGGAATATAAAGCTCATTTTAGATATTGTACGCAGATGACCCTGTTCCCGTCAATTGCAAATTTATCGGACAATCCTTCCACAAGCATAAGCCCCCGTCCTGATTCGCAAAAATCATAATCTCCAAATGCCTTATGCTTATAAGATATTCCGGCTCCCTCATCTTTAACATCAATAATAATGCATGAATTATCAATATTAAGATTTATACTGATTTTCTTGTTAAAATCAAGTTTATTTCCGTGTAATACGCCGTTAATTATAAGTTCATTTAAAATTATTTTAGTATTGAAAAAGATATCTTCGTTTAATCTGTCCTTGATATTAATAAGAATTTCTTCTACAACGCCCTTTACGCTGCCTATATCACTGTGGACTTTTGTTTCAAATTCATAAATCATCATTATTCCTCCAGTATTAATTAATATACCCCTATTTAATTTCTTTAAACTATATGTATATTAATTAGCAAGGAAAATTTATCAAATTTTCTAGATTTTATTCATTTTCTAAGCCCACTAATTGTGCGAACAGGTTCCATGTATCTTCAACTCCGGCTTTAGATACGGCTGAGAACGGAATCACCATACTGCTGTCCTTAATATTAAGTACTTTTCTAATCGCAGCCAAGCTTTTTATTTGTTGTGATCTTGACAGCTTATCTGCTTTTGCAGCTATAACATATCCTTCAAATCCGCACCTTTTTATCCATTCATACATCTGTATATCATTCTTCCCAGGTTCATGCCTAATATCAACTAGTAAAATAACCTGCCTGAGCTGCGGTCTGTTGTGCAGGTATGTATCTATCATCTTTCCCCACTTACCAATCTCTGTTTTAGAAACCTTCGCATACCCATACCCCGGTAAATCCACAAAATTCATCGTATCGTTAATATTATAGAAATTTATGGTCTGAGTCTTTCCGGGCTGAGAACTTGTTCTTGCGAGACTTCTTCTATTTAAAAGGGCATTAATCATCGAAGATTTACCTACATTTGACTTGCCTGCAAATGCAATTTCGGGAACAACAGTTTCAGGATATTGTTCTTTCTTAGCAGCTGTTATAAGAAGTTCTGCTTTTCTTATTATCATATTTACCTTCCTTTATGTAGGTGAACAATTATCTTACGTCTATACGTTATAATTGTTCACCTCTTGTTGTTGAGCAATAAGGCTCTATTCCGTTCTTAGGGCATGCCTTATTACATCTTCTATTCTATCGACATATACTATTTCCAGCGAACGAGTAATTTTCGTATCTATTTTTGAAACATCGGGTTTATTTCTTGTGCTTAGTACAATTTTTTTAATTCCTGCTCTTTTTGCTGCAAGAAGTTTTTCCTTTAAACCTCCTATTGGAAGCACCCTTCCAGTTATTGTTATTTCTCCCGTCATTGCTACATCTTTCCTGACAGTCCTCTTAGTTAAGGCTGAAATAACAGCTGTTGCCATCGTAATGCCGGCTGAAGGTCCATCTTTTGGAATTGCGCCTTCCGGAACATGAATATGAATGTCGGTTTCCTTAAAAACAGTATAATCTATGCCGAATTTATCTGCATTTGCCTTAATATAACTTAAAGCAGCCATGGCAGATTCCTTCATTACATCTCCAAGTTTGCCTGTAAGCTGAAGTTTTCCTTCACCTTTCATGGTATTTACCTCAATGAAAAGCGTCTCCCCACCAACTCTGGTCCATGCAAGGCCTGTAACAACTCCTACCTGATCTTCTTCATAAGCCATTTCATAATCATATTTTGGAATTCCAAGATAATTCTTAAGAGTTCTGGAATCTATAACCACAGATTTTTTCTTTTTTTCAACTATTTGAACGGCAGCTTTTCTCACCAGAGCTCCTATATTTCTCTCAAGATTTCTTACTCCTGACTCCCTGGTATATCTCTCTATTATTTCTTTAACAGCATTCTCCGAAATTTTAACTTGCTTTTCTTTCAAGCCATGTTCAGAAATCTGCTTCTTGATTAAATATTTTTCAGCAATATTTCTTTTTTCCACATCTGTATACCCAGAAATTTCAATAACCTCCATTCTGTCAAGCAGAGGTTCCGGAATCGTTGATGTTGTATTTGCAGTTGTTATAAACATTACATTCTCAAGGCTAAAAGGAGCTTCAATGTAATGATCGGTAAATGTTTTATTTTGTTCGGGATCCAGCGCCTCTAACAGTGCAGAAGCCGGATCTCCCTTGTAATCTCCAGACAGCTTATCTATCTCATCAAGAAGGAATACAGGATTATTAACTTTAGCCTTTGCAATAGATGATATTATTCTTCCCGGAATTGCTCCGATATATGTCCTCCTGTGGCCTCTTATTTCAGCCTCATCTCTTACACCACCCAATGATATGCGCACATATTTTCTGTTCATGGCTCTTGCAATAGATTTAGCTATTGAAGTTTTTCCTACCCCCGGAGGCCCAACAAAGCACAGTATTGGCCCCTTCATATTTTTATTAATATTTTTAACAGCAAGATATTCAAGTATCCTTTCTTTCACATCCTCCAAACCATAATGATCTTCAGAAAGTATTGCCCTTGCCTTTTTCAAATCTGTATTATCTTTAGTTTTTTTATTCCATGGTAAATCAATGAGCCAATCCGCATAAGTTCTTATAACTCCGGCATCAGGTGAAGATGATGAAATTTTAAGAAGCTTCTTTACTTCTTTTTCCGCTTTTTCTTTGACTTCCTTAGGCATGCCGGATTTTGAAATCTTGTTCATGTATTCTTCAACTTCAAATTCAGCTCCTTCGTCTTCACCAAGTTCTTTTTGGATTGCCCTTAGTTGTTCCTTTAAATAATAATCTTTTTGAAACTCACCGACTTGCTTCTTTACCATTTCACTAATTTCGTTTTCTATTTCTAAAACCTTAATCTCTTTTGAGATTAAAGCATTAATCGCTTCAAGTCTCTCATAAGGATCAAAAGTTTCAAGCAGTACCTGTTTTTGTTCCTGCTTCAGATATATATATGAAGCAACCACATCAGCCAGCTTATCGGGATTTTTAATGTCTTTAAGAGAAGCTAATGCATCTGGTGCTATCTTAGTATAAATCAGAGAATATTCTTCAAAATTTTCCAAAGTCAATCTAACCATCGCTTCAAGGTCATCGGTCAGCGGCAAGGAATAGTTATATATGTATTCCTCTAAAATAACCTGAAAGTACGGATCTTGCTGAGTTATAGACGAAATCCTTGCTCTGTTTATTCCTTCAACCAGGACTCTTATGTTATCACCCGGCATCTTTATCATTTGCTTAATTTTGCAAATAACACCGACTTCATAAAAATCTTGTTCGTTAGGTGAATCTATATCAGCTTCTTTCTGAACTGTAAGAAAAATATCAGAATCTTCAAGCATTGCTTCTTCTAATGCATTAACGGATTTTTCTCTTCCTATATCAAAATGTATAACCGTATCCGGAAATATTCCGATTCCTCTAATAGGGATTAGAGGAAGGGTTTTATTTTCTACACTGTAATTTTCTATCATATGATCTCCTTAGTAAAACTGCCTGCTAAAAGCAGGCAGGCAGATTGATGACGAGGTCATCAAGATAACAGGTTACCAAAAAAACTATCTTGAAAAGCACCGAAAGACAGACAACCGTAACGTATTTATATACGTGGTGATTGACTGCCTGGCCGGTAACTTAACTATAGATTTTTTCAGCAGCCTGCTTACCTGCATAAAGCAGGCAATCGGTTATGAAGCATTTTCTTTTTTATCAGACACAGGCTTTTTTGTCAAAACTAATTTAGGTTCACTTTTATTTAGTATGGTATCTTTTGTAATTACACATTTTTTAATGTCATTTCTTGACGGTATCTCGTACATTACGTCAATCATCGTACTTTCAAGAATACCTCTTAAGCCTCTTGCACCTGTATTTATTTCCAAGGCTTTATCAGCAATTGCTTCCAAAGCTTCTTTTTCTATTTCCAATTCCACATTGTCCATTTTAAATAATTCTTTATATTGTTTAACCAATGCATTTTTTGGTTCTGTCAAAATTGAAATTAGGGCCTTTTTATCTAATTTTTCCAAAGAAACAACCACCGGCATTCTTCCTACAAATTCAGGAATCAATCCAAATTTTAAAAGATCTTGTGATTGAACCTGTCCAAGCAGCTTATCCATATCCATGGAACTGTTGCCTGACAAATCTGCGCCAAATCCGATACTCTTTTTACCGATTCTTTTTTGTATTATTTTTTCTATTCCATCAAATGCACCGCCTAAAATAAACAATACATTAGTAGTGTCTATTTGAATGAATTCCTGATGAGGGTGCTTCCTCCCTCCCTGAGGCGGAACATTCGCAACAGTTCCTTCAAGGATTTTAAGAAGTGCCTGCTGAACACCTTCACCACTTACATCTCTCGTAATTGAAGGGTTTTCTGAACGTCTTGATATTTTATCAATTTCATCCACATATATGATTCCCTTCTCTGCTCTCTCAACATCAAAATCCGCGGCCTGTAAGAGCTTCAACAATATGTTCTCAACATCTTCTCCCACATAACCTGCTTCTGTCAGAGATGTGGCATCTGCTATTGCAAAAGGAACATTAAGCAGTTTAGCCAGTGTTTGGGCAAGATACGTCTTACCGCTGCCTGTTGGGCCAAGTAAAAGTATATTGCTCTTCTGGATATCTGCGCCTTCATCCTTGGATTTATAGTTTATTCTTTTATAGTGATTGTAAACGGCTACTGCCAGAGCTTTTTTTGCATGTTCCTGTTGAATAACATATTCATCAAGCCTAGCCTTAATTTCTTTTGGTTTCGGCAGTTCCGTAAAATCATACTCTTCAAATATATCTATATCGTCATCTACAATGTTATGACATAATTCAATGCACTCATCGCAGATATATACATCAGGTCCGGCAATCAGCCTTCTTACCTGATCTTGAGATTTACCGCAGAACGAGCATTTGATTTGTTTGTCATTGACTTTGCTCATTGAAACACTCCTTATTTTCTTTTGGCAATAATTTCGTCTATTATTCCGTAGGCTTTCGCTTCTTCCGCTGTCATAAAGTTATCTCTGTCAGTATCATGTTCAACTTTCTCTAGAGGCTGTGATGTTTTTTCACTTATGATATTATTTAGGGTCTCTCTTATTTTTATAATTCTATCTGCATGTATTTTAATATCAGAAGCCTGCCCCTTCATTCCTCCAAGCGGCTGATGAATCATAATCTCCGAATTAGGAAGAGCAAATCTTTTGCCTTTCGAACCTGACAACAGTAAAAATGCTCCCATGCTAGCTGCCATACCTACGCAAATAGTTGAAACATCCGGCTTTATATACTGCATGGTGTCATAAATTGCCATACCTGCAGTTATAGATCCTCCTGGTGAATTTATATATAATTGTATATCTTTATCTGGATCTTCTGATTCCAGGAACAGCAACTGTGCAACTATTAAGCTTGCTGTTGCATCATTAACTTCATCACTCAAAATAATTATCCTATCTTTTAAAAGTCTCGAATAAATATCATAAGATCTTTCGCCTCTACCGGTTTGCTCAATTACATATGGTACCAATGCCATATTCTTTTCCTCCTATTATTATATTTTACTATATATATATTGTACTTATTTTTCTTAATTTTATCTTAATTTATTTTTCTTCGCTCTTTAAATCCTCGTCTGAATCCTTAGCTGCGGGTTCTTCAGTTTTTTCTTTTGGCTCAACAAATACTGCATTTTCAGCAAGCATTTCAAATACTTTTCTTTTTTGTAAAGTTTCTTTTATATAGCTTCCGCTTGTCTGGAGAAGATTTTCTTTGAATGCTTCTAATCTATCTTCCTCAACATGGTATTGTTTAGCAACCTCATCAACCTCTTTTTTAAGTTCATCTTCAGCTACTTCTATATTTTCTTTTTTAATGATTGCTTCAAGAACAAGTTCAGCCTTAACATTAAATTCAGCCTGGCCTTTTGAGCTTTCTTTGTATTGATCTACAAAGTTTTTAATTACGTCATCATATTCCTTGCCTGTAAATCCCTGCTGACGGAATTGCTGCTCATAATTTCTTGCAAGGTGTTCCATTTCTCTTTGCACTAACACTTCAGGAATTTCAACTTTAGCATCGTTTACTACTTTAGTTATTACGTTGTTGTCATTTGTTACTTTTGTCTGATCAACAGCTTTTGCCTCTAAAGTTTTTTTCGTGTCAGCCTTAAATTCTTCCAACGTATCAAACTCACTTACATCTTTTGCAAATTCATCGTCAATAGCCGGAAGTTCTTTTGTCTTTATTTCATGGATAGTAACATTGAAAACAGCGTCCTTACCCTTTAATTCTTCAGAATGATATTCTTCTGGGAATGTAACATTTACTTTTACCTCATCCCCTTTATTTTTACCTATTAATTGCTCTTCGAAGCCGGGGATAAATGTGTTTGAACCTATCTCAAGTGATTGGTTTTCTGCAGTACCGCCTTCAAACTGTTCTTCTCCCACAAATCCAGCATAATCAATAGTCAAAAAGTCTCCGTTTTGAACCGGTCTATCTTCGACTTCAACTATTCTGGCATTCTTTTCTTGAATATTTTTAAGTTCCTTTTCAACATCTTCATCTGTTACTTTAAATTCTGTTTTTTCTACTTCAACACCTTTGTATTCAGAAAGTTCAACTTCGGGCATAACTTCAACATCTGCATTTAAAACTATTTCTTCTCCCTCGTTAAAAGTAACAATATCTATCTTTGGACTGTTTATTATATCAAGACCAAGATCTTTTACAGCTTTAGGGTATTCTTCCTGCACAGCAAAATCTAGTGCATCATCATAAAAAATGCTCTTGCCATATTTTTTTTCAATTATATGTTTTGGAGCTTTACCTTTTCTGAATCCTTGAACATTAATGTTATTCTTAACTTTTAAATATGCTTTATTCACAGCTTCTTCAAATTGTTCGGGTGCAATCGTAAATTCAATTGAAACCACGTTTTTTTCTTTTTTTAATATTTTTGAACTCATTTGTTCCTCCTAGATATTTTATATTGTATGTAAAACAGTCAATATTGTTTCAAATTAATGAATCCCCCAATTTAACCATTCTATTATACCATACTACTTTCTAAAATCAATAATTTATTACATTATATTGTATAATTTTAGTGTTTTCTGTAATCATAAATGCTGCAGTTCATTATTAGGTTGTGTCCGCCTATAAAAATCTGCATCTGATTTTTGACAAAAATCATGCCAGCTTTCTCCATTACTCTTCCGGATGCTTTGTTTCTGACATCATGCATTGCACGTATTGTTGCAAAACCTGCATCATTTGTTAGAAATTCTAAAACACACATTAAAACCTCGGTTGCTATTCCTTCATTCCATCTTTTTCTTGCAACCGTATACCCTATTTCACAATATTTCTTTCTGTCTTTTATATTTGAAACAGAGATCGAACCAACCACTTCACCGCTGTTCTTATCCTCTATGGCCCAATGATAATAATTTAATCTCTTATAGTTATTTATCCAATCACTCATGTAACCTCTGGTTACATTTTCACTTTCATGCACGCTCCATGCATTATACTTTGCTGATTCAGCATCACTTGACCAATTAACAAACACATCATGGACATCATTTATTTGGAACTGTCTTAAAATAAATCTGTCTGTTTCCAACAATAGGGTTCCTTTATGCTTTAATTTACTGTTGCTTAAACATAACTGCATTGTCAACCTTCTCCATTATATATTTCGTTATTCAATACTTGTAATGTAATAACCCAACTATATAAATACATATCATTATATAATTTTTGTTATATTTTGCATAGGTTTTTTTAAGTTCATTTTACATTTATTTGATTGTGTTTTATTCGCGTAAATTGTATAATTAAGATAAAAATGAACATAAATGCGGGAGGTTATATGGACAAGTTTATCGACAATATCATTCAAGACAATTACAGCCATGCTGTTAAAAACCGTACAGAAAAAAAAGATAAAAAATTTATACCTACTATTGAATCCGTACTTAAGAAAAAGCCTATACAAATGCCGGCAGAAATCTACGAGGCAAGCGGCATTAATATATTCGGCAAGCGTATAAAATCACTTATATTTACAACCGACCTTGCAATTATAAAAAATCACAACGCCGACGGAGTAATAGCAGTATATCCTTTTACCCCCCAAATTGCAATAAATCAGGCGATAATAGAAGTTTCATCCGCACCTGTATTTGTAGGCGTCGGAGGCGGCATAACAACAGGTCAACGATCCATTGACATCGCTATAAATGCAGAACTAAACGGTGCTTACGGCGTTGTAATGAATGCTCCAACACCGAATGAATTAATTTCTGAAATGAAGCAACGGCTAGATATTCCTATAATAATAACAATTGTATCTGAAAAAGAGGACTTTGAGTCCAGAATAAAAGCAGGAGCTTCTATATTTAATGTTTCCGGAGGCACCAGAACTGCATCTATAGCCAGAAAAATTCGTGAGAAGCATCCGTATTTTCCAATTATAGCAACCGGAGGACCAAACCCAGAAAATATTATGAATACCATTCAAGCCGGAGCAAATACAATAACTTTTACACCTCCCACAACAGGAGATCTTTTCTCCGAAATAATGGATACCTACAGAGAAAAATTGTCTTAACATAAACTCCCCTGTTGAGGGGAGTTTTCTTATATAAGTGTTTTTTATTAAGAGCTGCTTTGAACATTTCATTCAAAACAGCTCTTAATTAGCATTTAATTTTTACATATTTTTTAGTGTATCTCTGTTTTGTTCTATTATACCGTTGATTTCTCTGATTTTTTCTTGAAGCTTGGACAAAATTTCGTCACTGTAATTATATGCTCCTATTTTCATATCATTTGCCTTCACTTCGGCATCCTTAATCAACTGTTCGGCATATTTTTTCGACTGCTTAGTTATTTCATTTTCCTCAACCAAGTATCTTTGTTGCTCCTTAACCTTTTCAATAAGCTCATCCGCTTCAGACTGAGCTTCATTTAATATTCTTTGGCGTTCCTTAGCGACCCAAGATGCCCTGTTAATTTCATCCGGCATTTTCAATCTTATTTCATTTATTACTTCCAACACCTCTTCTTTGTCTATCATAACCTTGTTAGATAAAGGGAATTTAGAAGCTTCTTCGATAATATCCTCGATTCTCTCCAACAAATTCAAAATATCCATACTACTTCCTCCCAAGTTTTTTATGAATTTCCTTACCTACATATTCAGGAACTAAATCTTCGAAAACTCCTCCATGCTCAGCTACATCTTTTACCATGCTTGAGCTTAAGAAAGAGTATTCCGAGGATGCAACCAGAAAAATTGTTTCTAATTTTTTATTTAAATGCTTATTTATACTCGATATAGCCAATTCATATTCATAATCAGAAACAGCCCTTAACCCTCTGACTATTATGTTTATATTGTTTCTTTCGCAATAGTCAACTACAAGCCCCTCAGTAAAATCGACAGTAACATTGTCTAAATGAAGAGTGGCTTGTCTAACCATTTCGCATCTTTCTTCTATAGAAAACCAATATTTTTTTTCAATATTATTAAAAACAGTTATAACAACTTCATCAAATTTGTTTGATATTCTATTAATTATGTCAATATGGCCCATTGTAATCGGGTCAAAACTTCCGGTATATAAAACTTTCATTATTCCTCCGTGTATGTCATTATGCTTATCCTTGTTCTGCCATAAATTTTCTCTTTGTATTTTATCATGTCAGTACTGATGTTATCAATTATTTTTTCAAATTTATCTGTTTCAATTATAAGCTTTCCGTCTTTCTTTAGCAAGTTATTTTCGAATACTTTGTCAGATATCTTAAAACCGCAGTTCAAATTATACGGAGGATCGGCAAATATGTAATCGAATTTTACACCCTCTTTTGATAAATTCAAAATAGCTTTCTCGTAGTCACTCATTATGATTTTTGCCCTGTTTTTAAATCTGCAAAGCTCAAGATTCTTTTTTACATAACTTAAACTCTTATGAGATGAGTCCACAAAGTAGCATAGCTCTGCGCCTCTCGCCAGAAATTCTATGCCTACGCTTCCGGAGCCTGAAAATAAATCCATTACAACTGCCCCTTCATCTATGTGCCCTATTATGTTAAATAAAGCTTCCTTAATCTTATCACTGGTAGGTCTGACTGACGTTCCTTCAGGAGCATACAGCTTCATACCTTTATTAGTTCCGGATATTATCCTCATAAATTTTACCTCCGATTGTTTGAGCTTCTACGGCTTGGTCACCGGCATATTAGCAGGAAAACAAAATATCCTCAATTAAATACGATGTTTTCATCCGTAAATAACATTAATATTGCCTTTTTTAAATTCTTATATTCGTCACCGGTCAGTCTCGGATTATCCGCCATTATTTTTTTTGAAACAATCTGAACATTTCGTACTGTTTCTGTATCATTTACTATATTTTGAATATCATGTCTGGAAAGACCGTGCTGCTGAGTTCCAAAAAAATCCCCAGGTCCTCTAATCTTTAAATCTTCTTCCGCAATTACAAATCCATTATTTGTACTTCTTAATATATTCATTCTTTCTGACGCTTTTTTAGTTCTGCTTTCATTTACCAAAAGGCAGTATGACTGAAACCTACCTCTTCCCACTCTTCCTCTAAGCTGATGAAGTTGAGCAAGACCAAATCTTTCTGCATTTAATACAAGCATTACCGAAGCATTAGGGACGTTTACTCCAACCTCAATTACCGTTGTTGAAACAAGTATATTTATTTTACCGTCATAAAATTTCCCTATTACATCTTCTTTTTCAGAATTGCTCATTTTGCCGTACAAAAGCCCCAGCCTGTAATTTGAAAAATAAGTGTTATTAAGTTCTTCAAATATTTGCTTCGCAGAATCCAGTTCCAATCCTTCCGATTCGTCAACCAGCGGAGCAACTACGTATGCCTGTCTCCCTCCGTCAACTTGCTCTCTAATAAAACCATATGCCTTTTCTTTTTGTTTTCCATTAAAAATTTCGGTAATGACTTTACGCCTGCCGGGGGGCATTTCATCAATAACAGAAATATCAAGATCTCCGTAAAACATCAATGCCAACGTCCTGGGAATAGGCGTCGCCGTCATTACAAGTATATCAGGATTGCTTCCTTTGTTGGAAAGCTTTCCTCTTTGCCTTACTCCGAAGCGATGCTGTTCATCCGTAACTACAAGGCCTATATTTTTAAATTCTATATTATCTTCAATAAGTGCATGTGTACCAATAATTATATTTATTTCTCCGTCTTTCAATCTCTTAATTATTTCATTTTTATCCTTTGCCTTTGTAGAGCCCGAAAGAAACGCAACACTAATATCAATGTCAGCCATTGATAGATATTCTGTTATAGTTTGATAATGCTGCATAGCAAGTATCTCCGTAGGAGCCATCATTGATGCCTGATAACCTGAACTGACAGCCGCAAGCAAGGCATATACGGCAACGACTGTCTTTCCCGAACCTACATCGCCCTGAACCAAACGATTCATTGGTTTAACCATACTCATATCATTTTTTATCTCTTCGATAACTCTGAGCTGTGCATCCGTCAGTTTGTATGGTATGGCATCCACAAGTTTTTCCGATAGATTTAAGCGAGTAATTACATTACCTGGAGAATTACTTTTTAGGCTACTTTTAATTGCTGTTAATCCCATCTGCATTATTAGCAGTTTTTCAAAAGCAATTGTTTTTTTACTTTCTGAATAAGCCCTCCCATTTAGAGGAAAATGAAGATTTTTAATTGCTTTTTTTCTGGGAAGCAGCTTATATTCATCAATAAGGTCATCTGAAAGTATATTTTCTATTCTTTCATAGTATGCTTCCAGCGCCATCTTCATAATTTTTGTCAGCTCATTATTAGATAATCCGTAAGTCAGACTGTAAATGGGAGTTATTTTTTTAGATTTCCAGTCATTTTTGCATAACTCTATATCAGGATTTATCATTTCAAATTTACCGTAAGAAGCTTTAGCTGTGCCAAAAATATAATAACTTTCACCCTCAGTTAATTTTTCCGCTATAAAACTCTGATTAAAAAAAGTAATGGTTATAAATCCTGTATCATCTTTACCTATAGCTTTTACAACAGTCATTCTTTTTTTAATTCTTGTTTTTTTAGGACCTTCAAAAAGCTTCACTCTAAGCAGGCACTTTAAATTATCTGTGAGCTCATTAATATTTCTCACGGCTCTCCTGTCTTCATACTTAACCGGAAAATAGTTTATTAGATCTTCTACGGTAAATATATTCAATTTATTAAGCTTCGCAGCTCTTCCCGGACCGACTCCCTTTAAATACTGAACATCCATTTCAAGCATAGATTACTCCCTGCACCCTTAATACGAATGAGAAGGATCTCATCACGTTCATGAGATCCTTGGCTGTATTCGATATGACAACATCATCTTGTTTATTCCACTGAAATTATATAGTAATAAAGCGGCTGGCCGCCGTAGATTACTTCCACATCACATTCTTCGGCAATTTCTTCTATTTTTTCTTTTAATCCTTCAGCATCCTTTCTGTCAACATCTTCTCCGTAGAACAATGTTATAAGGAAGCTGTCTTCGTCCACCATATTTTTGATAAGCTCAATTGTTTGGTTTTCAGGATTTTCTCCATGCGTAACTATGCTGCCATCACTTATTGCAATAATTTCGTCTTTTTTAATTTCCATATCGTTAATTACGGTATCTCTTACAGCATAGGTAACCTGACCGGTTTTCACTTCAGAAACCGCCTCTGTCATTGCACTTACATTTTCCTCAGGGCTGCTTTCCGCATTGAATGCAAGCATTGCCGTAATTCCCTGCGGTATGCTCTTGCTGGGAATAATGTGAAGATTCTTATCAGATATTTCCTTTGCCTGGGTGGCAGCCAAAATTATATTTCCGTTGTTCGGAAGAATAATTATGTGATCAGCATTGATGCTTCCAGCTGCATCCAAAATATCCTCGGTACTTGGATTCATAGTCTGTCCGCCTGACAGGAACATATCCACATTTAAGTCAGAAAACACCTTCTGTATACCTTCACCCATACCTATGGAAACAAATCCATATTTTTTTCTTTCTTGATTCTTTTTATTTGAATTTTTTATTCTTTCTCTGAACTGTTCCTTCATATTGTCAATTTTGATTTTAATAAGTTCCCCGTATTTAACCGCAATTGCAAGTATATGGCCCGGGTTGTTTGTATGTATATGTGTTTTTATTAGTTTTTCATCTCCTACACAAACAATCGAATCACCTTTATCATAAATTTTGGTCAAAAATTCTTCTGCGCTTTTTGTAGGATTTTTAATAAAAAACTCTGTACAATATGCAAATATTATCTCATTTTCGCTGGAAAATCCGGCAATTTCTTTTTCTGTTTCAACAACTTGATGTTCTACTCTTTCCTGCTTAATTTCAACACCTTTCAATGCAGCCAGCGCGCCTTCTAACAAGAAAACAAGTCCTTTTCCGCCTGCATCTACCACATCTGCCTGCTTTAATACCTTAAGCATCTCGGGTGTTCTGTCAAGTGTGCTTTTAGCCTGTTCAATAAGACTTTCCAAAAATAAAGAAGCATCTTCAAATTCGGTGTATGTTTCCATAGCCTTTTCTGCAGTTTCTCTTGCAACTGTCAATATTGTACCTTCCACAGGTCTCATAACTGCCTTGTACGCCGTATCAGAAGCAAACTTAAAGGAATCAGCAATCACCTTGCAGTCAATCTTTCCTGAACCTTTCAGCCCTTTTGCCATACCTCTGAACAGCTGAGATAATATTACACCGGAATTTCCTCTCGCTCCCATTAGAGAACCATTTGCAGCGGCATCAGCCATGTGTGAAATTGTGCTTTCTTGGAGGGTATTTATTTCCCTCATTGCAGACTGCACAGTAAGATTCATGTTTGTGCCCGTATCTCCGTCGGGAACAGGAAATACATTTAGAGAGTCCACTATTGCCTTATTGTTTTCTAAATTGGCAGCGGCTCCTAAAAGCATTTTCTTAAATGCAACATTATCTATAAACTTAACTATCATTTTAGCCTCCTCTTATTTTTGTACTCTGACACCTTGTACAAAAATATTAACATTTTCCACAGAAACTCCCGAAAAAGTCTCTACGCTGTATTTTATTCTGGAAATAATATTATCTGCAACAACAGATATTTTAACGCCATATTGCAATACTATATATAAATCTATGTTTATTTTTTCGTCAACTGTTGTAACCTTTATGCCTTTTGTAAGCTGTTCTCTCTTTAACAGCTCAAATATTCCCTGAGTTGCGTTTCTTGAAGCCATGCCAACAACACCATAGCATTCCATCGCAGCTAGTCCGGCTAAAGTTGCAAAAACCTGGTCATCTATGATTATATTCCCATTTTCATTTAACACGTTAACTGACATATACTACCTCCCACATTTCGATTTTTATATGTTATTTGATAAGTAAATTTATTATAACCTTTTTGATAAAAATTTACAAACAAAATTACCGACTGTAAAGTCGTGCTAATATTTTTTATTATACTAATTAAAATTTGATATTGCAATATTTAAATTTTAATGGTATCATTATTAAGTTAAATTTGTTAAGCAGAATACTGTTTATCAACTAGAATAAAAAACGGATGTTTTTAAATAAATGGGAGGTGTAAGTATGGCAAAATTTTGTGAAGTATGTGGAAAAGGAACTGTATCAGGAAACAGCATAACACACGCTGATAGAAAAATAAAAAGAACATGGAAACCTAATGTTAGAAGAGTTTCAGTTTTAGAAAATGGTTCTAAAACAAAAAAATACGTTTGTACAAGATGTTTAAGATCAAACAAAGTGCAGCGTGCTATATAAGCTAAAAATAGTGGCCTAAAAGCCATTATTTTTTTGCACAAAAATATTTTGACTTGTTTTTAAGCCAATTCATTATTTATTATCAAAATAATCTAAAAAGGGTACATCCAAGTACAACCAGAAGGCTTCCGAGAATAAAAAGCCACATTTTCAGAGGTAATATCTGAACAATGATAATTGCACCTATAACAGCTAACATGATGCCTGCAATTTCGGTAAATTTTATTTTAGGGCCACACGGGCTGCATTTTTTTCTATGTTTAAAATAATTCATAATAACCCCCTTAGCATTTAATAATAGATACAAATATGTCTGAGCAATTTCCGTCATTCGCTGTTTAAGGACTTCTCAATCTTTATACATACTATTCAAAGAGAACAAAAAAGATACATTGAAATTTTAATTCAATGTATCTTTGATATTTTTATACACAACTAGAATTCTGCATTTTTCGGTGTTCTTGGGAACGGAATGACGTCTCTTATGTTTCCTATACCTGTAAGGTACATTATAAGTCTCTCAAATCCCAGTCCATATCCGGCATGCTTAACTCCTCCATACTTTCTTAGTTCAAGGTACCACCACATTTCTTCTTTGTCAACTCCCATTTCATCCATACGCTTTACAAGCATTTCAAGCCTTTCTTCCCTCTGGCTTCCGCCTATAAGCTCACCTATGCCCGGAACAAGAAGGTCCATAGCGGCAACAGTTTTGTTGTCATTATTCATACGCATGTAGAATGCCTTGATATCTTTTGGATAATTTATTACAAAAACAGGCTTGCCAAATATTTTTTCAGACAGATATCTCTCATGTTCTGTTTGAATATCCGTACCCCAATCTACTGGGTAATCAAAATTTTTATTGTTTTTCTTAAGTATTTCAATGGCATCTGTATAGTCAATTCTTCCAAATTCTGAATTTATAACATTGTTTAATTTATCTGTCAGGCCTTTTTCAACAAATGAATTGAAGAATTCAATTTCTTCTTTTGCATTTTCCATTACATAGCTTACCACATATTTAACCATATCTTCAGCCAGCTGCATATTATCATTTATATCGGCAAATGCAATTTCCGGCTCAATCATCCAAAACTCTGCAGCATGTCTTGATGTATTTGAATTTTCAGCTCTGAAAGTCGGCCCAAATGTATATACATTTTTAAATGCAAGTGCAAAGATTTCAGCTTCCAGCTGACCACTTACAGTAAGGTTTGCAGATTTCCCAAAAAAGTCCTTTGAATAATCTGTCTTTCCGTCAACCTTTTCTATATTATCCAAGTCAAGTGCCGTAACTCTGAACATTTCGCCTGCACCTTCTGCATCGCTGGCAGTTATTATCGGTGGATGTGCATAAACAAATCCCCTGTCATTAAAAAATTTATGTATTGCATATGCTGCAACTGATCTTACTCTGAACACAGCTGAGAACATATTTGTTCTTGGTCTTAAATGAGCTATTGTTCTGAGATATTCAAGTGAATGTCTTTTTTTCTGAAGAGGATAGCTTAGATCTGATTCAGCTTCCATCGTCACCTCTTCTGCTTTTACTTCAAATGGCTGCTTTGCTTCTGGAGTAAGCAGTAATTTTCCCTTGACCCTTATGGCACTTCCCGTGGAATATTTTTTTACTTCATCAAAATTTTCAAGATTATTTTCAAATACTATCTGAACATTTTTCATAAATGTTCCGTCATTTAGTTCTATAAATCCAAAATTTTTTGAATCTCTGATTGTTCTTATCCAACCTTCGACAACCACTTCGCTGCCACCGTATTTTTCCGGAGATTTAAATAAATCTCTTAAATCTATTGCTTTCATGAATCCTCCTAATATGTTAATCTTTTGAAACAAAGACTAATGCAGTACCCTTATTCAGTATAATCCTGCCCTCGTCTTTTATTATCTCGTTGCTTACTAAAAAAGCTGTGCCTCTTTCCACAATGACATTATCCAGCGGATATTTAAACCCCCGTAGTGTCAAGCCCTCGATTCTTTCAGTTACAGGAACTAATGACACATAACAATCCTTTTCATACTTAATTTTAATGTCGGCACTGCCTGTAATAATTTTTATATGATTATTATTATCAATAATTTCTATATCAACACCTCGGTTGTGATATCTTTCAAGAAGTTGTATGTTAGCCAGAGTGTGATCCAGTCTTGTTCCCGTTACCCCGGCCATAACAACATGATTGAACCCTTTTTTTACTGCATTTTCAATAGAAAGTTCCATATCGGTGTAGTCTTTTTCAGATGGAAATGTAACTGTTTCTATTTTCATCTGCCTGTACTTTTCTAAAACAGCTGCATCGACAGAGTCGAAATCTCCTAAAATAATATCAGGAACAATACCTAACTTTTCCGCTTTTTCAAGTCCTCCGTCAGCACATATTACAAAATTTATATCGAATTTTTCCAAACGATTTTTTTCAACATCATTGCCATTACCTATGATTAAAACAGACATTTATTTCTCCATAATTTTTTTGAACTTTTTTGTTTCCGCCACAACATCCTCAGCCTTGTAAATCGCTGAACCCGCAACTATTACATTTGCTCCCCAGCTCAACACTTCCTCAAGATTATCAGACGTTACACCCCCGTCAATTTCAACATCAATGTTCAAATTAAATTCTTTAATTATCTGATTTAATTCTTCAAATTTGTATTTTACATTTTTAATCAAACTTTGGCCGCCGAATCCGGGATTCACACTCATGATCAAAACCATGTCCACATCTCTTATAATATCCCTGATAAATGAAACAGGTGTCGCCGGATTAATCGAAACACCGGCCTTAAGCCCCAATGACTTTATTTTCTGTATCGTTCTGTGAAGATGACGGCAAGCTTCCTGGTGCACTGTAATTATATCTGCGCCGGCTTTATAAAATGCTTCTATATAGTCATCAGCATTTTCTATCATAAGATGCACATCAAACGTAAGCTCTGTTACCTTTCTCAGAGATTTGACCACATCAGGTCCAATTGTAATGTTGGGCACATAATGTCCGTCCATTACATCAATATGTATATAATCTGCTCCGCCTCTCTCAACAAGCTTTATATCTTCCCCAAGCTTAGAAAAATCGGCAGAAAGAATAGAAGGTGATAATTTGTTCATTTTTTTCCTCCGCTAGTATGGCTTTATACTTTGTATTTCATCTAAAAGCCTAATATAATTGCTGTATCTTGTCTTACTTATCAAACCGTTATTTAAAGCATCCTTTACTACACAGTTTGGCTCCTTGTTATGCAGGCAATCTGCAAATCTGCAGCCCGTATCAAATTTTTTAATTTCAGGATAATATTCTTTCAAATCATATTCGCCTACTCCATTCAGGTTAAATGAGCTGAATCCGGGAGTATCTATAACGTATCCGCCTATGTCAAGTTTATAAATCTCGGCATGCCTTGTGGTGTGTCTCCCTCTTTTTAGCTTATCGCTTATCTCACCTGTTCTCAATTCAAAGTCAGGCTGAACAGCATTCATTATCGAAGATTTGCCAACACCTGACGGTCCGGAAAACACCGTCAGCTTATTACGCAAAATAGTCTTTAGTTTTTCAATTGAATTGTCATCATACTTGCTTGTGAAAATCACACTGTAGCCTGTGTTTACAAAAATATTTTCAAACTGACTTTTAATATTTTCATCAGTTAGGTCGGATTTATTAAAACATATTATCGGTTTCAAATTATTTATCTCCGCCGAAATTAAAAGCTTATCAAGAAGCAGAAAGCTCGGCTCAGGATTTGTAACAGAAAAAAATATAATCATTTGGTCTGCATTTGCAACAGGAGGCCTTATCATTTCATTTGTTCTTTCCTTTATCTCCTCGATATAGCCTTGGCTCTCATCCTCTTCAGTAAGCCTGATTAAGACTCTGTCACCTACAAGAGGCTTTATATTCTTCAGTCTGAATAAGCCCCTTGCCCTGCATTCAACTATATTATCTTCAGTATCTACGTAGTAGTTTCCTCCCACGCCCCGCATAATGATTCCTTCAATCATATAAGCTCCTAATTAAAATTTTATTTCAACTCTGTCATAAAGTTCGTTATCAATATATATTTCATACACTTCCGTTCCGCTTCCTTCAACATTAATAATTATGCTTTGTTGGGAAGTTTCAACTTCTTGAGAATAAACTATTTCTCTTCCTCCGTCAGTAACCTTTTGAACAACAACTGATACATTGTCTTTATCCTTCGGCAAAGCAATGGTGAGTGGATACGAACCAGAAGACGGTTCTTCGCTAGGTTGTTCAGTGCCATCTCCCTCGCTTGGCTCTTCAGAAGGGGTTTCTTCAGCAGGCTCACCTGAGCTAACAGTCATCCAGATGGACGTTCCTTCAGCTACCTCCTGTCCGGCAGCAACACTCTGCCTAATAACAAGTCCTTTTTCCACATCAGCGCTGGGCTCCTCAGTTGCTTCACCCACTGTCAATCCGTATTGTTTGATAACAAGCTTAGCAGTTTCAAGTTGCAGCCCTTCTATTTTTGGCATATTAACATATCTGATTTTTGGTCCTATGCTGACAACATAGTCAACTGCATCATTTTCATTTGCAGAAGTATTAGCTGCAGGATCCTGGTCTATTATCTGACCAGCAGGCACCGAATCAGAATTTTGTTCAGAAACATCACCTTCTTCAAGCCCTTCCTCTTTCAGAATTATGCCTGCCTCTATGGAGTATTTCCCTATTAAATCAGGAACTATTATTTCTTTCTGCCCCTTGCTTATTAACACCTCAACAGGGTACTCTTCCTTCAGCTTAATTCCTTCGTCAACACTTTGCTCTATTACTTTACCTTCTTCAAACTCATTATTGAATTCTCTTCCCTTAACCTCAAAGCTTAATCCAAGGTCTTCAATTATCTTTCTTGCTTCTTCTTCATCTCTGCCAATTAAGTAAGGAACCTCAACTTCTGGAACATATAAGAAAGCCTTAAATGCCAGTACACCGCCGATAACTGCAACAAGCAAAGCGCTGAGCACGGCAATGATTGTTATATTTCTGTTCTTTTTTCTTTCTTCATCACTTAATTTCTTCTTGCTAGTATTAGTACCCTCATTTATTTTTTCCTTGTCAGTATTTTCACCAAAAAATGTTTTAAATGCATTATCGGAATTATCATCAATTATATCAATGTCAATAGTATTCTGTTCATCATTTACATCTACATCATTAATAGGAGGAAGTACGATGGTAGGGGAATCAATTAATTCTTCTTCCTTTTTTTCGGAACTGCTAAAACCATTCATGGAATCCAGTTTTTTAATCAGTTCTTCAACACTTTGAAATCTGAAGCTCTGGTGCTTTTCAAGACATTTCATTATAATTTCTTCAAAACCGGCTGATATCTTTAGATTTTTTATCTTTTTTGAGGGAGGGACAGGTTTTTCTTGAATCTGTTTCATGGCAACAGAAATGTGATTATCCGCGTCAAAAGGAACAACACCAGTTATCATCTCGTACATAACGATTCCCAATGAATATATGTCTGATTTTTCATCAACGTACCCGCCTCTTGCCTGTTCCGGAGAAAAATAATGAACCGATCCTATTACATTTGAGGTGTTGTTGATAGTTGAGCTTGTAGCTGCCCTTGCAATTCCAAAATCAGTTACCTTAGCAATGCCGTCTTCGGTTATAAGTATGTTATGCGGCTTAATATCCCGGTGCACTATATTGTTGGTATGGGCATGCTTTAGAGCTTCTGCAACCTGTCTGGAAATATTAATTGTCTCTTGCTCGCTCAGTCTTCCTTTTCTGTTTATATATTTTTTAAGAGTTTCACCCTTCACATATTCCATTACAATGTAATAAATATCTCCTTCAATTCCCGTATCATATATATTTACAATGTTAGGATGCGCCAGGCTCGCCGCAGATAATGATTCCTGCTTGAATTTCGAAACAAAATCGGGGTCGGATGTCAATTCGTCTCTCAATATTTTAATTGCTACGTAACGATTCAAAACCCTGCATTTTGCCTTGTAAACCAGAGACATGCCGCCTCCGCCGATTTTTTCTATTATTTCATATCTATTTCCTAATACTTTACCTATCATATCCTTCACCTCTAGTGATATTATCAACAATAATGACGGTAATATTATCAGTTCCTCCATTATCATTGGCAAATTTTATTAATCTTTGTACACTCTCTGAACACCCGAATTCTTTAATAGTGCTTAAGATTTTGTCATCTGTCAAATGTGTTGTCAAGCCGTCGGTGCACAGCAAAATTATGTCATCACTAAAGAGCTCTATTTCAAATATATCTGCATGTACATATTCTTCGCTCCCTACAGCCCTTGTAATAACATTTCTTTTAGGATGATGTTTTGCTTCGTCAAATGATATCTTTCCATCCTTAAACAGCTCATGAACATACGTATGATCCTCAGTAACTTGAATAATTTCATTATTTCTAATTAAATATGCTCTGCTGTCGCCCACATTTCCTACGTAAGCAATATTTAATGACAGGTCTACAATCACCATGGTAATAGTTGTACCCATCCCGGAACATTCTTCCTTTGATTGGGATTCCTGCCTTATTTTTTCATTAGCCTTATCAATACTTTGAATAATAAATGAGGGAGCTTTAAAATCTTCCCTTTTGTTGTTTTTCTTAAATATTTCCCTTATAGTATCAATAGCAATGGAACTTGCAACTTCACCAGCTTTATGTCCACCCATTCCGTCAGCAACAGCATAAAGGTTAAACCTGTCAGATTCTTCAACTATTAAATTGTCTTCATTATTTTCGCGCATTAAACCTTTATTTGTTTCGCAGTATACCCTCATAAGGCACCTCACATTTTTAGATAATTATTTCTAAGTTGGCCGCAAGCAGCATTAATGTCACTTCCAAGCTCTCTCCTTACAGTTGCGTTAATACCTCTGTCGGACAGAATTTTTTTGAATCTTTCTATATCCTCATTTTTAGACGGCATAATATCTGCTTCCTTAACATAATTGCAGGGAATTAAGTTCACATTTGCTAGCCTTCCCTTTAACATTCCTGAAAGAAGTTCTGCATCCTCCGTCCCGTCATTGAATCCTCTTATCATAATATATTCGAACGTAAGCCTTCTCCCTGTTTTCTCCACGTAATAATCACAGGCTTTCATCAGCTGGGATAAATTATATTTTTTTGCAATAGGAAGTATTTTTTCCCTTTTTTCCTGTGTTGGAGCATGAAGAGAAATAGCAAGAGTTACCGGTATTCCTTCATCTGCAAGGTTATAAATTTTAGGAACTATACCACATGTAGAAAGAGTAATTTTTCGCATGGAAATATTTTGTCCTCTTTCATCGTTAATAATCCTCATAAATTTAAGAACATTATCATAATTGTCAAGAGGTTCACCTGAACCCATTATAACAACATTTGTAATTTTTTCATTTGTATCTTTTTGAATTAAATATATTTGCTTCAGCATTTCAGCTGTTGTCAGACTTCTTACAAAACCATTTTTTGTTGATGCACAAAAAAGACAGCCCATCTTACATCCCACCTCAGATGAAATGCATGCTGTATTACCAAATTTATATTTTAAAAATACACTTTCCGCAACATTGCCGTCCTCAAACTTAATAACATATTTTTTAGTTTCATCAAGCTTTGATTCAAGCTTTAACTCTATTGCTGCCCCTGTAAATTCTAATATACTTCTTAATTTTTCTCTTGTTTTTTTTGACACATTCAGCAGGCCTTCAAAATCATCCGTCAATTTATTATGTATCCAGTCAAAAATTTGTTTTGCTTTAAATTTCGGCTCGCCTAATTCAACAAGAGCACTTTCCAGCTCATCAAAGCTCATATTATCAATTTTTTTCATAATTTACCTTCTGAATTTATTTAGTAATGAACAATTAAGATTGTTCCAAGATCCTGTTTTTTAAACAATATAATTCTTTATTTTAAAACGGTATAAATCTAAATTATCACGAAAAATTATATCATACTCTTTCTATTTTCGCAATAAAAAAGCCGTCCATACTGTGTATATGCGGATATATTTCTATATATCCATTCTTGGCAGTAGTAAAATATTCATCAATACTGCCGGAAATATCCACCAACTTAAACTCTTTGTTATTATTTAAGAATTTGTTTACCAATTCTATATTTTCTTTTATTTCTGTAGTACATGTTGAGTAAACCATACACCCGTTAGTTTTCAAATATTTTGAGGCATTTTCCAGTATTTTATACTGAATTTTGCTAATATTTTTGACATCCTCTTTTATGTTCTTATATTTAATTTCAGGCTTTCGTCTTATTATCCCCAGGCCGGAGCACGGCACATCTGCTATTACAAAGTCAGCCATGCCGATTAATGAGCTATCCAGCTTCATGGCATCAAACTCCTGGGTTTCAATTATACTGATACCAAGCCTTTCAGTTTCCCTGTCTATAAGAGGTAACTTACCTCCGTATATATCTCTGCTTAATATCTTCCCTTTGTTGTTCATCATTTCTGCAACGTTTAATGATTTCCCTCCCGGGGCAGAACACAAGTCTACAACAAAGCTGTTTTCATCAGGATTTAAAATTTGCCCTGCTAGCATAGAACTTTCGCTTTGTACAGAAAACAATCCGCACCTGTATTCCTCTGTTTTATCCATCTCAAAAGGATTTTCAACAACTATACCCTTGTTAGCATACCTGCATTTGTGTGCTTTAATTCCCTTTTTTTCAAATATTTCAATAAGCTTATCTCTTGAAATCTTTAACGTATTAACCCTTATTTCCAAAGGTGCTTCAGCATTGTTAGCAACTAATACCTTCTCAAGATTATCCTTACCAAACTGTAATTTCCACCTTTTCACTAGCTCCATAGGATATGAATATTTGACGCTTAAATATTCATCCTGAGAAAGCTCTTCCATTTTACAAATAAGCTTCTCCCTGCTTCGCAATATATTCCTTAAGACTGCATTTACAAATTTTGAAGCTCTTATGTTTCCCTTATCCTTTATGTATTGTACACTTTCATTTACCACTGCATTTTCATGAGATTTGTCCATAAAAAATATTTGATAAACAGCAATTCTTAGAACTGTCAATACATCCAGCTCCATCTTCTTAGTCCTTACAGTTGAAACCTCATTGATTATCCAGTCAATAAATATTAGATTTTCAACAACCCCAAGAACCGTTCTTCTGTACAGCGACAAATATCTGACGTCTATATTTTTCACATCATTGTTAATTACTATGTTTGAATAGGATTTATTCTTAAATATTTTCTTTAAAGTCTCAACGACCTGTGATCTATAGTTGTTATCCATAATTTCCTCTTTGATTATTTTACACGCGCTTATTTTATATTATACAGCAAAATATTTTTTATTATATCATTATTGTAAATAAATACAAAGTAATTTTGCAATTAAATTAATATTTCTATTTTATTAATTTTTTAATAAGAAAAATTTAAGCTTAGTAATTTCTATAATGCAAGAATTTACTAAGCTACGTAGCTATAATTATTTTATTTTGCGTAATTTCTGTCTATGACTTAACTACCTTAGCAGTTGTATCTGTTGCGCTGAAATATAATAAGTTTAATCTTTTATTCATTATATGCCTCTCATGCATTATTTAGACAGAATCATTCTAAATCCTGAATATTCATTTTATCTATTTCCGATAATTTATTTTTCTTTTCCTTTTCTAAATACTTCACAACAAAATATATTACAAACATAATAATTCCGGTTAGTGCAACAATAGGCATTATGACAGAAAAGCATAATACAACAACCGGCAATATTACAGCTAATTTACTTTGAGCTTTTGCCAGGCGGTACTCCACATAAAACAAAGTGAATGGAATAATTAATAAAACAATTAGCGCAAACAGCATTTTAGTAATTTCCATTGCTAATCCTCCCTCTTTACTTTCTTATATCCTGAAATTAAAATTTTAAAGCATCTGCCTCCTACATTTTTATTAATTAATCAAGCTTTGACATAATTTTTTTCGTAACACTGCTGCCAAGAATAACGTTATGACCCGAAATACAAACATCAAAATCAATGGAATCATATTTCTTCAGCGTTTTTATATATATTTCCCTTTCACAATCCAAATTAGGAACTATATCATCAACCGTATCTCCTATATTGTCTCCGGCATTTAAAACCCTGTCTTCTTCATCAATAACGCTTATTGAATCTATAGTATGCCCGGGAGTATATATAATTCTGACTTTATCCTCCGGAAAATTCAATTCATTTTCAAATGTAATGTTGGGCAATAGCTTCTTCACCTCGCCTCTCACTAAGTCCTTGTATCTTTGCATTGTTTTTTCCCAGCTTGAATCTATCATTTCCCTGCACAGGCTGTGAGATATTATAACCGAATCCGGGAAACTGTTGTTGCCCCATACGTGGTCCCAGTGATAATGTGTGTTTATTACAATAACCGGCTTATTATCTCCTCTAATATGCTCTAATATTGGTTTAACACTTAATGACCCAAGACCGGTATCAATAACGTAGTTATTTTTACTGCCCTTTATCAAATGTAAGTTCAGATCCCAACCATCCGGAACGCTGTATGTAAATACAAAATTTCTGTTTTTAACCTTTTCAACTTTCATAATTTCTCCATAATTATATTGTAATTTGTTATTTAGGCCTGTTTCATCTATCTATATTGCGTCTTCCACTTAATACATCTAAGCATTTATATATACACTTTATCTAAATAAAACCCAACTTTGCCGTTCTTCATTTCTTTATTTTCTTTTATAAATTTGGCAGTTCTTCATACTTTGGGACTTTCTCTAAGTCATTATCCCAGCTTGCTTTGTTCGCGCAGTAAATGTGGCCTTGCGGTTTCATTTGTATGACACTGTCAATAGACCCTGCAGGAACAACTAGTAATTTTCCATCAAACTGAATATTCGGAAGTGCTGACCCACAATTAGGGCAAAAGCTTTTTATATGCCCTTCCGACTTATAGTTAAAAGTCTTAGCCTTATTTTGCCCTGACAGCCATCTTAACTTGGCTGTAGTAGAAAACAAATTAGACGCATGAGCTGAGCCTGTATCCTTACGGCATCGTTCACAATGACAAAGAAAAAAATTTTCAAAGTCACCTTCTATTTCAAAAGTAATTTCACCGCAAAGACATGATCCCTTATATATCATAATCAAATCTCCTTTCAAATAATCTAATACCAAAATAGGTATTTTTTGCTATTTTTAATATTATACCAAGTGTTCATTAAATCGTAAAGTATTACAGCAAATACATTTTTCTATCAAAAAAGAACGTGAAAGTTTTACTCTCATGTTCTTAAGATGTTTGCACATTGAACTATTATTTAAGCCTCTGGTTATTCTGAAAAAAATCCTTCCACGGATCATTTCCTTGAATTCTTAAAAGCACGTCAGACATATTTATGCCATCGGGATCGACCGTGTCAAGTTCATCCCATGAAATTGGCATGGATACCTTGGCTCCACTTCTGGCCCTCAGTGAATACGGAGCAACACTCGTTGCGCCTCTTCCGTTTCTAATCCAATCAATAAATATTTTGCCCTTGCGCTTAGCTTTTCTCACATTGCTTGTGTAGCGGTCCGGCCACTTTTGCTCCATGACCTCAGCAACCTTCTTTGAAAAATCATAAAAAACTTCCCATGTAACAGATGGTTTTAGAGGAACAACCACATGGTACCCCTTACCTCCGCTGGTCTTGAGATATGAATTCAAAGACAGTTCGGCAAGAATGCTTTTAACATCTCTCACACCCTGACGCACTTTGCTCAACTCCATTCCCTCATCCGGATCCAGGTCAAATACCATTATATCCGGCTTTTCAAGCTCGTCAACACAGCTTCCCCATGTATGAAATTCCAATGTGCCCATCTGTGCCTCGTATATAAGACCTTGTATATTCTCAATACAAAAATAATTTTCCTCTTCTCCGCTGTCGTTTGAAACCGGCACTGTAATTATTCCTTTGCTGTTCTGCTCCGGATGCTTTTTATAAAAGCAGGACTTTGAAACTCCTTTAGGACAGCGCACTACACTGAGCACCCGTCGGCTTACATACGGCAGCATGTACTTTGATACATTTAAATAGTATCTAACTACATCCTCCTTTGTAATATCTGGTTCTTCAAATATAACCTTGTTGAGGTTGGTAATTTTTATCCCTTCAACAACAATGCTGTTTGAATTTACTTCCATAAATTTCTCCGTATCTGCTTCATCAAGAAGATTAAACTGTATTTCCTCATCCGTTTTCTCCATTTTTATGCTCTTAGGTTCTTTGTCAGTCCTAATACCTTTAAAGCTTGCCTGCCTTAAAATATTGTCTTTTGTCCACTCGGCAAACTTTATTTCAGCTGCAAGCTCAGGCTCAAGCCATGTTACCTTTTCATTCGCCCTGGCTTTAGGAGCATTTATAAAAGGCGAATCACTCCTTTTCAACCCTTCAAATTTTTCCTCGAGCATTATCATATCAGATTCACTTATTCCTGAACCGGCACGACCGGTGTATAGTAATTTATCTCCTTTGTAAATGCCAAGAAGAAGTGAACTTACTCCGCTTATCCTTTTATCAGAGAGAGAGTACCCTCCTATCACAAATTCCTGTCTTTTGTCGCATTTTAATTTAATCCAGTCACCATTTCTTGTGCCGCTGTATACCGAATCGATTTTCTTTCCGATTACCCCTTCCATACCTGTTTCGCAGGCAACATTAAAGCTTTCAACTCCGCTTCCTGTCACATAACGGCTATAGTACAGATTTTGTGGAGCATCCTTCATTAAGTCTTCAAGTATTTTTTTTCTTTCGATTAAGTGCCGCTCTCGAAGATCTTCCCCATCCAATGCCAAAATGTCAAATACAATATATATCAAATTTTGAAATTTTGGATTTTTCATATAGTTTTGAAGAGCATTAAAATCAGTTCTGCCCGATTCGTCAGTAACAGTCATTTCGCCGTCAAGCACCATGGATCTTCCGTCAGACCAATTAATAATAGAATGTGCCACATTTTGAAATCTCTTTGCATAATCATTACCATTTCTGGTTATTAAGCGCACACCATTTCCTTCTACAAAAGCAACTATCCTAAAACCGTCATATTTCAATTCATATAGCCAGTTCTCGCCTTCAGGTACATTACCAACTAGCTTAGCAAGCTGGACCTGAACAGAGTCAAATGGATTTTTTGTAATTTTTTCATCTTCTCCGCTCTCAATCTCCTCCATTGTGCGACCCGTTCTCACGCTGGTTATATACTTCGATATGCCTTCACCTGTATTAGCATAAGGGTCCTTTTCTTTCAATAAAAGCCAATTATCTTTATCCTCGCCGGATTTAGCTTTCCAGCGAACCAAGGCCCACCTTCCTTTAAGTCTCCTGCCTTTCAGAATAAATTTCAAATCACCTTTAAGCAAACCTTCAGCTGCATCTCCGTAAGGTTCCCAAAACCCTTCATCCCAAAGCATAACCACACCGCCGCCGTATTCACCCTTTGGAATGTTTCCCTCAAAATTTCTGTATTCAAGCGGGTGGTCCTCTACATGTACAGCTAACCTTTTGTCACGAGTATCATAGGACGGTCCCTTTGGAACCGCCCAGCTTAGGAGAACCCCTTCCCATTCAAGGCGCAAATCGTAGTGATCTCTTCGCGCCATATGATGTTGGACAACAAATCTCAGCCCTTCTCCTGAATCTTCAGTTTTTCCCTCCGGCTCAATAGTCCTTTCAAAATTCCTTTTTTGATTGTAATTTCCTAATTTTTCAGACATAAATTACGCGGATTCCTTATTTTTTTTAGCATTTTCAACACTAGCCTTTAGAGCATCCATAAGATCTATAACCTTGCCTGTATTTTCTGCCTCAGCGGCAACAACCTCTTTTCCTGAAATTTTCGTCTCAATAAGCCCCCGAAGCCTTGCCTGGTATTCATCCTTATATTTAGCAGGATCAAATGGCGTATCCATGGAATTAATGAGTATTTTCGCCATATTCAACTCCTGCTCAGATACTTCAAGCTTAGTATAAGGCTTTTGAAGCTCTTTAATATCGTCAGCATAAAACATAGTGGAAATAAGTATGCCATCCTCCCGAGGAATAATCGCCATAAGCGTGTCCTTCGTGCCCATTACTGTCTTACCAATAGCTATCTTCTGTTCATCCATAAGTGCAGTGCGCAGCAGTTCAAAGGCTTTCTCCCCTCCAGTTTCCGGCGCAGCCTGGTAGGTTCTGTCATAATACACCGGAGAAATTTGGTTTAATTGAGCAAAGTGCAGAATCTGGATGGATTTTTCTTTTTCTGTTTTTATTTTTTCAATTTCTTCATCTGTTATGACAACGTACTTGTCCTTGTCATATTCAAATCCCTTTACAATGTCTTTTGCAGTAATCTCCTTACCGCAGTGTGCACAAGTTTTCTTGTAGCGAACGCGGCTGTTATCTTCCTTATGAAGCTGGTTAAAATGTATGTCATTGTCACGGGTGGTTGTGTACATTGCAATAGGAATGGCCACCATCCCGAAAGTTATTACCGATTTACGTGATACCATAGTTGTCACCTCCACCATTATTGTTTCCCAACTTAATTATAAGTATTCTATTTGGTTAAATATTGTAACGTAAGGTGAGAAATCCATGAGGTGGCTATTATATATAAAATGTCCCGAAGCTCATATTATTATGAGCTTCGGGACACTGTCACAACCCTATTATTTATTTTTCTCTTCTAAAGCTATTAAAATATCTTCTTTATTTATTATTCTATCCGGAGATACAGGCA
The DNA here is from genome assembly GCF_052059825.1 of Sedimentibacter sp. LTW-03. GTDB lineage: Bacteria > Bacillota > Clostridia > Tissierellales > Sedimentibacteraceae > Sedimentibacter. Next base: position 1,247,360 of record NZ_CP197180.1, read on the forward strand.
GTATTAATTCTTCTCCTTGCCGTACAGCCAAAATTGTTATGTTGTGCTTCTGTCGTATATTGGCTTGTCGCAAAGATTTGTCAAGCCATTCATCAAGAGGCTTTATTTCTGTAATGGTATAGTATTCAGAGTCCTCAAGAATATCCATTATGTTGGATGCAACCATTTTTCGCGCTAACTTCGAACCCATTTCATGTTCAGGCAAAACAACCGAATCCGCACCAATGCTTTCTAATATCTTCTTCTGGCGCAGGTTTCTTGCTTTAACAATAACATGCTTCGCGCCACTTTCCTTTGCAATCATTGTAGCAATTTGAGAGGCTTCAAATTCTTCGCCCATGGCTAATATAATTACATCAAAGTTTTGCAATCCAAGATTTTTAAGGGCATTTTCATCCGAAGCATCTGCCCTCACAACGTGTGTGGCATATTCTTCAGCAAGCTTCAATTTAGCTTTGTCATTGTCACAAGCCATAATATTTACATCATATTCAGACAGGGTTTGAATAATGCTCATTCCAAAACGCCCTAATCCTAAAACAGCAAAGCTTTTATTTTTATATTTTTTTATCATTTCATCCTCCTATCCAATAATAATTCGTTCTTCCGGAAAGTTTATGCCATTTGCGCCCTCATGTAATTTTACATTAAGGGCAACAACAACGGTGACCGGACTCAAACGTCCCAGGTACATACACAAAATGAGGACGCCTTTCCCAACCGTAGAAATATTCGAAGTTACTCCAGTAGTTAATCCCACTGTACCTGTAGCTGAGCACACCTCAAACAGCAGGTCTAAAAACGAATGCTGAAATGAATTGGATGATTCAGCAAAATACAGGAGTATTGTAGACACAAGTACTACAATCAACATTGTTGTAGCAACAGTTAACGCCTTCTGCAGCAAATCAAACGGCAATGTGCGACCATAAACCTCAATCTTATTTCGTCCCTTCAGAACAGAAACCATGGAAATTATAATTATACCAATTGTTACTGTTTTCATCCCACCCGCTGTACTGGCAGAAGAGCCTCCTATCAACATAAATATACAAGATATAAACTTTGAAATTTCTCTGAGAGCTCCTTGAGAAACAGTATTAAAACCGGCTGTACGAAGTGTTACAGATTGGAATAATGCAGCCTGAACCTTTTCTAAAGCGTGTAATTTACCAAAAGTATCAGGATTTGACCATTCAAACAGCAAAAATAGCAGCATTCCTCCTATAATCAGAATGCCTGTAACAGAAAACACTATTTTGCTGTGAAGGCTCATATGTATAATTCTTAACCGGAGAGACCTTTTCTCTTTATTTCGCAGCAACTCAATAATCTCCAGCCATACTGTAAATCCAAGCCCGCCGGCTATAATAATCGTCATAACAATAAAATTTATCGGTACACTGGACTGAAAAGGAATGAAGCTGTCATTACCGATATTATCAAATCCTGCATTGCAAAAAGCAGATATTGAATGAAAAATTCCTTGAAAAGCCGCTTCTGATAATTTCATTTGCGTTTCTTTGTAAAAGGCAATCATAAGAAGCACTGCTCCTATCACTTCAATGGTAAATGTAACGGCAACCACCTTTTTTACGAGCTTTACCATTCCGCCGATGTTATCCTGATTAAAGGAAGCCTGAATTGCTTGCCTGCTTCTTAAAGATATTTGTTGCTTCATTAAAATCATTGCAACTGTCATCACTGACATAAATCCAAGAGCACCAAACTGAATCAATATTAATATTACAACTTTGCCAAATAATGTCCAGTGCTCCATAGTATTCACCACTACTAATCCGGTAACACAGTTTGCGGAAGTGGCCGTAAATAAAGCATTAATAAATCCTATACTGTTCCCTGATTTGCTTGCAATCGGTAAATTCAACAAAAATGCTCCTATAAGTATCATAAGAGCAAATCCAGCCATAATTGTCTGAGACGGTGATAAATGTTTTATTTTCTTTTTCATTTGATACCCCGATTAGTTGTCTAAAATAATATATGTTTAAAAAGCTATTACTCTTCCAATTTATGATAGCATTCATACATACCGGTGTCAACATTTCCTTTTATTGTCATTATTTTGAATATACAAATATCGCCTGTTTTCTGTCATTCCAAACTCCTTTACGATTAATCCAGTTCTATATTCCAATCTCCCAAAAGCACCGATGTTGGTGATTCAAAGTATATTGAAAATCTTTTGCCTGCATCATCTGCATCTATTGAAAGTTCAATATAGCCTGTATCCTTGTTTGGGCTTATGCTGTAGGCTGAAATTCCTCTCACACGCACACTATCCAATAATTCGTCCTCCGGTGTGCTGCATTTTAAATTGATTATCATTTCATCACCCGCACGCCTTATGTCAACTACATTTATCTCAAATTCTCCCATGGTTAATGCCTTATCTATACTTTGCTTCTCTCCGTCCTGAGGCGTAGTGATTCTTACCTTTTTTGTTTTTAAGTCTGGGTATTTTACCTTTACGTATGGCAATACGAGCTTCAATCCTTCCTTATCCGCTGTATCAAAATAGAAATCTGACATTAAGCCACCATATGATGACGGCAGAGTTGGATATGTTTTGTTCCCCATGCTGTCAATAAGGTACATGCTTCCCTCTATATCAGGTTCTGAAAACCATGCGCTTTCCAACAAGCCTTTACCAAAAGGATATCCTTCCACTGTTTTTTTCTCTGATTGATTCAACATAAACCTTGAAAACAATGACATTCTTTTCATCCATGGATAATGCTTTTAGATTCTCCATGAAAATATTTACGCTTTCTTTATTCTCGGCTTGCATTGTGTTCACATTTGATAAGTCTTCTAATGAAATTAATTTGTTTTTCCTCAGCAAATCCTTTGATTTATTTACCGTAATATTTAATATCCATGACTTGAATTTGTTCTTGTCTCTGATTTTATCCTTTGATATGTACGCCTGATATGCACTCTCCTGCACTATAACTAAAGCATCGGCCTCGTTATTGACATAGGTATAAGCTATCCTGTAAATATCTTTTTTATATTGTTTAAATAACGTTTCAAACTCTTTTTCATTTATTTTAATTTTGGTGCATCTCCTACCTAAGAAGACCTTCTTCTATATAAGACAAAATAAAATTATATCAATAAAGAAAAAACAAATATTGACTTAGAAAGCATTTCGGAGTACAGTTTATACAACCCAGAAAATGATTTCACTGAAAAATTTGGAGTTTCAGAAATAGAAGAAACCTTAAATTATATGCCAGAACCATATAAATCTATCTTGATTTACAGATATGTATATGATGAAGTCACTTACGAAGAAATAGCAATAGCTTTAAATATAAACGCTAAAAACATTCGTGTATAAAAGCTGGGATACCATAGCAACCTAGACAAAAGAAGGTTTAGGGAGAAGCTCAGATACTCAATATAGAGCAGTTTCAAGAGGAACACACAGGATTTATATGCTGGCAAAGTTTACAATAGTTCAGGAACTCTTATAGAAACCCAAGCTGCTTATTCCGTCATAAAAACTTACTAAAGTTAAAAATATTGCGTAGTATGACCTACACATTATTTTTAAAACATTTTATTAAATTATAATATATTTTTAGTAAAATATTATTTGAGGGTAAATTATGAAAAATAAGACGTTTTTCTCAATAGCTATACTTATAGTAATCATTTTACTATACTTTATGTACCGACCAATAGAAATAGAAAGGGTATATGAAGGGTTATATATTGATAAGGATATTCCCGAGGTATCAGAGAAAGTTTCAGTAAGCATTGATTGTATTGTAACGAAAAATATGCTACTTAAACCAAAAACGTTTATTGGTGATATTTCTATAAATTCTAGTCTTTTTAGAATCGAACAACCTATTCAATTTGATAAAGTGACGCGAACGTTCAGGCTGACTTTAGATGCGCATTCTGTAAATAGTGTATGGAAGTTCTATGACAGTGAAGGTATGTTTGAGCATCTTGGAGATACAGTTTATTGGTCAATTTATGTTGATGGTAAAATATCAAAGATTACTTTTATCCCTCTTTTAGAAAATAGTAGTTCTTCTGAGCGAGTTGTTGCTCCGTGCAATAATCGAGAAGAAGCAATAAATCTATCTCAGTTTTTAAATAGTGGAGGTTTTAAGTAGAGCCTGTAAGTATTTAAAAAATCTTTTTAAAAGATAATCGGGAGTGTAACAAATTGGACGTGTTGACAAATACAGTTTTAGGTGAGTGAAAATTTTATATAGCAACCCTTTTTTCTAAAAACTACTGGGAATGTGCTTAAAAACAGAAAAGCAACCGTATTTTGCAGGTCTCTCCATTGCCTTGTATTGCGGCGTTTCATATCTTTGGCGATTTTGGAAAAATGCCGGATAGAAAGCACTTGCATTGATTCTTGATTCACCATGTGAAAAACTACATTCGGTGAAGAATGGACATGTTGGACAACTACTTAGTTGAGCTTTCGGCTGCCTCTGCTCGGGTAATATTATTTTCAGGTCTGAAGGTTTCATCCTCATAGCCCTTTATATATGCTATATGATTTTCTAGCGCTTTCGTACTTTTATCTGATTCATCTTTTTCATTATAAGTTTTATATGATAATGCATATTGACTAAATCTATCTGTCTCAAATACCAGATAATTACCTTCCAATACAGTATCTAATATTTCGATAACACCTTTGTGCAATCGAATTATTTTGTAATCTCTTCCTCTACGCATATTGCTTGGAATTTCAATTTTAATTTTCACAGGATTTTGTGTGTTTACAAGTAAAGTTTCCGTATTGTTAGTAATATTCTTTAATTTAAGTTCAATATCAAGATACATTGCTATGCTTTGATCTTCTAAAAAATTTTCAATTCCAAGCCTTTGGCTTCCGTTTATAGTATTTCCGTTATCTGTTATATTAAGCTCCAGTTCCATCGTCAATGGCTTCATTATCTTGGTACTTAATTATCTTATACTTTGTTCAAATATTAATCTAATTCTATATTCCAATCTCCCAGAAGCACCGATGTTGGTGATTCAAAGTATATTGAAAATCTTTTGCCTGCATCATCTGCATCTATTGAAAGTTCAATATAGCCTGTATCCTTGTTTTGACTCATACCGTAACCTGAACTCCCTCTCACACGCACACTGTCCAATAATTCATCCTCTGGTGAGGTGCTTTTTAAATTGATTAATAGTTCATTTCCATCACGTCTTACGTCAACTACATTTATCTCAAATTCTCCCATGGCTAATGCCTTATCTATACTTTGTTTCTCTCCATCCTGAGGCGTAGTGATTCTTACCTTTTTTGTTTTTAAGCCTGGGTATTTTACCTTTACATATGGCAATACAAGCTTCAATCCTTCCTTATCTGCTGTATCAAAATAGAAATCTGACATTAAGCCACCATAGGATGACGGCAGAGTTGGATATGTTTTGTTCCCCATGCTGTCAATAAGGTACATGCTTCCCTCTATATTGGGTTCTGAAAGCCATACGCTTTCCAACAAGCTTTTATCAAAAGAATATTCTTCAACTGTTTTTTCCTCTGATTGATTCAACAAGCTAATCATCAGCTTATCTTCCATTGGTTTTTTGACAGCCACTATGTCGATTCCCTTATCACTTGCATGGTTGCCAAGCTGTAAAAAGTCTTCAACCTCAGTTGTTTTTTCCAAGGTAAAAGGGATTTCCAAGTCTCCAATTAGAAGAGAATATTTTTCCTCCTCACCATCCACCTCGAAATAATAATCTCCCTGCCAAAGCTCTGACCCTCTGCCTATGCTCCAATTTCCCGTGTGTATAATATTACCCTTTTTATCCTTTAACAGCACTTCATATCCTTTATTAAATATATAATTACCCCTAACCGAAATATTGAAATGCTTACCTACTTTGGAAGCTGCCGTTATTTCTACAAAATCATCGCCTTTCTCATACAATACCGGCTCCTGAAGTGCCAGCACACTTCCTTTTTCCTTGTCTATCAAGACATTGTATCCGGGAACGTATTGCAATGCCCGTTTGATTGCTGCTTCAACCTTATCTGGTCCCACTATAATTACTGAGCTTATAATTATAGCCAAAGAGGCTGCAACTGCTGTAAATAATTTTAAGCGTCTGATCTTTTTTGAGCTTTGCTGAATTTTAGCCTTTTTAAATCCTAATTCTATGCTTTCATCCAATCCGTCAGGGATGGGAATGCTGTTCAACATACCATCAAGCTTATCTGTCATACTAACCCCTCCTCTATCTTTAGCTTTTCCAATGCCCTGTAGTATTTACTTTTAACCGTACTTATGGGAATTTTCAACTCATCGGAAATCATTTCAAATGTGTATTCAAAATAAACCTTGAGAACAATGACATTCTTTTCATCCATTGATAATACTTTTAGATTCTCCATGAAAATATTTACGCTTTCTTTATCCTCGGCTTGCATTGTGTTCACATTTGATAAGTCTTCTAATGAAATTAATTTATTTTTCCTGAGCAAATCCTTTGATTTATTTACCGCAATTTTTAATATCCATGACTTGAATTTGTTCTTGTCTCTGATTTTATCCTTTGATATGTACGCCTGATATGCACTCTCCTGCACTATATCTAAAGCATCGGCCTCGTTATTGACATAGGTATAAGCTATCCTGTAAATATCATTTTTATATTGCTTAAATAACGTTTCAAACTCTTTTTCATTTATTTTAATTTTGGTGCACCTCCTACCTAAGAAGACCTTCTATACATAAGACGAAATAAAATCAAAAACAGTCTCAATTAAATTTAATTTATTCTGCCAATTTTAAATTAAAACCGGGTTTGCGCACAACTGAATGCAAACTCGGTTCTAATAATCTTTGATATAATCGTATAAGCAAAAACAATCATTTTCTACCTATATAAATATGCCCTTACATCTATATCGCCTATCTATGTTTCTAATAAGAACCTTGCCCTCCATTCAAATTATCCTTAACAAACTCAAGTTGAGGAAGTACTATCAGTGTTTCGTCCTCGCGGTCTTCCTGCTTCCAGTATAATATGTGGTTTACTTTTGCGGACAAGGGTTTATATCCCCTGTCTGTGAATTTTCTCATTTCCTCTCTGAATTTTCCGGAGAAAATGATAACCCTGTTTCCTCTTTCATCCATGCACCCATTTTCATCAAACTTCATAACATCTCCGCTGTTTAATGCTTCAACATATCTTCTTGTTTTATAAAAATGAGATAGGAACACATCCTTGTATTTAAGCTGAAGCACTATAAGCTCAGAGGGCGGATACTCATTGTTATCGTGCTCATATGTAAATCCTCTCCTAATCATGTCTAAAAATCCTGTTTTCCTTTCAAGGTAGCTTCCGTTATAATGAATGGATAGAGTCTTTCTTGCTCTTGTCATACCTACGTAAAGTTGTCTCTTTACCTCCTCGGAATCAGGAATCATATCCTTCAGCATCATGATTACATGGTCGAATTCCCTGCCCTTGGATTTATGGATTGTTGAAACGGTTATTCTTTCCTCATTTCTGTAAAAATCTTCTTCAGAAGACTCCTTAATGAAAAGCAGAAAATCTGTCTTGTATTTGATTTTGCCAGCGGTGTATTCAAAATCCTCAATTATTTGCTTTAAGAGCTCAAGATTTTCACTTATTTTAAACCTTTCAAACGTCTTTCTTTTGGCATACTCCCATACCTCATCCCTTATTACGTGTGTTTCACCTGTTAATTTTAATTCATCCATAAAACTTCGTACTTCAATGAGATTTCTTAGCTCATATTTTTCTCCGCGCTGAATCATCCCCGCTTTTATACCGTTTCTATCAAGCAAAGAAAATATCTGAAGTGCTTCTTCATTCGTTTTTGCAAGAATGCAGGTTGATCCGTATATTCCTTTACTCACAAGCCTGCTTACCAAGGGCACAATTAAATTGCCATCCTTATATTGCACTATCCCAACACTTCCCTTTTCCTTTGAAGCGGCTGAAATAGGTGTTTTTTTGAGACGGTTATCCATAGTCCTTACAAAATCATTACTGAAATCAACAATGCTTCTGCTGCTCCTGTAATTTTCCACAAGCTCATACAGCCTTGAATTTTCCATATTTAAAATATTGCTCATATATTTTGAATCGGAACCCCTGAAGGAATATATATTCTGATCATCATCTCCGACTGCTATTAATCTCATGTCATCATTTTTTGCTATAAGTGCATTTACAAGCCTGTACTCATTCTTGTCCATGTCCTGAGCCTCGTCTATTACAAACACAAGCTTGGTTATTTTTGAAGGTTCAACCTCTCCGCTCTCTATGGCTGTGGCTGCCCGACTTATTATGTCAGCGGACTTTTCCACATTTCCTACCTGCCCAAGCAGGTCGAAGCAATAGGAATGAAATGTTTTTATTTCAACGTAATTTGCTGCGCTTCCTATAAGCTCCGTCAATCTTTTTTTGAATTCCGTAGCTGCGGCTCTTGAGAATGTAATCATCAGAAGCTGCTCATGCTTCACATCCTCCATGAGCAAAAGTGAAGCAAGCTTGTGAACAAGTATTCTTGTTTTTCCACTTCCCGGTCCTGCAGCTACCACTATGTATTTTGACTCCTTGTCGTTTATGATACTCAGCTGTGCAGGTGAAAGCTGTCCGAACAGCTGCCTGAATTTTTCGGGTGATATGTTTTGCTGTATTTCATCGCCCTTGGGCCCTTTGAAATATTTTTTCAGAAATGAACTGTATTCTAGACGGAAATAGTCATCCACAAAACGCAAGGCAGCCTTGTAGTCTTCCAGCATCTTTCTTGCATACTCACCGACTATGTGTATCATTTCCGTTTTTTGCTTGTAGTAATTCTTGAGATTTTTATAATCCTCTGTTTTGTACCTTATTTTGTTATCTTTCACAAGCCTTTCGATGCTGAAGGCGTTGTATGTTACAAGGAATCCTCCATCCAGCTTTAATGCGCCTATTTTGGAAAGATAGTATATAGAATCCTCGATTTGATGCGGAGTTGCACTTTTATTCATAAGCTGCATGTGAAAGTTGTATTCCTCCATAAGCTCAAGTACCGAAAATTCCACTGTTGATTCTTTTTTCGCATTAATTTCGTCAAGGTACTTCAATATGAATTCAGCAATACGCCATCTATCTTCTAATTCCTCTAAAGCCTTTGAATTTTCTTTAGTAAGCATAATTTTAATAAAGTTTTTGTTACGAGGTGATGTATTCCTTTTTATGAGCCCTTTCACATTCCAGAAATTCAATATCGTCTTAATTTTATCAGTATTAGGCTTCTTCACACCTTTTTCTACTGCAAGTTCATTCAACTCCTTTATGTTTTTAACAGATTGTGTCTGGGAAATCTGAGAAAGGATGAATCGCTCCAGCTCCATATATCCTAAAAGAATACCCGCAGGCTTGTTTCCGAAGCCGCTTTCCTCCGCATATGCCGTAAGGTCCTTTGCATCGGATAAAATTCCGGCTTGACGCATAAGCTGTATTATGTGAAGCACCTGGGCCTTTTCTATTCCAAGACGGTCGGAAATATAATCAACCCGAGCCTCAGCCTCCTGCTCGTTACCCCTGCTGCGGCTTCTTGCAGAAATAAGCTTATTTATTATCCTTATGGCCTGCTCTTCCTCTTTCTCATTAAAAAGTCCCGAGTTTCTTATTTTTACCGCAGCCTCTGCAGAATTTCTCGCCATTATGCTGTCCGCATACACCCTTGGCATATTCTGTCCGCGCTTAATATATCCTGCATTTTCCAGCGCAGCAATTGCTGTTTTCACTCTTGTTTCAATATCATTTACACCGTCGTCCCAGCCTGCGTCCCTAGCTATTTCAAGCGCCGAATTTGACATGCGCGCCCTTGTTCTTGTGGCACCCTTTATGGCCTTCCACACCTGCTGAATTTCCTGTATACTTATTTTTGTCTGGTTTAAAAGCAGAAAATGCTTGTTTAAATCCTCGTCATTGAACAACACAAAGCACTGGGCATTTATATTCTGATCTCTGCCTGCCCTGCCTGCTTCCTGGACATAGTTTTCAAGTGAATCTGAGATGTCGTAGTGGATTACCATTCCCACATCCTTTTTATCCACACCCATTCCAAAAGCCGAGGTAGCAACCATTATATCCACCTCGCCTCTTGTAAAGTCATCCTGGTTTTTGCTTTTTTCTGTTTTATCCATACGTCCGTTGTATGCTCTTGCCGAATACCCGTCCTGAGTCAGTCTCTGGGCAAGGTCCAGGGATTTCTTTGTTCTGGAAACATATATTATCGTAGGGCAGTTATTATATTCAAGCAGGCTTCTCACAGCCTCATATTTTTCCGACTCTTCCTTTTTTATTACCTTGTATGTGAGGTTTTTCCTTTCGGAGCTCGCGGTAAAAAGCTTAAGCTCCAAATTGAGATTTTTCTTGAAATACTCTCGTATGTCGTCTATTACATTCTGCTTTGCTGTCGCGGTAAAACAGGAAACCGGTATCATATATCCCAGGTTTTTCTTTTCGCAGATTTTCTTTATAAACTCCGCTATATAAAGGTAATCTACCCTGAAATCCTGTCCCCATGCCGAAAAACAATGTGCCTCATCTATTACGAAGCGTGCAATTTTACGGTCCTGCAAGAGCTTTTCTATGGATTTTGATCTCAGTGATTCCGGCGAAATATACAGTATGTGGGCTTCTCCGATTTCAACCCTCCTGATCGCCTCCATTCTTTCTATAGGGTCAAGAAGCCCGTTGATTGTCACAGCATCGGTGATATTGTTCTTTTCCAGGTTATCAACCTGATCCTTCATAAGAGACTGCAGAGGAGATATTACCACTGTAAGAGACTTGGTATTCTTTCCTGCCATGAGGGCCGGGACCTGAAATGTAATTGATTTCCCTCCGCCGGTAGGAAAAACCGCAAGCAATGAATCTCCACCCACAGCAGTTTTCACAGCCTGCTCCTGCAAAGGAACACCGTCAAATTTTCTGTAAGCATCATAGCCGAAGAATCTCTTGAGCCCTCTGACAGCATCCATCATTTCATCGCAGAACACACAGCCTTCCGCACATATTGTACCTCTCAATTTGTTCATTACAGAATCAACAAAAGGATACCTCATGAGTATCCACGGAGGGGTTATGGAATATTCGTCATCTGCATATATGAGAGATAAGCAGTAGGCAAGCTCAGTACCATGTGCTCGCATAAGCTGCTCAATATCGGCATGCTCGCATATCTTCCCGTGAAAACACTCTCTTATTTCAACCTCTCCCAATGATTTATCGCACTTATATCCGATATATGAGAAGAAATCCCGGAACTCCTGCTTATCATCCAGCAATATGAAGTATATACGCTTAATTTCATCCGGAAGCGACCTGAATTCCTCAACCTCATCATAAAACAAGTCTCTTGCCTTTTTTGAATCGTTCAGAGGATTATTAAGCTCATCTGTCTGAAGCTTGTCATCCTTTACGAGCGCATGATATGGTTTTTGAGGAAATAAAAGGGCAGAGAGATGCAGGGTATCAATAACACCCATGCAGCTGAACTGCCCGATATATTTATTTAAATATTTCATATCATGATATATAATATTATGTCCGCACAAAAAATCAGATTCCCTGAGAAATCTTCTGACAGCATCCAAAGAAGCATCATGCATGCTCTCACCACTTGACCTTATAGCTCCGAAATCAGCTATTTTCCCTGTTTCCGGCACAACTTCCGCATCTATAAATGTAATCGCTCTCATAATTATGACCCGCTTCAAACATATTATCTGACATTTTAATCCATTATATACCATGAAGTGCGTATTTTCAATAGGTAAAGAGTATTTATACGCATCTTCCTTATACTATATATCAAATATTTCAGCAAGAAATGCATTACCGCATACCATAGTTGTATATATGAATCATAATATAGTCTTTTTTGCTTAAATACCTTAGTTAATCCCAACTTAATTATTTCTCATCAAATATCTTATAATATAATCAACATCTTCAGAGTTAAATGCCCTAATATTTTTGTTCGATTTCAGTAACACATTCGCTTTTAATTTTTCCTACCAAAAATTGCAGGGCATCAATAACATGCGTCCTGATGTCGCCGCCTATCAGCACATACATTATATCATCACCCAGCTCAAGATGTCCTTCATTAAGCCAGACCCTGATATGAAAGATACCTTCCATCTTATAGGTTTCGGCAATTGCTGCATCAACCTTTGCCGCATCGTATGCAAATTCCATTCCTTTTACTAATGACCCGTCGTCAACACCCTGTCGCACCTTGAGTTTGGGCGTTTGACGCACAACGCCGTTATGGACCAGAAACATCCCTTCCTGTAAAGCCGCCAAATCATTTTTTGCTTCTTTGAGCCATTCGTCAACAGACGGTGATTGTTTTTTCAAGTTTTCATTAATCATATACTAATACTCTCCCTATAAATTAATTGCAAATCAGATAAATCAAAAACAATATATCCGCTTCATATATTGTGTAATTATATCTCTATCAGATCATACCGGACAGAAATCCTATCACTAAGGCTTTGCCCGTTCTGACATAGAGCCACGTGTAATATTTACAAGTAATATTTACAGTATATACTCATTCGCCTGCATTTTCTATATAATTTTATTGTTATTACAATTCTTTATTCCATCACATTTCAGCAAAACGTCCCCCCGGCTTTCTTTTCTTAAACTCTGGTAAGATTTTTAGCTCCGTTAATTACAACATTTAATTCAGGCGTTCTTTCAATTGTATCTTTCATCGGACAGCGGCTTTCTACAAAATCAACAAATTTTTCAATCTCTTCTTTTGTATTATTTGCATCAATAAACCACTTTGTAGTTATTTTCCTGAATCCGACTCTTAAATCCACATTTGCATTATTGCCTTGAATCATGTTCTGCAGCGCATCAGTGTCAATTTCACCTTCCATTTCTATTTGTATGTCACCCAGATGAATATTGCATCTTTCATAGGTCATTTTGGCAACCATATATTTACAGCCGGCCAAAGCATTCAGCAACGCTTCTCCTGGATTCATCCCTCCGTTTGATCCCCCCATTTCTTCAGGTTCATCCAAGATAAATGATTTGTTTCTTGCCGTACATTCAACCTTGTATGTTCCGCCGGCAGATCTTATTTCAGTTTTTAGTGTTTTAATTCCCATTAAATTACCTCCAATTAATTTATATAGCTTAGTATAATAAAAAGGTAAATTAATTATTCAAGTCACTTTTATTTCCCCGGACGATACACTCAATCTTATAAACTATTCTGATTTACCCATTCCAAACATCATTGAGTTTTGATAGTGTCAAGTTACTTTCTGAAAATAAAAGCTTAAATCCCCTTAGTAAAATTAAGCACTTGCTTTCCACGAATCTCTCCCAATGATTTATCGCACTTATATTCAACATATGAGAAGAAATCTCGGAACTCCTGCTTATCTCCCAGCAATATGAAGTATATATGCTTTATTTCATCTGGAAGCGATCTGAATTCTTCAACCTCATCATAGAAAAGATCTCTTGCCTTCTTGGAATCATTCAGATGGTTATTGAGCTCATCTATCTGAAGCTTATCGTCCTTTACCAGTGCATGGTACGGTCTAAGGGCAGACAGAGGCAAGGTGTCAATAACACCTGCACAACTGAACTGCCCTATATTTTTATTCAAATATTTCATATCCTAATCTATAATAATAGCTCCGAAATCAGCTATTTTACCTGTTTCATGTACTACTTCTGTATAATACCCCGCTGCCCACAACTATTATCAAAACCATTTCATTCTAAAAGTTGTATTATTTTTACATATTAATTATATATATCCAGTGCTGAACAATCAAACAATATTAATATATAGTGTTATAATCAGAATTTTTATTTGCAATACTCTTTCTTCAATATATCCATATAAACATCATCATAAAATTTGCCTTTCAAATAATATGACTCTCTTCTTCGCCCAATTTCTTTAAACCCTACTTTCTTATAGCAACTTATTGCTCTTTCGTTAAATGAAAACACCTTCAGCATTATATTGTTTAAATTTAAGTAGTCAAATCCGTAACTTACCAATAAATCAAGCGCATCCTGTCCGTATCCTTTGCTGCGATTTTCTTCATCTCCTATGAACAGTCCTACTTCTGCACATTGCCTAAGCTGCATGATTCCATGAAACCCACAGTTTCCTATTAGCTTATCATCTTCAAGCCTTATTATTGCAAACTGATATCCGCTTGTGTTTTTTGATAACCATTCCTTCTCACTTTCAAGGGAAACAGTGGCACTTGATGTTCCTATTCCGTCCGTTACATTGAAATCATTAAGCCACTTAACATAAATTTCCGCATCATCGATGTTTATAGGTGATAAATAAACTTTACTTCCTTCCAACTTTTTAAAATACTTCATTCTCTACCTCCGCATAATTACAAATAAATATTACCATGCTCTTCACTCCTATCTACTCTGCTGTCACAGTTTTAATGTTTTTTGCTTTATCACTATAACGGATTTTCACTAACAGATATTATATTATTATCAACTTTGCTTAGCAGCTCTTCCTCTACTTTTTTAATTAATAGAGTCTGAATGTTCGGATATGTTAATTTTGATGGAAGTTTATCAAACATACACACCTTTTCCATTTCTGATTCTGGAATACTTTCTAATGATTTTACATCTGCATAGCACAGCATCCCGAAGGCTTCTTCACCGCTGTCATTCAACATATTTTTACCTGTCATAGAATATACGCACACTGGTATTAAATCAAATTCACTTGCTCCTGTTTCTTCAAGCAGCTCTCTTTTAGCGGTATCCATAATTCCCTCATTTTCTTCTCTGTATCCGCCAGCAACTTCATATGTGTCCTTGCCCTTGTGCTTACAAAAAATCCATTTACCTTTGTACCTTGCAACAATCACAGCAAACTTTAATAATTCATCATCAATATCTTCGTAAAATTTAATTTCTACCATAAGAACACCTACTTAATTATTTATATATTTACTTGCTTATAAATCTAATAGTATCTTCAATAATTTTACTGGTTTTTTCTCCTTCGTTAAATGCATCAAACCCGTGCTCCCCTTCCGGGTGCATGTTGAATTCTACTTCACAACCTAAATTTTTCGCTTCTTTAATGAAATAATCATTACAGTTAGGACTATATATATCATCCAAATAACCCATTACAATTAAAAATTTAGGTAATCTTTCAGGATCCATAATTTTAATAATGCTCTCATCTATTTTGCCATAATAAACTACTATTTTATTTATAAATCCTGTATTTATTTCAATAACGTTTTTAACACCGATTTCTACTCCTGAAGAAAACGCAAGAAAATTTATATTGTTGATATTAAGCATCAAATCATTGTAATTATTACTGATAAAATTTACAAAATCTTTTATATCCTGCGGGTTATCTTCTGGTCTCCAATTAAAAACAACAGCATTAAATCCTGATGCCGCTAACACCTTACCCCATGATTGAAAAAGTTGAACATCCTTAATGCTTTTAATTGAAGAGCTCCCATGAATTAAAGCAACAGTTGGAATATCAGAAATCTTAGAATTATTTGAATAATAGATATCAAATTTTAAAACTGCTCCGTCACTGCCCTTATAAACAATATCCTTCCTTGTCTTTACCTCATCCATACCAGGACGCGTGTATAATAAATCCACAATTTTACCCCCTCATAAGTAATAATTACTATGAATATTCAATTATAAATTGTTTAATTATAACACTAATGTTAAGCTGGCACAATATGGAATATTTATTTATATCAAAAAAATTATTCCATATAATGTTAATTTAAAAATTAGACAGACAAAAAGGTAAAAATAAGGTAAAATGAAACTGTTGAAAATAAAAAGCCCGATAGAGCATTTTTTTGTATTCATATAAATATAAATGTGTATAGAGGTAGTACTATGGAACTTATGAAAAATATATTTAATAATAGGAGATATATTGACGGAATAACAATAATTGACCTAAATGGGGAGATTCTTTTTACTGCAAAATTTAATAATAAGCTCAACTCTGATGCAGATGAAAATTATGAAGTTGTAGGGAAGAAATTTCTTGATATTTATGAAGGCCTTGATGAAAGCAACAGTTCTACATATCAGTCAATGATTCATGGCGTTCCTTTTTATGTAGAAAACCAACAGCTTAAAGCTAAGGGAATGCCTTCAATACAGATTACTTCACTATCTATTCCAATAAAGTCAAGTAACAAGATTGTAGGTGCGATAGACCTGTCTGTAAGCGAATTTGAAGATAAACACGGGGACAATATTGAAATCGATTCGAATATGTATGAGAAGCATCAAAAATCAATGATGGATGCCGCTACATTTGGAAATAACACTGTTGACAAGCTGGAAGTCCATGTCAACAGAGCATACCACTTCACAGAAGATATAATATCTAACAATCAAAAAATGAAAGAGTTAAAAAGATATATTAAAGTAGCTGCCGGATGCAATTTGCCTACTTTAATATATGGTGAAACTGGAACTGGAAAAGAACTTTTTGCCCATGCTATTCACAATGAAAGTGACCGTAAAAATAATCCTTTTATTGTTCAGAATTGCGCGGCCATACCTGATAATCTTTTGGAAAGCATATTGTTCGGAACCGCAAAAGGGGCGTTTACGGGAGCAGTTGATAATACCGGACTTTTGGAACTTGCCGATGGAGGTACTATTTTTTTGGACGAAATAAACTCTATGCCTCAGCACCTTCAGTCCAAACTGCTGCGAGTACTGCAGGACAAAACATTCCGCAGAATAGGCTCTAAAGAAGAAAAAACTGTGAATATAAAAATTATAGCAGCTATTAACAAGGACCCCGCAAAGGCTATTGAGGATGGCTCCCTCAGAAAGGATATTTATTACAGACTAAGTGCCATAAGCTTCAATATTCCGCCTCTAAAAGACAGAAAAGATGATATACCTCTGCTGACAAATTATATTATTTCAAAATATAACAGTGTCTTCAAAAAAAAGATTAAGTATGTAACAAACAATTTGTACAAGAAACTTGAAGAATATGAGTGGCCGGGAAATGTTAGAGAACTGGAGAATATCGTTATATATGGCCTCAGCATGGTAGACTCTTCGGAAGAAACATTGAGATTTGCCGATATAGAACCTAAATATAATCAGCTTATGAATTTGCATATAAATGAACATACAAAAATAGAACCACTAACAGATATGGTTAATCAATATGAAAAGTCAATAATTGAAAATGTTTTGGAAAGCACAAGCTTTAATATTACAAAAGCTGCAGGCATTTTAAATGTCCCGAGGCAGACATTGCAAAGAAAAATAAAAAAATACGGCATTATATAGCGCCCAAAAATGATGTGCACAACGCTCATTTATGGGCGTTTTTTATTGCGATTATTTTTATCTAAAATCCCCAAAAGCTTCTTACGTTGAAATTTAACAGTTTATAAAAAAATTAAATAATTATATTGTTGGCATGCTTATTGCTGAACTAATAATTAAAATACTTTTTAAGGAGGCAAAAATTTTGATTTTTGGCGTATTGAAAGACATAAAACAGGGAGAATGCAGAGTAATAGCCACGCCATCAGAGGTTGCGACTATAGTTGAAGACGGACATAAAGTGCTTGTGCAGAGAAACGCAGGTACAGGAGCAGGTTTTTGTGATGAGGAATATGAAGATGTAGGAGCTGAAATGGTTGATACCATGGAGGAAATATACCAAAAATCCGATTTGGTTGCAAAGGTTAAAGAAATAGAACCGATGGAATATGGACTTTTGAAAGAAAATCAAGTAATATTTACTTGCATACATCCTGCAGCCCACAAAGAAGAGGTTCAGGCATTGCTTGATAAAAAAGTTATCTCGTTTACGGCAGAGGATTCTCACAGATATGGCTCTCCTAATTGCGAAGCCGCCGGAAAACAAGGAGCGCTTATGGGACTCGAATCGCTTTTATCTATTAACGGAGGTAAAGGTAAATTTGTAAGCGGACTTGCCGGAGCTCCTGGTATAAAGGTACTGATACTTGGAGGCGGTATAGTAGGAAAAAATTCGCTTCAGGTTCTTCAATCTCTGGGAGCATGGGTAACAGTTATGGATGTAAATATTGCAACCCTTCGTGAAATAGGTAAAATGTACAGCGAAAAGGTAAATACTCAGATATCAACAAAGTACAATATTAAAAAGCTCCTGCCTGATATGGACCTTGTTATTAACTGCGTTAAATGGCCAAAAGGCAGCAAGGAATTTTTAATTGACAGAGAAATGGTAAAATCTATGCAGAAAGGTTCGGTTATTGTAGATATAAGTAATGACTATGGAGTGATAGAAACCTTTAGAGAAACGACTCACGAAAATCCAAGATATATCGAAGAGGGAGTAGTACATTATTGTGTAAGTAATATTCCGGGAGCCATTGCAAACTCTACCTCAGTTGCTTATGCTGCTTCAGTGCTTCCCCATATCAGAAGCATACTGAATAATGGAATAGAAAAGGCCTGTATCAAGGATGGATTTCTTAGAAGAAGCATGACTACTTATAAAGGATACCTTACTCATGAGGAAACCAGCGCTCTGCAAAACAGACCGTGGATATCTCCGGAGGAAGTACTTAACATTTCAAATGAAAAACTTGATCCGGCACCGCCGGCTACAATTACAAGATCAAATAATAAATTGAGTATAGGAGGTTAATGTAAATATGGAAGAAGTAGTAAACATGGGAATAATATCAATTGTACCCTCGCTTTTGGCAATAGTATTGTCATTCGCAACAAGAAACACAGTCGTTTCATTGGCATTTGCATGTATTGTAGGAGTATTGCTTGCAGGCCAGGGGCTTATGGGTTTTCCAACTCTGCTCAAAACAAGTTTAGGAACAACCAGTTTTTCGTGGGTTATGCTCTTAAATACATTTATAGCCATATTGGTTGCATTTTTCCGAAAAACAGGTGCTATTCAAGGATTTTCACAGTATATTCAGAATAAAAATTTAAGCAGAAAATCCATTCAACTTGTTGCGTGGATATTAGGTGTCTTCGTATATTTCAGCGATTCTTTCAGTCCTTTATTTGTAGGTACTACCATGAGAAACATTTCCGACAAGGCAAAAATATCCAGAGAAAAGCTGTCTTATATTGCCGATTCCGGAGCAGCTCCCGTAAGTGTACTTGTTCCTATAACCGGATGGGCTGCCTACTTGAGCGGGCTGGCAATCGGTATTGGAGCAATTGCTACTCAGGAGGATGCCATGGAACTGTTCATCGGTGCCATGCCGTTTAACTTTTATGCACTGATAACAATAGCATTTGTAGGACTAATTTCCTCAGGTATAATTAAAGATTTCGGTCCTATGAAAAAGGCTGAAGAAAGGGCAATTAATGAAGGAAAAGTCTTAAGAGACGGCGCCAATCCGCTAATTGGAAGAGAACTTACAGAAATGGAACCCTATGAAGGTATAAAGGAAAGAGTATTTCTGAATTTTATACTTCCTGTTGTAATGATTATGGCAATTGCCATAGGTACCTATATAAAATTGAAATCTGCCAAAACAATGGAAGCATTTCTGTTTGTAATGATATTTATGGGAATAAGCATGTTTATTCAGGGTGTTCCGTTCAATGTCATCATGGGAACTGTTACAGATGGAATAAAGGGTGCTGTCCCAGCCATAATTATACTGGCTTTAGCATATTCCATCAATGCTCTCAGCAAGACAATGGGAACCGCAAACTATATAATTTCTGTCAGTGAAGGATTCTTAAGTCCTCAGCTTCTTCCCTGCATCATATTTTTAATTGCGTCTATTATGGCATTTGCAACGGGAAGTTCCTGGGGAACATTTGCCATATGTATGCCTATCGCCCTTCCTCTTGCATTTAATTTCACGGGAGGAGAAGTAACAGTATTAGTCATGTCATGCTTTGCTGCCGTAGCAGGAGGAGGAGTTTTCGGCGATCACTGTTCGCCTCTTTCCGATACTACCATACTCGCATCTACAGGAGCTGCTGCAGATCATATCGACCATGTTAAAACACAGTTGCCATATGCCCTTATATGCGGCAGTATTGCCATAATCGCCTACTTAATAATAGGATTCACAAGCATATAATGTCAGGTTTTTTCATAAAACAAATATTAACAAAACCCGGAAGCACCACTTCCGGGTTTTGTATGTAACTAGTTATATTTTAATTTTTCCCTGTAGCACCTGATATAGCCCTGCATACTTCGCAAGGTGAATAATAATCTGAAACATCAATGGCAACACCGTTATTTTTTGCGACCCTAATCATACCGGATATGCCGCGTTCCAGCAATGCCTTTGTATACATATTTTTATATGGATTGTATTCACTAATTATCTCTAGGATACTGCTGTCCATAATATTACCGATAGGAAAACTGCAGGCAAAGACATCTCCGTTGTAATCAACCGACAATTCACTTACCATATCGAGACGTGTTGTATACAGCTCGTCTCCGCATTTAAAATTCATATTCAGCGGCTTCTTATCAAAATATTCCGAAAGATACTTTACAGCATTCCCTGACGGAAACATGCTGTCTCCATCATTTCTTTCAATATGAAGCTCATCAAAAAATGCAAGGCATTCCTTTGTCCTAGTATTATAAATATTATCATCTGACTTATCTTTTACCCATGTCGGCTGCAATCTTAATCTTCCACCATAATTTTCACACAATGCCCGCGCAAAACAGTACACCAGTTTTAGCGGAAGAAATTCAGCGTGGAAGCAGTCTACAGACAATAAAATATCATTGACACCGGAATCATTTAATTTTTTTGCAACTTCAACAATACGTTCTTCATTTTTTGAAAAACATCCGTTTGTAATGAGCTGTCGGTTAGGTATATTATATTCACTAGCTTTTTTATGAATAGCGCATACAATTTCAGGATACAATAACGCCTCTCCTCCAAATGTCATTATTGACTTAACATTATAACAAGACGCAATATCCTTCAATGCTTCTACTGCTTTATCTTCATCAATTTTTTTGTTCCCAGGCAAATCTCCCTGCGAACAATGTCTGCATTTTCCAGTGCAGGTGTTTGTAATTGTAAATTCAAGTCTTTCAATCGTTTTTATATATTTATTATAACAATGCATACTGTGCTCCTTTTAATTAATTTGACGGTGTAATCAATCTTTAAAATCAAACTAACTCAGTACAGCTGCAACTGCCAACATGTTTTATAGCTTAATTAACCTCAATACAATCTGCCGGCAGACTATTTCAACTGTACTGAGTATTTATCTCGTTTATCGCTCAAAAACTTCACCCCTTTAAAAAAATTAATATGTACTTCATAAGCTTATATTATATATTTTCAATGCTTTATGTTACGTCATAATTATCAATATTTCACTTAATTAATTTAATAAATTCCCCATAGCCCTCCTTTTCCATTTGGGACAATAGTATAAATTTCAGCGCGGCACTGTTAACACAATATCTTAATCCTCCGTCTTCAATAGGTCCGTCATTAAATACATGACCCAGGTGCGAGTCACTGTTCCTACTTCTAACCTCAGTCCTCTCCATTCCAAAACTCCTGTCTCTTTTATAGACGATCAGTTCCTTGTCTATTGGCTTTGTAAAGCTGGGCCAGCCGCACCCTGACTCAAATTTGTCTGCGGATATAAAAAGAGGTATTCCCGTCACAACATCTACATAAATCCCCTTGTCCATATTGTTCCAATATTCGTTGTCAAATGGAGGCTCAGTGTAGTTTTTTTGCGTTACATTATACTGGTCATCTGTCAGTTTTTGCCTTATTTCCTCATTAGAAGGCTTCTTATATTTCCCCAATTCAATTTTCTTGTCCATGCTTCTCCCTTCGTATTGTGCATATTATTATTCCAGGTTGACAATCCACGCATCTCTTATGTAATCGTCCACAATTTTTTTTGATAAGTTAAACCAACTTTTACACTCATCCAATAAAATTGAATCCCCAGTCACTATTCTTCCCATTTTTGATAAAACTGCGTCAACATTTGGTATAAGCTCTATATCAACAGGCATATTCCACGATTCAGAACACTCCGCAATCCTGCTTTTAAGCCTCCCTGAATTTGACACAGGCGAATCCAGATAAAATTTAACCTCAGGCACCTCAAGTTCATTTAACTCCCGGCCTATGAGCTCTAAAGCCTTCTCCGTCTTGTCGATTACCTTGTATGTTCCTCTCAATCCTGCCAAATCTCTGAGCACTCCGTCTCTGCCGAGAAGTACAACGCTTCCAGACAGTGCAACCTCTAATGTTATAATTAGGTTAAACCCGTCAATAAATAAGCAGCCATCCCTTGCTTGACGCCAAGGAAGCATTGAGGACTTTCTCATTTCATACTGAGCTCTTGTTGAAGTAGTTCTTTGAAGAGCTGTTCTCGCCCTTGCTGTAAGGAGATAGTGATTTCCTATCAACCCTATAACCGGCTTTATTTTATAACCTCTTTCCAAAAGCCACTGAACTTCTTCCTGAGCAGTTCTAAGCTTTTCAACATTTTCTTCCGAAAAGCTCTTAACATCCTCAGGATCAAATCCTCTTCTTTTTATTTTAGAAGTCAATATAATCCCCTGCTTTCTTTATTATAGATATATCTCGCCATCATATATTAAACTATTATACCCAATAATATTTGCCATATATGCATGCTAAGCTGCGGGTAATTTTTTAAATCTATTACAAAAAATTTCTGTCTCTCTTCTGTTTTTTAATATAACAACCTTTTGTCTGTATTTGTTAATAGTATCGGCATATTGCTTTTTCTTTGCTTTTGACCTACCATCACGCAAAATCCATTTCAAAAACTCAAAGTCGAGCTTTTCGTCACATCCTTCCGCCATGCTTTCTCTTACTTTTCCCTTGTATCTCATGTATCTGATAAATGCCTGAAGCAAGCATGTGATTCTTGAGAAGTTCATGTAAACAATCATATCTGCCTCTTCCATTCTCCGCTCTCTTAATAACTTCGTATAATTTCCGTCAACAATCCAGCTATTATTGCTATCCAAAAAATCCTTAACCAATTTAACGGCAGCTTCTTCATCTCGTTCTTTCCATCCCGCCTCAAATTGAATAGTGTCCATGTACAGCACAGGACTTCTGTAAACTTTTCCCAAAAATCCTGCTAAAGTTGATTTGCCAGATCCGCTGTATCCGATAATCGCAATTTTCATATTTGCTCCCTCAAAACAAATTTCTTTGCTATATTGTATCATATTTTTATGCAATATCCCATCAATTTGTCAAGAATACCCAGCATAAGACTCATTATAAAAACAGAGAATAAATGAATACATCTACTCTCTGTTTGCATTACAATATTCAATTCAGAACAACATGCTCTGGAAATTTGTTTCCTCTCAAGTATGCGTCGGTTTTCATTTTCTTCTTTCCGGGCATCTGTATTTCTTTCAATATTACAACCCCGTCGGCAGTAGCTACATATATGCCTTCACTTTCAGACTTTATTACATATCCCGGTTCATGATTTGATTTTTCTTGGGTATATTTTGTTTCATATACCTTTACCTTCTTTTCTTCCATCGTAAAATATGCGGCAGGCCATGGGGACAGTCCTCTTACAAGATCGTGAATATTCTTTGCGCCTGAATTCCAGTTTATCCTGCGGTTTTCGTTGTTAAACATAGGCGCGTAATCAGAAAGTGAATCGTCCTGCTTTTCAGGAATTATATCATTTTTTTCCAGCTTATCTATTGTTTCAATTAAAAGATCTGCTCCCTTATGCATTAAAATATCATGAAGAACACCCACATTCATATCTTCATCTACGTGAGTTTCCGCTTTTAACAGCATATCTCCTGTATCAAGCCCAATATCCATTTTCATGGTGGTTACACCTGTCTTTGTTTCTCCGTTGATTATAGCCCAATTTAGGGGAGCAGCACCTCTTAGTTTCGGCAGCAGAGAAGCATGAACGTTGATGCATCCGTACTTAGGAAGCTCCAATATCTCCCTGCTTAGTATCTGTCCGTACGCAACAACTACAATTGCATCCGGATTATGTGATTTAAGTATTTCAATATTTTCTTTATCTTTGATTTTATTGGGCTGAAAAACAGCTAAGCCTAACTTTTCAGCTTCTTCCTTAACTTCGGATTTTTTTAGTTTTTTCCCTCTGCCATATGGTTTATCAGGCTGAGTTACAACCAAAGCTACCTCATGCTTTTCATAAAGCAGTTTTAGCGTCGGAACTGCAAATTCCGGAGTTCCCATAAAAATTATTTTCATCTTACCACCTATTTATTTTTTTACTCTGTCTATAAACAATATTCCATCCAAGTGATCGACCTCATGGCATATTGCCCTTGCCAGAATACCCTCTGCTTTCAATGTGACCGGTTTTCCGCTATCATCTGTATATTCAACTGTTACATTCATAGGTCTGTTCACATTGCCCTTCTTTTCAGGCACACTGAGACAACCTTCCTGCCCCAGCTGCTCTCCAGATTTCTTTATTATCTTTGGATTAATCATTTTGTATACATTGCCGTCATCTACATCTATTACAACAGCTCGCTTCAAAATTCCAACCTGAGGCGCTGCAAGTCCCACTCCGTCATTTTCATACATTGTTTCCAGCATGTCATCAAGAAGTGTCTTTATTCTGTCATCAACTGCACCTATCTCCTTGCTTTTCTTTCTTAATATTTCATCGCCTTCATATCTTAAATTTCTTAATGCCATAAATCCTCCTACTATCTAAATTGTATCTGTATTTACATTTATACTTACTCTGATATTTTCAATATCCTTTTCCATGTAAACTCTGCGAAGTATCTTCCTCAGCTCGTGAAGCGCATTATTGGAAGCTTTCATAAACAGGTTTATTCTATACTCATTGTTTACCTTGTAAATCGAATGCGGTACTGGTCTGTATAAAAGCAGGCTTCTTCCTTCAACCATATGCTTAACAGACTCTTTAATTTCTTCATATTTCTCAAAGGCGGTTTTATTAACCAACTCTTCATTTTTTGATATCAAGCATATATTTATTATATTAATAAATGGCGGAAATGCAAATTCTTTTCTTAATTTAAGCTCTTGATTTATAAAAAAATCATAGTTATTGTCCTTTGCCGCATTTATTATGTAATTTTCAGGCTCATATGTCTGCACAAATACTTTTCCTTTTTTGCTTCCTCTTCCAGCTCTTCCGCTGACCTGGGTTATGAGCTGGAACGTCTTCTCGCTGGAATTATAAAAAGGTAGGTTCAAAATTGCATCGGCAGACAAAACTCCAACCGTTGTAACCTCCGGAAAATCAAAACCTTTTGCAAGCATTTGCGTTCCGATTAAAATATCTATCTTTCCTTTTTTAAATTCTCTGTAAATATTTTCGTAGGAATCTTTGCCTGTCATTGAATCAAAGTCCATACGTTCAGTTACAGCCTTAGGGAACAGCTGTTTGATCAGCTTCTCTACATGCTGGGTTCCTGCGCTGAACTGCTCAATTTTTTCACTGCCGCATTTTGGGCATTTAAATAACATCTTTTTTGTTCTTCCGCAGTAATGGCATTTCAGCATATTGCCTCTTACATGGTAGGTCATGGAAACATCACAGCGGTCGCATCTTGCAACATAGCCGCACTTCTTGCATGACACAAACCCGGAGTATCCACGCTTGTTTAAAAACAATATTACCTGTTCGTGATTTTTGAGGGATTCTTTAATACTTATATACAGTTCCTCGCTTATTATGGTATTGTTACCCTTGTCAAGTTCACTGCTCATATCTATAATTTTAATATCAGGCATTTGATTATTTACACGTTTTTTCAAATCAATTTTTTTAATCTGCCCTTTTCTCGCCATATAGTACGTATTTATAGAGGGGGTTGCCGAACCGAGGATTACTTTTCCTCCCAGTTCGTGGGACATTTTTATTGCAACCTCTTTTGTATCATATTTTGGTGATGTAGATGAAATATAGCTGTCTTCATGCTCTTCGTCGATTACTATTACACCCAGATTTTTAATGGGTGCAAAAATCGCCGAACGTGCCCCTATAACAACATCAACCTCGTGGTTATATACCTTATACCACTGTATGAATTTTTCCTTCTTAGTCAGCTTAGAATGAAATACTGCTATTTTGTTTCCAAATCTTTTTTCAAATCTATCAATAGTCTGAGCTGTAAGTGATATTTCCGGGACCAGCATAATAGACTGCTTATTTTCATTTATGTAATGCTCTATTATATTCATATATACTTCTGTTTTACCGCTGCCGGTTACACCGTGAAGCAAAAACACCTTATCTTCTGACGAAATAATTTCGTCACAGGCATTTTGCTGCTCTTCATTGAGACATAAGCCTTTGTAGGCCTTTCTGTCATTATCCTGATTATACAGTATGAATTCTTCATTCAATATGTTTTTCTTAATCAAATTCGTAATTACAGCTGATGATACGCCAAGTTCCGATGATAGCCTCTTAAAACTGACTTTATCATTTTTTTTAAGATATTCTATTACCTTAATCTGATTTTCCGTCTTATTTATGTTATATTCTTCTAGCTCCTTATCCTCAGCAAGAAACACATACTTTTCATATGCACTTTTTGCACCTATTCTCTCGCTGCTTACTTCCTTAACTGCATTTTTTTGCTTCAGGCTATCAATCACGCTATAGACGTCATATCCCCCATACGCCTTTTTTAATTTGTCCAATTCGGAAACACCTGACTTTATTATTTTAAGCAGTTCGTTCTCTTTTTCACTTAATTCTGACTGATCAGGGCATGAGTCCATAATCTTGAGCCTGATATTATGCTTATATTGTATCATTGACGGAATCATAAGCCTTATACTGTCAGAGTACTTACATATATATCTTTCTCTCATCCAAAATGACAATTTAATCATTTCATCGCTAACGACTGCTTCATCGTCCAATACGTCCATTATTTCTTTAAGCTTTTCCTCAGGTAAATCGCATGAATTTTCCACTGATACTACCAGCGCATCAATCATGTGCTTGTTTCTTCCGAAACTTACCTTTACCCTCTTTCCTGTTTGAACTATATTTTCATATTTCTCCGGAACAGCATAGGTAAAAAGTCTGTCGGTGCTTTTTGAATTGTTGTTTAAAATAACCTGAACAAAGTAGTTATACATAAATACTCCAAGATGTTATTAGTTAACGATGTCGTTTAAAGTAGCCTGCCGATCATTGTTTTTGCATTTTATTATATCATATATATTAACTTTTAAAACCTTTAATTTGTTTTTATTGCACAAATAGAATGCTCAATAAAATAGGTATGTCAGGTAACTGGTTGTCTCTTCCATCCTTTTTTTAACAACCAATTCCGTATTGCTGTGATTAAGCATGCAAGTATTTTCTGCTCCTAAACTGTTCATGATTTTCAAAATCACAGCTATGCTTGGCGGTGAATCCAGGTTATCATTTGAAAATGTCATAATTTTATTAATGTCTCGCCTTTCTATGGCCTCCATAGTTATTGAATCCATTCTGTTTGCACTATCCAAATCAAGATAATGGGAAAAGTCCACGGATGCAATAAAAATCGTCTTGTCTATATCAACATTTTCGCAAATATACTGAACCATACGTTCTATATCTTTTTTCTTTATCTGCTTCGTTACGGCAAGTGATACCACTTGAGCATCTCCTAAGTAATATTTCACAAATGGAATTATACCGGAAATAGAATGCTCAGAAGTTAATTTATAATCATTTTCTTCTATAAAATCATTTTTCAAAAGTTCTACTGTAATTTTTTTATCTGTTTTAAGAACTCCAAATGGGGTCTGCCAGTTTTTTAGTGTTGTAAAAGTCTTGCCCGCATCAGCACTTTCGTGGTCTGGTCCGATTAAAACCACAGTTTCGTATTTGTTATTTACAATATTTTGAAACACTTCATGAATTAAATCCTTGGCAGTCAAATGGTGCGGCAGTATACATCCCCGTATACTGCCAGCATTGACCTTTGTTTCAAAATTCTTTATATTTATGAAGTACTTTTCGTCATAATATATGCACTTCAGATTTTCAGCTCTTCGATAATAAATATTATCATTGTTTCCTTCGATGTTGATTTTTCCCGTAATCAATATTATTAAAGCAACAATTAATACTATTGAAACAGCGAAACATTTCTTTACACGCATTTTATACCTGCCTCTTAATTAATGGCCAATGATGATTTTTCGATATAATTCAGCCTGTTTTCGAGATATTCCTTGATTACGGCATAATCAACAGTATACTTTCCCTTTTGTACCGCCTGAATATAGAACACTATATCTCTGTCATGATATTTTTTGCTGTAATAATATTGAAACGTAAGCTTCTGACCGTTTTGATTTCCGTAGGATGAGTCCTTGTAGCCCTCCATATATCTGAATCCGGCAGGAACGATGTATGTAATTTCATAATATCCTCTTTCAATATCAGCGCTCATTATCGGTGCAATAGTTACTTTTACTATATCAGATTGATTAAAATCTGTCTGCTTTTCATATGTTTTCGCATTAGTATAATCAACTGAAATAGAAAAATCATCGGTTTTATTCTTTTCCAGATCATCCATATTCCCCAAAGCATCTACTTTGCACGCTATACTTCCTCTTATATTGCTGAACCTGACATCGCCTATATCATCCTTTTTTACGGCAAAGCTTTCTCTGTCAAACAGTTTCAGTTTGTATTTTTTATTTTCACCGTTTGAAGAGACAGTCACCTCTCCAAATAAATCCTTCACTTCGTCAAGCTGTGCAATATCCCTGTCCATTATATATATCAGCTGCTCCATATTGCTAAGGGTATAGATTGACGGTTCATTATATATGTATTTAAACAGTCTGTCTGATGTATCGTAATCGTGAACCTTGCATCCCAATACTGCCAGAAGTGCGGTAATTTCGTAATTATCCAGGTCACTTTCACCGTTTCCGTAATACAAGTAGTCTCCGGATTCTTCTAAATTTAATGTTATCTCTCTGTAATATTTTTTTGCCGTCTCATTATCTCCAAGCTCTGCCAGCGCCAGATACAGATAAATTTTATCTCTGATTCCAAGCTCTTCTGATTCCAGAAGACTACGCACTGCAAGAAGCACGGGTTCCTTGTACTTACTCAGTCCCCACAAAGCTGCAGCTGTATCTGAGCTGTACTCTTCTTCCTTTAATATATTATTAAAATACAGCTTCATTTTACTTTCTTTATAGTCACTATTCAAAGTGTGAACCAGCTTTGCTGTAAGTTGAGCATCAGAAGATGAATATGGAAACAGTTTGATACCTCCTGATTCCGTCTCATACTTGCTTATTTCATTAAGCATTTTTTCCTCGTCGAAGTACAAATCCATATCAAAATATCTGTTTATATATTCAGTTGCCAGCATTGAGCACACTGTTTGATCTATTCTATTTCCATCTGAAAATGATATATCTCTCAAGCTATTATAGAAATCTGATGTACTTTCATTGAACAGAGTAATTACAGCGTGCGAATATACATTATCAAGCACTGTGCTGTCACTGAGGCGGTAATAGTTGGTATTGTTAAAGTAAACAGCAGAATCAACTACGCTGAATTCCTCGCGTATTCCATCCTGGTTTCCGCCACATTTAGCTTTGGCATATATATCATACTGTCCCTCGTCAAGCTTGCCAAGCTCAATGCTGGTGTAATCACCGGCATATCCTGCTGCCGCATAAGCAGTTTCTTTCTTTGTATCCTTGTCTATAACGGTAATTTCATATTCAACCTCATCACCGTCCTTGATATCTGTACCGAACACTCTAAAAGCCGAGCTGATTTTATCATCCAAAAGATATTCGCTTCCCATTATCATATCAACATAGAATGGAAGGCTGACAGTTATGTTCTTTGTACCACTTCCGGCATAAAGCTTATCGGAAATTCCCTGATATGTAATTCGCCATGAAGTCAGATTGTCGGCAAGTTTGAATTTAACCTCCGCATTACCCTTACTGTCCGTAGTTACTGTCTTAAAAAAGTTGGTATCTTCAAATTCATCCCGGAAGATACCGTCTTCTCCTCCGCCTCCGCCCTTTTCGGCTTGTGGTTTTTCTTCGCTCAAATCTATATTTGAAACATAGCTTCTAATTAGACCGTCGCTCCAAGAATACGAGTACAACGCATTAAGAGTATAGACGTCCTTAGGAAACATGGCGAAGTATGCTTCATCAACCACGCTTATGTTCACATCTGCTCTGCATGGCCTGCCATATTCATCCGAAGCATTTATTTTCAATGTAACCTCCTCGCCGGGTTCATATCTTTCCTTATCTGTTTTTATATCTAACTTTAATTCTCTCTCCGTGTTATCGTAATACAGCACGTCATAATCTGCAATGGGATACATATATCCATTTTTTACATAAATACCGTTAATATATACGTTAGGAATAAAATCCTCATCAAATTTAACTTTCATATCTGTATTCTCTGATACAGAATAATCAACAAGTCCGTTTCTCATGAATACTGCAAACAAATTATCTTTTTCAATGTTCTCAACATTTTCATTACCATATGTCAGTTGAATATTTGCAGTATCATTAAGTCGAAATTTATCTCCTATATCTCCGCTCAATTCATAATAATCATAATAATGATATCCTTGACTTCTTAAATAAACTTCCTCCTCGATCCCACCATTTACATCATCATAGTAGGCTGTTACAGTATAATTCCTATCTTCCTTGAATTCAGGAATTCTAAAATTTGCCTTTCCGGAATGAACATCCACATAATCGGAATACACAACATTTTCTACGAAATTATAATCATATTCTATTTTATTGACCTTGTTAATATAATCATACTGCTCTCCTACTTTTACTTTTTGATAATATCTTTCGGTTACTGTTACATTAACACTGCCATCCAAAGGCATTCCACGTAAGCTTTTATAATCGTAGTTGTCTTGGCTGTAACCTTCAATATTCATCTTATGAAGCAATATATCTACTGAATGAGGATCATTTATATCTTGTTCAACCTCTAGCATCTCATGCTTCGGAAATATTTCAACAGTATCTCTCAAATACACTGGTGAGTCCTCAGCTTCATTATTGTAGCTCTCCAAATATATTGTAGCCGGTCTCCAGTTTTTGCTTCTTACATCCGTATTTACATCAAATGAACATTCCCCATTTTCATTAAGCTTCAGAATCTGTTCCATTCCTTCGTATTCAGTCTTATATCCATAATATCTAAATGCATTGAAATTAAGCTCTATGTTCGGTACTGGCGGACCGTTGAAAAATTCTGCATTTACTTTATAGTTTATCTTTTCTCCGCTAAATGCATATTCCCTGTCAACCATTCCTTTTAATCTGTACAAAGGTTTCGTATATTTTTGAACTGAAATATATTCTCTGGAAATCAGTTGATTATTGTCATATGCTTCTATTACTAAATATTCAGAAGTAACATTATTTAAGTCAAATTTAGCTTCGTAAGTTCCTATATTTGTCAGATTTACATACTTGGTATCCAAAACCAATTTAGTTCTTTCATCCACCAATTCAAGCTTTACTTTATTTAACGACTTGTTATTTCTCAGTTTTGCAAATCCCCATACATTCACGGTATCATCAGGCATGTACACACTTCTGTCCGTGTCCATATACATAAAATACTTGTTCTGGTTATACATGCTTCTATAATAATAATTGCCAATGAAAAGACTTTCAGCATAAATAAAGTCATTCAAGCCCTTCGATGCTACTCGGAGCTTCATTGATTTAAGCTTTGTAGCATCTGTTTCAAAAACAAGCACCCCTTTTTCATCAGTCATGCCTATAGATTTCCCATTTAATATAACATTTGCATTCTCGATTTCTTTACTTGAATTTCCGTCGCAGGCAAATACCATAAATTGATTATTAAATATGGCATTATAAATAAGCATGTCGTTTATTTGCATGAAAAGATACTGCTTACTGTCTGCTTCTACCGAGCTAAACTCAAGCAGGTAGTAACCCTTTTCCAAGTCGTCAGGCAGTTCGAAAAATGCATTTCTGTAATAATACACCGAATCCACCATATAAGGACTCTGTTTTACTGATTGCATCAGTGACATCTTTTTTTCGGATTTGTCCTTAGGATAATTTCCCGTTTCTGCAAAGCTATAAACATCTTCTGCAAATTCATCTGCGCCTTTATATTGATATATGTTTATATTAAATTCTTTTTCTTTGTCTTCATCACCCACATATGCATCAATTATTTTAGGGTTGTCTTTGTAAATATTTATAATAGGTCTTTCAAAGCAAAAACGAGGTTCTCCGTCAGACTGTGTTTTAAATGAAAAAACATAGTCCTCACCCAAAGACTCGCTTCCGTCTGCAAGTCCAAATCCTTTTTTAACAGTTACCGTGTAAATTGTGCTTTTTTCCATCTGTTCAGGTACGAATATAATAGAGCTGTCATTCTTTATGAAACTTCCTTCAACCTTTGGGCTCATTTCAAAAAAATCTTCTATATCTGTGAAATTATTCATTGAGAAATACAGCTCTATCCCTGAGTTTAAAGGAACATAAGTACTTTTATCCTCGGGAAGGGTGCTTTCAATCTCAAATTTTTTCTTCGTCTGAAACGCCCACGAATAATCGTAGCCGATATCGCTGATTTTAACCTGGTACACCTTGTTATTTTCAAGCTTGGACAACGGCAGAATGTTGTATACTGTTGAAGATATCTTATCAACTTTGTAATTTTCTTCAGGCAATATATTAAGGTTTTCTTTTATATATTTTTCATTTATGTCCTTTTTTGACGTCAGTTGAAACCCCGATTCTGTATCGATACCCTGATCGTCAGATTTAAGTGCAGTCAGTTCGTACATATCTTCAGTTGACTCAACAGGTGTTTCACCATTTTCTACTGCAGGTTCATTTACAGGTTTGTTTTTCCCGGAGCATGCTGTTATCAACAGACACATGCACAGAAT
Source organism: Sedimentibacter sp. LTW-03 (assembly GCF_052059825.1). Classification (GTDB taxonomy): domain Bacteria; phylum Bacillota; class Clostridia; order Tissierellales; family Sedimentibacteraceae; genus Sedimentibacter. The sequence continues at coordinate 1,280,436 of NZ_CP197180.1, forward strand.
TAAAGAAATAATACGTTTATACATAAAGGCCTCCCTATTGTTATTAATACAAATTCCATATATTAATTATATACGAATAAATTGGAAATAGCCATAGGATTTTGATGCTTCATGGCTCCGCGCATAAAAAAAAGGACAGCTTGTGCTGTCCGCCTATATTATTGTTCTTCCCTATTCTCTTCAGTTTCTTGAACATCTTCAGCTTCCTGCTCTCCATCATCCTCACCAGACTGCCCTTCAGATTCTTCTGAAGATTCTTCATTGGCTTTTGATTCCTGAAGATTTTTCATGTATTGATCATAATTGTAAATCGGATCGTACTTATGCTCATAGAATTCTTCTATTGCAACAGCCAACGGCTTTATAGAGTTCGTTTCTACCAGTGCTTCCGAACCATCTATAATCTGCCTTGCTCTTTTTGAAACTATTGTAACAAGAGAATATCTGCTATCCACCATATCTATCAGTTCATCAATTGATATTTTTCTCATACTATACCTCTCTGATTTTGTTTATAATCGATTTTTTCCTTATAGCTCGATTTTTTTCTGCATTAATGATGCATTTAATTTTGTCAACTGCCGATTCAACCTCATCATTTAAAACGACATAATCATATTCAAAAGCATAATTTAATTCATCACATGCACACTGCATTCTTTTAAATATTACTTCCTTTGAATCCGTACCTCTTCCTTCAATTCTGTGCTTAAGTTCTTTTAGTGAGGGAGGCAGTATAAATACGAAAACTCCTCTAGGGTAATTTTTTTTGACCTGTAGAGCCCCTTGTATATCTATCTCTAGTATAATATCATTTCCTTCTTCGAGCTGTTTAAACACCTCTTTTTTCGGTGTACCATAATAATTTCCGTAAACCCTTGCATATTCAAGGAACTCATCATTATTAATTTTTTTTACAAACTCATCCTCTTTCAAAAAAAAATAACTTACACCTTCTTTTTCACCTTCTCTTGGCTTTCTTGTAGTGGCCGACACCGAGACTTTTAAATCCTTCATCGCTTCTTTAAGCTTTTTGCATATGGTGCCCTTGCCTGCCCCTGAAGGACCTGAAATTACCACTAATAATCCGCTGTCCATTCATGCACCTCTTTACTTAATATTGTGGTTGTTATGTTCAAATCTCTGTGCCATCGTATCAGGCTGAATAGCCGATAATATTACGTATTCACAGTCGGTTATTATAACTGCTCTTGTCTTTCTGCCATATGTAGCATCAATAAGCTTTCCCTTTTCTCTTGTTTCTTGTATGACACGTTTTATGGGCGCTGATTCGGGACTTACAATTGCTATAATTCTATTAGATAATGCTATATTCCCAAACCCAATGTTTATAGTGTTACCTGCCATATAACTTCTCCTATTCTATATTTTGTACTTGCTCTCTGATTTTTTCCAGTAGGTTTTTTATCTCTACGACAATTTGAATTATTTCAAGTCTTCCTATTTTAGATCCGATCGTGTTAATTTCTCTGTTTGACTCCTGAATAATGAAATCCAATTTCCTTCCTATTGTTCCGCCGGTCTCCAGCACATCGCCCAGCTGACACATATGAGACTTAAATCTAACAATTTCTTCATTGATATCACTTTTGTCAGCATAAATTACGATTTCATTATAAAGCCTGTTTTCATCAAGCTCATGGCTATTTCCGAGAAGCTCTTTTATCCTTGCTTCAAATTTAACTTTGTAGTCCTCAACCACTGTCAGAGAATTTTTCGAAATTTCTTCCATTAGCAAAAGTATTTTCTCCATGCTTGATCTGATATCGGCTTCAAGCTGCTTGCCTTCGGCAGCTCTCATTGCAATAAGATTTTTCACTGCATTGTTCATCGCCGCTTCAACACATGTTTTAAGCTCCTCTTCATCATCCGTATCTTCTTTTGCCATAAGAACATCCTGAAACCTTATAATGGTGTCCAGTGAAACATTGCTGCTGATATTCAGTTCATTCTTTATTTCGTCGATAGCATCTTTGTATTGCTTGGCAAGACAAAGGTTAGGAACTATTACAGTATCAGATTCACTTAAATAGTCTATGCTTATATATACATCTATTCTACCCCTTTGAATGCTGTTTTTCAAGATTTTTCTTATATTATCCTCGAAAAAGCGTAAATGTCTAGGTGTTTTGACGCTGATATCGCAATATCTGTTGTTTATGGTTTTTATTTCCGCCGTTATAACTCGTTTCCCATCATTGTGCTCGCCTTTGCCATAACCGGTCATGCTTAATATATTCGCCATTTTTTTCTCCCAAAATTTTTTTCTTAATGTGCTGTTTTATTAAATAACTTTATCAATATGATGCAAAATCAAAAGATTTATTATCTTTTATTAAAACATACGCCGCAGTTTTTCAAATAACTGGAATATATGATATTTATTATAACATTAAAAATCAAATAGTAAACAAAAAATAAAATATTTCAATGACATAAAAAGTTTTTTAAGGTACAATATACAATAGAACGGAGGTTTTTAAATGTCACTGGACGGAATTTTTTTAAACAGCATAAAAAATGATTTATATAAAAAACTAATAGGAGGGCGTGTAGATAAAATCTACCAGCCTGATAAAAATGAAATAGTTATACACATAAGAAACAACGGTGAAAATTACAAGCTTCTGATGACATCGGCAAGCAGCAACCCTCGCCTGCATATTACTAATATAACGAGGAAAAATCCTGACCAGCCTCCAATGTTTTGCATGCTATTGAGAAAGCATCTCATTGGAGCCCGCATAACCAATGTGCATCAGATAAATTTTGACCGAATACTTGAACTTACCTTTGAATGCAAGGATGAACTTGATACAACAGTACATAAATCCTTAATAATTGAAATAATGGGCAAGCACAGCAATATTATTTTTATAAATTCTGATACTTCCCTAATAATCGATTCAATAAAAAGAGTTGCAGAAAATGTAAGCTCGGTACGCCAGATATATCCGGGAATAAAGTACGTTATACCGCCCGAACAGGATAAAAAACCTACCCTGGAAATTTCAGAAGATACTTTTGCTGATGCGCTGAACGAATCAAATTCAGGTTTGTTAATCTATAATTTTTTCTATAAAACATTTATAGGACTCAGTCCGTTCATTAGCAGAGAAGTTTGTCATTTGGCAAATTTAAATGAAAGTACTTACATTGGCGAACTTACTTCAGATCAGAAAAGAAATCTGTGGAATGCTTTTAATTTTATCATAAACAAAGTTAAGTCGAACAACTTCTCATTTAACATTTATTTAGATAAGTCTTTAAACCAAACTTATTTTTATTGCTTGGATGTTGAGTATTTAAAATCTTGCGATAAAAAGCATTACGATAATCCCGGAAACCTTTTGGACGACTATTTCTATGAGAAGGACAACAAGAACAAAATTAACCAGCGAGTTTCAAGCTTGATTAAAAGCATGAATACAAAAATAGACAGAATCAAAAAAAAGGTTGAAAAACAAAGAAATGAATTATTAAATGCTGAAGATCGTGAAAAATATAAAATATACGGAGAGCTGATACTGGCAAATCTGCACAGAAAACCCGAAAAAAACAAGCTTACCGTTATAAATTATTACGACCCGGAACAAAGAGAAATTACTATCCCATTGGACCCAAAACTTAATTTATCTATGAACAGCCAAAAGTTTTTCAAGCGTTACAATAAGCTTAAACATGCTGTAGAAGAGCTTCAAAAGCTGATAGAATCATCCTTAAACGAAATTCGATACCTTGAAAATATTCTTTATTCCATAGAATCGTGCGAAACAACCGATGATTTGGATGAGATATATAATGAATTAATTGCTGAAGGAATAATGAAAAAGAAATCAAAAGTAAAAAAGCAAAAAGAATATAAACCTGAATTTACTGCGTATATATCGTCAGGCGGACATGAAATTTTGGTTGGAAAAAACAACATTCAAAATGACACCCTTACTTTCAAAGTAGGTAAAAAAGATGATTACTGGTTCCATGCCAAAAACATGCCCGGTTCTCATGTAATAATAAAAACAAATGGAGACGAGCTTACTGACAACGAATATGTTGAAGCTGCCCAAATTGCTGCCTATTATAGCAAAGGAAGAAACTCCGGAGCCGTGGAGATTGACTACACAAAGAAATCAAATGTAAAAAAACCGCCAAATGCAAAACCGGGTTTTGTAATTTATGATACAAACTACTCGATGCTTGTTAAGCCTGACATAACAGAAATCAAGTCAAATAATAACTAAATAAAATCTTAAAACATAGAGTAAAATAAAAACGTTGCGGACATCTAGCAATCCGCAGCGTTTTTTATTTTCTTGAAGAACTAATCCATATCAGCATCTACTTCCGAATGCGCTTTTTATAAAACCTTGTTGCAAAATCAGCCTATTGCAGGAATACTTTAATTGTGATTATTTACGTGAAGCATATGTCTTTTATCCTTCATAACAGTATCAAAAATATTTTTAGCAATATAATTGTCCTCAGAATTTTTAATAAGATTAGTTTTATCAATGCTATAGAGACCTTTAGCTCTCAAAATCCTTGTTTCTCTGGTTATAAGTTTTGGAGTAGGTTGACCTCCTCCTGCAATGCAGCCTCCGTTGCAAGCCATTATCTCAATCAAATCATACTGTTTTTCACCGCTTTTAATCTGCTTGATTAGATTGTCGGCATTTTTCAATCCATGTACCACGGCTATACTAAACTCGTTTCCATCAACAGTTACATTTGCCTCCTTAACAGATTCAAGCCCACGCACACTGCCATAAATAATTTCACAATCTTCTTTGCCGAATTTATTTTTCAGCACTTTGCGCAACACTGCTTCGGTTACACCCCCTGTAGTTCCAAAAATAACTCCTGCACCAGAGCCTGTTCCAAAAGGCATATCCATTGCCTCTTCCTCTATTTCATCAAACTTAATGCCGATTTCTTTTATCATTATTGCAAGCTCTTGAGTTGTTATGACAAGATCAACCTCCCTAACACCGTCGTGGGAAAACTCAGGCCTTGCAGCTTCTGCTTTTTTTGCTGTACACGGCATAATGGATACAATAAACGTATCTCTACCATCCTCTGCATCTTTAGATTTGTAATATTCCCTAAGAACAGTTCCAAACATTTGCTGAGGCGATTTACAGCTGGAAATATTATTTTTAAGCTCTGGATACCTGTTTTCCGCAAATTTTACCCACCCGGGACAGCAGGAAGTAAATAGAGGCAGATTTTCCCCTTTTGAATATCTCTCGAGAAATTCGTTGCTTTCTTCAATAACCGTTAAATCCGCTGACAATGTGGTGTCAAAAACCTCTTCTGCTCCGAGCTTTTTAAGAAGTGCTACAATTTTGCCTGTAGATACATGCCCTGGTTTCTGACCAAATTCTTCACTTAATGCAACTCTTACAGCCGGCGCAATCTGCACTATGACTCTTTTACATTTATCATACAGAGCATCCCATAATTTTTCTGTTTCATTTTTTATTGTAATAGCTCCCGTAGGACAAACGATACGGCATTGTCCGCAGTTTACACAGTTAGTCTCCGCAAGTTTTTTATTAAATGCAGGCTGTATAATTACATCCGAACCTCTATTTACAAAGCCAAGCGCACCTATCCCCTGAATTTCCTCGCATACCATCACGCAATCGCCGCATTTAATGCATTTGTTAGGATTTCTTACAATGCTTGGGCTGGAATTATCTATATGATTATTTTGTGACAGTTGCTTGAATCTGTTTCGATTCATCCCATACCTTTTGGACAATTTTTGAAGCTGGCATTTACCTGTACGCTCACAGGTTGTACAGTCCTTATCATGATTGGAAAGCAAAAGCTCTAAAATCATTTTTCTGTACCTGCGTATTCTAGGAGAATTCGTATATATTTCCATACCGTCCTTCGGAGGCTCTGAGCAAGATGCTATTATTTCACCCTTGGACGTTTCAACAGAGCACATCCTGCAGGCACCGTATATACTCAGTTCCGAATGATAGCAAAAGGTAGGCAAATCAATTCCTGAATCTCTTATTACACTCAAAATATTTTTTTGATTAGTATACGTCACTTTTCTTCCGTCGATAATCATTATTCCGCCCATAGCTATACCTCCTTGATTGCTTTAAATGCACACGACTCTATGCAGGCCCCGCACTTAATACATTTTTTAGCATCTATTGTAAATGTTTCTTTGATTTTTCCGCTTATTGCATTAACCGGACAGTTTCTGGCACATTTTGAACATCCCCTGCATAAATTCGAATCTATTTCAATAGTCATTAATTTCTTGCACTGCTTAGAAGGGCATATCTTGTCCACTACGTGCGACCGATATTCATCATAAAAATACTCCAGTGTACTGAGCACAGGGTTTGCAGCTGTTTTTCCAAGGCCGCACAGCGCAGTATGCTTAACTGTGTCTGCAATTTCCTTTAATAATTCTAAATCTTCCAATGTTCCTCTTCCTGAAATTATTTTTTCAAGTATTTCCAGCATTCTTTTAGTTCCTTCCCTGCAGGGTATACATTTACCGCAGGATTCACGCTGTGTAAAACTCATAAAAAATCTTGCAACCTCAACCATACAAGTATCCTCATTCATAACAACCAAACCGCCGGAACCTATCATTGCTCCCGCTTTTTTCAACGAGTCAAAGCTTAAAGACATATCGAGATGACTTTCATCAAAGGTTAGGCATCCTCCTGAAGGTCCGCCGATTTGTACAGCCTTAAACCTTTTGCCATCAGGAATACCTCCTCCTATATCAAATACTACCTCTCTAAGCGTTGTTCCCATTGGGACCTCTATAAGTCCCGTGTTGACAACATTACCTGTAAGTGCAAACGCCTTTGTTCCGGGACTGTTCTTGGTTCCGTATTTTCTGTACTCATCAACACCCTTGCTAATAATGAAGGGGACATTTGCAAATGTTTCAACGTTATTCAATACAGTTGGACATGAAAACAGACCGTGCTCAACAGTCCTAGGAGGCTTAACTCTCGGCATCCCACGCTCTCCTTCTATAGATGCTGTAAGAGCACTTCCTTCTCCGCACACAAATGCTCCGGCACCCTTATTAATATGAAGATCAAAATCAAATCCTGAACTTAAAATGTTTTTACCTAGCAATCCGTATTTCTCAGCTTGCTCAATAGCAGTTTTAAGCCTTTCAACTGCAAGAGGATATTCGGCTCTCACATAAATATATCCTGTATGCGCTCCTGCAGCATATCCGGCAATTATCATCCCCTCAATAATTTTGTGAGGATCACCCTCCATTATGCTTCGATCCATGAAAGCCCCTGGGTCACCTTCATCACCGTTGCAGACTACATACTTAACGGGATTTGCCTGTGATAAAACCTGGCTCCACTTTTTACCAACTGGATAGCCTCCGCCTCCTCGTCCTCTGAGCCCGGAATCCTGAATCGTTTTGCATACGTCCTTGGGCTGCATTGAGCTGAAAATTTGTATCAATGACTTATATCCGCCTCTTCCTATGCACTCCTGAATATTCTCAGCATCCATATGACCGCAATTTTCCAATACAAGTCTTGTCTGTTTATGATAAAAAGGTATGTCCTCCTGCGTTTTATACAGTCTCCCATTTTCATGATGCATCAATCTTTCAACAGGCTTTCCCTTAACGATAGTCTCATCAAATATATCTTTACAATCCTCCGTTTTTACTCTCAAATACAGATAATTATACGGCTCAATTCTTACAAGAGGCCCCGCTTCACAAAATCCATGGCATCCGCTTTTTTTAACACTTATGCCTTCGTCCTCTTTTACAAGATCTACGCTTGCCAAATTACCATTTTCATTTACTAGTCTTGTCAGTTCATTATAAATATCTATGGATCCGCCGGCTACACAGCCTGTTCCTCCGCATACCAGTACTTTTATTCTTTGCTTCGATAAAGATTTTTTAAAAATTTCTTCATATGCTTCCAAATCTGCGTACGTCTTGATAAACATTTACAAACTCCCCTTTCTAATGTTTCTGATCAGTTCTACCGCTGATTCCGGCGTCATTTTTGGATGTACGTTACCATTAACTGTCATTACCGGTGCAAGGCCGCAGGCTCCAAGACAGGATACAGTTTCAACCGTAAACATCATATCATCCGTCGTTTTCTTTTTTTCAGATAATCCCAATTCTTTGTTCACCGCATTCAAGATAGGAACAGATTTTCTGACATGGCATGCCGTTCCGTCACAAATTTTAATAATGTTTTTACCCTTTGCATCAAGAGAGAAATTTTCATAAAATGTAGCAACACCATAGACTTTAGATTGGCTTACATCTAGATTTTTCGCTATATAAACCAGCACATCCTCAGGCAAATAATTATATTCATTTTGAACCTCTTGAATAATGTTGATGATTTCTTTTTTATCACAGCAATACTTTGTTAAAACACCATCAATGAATTCTCTTGTTTTTTCATTCATATGATTCTCCCCTTTAAAATAGCTAAATATGTTTGATAAAAATATATCAAAATAACGTTTGGAATTCAAGCAAAATAATGGTAACGATTAAAATCAAACTAATCATAGTGATTATTGTAAGTTAATAAAGTTAGAATACGTTTTCTACAGAAACAAAGTATATTTAGTCTATTGACATACATATGTAAACTATGTATTATGTAAGCATAGATTACATATGTATTGGAGGATACTTTATGAAAATAGACAACAGCCTCATAAGAGGCAATACCAGAATGCTCGTTCTGGCAATTATAGAATCTGGAAGCAGATATGGATATGAAATTATCAGAGAACTTGAAGCTAAATCCTACGGTACGTTTGTTCTGAAGGAAGGAACCCTATATCCTATTTTGCATGCCATGGAAAATGAGGAACTAATAAAATCCTCAATCTATGCCATGGAAAACAAACGAATAAGAAGATACTATAAAATAACGAAGAAAGGCAGAATTTATTTGTACAATAAAAAAAAGGAATGGGAAGAATTTTCTGCAAAAGTAAATCTTATTATCGGAAAAACTAGCTAAATATCAGCCGGCCTCTCGTGCTTATTTCCCATCGAAAGGCTGGTCAATATTAATCATCTATTAAAAACAGGCAACGCCTCCAAAAAAACAATATCATCTCGCTTTGAGGCATCTCCTTCCGCAAGTATGGCCGCTTTCGCCGTTACAATACCACCTACGGAATTAACTAGCCTTTCAATTGCTGCTATTGATTCCCCAGTACTGATAACATCATCTATTATTGCAACCCTTTTGCCTTTTATTTCAGCAGCGTCTTTTTCATCTAATACCAGCTCCTGCTTTTTCTGGGTTGTTATAGAAACTACTTCGTCAATAATGGGCTCGTTCATATAAGGCTTTACGCTCTTACGCACTACGATGTATTTTTTCATATTTAATAATCTTGATATTTCAAACGTTAAAGGAATCCCTTTAGCTTCGGCTGTCACAAGATAATCAACCGGAGGCAGCTTTTTTACTATATCCTTAGCTGCGGCGCACACTACTTCTGTATCGCCCAAAATAACAAAACTGGCTATACTTAATTTATCATTTATTTGAACTATGTTAAGTTCCCTTTTTACTCCCGAAACTTCAATGTTGTAAGTATTCACGATATTCTCCTCCATATATATTAATAACGGTATTTTCCAACCATATTTACGTCCTGTATGAACTACTGAACTTACTCTGAAAATAATATCATGTTTATGCTAAAAATAGTACTTTATTTTTTTAACTTTACTTAATAAAAATTTGCTGCAGGAATAAACCGGTTTAGCCTCAAAAGGTTAAAACCGGTTTTTCATTTTAATACTATATATCCTCAAAAGAAACCTGCTTAAGAAAATGCTTTAAATCATAGTTTTCTGATTGGTTGAAAATATAGTCCGGCGTTCCCTCCACTTCAATTTTACCCTTACTCAAAAACACTATTCTTGTTGCAAAACGTCTGACTGCATTAATTTGATGCGTTACAATAAGCATTGTCTGCCCTTCCTTTGCTAAATCGCTTATTGTCTCAAAAACTTCATGCGAAAGTTCCGGATCCAATGACGAAGTAGGTTCATCGAAAATCATGACTTCTGGTCCTAATGCTAATGCCCTGGCAATTGCAACTCTTTGCTGCTGACCCCCTGATAAATTATTGGGATACTGCTTAAGCTTATCTAACATGTGTACTCTGTCAAGCATCATTCTGCTTTTTTCTTCCGCTTCCGCATTACTGTACTTTAAAACAGTTTTAAGAGGCATACTCACATTTTCACCAACCCTGTAGTGAGGAAACAGATTAAAATTCTGAAAGACCATTCCTACTTTACCGTTGGTGCTTTTTGTTCCGCTTATTCTTTGCCCTCCAAGCAGGATTTCCCCTCCGTCAATCTTTTCCAATCCTGCGATACAACGCACTAATGTACTTTTACCGCTGCCGCTTGACCCTATTATTGCCACAACCTCACCTGTTTCAATCTGCATGTTCAATGATTTAAGAACCTGCGTATCTCCGTAACTCTTAGATAAATTACCAACTTCTATTATTTTTTTACCCATACTGACAACCTCCTTTCCAGCCATTTAGCAAAAAAGGTTACAAAATAAGTCATAGCAAAATAAATAACTGCCATAGTAATATATATTTCAAAAGGATGGTATGTTTTTGCATAGATTTGATTCCCCAGCTTTGTAAGCTCAACAATAGGCAGCACTGACGTAATTGAAGTTTCCTTTATTATTGATGAAAAACCGTTCATAAATGATGGTACTGCTATTCTAAGTGCCTGCGGCAGAATAATGTGAACCGTAGTTTGAATATTGCTGTACCCAAGCATTGCTGCCGCTTCGTACTGTCCTTTGTCGATTGACAGAATTGATGCCCTGACCACCTCGGATAAGTATGCGCCGCTGTTTAGCCCCATGGTGAGAATCGAAGCAGGAATAGTTCCTATTTTTATTCCAAAAGACGGCAGACCGTAATATACAACAAAAAGCTGTATAAGTAATGGAGTTCCCCTAAAAAATTCAACGTATGCCGCCAGCAGAAAGCGAATAGGCTTGTACAACTTTCTAGTTCGCATGCTTCCCACAACTATGGCTATTATCAATGTCAAAAAAAATGCACCTATGCCAACCTTCAATGTAATGGCAACAGCAGAAGGTAACAGATGCACAAAAGGTTTTATCACCGTAAAATCTAAATTTCGCATATAAACTCCTTAAAAACTATAAGCCAACTGCTTAAGCAGTTAGCTTATAAAATTCACGTTATATTACTCAACAGCAAGCCACTCTACAGCTATATTGTCATATGTTCCGTTTTCTTTTAATTTACTTATAACTTCTTCTATCTTTTCAATCAATGCCTCTGATCCATCTTTAGCCACAACTGCTATACCAATCTCCTGAATCGGATCATTCACGACCTTGAACTCCGGATTATTTTTAGCCTGCTCATTAGCATAAGTTACGCCGACTACAATTGCGTCTATTCTACCGTTTACAAGCTCTGCATAGGCATCTGCATTTCTGTTGTAATGCTTAATTTCAGCCACTTCAATACCCATTTCAGGTAATTTTTCAGCTGCCTGCGCCGCAGATGACGCGTCTTGAATTCCAATTATTTTACCTGCCAGATCTTCCTTACTATTAATTTCATCATTTTCGGACTTAACTACTATTACATCAGCCAGTGTATAGTAATTATCACTAAGTTCAACCGCATCCGTTGCAGAGGTTGCTTCTTCCGGTGACATGGCTGACATTATAATGTCAAAATCTCCATTGTTTACTCCTGCAATTAATCCTTCCCATGGAGTATTAACAAATTCAGCCTTAACCCCTATTTCATCCGCAATTGCAGCTGCAAGGCTCGGATCAAAACCTACAATTTCATTATTTTCGTTTATGCTTTCAAAGGGTGGATATTCCGGACACATTCCGACACGCAAAACCTTGCTGTCGATTATCGACTGCAGTGAAGTATCAGCCGCCTCATTATTTTCCAAATCATTGTTTACTTCATTGTTTACTTCATTTTTTGCATCTGTGCCACAAGCTGTCAGCGCAAATAAAGACAACACAATTACCATAACTGTTAAAAAAAGTTTAAATGTTTTTTTCACTTTATGCCTCTCCTAGTGTTATTTTATAATAATTAAAACCTCTGAGGTTTTAAAATTATTCTATTAATTCAGAAATAAGATTCTGTAAAGATGCTTCAGGGTTGCTTTCGTCTACTGACAGAAATTTTGTAACTATTCCGGCGTCATCTAACATTTCAGCCAGCACTTCCATCATGACACCATATTCCGGCAGCTTATCCAAAGAACGAATTTTGGATTGCAAACCATATCCATCTCCTATTTCACCGCCCCAATTACCAGTACAGGTATAGTTAACGCCACATGCAGGACTTCCATCCAAGCCAATTACTGCGGCTATGTTATATCCGTTATTATAAAAATCTGATACCTGCTCAATAACAGGATTCAGCAGTTCATAACATTTTGACCTAAATCCCGGAAAATTCATCTGTTCCTTTACCTGTCCCCAACGTCTAATTCCAAAACAGCTTTGCTCAACGCAAGGTAGCTGTATAATTCCATACCCTTTATTCAAAAGCTCGGAAACTATTTTACTGCATCCGGCAGATTCCGTAGCAATACCATAAACCTTAGCATTAACATTTAATATACAGTGTGACACAAGCACTATTTTCTTGTCCCTTTTCAATAGCACACCAGCTTTCATTTGTTTTCTGTAAACCTTTACATATTATACACATTGACACACTCCCTTGTCCAATAACCTTTAATTTTAATTAACTTATTTAATATAAAATAAAATTATACTTAATAATAGATTTAATACCAATTTGTATTTCTACAATAATCTAAAAGCTTATTCGTCTTTTTATATCCATATATTTACAGTTGAAAGATAATTTATAGGAATGTATAATAAATTTTATGAAATTCTATTACTATGTTTATGCTGGGAATGATGTTCTCCCAAGGTTTTAACCTGAACCGCTTTTAAGCTGATGACTTCTGTAATTTTACAGATGCATCAGTTTTTGTTTTTAATTTATTTAAAATAATTGGAACACATCTGTACAATAAAACATAATTGGAGGACATTAAATTGAGAATTTCACCAAAAAGTTATAATGATTATAGTGATATAGTATTGCTTACGCTATTTGCTATACCTGTGGGAATTGCTGTAGGCTTGGTTGATGCTTTATTTGGGCGTATACTCATATGGATTACGAATGTTAGGATGGAACACCCCTATCAACTAATTCCGTTTCTAGGAATAATCGGTATTTTAATTGTTTGGTGCTACAAAGAATTCGGCAAAAACAGCGCAAAGGGCATGAGCTTAATATTTGAGGCAGGTCATGGCACAAGTGACAATATACCTCTTAGGCTAATCCCCTTTTCCATCGTAGGAACCTGGCTTACACATTTGTTCGGAGGAAGTGCAGGAAGAGAAGGCGTTGCCATACAGGTTGGTGGAGCACTATCTTACGAAGCAGGCAGACGAATTTTAACCAATGTTGATAGAAAATTACTATTGATTGTAGGTATGTCCGCAGGTTTCGGAGGCCTGTTTAGGACACCAATTGCAGCAGCTTTCTTTGCTGTGGAGGTGCTTACGGCAGGTGTCTTGGAAAATAAAGCAATGCTTCCTGCGCTAGCAGCTTCTTTTACTGCAAGCTTTACTGCAAATATATGCGGCTTGGAAAAGTTTTATTTTATGCTATCGGATAATGTTACTTTTTCACTATTGTTAGCGCTGAAGCTTATTGCGCTTGGAATTTCTTTTGGAATTACTGGTAGGCTATTTACAATGTACTTACATAAACTTAAAGAGATTTTTGCCGATCGCATGAAAAATCCGCTTATACGAATTTTCGTTATTGGAGTTGCAGTGAGCTGTTTTTCACTGTTATTATGGAACGGTAGATATTCTGGACTTGGAACAAACTTGATTTCCATGAGCTTCGATAATGGCATATATGCTTGGGACTTTGCATTGAAGCTAGTATTTACAGTAGTTACTTTAGCTGCAGGTTTTCAGGGCGGCGAGGTTACTCCACTGTTTTCCATAGGAGCACCTCTTGGCGTAGTCTTAGCTTCTATACTTAATGTGCCAGTGTATTTCGCTGCAGCATTAGGATATTCCGCAGTATTTGCCGGCGCTACTAACACACTGATTGCTCCAATGATAATTGGTGCAGAAGTCTTTGGCTATGAATATCTGCCTTACTTTGTTATAGTGTGCACTGTAGCTTATGCCTGCAACGGAAATTTATCGATTTATTCACTTCAAAAAATATATGAAATAAAATAAAATTTAAGCTTTTGGCACATAAACATAATGGGACTTTATTTTTGCAGTGGAAAGTCCCAAATGTGCTGCCTGTATTGACAATTGATAAAATTTATATTAATATATAGATATAGTTGTCAGATGAGAGGTGCGATTTTAGCGTGCCAAAAGCTTTCAGCTTAATAAATATTATTTCATATCCGGTTTTTTCTAAAAATACCGATTTAAAAATTGTATTTATAATCTTTATGCAGTTCTTGCTAATGATAATCCGAACTACACTTTGTAAATCTTTAATACAATCCATAAAAATTATAATTAGTTACATTTTCATTTCAAATGTAATTGCATACACATATCCTTTTATATAACAAATATTTAAAATCAATTCTTTCAATACAGCATAATAAGCAATGCTTTTAACAACCTCCTCATCTGAATGACAATTAGTTAAATGAGAAAGAGGTGAGAAAGTATGGAAATAGTAAAACCTAAAGAATTCTACGATGTATACCGATTAATGCAGGAATCCTTTCCATCTGAGGAATATCGTAGCTTTGACGGTGAACTTGACTTGTTTAACAAACAAAATTATAAGGTCATGGCTCTTCGCTCAGACAATGAAGTACAGGCATTTATTGCAGAATGGATTTTTAAGTATGTTCATTACATTGAGCATTTTTGTGTAACCCCTGATTTAAGGGGAAGTGGAATGGGAACTAAAATAATGCACAACTATTTAAAATCTGTAAAAGGCCCGGTTGTTATAGAAGTTGAAGCTAATAATACTCCTATTGCAAAGCGCAGGATAGAATTTTACAAACGCTTGGGATTTACGTTAAGCAATATTGAATATGTACAACCGCCGCTGAGGAAAACAGATATCAAACCGGCACTGAGGCTAATGCATTATCCGCAGAATTTATCAGATAAAGAACTTCACAAAATAAAGCATGTATTATTCAGCGATGTGTATAAAATAAGCTGATAATTTATTTCTAGTTGTAAAAAATCTTAAAATATTTTAGTAACAGCTCTTTCTTTGGTGACACTATTTTAGAAAGAGCTGTTATGTTTTTTTGCATCATCATTTACTACATGCCTGTTTATACTTCTGTATCTTACTTTTTAGAGTCTAATTTATCAAATATATGTTATAATATGATAAAGATAAGTAATTCAAAGGAGTGATAAAATGTCAATTGTAAATGCATATATTGTCCCACATCCACCGTTAATTATCCCAAAGGTTGGAAACGGGCAAGAAATAAAGATTGCCAAAACTGTCAAGGCATATAACAAAATAGCTGAAGAAATCGGCAAAATAAAACCCGAAACCATTGTAATTACTACACCTCACTCAATAATGTATTCTGACTATATTCATGTCTCCCCTGGGAATAAAGCTAAGGGTGACTTTAGAGAATTCGGAAGATCCGATATAAGCTTTGAAGCTGAATATGACCAAGATTTTATAAAGAATTTATCTTTATCGGCAGAAATTGAAGGAATCCCTGCCGGAACGTTAGGAGAAAAAAGAAAGTCCTTAGATCATGGAACTATGATTCCTTTATATTTTATCAATAAGTACTATACTGATTACAAAATCGTTCGCATATCAATATCAGGCTTATCTCCTGTAGAACACTATAACTTTGGAAAATGTATAGCAAAAACAGCAGAAGAAACCGGCAAGAAAACAGTAATAATAGCAAGCGGCGATTTATCCCATATGCTTAAGGATGAGGGGCCATATGGATATGCGGAAGAAGGCCCAATGTTTGATAAAGATGTTACATCAGCTGTATCTAAAGGTGATTTTCTCCGTCTTTTAACCTTTGATGAAGAATTTTGCGAAAATGCAGGTGAATGCGGGCTCCGTTCCTTTATTATTATGGCAGGTGCATTAGACAAAAAGGCTGTATCCTCAGAACTTCTTTCCTATGAGGGACCCTTTGGAGTCGGATATGCTGTTGCATCATTTGAAATAAAAGGCGAGGACGAGAACAGAGGATTTGCGGATATGTTTAATAAAAAAGAAGAAGAACGTTTAAAGCATATTATGTCAAATGAAGATGAATATGTGCGTTTAGCAAGAAGCTCTCTTGAGAACTATGTATTGAACCAAAAAAAAATTAACATTCCTGAAGATTTGCCTGTAGAAATGTCTCAAAAACAAGCTGGTGTATTTGTTTCATTAAAGTTAAACGGGCAGCTCAGAGGCTGTATAGGTACAATTATACCCACAACAGATAGTATAGCCAACGAAATTATCCAGAATGCAATAAGTTCAGGGTTAGAAGACCCAAGGTTCAGCCCTGTAACAAAAAAGGAATTAAATAAAATTGAATATTCTGTTGACATACTTGGTGAAAAAGAAGCTATTAGTTCAATGAATGAATTAGATCCTAAAAAATATGGAGTCATTGTATCCAAAGGCAGGAAAAGTGGATTGTTGCTGCCCAATTTAGAAGGAATTGATGTACCGGAGCAACAAGTAAGCATTGCTCTAAAAAAAGCAGGAATTGATTCTAATGAGAACTATAGAATGGAAAGATTTGAGGTGGTTAGACATAAATGAACAAAGTAGAATGTAATATATGTCCACATCATTGCAAGCTGGATGAAAATCAAGTAGGAGCATGCAAGGCCAGAAGCAATATTAACGGTGAAGTTGTCCCAATAAATTACGGAATGGTTTCCGCTATTGCTTTAGATCCTATAGAAAAGAAACCACTCAGGAATTTCTTTCCCGGCAGCAGCATTTTATCTGTGGGCAGCTTCGGCTGCAACCTGAAGTGTTCATTCTGTCAGAATTATGAAATATCTATGTCAGGAAAGAACGACATAAAATATCAATTTATAAAGCCTGAAGACTTAGTCAGAGCAGCTGTAGATTTAAAACCTGAAGGAAATATAGGCATTGCCTACACTTACAATGAACCTCTCGTAGGCTACGAATATGTAAGAGATTGTGCCATTTTAGCAAAAGAAAACAATTTAAAAAATGTATTGGTAACTAACGGATGCTTCTTCGGAGAACCAATAAATGAACTTCTTCCGCTTATGGATGCATTAAATATTGATTTGAAGGGTTTCACTGAAGATTTCTATAATAAAATAGGAGGAAACTTCGAAATTGTCAAAAACTTTATTAAATTGGCCGCAAGCACCAGCCATATAGAAATAACAACTTTGATAATTCCAGGAGAAAACGATAATGAGGACGAAATGAGAAATTTATCTAAATTTATTGCTTCTATAGATAAAAACATACCTTTACACATATCACGTTTTTTCCCTTGTTATAAAATGAAAGATGCACCTGCTACAAAAATATCCTCTGTATACAAGCTTGCTGATATTGCGCGAGAAGCTTTAAGTTATGTTTATGAAGGAAATTGTTAAATTTAAACAGAAAGGAAAGCCTTATGAAATTCAAAAATAAGACTTTATTTATTATCATATTTTCATTGATCATTTCATCCGTACTATTTGCAGCCTATTATTGGAACTTGATTCCGCAAAAATCTTACACAGCGGAGGACTTCGGCATAGAGACAGTTATCAGCTCTATTGACTTCAATGAAAACGGTTTAGATGACTATGAGGACCTTCTCCTTGGAGCCAGAGCAGATGCCGAAAATCACCCTAAGTATGACGGAAGCTACCATGCAGGCGGATATCCTCCCGATAACATCGGAGTGTGCACAGATGTTGTATGGAGGGCATTTAAAAATGCAGGATACTCCCTGAAAGACATGGTTGATGCAGATATACAAAAAAGGACGGAAGCGTACACCAATATTACTCGAATAGACAGCAATATCGATTTTCGCCGCGTAGGAAATCTTCGCGTATTTTTTGATGAATATGCCGTCCCACTAACAACAGATATTAACAATATTGAAGAATGGCAGCCAGGAGATATAGTAATCTTCGGAAACAATAAACACATTGGCATTGTTTCCGACAAGCGCAATAAAAATGGACACGCTTATATTATACATAACTCCGGGCAGCCTAAACGTGAAGAAAATTACCTGAATAGGACAACAATGGATGTAACAGCTCATTATCGCTTTGACGCAAGCTTAATTGATAATGCCGTGTTGATAAAATGGATGTCCAATTTTTAAATATTTCTATATTAAATTAACGCCACAAAACAAAATATGTAAGTACTATTTATCCAACATATCAGCAACTTTTTTCTTTAAATCCATAGCAGATTTTTCCGGATCTATGGACTTCATAACAGCTGAAACTACAGAAATTCCCTTTATGGGACTTTCTTTTAGGATATCAATATTATTTATATTCAAACCGCCAATTGCAACAACAGGAATAGGTACTGCTCTGCAAATATCGTTCAATGTGCTAACATCTGTTATACGTGTAGCAACCTTAGTTGTAGTCGGATATATTGCTCCAACTCCCAGATAGTCTGCTCCCTGTTCATATGCCACAAGTGCCTGTTCTACGGTTTTGGCCGTGGCACCTATAATTTTATTTTTTCCCATTAGCTTTCTTGCATAGCTCACGGGAATATCATTTTGTCCCACATGGACTCCCGAAGCATCTGATGCCATTGCTACATCAATTCTGTCATCTATGATAAGAGGTATATTGTATTTGTCTGTAATAATCTTAACATTCAATGCAAGTTTCAAATAATCTCTTCCAGTTAAGTTTTTTTCTCTCAGCTGTATAAGGGTTACCCCACCTTTGCAGGCTTTTTCAACAACATTCAAAAATTCATTCTCTGTTTTTCCTGTGCTGTCCGTAACAAAATACAATGTAGTATCAAATTTCATATGGTTACTTCCTCCAATTTAATAGATTCTTTAATAGATTCATCCGTCAAAGTATAAAGATTATCCAACAATGCTGTTTTAAAACTTCCGGTACCTTTTACGTCTCTGGACAATTCGCCGCTAATTCCCAAAGCTGCCGTACCTAATATTACACCCTCTAATATCCTACCGGATGAAATATAGCTTGCAATTAAAACATTGAGCATACATCCTGTACCGGTTATATGAGACATAATTTCAATACCGTTTTTAATTGAATATGTTTTTCTTCCGTCACTTATTATATCAATTTTTCCGGTAGCAACGACTACCGCCCCTGTGGCCAATGACAGCTCTCTGACAATTTCAGAATTTCTTACTAAAGTATTCGCATTTATTACGTCATCATTTCCGGCATCTATTCCCACAGAATGCGAATCCATATTGCAAAGTGATTTTATTTCTGACATGTTTCCCTTTATTGCAGATGGTTTGTTCTTACATATATATTCCTTGGCATAATTAAGCCTCAAGCTGCTGCACCCTACTCCCACAACATCGATTATTGAAGGAATTTTACTTATAGCTGCCACTTTCCCCGAAAGCATCATAGACTTTATCCTTACATCTGTTATGTTGCCTAAGTTTACAGCTAACGCCTGTGATAACGCCGTTATTTCCTCAACCTCATCAGGATGTTCTGCCATTATGGGCTTGGATCCGGCAGCTAAGACAATATTTGCACAGTCATTGATTGATATGGGATTTGTTATACAATGTATCAGAGGACTGTCTACTTTAATCTGTAACTTTATTTTTAAAAGTTGGTTTATCATAAACATTAACTCCTAAGCTTTTTTGAAATTTCAGTAACATTCCGTTCCTACTTAAAGCCTTCAACAATATGTATGCTGCCATACCTCCCATTATTGTAGCTGTTATAAATGAAGGAACGTAAAACATCCATGTAAGGCCTGTTCTGCCCCATATCAATGCCATTACAGGATATGAGACAATTGCCCCAATAACACCTGTACCAAATATTTCACCTATAACGGCAAATATTATTTTACCATTTGAAATTCGATAAAAAATTCCGGAAAGAAACGCACCGAATACTGCGCCTGTAAGAGCAAGCGGAGGGATTCCCATAAATATCATACGTATTATTCCTATCATAACAGCGCAAAGAAGTGAATACCACGGCCCCAGCAATACTGAGCAAACAATATTTATTAGGTGAGCAGTAGGACACAGCCCTTCAACTCTGAGAATCGGTGAAATTACTACTCCGATTGCAACAAGCATGGAAAGGACTACAGTTTTGAACAGTGAAGATTTTCTTGTCATTTTTTAAACCTCTCTTAAGATAAAATTCTCTGAAACATATGAAAGGTTCTAGGCATGACAAAACAGCGACTTAAAACCTGTGCAAATTATTTCAGGCCGGTCGAAGCTCAATTGCTCCCTCTCAGTCCGTACACGGACTCCCATCGCTGTTTATTTTTAAACTCTAAAGACTCAGGCCCAGGGCGCTCCCCCTTTGCCTGATGATAACAAATCTGTCTCAAAGCTATAATAAAGAATTTATAAAAAATAAAAAATGCGAAATACCAACACGATATTTCACATTAATCTAAGCTCAATGCATTATCCCTACGTTGGCATTATCCAAATCAGGTTATTAGGGTCGAAGTATAAATACTTCCTCTCAGCCTGTTACGGCTCCCCTTATTTCTTATATAAATTTTAGCATATATAAATAGCTTTGTCAAAAAATTTATAGCTAAACAATGCTTGTAGAAAAGATTTACTGCTCTTTTAGTATAACCACATCATTTTCTCCGAAGGATACAAATATCTTTTCTCCAACACCTAAAGTATGATGTTCCGACGCATTAAGCTCATCAAGAGAAATATTCATATCTCCAATTTTTATCTGGCAACGGGTTATAAGTCCCAATTCTTCTTTAAAATCAATCACACCTTCAATACCGTCTTTGTCTATGTGAAGATGTTCCGGACGAATCATCGCAGTAACTGTTTCACCAATTATATCATTTTCAATATTTATTTTTTTGTTAAGAACATTTATATATTTCTTATCGCTATCACTTTGTACTTGACAGTTAAATAAATTTGCCTGACCAACAAAACTTGCTACAAAGGAATTTTTAGGATTTCTGTAAATTTCATTTGGTGATGCGCACTGCTGTATTTCTCCTTTGTTCATAACCGTAATGCGGTCTGCAATGGACATAGCCTCTTCCTGGTCATGGGTTACATAGATACTTGTAATACCCAGCTCTCGCTGCAGCTTTTTGATGCTTTGCCTCATAGACACTCTTAATTTTTCATCAAGATTTGATAGAGGTTCATCAAATAATAGTATGTCAGGCTTTATTACCAAAGCGCGAGCCAATGCCACCCTTTGTCTTTGACCTCCTGATAGTTCCTGTATCTTTCTTTTTTCTAAACCTTCCAGCTCCACACTTTTTATTATTTTTGCTACCATTTCATTAATTTTAGAAGTGGGAAGTTTTCTAACTTTCAATCCAAAAGATATATTCTCTTCAACATTTAAATGAGGAAATAATGCATAGTTTTGAAAAACCATTGCCGTATTTCTTTTTTGCGGTGGAAAACTACTTACATCAACATCATTAAAAAGTATTCTTCCTTGGGTTCTTGAAATAAGACCTGCAATCATTCGTAACAAAGTTGTTTTTCCGCAGCCCGACGGTCCTAGTAGTACCATTATTTCTCCGTCTTCAATTTCCATAGAAACATCTTTAACAACCTGAGTGCTTTCATAAGTCTTACATATGTTCTCCAATTTAATTTTCATGCTGAATCACCCCCTTAAACTTATCTGTAATACTTTTTCTGTTAAGAATAACATAAAACACTCCCATTAAAGCCAATGTAACAAAGGACAGCAACAGTGCCAATGTAGCAGGAACTCCTATTGCAGAATGAGTTATTGATTGAAATATAACCTGTACTGCAACTTTGTTCTTTGGAAGTATTAAAAATATTATGGCACCTAAAGTTGTCATTGTACTTGAAAATATTTTTAAATATGATGCAGCGACAGCTTCCGTAAGAAGAGGCATAAGCACAAGCCTGAATGTTTTTATTTTACCCGCTCCCAGATTATACGAAGCATCTTCTAGGTCAGGGTCAATGTGTTCCAACAAAGCATATCCTGATTTCATTGCCACATTTAATGATCTTGCTATACATATAAGATATATAATAACACTTGTACCAAGTATAATCCACGGTGACAAGTTTGGTAATATATATTTTCCTATTCCGAATATGGGATACTTGAATGTCACAAGATAGCCTATGCCAAACAAAATACCTGGAACCGCAGCTGGAAAAACGCCTATAAAATCTACAAATACAGGCACTATTATTTTTTTTCTGTTAATTATGTAGGATAATACAACCCCCATAAATGATGCTGTCAAAGCAGTAACAAAGGATAATTTAACACTGTTAACAAATGGCCGAAGGTTCATAGAAAGCGCTTCTCTCACATGGTCTAAGGTCAATGTGTAATCATATCCCCAATTTTTTGTTAATGCTCCAATAACTATGAAGCCAAATTTAATTATAAAAAATGACACAAAGCACAAGGTGCAGAAAATAAGCGCCATTTTTATAGGTTTACTCACATTTTCGTATACTATATCCCTTTCATTAGATGCATCTGAAAAATAGCTTTTTCTAGTGCTGAAATGCCTTTGAGCAAAAAATGCCGCAGCACATGGTATTAACAAAATTATTCCTGAAACTGCTGCACTTTTCATGTTGTACACTCCTGTTATCTGCACATACAAATCTGATGCAAGGGTGGAAAATTTACCCCCTATCATAAGAGGAGTTGTAAAATCAGCCATAGAAGATAAAAAAACAAGCAACGCTGCAGATGTAATTTCAGGAATCATCATTGGGAGAGTTATTTTAAATAGTATGGTACTTTCAGATGCTCCAAGATTTCTGGCTGCCTGCTCAATTGTTGTATCTACATTTTTAATTGAACTAGAAATAAGAATATAGGCATATGTTACCAAAGACAGAACTTGCAAAATAACAATGCCCTGCCATCCGTATGGACTTACGCTTAAATGAAGTATTTTATAAGTTATTAGCCCCCTGCTTCCGAAAAGCATAATAAATGCAATTGCTCCCACAAAAGCAGGATTCACCAAAGGTAACAGCATAAGAACTCTCAATATGCCTATTCCCTTAAATTGCATTCTTCTTAAACAAAATGTTATAATAATTCCAAAAAAAACCGAAATGGCCGTTACAACAGAAGAAACAAACAAACTGTTTCCTAAAAGTTTTATTACTCTGTCTATTAACTTCTGATCAAAAAAAGACAAATCACCTGATATCCCATATATAATTACACTTATAATAGGCAAAAAACAAAAGTAAGTTAAAAAAACAATTAAGAGCATCTGTATTAATTTAATGTAATTAAAATGTCTTATCAAAATATCACTGCTCCTTTAATAATAAACAAGCTGTGAAAAAGAATCTTAAATTCTATGCACAGCTTGTTTATTATATTAATCTAGTTCTATTTGTTAACTCTTTCGTTCCACTTTGAAAGAATCTCATCACGTTCAGATGCGTTGGCTTTGAAATCTGTAGGGAACAGTTCAATTTCTTTAAGGCTTAAAATTCCTTCTGGAGCAGATACATCATCACGTACCAGCAAAGCATTCTGGGCCTTACCTACTTCTTCAAGTCCCTTTGTTGACAACAGCCAATCTATGAACACTTTTGCAGCTTCCGGATTTTTACATCCTGATAGTATTGCAACAGGCTGTGGCCACCATCCTGTACCGTCTTCTGGATAAATTACTTTAACCTGAGGGTTATTTTCTTCCAAACTCTTATCGCCAGTGCCTGCATTTATTCCTACAGCTGCTTCACCTGCAATAACATTTTTACCAGGATCGCTTCCTCTTGCTGTAAAAAATGGTACCTGAGCTATTAATTTGTCAAGATAGTTCCAGCCTTCCTCTTCTCCTCTTGTTTGAAGAATTGCACTAACAGTGTTGTAAGCTGTTCCCGAAGATGCAGGATCAGACATTGAAACCAATCCATTCAGCTCTGGATGAAGCAGGTCGTCCCACTTTGAAGGAATCTCTAATCCAAGCTCTTCTATTATTTCTGTGTTAACAACCCAGTTAACAACTGTAAGAGATGTACCGTACCAATATCCGTCAGCATCTTTCATTCCATCAGCAATATTTTTAGATTCTTCTGATACATATGATTCAAGAAGACCATTTTCTGCTGCACTAATAAATGCATCAGCTCCTCCAGTAAACCAGATATCAGCAACAACTACTCCTGAATCTTTTTCGTTTTGAATTCTTTGCAGAATTTCGCCGTTTTTCATTGTAAGATTTTCAACCTTTATTCCTGTGTCAGCAGTAAATGCATCAAGAACAGGAATAATAGCGTCAGTTACTCCGTACAAATTTAGTGTTATATCTTTCATTGATTCATCGTAATGTGCTTTCCACGTTTCTTCGTCAGCTGAAACAGCTTCGCTCTCATTATTTTCTGCTGGTTTTTCAATTTCTTCATTGTTATCTGTTGAAGAACATCCTATTAAAGAAAAAATCATCAATACAGAAAGTAAAATAGACAATATTTTTTTCATTTTTTTCCTCCATAAATTGTTATGTTAAATTATAATAATACAACTCCTAAGTTAACACTAAAATTGCTCTAAAATTCTATAGCCGCTGTGTTCAAGAACTGCCGGCTTACATTGCCCTAGCTTTAAAACATCAATGAATTCCCCCAGATTATTTGCCCATTTAGGCAGCTTGGTTGCATATTTACCAAGTGTTTTTTCACTGTGGGAATCACTTGCACCTATTGCTTGCAACCCTAAAATTTTACAATACTCCAATGCCTTTTTATTAGCCTGCAAATCTGTATTGCCATTTAGCACCTCAATGCCGTCCAAACCATTAACAGACAATAAATTTTCCTCTAAACCTCTGTTGTTGTTTCTGAAAGGATGAGCACTGAAGCAAACACCGTTGAGTTCTTTTACATAATCAATGAACTGCTGTGCATCAAGCTTTTTGTCAGGAATTCTGTCAATTCCAAATGCTAAAATATCTCCTTGGTTTGTAAGAACTTCAACACCTACAAAAATAGGAAAATTAACTTCCTTAGAATATTTTTCAGCTGTTTCCTTAAGCCCCATACTGTCGTGATCAGTTATACAGACGCCATCTAAGCCTTTTCTTTTGGCACTTTCAACAATTTCTTCTAAGCTGTTTTTACTGTCTTTGGAAAATGTGCATTCATGAACATGCAAATCAACAAGCATATGCTACTATTCCTTTCATATGGAAATGTCATTATTTCTTTAAATACCATTAGAAAAGTTTATCATAGCAATAATAATATGTAAAATTAAATAATTTCATCATTGACTCGTTATGTATGAATAAAAGTTATATTTCTTTTTATATTTCCATAATAAAACTCCCTGGTGGGAGTTTTAGATGTTATTTGGTTTTAAGCTCTTTTTTTACTTCATCAAAATCCGTAATTGGAAGAGAACAATTCTTGTTCTTGCATATGTAAAATGTTGTTTTGTTATTTTTCATTGAATAGTTTTTTATATAGCCAATATGCTTTGATACATTCTCTGACTCCTGGGAAGCAAATGCAACCACAGTAGTATTCACCATAGATAGACCGCTTAATTTTTTAATGGTATTTTGTAAATCTTCCACATCTTTTGCTATACATACAACCTCAACCGAAGGATATAGTTCATACATTGCAGCCATTAGTGCAAATGTATAGCCTGCAGGATACTTAACAATGCTTCCTGATAAAAAATCAATTTGCTTTTTTGTCAACTCCTCTATATTTTTATCTCCTGTTATTCTGGATAACCTTACCAAATTGTATGCCGCAACTGAATTCCCAGAAGGAACAGCACCGTCATAAGTGTCCTTTGGATTATAAATAAGCTTTTCACCATACTTGCTTCCAAGAAAAAAGCCTCCATTTTCTTCATCCCAAAACAACTCAGTCATTTTTTTATTTATGTCCAACGCCTTTTTCAAATATACTATTTCAAAAGATGATTCATAGAGTTCAATTAAAGCCCACTGAATCATTGCATAATCTTCAAGAGTTGCATTTTCAAGAACGGAGCCGTCTTTATATCGTGCACACAAATATCCCTTATTATTTGTTAATTCTTCATCAACAAACTTCATTGCCTTTTTAGCTGCATCAATATAGTCTTCATCTCCAAACACTCTGTGAGCAACAGCAAATGCAGCAATCATCATACCATTCCATGAAGCAAGAATTTTATCGTCCTTGTGAAGAACAGTTCTAGTCTTTCTGTATTCATAAACCTTTTTATTAAGTTCTTCAATTTTTTCATCAACATCATAAAAGTCTTCTCTTTGAAGCAAATTAGGTATGTTTTTTCCTTCAAAATTCCCATTATGGGTAATCCCATAATACTCATTAAAATACGTTCCATCCTCTCTGCCGAGAACATTTATTATTTCATCCGGAGTAAAAACATAATACTTACCTTCCTCTCCTTCGCTATCAGCATCCTGCGCGGAATAAAAACCTCCCTTTTCATGAGTCATTTCTTTAAGCACATATTTTAAAACCTTATCTGTTATGCTCTTGTAAAGTTTTATACCTGTTGCAGCATAGCCGTATGAATATGCAGTAACAAGAAGCGCATTGTCGTAAAGCATTTTTTCAAAGTGAGGAACAAGCCACCTGTTATCTGTTGAGTATCTTGAAAATCCGTTTCCAACATGATCGAACATTCCTCCCACAAACATGCTTTCAAGAGTTTTCTCAACCATAAACAGCACATCATTATCACCTTCAAGTGCATAATAACTTAAAAGGAATAATAAATAGCTCGGTTGAGGAAATTTAGGGCTTTTCGAAAACCCTCCGTACTCCTCATCAAAATTTCTCTCAAGTATGTTTGCAGCATCACTGATATTTTTCTTTGACAGAACAAATTCGGAAGTACTTTCATTTTCAATTTTTTTTATCTCTTGGGTTATTACATTGCTTGACTCCACCAGCCTATCTTTTTGATGTTGCCATCTGTCAGCAACGATTTCAAGCAATTCAATAAGTCCTGTCATTCCATACTTGCTTTTTTTCGGAATATATGTACCGGCAAAAAAAGGTTTCTGCTGCGGTGTCATTATTATTGTAAGAGGCCATCCTCCGCTTCCGGTAATTCTATGAGCCACATTCATATAAACAGAATCAATATCCGGACGCTCCTCCCTGTCTACTTTTATAGGAACAAAATGTTTGTTTATAATTTCAGCTACTTCCTCATCCTCAAAAGATTCACCCTCCATTACATGGCACCAATGACAAGTCGAATAACCGATGGAAAGAAAAACGGGCTTATCTTCTGACTTTGCCTTTTCAAAAGCTTCATCACCCCATGGATACCAATCAACGGGGTTGTGGGCATGCTGAAGCAGATAAGGGCTTTTTTCATCTATCAAATGATTTGCTGTTTTTTTTAATTCAGTCATATTTAGCTCTCCCTCATAAATTTATTACTAATTATTATACCCAAAAACATAAAGGATACTACTCTTCAATTAAATAGTATCCTTTATTAATCATTAAAACCAATGTTTGCATATTTTTAAAATCTGTTGGTGTAAGATTTTTACAAACCATCCTCAGTGTTTTAATATATAATTATTTATTTATTTTCTCCATATACTCTTGGATATTTGCAAGTTCTTCTTCTTTTAAATAATCCAAAAGCTCATTTTCACCTGCTATTGTAGCCATGTCTATTATTTCCACCTGCATTGCTGCAACATATCCGTGTTCTTCTTTGTATATCTTTCATATTCAATCATACAATAAAAAACACCTGTACATGTGTTTTTTATTGTATAATATTATTATAAATTTTATTTTAATGTATTATGGAACAAGATCATTTATTTTTTCCTTAATTTCTGAAAATGACAATCCTTTTTCAAGACAATAATCTCTGATATTTGTGTTTGATGGTGGAATATCAGTTCCAAGAATTTCTTTTATCTTTTCATCTGTTATTCCTGCATCCTGAATGTCTTTAATAGTAGTTTTGCCAGATACAAGAATTTCTTCTTCCTGTTCTTCATCTTCTTGGCTCTCCAAAGTTACATCTAAGTCATCCTCATTTAAAACTGGTATTTTAGCAGAGTGTTCACGCAGATATTCTTTAACTTCTTCTGTTAGATTTTCATTGTGTTCAAGTATAATATTAATAGCCGCCTCTGGCAAATAGGTATCTTCAAAACTAATTGGGAGATTTTTGTAAAGAGCAACAAATAGCTGTACTGAACCGTTTCCTATTTCATTTTCCATATTAATGTACAATGACTCAAGGTCTTTTGATTTAATATTACGGTCACTTAAATTTTCAAGGCCGAATGCTTTATAGAGAACATCTCTGTCAATTTCAAACAGTTCAGCTACCTCATCAAAATAATATGAACCTCTTATGTCCTCTGGATTGTACTGTCCCTGAAAATCCCCTTCTTTGTAAACCGCAGGAACTTTTTCAGACTCTGAAGACCATACACCTGCAAAAATAGTAGCTGCAATTCCTCCAAATATTACAACAATTATTATAAGCGCTATTTTATTCATACTAATTTTCACTGTTGGCCTCCTTTTCTGCTGTTGATGCATTTGTCATAAGATTCACTGTATTGCTTACTGGGCAGCTTCTTTCTGAAGTGCATTCATAGCAGCTTATACACTGCAAATCATCTACAACTTCCTTGTCAGAAATTTTCAAATTCATAGGACATGCACTGTCACATTTCTTACATGAAATGCAGGTTGTTTTGTTTCTTCTTATCTTAAAAATTCTAAACTTATTGAATATTCCAAGCAAAGCTCCATATGGGCAGGCATACTTGCACCAAGGTCTTTCCACAAACAAGGACATAACAAGCGTTACAACAAGCACCAAAATTGCAGTTACTGCTGTTTCTTCTGACCAAAATGTAAATAGCGCATGGTATGGATCTACACTGTCAAATATTAAGTAACCTGATATTGATGTAATGTAAACAACCCATGCTAAAACACCGTATCTAAAATATCTAAGTATTTTATGAATTTCCTGGGGAACAAAAGTATTGTATCTTTTCTTAAATATTTTTCTACCAATGTTACCAATCCATTCTTGTACAGAACCTAGAGGGCAAACCCATCCGCAGAACACTGGTCCAAAAAGTATTGCTAAAACAAAAATTATTCCCATAAGTATTACAGATGACATATGAATTTTCTTTATAAGCGCCCCCAATGTAAACAAATTATAAAGTGTTACTACTCCCCCAAATGGACAAAGAGAATGAAGGGAGGCTTCTGACAAAAATGGAATGCTTGCCATTCCCGACTCTGCCAAAGTTTTGTTAATAGCAATCAAGCCAATAAGTGCAAAGAAAAAAATTTGCAATAATCTTCTTATATTCTTTTTCTTCATTAAATTTATTCTCCTCATTAAGATTTGTATTCAAATATACTTATAATTTGTGGCAAAACTGTGTCCTATTTTTGATAAAATTCAATCATTTGCAAATCAGCACTAATTTCTGCACAAGAAAATTTATAGCAACAGTTGCATGTTACTAATAATTTTGCTATCCAAACATACATTAAATACATAATTATATGTGTATCAAGGAGGGATAATATGGAGAGAGCGCATCAAGTTGACTACAGAATTTTCGGAGATGACATTCAGTTTGTGGAAATAGGTCTTGATTACTAAGAAACAATTGTTGCTGAACCTGGAGCAATGATGTAACTTCAACATTGTAGAATTTGCGGCAACAAACATACCCGCTTCTTTGGAAGAAGTTCCACTGGCAGCAATTAATTCCGGGGTGGCCACCGATGCAGGATTTATTCCTTCACAGGATGCTATAGTTCTGGAAGAATCCAAACCGGGAGAAAACCTATATATAAATGTAATTGCTGTTAGCACAAAGGACAAGGATAATGAAACTCACAAACGTATTGTAGAAATATATCAAACTGACGAAACAAAAAAAGTTATTGAAGAAGATTCAAAAGGCTCTTCAATACCGGTTTAATAAAATTTGAAAGCACTTAAAAAATAGCGTCAGGAACCGTAAAACACAGTTCCTGACGTATGCTTCTGCTCTATCCCAAAATAAATTTTTTTACCTTTTTCGGATCAGCTTTCGGATTCAGCTCATATATTTTCTTTTCGATTTTTTCGTAGGCTTCTTCATAGCTTATTCCATCAGCAGCGCTTATGACTTCTTCGTCAAAAAAATCCTCCGCAAGACAAAATACAGTTGATGACCATCCAAATTCTTCTCCCGACTTAGATTTTTTTCTTGCTCTTCCGCACATGGAAATATAGAATTTCATCTGCAGTTCTATGACATTATTATCGAACTTTGTCTTATCTTCCTTGGAAAATCCTCCGTATCTTTTAATCAGATGAATAGGCAGCTCTTTGTACTCACACAGCAATTCATAGATTTTTTTCGCATGATGGCTTATTTTGCCTTCTTCATACTCTTCCTGCAATTCATTGCTTCCGCGCCTTACGGCGTAAAAATAAGGATACCATTCCTGCGTTATATATCCGCTCTTCTTGAAAAACAGCTTACCATAGGCAATGTCGTTCCTTTCATTCAGAACTCTCATTCTCCATTCCCACGGATCGGTGTCTGGTTCTCCGGTATGCCAAAGCACATTGTCTTTAAAATAATCACATAGGGCAAATATTCCTTCGCTGTTCTCACCGCCTAGGCTCATGCCTGCACAATATAAATTTTCCAGGAAATCTTCAAAGTTTTGTATGGCTTTCATTATTAGACGACCTGCCTCCTTAGATTTTGTTTTTTATTATACCATATTCATCCATATAAGTCATCAAACACATTTAAATTCAGATACTTATAATATGCGAAAAACTCTCTCACAACGGAATAAACATCTCTTATGTCCAGATATTCAGCGTGTGCCGAATATCTATTACTAATGCCCACCTTATCAAATGCCAGTGTTTTTTATATTTTTCTTTTTCAATTTCATCTGTCCTTCAATACTATAATTTGTTAAAGATATATATCTTTAATTTTAAAAGAGCTTTCTTAGCATTACACAACGCCGACAGGTGCTGCATATATTACAAACTCATCTTTTCCGTCAAGCTTGAGAAAATCATCAGCAGCTTTCTGATCAAATGCAGCTATTGCACAGGTTCCGCAGCCTACGGCTCCGCAGCTTAGATATAGATTCTGCATTACATGCCCTGAATCAATTAACAAATCAAATTATCAATTACAGATTTATTTTTTAAATTACTCAAGAAACTTACCGTTTCTTTTAAGAATTAATCTTATTGCTCAAAAATCTTTCCGCTCTTATATATGAAATATCTGAATATCATTTTATTATTTTCATAGTAATTTCCGGTAACAATATACAATGTATCGTTTTTATTTCTAAACCTGAATACAAACTTTTCGTCACCTTTGATATTCCGCCATTTCAAAATGCTTTCCGTTCCATCTGTATATATTCACATATCCGGGGACAATACCTGCTGACACACCTATTAGCTCATCTGTGCCATCATGATCTAAGTCAATGTATTCGGGAGTCCCCATGGTCAGAAGATTTACTAACTCCTTTGTTTCTTCATTATACCCGATTAATTTCATTTCAATATAGGTGGCTCCCAGTTCTCCTACTATTTCAATTTCATTTTTACCGTCAAAGGTTCTGTCAACAGCCTCCACCTTTAAGTCTTCCAATCCATAATTACTTACAGTACCTAATTCATACACTTTATTATTATATTGTAAAAAAGCATATACTGTATTAGGTTCAACTGATTCTTCCTGTGATTTTTCAAAATACAAATCAATTACAACTTCTTCTTGGTCAAATAAATTCTCCAATGATATGCTTTTTTCATATATCAGATTTTCATTTGGAAGTCCTTCTTTGAGAGCCTCAACCATGATGGCAGAAAACTTCAGACTTATAATATTAAGCTCAGAGTACTCCCATATTTGATAGAACCTGGTATACAGTTTGGATGTCAGAATCACACTTTTTTCTGAACCTTCAAATGTATGCCCGGAACCCATCTGTTCTTTAAACACAACATTATACTCTTTTTCAATATAATTAAACAATTCTTCACTATTACCTGTTTTTGTTACATAAGTTATCGGATTGTCTTTTATCCTTACAAATGTACTTGTACCATTAAGCTGAATTATGCCTTTTAATACCGATATGGGATTACCCTCCTGAAAAATCACATCTTTATTAAATAAAAATAATGATAGTAGTATAAAGACTATAATTAATAATAAATATAATTTTTTTGTTTTCATGGCAACCTGCTACTATTTATTTGATAAAAATTGCTCTTCTGTTTTATTTTATTTAAAGGTGCGTCCCTTAATTGCTATTTAAATCCTTATCAAAAAAAGTTATTTTAATTTGATATGCAGTACTATAATATCCTCTGTATTTTTTGGGATTATTTAAAAACCTATCTACCTCCGAAAAAGAATCCGCATATAGTATTGCAATCAAGGGTATTGCCTCTTCTTTCCTAATAACTGATTCATTGTTGAAAGACATTGCATATGAATCATTCTTATCATAGACATACAGAACACTTGAATTTTTATCTTTTCTTTTTTTTGAATTAATTTCAATATTCAACTCATTTTCATCAGGATAATAAATTATATAAATTCTTCCTTTTGTTGATTCTTTATACAATTTATAAGCATAACTGTTAACAACTATTGGATTATATGTATCTGTATAATCTATTACTTCAATCATCATAGCTTTGATACTTTCATCTACAGAATATTCATATATTTTGGGCAGGAAACCAACAATCGGGGTTTTGATTCTTTCATCTTCGGATAAAGCAACTGATTTAATAAACATATTTTCCTTAGCATCAGTTTCCATTAAAGGAGCACTACAGCCAGTTAAGATGGATGTAACTACTATCACTAATAATATACCACCTATTTTTTTCATACCATTCCTCCGTTTCAACTTTATTTCAGACCTGCAAGATCGATCAAACCATTATTCACAATATAATTCTTTCTTAGTATTTATTTTATTCAATCTGAGCAGTTAATTGAAAATTATTCTGTCTAAATAGGCAGCACTGTTATTATGTATCCACCCAAAATCAGACTTGCAAAATTTGCGACTGAAACATACAGTATCTTTCTTAAACGTCCATGTTCCCGGCAGAATAGCGAAAATGCAAAAAGTTCGGCAATAAACACAAAAAACTCGCCAAATATCAGAGTGAAAATAACATAGCTTGTAATTGGCGTAAAGCTGTTTATCCAGATATTCAACGCTCCTTGCGTTACAAAATTTATGATTAAAAAAACTTTCCATGATTTTTTATCCCTGAATCCAAAACTCCAAAATACAGCTGCTTCAATGACAAGTGTCAAGACTATCCGCATCGAAACAAGCATGACAGATCTGGACAACAGTTTCCCTTCTGTCAAAGTGTGAGATTTCAAATCCAGTGTATAAACATTGTTATAGTTTTTAATTGGCTTATCCAATTCGACTTCAAAACTGTCCTCTCCCGTACTGACAATAAAGCTATAAACATTTGTATTTTTAAACATAGCACTTGAATAAAAAGCATAATATTTTTCTATAACCTTATCCGTTACTCTTGCTTCATGTTCGCCATCCTCTAAATTCAATTTTATACTCATCTCATCGGTTGCATTCGGAACTATAATTAATATCGACGGCGGTTCTGCAGAATTTCCATAGCCTATGAACTCAAATGAAAAAGCAAACAGCAGCGTAAATATTGCAAATACTATAGTACCGATAAATTTTTTATATTTCTGCATACAGTCCTCCTCTCACCCTCATGCCATTATTCTTTTGTTATTGCTTCAGGCAATTTGATATCTCTATATCCTGAAACTTTCCATTCTTCATTTTCTTTTGTAAGTTGAATTATTCCTTCCGCAACATCTTCCTCTTCTGCTCCATCCTTAGATGATACAATATTTAATTTGACTTCAAAATTATATCCTTTTTCATTATTGTTTTCATTAGTTGATCTCTCGGAAAGAATCGTTTCTTTAATTTCTATGTAACAGTTATTTTCAGAGCAGAATTCAGCAAACCTAACCCCTGTCCTGTTTGCAGTGAACTTCTCATACGCTTCGTCTGACATCAAAATCCTAATATCCTTGTATATGTCTTCAATAGCCTCTTTTAAAGCATCCTCCGCATTTGCTTTTAATAAATTGTTATAACTTTCAATTTCTTTTTTGTTTACAGTATACAATTCTGATACAAATTTTTCTGCAAGTTCATGAGAATTTGCTTCTTCGTTCACAGCACAACCGCTTGATGCAAGCGCAAGCAAGACAGCGCATAGAGTAAATATTTTTTTCATGCTAAATTTCAATCTATTACCTTCTCCTTTTTGAATCATACAATTCCTCCTTGAATTTAATTGTTTGTAGGATTTATAAATTGCAATAGCCAATTTGTTTTCAATAACTTAACATATTAAAAATAAAAATTGAAGTAAACAAAATTATCTCTTTCTTAATATCGCTACTATCGCTTTCTGTTTATTTAGCATGAGACGTTCACTCTGCTATTTATATAGACGATTTAAATCATAAAAAAGTTCAATTTTATGGAGCCTTTGGAAAGTTTTATAAGGAAAGCTTGGACAACATTACTTAAATACAACAGTATATGTATTTTGAAATTGTCCAAATCTTAGTAGACTTCAACGGAAATTTCCACCGTTAAAAGGAAAACAGTATCGGATAGCGCATTTTATCCCGTACTGGCAGAGTGCAGATTCACATCTGAATTTAGGTGGTACCACGGACGCATACAATCCGCCCTAAGCAAATGTAAAAGCTTAGGGCGGAGTTTTATGTGAGCGACAGCGAGCAAATAATTTGGTGAACAAAGCTGTGATTTTGTGTTCTTAAAATTTTTAGGAGGTAGGTATTACCATGCAGAAAAACTATGATTTTCTGCATGGATTTATATGACTATTATCTTGAAATTGTTAAAGAACGTTTATACCAGCCTGAATTACATGGATATAAAGAACGGCATTCAGCACAATATGCCCTGTATTATTGCATGCTCAATACATTAAAACTGTATGCCGTTTATGTTCCTCACATAACCGAATATATTTATCAGGAATTTTTCAGACAAAATGAGAACAGTATTTCTATACACAACTTGTATTGGGAAACTGAAGAATCTCTTGATAATGATATTATCCTTTTCGGAGAAAAACTTAAGGAGATTATTGCAAATACAAGAAAGTATAAGTCTGAAAATGCTCTGTCAATGAAATCAGAAATAAAAGAAATTGTAATTAATACAGATGAGAAATTTATGGAATTGTTTAAACAAACCATAAATGATATTAAAGCATGCTGCAAAGCAAAGGAAATAATCTTCCGGGCTCAATGGTGACACAGGGATTTATTGATATAAGGATATGCTGCTGCCATCTAAAAGTAATCTTCTAATATTCATATTTTTCGATTAATTTTGCTTAATCAGACAATAATAAAATAAATATTTTAATTAAGAAAGGAAAATAAAATGTCTGATAATTTAAAAAGCAAAACAACGGCATCCCCCGAAGCAAAAAAATCCTTGAATCAAATGAAGGCAGAGATTGCCAGGGAGCTTTCTATCGTAAGATCCGGTGCGGAAAACATAGGAAGCTTAACATCCAGGCAAAGCGAATTTGTTGACAACAATATGGATTTGGAAACAGCTAAAAAACGTTTCAATATAAAGGATAAAGGAACCAATATCACATAGAACAGCATGTATATTGATGAAAATTCAAACTGTTTGCATGTTGAAAGCGGTGTAACCAACAATCAGGTATATAATTTCGGGCATGCCGGAAGAGGCACTGGAGATCATCGACGATTTTCTTCGCCTGAACAAAGCAAAATTCAATATAGAATATGTTACGTTTCTTGAGGCTGTTACTATCATCGGCAGCTCATATCCTCCATATGAAAAATTTCAATCTGCAAGCCGATTTGTTTTAAGGGACTTAACATGGGATAACTTTACAAAGCTTGCAGGATTAATCGCAAAGCGCCCGCCTGGTTCTGTATTTACAGGAATATCAATGTATGCACTGGGAGGCAGAGTATCGGAAGTCGAAACAGATGCTACGGCATTTTTTTATCGTAATGCCCAATATATCATATGGCTGGAAACAACATGGGAAGAGCAGCAATATGCCGAAGTCAACAGAGACTGGATAAAAAATTAATTCCCTCAGCTTGAATGCATGACTGATGGCTCTTATGTGAATTTCCCCTATAAATGCCTGGACTGTTATAAGGAGGAATATTATGGAAAGCATACAGATATATTAAAGAAAATAAAGGATAAGCATGACCCTTTGGATGTATTTACATTTCCTCAAGGCATAGGTATATCATACATTCAGTAAAAAACTCATTCCGAGGTCCGTCTCCGGAATGAGTTTTGACCTTTACAATAACTCCATTACCAAAATCAAATTCTTCAGATTTTAATTGTTTGTCCATGTCATGAAAAGATATTTTATTTATCTTATTTCTATTTATAAATTGGAGGAATCTCTCTTCCTCACATTTATTTAACTCTAAATAATTTTTAATCATTACCTACACCTTTTTAGTTCATGAAATCTTACTAATAATATAAACCAAATCTGCTAAAAATGCCAGAAATATATGTAATAAAAGCATTGTCTACACTTTCCTTTATATTTGTATCCATAATTTTATGTGTTACAATGTTATTAACATCAAGTGTTTAATGAACACAGCAAAAACCCACTCCAAGGTCCGTCCCCACAGTGTGTCTTTTTCTTCAAATTGAGCAATATCATTTTGCCAGAATGTTAGACTTTTCTATATACCGTCTGCTTTGGTCTGCTTTTCTTGCATTTACCTTTCATGTGAATTTAACGTCCAGAAGCAATCTGGGAAATATTCTTGATTCTTTTGTGGTTATTATTGTGATGCTGATTTTGGAACCGCTTTAGCTGCATTTGTTTGGAACTACGCCGGGAAAGGCACTCCTAGGGCTACGGATAGAAAATCCTGATGGCAGTCTTCTTTCCTATAAAGAAGGGTTGGATCGAACATGGGGACTTATAGGCGCCGGAATGGGATACTATATTCCAATCTACAATCTTGTCCGTCTCTGGAACAGCTACAAGCTGTGCAGTGAGAAAGAAGTTCAGCCATGGGATGAATCCATATCTTATACCATCAAGGATACAAAGTGGTATCGGAGTATATTTTATATCGGAGCCCATGCAGCTATGCTGGCTGTTTTTGTCACGATAGTCTTCGCAAAGCAGCTGCCTCCCAACCGAGGTGATCTGACAATAGCGGAATTTGCCGAGAACTATAATTATTATATGAAATATTTTGATATTGATTATAGCAATGAATACTTGGACGAAAACGGAAAATGGGCGAAAAATTACTCTGACGGTATTGTATACGTTGAAATCGGTCATGCAGAAAAGCCCGAATATCATTTTACAACAGAAAACGGATATGTTACGGGGGTTTCATTTTCGATTGAAATTAAAAACAGCGAAGGGGTGCTAAGTCCTTATGATACGCAAATGCTTCTCGCTTCCCTTGCTTTTGTCGGAGCACAGGACGAAATGAAGCTGTATTCAAAAATTCCAAATAAAATAGAAGAGCAAATTAAAAGCAGGACTTTTAAAGATTTTCATTTTAAAGAGGCCGGCATTACCTTTACATGTGATACAGAATATTATGGCTACAAAGACAGGTCATCTCAATTTCTATTTTCCGAAGAGAATGCGCCGGAGACTTATTTCAGCTTAAATTTTATTATGAGTAAGTAAAAATTCGTTGATCCGTCCTTGAAGTTATAAGCTCTGACATAATACTTTCCTTACTGCGGACATTTGACGCTTTTTCAAATTCTCGGATATGGGATACAGCCGCCAGATTACAGTAAGTATAAACGGGCAAGCTTAATAAATCATATAAATATATATATAAATCAAAAATAATCTGAGCGCACAAGTAAGAAGCCGTATCATATAGCTTCTTACTTGTGCTTGTATAACCTATACTTTGCTTTGATGTCAACAACCCCGTCCCCGCGTCATTCCTATAATGGTACAATATGTTTCATTAACAGAAATATGTGCGGAAAAGATAATAATGTATAAATTTATATAATTTTATACATTTTCTCAAAAATTATTTCTTGAAAAAACCCGAAGTTCAGTTTAACATATTGACAAAGCTTTCAAAAAACTTTTTTCAATAATTAAAATTTCATTGGAATTACCCCATTTATTAAAATCATAAATCTTCGGTAATAATTATGCAGTATTTATGTATAAATACATACATTCCATTCTTCTGTCAGAAAGGAAAGGATAACACAAACATATAAAAAACAAATCACAATTTATCTGTAAACCAAATCTGAAGATTAGCAGGGGTAAACAGAGGAGTAATTCAAAAGGCGTAGTGTCAACAACCCTGTCCCCTTGACATCCCTTCCCCTGCCTTCCTTGCCTTTGCCTATTATTGGAATCCTTGTCTTTATTTATTATTTAAATATCCTTGACTATACATATCCCCA
The DNA here is from genome assembly GCF_052059825.1 of Sedimentibacter sp. LTW-03. Lineage (GTDB taxonomy): Bacteria > Bacillota > Clostridia > Tissierellales > Sedimentibacteraceae > Sedimentibacter. The sequence continues at coordinate 1,319,398 of NZ_CP197180.1, forward strand.
ACACCTCTTGAATGAGAAAAGTAAAAGTGAAGGTATCTGTTTTCAGCAATCTGATATATCCTGTAATTATATATTTGTGGATATTCATCTTCTCCATAAACACGGCGCTCATTTAAGGTATATGGTACATATTCATTTTCTGAAATATATTCCTCGAAATCTACCTTCGGAAAATCAGTTAATGTAATTAGATCATCAAAAATATTGTCTGTAGAATCTGTAATAGTCATTTTAAATTCATCCCAGGAATCTAAAGGATATCTGGGACAATAGATTGCAATATAGTTTTTTGGATAATAACCTGTTAACCCACTATATATAGCATAATATAAAGAATTACGATCTAAATCCACTCTCCATAAATAACTGTCTCCTGAAATGGAAGCTAAATAACTGTTACACATAACATCCAAATCTTCGGAAGTAGGAATGGTAGTAAAACTCAATACCAAGACGGCACAAAAACCCAAATCAGCATCAGGATAAATTTCCTCTTCTAAAAATAAATATTCCGTATCAGATATTTTGTATACAATATTCCCATTACTTCGTATAATATTTTCCGCATCATAGGTACCGAGCTTCCCTGCTTTCAATGCTAATTCTACAAAGGAAGATGGGGGCAGCTCGGGAAAATTATAGGAATCACCCCAAGGAATAATTGAAAACGAAGTATCTATATTAAACTCTAAATATTCAGGAATAGAAATAAAATAGGCATTTGCATGGTATATTTCGTCATTGGACGATAATTTCAAAGTGGGCCACAAACTATAAAAAGTATAAGAATTGCCTGCCAATTTTCTCACTGAATCCTCAACTACACTGTAGGTTGGGGGAATATCCGTGTTAATTACAATAGGCTCAAATGGACCTTCCGAATTTTCGTCAGAATCATCATTATCTGTAATAACCTCTTTGTTTGTATTGTCATCTTCTGCAACATTATTATCAGCAATATTATTGTCAGTATCTTTAATTTTATTGTTAATACTGCAAGCTGTCAAAGCCGATATAAGTAATATAATCAATGCATAAATAATTTTAGATCGTTTCATGGCATCCTCCTTACAAATTATAAGGTAATTTTAGCACTATATTTAGAAATATGAAATATTAATTTACAAATAATTATTATCTGTAAAAACACATATCTCCTAAAAAAATTATTAAAATTACAAAAAACTATACCTTTAAAATTATAGTCATAGCTTTTTGTAATTTTATTATTTTCAACCGCTATTTAATCCTTGATGTGATGTATAAAATAGATATTTATTTTACTTAGTTGTTCCTTATATTGATTGTCCATGCACTTTGTATTGCATAAGTGGAACCGCTTCCTAAATTTATCCTCATTGATTCGGATAAATCCAAATCCGTTGCCCCATCTTGATACTTAGCAGTACCATATTCTACATTTTTATTAAGATTTACTGAATCTACGACCAAAATATCTGATTTGCTTGCACAGTTATTTTTGTAGCCATAGGCTGCTACCCAATGTGTTTCACCGCTTAATGAACAGCATATTAATATAGGTTTACCTGCTTCTAATGTTGATTTTATGTCGGATAAAGCTGTTGTCGATACTTTGACAAATTCAAAACATTTATATGCATTTTTAGTTATTTGTCCTATTGGTGTTTTAATGTCCAGATTATATGATCCATTAGATTCAATTGGAAACCAATATGGACTTATTAGCTTTTGAGTATAATAAGAGTAAATAGCCGCACAGGCGAATGCTTTACATGCTGTTCCAAACTTTGAGTTCAAGTTTTTAATATTTGTAGAGTATTGATTAAACGGTACGCTAATATTTAAATTAACTGGTAACATCTTTACTTTTCCCATTTAATATCATTCATCCAATTGTCTTGGCTTAACTTATTGGCAATAGTTATTGCTTCCTCTATAGATGTAGCTGGTGCACAAATAAATGCAGTGTATCTAGAATTATATATTGAGTTTTCATCATAAAGCAAAATAAGAAGCGAATTAAAATCTTTTGTACATATACGACCCAAGTATTGCCCAGTTATTTCCCCATTACTAAAAGTCAAGTACTCAAGAAGCCCAATATTATTATTAAAAAGAATATCTACATAACCACCGCTACTAAGTGATGCATCTGCATTGTTGATTTGAATGTTACCTGAGAAAGAACTCTGACCAAATATATAGCTTTTAAACTCTCCCGATAAAATTATATCAATATTATTATCTTCAAAAGAATCATAAAAACTTACTATTTTGCCAGTGAGTTGTGTGTCTATATTCTTTGTTATAGGGATAAAGAACAGGGCTATAGTAATTACTATGACAAAGCAAAGCAAACCTAAGCATATTATTAATACCTTCTTCTTCATTATTTGTATCTATCTTCCTTTCATATATTTGTGGCGGATATGTAAGTAAATAGCATTATTTTTGAAAATAAAATTTCTTATTTTTATAAACACCTGCAAAAATAAGCATAATCGATATAATGATGATTAACAAGTACTTCTGGAAAAAAGAGTCAACTGCCATAATTTCGCCTTTTTGAAATATACTTAAATATTACAATTTCCGAATTTATAAAAAGCATAAACAGCTCATAATTGTTGATCTAAGTACATAAATCAACATATACGAAAATGACGTAAAGAAAAAGCTTTGAATAACTATCTTGATGTATTCAAGAAATACGTTATCCCAAAACATACTATATCCGAGGAAAAGAATACTGACATGAAATATATACAAGACACATGAAACGTCCCCATGTCTTTCCCATGTCTTTTAAGGTTCGTATTTTCAGTCTTTTGATTATATAAACAAAATACAATTTAATATATGCAGTTGTTAAGAGGTTGACAAGCATTAAGGATAAGTCAAGTACTTAGCTCAATTAACCCACCCTATAATTTACCTCCTAATTATTTAATAGTCTCTCGGAATACTCCGAGTTAGTCGGTGCAAGGTTTTACCTTGCTACCATTTTTTTACTTCCTCCTATTTCACAATAGGATTTTTTATTTTAATGAAGGTTTATTTTTTATTCCTGCAATTAATCAATTGTAAAACTTAAACTTTGTTACTATTCACGGCCAATGTCATTTAGTTAAGACTTTTATATAATTCAAAGTGAGATTTTTAATTTGTGATTTCTCACTTTTTTTGTAGGTGTCAAAGGGACGTAGGTGTCAAAGGGGTGTCAAAGGGACAGGGTTACTGACAACTTTCACATAGGAACTTGCCATAATTCTGGGGACGGACCTTAAAATAAGGTCCGTCCCCAGAATTTACCTTTTGTTCATCAATCAATTTCTCCATTCCATGCACAAGTTCCATCAGTGTAGTAATTTCCAGCTAAATATACCGTTGCACTGGCATATCCGTCTTCCTTAAGACCAAAACTCTGGTATTTGAATACAACACCTCTGGTATCATTATCAGTAAGAGTTTCCTTTCCTCCAAGAGACCCATAATAAGTATAATCGGAATTATATAATCTTGTTGTTGTTGAAGCCAAATATGTTATTTTGCCATCAGATACATTCCAGTCAACCTTGCACCTTAACCCGAACTGCACATTCCCCAAAAGATCTTTTTTGGTCTTTTCCATAGTATGTGTATAAGACTTTACGGCATTTGTGGATATATCTTCCGTATTGCCTTTTATATTACCCAATTTATGAAAAAAGTCAAAAAGGTTCAATTTTATGGGATTTTAGAAAAGTTTTATAAAGAAAGCTTGGACAACATTACTTAAATAAAACAGTATATGTATTTGGAAAATTGTCCAGAAAGAACCGTACCTATTGGACTGAAAGAACCGTCCCTATTGGACTTCTATTGGACTTCTAAAGAACCGGCACTATTGGGCACAGCTCCAACTATATACATTTGTTTACCCTCTATTTTATAACTCTTTTTTATTGCCAATAATGCAGCTACTAGCTAGTGTCAACATCCTGGTCTTACTTTGAGTAGCCTGCTTTGATATATATATTTGTTTTCCATGTAAAAGCCTACTTTAAAAGGAAAATGACAAATCATGATAAAAATAATAATGTTCATAAGATTTTTTGTTTATGAATTCTACAATCCCAGAAGTATATACATTGTCGTAATAACCGTTGATATTATTACCATCTTTATCACAACCCCAGCTTACTAATTTAAATTCATACTTATTAAGCAGATTTTGTTCGGCAACTGCAGTGGCATACATATCCACTATAAGTTTATTTCCATAATCCACCTTTAATATGCCAAGCCATGTTGCTTTCACTTCTTCATTTTCTTCATGGTTCTTCTCCGATTCCATCTTTATATAATTGAATTGCACATTCTCATTTTCAAATAAATAGTTATACATCTTCTTTTCAAGCTTATCTTCAATAATTACTTCTTCAACAGGTCTGTATGATAATATGCTAATTTGATTCATCGCTTCTTTGTAAGTTATTTCAGAATTCTGCTGAGAGGCATATGATGCTATAACTATGCTAGGAAAGCTTATTGTTAATATTAGATTTAAGATAACAGTTATTATTATTGCTTTAATCATAAGCACCTCTTATTTAATAATTTCGGTAAAGCTCATTATTTCATTTTCATCAACATCAGTATTAGAAATATTTACCTTTCTAAGCACGCGCAAAATTTCAGACTTAATAAGAAATTAAAATGGGAAAATTCAACTATTTGATATGGGGTAAATTAATAATTTCAGCATACTTCTGTTGGTAATTTAAAAATTGATATTTTAATTTAAGAATTAAAACAATCTGCAAAGGAAGATTTAATTTACCTTTCGGAGCTGTCAAGCATTATTAATTATTGTAAAAAATATCCTCTAATGATATAATCGTTTATATATAGGGATAGGCAGGCATTGCTACCCCCTTTGGTCGTTCTCTGCGGAGAACGAGACCCCTTTGCTCATATTAGGACCGGGGGCGTATCAGGATGAGCAGCAAGCTCCGTCCCCAGAAGAACCGATGAAAAAACCTTTTATTGAAAAGCTATTTTATAAAAAACAAAGAAAGGACGAATGAAAAAATGAGTAAAAAAGCAACAATAATTATGGGAGTTATGCTTGCGATTATTCTATGTATGCAGGTGGTTTTAATTTCTAAAATTGATAAGGTTCATAAAGATATGATTTCAAGTGACAACTTTGCTTCTCAGCGAATAGATGTAATTACTTCTCACATACATGAGTTACGAAATATGCTTGGAGATATAATTGAATAAAAATAAAAAAGAGAAGACATATCACATGTCATATGTCTTCTCTTTTTCGCTTAAGTTGTTTATATTAGCTTCCTGAATAAACAGTTCTTCTGTAATGGTAGTGTCTATTGTGATATTAGGGTTATTTTTTTCGATTTGTTTAATTAAATATAGACCATTTCCTCTGAATGTACCGTTGGATGATTCTCCTTCTCTGTATATTGCGGACTCCTCAACTATTTTTGAATATGAATTGGCTACAATTAGGACGAGGGGGGACGTTTCGCTCGTCTTTTTTAGAACATTTTCAACAATTACATTTATCATTCCAAAAAATCTTGCTTAATTGACTAATACCGATATTCTCCTATAATTATTACAGAATCAATCTGTAATTTCCATAAAAGCCCAAGACACCTGGAACGTCCCCATGTCTGCCCATGTCTGTTCTTGTCCAGTGGTGACGGTTCTTTTTGGACACCTCTGGAGCTTCTCTAATATGCTCTTTTTTTAGACGGTTTAATTATAAAAAAAATTCATTTTTGGGAATTTTAGGAAAGCTTTATAAGAAAAGTTCAAACATTATTGCTTAAATAAAACAGTATATGTATTTGGAAAATTGTCCGGAAAGAACCGTCCCTATTGCTAAATTGCATAAAAAAGAACAGGGTATGCATTCTTAACATACTCTGTTCTTAATCTTTCATTTTAATTGACATTGCCCTGTTGGACTCATTATTTTGTTTAGTTGTATTTAACGTTTACTTATATTATACGCGTTAACATGCTATTATTTTAAAGTTTACATCTGAAAAGATACGTCTATTTCATTATTGGAACCAGTAACTGTCCCTTTTAACCAACAAGTAGTTTGAAAAATACCAGCTGTGGTTACATCAAATTCCAGTTTTCCGTAACTTGAACCTCTGCTTAGAGCAGCATTATCATATGTACCACCTATAACCATAATCCATTTATCATATACAGAAGTACACTTATTGTCAGTTACAGTCATATAAAAATAACAGTTTATTATTACACCCGTAAACGATACCTTCCAACTGTTTGCTGATGCACGATTTAGAGTGTCTACTTTTTCAATTGTAACGGTATATTCATCGCCATTTTTATCTATACCTATATATGTTTGATTTGGATTATTTTCTAAATCTTTGAAATTTACAGTTCCTATTACATCCATTTTTAAAGCGTCATTGTTTGTCTCAGCAGCATATGCTGGCACAAAAGAGCAAATTAAGATAGTTACAGCCATAAAAAAACCTAAAATACGTTTGTTCATTGTTTTTCCTCCTTAGACTATAATTTTATTTAATTTGAGTAAATATTTTATTAATCAATGGAATCGCCCCCTTACTTTTATCACTTTTTTAAAAAATTTATGAGCAATACAATTACAACAAGTATACCAAAGCATATTATTCCTAATATTACTGTAGCTTGCAAATTCAATAAATTTCCTATAATAATAGCTAATATAATTGAGATAACAAGTAATATACTTCCAAAATTATAATATTTCTTTTTTAGCTTTTTTGTAGTTTCTTTAACAATTGGGATTTCCTCAACAATATTTATTTCATCATCTAATAAATAATCAATGGAAATCCCAAATATTTTACTAAGTTGTATTATGTTATCTACATCAGGCATAGTTTCGTCTAATTCCCATTTTGATACGGCTTGTCGAGATACAGTAATTTTTGAAGCAAGTTCTTCTTGTGACATTCTCTGATTCTTTCTAAGTTTTTGCAATTTTTTCCCAAAGGTCATTCATTTCACTCCTCAATTTTCTTTATTATTAATAATTATATTCCTTTCAGTAGTTGCATTCTACCGTTTTAAGATGGAATTTATGCAACTACAGGTTGCAACTAGTAGTTACACTGTAAGCAAAGCTTTTATAATCCAGCATATTAATGTTACAGAAAATAGCTATCAATTACTCATAACCCCAGTTACCAAAATAATGTGTCTGAATTTTTGAAAATTGATTAATTCATTTTCTAGCTGTTCTTTTATTTCTCTTGTTTTAATATTGTTTGTATCTCAATTGCTTTTGATATTTTAACTAAAATATGCATACGTTTTACTTACGTCTGTACCGAAAAGATTTACACACTGGTTTTACGCAGATACATTCGGTTATTACTTTTACAAATATCTTCATTCTTTATTACTAATTACATTATACTAAACAAACTTTTGCCTGTCACAAATACTGCATGAAACCCCCCTAAAATTCTACATGAAAGGGTTTCATGCAAAAAAATAGGGGGGTTCATGACAATTTTGCTATGGTTATTTTAAAATATGGTATCATTTAATAAAGCATTAAGCACAAGACTAATCGGAGGGGTATTTAATGGAGTTATATTTAGAAAACAAAATTGTGGGCTATATAAAGAAATATAAATGCACAATTACCGGTGATGACGAAGAAATATTGAGATATGGAATTCAAATATATTACTTTAATATTTCCAAGCTTTTAATATTACTTGTAGTTTCTATTGTTCTTGATATTTTTGCAGAAACTTGTATGGCTTTTTTGCTAATAGCAATATTAAAAAGATTTGCATACGGATTTCATGCGGATACGTTCTGGTCTTGCCTGGTTATTACTTTTATAAATATTTTCGGTATAGTTTATTTGTCTGAATTGTCCTTTAATCCCTTGATAAAAATTTTACTGGCTGTGATTTCTTTAATCCTGTTTGCATTATTTGCTCCTGCTGATACGGAAGAAAGACCGCTGGTAGACAGTAAGAAAAGATTAAAATTGAAAATTAAAACAATGTCTGCAGCAGTTTTGTACTTTGTATTATCATTTTTTACTAATGAAGCTTTATCCAATATGCTTGTATTATCATTGACATTTATAGGGCTTAACACTTGCCCTGTATTGTATATATTATTTAAAAAGGAGTATAAAAACTATGAGAAATTTATTTAAAAACAACCAAATTTCAAACAAATTATTTTCCTTATTTACTAATACGGCAGTTAATTCTTCATCAAAATGCAATGAATTTATATGGCAGCAGGCTAAGGTTCCGAAGTGCCTTTTGACAAGAGAAATTAGAAATTCTAATAACCAACGCTAATTTAAAAAAGAGAAGACATATCATATGTCATATGTCTTCTCTTTTTCGCTTAAGTTATTTATATTAACTTCCTGAATAAACAGTTCTTCTGCAATGGTGGTGTCTATTGTGATATTAGGGTTATTTTTTTCGATTTGTTTAATTAAATAGAGACCGTTTCCTCTGAATGTACCGTTGGATGATTCTCCTTCTCTGTACATTGCGGATTCCTCAACTATTTTTGAATATGAATTGGCTACAATTATATTGATTTCATCCTCTTCCCCATCTATCAATATATCTATTTCCTTGTCTTTTGATATGGTTGCCGCCTCTATGGCGTTATCCAAAATAATACTTACAATGTCATTTAATACTATACCCTGGATATTAATTGTAGGGATTTCTTTTCTCACATCTGCATTTATTTTTATTCCTGCGTTTAATGCTTTACTGGTTTTTTCTATAAGTATCTTTTTCAAGATTGCATCATATATTTTATTGTAATTTACAGAGGCTGAATCTTTGTTTGTATCTTGATCAGCCACTATGCTATTGACGAATTCCAGTGCTTTATCGTATTGATTATTTTCAATTAGCGCCTGCATTCCCATCAGTCGGTTTCTATATTCATGCTCCTGTTTTGACAACTGCTTGGCGAATTTTTCAACCTGGTTAGTATAATCATACATGTTATCATAATCATATTTTGCTTTAGTGGATATTTTAATTTGGCTGAAATACGTTATATTAATTGCTATAAATAAGATTAGCAAGGCAGCTGACATAATGTGCTGAATACTGAGATACGGCTGCACGGATATTATATAACCGAGGAGGCTTGTAGATGCAACAAAAAATAAAACATATTGAACTACAGAGAACAAATTTTTTCTTAATACAAAATCCTCAATTTCGTTGAAATATTTACTGGGTCTGATTATTAATGAAGCTGCAAAGGATATAATAAAAAATGAAGCGTGCATAATATAAATCATATGCAAATTACTGCGTATATATGTAATATCCATGTTAAAAACAGCCAAATACAAGAAAGAGTTTATTACATCGCAAACAAGGCCGACAGAATACGCAAATATGCAGACAATAAACGATGCTATGCTTCCTTTTTGGTAAATCAATTTTATAATTATAGTATAAATAATTATAACCCCTGCTATTTTATATGCCATATCAAGGCTCCCAAAAATTCTAAGAAAAGGAATTGCCAAAAGTAGTATAATATAATTTTTAAACTTAAAATATTCTTGTTTATTTAACAGTTTACCAGCAATCAAGATTGTGCATATGTAGCATGAAATAAAACTTCCTACAACATCTGCTGCTACTTTATACATTCTAACAGCTCCTTTATTCTCTCTTCGCTTCCTTCCAACACATAACCATAACTCAATCCAACTTTTTTGTCATATGGATCAGCAAATGTCAAATAATCCTTGTTTATTATTCTGGTTCTTGAAATTCTGAAAAAACGGCTGTCAAGTTTTTTCATTATTGATTTTACAGATGAAACAACGTATAACTCCGTCTTTATATAGTCGGGCTTCAGCTTTATCATAACGCTTCTTGAATCCTCCAAAAGCTCAGTGTATAAAATATCCTTATACTTAAGCTTGTACATGGCTTTGTTTTCATACACAACCATCATTCCTGTATCTGTTTCTTCTTCTTTTGCATCAATTTGCGCCTTGCTTTTTTTGATTGCAATCAGTAAATCATTTATACAATAGTCAGATTTTATTATAAAATCTACAGGTTGTATTTTATGCTTTATAATTTTGGGCGAAAGCTTTGTGTAATTTGTAAGAAAAATAATTTCATCATCATAATTTCTCAGTTTTCGAATCTTTTTCGCGATGCTGTATCCGTCTGCTTCTTTACTTTTCAAATCAATATCCAATATAAAAATAGTATGATCCTTATTTTCCTCTATATATTTAATAAGGTTCTCATCATATTTATTATATATATGTATTTTTTTGTCAACATTAATTTTTTCTTTTAATTTCCCCGCAATTTTGTTGCAAAATTCAATATTGTCATCGCATAATACAATGTTTAACACAATATCCCCCCTATATTTGCTCTACACATACATTATATATTATATTTCGTCAGTTTTCTATGATTCTTTATTATAAAAAAGTATAATCATTGATATGTTTGTATCAATTTTTCTTTTTATTTTCATTGTGTTTACAAATTATTTAATCAAAATTTAATATAATATTATGCTTTATTTAAGCATTTCGTGGTATATTAATAGTATCAACAATAATTTTTTTCCGTGACACTTAAGATTATTAAATATATTTTGTATTTTTAATAACATACGAAGAGGTATATATTATGGCTGATATATTAATATTAACCGCATCCTTTGGGATGGGGCATAAAAGTGTGTCTAATGCTTTAAAGGAACAGATTGAGACAGAAAATAAAAACGCAGAGGTTGTAATTGCGGATATTTGGGAGATATTGAATCCAAAAGTAAAGGACTTCAGCTCGAAAATATATTGTGAACTGACAGAAAATTATCCGCTTGTTTACAACACGTTTTATGAGATAAAAATGAATTACAAGAATAATATTATAGATAATGTATTTTGCAGCTTATATCAAAAAAAGTTTTACGAATATTTGAAACTTAAGAAACCTAGGACTGTTATAAGCACATTTCCGTTGTGTTCATGCATGATATCAAAAATAAAAGAAGAATATGAGCTTGACATCAATTTGATAACAGTAATAACAGATGTGGTAGACAGCTGGGAATGGATTTACAAAGGAACAAATATATATTTAGTTCCAACTGAAGAAATAAAGAATAGAATAATTCATAAGGGAGTCAGCGGTAGTACTATACTCGTGACCGGCATTCCTGTCAAAAAAGGATTCATAAGTGAAAATATTAATCTTTCCATCAAGGATAAACACTCAATCTTGATTGTATTAAGCGGAATAGATAATGTTCCTGAAAGTGTTCTTAGTAAACTTGACCAATTAGATAATTTTGATATAATGCTGGTAACGGGCAGAAATGAAAGGCTTTTTGAAAAATTGTCTAAATCTACATTTTCCAATATTAAAGTGTACGGCTATGTGGACAATATGAATCAAATGATGGACGAATCTCTGTTTATTGTAACAAAGCCAGGCGGAGTAACTATATTTGAAGCAATAAATAAAGAATTGCCACTGATTGTATTAAACTCAAACATTGGTCAGGAAAAGGGAAATATTGAATTTATAAAGAAAAACAAAATAGGTGTGGTTATTAACGATTTCGAAAATTTACCGTCAATACTAAGCTACTATGCCAATAATCAGGACATAATAAATTATTATTGCGAAAACATAAGAAAAATAAAAAAGACCCTAAATTACACGAACAGTTTTTGCTCTGTCTTAAATGAGGTGATTTAATATGCAATTCAAAAAAATCAGGAAAAAATTCGGATTAATATTCGTTGTTTTATCTGCTGCAGTCATGCTGGGTATACTGTTTAGAAACAACGATTTAATTAATCTGTTCAAAATAATAAATAATATTAATGCCTTCTACATCGGAGCTGCTGTTCTTAGCATGTTTATGTTTTGGTTTCTTGAAGCCGGCATGCTTTATACATTGATTTCCAAATTTGCGGACCGCAAAAAAAATTTGCGAACATTCTGGCTTGCGATAAAGGTTACAATGATTGGTCAATATTACAGCAACATTACGCCTATGGCAACGGGAGGGCAGCCGGTTCAGCTATGCATTTTAACTGATGATGATATTTCCTTAAGCAGCGGAACAGCTATTCTCATAAGCAAGTTTTTACTTTTTCAGATTGGTGTAACCATCTATTCTTTTTGTCTTGCTGTTTATAAAATCAAGCTTCTTGTTAATTACTACAGCAGTGTTTCCGGTTTCGTAATAGCAGGACTGACGCTTAATATGGTCATGCTTGGCACTGTATTGTTAATAGCCTTTAATCAGCGCGTTTTACTTAAATTATGCGGAATGCTGTTTAATTTGTTATACAAGCTTCATTTAATTAAAGATGTAAAAAAAGTAATGAACAAAACCGAGAACTTTATAGCTGATTATAATAAGAGCATTGTAAAATTAAAGGAAGATTACTGGTTCACAATAAAAATGTATGCCGTCACCTTTATACAGCTGACAATATTTTTCAGCACAACATTTTTTGTCTATAAATCATTTAATTTGAACAGTTCCAATATACTTGATATCATATGCCTGCAGTCGTTTTTGTATATGGCGGTATCTTTTATACCTACACCGGGTACGGCTGGAGCAAGTGAGGTAGGTTTTGTACTGCTTCTTGGGCATTTGTTTCCTTCTAACATAATTTCAACTGCGATGCTTCTATGGAGAGGCATAAGCTATTACTTCAGTTTGATATTCAGTGGATTCTTCTCTTTCGCTGTAGCAGCATTAGGAAAGAAAAAAATAGTAATCAGTTGATTTTTCTAATTGTTGCAGCGTTTATTCAAAATATTCCTGCGATTCTTTGTAGGCAAATCCTTCTATAAACACATATATAATCCATGTCAGCACTATGAATGGTCTGAAGAAGTATAATCCAGCCCACAATGACAAAACCATCGCTATATTAAGTATGGCATGGTTTTTGGTCTTGAATGCCTGTTCTTCAAATTTGTATTTAACTATCAGCTTGAATATTATTTGAAAAACCACTATTAAGCAAGTCAATACAATTACGTAATTTAATACATCAAAAAAAATATAGAAATCAATCAGTCCTACAATCAATATATTTATTAATGTTTTGGCTATATAGAATTTTTTATACATTTTTATCCTCTTTCATGTATATCAGTAATATAAAATCATTCATAAAATGCATGTAGCAATTATATACCATATTCTTTAGCTTGTAAATCATGTACGTTTATTCAGCTCTATAGATTGCAATCCAATATTTCCTCAAGATTTTCCCTTGCTTTTATTAAAAAATCTATGGGGAGCATGTTTTTTTCAGACTCAAAAGGATATGTTTCCATGGAATAACTTTTTATGTTAGTATTTTTAATAATACTAATAATTCTATCCCATTTTACATGGCCCTTCCCTGGAATCCAGTGTCTGTCGCACAAGCCATCATTATCTGACAAATGTACCGCCATGAGTTTGTTCTGCCACCTATTCAGTATTTCACCGAAGCTTGATTCGTTAACAAAATCGTGAGATGAATCATAACAAAATCCCAAATTAGGTGAATCTATTTCCTTTAGTATGAATTCCGTGTAATTAAGCATTTGTGTATTTTCAATCGCTACTTTAATACCTGTTTTTTCAGCTTCTTTTATTATCTTGCTAAAGGAATCATATCCAAGTGAATAATCAAAACTTTTTTCATTTCCCTCCGTAACATGCAGGACAATAGTATTAACTCCACTGTCCCTGCATTCGTACAGCCACCTCTTAATCATATTGACATGATTGTTTCTCTCTTCACTGCTTTCACTCCAAAGATTGTTTGTATTTTCAAAGGGTAAATGCACATTATCCAACTTTAAATCATAGGAATCTAAAATTTTATTAAATTCTCTGCGATCCACCTTGTATGGATAATATTCATCCTCCCACCACAGCATAACATAATCATATCCAGCCTGCTTTATTAGCTTAATTCTCTCTTCTATAGCCATTATATATCCAAACCAATTGTAAATCCCTGTTTTATAATCCTTCATCCGCTTTCCCCTTGTATTAACGCATACATAAACCCAAATTCATGCTACACTTCCATATTCAAGTTTTCCTTATCAAGAGCAACATAAGTCTGCCTTACATGTTTTCCTTTTGCTTTGTCTGCACTGCTGTTAATTAAATCTGCACCTGTATGTTTTTTGAACATGGACACAGGGCCGTTTACACATCCCCCCCTGCATGCCATTCCTTCAATAAAATTTCCGTTTAGCTTTCCTGACTTTGCCATTTTAAGAGCCTTATCGCACTCTTCTATTCCATCACATATTATAGGTCTAAATTCAAATCCAAGACCTTGTACGGAAATAGTATTTTTAATCGATTCGGTAACGCCGCCAGCTCGTGCAAATATCCTTGCATAATAGGACACGTTATCAAGAGTGGACGCCTCACATTCTACAGGGTTAATTCCATAAGCGTCAAGAAAAGCAGTAAGCTCTTCGAAGCTCATTGTATATTGAATTTCACCTTTTAAATTATCCTGATTTATTTCAGCCTTTTTTGCAACGCACGGGCCGACAAAAACTATTCTTGCTTCCGGATCCTTACTTCTTATAAGTCTGGACGTTGCTATCATAGGTGAAACAGCAGTTGAAATATTATCCTTTAGCTCCGGATATTTTATTTTTATATATGAAACAAATGCCGGACAGCATGAGGATGTTATGAATTTTTTGTGCTTAAGCTCTTTTTCCAATAATTTTGTTTCATAGTCAGCAACCATATCAGCTCCTACAGCAGCCTCAACAACCTCATAAAATCCCAGTTTTTTTATTGCGGTTACCACATTTTCAATTTCTGTTTCTGGATATTGAGCGGCAACTGCAGGAGCAACAATACAGTATACCTTATATTTTGTATTATTTATTGACTCATCAAGCATCTTCATAATTTCCATGATATGAGACTTGTCTGCAATCGCGCCAAACGGACATCTTGACACACATGCGCCACAATTGGTACATTTGCTATAGTCAATTACGGACTTTTTTGTTTCCTGGTCAAAGCTTAATGCTCCAGTCTTACATATCGTCCTGCATGGTCTTTTTACATCCGATATAGCTTCGAATGGGCATACTGCCGCGCACCTGCCACATTCCAAGCATTTATCTTGGTTAATATGAGCTCGCTTATTAATTATTTCGATTGCTCCGGCAGGGCAGTTTTCCCTGCAATGGTGAGCAAGGCATCCCCTGCAAGCTTCTGTAACTGAAAATCTATACAGAGGGCATTCGTCACACGCCAAATCTATGACATTAACCACATGTTCCTTATTATCCTCAATGACATTTTTTATTCTATCGGATATTATAGCTCTTTCCTTATATATACAACATCTTGTCTCAGCTTCAGGCCCGGGTATTATCTTCTCCGGTATATATAATATATCCTTTGCTAAGCTTCCGTTTTTATTTGATCTTATGACCTCTTTCAAAACTTTATATTTTATATATTTGGCCTGGTTGTCAAATTTTTTTGTCATATACGTCCCCTTTATTATATATTGTCAAAATATTACAATGAAATTATAATTCCTTACCAGGTTAATGTCAAACAAAAAAGCTGGTGACGTTTTCCGTACCAGCCTTCATTTTTCAATTAATTTTATTCCGCTATAACAACCTGATTAGCACCATCTGTTTCTTCAAGCTGTACACTAATTCTTTCCAGCCTAGAAGTGGGAACATTTTTACCTATAAAATCAGCTCTGATAGGAAGCTCTCTATGCCCTCTGTCTATCAATACTGCCAGTTCAACATTTTTCGGCCTTCCCTGATCTACAATTGCATCAAGTGCTGCTCTAACCGTTCGTCCCGTATACAACACATCGTCAACCAATACGACAGTCTTATCTTTTATATTAAAATCAACACTCTTAACGGACAAAGGCGCTCTGTCATCCTTTTCATAATCGTCTCTGTAGTATGTTATATCTAATGAAAACAGTGGAACCTTTGAGCCTTCTATCTCCTCTATCTTATTAGCGAGTCTATGCGCAAGCGGCCATCCTCTTGTCATTATGCCAACCAATACAATATTTTCAACGCCCTTGTTTTTTTCAATTATTTCATGAGAAATCCTGAATAAAGCCCTTTCTATTGCCTTTTCATCCATTATTATTGCTTTCGTTTTCATATTATAGTTTAATTCCCTCCTATATTTTTAAGCACTTTTTGAAAATATTCAGGTAGTTCACTTTCAAATTTCATATATTTTCCCATAGTCGGATGGACAAATCCCAATGTTTTTGAATGAAGAAGCTGTCCCTTAAGTCCAAACTTGTTTATCTTTCTGCCGTACACATCATCACCAACTACCGGGTGGCCTATATATTTCATATGCACTCTTATTTGATGAGTTCTTCCTGTCTCCAGTTTCAGCTTAATTAATGTATATTTTCCAAACCTTTCAACTACCCAATAATTTGTGCGCGCATTTTTGCTATTTTTGTAAGTTACTGTACGTTTTTTTCTGTCTTTTTCACTTCTGCCTAAAGGTGCATCAATCGTTCCTTCATCGTCTTTTATGTTTCCTTCCACCAATGCATAGTAAATTCTGTCAATTGAATGATCCTTCAGACATTTTGCCAGGAAATTATGTGACGCGTCATTTTTGGCAACCAACATCAAGCCGGATGTATTCATATCAAGTCTATGGACAATTCCTGGGCGCAACACGCCGTTAATTGACGACAAATTTTTTAAATGGTACATCAAACCGTTTACCAAAGTTCCCGTATAATGACCGGGAGCCGGATGAACTACCATGCCCTGAGCTTTGTTCACAACTGCCAAGTCATCATCTTCATATACTATATCTATGGGCATATCCTCCGATGTAACATCCAGAACCTCCGGCTCCGGCAATATTATCCTTATTTCATCATTTAATTTAATTTTATAGTTTGATTTTATTTTTTTGTTATTTACAGTGATGCTTCCGTCAGAAATGAGCTTCTGCACAGAGTTTCGTGACATATCATCCATGCAGCTTGATATATAAGAGTCTACTCTCTCATTTTCTTTATCTGTAATTAAAATTATTTCATCATCATTTTCTTCGAACTCAACAAAATTAGAATCTAATTTGTTTTCCATTTAATTCACTCTTTCAAACCTGTTAAAAAGAATCAAAATAACCATGAGTATTGTGCCACATACAACAAAGCTGTCTGCAATATTAAATATTGGAAAGTTATAAAAACTGCCAAATCTCACATCAATAAAATCAACGACATATCCGAAACGCACTCTGTCAATAAAATTTCCTATAGCTCCTCCGGCTATCATTGCTATGGATAACCTTGATAACCAGCTTATATTTTTTGTCTTGAAAAATACATATGACAATACCCCAAGCATAACAATGGTTATTATTATAAAAAACATCCTCTGATCCTGTAAAATGCTGAAAGCAGCACCCCTGTTTTCAGCGTACGTGAACCTCAAAAAATCTCCTATTACTTTAATTGAACTTCCGTCCATCAGCACATCTATAGCCCAAACCTTGCTTAGCTGATCTAACAATATAGATGCTGCAAAAACTATTCCTATCAATACGTTCATAGAATCCTCTCATTAAATGTAGTGCTTGATTTCAATTTTTAGCTTACCGCTTTTTGTTAATCCAAAAAGTCCCGAAATTTTGTATCTCCCGTACCTGCTTATTGAAATCATGTCATTTTCCTTTACTTCTGATGATACCCTTTCCTCTACCTGCCAGTTTATTTTTACATTACCCGACTTTATCATACCTGATGCCGCTTCTCTGGACTTATTAGTAATATGCTTAACAATGTTATCTATTCTTAAAGATGAGCTTGTTATATTCATAATAACATGCTCCTGCTCCTTATAATTTATTTCATCTAGGCTAATTTTTTCTGCTTCTATTTTATTATGACCTATTTTATCTAAATTGTACAATATATAATCAGAGATATCATTGTGCAGAACTATATCCGCATAGTTGTCATAAACATAAATATCCCCTGTTTTGTTCCTGGCTATACCTAATGACATCAACGCTCCAAGATAATCCTTATGATTTAGTTTTTTAAACTTAGATCGATTATATATTCTAATCCCGGTCACAAATTCATTCTTTTCTATATTATCAAGATAATCAGGGTATAAAACGAAAACTTTCCTCTCACTATACTCAAATGAGGGGAAAATTTCAAATTTTATATCATAATTTTTAATTGTAGGTAAACTCAGCTCTGCAATATATGGATTTGTAAATTCTGTAACAGCAACAACAAATTTTTTGCTGACATGCAGAGACTTTTCAGCGATTCTTCTAACCGAATTTCTTGTTTCCTCGTCCTTTATAAAATCGTAATATTTTTCGAAATTTTTCATGTTATCTTCCTAAAAGGCAAAAATCAAAGTCTGGAACAACCTTAACAACAAAAATGCCAATATTGGAGAAAAATCAATCATTCCCATGCCTAATCCCAGTCTATCTAAAATTGCCCTGCAAGGAGCCAGTATAGGCTCAGTCATTTGATAGATAAAGTAGGAAATTTTTGACGATTGTAGGGTTGGGAAAAATGATAATAATACTCTTACTAGTATTAGCGAATCTATGATTCTTAATAGTAGACTAAGAGCTAATCTTATTGTGTACATAGTTGCTCCTTATTTATAAAAATAATTCCTTTCATACCTGTCACTTAGCCTTCCGTCAATTTGAACATTATTAGGAGCTAAGACAAATATTCCATTAGATATTTTTTGAATACTTGCTTCAAGTGCATATACAGCACCTTTAATGAATTCAAAAATTTGTTTTTGATCTTCTAATTCCATTCCTTCAATATTAAGAACCACAACTTTTCTGTTTTTTAATTCGTCAACAGCTTTTGTGCAATCCTCATACTTGGTCGGCTCACATATAAAGACCTTCATATCAGTGTTAGAATGAACCTTAATTACATTGTTTTTTCTTGTATAAGTTTCCATTCTTTCAGGTTTGCCGCTATTTATTTCGGCAGAAACATCCTCCTCATCATAATCTTCTTCAAATTCCGTGATGCCTATAAAGTCCTTTACCTTATCCATTACTCCCATTCTACACTTCCTCCTTGTATTTTCTTGCTCCAAATATAGCTGTTCCAATCCTTACCATATTTGCACCTTCTTCAATAGCAATTTCAAAATCATTTGTCATCCCCATGGATAAATATTTCATTTCAGTATTTTTAAGCTTCATATCTGAAATTTTATCATATATCTCTTTCATCTTCCTGAAAACCCATCTTATATCTTCTGGATTTTCACAATACGGTGCAACAGTCATAAGTCCGAGCACCTTTATATTCTCAAACTGTTCCATGGACTTTACAAATTCATAGATTTCATCTTCACCTATACCGAATTTACTTTCTTCTTCACCAATATTCAGCTCTATGAGCACCTTTGATGTCAAGTCATGCTGAGATGCCCTTTTATTTATTTCTTTTGCCAGTTCTATACTTTCAACTGAATGAATGAGAGCTGTTTTATCAATTATGTACTTTACCTTATTTTTCTGTAAATGTCCTATAAGATGCCAATTAATTTCTGTATCTGAAAGCTGCTCATACTTACTGACGAGTTCCTGAACCCTGTTTTCTCCAAGATTCAATATACCTCCCTCAACAGCTTCCTTCGCCCTTTCAGCCGTAACCGTCTTAGATACCGCTATAACAGTAATATCCTCAGGTTTTCTTCCCGAGCGTTTTGCCGCAGCAGCTGTCCTTGCCACTATTCCGTCTATATTGTCCTTAATACTCACAACAAACCTCCTAATCTGCTATTTGACCATCATATACGTTTTCAGGTTCTAATATCACTTTATCAAATATTTTAACAGTAGAATATGATTTTTCATTAATTGTTATTATTTTTCTTTCATTTTCCCCTATGTATGTGCCCGTAGATATTATTGCATAATCTTCGTCCATTCCTACTATTTCTACAGGAAAAAACTTTATAATATTACTTGCATCCTTAACATATGCACCGGTCATACCATTTAGTTTTGTTAATGCTTCGGTTTTTATTTTCAGTCCTTCATATATATCGGTTATCAGCTCTAAATTTATATAGCGTTTATCATAAATTTTATAGAAATAATCATTAAAATAAAGAATCAGCACAGATTGCTCACTGCCATAATTAATCTTTTCAATATACCCCCAAAGTTCATGCTGTTCCCCGTCTGATGTAATTCTGGTTTTTACATATTTATTTTCTTCAAATAACTTTGCTTCCTCATTATCTAAAGTAGCTGTAATATAATAATCAAAATTTCTTATTATTTTAAATATAGCTTCATTTTCAGAAACAGTTTCGCTTTTGCTCTTATCCGCTGCTGTATATTTTTTTTCTGTCGTGGCACTTGGTGTCATTTCCAGAACATTTTCAAACTTATATACATCTTCAAGCCCGTCTGTTTTATAAGTTATAATTCCAGCCTGACCCGAGTAATAACGGACTTTATGTGTTGATATGCTGTTCGTCAGATTTTTTTTCATTTCTTCCAGTTGAGCAACATTGTATTGCTCATATGTTTCCCCAAAAGCAGTTATATCACTTTCGCCATTTACTTGTCCGACAATAGAATACATACTGCTGAATTCATTATTTAAAATGCTGGCTTGAATTTCATTTTCATAAGTAGCAAATGTTTCTTGAGATAACACAGGCGAATTGCCTGACGAATTATTTTTTTTATCTATTGCTGATTGTATTTCAGCAACTTGTTTATTTATTTTGACTGAATTTGCATCAGTGCTTAAATCCGCAACAAGCTGACCTTCCTTTACTTTGGCCCCATCTTCATAATAATATGTAACACTTCCTCCAGCAGCTGCATTATATGTAACTTCATCCTTTATAATGATTCCTTCTGCTTTAATAACATCTTCAAGGTTTCCGTTCTCCGCAACCATGGTTTCAGCTGAGCCGTTAACATTTTGAAATATGTAAATAACTATACAAACTGCTGCAAATGAAAAGAAAAAATTTTTTATACCAAAGATTTTTCTTTTAGCCATTTAAACAAAGCTCCAATTTTACTCTATACAGATTATATTTTAATCCGATTGTTAGCACATTATAACATAAATTTCAACGTTTTTGCAAGCTATATATGCTTATTTTCAAATAATATTACAACTTTATGCGAAAAATTTTTGTTTAAAATGACATATTCATATAATTAACAACAAAAAAAGAGATTCTTCGTCTATACTCACAGAATTTCACTAGTTTCATGGAATTCTGTAAGCACGAAAGGATCTCTTAAATAAATTTTTGATTTTTAAATTATCAAGAAAATAATACTTCCTGAGCCGTCATTTACAATCTTCTCAATTGTCTTTTTAAGTTTTTTTCTTGCATTTTCAGGCATTGCGGTAAGTTTGGATTCAAGCTGTTCATCAACCAGACTGTACATGGTCTTTCCGAATATCTCTGCATCCCATATGCATTGAGGATTATCCTTCATCTGTTCAACCATATGGTTCATCAAATCTTCGCTTTGAGCTTTGTTCCCTATTATAGGAGCTACCTCTGTATTTATTCCTGCATTAAATATATGAAGTGACGGAGCCTGAGCTTTGATTTTAATGCCGTATCTACTACCTTCTTTAAATACTTCCGGCTTATCAACTACCATATCAGCTATTCCTGGAGAAACATATCCATAACCTTTTGATTTAGCATCATTAATTGCAGATTCAACTTTTTTGTAATTATCTTTTGCTTTTGACAGATCTCCTATGAGCTTCAATATTTGATGTTCTCCGGTTATTTCCTCGCCGGACAACTCACTTATTACCTTGTAATAGTATGAATTGTCAAGATCAATTCTCATGTTAATGCTTCCGTTGCCAAGCTCAATATCTTTCACAAAGAAATCTTCAACAAAGTCATTTTCAGTAGAAAATATTTCATCTGCATTAAAATCACTTAATTTATAAAGATTTTCGAAATCATCTTTTAATGTACCGATCAAGTCCTTTTTTAACGAATAATCATATGTAAGTCCATCAAACCATTTTGGAAGTTCAACATTAATTTCCTTAATAGGAAATTCATACAAAACATTTTCCAGAACACCGTCGATATCTTCCGTATTGAGATTCATCAAATCCAATATCTTAACCGGGGCATCATACTTCTCTTTTAATTGCACCGCCAAGGCCTGAGTGTTTTCATTTATAGGATGTGTAGTATTCAAAACGATAACGAAAGGCTTATTTATTTCTTTTAATTCTTTAACTACTCTTTCCTCTGCCATAATGTAGTTATCTCTGTTAATATCCGTTATGCTCCCATCTGTTGTAACAAGTACTCCGATTGTGGAATGATCGTTAATAACTTTTCTTGTTCCTATTTCTGCCGCTTCTGCAAAAGGAATAGGTTCTTCGTTCCACGGAGTGCTTACCATCCGCGGCACTTCGCCTTCCATGTTTCCTATGGCTCCTGGAATCATATAACCTACGCAGTCTATTAACCTTAATTTTGCATTAATATTGTCTTTAAATGTAACTTTTACTGCATTTCCCGGTACGAACTTAGGTTCAGTTGTTGTTACTGTCTTGCCTGTACCGCTTTGAGGCATCTCATCTTTTGCTCTTTCCTTTATATATTCATCTTCAATATTAGGCAGCATTACATTTTCGGAAAATTTTCTTATAAAAGTTGATTTGCCTGTCCTTACAGGACCCACTACACCTAAGTATATCTCGCCGTTTGTTCTCTTTGCGATATCCTCATATATATCTAAATTAGTGATAATAATCCCTCCTCCTGCTAAATATGCACTTTCGTATACAATTAATTTATATGCCCCGACAAATATCTTTATTCCAAAATATGCAAAAATATATTACAAAAAATAATTTAAAAAATTAAACCTGAAGATAAACTTCAGGCTCTTAAACTCTTTATTTTATTGCCGACAATTTTAAGATTATTTCTCAATATTTTTTATTATGCGGCGACTTTCTTAGTGTATTGATACAATCTCATACTAACTTATAAAATTAAATAACACGGAAATTTAAATGTTACATATTTTTGCCTGCATATAAATCAACACATCTGACATAATATTAAAAACGATCTATTGGAGAAAACATGTTTATACCTAAAAGAATACTTTTTGAAAAAAATGCTTTGGAATATGAAACCGGAATAAATATATACAATTATTTTAAACACAATACTAAAGTAGATCTAATTCACTTAAAAAATAATAAATTTAAAGAAAACATCCCCGGAAAAAACACATATGACTTTTATAGAGAAGGCAAAAAAACATTAGTTGTAGGAGTAACAAAAGGTATGAAATTTCAATCATGCAAACCTTCAGCCAATTATCAACTTCCTTTACTATCCGGATGTACCGGTCAGTGTGAATACTGCTATCTACATACACGTCTTGGTGACAGACCTTATATGAAAATAAATGTAAATTTAGATGACATACTTTCTTCAGCGCAAAACTACATAACTGAAAGGCTTCCAGAAAAAACAATATTTGAAGGATCAGCTACTTCTGATCCTGTGCCTGTTGAACCGTATTCAAATTCTCTCAAACGAGCTATTGAATTTTTCAGCAACATTGAACATGGAAGGTTCAGATTTGTAACAAAATTTACTGACATAGATACTCTTCTTAATTTAAACCACAGAGGCAGAACAGAAATAAGATTCAGCTTAAATACCAATAAAGTTATAAACGACTATGAGAATAAAACTCCCTCATTGGAAAAAAGGATTGAAGCGTGCAAAAAAGTTATTAATGCAGGATATCCCGCTGGATTTATTATAGCTCCTGTATTTCTATATGATAATTGGGAGGATGACTATAGAAGCTTGTTGATAAAAATAAGGGACAGCTTACCTAATGTAACTGAATATCCCTTAACATTTGAAGTGATTTCACACAGATATACAACAAGTGCTAAAAATATAATATTAAAGACGTTCCCTGAAACAACCTTACCTATGAACGACGAGAGCCGAACATTCAAATACGGACAGTTTGGATATGGGAAATATGTATATTCAAAAGAGCAAATAAAAAATATAAAAATATTTTTTGAAAAAGAAATAGCCAATATATTCGACAAAAAAACTATTAAATATATTATATAAATGTATAAAATAAAAAAAGCTGCTATCATGATGTGACCCAAAAATTAGATTTTCGGTCTAACTTTTGGGGGTCGGCTCATCATTCAAATGCAGCTTTTTAGTACCATCAATTCTCTTGCTGTTTATTTTTTTTATCTTTGTACATTTTTTTGTCCGAAAGCCGTATAAGCTCTTCGGCTGTTCTTGGTACATCTTTCATTGTTTCAATACCAAATGAAATAGAAAGATTGGTATTTTCCAAATTAAATTTCATTGGTATTTTTTCAATTCCGCACTGTATGCGCTCAAGTATTGTATGGGCCTGCTTTTCATCAGTATTATTTAAGCAAAGAAGGAACTCATCTCCCCCGTATCTGGCTGCCCAATCATGCTCTGAACGTATATGCTTCATAATAACGCTCGCGACAGCTTTCATAGCCCAATCGCCTGCTTCATGACCATTAAGGTCATTTAACATCTTAAAATTATCCATATCTATAAAGCAAACCGAAAGCGGCTGATCCTTTAATGTCGAATTAATAATATCAACCGGAAGACGCTCATCAACAAATCGACGGTTATAAAGAGAAGTCAGAGAATCTCTCACAATAATATCGTTAATTTCACGCACAAAGCGATTCAATAATTCACCTTCACTATAATTTCCGGTTCCAACCATCATACTGTCTGTAGTATTCTTCATCATCTCCAGAACAACAGGCTTACTTTTGTTTTCAACAGGTATAGCCGTCACAAGCATAATTGTTTCCATAGATTTTTCCAACTTAAAAAAGCTCTTTTCCTCATTGTGCGCTCTGACAGATATGCAATTGTCACAAATTCTTCCATTTCCCCAATAATCGTAACAGATTTCTTTTTTATCATCCGGAGAAGCATCCCTGCAGTCCACCACTCTTTTATTTACCGGGTCCACAAGACGCACCGAATCATACATTTTACTAAAAAAGTCCAATTTATCCTTTATCTCATTTATAGAAATATGTTCCATTTTTTCTCCACTTACTGTGTCAAGCAAAACATTTGCTTAACAGAGTTCACCAAAAAATATATTTTTATTACTTTAACATATATACAAGTAAAAAGCAATTTTAATTGGTAATTTTTATAATATCGATTATTTCATTTTATCATTTATTTTTTCTCCTCTATGGCTTCTTAATAAATGATTTCTCAATTTTTCCATCGCATCTTTATGCCTTGATGACTTTATACCCGGAAAAGCCTTTAATATCCTCTTGTGACCAAAAAACCTTGCTTCTAAAATTTCATTATAAGCCTTTTTCAAATTAATAAGATACTGTTCTCTATTTTTCATAATTTCCATATGTGCCTGCTTTATCTCTGCCAATTCTTCTTCTACAGCACTTCTCTTTTGATCTATCTCTTTTTCAAGTTCTTCTTTTCTTTTCATTAATGCTATTGTGCCGCCTGCAAGATTTTCTCCCAAATCATCAGAAGCTCTCCTAATCAAGCCAGTTAATTCTTCTATTCGTTCTAACCTTTTATTCATCTTTAAAATTGTTTCTGTTGTAGCTATAAAGTCTACTGTAAATAAAGTCATAAGTATTGTCAGAATAATTTTAGCGGCTGTTTCTGGTATAATGTTTACCACATCCACTATAATAGGGTTAATATAAGCCACTATAACCAGACATGCAATTCCCCACATTAAAGAAAAAATAGGACAAATATATCCTCCTATATTAAACTTTTCATCAGAATAATCCCACCATCTGTGCTTAAAAACCTTCTCAAGAACAAATCCGGTAATTAGTTCGATCAAACTGGTGACAACAATCGATCCTGCAAACAAGATAAATAAGTTATCGTGAAACGGTCTTAAAATTACAACTACAGCAACAGCACCAAAGCCATAAATAGGACAAATTGGTCCGTTCAGAAACCCCCTATTTACAAATTCTCCTTCCTTAAGTGCAGCATAAATCACCTCTGCACACCATCCCAAAAACGAATACATAAATAAATACAGTAATATCCTAATAAACATCTCTATAGCCTCTACTTATCCCATTTTATAAATATTATACATCCGTCAAAAACATACTGTAAGCATGTAATAAATACATTCTTGCCTACATACGGACATATTCATAGCGATATTATACTACACTATTATTAAAATTCAACTTAAGTCTTTTACTACGTAATAGCAAAAAAATAATTAAGATGCTTTAAAAAATTGAAAATATTAGAAATAGATGGTAGAATAAAAAAAAAGACTTGTGGAGGAATTATGAAAATAATAATTGTTGCACCAAGAGGAAAAATGGGTAGACTTATTACCAAAGTAGCATCGGAAAATACTGATTTTGAAATAATAGCAGGTCTAGGCCCTAAAGGCAGAGATTACATAGGTAAAGATATCGGAACAACAGCGGGCATCGGAAAAACAGTAGGTGCACCAGTAGTTGATAATTTAGAAAATGTTATAGAAAAATGTGACGCGGTGATTGATTTTTCTAACGCAGAATTATCAATGAATGTACTTAATAAGTGTATTGAAGCGGGTAAATCTCTTGTTTGCGGCACTACAGGATTCTCATCGGAGCAGATTGATAAAATAAAAAAATCCTCGAAAAAAATTCCGTTGCTGCATGCTTCCAACACATCAAGAGTAGTAAATTTGATGAATGCATTGCTGGAAACAGCGGCTAAAACCATCGGAAACTCTTCTGACATAGAAATAATTGAAATGCATGATGCGTATAAAAAAGATGCTCCCAGCGGAACCTCAAAAGAAATGGGAGAAGTTATAGCTAAATCCATGAACAAAGAACTAAGCGATATTGCTGTAAACGGACGCATAGGTTCGAGTGAAAGAATTCCCGGAACAATAGGCTACCATTCAGTTAGAGCTGGAGACATTTCGAGCAGCCATACGGTTATATTTGGATTAATGGGTGAACGCCTTGAAATTACCCATCATGCACACAATTGGGAATGCTTTGCAAGAGGAGCCTGTGAAGGCGCATTGTACTTAAAAGGAAAAGCTCCCGGATTATACACTATGAAAGATGTTATAGAGATATAAAAATGCTGTGTTTAGTAATTTTACAAAACTATTAATATAATTTTTATTTATCTTTTTTCACAAAAATATTTTCAACTTCCGATATGTAAAGTGTATGATAGTCTTTATTAGGATAATTTACTTCGTCAAGAGAGTTTTCTATGAAAAATTCGGAGCCAAATTTTTGAGAATATAATTTTTTACATATTATTACTGTATCAGCTTCACTAAAATATGGTGTACCATTAAAATGTTCAGTGGTTAAGCCTGATTTTGACACTTTATCTTCGGATCTACCTGATACAGTACCAAGATAAGTCAGTTGTTTTTTAAAACTATTATTAAAAAAAGCAAGCGAAAACCTATCTGAATTATCTATAAATTCCTTAGTATATCTTGTAGGACGTATTACTATAAATGATACGTCCTTGTTCCACATTACCCCAAGGCCTCCCCATGATGCTGTCATAGTGTTTATCTTGCTATCTTTTTCAGCCGTTACAAGCATCCAGTCAGATCCTATCATCTTAAATGGACTGTTGTTTAATTCTTCAGGTTTTATTTCA
Source organism: Sedimentibacter sp. LTW-03 (assembly GCF_052059825.1). GTDB lineage: Bacteria > Bacillota > Clostridia > Tissierellales > Sedimentibacteraceae > Sedimentibacter. Next base: position 1,347,249 of record NZ_CP197180.1, read on the forward strand.
ATAAAATTATTCACTTTATTTCCCTCCTATTTATTAAAATCACAATTCTTACACAAAAAACACAGCATTTTCAAAGTGGAATTCTAATCTATTTCATGATTAAAACTAGTCTCTAATCTCTCTTATAACAAGTAAACTATCCATATGGTTACAATTTTTTGCCCCTCATGCTTACATAATCATATTATACCGCAAAAACAAATTTCAATCCAGTTTTCACTTAATATAAATGCTATCCAACATAAAAGTAATACGCTTCCTTCCAACGTTTAATTATCTACTGTAATAGGGTTGCTTTATTAACATTTATAACAATTTATCAAATTTACTATCAAATTTTTGTACTAATGCATTGCCTTACTTTCAAATTTAGTATATTATTTATTATATATATTAATAAAAGAGGTTCTATATGGAAAAAAATATTAATCTAAAAGCAGTGTTAATTAAAATTGTATTAATTACTTTTGGAGCGCTTATATATTCTATGGGGATTTCAGTATTTTTAGACCCAAACAATCTCGCTCCAGGGGGAACTACCGGAATTGCAATAATAATAAGCAGCTTAACAAGCTTAAAAACAGGTACTTTGGTTCTTCTGATAAATCTTCCAATTCTAATATTTGGATGGTGGAAATTCGGAACTAAATTTATATTATCAACTATATATGTTACATTTATTTCATCATTTTTTATTAATATGCTTAATGCATATATAATAGTTAGATATGGCGTTTTAACAGATGATTTGTTGCTGTCCGGTGTTGCAGGCGGATCTCTTATGGCTATGGGAATGGCCATAGTATTCAGGCAAGGAGCAACCACGGGAGGTACTGATATAATTATCAGAGCTTTAAGGCAAAAATACAAGCATATAAAAAGCGGTACTATTTTTATTGTTACAGATGCAATTATAGTTTCTGCAGCAGCTGTTATATTTAAAAATATTGAAATTGCCTTATATGCTGCCATTACTATTGTTGTCAGTAATTTTGTTTTGGACTCTGTCCTATACGGAGGAGACAGTGCGAAACTATTATATATAATCAGTGATAACCAAGAAAAAATAGCTAAAAGAATTCTTGATGAAATAGATATAGGAATCACTTACCTAAAAGCTGAGGGGGCATACATGCAAAATTATAAAAAAGTTATTATGTGTGTATGCAGAAAGTATAATTATACAAAAGTAAGAGAAATTATAAAAGAAGAGGATATAAACGCATTCTTCATAGTATCGAGTGCAAACGAAGTATTTGGAGACGGCTATAAAAGCCATCTAATGGAAGAAATATAAATACATATCTAGGAGGAAGATTATGAAGAAAGAAATCTTACTGTTAGGAAATCCTAAATTATATGAGGTCAGCACACCTGTTGAAAAATCAGAGTTGCCTAATCTTTCACTCATCATTCAGGATTTACATGATACATTGATTGCGTTTCGAAATCAATATAATGCCGGTAGAGCGATTGCGGCACCTCAAATAGGGGTTCAAAAAAGAATACTGTACATGTACATCGAAGAACCGACAGTTTTCATCAACCCGGTTCTTGAACCAATAGGTGAAGAACAGATGGAAGTCATGGATGATTGCATGTCATTTCCAAATCTGCTGGTAAAGGTTAAACGACATCAAAAATGTCTTATCAAATATCGTGATATGGAATGGAATGAGCGTAAAATTGTTTTAGAAGGAGATTTATCTGAACTCCTGCAACATGAATATGATCACCTAGATGGAATACTTGCTACTATGAGAGCCATTGACAACAGATCCTTCTTTATTAAGCAATAATTTTAGCAGCATCCAGTAGTATTTTAATAATTGGATGCTGCTTATGACTTTTTACATATCTGTTATAAAACTAAGACATATATCTAATAGATAATATTTCGCCGTAAAAATGGTTCACGCTTTTTTTAGAATTTATACCTCTTCAGAAACCCTCAACTCTTTGCCTTTTTTTCTGAGTTTCACCTCAGGTTCCGAAGGTATTTTAAACAGTGGTATAAACCTGTCTAGTCCTGTAAATGTTAATATTAACATAGAGCCTACAGCAACAAATGCCATAACATTCATCCTCATAACATCTATAGTAGTAAAATTAGCTATAGGATAAACAGCATTGGCTATTGCTGTAAAGAATACCGGAAAGCAATGCCAAGGAATTAATTGAGAGCCATAAACTCCCATGGCATCTGCAAATGTAGCAAGTCTTAATCTCAACTTATACATAGAATCCGGAGTACCTTCCACATTTTCTTCTACTATGTTTCTAATTATAGGCGATATTGTTGCTATCTCTGCGGTTTCATCCGACAACGCAACATTTCCTGTTATACATAGAACACCACACCAACCCATTAATTGTTTTACACTGGAGGACATTTTAACAATTAATTTTGCTAGAGGTTCAAAAGCATTCATACCGTTCATAATACCTCCAAAAGCAGATACCCACATCATCATTACTATTGACCATCCACCTGCATCTCCAAATCCCACTAGAAGCAAATCATTTAACCATTGGCTTACAGTTGTTGTACCTGCAATCATACCAAATATTAACGCAGAAATCATACCTGCTCCAAGACATATCATTGTTTGTATTCCTGCAAATGCCATACCTACAACAATAACCAGCGGTATTATCATATAAACAGGTACTCCTGTTTTAACTTGTTCAAGAAGCAATATTGCCGAAGGTCTCTGTTCAGCCAACGCTTCATATGCTTCCGGAGGGATTGATTCTATTGCTTGCCTTGGATCTCCGGAAACACCTGAAAGCCCCATGCCTAACACAAATATTATAACAGCTGAAATAACTAAACAACACAATGACCAAACACCCTGGTGCCTAACTCTGTGAATTATTTCAACATCCTGCAAGCCTGAACTTAGCACTGTAGTATCAGATATAAGACCTATATTGTCACCAAAACATGAGCCACCTGCAACAGAACAAAGTGTCAATATTTCACTTCCCCCTACAATATAGTTAAGCCATAAGAATATAGGAGCGCATGCTGCGAAAGTTCCCCAGGATGTTCCTGTAGCTATTGATAATACACAAGTAACTAAAAATCCTATAACTGCCACTGTTTTCCCTGATATGCCCAATGATAGAGCAATATTGATAACAGAAGCACCCACGCCTGTTGCCATAAAACATTCAGCAACGCCATATGCAAACATCAAAATAAAAAATACTATTGTTATATTGCTGGCACTCTTAAGACCTCTATCAAAAACTTCTTTGAAGGTGAATTTATTTGAAAACATAGCTACCAATACAGCAAAAACAGTTGCTATTGGAGCTGCAATAAGCAAATCCATCTCGAAAATAATTACCAATAAAGCAAGTATTAATAATGGTAAAAATTTGATCGCTGCTATTAAAGCGCTTTCAGATTTCTTTTCATTTTTATTCATATAACCCTCCATAAATTTTTTAACATAAACAAATTAAGTATGCAAAGTTTTGAGATGATTTTTATTATTTCAGCAAAACATAATGTTGTTTGTTAACGTTTTCAATAGGGCTGCATTCATTATTCTTTATATACCATTACAACTAATTAAAATAAATTCAGACAGCAATTTTTTGATATATTATGAATTTATTTTATAAATAACTGTTTCTCTGAAGCCTGTAATAATTTTTGCATACCCCTTTAGCATTTCATCTGTTTCATTGCTGCCTGTATCCAAAAGCAACGGTTCTCCTTTTAAGTTAGCTATTTTATCTTTTGTAGCTATTATAATTATATTGTCTTTCCCCACAGTTTTAACTACTTTATCACTGATTTGCTGGTTCCCCCTGCCAAGTAAATAACCTTGCCCACCAGTTGGAGTAATAATTATTTTAGCCGGACTAGATGATATGTATTTCAAAATTTGATTTTCAGACAGATCATTTTCAATTAATTTTTTGTTATATATTAAATCAACTCCTATTAATGTATTCTTAAGCCCCAATATTTCCATTATTGCACGTGTTGTCGACCCCGGTCCAATAATGTAATATTCGTCCTCAAGCATATCCCTAATAACTTCATTTGCAATTTCATATTGCTGGGATTTTTCACTCTTTAGCGACGGAGCTTTTTTATTCTGCATGAATTTTCTTTCCACCGGTACCGTTAAGTACCCAAACAATCTTGTATTCACATTGCCTTTGCGATATTCACATTCATCTATATCCAGAACTTCAGCTTCCTTGGTAAGGGTTGTTTTACCTTCAATAAACAATTTTGCCAGTTCTCCGGCTCTGCCAGGAGTCTTTGCAAATACGGATGAATGAATTTTTACACCGGCCGGTATTCCTATTGCTGTAGTACTCTCACCCGCTCCTTCGTAAATATTTTTTGCCGTACCATCTCCCCCCGTAAATACTAATAAATCAACATCTTCGTTTTTCATAATTCTGGCGGCCTCAACAGTATCACTAGATGTTGTATTTTCACTTCTTGGAAAATAAATTATTCTGGCATTAAAATTGTACTTCTTTAAAGCATTTTCTCCCATATCGCCGGAACAAGTAACTATTTCCACAAGATTTTCAAGTCCACTAATTTTCTCAATAAACACTTTTGCTTTATCTAACGCTTTAGGTATGGAGCCAAGCCTTAATGCTTCATGTGCCAATCCGTCTGTCCCCTTAAGCCCGACACTCCCCCCCATGCCTGCTATGGGATTAATTATTAATCCTATTTTTTTCATCACTCTATAGTCCTTATTTTTTTTAAGCACAAATTAACAGTGCTTCTGCAGGAATGGATTTAAAAATAATTAATACATCCCTACAGAAATTTCATTATAAACAACCTAGAAAAACTATTTAAATTTTTTCTGATAGCTTCTCCAAGTTACTGCCCACTTTTCAGGATCATCCATTCCAGATTCATCTATATAATGACACACACTTTGATGAGGTGCTGTTTTTACTATTTCAGGATTTGTATAGGCTTCATTGAATATAAATTTCAGTGTTTCAATATATTCATCCAAATCAGCTTTGGACGGAGTCTCAGTCGGTTCTAATGTCATTGGCTCAGGTATGTAATATGGATGATGACTCTGCCAATAATGCATTCCAAAATCCATCATTCTTCTTTGAACATCAGCAGTTGACACTCCTGTTTCATTGTATAATTTTTCAAGAGTATATCTAACCTGCTCCACACGCTGTTTGCCTTTAATATACGGTGCATCAACATATGGAAGCTCCATTAGTTTTTTAAACAGATAATTGTTATTAAGCACTGCAGTTTTTGCAACCTGGTACAACCCTTCAGGTCCCAGAGATCTTATCCAAGCATATGCTTTCAATACAACCTGTGCAACACCATTGAAAGATCGGATTTTTCCTACTGAATAAGGATTGTTTGTAATTTCATAATTCAAATAATATTTTTCTCCATCGTAATCAACAAGCGGAGCCGGCAAATATTTTTCAATATGTTTTAAAACTCCTGTTGCTCCAACAGCAGGTCCTCCGCATCCGTGCGGCGTTGAAAACGTTTTGTGAAGATTAAAAAAGCACATATCAAATCCGGCTTCTTTGGCCCTTGTAACTCCCAATAATCCATTTGCATTTGCTTGATCATATCCACACAATCCGCCATGCTCATGAACAAGTTTTGTAAATTTTAAAATATTCTTATTGTAAACGCCTGTGTCTTCTGGATTAGCCACAAAAAATGCTGCTGTTTTGTCGCTTACGGCTGCTTTAAATGCTTCAAAATCAGGATATCCATTTTCATCCGGATGAATATATACTATTTTATATCCTTTAACATGTGGAGCTGCAGCATCAGAAGGGTGCGAATAAATCGTTGTTATTATTTCGTTTCTCTGATTTTCCTCGCCTTTTTCTTTATAGTATGCATACACTAGAGATGCCATTGTAAATACTCCTTGACTTCCGCCACCTGGTTGGAATGTAATTCGATCCATCCCCGAAACTTCTCTTAAGTATAAATCCGTTTCATACATAATTTGAAGTATGCCCTGTACTGTAGATTCGTCCTGTAGAGGATGGAGTTCTGCCATTTTTGGAATTCTTGAAAGCTGATCATTTATTTTGGGGCTGTATTTAACTGTGCATGTTCCCTGTCCTATTTCAACATTTACATCTGCCCCTAAAGTTTCCTGAGAAAGCCTTGTGTAATGTCTCAAGACTCTGTTCTGCGACATTTCAGGAAGATTCAAAACAGTTTTTCTTTTCATGTTTTTCGGCAGCTTGGATATTCCGTCTCCTACTTTTTCCGATATTTTTGTTTCAGCCTTTGGAACAAGAATACCCCTTTCGCCTTTTTGGCTTAGTTCAAAAATTATTGCTTCATCCCATTTTGCTTGGTGAAAATTCTTTCTGACTTTACAACTTCTATCTATTTTTTTCACATTGATTCCTCGCTTTCTTAAGATTAAAGAACTATTTCTTCAAGAGCTGTAATTAATTTATCTATATCAGTCTTAGTGTGCACTTCTGTTACACAGTAAAGAGCACATTGACCGAGTTCAGGAAAATCTTCAGACAAATCTTTTCCGCCAAATATTCCTTTTTCAAGCAAAGCTTTGTTAACTTCTTTTACAGATTTTCCTGTTTTACTGAAGTCAACTACAAACTCTTTAAAGAATACCGAATCAAAATAACTTCCATTAATATTATCAAGTTCATTTAATCTTCGTACAGCATACTGAGATTTCTGCATAATTGTCTGTCCTACTTCTTCCATGCCTTTTGGACCCATTGTTGCAAGATATACACCTGCTGTAATTCCCCAAAGAGCTGATTGAGTTCCCACATATTCCTTGCCATTTTCTCTGTAATTACCAAATGATGTTCTGTCATATGCAACGTCTCCGAACCCATACTCACCTTCAACATTAGTTGAAGCGATTCCGAATAACCTAGAAGGAAATTCCATAACGTATTTTTCTTCGTCCATTGTAGCCATAAATCCTGATTGTCCTCCGCCATAATTCATATGTACTCCTAAAGGCTGTAAATCACCGCAAACTATATTTGCACCATAAGACGGAGGCGGGGCAATAACTCCCAAGGATATTGGATCAACACCAACGACACTTAATGCTCCTAATTCATGAGCTATATCTGAAATTTTATGTCCGTTTACTTCAATAAATCCAAGGTAAGAAGGATTCTCAAAATATACTGCAGCAGTTTTGTCGGAGATTTTCTTTTTTAAATCATCCATACACATGCATCCTGTTTTTTTGTCATAATCAACTTCAACTATTTCAAGAACAGGTTCACAGTAATTTTTAATAGCCATTAGTTTTTCTCTATCCATTAACCTCGGAACAAGGACCTGTTTTTTTCCCACAACTCTTGAAGCCATGCTTATTGCAGTAGCTGCAGCCTGAGTCCAGTCCATAGTTGGAACATTAACGACTTCCATGTCCACAAGCTCGGCTACAAGGCTTTGATATTCAAACAGCGCCTGAAATCTTCCAAAATCGTTATAGGGCTCACCACCGTAAGCTGTTAGAAATTCTCCTCTTCCGTTTATTTCATCGCATATTGCCGGTACATAATGTTGCCAGCAGCCAGCGCCGAGAAAGTTCAAATTTTCCAAGCAGTTTTTATTTTTATTTAAAATACCTTCAATATGTCTTTTTAGTTCATACTCAGAACCTAAAGCTTCAGGAAAATTCAAATTTTCTTTTAACTTAATTTCATCAGGAACATCCTCATGAAGTTCTTCAATTGAATTTAGTCCTATTTCCTTTAACATTTCATCTTCTATTTCAGGAACTGAATTAGGAATATAGGGATGGTTTTTAAATCCTCTTATTGTCATTTTAACCTCCAAATTATTATTATGTTAAATTAAGCTAATCCTCCTCCGTCTACAACAATTGCCGCTCCGGTTACCCAGCTCGATAAATCACTTGCAAGGTACAGCACTGTATTTGCTATATCTTCAGGCATACCTATTCTTTGAAGAGGCCTTTCTATACCACAATCTCTAAGATAAGTTTCCTGAGAAGCAGAATCTTTAACTACTCCTGTTTGAACTCCCTCATCTCTAAGCATCGCTGTATCAGTATCACCTGGATTAACACTGTTAACTCTTATATTTTGATGTCCATGATCAATAGCCATTGCGCGAGTTAAGTTAACAATTCCCCCTTTAACTGCACAATATGCTGCTGCCAAATCTCCACCTTTCAAACCCCAACCTGATCCTGTGTTAATAATGCTTCCGCCTCCGTTTGCAGCCATGTGCGGAATTACATATTTAGAAAATAGAAACGTTCCCTTAAGTCCTACGCCAAGAACAAAATCCCATTCTTTCTCTTCCAGATCAACAACTGTTTTCCTTACGGTAACACCTGCATTATTGAATAATATATCAATATGTCCGAATTGATTAAGTATAGATTCAACTGTATTCTTGACTTCATCGGATTTTGTTACATTACATTTAAAAAACTCTACTTTTCTTCCTGCATCCATTAACCTTTTAGCCTCTTTTTCGCCGTTCGCACTTATGTCGACCATTGCAACTGTAGCGCCGTAAGCTGAAAGAAGTTCAACTGAGCCAAGTCCAATTCCTGATGCCGCACCTGTTATTATTGCAACTTTACCTTCTAATGACAGCAAATCTTTTTTTACCAACATTTTTGACCCCCCTATTTTTATTTACTATAATAATAGCATTTATTGTGCCAATATTGACATTATAAATAAAAAAAATAAAACTACTCTAATTACACAACTGCTTTAAATTTATTATTATAAAAATTATTCTTAAGATAATGTTTTCTTGCCATTTTTGTCAATTTTATTGATTCATATGTCAATTAGTTATATAATTAATTAAATATATAGGAGGACTTATGATAAACTTATATAATTACGAAAATGAAATAAAAAATATTTTAAACATAATTAAAAGTATCTTTAATATTGACTATGCTGTTTTTGATACCGAAAGCAATTTAGTTATAAGCACCGAATCCTATTTGAGAATCAAAGGGCGCGTTGTTCATTCTCCTTCCATTCAGGAAGTAATAATGAAAGGAAATGTGACAGTAAATAATCCCGGTCATATGGCAGCTTGCTTGGGATGCAGATTTAAAGATAATTGTCCTTCAACAATTGAAATACTAAAAAGCATTACAGTTAACACAGAACCCCTTGGAGTACTTTCTTTCACTTCATTTTCCAAGGAAAGCCATGACAGAATTGTCAACAATATCGACTACTACACAAATATTATCGAGCAATTCGCACACCTTCTGTCGCTTTTTATAATGCAGCAATACAAAGCATTTGATTCTACAGCCTCAAAATCATCTCTAACCACAATACTTGATTTGTCAGAAGATGGGTTTATAACTACAGACGCAGAGGGAAACATTGAAATAATAAATGCCGCAGCACTTGATTTTTTTGCATCCTGCGGTATGAACACCAAAAATATTCATCAGCTTTTTCCAAACAATGTAGTCTCGGTCATCTTAAGCGGAAGGTCAATATCAAATTATAAAGTTAAAATTAACGATTCTCCTGTCAGAGTTTTTTCAACTCCTCTAAGAAACAATGATGTATCTGTCGGAACTGCTATAAGAATAAACTACAACAAAGCCATTCTCTCAGATAGCGTTAATTTAAACATTAAAAATGACCAGCCTTATAACATTGACAGCATTAAAGGTAAAAGCGAACATGTTAAGCTCATAAAAAAAACTATTAAAAAAATAGCAAACAGCCCTTCAACCGTCTTTATATCCGGCGAAACAGGAACCGGAAAAGGGCTTCTTGCCAAGGCCATTCACTATGAAAGCAAAAGAAAAAATAAACCTTTTATTATTGTAAACTGTACGAGCATACCAGAAAATCTTTTTGAAAGTGAACTTTTCGGATATGAAGCCGGAGCTTTCACCGGTGCAAGCAAGTACGGAAAACCCGGTAAGTTCGAACTTGCAAATGAAGGAACGCTTTTTCTTGACGAAATAAGTGAAATTCCCATAAACATGCAAGCTAAACTTTTAAACGTTTTACAGGAATCAACTTTTGAAAAAGTAGGAGGTATCACTCCTATAAATGTAGATGTGAGAATAATTGCAGCATCAAATCGAAACCTTGAAGAAATGATAAAAAAAAAAAGCTTCCGTTCAGATTTGTTTTACAGACTGAATGTAATACCTATGAAACTAATTCCTCTAAGGCAAAGACGTGAAGATATAAGCATATTAGCTAACGATTTTTTGAAATTTTATAATAGAAAATTAAAAAAACAAATATTGGGTTTTGACAACAAAGTATATGATATACTGAACAATTCATATTGGCCCGGCAATATAAGACAGCTTGAAAACGTAGTTGAATATTGTGTAAACATAACCGAAAAAGAAGTAATCACACCGGCGGATTTGCCGCTTGACTTCTACGAGGATAAACAAGCAGATACATCTGCCGCCGTAAATCCTATAAAAGAAAACGAGCATAAAATAATAATCGAAACAATAGACAGGTACGGCTGGGATGTTAAAGGAAAAACTCTTGCTTCAGAAGAGCTGGGAATGGGTCTAAGGACTTTATACCGTAAATTAAATGACTACAACAAAAGTATTGCAAACAGGTAATCGACCGCTCTTCACCTGCGTTATTAGGTGCAGCATAAGACATAAAGCTGCAGCTTTTTATCTTAACACAACCTGACATCCTATTGTGACTGTTGGTTGCTGCCTAGTCTTTCCAAAAGACTGTTGTTACCTTCCTTAAAGTATACATATAGCTTATGTTGAGCTCTTGTCATTGCAACATATAAAAGCTTCAGGTCCAGCTCATCTTCGCTGTATTCGTCATCAACATTTACAATTATTACTGCATCGAATTCTAAGCCCTTTGACAAATATGAAGGAAGAACTACAATTGTGTTGTCATATTCCTCTTCCTTCCCTACAATCAGCTTTATATCAAGCTCCTCATTCTTCTTAAGCTCTTTGTGAATTGCACTGCACTCCTTCGGAGTTTTTCCTATAATTGCTACTGATTTATAACCTTGAGAAATAAGCTCAAGAACTTTTTGGCATGTTTCTTTTAAAAGTTCTTTTTTTGTTTTAAACTTCATAATACTTGGAATATCCCCATGTCGAACTACAGGCTTTGCAGTTATAAGTTCATCATTAGGAACAAGTTTTATTACTTCATTAGCCAAATCCATAATTTCTATGGTAGTTCTGTAGCTTTGCTCAAGTGTGAGATATTGTCCATTCTGTTCAAATATTTTGCTCTGCACTGATTTCCAATTTTTAAGGCTCCTATATGAATGAATTCCCTGAGACAAATCTCCAAGAATTGTAAAAAATTCAGTGTTAAAAATCTTTCTAAGGGCATAAAACTGAAAGAGGCTGAAGTCTTGAGCTTCATCTATTACAACATATTTTATATCAGCTTTTTCATCAAATCCCATCAATCTATGTTTCAAATACAGAAGCGGCGCCAGGTCTTCAAGTTCTATACATCCACTATCAAGAATTTTTTTGGAATAGTCTGCTGTAAAAAACGCAAGCTCTTCACTAAGTTTTCCCAAACTTAACTCTATAAGTTTTTCTCCTTCTGTTACAATCCCCTTATAACAATCAAACAAATCTTTTTCAATAAATCTGCTCATATAGCTTTTTACGGCAATTTTTATTTCTTTTTTGACTTTTTCAAGTGCAGCATCTCTTAAGTTAAGAAGATCAACTATAACAAGCCTTCTCTCCTCGCCTTCCGGTTCATTGTGCCTTATGATTTCAATCTTCCTGTCGTAGGAAAGCTTTTCTTCATCATATATTGAATCTTTTTCATTATCCAATCTGAACCTTAGATGTTTTTCCAGCTGTTGAAATCTTTTGTACAAAGGAAGATGCCTATAATCTCTTAAAATAACGCTCTTAATTTCTTTAACACTCATAAGCCTGTGACCTTCAAGCATAAAATCTTCCTGAGGAATACAACTTAATTCTATTTCATTAACATACCTTGCAATAATGTTTTTAAATGCAAGTGATCCCTTAAACGCTGAAGTTTTTACAGCAAGCCCTTTTTCTCGTCCTTCATTTGCATCTTCTTGTTTTTTGTTAATCAGAAAAAGAAGTTTTTCTTCTGAATCCGTAAGTTTATATTTATTTCCAATAAGTTCAAAAACATAATCTGCATATGTAGTCTGCTTTACGCTATCCGCCCCAAGTTCCGGCAAAACGCCTGAAATATAGTTAAGGAATAACCTGTTTGGTGCAATAATCATGAACTCTTCAGGATGAAATGATCTTTCATAAGTGTAAATTAAGTAAGCAATTCTGTGAAGAGCAATAGTAGTCTTACCGCTTCCTGCCACCCCCTGAACAATTAGCGGTTTATTTATGTCTGCTCTTATTATGGCATTTTGCTCAGATTGAATTGTAGAAACAATATCTTTTAGTCTATTATCTTTGTTTTCACCTAAAGATGCCTGCAAAAAAGTATCTGTGGCTGTTATATCCACATCCATTATACCTTTAAGGTGACAATTTTCTATTTCATACTGCCTTTTTAACAGAAGCTCACCTTTCATATCTTCACCTAGGTCATTGACATAGGTTACATTTCCTAATCGTCCATCATAGTATACGCTGGCCAAAGGTGAACGCCAGTCAAGTATCATGGGAATATCCCAATCAGGTCTTAAAAGCGACAGCTTTCCTACATAAAATTTTTCTATGTTTTCTTTGCCGTCCTCCCTAAAATCTATTCTGGCAAAGTAGGGCTTTTCCTTTGATTTTTCCAATCTGTCAAAATTCAATTCAAGCTCGTCAAGAAGTCTTGTGTGAAGCATTATTGATACATAACTTAAACTGCTGTCAGTTGGATCCAAATTAGCATAAGCATCTTTAATTTCGTTTTTGTACAAATCCTTATTCTGCTGGGATGCACCAATAATATTTTCTATATATTCTACCGTTTCCTTAAGTCTCTTTTTTTCTAAACTGTAATCCTTATGATTTTCAAGCGCCATGTTTCCTCCCCAGAGTCTAGATTTATTAGATAACTCAAATCTTTTATATATTAACTCATATGGTTACTCAGGTCAAGAATGATTCTGACCCGCAATATTTATAACCATTAAAAATCTTAAAGAAAATACAAAAAATAAAAAACTTACCTTATAGGTAAGTCATAAATTAAATATATTAAGAAATTTGTGCTGCAATCATAATATCACAAATTTATCTATTAACTTGAAAAGCCAATTTTCTTATTGCAGATTTCGAAATCACAAATATTGTAACAAGCTGCACCGGTATTAAAAAAACACACTGCATCATCCTGGTAAGAAGCAAAGGCTTGTAAGGAGCTCCATACAATATGGATATCCAAAATGTGTTTAAAAGCAAACTCAGTACGAGCTGATTAATTCCAATTGCAACTGAAATTCTTGCGATAGACTGCTTCTCATGCAAGAAAACACCGTATACAATTCCCGTAACAAATGCCGTTAAGGTAAATCCAGGAAAATATGCTCCAATGGGAAATAAAATAGCTCCAAAAAAATCCCCTAAAGCCGCAACTATTCCACCCTTAACAGGTCCCAATAACATTGCAGCTATTACAACAGGAACAAAGCCAAAGCCTATTTTGATATTCCAAGCTGAAATTGAAAAAAATCTTGATAAAACTATTTCCATAGCAACAAACATACCTGCCATTGCAACGGAATTTGAATCGAATTTTAATTCTTTTAATGATATTTTGTTCATAAATCTCCTTTCATGTTCCAACTACGAAAGAAGCAAATAAATAGCGGATGCGAAACTGTACCGCAAGCTTAATAGCTTCTCGCCCGAAGGCAACCTCCCATCCTTCGGTACTTAACGCACTGGTTTCTACTCTAATTTATATTTAATATATTTTTATACCTAATTTACACTTGTATATTTTGATGCTTTATTTCACTGTTAACATTTCACAGGCTTTAACCGCTTGATCGAGAAGAATTGTAGTAGTTATAGTTCCTACGCCACCTGCTGCAGGGTTTATTGCTTTGACTTTACCAAATGTGCTGCTGTAGTCAACGTCACCACATATGCTCCCTGTGCCGTCATCGTTTATTCCCACATCTATAACAACTGTATTTTCTGTAAAGTAATCTTCATTCATAAACTTTGCCTTACCAATTGCAGCAACAACAATATCTGCATTTTTTGTCACATCTTTCATGTTGCCTGTTCTTGAGTGACAAATAGTTACTGTTGCATTTTCATCTAAAAGAAGCATTGAAAGTGGTTTTCCTACAACAAGACTTCTACCAGCAACAGCTATGTTTGCTCCCTTAAGAGGAACTTTATAGTATTTAAGCATTTCTACAACTGCCTTTGGAGTACATGGTGCAAATCTTTTGCTGTGACCTTCAAAAATCTTTTCCATATTTAATGGCGACATGCAGTCAACATCTTTTCTTGGATCTATGATGTTTGATATATATTCTTGATCCAAATGGCTTGGAAGAGGTCTGAAAAGCATTATGCCGTGAATTTCACTGTTGTTGTTTGCATCCTCTATAGTATTTTTAAGCACCTCTGTTGAAACATCCGCTGGAAGTTCACTTACAATGCCATCAATACCGAGATTTTTGCAGTTCTTTAAAATACTTCTTTCATAAAATACATCATCTTCCCTTGCTCCAACTCTTATAATAATCATTCTTGGAACAATCCCTTTTTCCTTTAAATTTGAAACTCTTTCTTTTATATTTTCTTTTAAAAAATCCGCAACGGGTTTTCCTACCATCCTTATTGTTTCTACAGACATTTCACCCTCCTGTTAAATAACAAAATATTTTTTAAGTTAATTTAAGTAATATAATTTTTCTAGCGCATTTCCCTCATATTACTTATGGTAAACTCTGAAGTACATGACTGGAACAAAAATTCCTCCTCCAATAAAGTTGCCTATTGCTACAGGAATAAAATTAGCAGCAAATATTTTCGACAATGTTATAGAATGGTCAAAAATTGCAGCCATTGGAAGATAAAACATGTTAGCAACAACATGCTCATATCCGCTAAGTACAAAAAGCATTATAGGAAACCAGCATCCCAATATTTTACCTGTAGTATCTTTTGCAGTTGTGGCAAACCACACACCCAGTGCAACCAAAATATTACACAAAATTCCCTTGTACATTGCCTCCATAAATGTAAGCGATAACTTTGAATTAGCTATTTTTACTATGGTTTCCGAAAGAAAAGTGTTATTGTACACTCCTCCTGCATACAAAAGCGCCACCGCTAATAGTGCTCCCAAGAAATTACCAATAAGCACCTGCATTAGACTTGACATATAATCTTTAAGCGTAATTTTTTTCTGAAGATAAGCAAATGTCATAAGGCAGTTCCCGGTAAAAAGTTCTCCTCCTACAAGCACAATGAGCATCAATCCAACCGGAAAAACGGCTGCTCTTATAAATGGATTGTCATATGAAGCCATAAACCCTTGCGCTCCCAAGGAAATATAAAGTCCTGCCATTATACTCATAATCAATCTTTTTCGAGTAGTCATAGCTACTTTATTCTGTGCTGATGTAATCAGAACTTCAGAAGTTTCTTTTGGCGTAAAACAAGCATTGCTCAAAACAACAACTCCTTTGCTGAAATTTTGTTAAAAGGCTGCATTGCAGCCTTTTAGCATTAAAACAATCCTATTATTTTTCCTTCCATGTCTACGTCTATGCTTTCTGCAGCAGGGACCTTTGGAAGTCCTGGCATTTTCATAATATCGCCTGTTAAAGCAACTAAGAATCCTGCTCCTGCAGAAATTGTAATGTCTCTTATTGTAATCTTAAATCCTTTTGGCCTCCCAAGAACCTTAGGATCATCTGTCAATGAATATTGATTCTTTGCCATGCATATCGGAAGATTTCCAAAACCAAGTTTTTCAAAATTTGCTATTTCCTTATTTGCTTTAGAAGAGAACTCAACATCATCTGCTCCGTATAATTTTTTTGATATTTCTCTTATTTTTTCTTTTATGGAAGCATTTGATTCATATGCAAATTCCATTGAGCCTTCTTTATCGGAAAGTCTTAACACTTCCTGAGCAAGCTCTATTCCGCCTTGGCTCCCTTTTCCCCAGACTTCGGAAAGTGCCACATTTACACCAAGCTCTTTACATTTTTCTTTTATAAGATTAAGTTCAGCTTCTGTATCTGTAGGAAACTTATTTATTGCAACCACCGCAGGAAGTTTGAACACCTGAGTAATGTTTTCAACATGCTTAAGAAGATTTGGAAGTCCCTTTTCGAGAGCATCAAGGTTTTCTTCTCCTAACTCTGTCTTAGGAACCCCACCGTTATATTTTAACGCTTTTACTGTTGCAACTATTACAACAGCGTTTGGTTTTAAACCTGTCTTGCGACATTTAATGTCAATGAATTTCTCAGCACCAAGATCTGCTCCGAATCCTGCTTCCGTTATAGTATAGTCTGCGATTTTACTTGCCATTTTTGTCGCAATAACTGAATTACATCCGTGAGCAATATTTGCAAATGGTCCGCCGTGAATGAATGCCGGAGTTCCTTCCAAAGTTTGTACAAGATTGGGTTTTAGCGCATCCTTTAACAATGCAGCCATTGCACCTTGAGCTTTAAGCTGTCCTGCCGTAATAGGTTGTCCATCTCTTGTATAAGCAACAATTATATTAGAAAGGTTTTTCTTTAACTCAGAGATGTCGTTTGAAAGACAGAATACAGCCATTACTTCAGAAGCCACTGTAATATCAAACCCGTCTTCTCTTGTAACACCTTCACTTTTTCCACCTAAACCATCGACTATGTGGCGCAACTGCCTATCATTCATGTCAACAGCTCTTCTCCATACTATTCTTCTTGTGTCAATATTTAATTTATTTCCCTGATGTATATGGTTGTCAATCATAGCAGCCAACAGATTATTTGCAGCTCCTATAGCATGAAAATCTCCGGTAAAATGCAGGTTTATGTCTTCCATTGGAATAACCTGTGCATAACCTCCTCCTGCAGCTCCTCCCTTAACTCCGAAAACCGGACCTAATGAAGGCTCCCGAAGGGCAATTATCGTTTTTTTACCAAGTTTTGAAAGAGCATCTCCCAATCCAATGGTTGTTGTTGTTTTTCCTTCTCCAGCAGGTGTAGGATTAATTGCAGTTACTAAAATCAGTTTCGAATTTTTTTTATCTTTCAAATCGTTCAACAAGTATCTGTAATCAATTTTAGCTTTGTATTTACCATAATTTTCAACATACTTATCTGGTATTCCCATTTTATCAGATATGTTGTTAATTATTTCTGGCACTGCTTGCTGTGCTATTTCTATATCACTTAAATATTTTTGAGCCATAAATCCTCCATTACTATAGATTTTTATTGTTTAGGTACTTTATTATTTTTTGGAATTACCTCCGCCGTATAATGTATCAAGCTCATAGCCTTCAACTTTTGCATTGAAGCTATATTCAGCTGATGGGAAAGTTCCTTCCAATGTTTCTTTGTGGAATTCATTTAATCCTTCTACCATTTCTTTTCTTATGTTTTTAAATAATTTTACGAATTTTGGTTTGAAATCGCCGTACATTCCCAGCAAGTCCTGAGTAACAAGTACCTGGCAGTCAACATAAGGTCCAGCTCCAATACCAAGTACAGGAATTTTTATAGCTTCTGTCAATGTTTTAGCTACTCCTTTTGGCACACATTCCAATACCATTGAAAAACAGCCTGCTTTTTCAAGGGCTTTAGCGTCTTCGATTAATTTTGCAGCTGACTCCGGTGTTCCGCCCTGAACTCTAAAACCGCCCAAAGAAGTTGCTGTCTGAGGAGTAAGTCCTATGTGTCCCATAACAGGAATTCCTGCTTTAACCATTGCAGCTATTGTATCAGCCATTTCAACTCCACCTTCAAGCTTAACACAATCGCAGCCTGTCTCTTTTATTAACCTGTTCGCACTCATGATCGCCTGTTCTTTGCTAACATTGTATGATCCAAAAGGCATGTCTCCAACTATAAATGTTTCCGGTGCTCCTTTAACAACAGGTCTGATGTGGTGAACCATATCATCCATCGTAACAGGTGTTGTTCCGCTATATCCAAGCATTATCATACCCAATGAATCTCCGACAAGTATTATTTCACAATTGCTTTCATTAACAATAGAAGCAGTTGTATAATCATAAGCCGTTACATATGAAAATTTTCTACCTTCTTCTTTAAATTTCTTGAAGTCCATGATTGTCATTTTCTTTTTCATTTTAATATCTCCTTTTATATTTTATTTAAACGAAATTAATCGTTTTCCTTTGCCGTTAAACTGCTTTTCTACATAAAATATTTTGAAAACGCAAAATTTGTTTTTCTTACGTGGTATTACCTCTGACAATTATTATATATACTCTTTATAAAAATGTCAACAGTTATATAGTTGTTTATATTTTATTTTTTGCTTATTTATCAATGGTTTGTTTGATATTATATTGTCAATATCTAAATTTCATTATACAAAATGCTTTCTTGGTGGTAATACATCTTCCTTTTTATTTTGCAAAATAAGAGGAGCCTATCCAGCTCCCAAAAACTCATTTACTTTATCTGATACATTTTCTCTTTCATAAGAACAAGATTAGTAAGCACCTTATTTACAGGAGTATCTATATTATATTTTTCCCCTTCTCTAACAATAGCTCCGTTTATGTTGCTTATTTCTGTTTTTCTTTTGTTGTTTACATCCGCAAGCATGGACGAAATATTGTCTTTTGTAACTCTTGCAACTTCCTTACAGTGATCTGCCGGATTTGGAGTAGCTAAATTTATTCCTGCAGCTTTTGCAACCATTTCAGCTTCCTTTACAGCCTCTCCTAAAATATTTTCTGTTTCGGGATTTTCAAGAAGCTGTCCATTCTTTAATCCCGTAAGAGCTGTAAGAGCATTAATTCCAACATTTACAAGCACCTTGTCCCATATAATTCCCATAACATTAGTAGATACTTTTACAGGTTTCAGCCCTGCATCTTCAAGCACTTTTGCAATGCCTTTTATTTTTTCTGTAACTTTACCGTCCAATTCTCCAATAACAGTAGCTCCATGACCTGCATGTTTTACTCTTCCGGGCCCCAATAAATTAGCACCATGAGAAGTTGTTCCCGTTATTATTTGTTCTTTCTTAACAATAGTTTCCAGTTTTTCAATATTACCTAACCCATTTTGCAAAGTAAGAACAATTGTATCTTCTCCTATTACAGCTTTGTTTTGCGCTATTGCTATATCAGTAATAGTGGACTTAACAAAAACTATAGCCAGCTCAACTACTCCAACTTCATTTGGATCAGATGTAGCCTTAATACCTTTTATATATCTGTCTCCGCTGGTTCCTTCCATCCATAGACCATCTCGATTAATATTATCTACATGTTCCTTATAAACATCTAGGAAATATACTTCATTCCCTGCTTCCGCAAGAAATCCTCCATATATACTCCCCATAGCACCTGCGCCTATAATTGCAACTTTCATTTTTTATCTCCTTACCATTATTTTTTTACTTTAGTTCATAAGCCCCGTAATCTTTGGAAGCCATGTTATTATATCAGGGAAATAAGTAATTAATAACAATACAGCTATTTCTGACAGCAAGAAAGGCATTATCCTTTTGCTGATATCTCCTATGGATATTTTTGCAATCCCGCTAGCAACAAATAAATTAACAGCCATAGGAGGTGTTATCATCCCTATTGACGTATTAATTACCATGATTATACCAAGCGCAACCGGATGCACTCCAAGCCCTGTAACCAACGGCAAAAGCATTGGCGTAATCAATAGTATTATTGATTGGGTTTCTAAGAAACATCCAAGGAAAAGTAAAACAAAGTTAACTAAAAATAATATTATATATTTACTGCTAAAAGCATTTAAAACTGCCCCTGCAATTGTAGTAGGAATATTAGCACTGGTCATAAGCCAAGAAAATGGCGCTGATAAACATACAACAAACAATATAGCAGCAGTTGATGAAGCAGATTTGGATAATATTGCTGGTAAATCTCTCCACTTAAGTTCCTTATAAACAAACATCGCCACAATAAACGAATATACAACAGCTACAGCAGAAGCTTCAGTAGGAGTAAAAATACCTCCGTATATTCCGCCAAGAATTATTATTGGCATTAGTAATGCCCATATGGCATCTATAAATGATCTTAAAAATTTATCTACAGTCAAATTTTCATTTTGCTTTATTTCATATTTTCCGCAAGTAATAATTGCTACGAGAATAATTACAGATGCTAACATAAGTCCAGGAACAAATCCAGCCATAAACATAGTTCCAATTGAAACATTTGCGATAATAGCATATGTAACCATTGATATGCTAGGCGGAATGACAACCCCTAAAGTTCCAGATGAAGCCGCTACAGCTGCAGCTCTGTCCTTAGGATAACCGGCTTTTTCCATATTTGGAATCATGATTCCTCCTATTGCCGCTACTGTTGCCGCATTTGATCCGGATATTGCACCAAAAAATGCGGAAGCTATAGTTGTAATAATAGACAAACTAGACGGGAGCCTCCCGAGCAAAACTCTTGCAAATTCAATTAGCCTTTTGGATATTCCTCCTTTTTCCATCAAATCTCCTGAAAGGATAAAAAAAGGCACAGCCATTAATGGAAAGCTATCGAGAGATGTGAACAACCTTTGTGCTATTATTACTATGTTTGTATTCATCGTTCCAGTTGTAAGAGCTATAATAGCTGCTATCCCCAAAGAAATGGAAATAGGAACATTTAGCAGCAGCATAAGTCCCAAAGTACCGAATAAAGTAATGGCCATTTATTCCACCTCCTGTGCATTTTCATCTACAAATTTTCTTATTGCATACTGCAAAGTACGCACGAGCATAAGAGTTAGCCCAACAGGCATAGCTGAATATACTATCCATGTAGGCAGCTGCATAGCAGGCGTAACTTGTCCCATTTTAAACAGCTTAGATACAAGCCCGACAGAAACATATGTCATAAATCCGCAAAACCCTAAGATAATTAAAGTTCTTAGCATAAATGTATATTTCTTAGTTGATTCAGGTAATGCATTAACAAAATTGTCAACTGTAAAATGTGCGTTATTCTTAGCACCAACACCAATTCCTAGAAATACAATCCAAATCATCATATATCTAGCCGCTTCTTCAGACCAAGGAATAATCATTATTTTAGTAAATCTAAAAAATGTTGCTACAAAAATTATGATAACCATACACGGGAGCAGTACAGTTATAGCATTCTCCTCAAAATTATCTAGAAATTTTAATATTTTTTTCATTGTACCTCCATTAAACACCTTGCATCATTCATGGTAAAGGATGGAGTACTTATGTTCTCCATCCCCCCCATTTTTCTCTATTTAATTGCCTTTTAAAGCATTTACATAATCTTGATTGATTTCATCAGCATATTGATCATACACCGGTTGGCATGCTTCCTGCCATAAAGATTTATCAACCTCAGTTACTGTAACACCATATGATTTTATTGTATCTACTAGCTCATTGTCCATTTTTATACAATACTCTCTTTCCCAAGTTCTTGCTTCTTTTTCAGCTTTTACAATAGCATCCTGCACTTCTTTAGGATAACTATCAAAAGCAGATTGGCTTATAAGCATTACCGCCGGAGAGTATACATGTCCAGTCAAAGACAGATATTTTTGAGCTTCATACAGCTTGTTCGAGTTAAATACAACAAGAGGATTTTCTTGACCATCTATAGTACCTTGCTGCAAGGCTGTAAAAACTTCAGACCAAGCCATCGGTGTTGGTATCGCTTCTAGCTGTTGAAATGTTGATATGTGTATTGGATTTTCCATAGTTCTTATTTTCTTTCCTGCAATGTCATCCGGCGTAACTATTTCTTGTTTATTATTTGAGACATTTCTAAATCCATTTTCCCAAAATCCCAACGCCTTAATTCCTAGAGGCTCAAGAGTAGCTAAAATTTGTTGCCCTATTTCTCCGTCCATTACCTCATATGCCTTTTCTCTGTCTGTAATTAAAAACGGAAGGTCAAAAACCTGAAAATCTTTTGAAAAATTAGGGAGAGGTCCAGTTGAACTAACTACCATTTCCAACGTTCCCAAACTTAAACCTTCTATCATATCTCTTTCATTCCCCAATTGACCGCTAGGGAATATCTGAACATCTACTTTGCCATCAGTATATTCTTCTACTTTTTTTTCAAACTCTTGAGCTCCCAATGCATAATGGCTATCAAGTTCTGTTGCAGTTCCAACCCTTATTACTATTTTCTCATCAGACGGAGACGAAGCCGCCGGTTCGGATGAAGAACTATCTTTGTCTCCTCCGCTACATGCAGAAAGTGAAAACACAAGAGACAACACTAATAATATTGATATAACCTTTTTCATTTTATTACTTCCTCCTAATATATATATTTATAATACGTTTTCCACAACATCAGGCCCTGAACATTCATATAACAAGCATGTCCATCATATTTGCTGATTCTTATTCCTTCCACCGACAAATACAGCACCCAAATTATTGTCAAAACATAAAAAACATTTTATTACTATTTAACGAATTACAACTAGCGCACTCCAAATCCTATTATTAAACAAAAATTACTTTACTTATTTTTCTAATTATAATTCTATCTTTATAGTTTAAAATTAGTAGCAAAAACATAATCGTTTTCCTCGTTAATATTCAAGACATAAACTCTCGCACTACACATAGCTTATATAATTAACAAATTCGTGGTATTACCTCTTGAAGGTATTATACACAATGCATTATTAATTGTCAATATTAAATACAAAAATTATAATTATTATTTGTTCATTTATCAACGATTTTGATATTTTATTATCAAACTTTTAATCTAACATCTTAAAGAGGTGGTATTACTACTCTGTATTTTCATAATATCTAAATTATATATTTTACAAATAATTATTTAAGCGTCAAAAAATCTGCTGACAACATGTTAGCAGATTTTTATTTTTCTAATCTTTTATATTAAATCTTTCAATCCTTTAATCATATGATACCGCATTGCTAGTTTAGCACCTTCACCATCACGTGCCATTATAAATTTCAGAATATTATCATGGTTTTCAAATGCATTAGTTTTCAAATCTGGTCCAAGCATTTCATAATTGTTTGATATGATACCAAAATACATCCATTCATGTAAAGATGGTAGTATTTTTTTCATTATATCATTATGTGTAGCATCCGCCAGCGCTTTATGAAATTTTTGATCAGCCTCAACAAAAGCCTTGTTATCTTCTATAATTAATTTCTTTTCTTCTTCCGCCAAATACCTTATGTTATCAATTTCTTGATCAGTAGCATTTTCAACAACCATTTTCATAGCCTCTCCTTCGAGAATCATTCGGACATTGTACCAATCAGATAATAATTTTTTTTGATTTCCAACCGTATTAAAACCGAATGGATCCGGAATAACGTCTGGGTTTTCACTTACAAATGTCCCAACACCTCTTCTGATAGTTAGAACACCACTTGCAACTAAATATTTTATAGCTTCTCTTATGCATGGGCGGCTTACCCCCATTTGTTCTGCCAGAGCTCTTTCATTTGGAAGTTTTTCGCTAGGTTCATATTTTTTTTCAACTAAAATCATATTGCGAAGATGCTCTGCAACGTTTCTGGAAAGTGATTGTTGTGTTGATCCCATATTTTTCCCCTTTCGTAAAGAATATATTAATTATTATATCAGCAAAAAAATTCGTGTCAATAACATTGCAAATAGATGAACTTCTGAAATAAGATACATCGCATACAAGCACAGCACAAATTTTCTTGCTTATATTTTACCACAATACAACTGTTTATACAATTTTCAAACATAAAAAGTCGTAAGATCTCATTTTAATCTTACGACTTTTATACATCTTGCAACCTTTATCTATACAAAGGTTATTCAGGCTTTCTTCTGTTATTCTACTGGTATTTGGAACTCACAATACATATTAATACAAGGACTTATAAGAACCTGCCCTGCCAAGAATATTACTCTTATATCACCGCTGATTTTATATCCCTTATCTGCTATATAATTCAACATTTTTTCAATTTGATTTTTTCGATCAAAAATTCTGCATTTACTAATCATGCACACATATTTTCCCGACTTACTCTTATGCAAATAGAAGCCCTCAGGAACTATATCACACTTATTGTTTAATTGAATTGCAATACTTACAGGCGAATCCTTGTAAGAACTCCATTCAGGGTTTTCCCTAACTAAAGCCATATAACAAGTATTGGAAAAAATTTGTATAAAAAAATCTTCGTTTTGGCTCAGATTTTTTTCAACAGCAGACATTGTATAGAAAAAATCGTTGTAATTTGTTATTTCCCTGTTTGTTTCTTTAACTAAGGAATATCGATCATCAAATAATTTTTCCTCGATAATATTACATCTATCCAATAAGTTTTCACCGTTTAGATATCTAATCTTCAGTTCCAAATTTTCTTTTTTGTTCTGAAGCTGCTGAATCTGTATATCTATTGTTTTTAAATTTTTCTCAAGGATGTCCTTCGCAAAATCCCTGTCCGCGTTATCAAACAAATCTTTAATCTGCGAAATTGAAAAATTTTGTTTTCTAAGCTCACAAATAACCTTTACACATCTGTATCTTTCAACCGAATAGTATCTATATAATGTTTGCGGGTCTATATAATCCGGAGTAAGCAATCCCTCCCTATCATAATATCTTAATGTTTCAGCTGTTATGTTGCAAATTTCTGCAAACTTTGAAACACTTAATAAACCATCTTTACAAACATTCATATAATTACCTTCTTATGTTAATTTTTATTATGATCTTGGGAAGCATGCTCCTCCACATGCAAGACAGTTGCCTCCGCAACCACTAAATTTCTTTGAATCTTCTTCTCCGTCAACATTGTCATCATTATCACCATTATCGGCATTTAACATTTCATCTGTATCTTTTGAATTGTCTCCGCTTTCAATTGCATAAAGATTTAAAATTTCTTTAAGACCTTTTGCAAGCTGATCTGGACATGATGAAACATCGTTAGCTCCTGGACACTTAATACCTTCAAAATCTTCTATAACATCAGTCATTTCCATTCCGTCTATCAAATGTATTATACCTGTTGTATTTCCAACACATGGATCGCCTAAAAATTCAACATTAGTAACTTTAGTACCATTAGTTCCAATTACAAAGCTTGTAGTACATGTTGATCCGTCAGCTTCGAATTCAAATTTTCTAACTCCTTCTTCTGCACCTTCTTTGGTAATTTCTTTTAAACGTTCAGATGCAGGAAGAACAGCTTCTTCCTCTATAAAAGTACCGCCTAATGCTTCTACATCTACATCAGCTTCTTGAAGAGCTTTTGTAACTGCTGTTAAAAGTCCCTCAGATGATTTTGTTGCTCCCGAAATTGTATCTACATCAAGTCTTTGTGTTTCCAAAATTTTATCAATTATTTGAGGCATTGCTTTGCCGCCAATATCTGGTGTTTCGTTTGAAGTAACTTTTATATCTTCTATTTTTGTTTCAGAAAGTGTAACTTCTGCAGTCATACTTCCCTCAAACCCTTTACCTCCACCTGTATATACTCCTGCTGTATACTTTGCTTCTTCAACTGGTTTTTGTGTCTCCTGTGTTTCTTCTGCTGGTGCTGCGCAAGCAGTAAGCATTAATGCTAACACTGTAACGATTGTTAAATTTTTAATAATTTTTTTCATCTTTTCTCTCCTAATTATAATACTATAGTCTACAATTTAAGTCAATAATTGTATCTTTTTTTTATCATAACACTTTGTGCTGCACAAAGGTCAATGTTAAATCTAGAGACAAATTAATTAATTTTGCAGGATAGCAATACATCCAGCAATTTAAAAGCATTTGTTGATAAAACTGTTACTTTATTGTCAATAATAAAAAGAAGGAGAACTTTTTATTCACCTTCTTTTTGATAAGTGCTTAATATATTGTGAGCTTATATAGCTTAAAAAAGCTATCAATTTACTGTTAAATCTACGCTACACTTAATATTATAGAAATTTAAGAATTGTAATCTTCAAATAATGCATCAGAAAAAGTCATACTAAACTTTCCAGAGAACCAGCTGCCAACTAAATAAACTTGATATACTCCTTTTTCTAACGAAAAATCATTATAATTATTAATAATGTTATCAAAAAAAACAACTTCTTCTGAGGCATCATCAATTAATAGAAGCTTAATATCTCCATTTCTTTTTTCTGCTTGAATGTTCAATGTTGTATTATTAATAACAGACAGCGTTCCCAATCGGACATTACCACCCATCATGCAATATCGAACAACAGCTTCATTCTTGCTAACCTCCATTATATTATAAAACCATGAATAATATATATTGTCTAACTCAGAAGTCAGAGTTTCTGCGGACTCATCAATATATTCATTATAAACAACATCTTTACTTAGACTGTTTAATAGCAAACATATACCTATAATAAAAACAACCTTTTTAATAACATTCTTAACTCTCTTAACATCCATAAAATCCTCTTCAAATATTGCATGTTTTATTCATAACAAACAACAAAATGAGCTTTTCGCTATGAACAGTATAACACAAGATGTAAAATTCCGTCTATGTTAATTATAAACACTCGTGTGTACATGGACGCTGTCATTGTCATCTTGCACATTTTGAATTATCTCATTGACAATCTTGATACTATTAACCTAATGTCACCAATAGCACTTCAATTAGCAGCAGGTATATATATGATCGTTGGTAGCGCAACCTGGATGCATAACCACCAATACAGCATATCAACCACATTTTTAAAACATCAATAGCTATTACTTCATCATTTGCAATTAATAAAATTGCTACACTAATGCAAATACTTCCCAATAATATTCCGAACTTAAATATATCTCCAACATGAAACAACATATCTTTGAATTTTGTGCGGGTAGAAAAATATATTTTACCATCTGTGCATGTCCCCATACCGAAAATAATATCGTGCATATCACCTGTAAAATAAAAAAGAAAATTTATAATTAGAGCTAAGCAAATCACTAAACTCAAAATGTTAATATGTAAGTTCCCGTTTTCTATCAATAATATTTTCAAAATCAAGCCGATTACAGAAAGCACAAGTAGCACCGAAATAAAAACTATAGATTTTTTTATAGGAACACTAAGTAAATTGTTTTGCTTTTTTTCCGCTATTTCTAACTTCGTCTCAACAACTTCATAAGAATCAACTTCAAATATTATGTACAAATTATTCTGGCATATAATTTTCGCACCCTCGTTTTTCATATTTTCTATCTCTGCATCTATCTGTTCGTCTAAACGTTTACGGAAAATTGCGCATGATTTTGGAGACTTAGTCTTTGCATAACAAAATTTTAATATGTTGCAAAATTCTCCTATCATTCCACAAAGATAATAGCCTTCTGTCATTTGATTTCTTATAAATCCAATCAGTGCAGAACTTTCATAAAACTGATAATTATTATATATTATTTTATATTTATGGTTACTTTTCTTGAACATATCTTTATATCCAAACCTTTTCTTATTCTTCTAATAATCACATTTTAACGTTCTTTAAACTTTATATTTCGACATTATATCATAAAGTCAAACATCCAGCAATAGAAACTCTTGTGGAATGTTGATTTTCCAAGGCTTTTCATTCTGTATTCATACTTAGCTGCAGCATTTTGACTAAATTACTTATTTAACAAAGAAATTTTTTATAATTAGAAAACTACAATGAGCATATACTGCAAGAGCAATTTCATTTCAATGACAAGCAAAAAGCAAAACAGGAGCTATCCTGTTTTGCTTTTAATAATCCGCTATTTAAAAGCGTTAGATGAAGGTTTTGATATGTTTTTCAGAGCAACTTCTGCATTGTCCTGAAGCTTTGACTCCACAGAAATATCCCCTAATGAGACCATTCCTACGAGACAGTTATTTTCTACAACCGGCAGTCTTCGTATCTGCTTTTCACCCATTATTCTTGCAGCTTCATGCACATCCATTTCAGGAGAGCCTACTGATGGATTTGAAGTCATAACTTCCTTTAGCGACTTAGATTGATTATTTGATGCAACAGATCTTAGAGTAATATCTCTGTCTGTGACGATACCAATAACTTTTCCTTGATTAGTAATAGGAATTGAGCCTACATCATGTTGTTTCATTAATTGAGCTGCAGCTTCTATTGAGTCATCTTGTTTTAAGCTGGCAATTTCTCTGGACATTATATCTCTTAATTTCAATAAAAACACCTCCGATTATATAGTTCCCTCAGCATATGTTTTTATTAATGAAGTAATGCGAAATTATTTTTGAAATTTTTTTACTATTTCTCAAAAAATTCAAACACGTTTTTATGCTCGTTACAAACCATTAAATTAATATTTTTTTATAAATTTTTTTAATTCTTCAACAGAACGATTTATAACAAGTTCAATGGGAAATTCTGCTTCTTTTATTACTTCCATTGCCAAATCATGACTTCCCACTGCAGTATCTGTATGAGCGTCACTGCCAATTACTATAGGAACACCATATTCCTTGCACAATTTAAGCATTTCAATATCATTTTTCTTTGTATCTCTTCTGTAATTATTAGGATCAAGAGAAGAGTTATTTAATTCAAGCAAAACATTATGTTCTTTTGCTCCTAAAACAAGAGCTTTAAAATCCGCTAAAAAGTTACTGTCATCAGGATGACCTATTATGTTTACATATGGATTTTTCATAACATTTAAATAGGCTTTCGTATTTTCTTCTTTTGTTCCCGGTGCAATGCACGGCAAATGCATACTTGCAATAACAATATCTAAATTTTTTAGCAAGCTATCTTTCAAATCCACATTTCCTTCGTAATCCATTATGTTCACTTCAGAACCCATAAGCAATTCAACACCGTACATGTTTCTGTCAACTGCACCCAAATTTGCAAAATAGAAATCTGTAGCTGAACCTGGCATTTTAGGTCCGTGCTCTGTTATGGACAGAAGCTCTAATCCTTTTTCTTTTGCTGCAGCAGCCATTTCACGTATGGTACTGTAAGCGTGGCCGCTGGCCAATGTGTGTGTATGTGTATCTAATATAAATTTCATTTATTATCCTTCCCTATTTCTATAGTTTCACGTCGTAATGGCTTTTATTATAAACTAATTCATAATTAATTTCCACAACAATTAGTTTACTAAAAACTCTGTGCATATTTGCATTGTATATTTGTATCTTTAACAGCATTTTCTTTGCAATACAAAGAAGCTCACCATGTTATTGGGGAAGCTTCCTGTTAATTATAAATTATTTCCCTGCAATGGCTGTTATATAAAAAGTTCCGGAAAAGGCGGGCTTCATAGGGAAGTTAGAGAAAAGGCTGTCAAGCAAATCGGTTGAGAGTTTGTATTATTTCGTAGTCAATAACCATTGGCCAAAATAGAAGCAACCGACAGAGATATGTCTCCTTGTTGGTTGCTTCTATTTTGGGCTATGCTTGTCCTGCTTGCCGCATTACATCATTCAGCATAATCACGTGAAAAGCTCCATAGTAATTAGGGTGATGCGGAGCAAAACTAGTAAGCCTTACTATTTTGTACGACCTCATCTATATAATAGTATATAGGGCTTATGACAATAACTACAAATATATTCATCAGAGGTACGCATATTCATTAATTCAGTACTTAAGGGATAAAATTAATTAACTTTGTTGCCTGTCAATTAATGCGGTTTCCATATATTGTTATCTAATAATTCCAGACGCAAATTATAATAGAACGTTTCGTTAGTTTCCGCGTTTTTCATTTCTTGTTTTTCTTCGTTTAAATAAATTTTGATGATATATTTTTCGGTCGTGCCATCCCACATAAAATAACCTGGCCAGACAAATTCAACATTAGGTTCTTCCTCAGATTCATCAAAACTAAAGTATGAAAAACCATATGATTTCAACTGGGCAATATAGTTTTCAATATCCCCAAGCTCTACATTTTCAATATAGACAGTCCAGTAATTTACATCTTCATATATACCGCTTGCATCCGCATAACCAGTTTGAGCATGTACATATTTAATTTTCCCCCCTTCTCTATACTCTATTTCAGTTGATAATGAGTCGGTAACTGGCCACGTGTATGTAGCAGGGTCTATTGAACCTTTATTAGTATTTGTTTGACAAGAAACTAAACAAAATAATAAGCAAATCAAAAAACCGGATTTCCAAAACACCTTACCCATGGACATACTCCTCTCTCAAAGATTTCAATTTGCAGGCCCCCGTTAACGAGGACCTGCACTGGTAGTATTATATTATTTAGTTAGCGCCAAATTAGGATTCTTCATGAGATGTGCCGTCATTGTAAAAAATGATTTGTTTATACCCCCAAAGCGTTCTTTTGGTGTTACCCTTACTGTGGGTGAAAGAAACAGTAATTGAACCCGCGGCATCAACGGTTACAGAAATATCTATCGTTCCTGAAGATGTAGTGGAGTGAGCATATTCACCATATGCTCGTGCGCATTCAAAGGTTGTGCTGTTAGAAACGGCTGGTGCAATAGACAATGTAATATATCCGCTCTTGGCCCAGACCCAGCGATCTCCCAAACTATTCATTTTATATGAGTCAAAGGTGCATTTTACAGAATTTCCACTTGTGGATGTCGATGGAGTTTCGGTTTTGTAGAAGGTACCATCTGTATAATGAAAGCTTACTGATGCTGAGCTACTCATTTTTTTTGTTTCAAAGGCTTTGCTCTTCGAGTCAATTCCAGACATTGCCAAAGCAAATGCATCTTCACCCAGACCTATTGGTGTTTTGTCCCATGACCAACTATATTTACAGGTATATCGTGTTGTGGTATGCTTAGAGTTAGTCAGTGTTGCTGTAAGATCGGCCGAGGCTCTAGTTGCTGCAGCTTCAAACGAGATATTGCCTTTCAAATACTCCTTTAGTGCAGTTATTTCTTCTTTGGAATACCCCATTCCTTTTAATTCCGCTTCCGATAAAGCGGCTCTCTTGGTAAATCCCTTTTCAAATTCTACCAAAGGATCAATGCCTCTTGCACTCCTTTGTTGATTGTAAATCTTTGACTGTTCTAATACTGCCTCATATTCAGTTGTTATAGTAGTGGTGGAGTCGTTACCCTCATACACTGGGGCAGCCATTGCCGTAATAGCTGATGATGCAAGCATTGATACAGCAACACACAATGCTAATAGGGACGAAAAAACTTTGTTCATAAATAAACCTTCTTTCCTTTTTAAATTTAAGTTTCTTTGTATGACACCATATTTATTCCTTATTATAAACTTTCAAATTACCCATCGTATCCCAATCTAAGATTAATCAAACCAGGTAGAGTGCATGGCTCTTATCATACGGATTAGGAGGGTATAGTTCTATGGCTATGGGCACGTACCGGTAACAGATACAGAAGATTGTGCTTGTCCATTCACCGAATAGGACAAGGTTAGCTTGTAGTTCTGACCTTTTTTAACTGTGCATTGTTCAGATAGAATAACTCGCCCAGTTCCTGAGTCACTCCAAGAATCAACCAACGTTTTCCCTCGCCAAAGGGTCAGGGTTACGGATAAATCATCTTTGGAGTTTCCGCTTTTGCAGTCAACCGAGCAGGTTGCGGTAGTTCCGCTAAATGATAAACTGGGTCGACTGCGAATCGCTCGGGTTTCCGCCGCCTCAGCTGACATTGAAAGTGTCAGCACAAGCAGTAACACAATAGCAAAAATACTCTTTTTCATAAAAATCACCTCCTTCTACATTTTAACAGAGAATACTTTGTGTGTTTCTATTATGTAAATGCAGCAGAAGGTAAATTTCTCACAAATTTTTATATATTTTTTTATTTTATTTTTTATTCCAAAAAACGCTCTCAGCTACATTCAAAATTTCTGTTTCATTCAAGAAACCATCCACAGTGAATTGTAGATTTTTATCCACGTCAATCCAAGTGATAGCGCTTGTTTGCTCTGGTGTTTTCGATAGAAATAGTTGTCCGTGACATCCGTTTACTGTAATTTCAGATACCTCCATGCTATCTGTCACAAAATCAGATGCCGCACCCTGCTGGATAAATGAGTAATCCAGATATAAAATTTCTTCGTCTGCATTTTGATAAGTCACGCTTACATAGCCCGGTAATTCACTCCTGTCAATCTCCACATAACCTTCTGGCAAATCTGCAATTTGATATTGAGGCATTTCTGCCTGTGTTGCTTCCCCTGAATATTGATAAACAATATGTGTATCATACCACTCTCTGACCCATTGCAGAACTGCAGCCCGAACAGTAGGGCTTGCAGCCATAAGCGATCCAAGAGCAATAGTGAAAGCCATTACAATGGATGCCACGACCTGAAGTGATTTTTTCCATATTGGACGAGTCTCTTTACGATACCACGCCAGAGGATCAGCAAGCATTTTTTGCATTGCATAACGGTATTGTTTTGATGTTTCCACAGGAGAAGTATTTTTTAAGTAATCAGCCCACTCCAACTGCAATGCATCCAGTAAAATTCTGCGCATAAGTTTATCAACTTCTTCATCAGTCATATGTGAAATCCCTCTTTTCTCACAAGCTTTTGCAGTAACAGACGACCTCGGCTGGCACGAGTGCTGACTGCGGTTTCGGTGATGCCTAAATGCTGAGCAATCTCACGATCTGTATAATTCAACAACAGTTTCATTTCAAGTACCGCACGATATGTTTCCGGCATACGCATAAAAAGAGCCACTAATGCCTTATAATCCATGTCGCTATCGGATGCTGACGTGAATACGTTCCAATCCTCCAGAGGTACTGTTTTTTTATTTTTTCGCCAAATCATGAGAGCTTCGTTCTTCGTTATAGAAATGAGCCAAAACAATAATTCCTCACAGGGAATCTCTGTAACTTTTTCAAAGTGCTTTATAACTTGCATAAAGGCATTCTGAACTGCATCTTCTGCATCCCTTTGTTCCGACAATATACGCATGGCAACCTTCTCCATTTGGATATGATACTGATTAAAAATCATTGTGAATTTTTGACGGTCACCTTCATCATCAATAAGTGCAAGTAAAAATATCAGCATTTATATCCCTCCCTGTGTTACCAAAATCCAGAAACCATTATGAATTCATTAGCCACTCAGTAAACTCTTGCAAGCGGATTTCCCCAGCTTCACATCTTGCCTTCTGTTCTCTGGCCTTTTGACTCCAAGCATAGAAAGCATCGTGCTCGATTTTCCTTGCCTTAATCCACCCAAAGCGTTTTTTGTACTCTCTGCGGTAAACTTTAAAGATTTCATCATCTTTTCGCTTTTCATTCCAAAGGGTAATAGCTCCCATATTTTTGCAGGTACGACCCTTATCGTCTATGGGACGATTGCAGTATTCCGCATCAGTACGCTCAACAATGGCAAAATACCGCTTGCAGTTTTTGCAGATACGTACAGGCTGTCCACGCTTTACAAACTCACGGACAAAGTAGTCAATGATGTCATAAATATCATTGGGATACAACACCTCCGTAAATGTCCTCTTATCTATAACCTCAAAACTCATGGGCTGGGGCTGGAATTGAAAAGTATTTAGCTGGTCACTGCCACGGTGATTATAATACCGAACCATCTTCTTCCGTACTGGCTCCTTGGAGCTGGTGTCCAAATCCAGTACATAGGCAAAGATTGTTTTAATCTGTTCCTGCATGGTGTGAATATTGGATGGAATGTGCGTCAATACCTTGCGAGGCAGCAGGTTCACAATATCCTCATAATTTTGTCGATTCGCCTGTTCCAAACGTTCCCGCCATTCCAAACGAAGCAGTTCAAAGTAGATATGTTTGGGCGCTATCGTGTCCAATACAGTTAAGAATTCATCTGCATACCGCTGTTCCTTGGAAGAATACAGTTCCATGAGAGCGTTACCCATTCCCTCAAAAAACTGCTGTCAGACCACACATCCAAATACAGCAAATCCATCAGACTTTCCCCAAAGGGAAAGTCTTTTTTCTTTTTCTGTTCATTCCCAAATTCAAAATGCTCTTTGTCATCTGCAATCCAGACCTTATATTTTTGTGCCATCCTTTGTCACCTCATCAAAGACTTATTCCTTGTTAAATTATACATTAGTCTTGAATATATGGCTATAGTCTAATTGCTATTATATATAATAATTAGACTATGAAAGGAGCGATGCCTATGATTGTGAAATAGCAAAAGCCGCCACTCCACGGTAATGGAATGACGTCTCACGAAACCCTACGGTTTCAAAAAAATTGGTTGCTCTCATTTGTAACGGACAGAGAGCGAAAAAGCAACAGGAAAATGTGGGGCGTGAGGATACGTTTACTACTCTTTAAGGTAGACCAGCTGTTTGTATTGACAGCGGGCTTTCGCCCACCGCCAATACAAACAGCTGGTGGTGAAAACGGAAAAGGCACAGGATACCGAAATATCCTGTGCCTTACCGTAAGAAAGTACAAACTTCCCTATTACGCCCCGCCTATATCCGGAACTTTTTAATTATTTTCCTACAAAAGCTGCTGCATTATCTCCAGCTATTCTTCCGAATACAGTTATGTCAGCAACTGCGTTTCCACCGATTCTGTTTCCGCCGTGAATTCCTCCAGTAACTTCACCTGCAGCATACAATCCTACAACCGGTTCGCCGGATTCGTTCATAACCTGTGTGCTTGTATTGATAGTAACACCGCCCATTGTGTGGTGAACTGCAGGGGATATTTCAACTGCGTAGAAAGGTCCTTCAACAAGTTCAACTTCCAATGATGTTCTGCCGAAATCAGGGTCTGATTTCGCCTTAACAGCTTCATTGTATTTTGCAACTGTTGCTTCTAAAGTAGCTGCGTCAACTTTCATAATATCAGCAAGTTCTGCAAGCGTCTGAGCTTCCTTTAAAAGACCTTGATTTTTATATTTTTCATAAGTAGATGCATCTTTATATGTTTGATTATCAAGAACCAAGAATGCAGTAGCTCCGTTTTGCTCAAGTATAGCCTTTGATACAACATCTCTTGTTTCAAGTTCATTTATAAATCTCTGAGCTTCATGATTAACAAGTATAGCACCGTCACCTCTTATACCTTCGGTAATCATTTCGTTGATTTTTGGAACAACTGTAGGATGTGTTTGTATCTGATCAATATCAGTCAATGAAACATTGAGATTTTCGACCATTGCCAATGCATCACCTGTTGCTCCCGGTGAGTTTGTAGTTCCGAATCCTTTAAGCGCTGGATTATATTTTTCAACCATTTCAGGGTTTGCTCCAAATCCACCTGTAGCTAATATTACAGCTTTTGCATTAATAGTGTAGCTGTTTCCATCTTCATTTTCAACTTTAATTCCAGTTACAGTATTTCCTTCTGACAATATCTCAACTGCCTTAGTGTTTAATCTAACTTCAATTCCAAGTTCCTTAACCTGATTGCTAAAAACATCCATTAAATGAGTTCCTATTGGCATTCCACCAGGTGCTTTATGTAATCTATCTACGCTTTGTCCTCCTGATCTTCCAACTTCAGACAGGCTAGCACCAATGCTTTCAAGCCAATAAATTGTATCAGCAGAATTTTCTGTAAATACCTTTAAAAGTTCCGGATTATTAAGATTTTTTCCACCCTTCATAGTATCTTCATAGAAAAGTTCCGGACTATCTTCTATTCCTTTTTCTTCTTGATATTTTGTTCCGGCTGCATTCATACCACCTGTTGCGTAGTTAGTATTTCCACCCATAAATGCATTTTTTTCAACAACTATTACGTTTGCTCCTTTGTTAGTAGCCTCGATTGCTGCTGTAAGTCCTGCTCCACCGGCTCCTACAATTACTATGTCAGTTGAAGCATCTTCAACCTTTTCCTCTACTGCTTTAACTTCTTTTGCAGTAAGCGCCGCACCCGACTGTTCTACAGCATCTTTAACAGCATTGATAAATGCAAAACTTGTTAAAGTTGCTCCTGTAACAGCATCAACATCAACAGAATTTGAATCAATCATCTGTTTAGTTAACTGAGCAATTACAGGTTCAGTGAACCCTGACTCTGAGCTTTCTGTAACATTAATATCTTTAATTTCGGAATTTTCCAAAGTAACTTCAACCTTAAATGGGCCGTATTTTCCAGTTCCCTCTCCCTGAACAGAAGTGCTTACAAGCTCTTCCGATTTATTCGCTTCAGCTGGCTGTTCAACTTCTTTTTGCTGGCATGCAGTCATTGAGAAAACAAGCATTACTGCCAGCAGTAGTGATAACATTTTTTTCAATTTCATAAAAGCTCCTTTTTTGATATTTTTTTAACTTAACGTATTATAGACTTAATGATAAATGTTGTCAATACTAATATTATTTTACTTAATTTAAAAAATATAAAGTTAATAAAATTATGTTTGTATGTTTTTTAACAATTATATCCTATGAAAAAAATACGCTTTGCAAATATGTCATTATATTAAATTTGCAACAAAAATCCCATCACAACAACACACTTGTAATATGATGCCGTAATGGGAGCATTATTCCTAATAAATTAATCTAAGATGAAAACAAACCAAACACCTTGTCATTCCTTTTCGCTTTTATTAGTCTTAATTTTTTTAACATGAACAATTGTGTCAACTCTATTTGTTATCCTCTTCCCAGATTTCGTTTGATAATTAATCAAATACCAGATGACAACAACGTCCACTTGTCAGCTTCTAAATTCAAAGATTTAATGAACTTTCCAGGTTATTTAGCTATACCAACTAAAATGGTTTTGCATCTTTGTCGTTAGGATCGAATTGCAGTGCATCTTGAATCATAAAAAAAACCCTGTTAGAAGAAAACATCGATGATGTTGTTCGAGAATCTAGCGCTGTCTGCACTGGATACTGCAATCGGCTTCGTTGATGAACATAGTTTATCCACGAGTCAATAATATAACCGTCTACATTTTCAAGAATTTCATAAGAAACATATCCTCTGTAGTGTTCCTTACCGGTGGGAAAAGAAAATGAAGCAAAAGCATCAGTGGAAACCTGTTTTCCAAAAAAAATATTTTCGTTTTGATAAGTTGCATACTCTAGACTGTAGTATGGTGCCGCATAAGTTTGTTCATCATCATCGTATAGAACATGACCTGAAAAATTTCCATTCTTTGACCAGCCACGGTCACCCCTGTAAGTTGGCCATAGCTGAATGACTTCTGTTCCGTAAAACCCCGGATCTACAACCCAATCAAAGTGGTGAAATATTTTCCATTGTTCTCGTTCACCTGAAAGCTCGACTGCTACACTTGTGATTCGCAGCTCCATAACATCATAAACCGTTGAAATATAGGTAGCATTTCCGTTTTTTTCAGTTACTTCCCGGCCATCATTTACAGCATGATCTTCCCTATCAGTTACTACCCGAATTGCTCCATCACAATCTGAAACATCATTTTCAGTAAGATCATTTAAAACAGTTTCCGGAAATCCCATATCCAACAAATGTAATCTTAAATCTTCGTATTTATTTTGCTCAGCCACGTTAATTTTTTCCCAAGACATAGGATATTTGCCAAAGAACAAATAGCCTGAGGCAATACCCAAAACAAGAACCCCTAAAATAATCCTGGTTAAATTTTTGTCTGATATTTTAATGGGAGCGTCTTGAATTGCATATCCTGCCTTATTAAGTTCAGATGACAAGCCATAAAGACTTCGGATAATATACACATAGGCAATGAGAATTATAATTGCAATAATCCACCCATTATACTGAATCAAACCAAGTACACATAAAATAACATACCAAACAATAAGTGCAGAAATTCCGCTTATATTTTCAGGTGATTTCGATTTTATCTGCACCGAGCGAAAACCGCTGCGCAGGCAAAACATGAGAACAATAATTAAAGCAATATTGACATAGTTCAAAGCAGTAATGACAGGAAGTTGATAAATATATTTCTGCCAAATGGTTGCATTCAGTATCAACCCTGGAAAGAAATAAAAAATTCTGATAATTGAAATTATCCAACATACTCTAAACCCAAAATTTTCATTACGCAAAGAACGAAATCCAAGCAACATAAGCACAATACCAATTGCAGGTAAAATATAATTAAGGCAAAGAAAATTCAGCGTCAATGTGCTCAATGCCAAACCCACAAGCACACGATTTATAGCCTTACTCCAAGGAGTTATTTCATTAACAACGTCACTTTGAGGCTGTAATTCAGATTCCCCGTTTTTCAATAATTTATCAACTTCTTGTTCATTCATGGAATTAAAATCATGTTCATTCAATACCTTCACCCCTAAACTATTTTTTGATATATTCCTTGACTTAAAAACTCTTATATATCCATTATCTCTTAATAACCGTATGTCGTCATATTTTAGGTATAATATAATTATCCGGATGTTTCTACCCAAAAATATTTTAAATTTATCTTATAACTTCTACATTATATACTATTATTTTATCTATTTCAATTTGATTGTTGTGCTATTAAAATAGTGACAACACTACCATCCCCTTGTCACTACTTTTTATTTACTGTTGATTTATTTTAAATCTGGCTATATACTGACAATATGTCGGCTGGAAATGGGAATTATCAGCCGGATGTGTACTGAGGAACAATAGAGCAAAATTTTTAGCAGGAGTAACAAAAGCAAATGAATTTTGATGAAAACAACACTATAAATATAGTAAATGCTTGTGAAAACAATTTAAAAAACATTTCAGTGAAGATACCCAAAAAACAAATAACAATTTTTACCGGAGTGTCCGGCTCCGGGAAATCATCACTTTGTATTGACACTATAGCAGCAGAGTCAAGAAGAGAACTGAATGAAACCTTTCCCAGCTTTGTTCAGCAATATCTTCCAAAATACGGAAGGCCTGACGTTGAAAAGGTAGAGAACCTTCCTGTAACAATTATCATCAATCAAAAAAAACCAGCACCAAATACACGATCCACTGTTGGAACGTACACGGACATTCAACCTTTTTTAAGACTTTTATTCTCAAGAGTTGGAAAACCCTTTGTAGGATATTCGGACAGCTTTTCGTTTAATCACCCATTGGGGAAATGCCCTCGATGTGATGGTCTGGGTGATATTACAGATTTAGATATACATAAACTTGTAGATTTTAATAAATGCTTAAATGACGAAGGTGTAATAAACTTTCCCACTTTTACAACAAGAGCATGGAGATG
This sequence comes from Sedimentibacter sp. LTW-03, assembly GCF_052059825.1. Lineage (GTDB taxonomy): Bacteria > Bacillota > Clostridia > Tissierellales > Sedimentibacteraceae > Sedimentibacter. The sequence goes on from NZ_CP197180.1 coordinate 1,386,548, forward strand.
GAAAAGATATGCATACAGCGGGTTGTTTGACCTTAATAAAAAAATTAAGGATTATTCAAATGAAGAGCTGAACTTATTTCTTTATTCTCCTCAAGTAAAGGTGAAAAACCCTCCGTCTAATTGGCCAAAAACAGCAAAATTTGAAGGTATATATCCCAGGATGTACAGAAGTATAATAAGCACTAAAGAAGGCAAACGCCATCAAAAGATTTTGGATGAAATGGTAACAACCGCAGCATGCCCTGAATGCGGCGGATCAAGGATAAACCATAAGATAAGAAGCTGTAAAATAAATGGCAAGAGTATAGCAGATGTAGATGATATGCCGATTCCAGAAGCTATAGAATTTATCAAAAGTATTGATAATCCATTGGCACAAGATATAAAAAGAGAGCTTATAAAACGTCTGACTGCTTTGGTTGAAATAGGATTGGGCTATATTTCATTAAGCAGAGGCTCCGGAACCCTATCAGGCGGAGAGGCTCAAAGAATTAAAATTGCAAAATATATAAATTCTTCTTTGACTGATATGGTGTATGTACTGGACGAACCGAGTGTCGGCCTTCATCCCAAAGATATAGAACTGCTTAAGAATTCTCTGATTAAGCTGAAAAATCATGGAAATACAATCTTGATTGTTGAACATCACAGAGAAATTATAAAAATGGCTGACTATGTAATTGATATGGGTCCCAAAGCAGGAACTAACGGCGGGATGATAATATTTCAGGGTAAGTATTCTGAACTCATAGAATCCGATAACTTAACCGGAAAACTCTTAGGACAGAAAGCTCCTCTGAAAGAAGTTATAAGAAAACCGAAAAAGTGGTTCTCTGTCAAAAATGCTCAAATTCACAATTTAAAAAATGTTTCTGTAGATTTTCCTCTTGGAGTGCTGACGGTTATTGCAGGAGTTGCAGGATCAGGTAAAAGCTCCCTGATGGAATATTTTCAAAATGTGTTTCATGAAAATGTGATTTCAATAAGTCAAAAAAATATCGGTGTAAACTTGCGTTCAACACCTGCGACATATCTTGACATATCAGACAACATAAGGAAAATATTTGCTCATGAAAATAAACTGAAGCCAAATTTATTCAGCTTTAATTCAAAGGGAGCATGCCCGGCATGCGGCGGCAAGGGTATTATTATTTCGGAAATGGCATTTATGGACACCATAGAAACTGTATGCGATGTGTGTCATGGCAAAAGATTTTCCAAGGACGTACTCAAATATACGTATCACGGCAAAAACATTGCGGAGGTAATGGATTTCACTGTAGAAGAAGCAATCGACTTTTTCAAGGTAGAAAACTTCACGAAAAAGCTTGAGTCACTTGAAAAGGTAGGCTTAGGATATCTTCACCTTAATCAGTCCATGACTACACTGTCCGGCGGAGAACTTCAAAGAGTTAAGCTTGCAAGCCAGCTTAATCAAAAGGGGGCTGTTTTTATACTTGACGAACCTACAGACGGGCTTCATCTAGAGGATGTAAGAAAGCTTATGAAGCTTTTTAACAAATTAGTTGATGAGGGCAACAGCCTGTTTCTCGTTGAACATAGTCTCGAGGTTATGAAGGATGCCGATTACATAATCGAACTGGGCCCTGGAGGTGGAATTTCCGGAGGCAATATTCTGTTTTCCGGGACTGTTAAAAACTTACTTAATTCCGACACTTCAGTAACAAGGCCGTACTTGATTGACAGTCTGCCGTAATTAAAAATTATAAGATGGAAAATAACAAACTTATAATTTATATACCACTGCTTGTTTAACTTATAATCATTATATATAGAAACCTCCGAGTAATTAATATTTACTCGGAGGTTTCTATATGCTATTTTTTTTCAGATGACACATATACACGCGGAGGTCTTGGAAGAATTCTTGCAACTATTTCATTTTTATTTGTACCGGCAAGTTCACTTGCCTCCTGTATGCTCATTGTGTTATTTTTACCGTCCCCATATATTATTGCCTCATCTCCTACTTGAGGATCTGAAACACCAGCAAGATCAACCATGCATTGATCCATGCAAATAACTCCTAGTATGGGACACTTTATACCTTTTATAGTAACATATCCTTTATCTCTCATATTTCTTGGATAACCGTCTGCATACCCAAATGGAAGAGTTCCAATTTTTGTATCCTTTGTTGCTCTCCACAAATAATCGTATCCTACGCCTTCACCTTTTTTAATGTCATGAATTTGAGAAATACGTGTTTTAAAGCATATGCATGTTTCTACTCCTATAAAACCTTTATGAAAACCTCTCAGCCCATATATTAATGCGCCGGGGCGCACCATATTCATCCTATACTCAGGATAATCCACAAGACTTATGCTGTCAGAAATATGTTTATATCTAAATGTAATTCCTCTTTTTTCAAGTTTATTTATCATATCTGTAAACTTGCCAAACTGCATTTTATTCTCTTCATCATTTACAAGAGCTAAGTGTGAAAAAATTCCTTCAGCTTCTATGTTTGGATATGAACAAATTGAAGCTATTTCATCTTCATCATAAATTCCAAGTCTGTGAAATCCCGTATCTACTTTAATGTGTATTTTTACTTTTTTATGTGAACTTGCTGCTATGTCTGAAAGAATTTTTGCCTGTTCTGAGCTGAAAATTGTCGGTATTAAATTATATTTTACTATTTCTCCAAGAAGCCTGTTAGGTGTATGACCAAGAATCATTATGGGATAATATTCATAAGCTTTTCTTAATTCTATAGCTTCTACAAGTGTTGCCACCGCAAGATGAGACGCCCCTGATTCCATTAACGTTTTAGCTATTCCAACTGCACCGTGCCCGTAACCGTCAGCTTTTATTACAGGCATAACAGCTACATCATTTCCGCACATTTCCTTAATCAGCTTCATATTGTATTTAATTTTATCCAAATTTACTTCTACAACTGTATCTCTTAAAATCATTTTACCACCTTTTTTTCATTTAAATTATTATTTTTTATTCATAGAAAGCAATTTAAGAGCTCCCAACACTTCCAAAAATATTTATTGCATAACACCATTATATTTTGATTTAATTTGAGAGTCAACAGTTTGAATTATGAACATTTTATATAAAAGCTACAATAAATATTTTGTTATAAGAAAAACATATCACAATAAGCAAAATAATTAAATATTCTTTTAGCAAACAAGAAATAAAAAAAGGACGTTTCAACATCATCCATGACATTTGAAACGTCCATAATATTCTATATATTCAAAGTTATTTTAATTCCTCTGCAACTGCTTCTGCTGATAATTTTCCTGCAGTCAAAGCCCATGCATTGTTAGCGCCTGAAGGTGAATCATCACCCATTACTCCTCCGACAACTTCACCTGCTGCACTTCTCTTACCATTAGTAAATTTTTTTGGTTTTTTAAGATATAAATGTTATAAGTTGAAAGGTCATCCATCTAATTGAATAGTATTTAAATACATGTCGGTACATAATTAATCGCCGTATTTTGAGGGAATCCATTCATTATATTCAGGTTTTGTATAGCCTGTCCCGCCGCCCCTTTTATTAGATTATCAATTGCGGCAAATATGATTAATGAATTGTCCTGTTCATCCACTTCGAAATTTATATGGCACATGTTTGAATTTCTAACCCATTTTGTTTCCACATACATGCCGCGATCCAGTATTTGAACGAACTCCTTGCAATGATAATACTTTTCGTATATGCTTCTGATAAAATCATAGTCAACTTTCATTGCAGTCCTAGTATAGCAGGTAACAAGCATACCTCTCTGCATAGGGACAATGTGAGGTACAAAGGTTAATTTTACTTGTTCATGGGTAAAATGCTCAATCGCTTTCCGAGCTTCTACTTTGTGGGGGTGATTTATAATTTTGTAAGGCTTAACTGATTCGTTCGCCTCAACAAAGTGGGTTCCAAGTGTAAGAGTTCTACCTGAACCTGACAGCGCACATTTTCCGTCAACTATCACGTCGGTCAAAATTATTTTTTCTTTGATAAGCGGTAGCAGTGCAAGCTGGATTGCCGTTGCAAAGCATCCGGGATTAGCAATGTTTTCGGCTTCTTGTATCTCATTTTCATTCCACTCACAAAGGCCATAGGTAAACCTAGGCGAAAGATGAATAGATTTATGCTCCTTGCTATAATACTGTTTATACTCCATACTGTTCAATAAACGATAATCCACTCCCAGATCAATAACTGTTACATTATTTAATATATCGTCATTAAGCCTTTCCATCAAAGCACCATATGGCAGAGATGTGAAAAGCACATCAATACCGTCTGCAATAGTTTCATAATCAAGAGCAGAACAGACATTCTGGCTAAACCCGGTAAAATTCCGGTATACGTAAGAATACTTGTTATCCATATAGGTTTCCGAAATAGTTTTAATTATTTTTACTTCCGGATGGCCGTATAGCAGCCTTACTAATTCCTGTCCGGCATATCCGGTGGAGCCTATAATTCCTACTTTTATCATAATATACCTCCCATGCACATGATTTCATTGTTTTCCTCTTGTTACACGCCGTACCTCCATATTTTAAAAATACTATTCATCGTATTATGCTCCAAAACCCAGATATGCAATAAAACATGCCGCAAAAGTTATAATGCAAAATGTCAATGTAATAGTACTTTCTTTCCAGCCACTCTTCTCCAGGTGATGATGGAAAGGCGCTATCTTGAAAACTCTTTTATTAAAATATTTTAATGAAAACAACTGTATTATCACGCTGATTGTTTCAAAAATACAAACGCAAAGTACAATAAATATCCATAGGGGTATGTTCAATTCAATCAAAAATACAGCAATTGACCCTCCTAAAAAAAGAGAGCCTGTGTCTCCCATAAAAATTTTAGCAGGATATCTGTTAAAAAACAGAGTACCAAGACAGGCTCCCTCCATGATTATGGCTCCAAACAGTACTTTATCGTCCCTCAATTGGTATGCACATATTCCAATGAAAACAAAGACTATAGAACATATACCCAACGCAAGCCCGTCTACTCCGTCTGTAATGTTGACACTATTACTTGCTAAAACAATCAGAAACACCGTAAAAACACCGTACAGATATGTGTTAATTTCTATCGAGTTACTTATGAGCGGAAACATAATTTGTGTATTTATCTGTCCGGAGAGAATTAAATATATAGTTATAATTACACCTATAATAATAAGACCGGCTAACTTTTCTTTTGGAGTTATGCCATCCCTCTTCTTTTTAACTTTTATATAATCATCAACAAACCCCATCAGACCGAATAACAATAAGAAAAAGTTACTCCATATTATTCTACTCGTTGAAGCACTGTAAGCTACAGTGGAAATAAATAATGTCAAATTAATAGCAACACCTCCCATTGTTGGAGTTGCAGCTTTATGCTTATGCAATTCCTGTATGCAAGACTTCTTATTGCTGTCTATATTTTCTGTTCTTTTAAAAAAGCTTGTTTTAGATAGCTTGTCAATAAATACCTTTAAAAATAAAGCTGTAAAAAGCAAGCTAAAAGTAAAATATTGTATCATAGATCTATTTCCTCCGAAATGTATTATAATAACAATTCTTAGCTGGACTTGGTACTAAAATGAAAAATATAGGTAATTATAATATTCGCCCCAATTCTACCTATTAATTAACCAGATACATATGGCAAAAACCTAGTCCCCAAGGCGAAGATTAAACGTTAAAATTGCTTAAATTTCACTATATTGCTCTTCGCCGAAATTAATACCTTGACTCCCAGTTTCTTTCTAAATAAATTCCGTACAGAATATTTTTTATATTTATGTTTTCGATTTGGTTTGTTGTTTGATTGTATAGCTTCTTTCCATCGTTGTGTTCCACACCTTTAACGAGTTTTAGCAAAAAGCTTTTAAAAACCTCTTTATCTGAATCGTCAGGAGGAATATCCTCGAGGGCCATCACCGATTCTGAGATTTTATCGGTAGTTAATTCGGATGTATATAATTTTTTCAGATTTTCTGCTGCCTCTTTATAGTCTCCGAAATACAAATTTAGATAAAAGAGATTGTCGGGTACATAATCATCTATTTTTAATAATGTCTCTCTTGCTTTCTCCCAATTTTCGTAAGCGATATAACACCTGCTCAACAGCCTGTTACCTTCTGTTCCAAGATTTTTATCACTTTTTTTTATAGCTGAATAAATTAAGTCCTTATTTTCCTTTATTTCATCTCTGTCCATTGTGTCCAACGTTCTGAAAATCAGCTGTGTATCTCCAGTTAAGCCGGCATATTTCTTGCCAAGCTCAACTGCCCTCTCAATATTTCTCTCACCTTTTTTCCATCCAATGCCGTAAATTTTGATCAAATACATCAATGCATCTGTATTGTCAGGTTCTTCCAAGAGAATATTTTCGTAATACTCTATTGCCTCCGGATATTTTTTATCTATAATCATTTTTTCTCCGTCGGTAACACTGCCTTCTATTGTAATACTTGGTATTTGGTCATAATATGTTCGCATAGGCAGGCTTCCGGTAATAATTTTGCCGTTTTCGTCACATGCGTTTACTGTAATTGGATATTCTATTCCATGTAAAAAGCTTCCTAATACTCCTTCATAACCAAGAAGCATTTCTTCCCCTTCATATGAGATTCCTATTGATTTTTCCTTAAGTTTATCCACATCAAACACAGCATAGTTTTCGTTAAATTCAACATTTCCGTTCTTGTCAGAGATTGGTGTTGTTACACTGCTCCCGCCTTTTTCATAGGGATTAGAAAACACTACCACTTGAACAGTATAGTGATCCGCTCCTTCTACTTTTTCCCAAGAAACGGTAAATTCATTACCTGATATTTTTTCTCTTGGCTTTGGTGAACTAACATTTATGGTGCTGTTAAAAACAAAATTCATTTCTTTATCTGCACCACCAATAGTGACATATTCATAGCCCGCGCGGCTAATAACCTTATCCTCCAAAAGCGAAGTATTCAATCCCATTCCTATACTGTATATTCCGTCTTTTAAACCGATGGTCTTAAATTCTCCTTTTTCATTTGTTATTCCAATATAACTGTCACCGCCTCCTCTGAGACCTCCTGCTTCCTGTACATATATTTCAACAAAGGGCATAGGTTGCCCCTTATAGGTTACGGTTCCTTTAACAACATTGCTTCCTTTCATATTTTTGCTGAATTCATCCAGCCAGTAGTTTCTGTCGTAGTATCTTGATGATCCAAATACTATTTCATCACGCGTTTTCCAATCTATGTTCGTTATTTTTTCTGAGATTAATACAGCTTCATCATAATTTTCATTGAAAAGAGCTGTCTCCATTTTTAATATATCAAGCTTAACATCCGCGTATTCTGTACCCTCATACTCAGAAATTATTTCTTCGGCTCGCTCATTATTTCCGTTTACGTGCATTAAAAATCCATTATATATGTCTGAAATGTATTTTATATCCTGGTCATCATTCTTCTGCCCAAACGAAATCCATTCACGGAGAGTCTCTGAATCTCCCGTAGAAATTGCAATATCCATAAGCATTTTATAGGACTTGATAACATAGTGTTTTTCTGATTTTTTGTAGGAAGTTGAATTAACTATACGAGAAAATAATTCCTTTGCTTTTTCCATATCTCCAAGTTCCTGATTTGCTCCGCCCCAACCGTTTAAAAAAATAGTGTACTTATCAAAACCTTCTACCAGCTTATCTGCATAGACATACCATCCCTCTACACTTGATGTTGTTGGATAGGAAGCATATTTTTCATAAAACAAAACTGCTTTGTCAGAGTTCTTCCTATCAAGATAATCAGCTATTCCTAAAATTGAAGATGGTACTACCCACATAAATATTGCAGTAAAAATACAAACTATAAAAATCAATGTTTTTACTTTAATTTTTATTTTCATTTCAAGCTCACCTCACAGCTTTCTCTGACAATAACCTGCGAACCGCCTATGTCAATTATTTTTTCATTTTGTAATTTAAAAGCGCTTCTCGGAATCAATGTAACAGCAAACAAAGCTGCAAATCCTATTAGGACAGGCGCTAAAGGAATTTCTATTTCTCTGTTTAAAAACTCATTTATTTTTTCTTTAAGTGTTTTCTTTCTGTGATTAAGTATATTATTCAATGCCGCCTGCGACAGGACTATATCTTTTGTTTCTTCTTCCATTATTTTTTTTATTTCTAATCCAATATTGTCTCTGTTATCCATTGAGTCGTCCTCCTTTCAACAAACTTTCCTTCAATATGTTTCTTCCTCTTGACAGCCTGCTTTTTATGGTTCCTTCTTTTTCATTAAGCAGAACTGAAATTTCTTTTATGGAAAGCTCTTCAAAATAAAACAGCACCATAACTTCCATATACATAGGATGCAACTTGAAAAGTTCCTTTTTCAAAACCTCTCTGTCAATGCTTTCCTCAACATGAGATTCAACATCATCGTTGCCAAGCCATTCATCTTCGAGGGCAAGAACATCTCTTTTCTTTCTCAGCCTATCTCTGGACAGGTTGAGTGCTATAGTATAAATCCATGTATACAGTCCAGAATCCTCCCTGAAATTTCCAACCTTTTCAAAAACCTTTTCAAAAGTTTCCTGGACAACGTCTTCTGCCTCTTCTCTGTTACCAAGCATAAGGAAGCAGGTTCTCAGGAGCTTATTTCCGTAGTCCCGTACTATTTGGCTGTATGCATCTTCTTTTCCTTTTTTCAGTCCCTTTATCAATAACTTTTCTGCCACCTTTTACCCTCCCATTTATTTAGACGATACAATCCAGAAAAGGTTGCAATATATATTATAGATTTTATTATATCGACTTGCTGAAAAATAACAAATCAAAGTTAATTTTATCAACCTTCATAGATATTTTCAATAAAAAAACCGCACTGGATGTAGCAGTGGTGCGGTTAAATATATTTAAAATATCAGCATGTCATTGTCATCAAATTTAAAATTAGGTCCCCATGCAACCTCCCAGTAATAACCGTCTGGATCTGAAAAATACGCATGATATCCTCCCCAAAATACATTTTGAGGCTCCTTTACAATTTTAGCTCCAGCCCTGCGCGCCAGTTCAATAACCGCTTTAACCTCTTCCTTCGATTTAGCATTGTATGCCAGTGTAATACCTCCGAATCCGGAACATATCTCCGGCGGATTATCCTTGTCAATATCCTCCGCCAGTAGATCAATGGGATACAATTCCAGCTTTGTTCCTGATGTGCTGAAAAAAACAATTTCCGGATTATTACTCTTTTCTTCTGTGCTGAAGCCCAGTCCGTCTCTGTAGAACCTGATGGATTTTTCCATATCTCTGACCCCCAGGCATATAATATTCATTCTGTTCATACTTTGCTCCCTTCTTAATATTTAAAACAAACTAATTTGTTCGTTTACTCTTTTATCCTCATATTCACCAAGGTACGAAAATATCTTATCCATTCCAACCATAATATTATTCTTTTTGCATACTGAATGAAGAATACTCATAAGTCTTTTATGATTTAGACTGTGACATTCATAGGAACTACCGAACATTCGGATATATTTTTGTTTCATTCCAGGAAAATTCTCATCCAGCTTTTTATAGAAATATTCTCTGTTTCCCTCACGCATAGTTACGCCTATGCCAAAGCACATTATTGCATGTACCTTTGCTTCTATGCAATATTTGAGAATTGCTCTGAAATTCTCCTCTGTATCATTTATAAACGGCAGAAAAGGTCCCAACCATACCACCGTAGGTATACAATTTTTACCGAGTATCTTCAACGCCTCAAAACGTTCCTTGGTAGTTGAGACTTCGGGTTCCAGAATGCGACATAGATTTTCGTCAGCAGTGGTAAGCGTCATCTGAGCTACACACTTAGATTTCTCATTTATTCTTTTTAGAATATCTATATCCCTCAGAATTCTGCTCGACTTTGTCAGTATAGAAAGTCCAAAGCCATACCTCTCTATAACTTGAAGACATTTGCGTGTATACATTATTTCCTCTTCAATGTGAATGTACGGATCACACATGGAGCCTGTAGCAATCATGCATTTTTTGCGTTTATGCTTCAACGCCTCCTCAAGCATCTCCGGAGCATTTTTCTTTATTTCTATATCGGTAAAATCATGCTTCATCTGATAACATGTACTTCTGCTGTCGCAGTAGATACAGCCGTGGCTGCAACCCCTGTATATATTCATTCCGTTTTTAGCCGAGAGTATAGATTTGTATTCCGCATAATGCATAGCTGCTCGCCCTGCCTTTCCTGCTGTTAATTTACTTCAACGCAATATATATGTCAACATCAGCATTATTCATATCGCAATTGAGATATTCCTCAAAATCTCCAGTATAACTTCTATTTAAATTCATGCTCCATATTTCGCTCCAAGCCTGTGCCACTGCCGTTACCATATTGCCGTGAGCCGAAAACTTAGCATATTTTCCCGCAGGAATAACTTTCACAGACAGTCCTTCATTTTCTGCACCGGAAACCTCGTTACCCACCGTTACTGTGTAGTCATCGCCGGAATAATCTGAATACAATCCAATAGCATAGCTATTTACCTTATTTTTTATTGTTTGAGCTATCCCTCCCTGATAAAACTTTTCCCACAGACCTCCTATAACTTCTCCCATTTTGGGAGAATTGTTTGATGTAGATGCACCTATACCCACAAGAATTTTTTCTTCAAGATTTACTATTTCATATTTCATAGCTTCGCCTCCATATTTTTTCTGTAATTATAACAGTCAATATAGGACAACTGCATGTCATATTAAATATAAAAATTTATCATTTTCTTTAAAAGCAATTTAATTTCAACGCGAATATCTTCGGGTTCCAAAACCTCACAGTTTTTTCCGAAGCTTAGTATATAGTAAAACAGCCATTCTCCCCTTGGGTAGTCTATTTTACAAATAAAGCTGCCATCCTCCTGTTTTTCGTACTGGCTGAATTCTTCATAAACTCTGAATGCCATCTCTGCGGCCAAATGAAGTTTTAAACTTACAAATTCTTCGTTATAATCTGTCTCTGCTTTCACGTGCCTCGGAGCCGTATGCTCAACCGCTTCTCCTCTAATTTCAAGGTTTTTTATTCTGCGAAGTTTAAAAAACCGAAAGTCCATACGGGTTTTGCAATATCCGAAAAGGTACCAGGCCCCTCCCTTAAAGCACAGCTTCAGAGGTTCTACAGTTCGAAGGATTTGTTCTCCCTTTGTATTTGAATACTGAAAAGAAACTATTTTCTTTTTAAGTACACAGGTTTTCAGAGTTTGGAAAGTTTTAGTTTCGCCGTCACAGTTGTACCATGACGAAAAATCAACCTCTATCCAGTCCGCATACGCTTCGCCGAACAGGCTGATAAATTTTTGCAGTGCTTTATTTTCTTCGCTCAAATCAACAGCACCCACAGCCCTGAGAGATGATAGAATTTTTTCCTTTTCTTCATCAGTCATAACCGCTTTATCGAGAACGAAATCTGGCAATAACGAAATTCCTCCACCTTTGCCTCTGCTCATATAAATAGGTATTCCCGCAGATGACAGCGATTCCACATCTCTATAAATGGTTCTGGGTGATACCTCAAATCTTAAGGCCAGTTCCTTTGCGGTTACGGTCTGCTTTTGAAGCAGAATATATATAATTTCAAACAATCTGTTTATTTGCATACTATCACCCTTTATTTTGTAAATGCAATATTATATAAAATAGCAGCTGCTTACATATATAACTAATACCCAAGCTTACTATCAACTATTATAACTTTTATTCTGTCCTTGACAAACTGTCCTCTTATAATTGTAAAATCGTTGCATATCCTCTCAGGACTTTTGCAGTCTACACAATATCCTAATGACGTGCAGGGAGTATTTTTGCCTAATCTTTTTGCATCAATAGGTGCTGAATAATTCCTTGTTCGTTTTTCTGCTTCTTCAATTGTCCTCACAATTTTATTGATACCCGCAACTATAATAACCTGTTTCGGACCATATATAATTGGAGCCACTCTGCTGCCGTTTCCGTCAATATTGTATAGCTCACCATCCTCTGTCAGAGCATTTGTGCCGCACATGAATGTATCCGCCGAAAAATTCTGTATGTAAATCTGTTTCTTTCCTTCGCTGGTAATTCCTTCTCTGTATTTATCCAGAAAATTATATTTTCCGCTTCGCAGCAAATCTATAACACCGGTCTCAAAAAGTGTCATTGAATCTCCCACGCCTACAGTTGAATTTTCAGCTATGAGCTGTTTTAGAAGTTCTTTTAATTCATCACTATCTTTTACGAAAAAGCCCGCCATATTTCGTCTTCTTAAATTATTTATACATCTTTCAACTTGCTTTTCTAAATACCATCTTACGTTATTGTCCATATGAGCCGCAATCTCTCCTTTGCAAATAATATTTATGTAATAATACCATATTAAAAGAAAATAAACAAATGTTTGGTTGTTGTGATATGTAATCAAAACAAAATTTTATGTAATACAAAAAGGTATTCGCATTATTAAATAAATGCAGAATACCTTTATATTTATTTTTTATCATAATTATTATTTCTTCTGACAATAATTTTAGTTCCTTCATTTGCTTGGCTTTCAACCTGTGCTTCATCTACCAGCATTCCCACAATGGTTAATCCCGACCCGCAGTTACAATTACCGGCAAGGCAGCCGTAATATTCCTCAACCTCATCTCTTCGTGGCTGATTTAATGTGGTTTTTACTATCTTAAGGGTCTTATCATTCATTCCGCGACCATTATCCTCAACTGTAATTGTTGTGCTTATGTCGTCGCGTTCAACATTAACACCTATTTTTGATGCTTTGGAATTCAAAGAATTGGCTAACAGTGCCATTACTATTCCCTCAATTTTTTCTTTTTCTCCGCTCAATTAATTTCCTCCTATTTATCAGTTTTTAAGCCCTGGATCAAGGCAATAAAAATTGTGGCAACAATGCCTCCGGAAAATCCATTGTTATATAAGTTGAGCCACCCGTGAAGCACACCAACATTGCTGACTATGCATAAATGCGTAAACCCGGCAAGTATCCCAACTAACGGGCCATATGCCCCTGACAGTGGTGCCAGAGTTGTTCCAAATAACGCTGCAAGCAATGCCGTAGGATTATTGGCACTATATACAGTAAAATCAGTTAATGTAGCTAAATAAGCTCCAAACATTACAGGGGTAATATTCAGTGGATGCTTTCCAAACGCGGCAAAACCGGCCATGGTTAAAAGTGCCCCTACTGTAGGGCCATTGTAATGTCCATTTACTAATTCTATATAAATGACACCAATTAAGCCTACGAGTCCCATATTTAAAATTGTGCTTCCAAAGCCTGCAGAGTATGGAAAATCTGATATCAAAGTTCCTGGATGTTTTACCAGTTCAATGTAGTTTTTGAACTTGCCCTTTGTTAATATTATACCACATATTACCATGCTTATAAATATCGAAATAAAAATCTTTCTTAACAACTGCGAATTTTCTGTTCCCCATATCATTACGGAGCTGCTATCAAAACCAAAATTTCTAAATATACTTACAAAAAGCAATCCAATAAAGCCTGCCGCAAATCCTACATTATATAAGTTATATCCTTCATGCGTTCTTAACAGATGGCTTGCAATCGGAGATATAATAAATCCTGAAGTGACGCCAATAGTTATGCTCGCCAAATACCCCCATTGGAATTCAAATGCAACATGGGTCACCAGTGGAACCAAAGCAGTACTGAAAAGTGCAGGGAAAATATGATTTTTAAACTTTTGCTTTTTTACTTTACTATACAGATATGCACCGAAAATAACAGGAACTACAGACCATATATTTTTACCAAAAAATCCGAAACCTGTCATAGTAAATACTGAAGCTATAGCTGGTCCTGAAAAAGATACTTTATTTATTTTTAAGATAACATACCCTAAAATACCTATAAGTGATCCGTTAATTAACGCAGCTCCTACTCCTCCTACCTCCGTATAATCAGTAAGAAGGGTTCCCGTAGATAAAAAAATATTCTTCATACCAGTGTACAAAGCGGATGGAGTATCCAAAATTAGTCCTATTAGCAGCAATAAAACCAAGTAAAAAAGAATGATTTTGTCCTTTGTTTTTTCATTGACTTCAATGTAATCAAAATTCCATAGTGAATTCATAATTGGAGTGCTCCCTTTTTTCTTTGTATTATACCAAAAAAATATTTTAAGATAAATAAATTTTTCTGCTTTTTTCCAATTTATTCTTCTTGTATTTCAAATATAATTTATACCAATATTTGTTATATTTTAAATTTTTAAACAATACAGAAAAAATTTGTTCAAATAAGCAAATATTCATGATATTATATATAAGTATCATTGTGTGTTATAGGATAATTTGCTAGGAGGATAAATTGTTGAAGCATCCAGATATTCACTTACGATTATATCGAGCAATTTTGGCAGCAGGAGCCGCATTTTCTGTTATAAGTATTGTCGGTAATTACATTTCTGCCTTTCCTCTTGCTATAAGTGTTAAATGGATTTTTCTTTTTTTTATTACGGTTCTTGCATTTGTTTTTTCTTATAATGAAAAATATACTTACAACATAATGTTCGGCGTATTTATATTTGCAGTTTGTATTTTTTTACCCTTTGCATTTATTGATTCCGGAGGAAGCAATAATAATGCCTTGGGATATACTTTTTTCCTCCTCATTGCAATTACATATTTATTTAAAGACCTAAGGAGGACATTTCTAGTTATATCACTTGTCTGCATATTTGTTATAATGCATGTATTAGAATATTATTACCCTAACATTATAGCTGTTTATCATCCACACACCCAGTTTGTGGATCGCATAATACAAGTTCCTATATTATTGCTGATATCTTATTTTATAATTCTTAGGTTTGCCAAGGAATATGAAAAGGTAAATAAACGTCTTGAGGCGTTTGCTAATCTTGACGAGCTTACAGGTCTTTACAACCGAAGAATGTTTAACATTACAATGGAAGAAACCGTTAAAAATAACAAAAATATTGCAGTTTTGGCTTTTATGGATCTAGATAATTTTAAATTGATTAATGATAATTTTGGACATCATGTAGGGGATGAAGTACTTAAAGAGCTGTCATCACTATTGCAAAAAACTTTTGGCAATGACAGACATATTGTAAGCCGCTGGGGTGGAGATGAATTTGCTGTTATTTATTATGGAGATAAAATTGAACTTTCTGATAAAATCGAAAAAATCAGCAGTTTATTCAAAGAGTATGTATCCTCCTATGAAGAAACGGCCGGAATAAGCACAAGCATTGTTTCCATAGGAGATTATGATAAAATATCACAAGCATTATCTGATGCCGATAATGCTTTGTATGAAAAAAAGCTTAAAAAGCAACAAAATAGAACGAAACTATCTTAACACATAAAGTACACAGCAAATAAAAAACTCTAAATATTAGTATATGATACAAAAATTAAGGCGACCTGTAAAGGGATGTTTTTTTTTACATTTGAAACAAAATTAATGTTTAAGCACTTAGTTCATTTTATAATTTAACTCTGGAGGTCGCAATGCGGACTAGTTTTAGAAACAAAGATTTTTTTAAAATGATGATATCTATAGCATTACCGATTACGCTGCAGAATTTAGTAGCTTCATCTGTAAATATGCTTGATACACTTATGATTACAAGCCTTGGTAAGGAAAGTCTTGCCGCTGTCGGGCTTGCTAACCAGGTTTTCTTTTTTTATGCCGTTACAATATTCGGCGTAGCTACCGGCTCCTCAATATTTATTGCACAATTCTGGGGAAAAAAGGACACTAAAAACATAGCAAGAATTTTAGGAATATCCTTGGCCATAGTAATCGTTCTGGGAACTGTGTTTACTTTAGCTGCCTTAATTGTGCCTGAATTTATAATGAAAATTTTCAGCAATGATAAAGAAGTTATAAGATTGGGAGTGGATTATTTAAGGATCGTATCGCTTAGTTACATTATTACAGGCATCAGCTTTTCATATGCTGTTGCTTCCAGAAGCATAGGTCAGGCAAAAATGCCTATGGCAGTAAGCATGGTTTCCTTTGTAACCAATGCTTTGTTTAACTACCTACTTATTTTTGGCAAGTTTGGTTTTCCTCAACTTGGCATCAAGGGTGCAGCATACGGAACATTAATAGCCAGGACTTTGGAGATAATCCTTATACTATACTCAATTTATTCAAACAAAAGGAACCCTCTAGCTCACAGCTTCAGTGATATGACCGACTGGACAGCAATTTTCGTCAAAAAATATTTTAAAACAGCCTATCCTGTTATTTTAAACGAAGCATTCTGGTCATTAGGTACAGTGCTTTATTCTATAGCTTATGCAAAGATAGGTACTGAGGCTGCTGCTGCCGTTCAGATTCTAAATACAGTTCAGAATATATTTATGGTAATGAGCAGAGGTTTAGCCAACTCGTGCACAGTTATGGTGGGAAATAAAATCGGAGCTGATGAAGAAGAAAAAGCTGTTGAATATGCAAACAGCTTTATGATATTGTCAGCGGTACTTGGTCTTACTCTGGGAATATTACTATTTTTCACAACAGATGTAATACTTATTTTTTTCAGGAATCTGACGCCTAGTTTGCATGATGCTTCAAAAAAACTATTAATTGTTTCAGCTGCATTTTTCCTTATAAAATCATTTAACGGAACAATGATAGTCGGAGTACTTAGGGGCGGCGGCGATACCAAATTTTCAATGATTCTTGAAATGTGCTCGGTCTGGCTTGTAGGCGTTCCGCTTGCTTTTCTCGGCGCATTGGTATTCAAGTTTCCAGTATATTATGTCTCCCTAATGGTCAACATGGAGGAAGTTATAAAAGCATCTATAGGAATATTCAGAGTAAAATCAAAAAAATGGGTGACAAACGTAATTAAAGATATGTAAAATTAGTTAATAAGACAGTATCATCCTTGTTTTAAATATTTTTGCGCAAATAATGTTAAAGTTTTTTGTGCTTTTAATAACCATTGATTAAGGAGGACATATGAATATTAAAAACATAGTAGAACACCAAAAAATGTTTTTCATGACAGGTGCTACACGTCCTGTAAATTTCCGAACAAATGCACTGTTGGAGCTCAAAAAATCCATAGAAAGAAATGAGCATCTGATTGAAACAGCCTTAAAATCAGATTTGAACAAAACACCTTTTGAAACATATATGACAGAAATCGGTATTGTAATGGAAGAAATCAATTTTCATTTAAAGCATATAAACTCATGGATGAAAAACAGAAAAGTCCGAACACCGCTTGCACAGTTTCATTCTAAAAGCTTCATATCACCAGAGCCCTATGGAGTAGTTCTCATTATGTCTCCATGGAATTACCCGCTTCAGCTATGTCTTGAGCCGCTTATCGGAGCAATCTCCGCAGGAAATTGCGCGGTGATTAAGCCTTCGGCATACGCTCCTGAAACCAGCAGCGTAATTAATAAAATAATAAGTGAAACATTCCCACCGGAATATATAACAGTCGTAGAGGGAGGCAGAGAACAAAACAAATCGCTGCTGAAAGAAAAATTTGACTACATATTCTTTACAGGCAGTGTAAGTGTAGGAAAAATTGTAATGAAAGCCGCAGCAGAAAACCTAACTCCCATAACCCTTGAACTGGGCGGTAAAAGCCCGGCTATAGTCACAAAAGACTCAAATATAAAAATTGCCGCAAGGCGTATTGCATTTGGAAAAGTTTTGAACTCCGGTCAAACCTGTGTTGCGCCCGACTACCTGTTAGTTCACAAAAATATTGAAAAACAATTTCTGGGTGAATATAAAAAAGCAATATATGAATTTTTCCCCAACAATGATTATTCTAATATGCCTTGTATTATTAATCAAAAGCATTTTCAAAGGCTTACCAAACTTGTGAATGGAGAAAAAATATACATGGGAGGAAGCCTAGATGAAAAAAATCTATTTATAGAACCTACGGTACTTACAGATATAAAACCCGATTCCGCTATAATGCAGGAGGAAATTTTCGGACCCATACTTCCGGTAATTACTTATTCAAATATACATGAATGCATAGGTGTTATATCATCACGCCCAAAACCGCTGGCTTTATACCTCTTTACCGAAAGCAAAGAAATGGAGAAAACAATACTCAACAGCTGCTCCTTCGGCGGAGGGTGTATAAACGATACAGTAATACATACAGCATCTACCTATTTAGGATTCGGAGGTGTCGGTAATTCAGGCATTGGAAGCTATCACGGAAAGCTCAGCTTTGATACATTCACCCATTACAGAAGCATCGTTAAAAAATACTCATGGCTGGATATTCCCATAAGATATCATCCTTATAAAGAAAAAAATTATAAACTGATACGTTCTCTGATGAAGTAATACATTTGCTAATTTATAACAATTTATTATATAAGTATTGTAAAGTATAACAAATTATTATATAATATCTATACAGATATAAATTTAACAAATTATTCATTAGGAGAGAATTATATGCTAGACAACAAGAAAATTTCTAGAAAGAACTTTATTAAAGAAATGGGATATACTGCTGCAGGCATAGTTGCTGCAGGTTCGTTGGGAGGTTTGCTTACCGGATGCTCAACATCCGCACCGGCAGCAGATGTTGATACTTCACAAGCTCCTCAGCATCCATTTCCATACAAAAAACTTGATCCTTCTGTAGTAGAAGCACGAGCTTATCAGGGATATAAAGAAAAAGGCGGCTGAGGCGCAGGTGTGGCCGAAGGGTTCTTCGGCGTATTATCTGAAGAAGTAGGATATCCTTTTAATCAAATTCCTGTTTCGACATTTGTAAATTACAGTGCAGGATTCCAGCAGTCATCATTATGCGGTTCCCTGGGAGCTGCAGCAGCTTGCATAGGAACTGTATGTGAACCTGATATGGCAAAAAAGATTATTGTCGAACTTGAAAATTGGTACAAGGATGCCGTTTTGCCAATGTATCAGCCTGAAAACCTTAATCTTCCAACAACAGTTGCTAATTCACTTTTATGCAAAGACTCTGTAGGCCTGTTCATGGAAGAATCAGGATACGAATACGGTTCTCCTGAAAGAAAAGCCCGCTGTGCAGGTGTTGCAGCAGATACTACTAAAAAAATGGTTGAACTTCTGAATGAAGCGTTAGCATAGAAGTTAAATTTATAAGAAATGATGCGTTATAATGACATGCTAATATAACCGCATCATTTCTTTTATATTCAGATTAAATTTTAATATCTAAAATATCATTCATTATTTTGTATATTCAATTTATGATTGTCATAATAAATATATTATTCCTGCTAGTTAACAATGCTATCTTCTGCTAAACCATACTTTACCTTTATCCCGTCTAGTTTTTCCAGCATTGTTTCCTCCAATTAGAATCAGAAACAAAACACCTGTACTTCCCTTACGAAAATACAGGTGTTAAAATTAAATTTGTATAATTGCTATTACAAATTCCTGTACATTATTTTCACGGGTACTAAAATACCGCATATTAAAAAACCTCACAGTACAGCACAAACTTTACGTAATGCATAGCCTCTGAGGCATTTTAACTAAATAATTTTACTCTTAAAGACATCTTTATTTTAATCTTTTTAATACTTCACATAAAAATTCGAATACTCTTTTAGTAGAAGAAATGCTTAAATGTTCATTTGGCGTATGGACATCATACATATCCGGTCCCATCGAAACCATATCTATATCCCCTATTTTTTCTTTTAAGAATCCGCATTCTAACCCAGCATGAATTGCCTCTATTTCTGTATTTTTCCCAAACATATCCTTGTACGTCTTAATCATTAAATCCCTGATTGGAGAATCCTTCTTAAACTGCCATGCAGGATAGTCAGACTCAAATTTAACTTCAGCTCCAGCTGCTTCGCCTATTGCTTTAAGCCTGCCGCATATTTCTTCTTGACGGCTTTTCACAGAACTTCTTATGGAATTGCGGATAATTATTAAATTATCCTTAGTTTCTAATATTCCTATATTATTTGATGTTTCAACCAATCCTTCAATATCTGTACTCATTGCCTGCACACCAAAAGGAAGAAGACGTAACGTATTTATCAGCCTTTTCTTTGAATCAGTATCTAATATGCTTTGCTTATTATCCTCAATATTTAGATTTATAATAATATCAGGATCCGATATACTATACTCGTTTCTAAAAATATCCTGTACATTCTTAACAATCTCCTTAAATCTATCCTGCTTATCTCTATGTACAGACAAAACTGCTGCTGCATTTTTGGGTATCGCATTCATCTTAACTCCACCCTGAACATATGAAATTCCAATTCCAACTTGCTCTTCAAGAATTTGAAGCAATCTGCCCAGTAAAACAATTGCACTGCCTCTATTTTTATTGATTTCCATTCCTGAATGACCGCCAAGCAGTCCCCTTACAGAAACTCCATAAAAAACATCCTCATCTTCGGCGTTTTCTCGATCTACATGCAATGCCATATGGCTGTCTACTCCTCCGGCGCATGATGCCCAAATTTTACCTTCTTCTTCAGAATCCATGTTTATAAGTATGTCCCCTGATACAACTCCGGGTTCCAAATTCATAACACCGTCCATGCCCATTTCTTCCGATACGGTAAACAGTGCTGTAATCGGAGGGTGCTGCAAGTTTTCAGATTCTAAAATTGACATTGCCATAGCTACCGCTATTCCATTATCAGCCCCTAAGGTGGTCCCTTTAGTTCTTATCATGTCGCCGTCCACAATCAACGGAATGGGATCCTTGAAAAAATCGAATTCAATATCTTCTTCCTTTAGGGCCACCATATCCATATGTCCTTGAAGTATTACCCTTTTGCTATTTTCATACCCAGGTGAGGCATTTTTTTGAATTATTACATTAAGCGAAGGGTCCTGAATTACTTCAAGTTTATGCTTATTTGCAAATGAAACCAAAAAATCACTTACTTCTTTTTCATTTCCAGAACCTCTTGGAATACGTGTCAAATCTTCAAAATTTTTGAACACTGATTCCGGCTCCAATCCGTTTAATATTTTTTTCATTATTGAGCCTCCTTATTTATTTTATATTTTTTTGTATTTCCGTCTTTAATTTCTTTAATCGTTCCTTCTGATATCATTGTTTCAATCAGCCTATCGGCAAAAAGTTTCAAATCCGTAACATGCATTTTACTTTTGCTCCAAAACAAAGATGACTTATTCCCTTCTGTTATCTTTCTTATATCTCTATTTGTTAAAGTCTTACCGCCCCTCATCTCTTTTAAAACTTTTTCCCGGCTTTTACTTATAAGCTGATCCATTAGTTCATTATTTTTTCTCTGTTCTTTCACATATCCCCACGCATATAAAAAAGCGGTAACCATACCGAACAAAATAATCGCAAAAATAATATGAAGCATTTTAATTTCCCGCCTTTTCTAAGTGAATAATTTTGTTGTTCCTCAATATATTTATATATGTTCCCAGTCTTTCATAAAGCGGTTCGGCCTCTTCTCCGAATTTTTCTTTTAAAAGCTCCCCTATATTCATAATATTATTTGATCCGTCAATATTCATACAAATAAAACTTCCTATTAAATCAAGGTCTATTTTAAATTGCTCCGGCGTCTTAAACAATTTTCTGGCTATTTTATCAAGAATGCTATTTCTGGGCACTATAACTTGAATAAGCCCGTCTTCTTTTTGAACCCACCGATACTTTTCATTTTTCTTAGGTATATATTCCAAAAAATTATCAGATTTCATTATTTTTTTACTCACTAAGCTGCCTCCTTTCCGCAATTTGAAATTTACATGTACCTTCCTGCATAACTGTATTATACCACTTTTAAAAAAGAAAAAATTTTTTCTTTTTTAAACCATTAAAGCAAACAATGAGAGGATAGCCAAAAATTAACTACCCTCTCATAATTGAGATACTAATTGACTTTCTTTAACATAGAATGTCTTACAAGCGTATATGTCAGCAGTCCGAATGCAATAATTGACCCTATTGATCCCAGGTTTATGCCCATATCAAGATTCAAATTAAATACAGCAAATACAGCTAGTAATATTCCCAATATACCTTCTCCGGCAATTAGTCCTGAACCGAATAAAATTCCCGAATCGATTTTAGATTGTATAGTACTAATCTCACTATCATTTTTAGTCTTTTGCAACCTTGAATCTATAACTCCTCTAACTATGCCGCCTATCATTATACCAACACTAAGATGTATAGGCAGGTACAGACCTATGGCAATTGGCAGCACAGGAAGTCCAAATATCTGTAGTCCAACTCCCAGGAATATTCCGACCAATATGAACGTCCACGGCAGACTTCCTCCCATAACACCTTCTACGATGACCTTCATTAAGGTTGCCTGCGGCGCCGGTAGCTGAGTAGTACCGAAGCCCCATGCCGAATCTAACAAATTTAAAATTCCGCCGATTGCAAAAGCCGCAACTATCGCGCCTATAAATTCACCGTACTGTTGATATTTTGGAGTAGATCCTACAAGAAATCCTGTTTTTAAATCCTGTGAAGCATCTCCCGCAATTGCCGCAATAATTGCCACTATCGAGCCTACGGTCAGTGCAGCAATCATTCCAGAATGTCCTGTATTTCCTGTTGCTTTAAATATAAATGCTGTTATAATCAATGTCGCTATGGTCATGCCGGATATTGGATTGTTAGAGCTTCCTATTAATCCAACGATTCTGGACGAAACTGTTGCAAAGAAGAAACCAAACAGTGCTACGAGCAGCGCTCCGCCAATTCCTACCGGTACAGCCGGCGTCACAGCCATTGCTGCAACCATAGCCAAAACAATTATAATAATTGTCTTCATAGATAAATCTCTATCAGTTCTGATAGCGCTGTTTCCTCCAACCCCTTTTGAATAGTCCTTCATTGCATCCCTAAATGTTCTGACTATAAGAGGAAGGGAAGTAACCAGACTGTAGATACCTCCGAAAGCAACTGCTCCTGCACCTACATATTTTATATAATTTCCCCATATATCCCAGTGATCCATTTCAATTATAGGATCCAGCGCAGGTGCCATTATGATAGGAGCAAGACTTCCTATATATGTAATAAGCGGTATAAGCACAAACCATCCCAAAACTGCTCCGCCCAACATATAAGCTGAAATTTTAGGCCCTATAATAAATCCAACACCCAATAGTGAAGGAAGCACATCAACACCTATGGCAGCACCGCTATAGCCTGGTATCGTAGTTTCTATTTCATTTGGGAATAAATGTAGACCTTCACATATAAACTTGTATGCTGCTCCGAATCCTAATCCCAGAAAAGTAGTTTTGCTCTTTTCTCCGCCTTCTTCACCAGCAAGCAAAACCTCCGCACATGCTGTTCCTTCAGGATACGGCAATACACCATGCTCCTGAACTATTAAAGCTTTTCTCAAAGGAACCATAAACACTACTCCGAGAATTCCTCCTATTAATGCAACAACTGTAATTGTCATTATATTAGGAGCCGCTGTTCCCCATTCCTTGGCCCACAAATAAAGTGCAGGCATTGTGAATATTGTACCTGCAGCAAGTGATTCCCCAGCTGAACCGATAGTCTGTACTATATTATTTTCCAATATCGAATCTCTTTTTAAGACACCTCTTATAAGTCCCATTGATATTACAGCAGCAGGTATGGAAGCACTTACTGTCATACCTACTCTCAATCCTAAGTATGCATTAGCGCCGCCAAAAACAATCGACAGCAAAATTCCCATTATAATTGATGTTTTTGTAAACTCAGGAAGTATTTTATTCGCAGGAATAAAAGGCTTAAATTCCTGAACACCGTCATTTTTCATTATCTTTTCCTCCAGTATTTATCTTACACTTCACTTCTTATTTGTTAACAAATTCGCTGTTCTTTTTATGCAAACGTATTTTATGTTTTGTTGTAAATATTAGGGCAATATATGTTAATATTATGCCCCACAAACAAGTAATATACTTATTTGAAATCCTTTTCACTTCATAAATAAATAATGCATTATCGTGTATCTAAAACAAAAACGTTTACTCTATTTTGTTTTTGTTTTACGGTTAAAGTTTAACATATAAGTAATTAGTTGTCAATAAGAAGTATGTACGTTTTTTGAAAATTTATGCTTTGTTTAATTTCTTTAAATCAGATAATTTATACTAATGATACATGTGCTTCTTTAATTTTATAATTGTAAGCTATACAGCGTTAAAAGGGAAGCCGGTTAAATTCCGGCGCGGTCCCGCCACTGTAACAGGAAGTCCTGTTATTTTAATGCCACTGTTTTTTATAAACGGGAATGTAATACCCGAATGATGATCTGAAGCCAGGAGACCTGCCATAAAGAACGATTTTATAAAGACAAACTTATACTAAGGCCTCAGGAAATCAGCAACTAAAGAGACACATAAAAAATACCGGTTTCTCCGGTATTTTTTTATTATAATTTAATTCAATAATTCAAATGGGGTGTCGGCCACTACTTGTTAATCAACATTTAGCATAGTACTTTTAATAGTAACATTCCGGCAAACAGCTCGACCTAAACATGAGCGTTAATACTTGGAGGTGGCTGCGGCTCGCATTCGCAACGTTTATAACGTCAGTTTATACAGCTACCGTTCAAAACTAATTAGCAAACAGACTAAGAATATCTTTGTCGGTTTCATACTTTATGGAGAATATTGCGCCCGACAACCCTTGAATGCAAAAACACCTGCATTTTCTATACGAAAAACACAGGTATACCACTCTATATAAACTAAGTAATTATTATTCTTTACTACCTGTACATTATTTTTCGTTGGAAAATAATAATACGCACCTGTTTTAACACATATCCTGACTCAGCCTCAATGCTCGCTCCGCCTTCCCGCTTTCTACAGTGGCATATCACAGTCTCACTCACCAAATTATTTGCTCCCTGACGGTCGCATAATTCGGAAGTTCGTTGTGGTTGACCTACCGCCATCTTTTCTGCGCTATCGCTTGAAAAAATGGGGTTAGGGCATACTGGAGTTCGCTCCGCAACACAGTAACCCGATTGTCCGGGATTTTCACCCGATTCCGTGATTTAAACAGTTATTTATGCAAATGTTCTTGTTAAAAAATTATATCATTGCGAAACGGCAATGTCAACCATATGGACGTCAAAATTATACAGATCAGAATTCTATACCTTTTCTTGCTTCCAATCCTTTAGTATAATAGTGCTTGATTTCTTTCATTTCAGTAACTAAATCAGCCATTTGAATTATCTCCTCCGGCGCATACCTTCCGGTTATAATTACTTCCACATTATCCGCTCTGCTCCTGATAGCATCCAGAGCTTCTTCAACAGTGAACAATTTAAAAAACAAAGCAATGTTTAATTCATCCAGCACAACTACGTCATATTCGCCGGATTTCAATATTTCCTTAGCTTTTTCAAGCCCTTTTAACGCAGCATTAATATCCTCTTCATCCGGAGCTTCATATATGAAACATCTGCGTCCAAACTGCTCAATCTTCAAATTACTGATAATTTCTGTACATTTCAGCTCACTGTATTCCATCCCCTTCACAAACTGTCCAAAGTATACCTTTTTGCCAGCGCACACCGATCTGATTGATAAACCGAGAGCCGCTGTGGTTTTTCCTTTTCCGTTACCCGTATATACATGAACATATCCTTTTTCCATGCTTTCCTCCCATACTATAAATATATTTTAAAAGAACAAATAAATGAATATAACTTATTTAAAATAATTTTGTCTTTACATATTATAACACCTGCATTTTCTCAAACAAAAAATACAGGTGTCTATTTATTTTAAGCCATTACATTTGTATTTATCAGAAAAAGTACTTCTCTTCCTTCTTATCTCTCTGCATAAGCTTATTTACAGTATCCTTAACATTCGCGTCATTTTCGAGAACGTCGTACATAGCATCTACTATTGGCATTTCTACTTTGAGTTTTTTTGATAGTTCGTATGCTGCATATGTAGTCGGAATTCCCTCAACTACCATTCCTATTTTTTTAATTGCCTCGTCTTTTGTCAATCCCTGCCCTATTAAGTAGCCTGCGTTCCAGTTTCTTGAATGTTTGCTTGTGCAAGTTACTATTAAGTCGCCTATGCCGGTAAGTCCATAAAATGTATGTACGTCTGCTCCCATAGCTATTCCAAGTTTGGATATTTCTACAATTCCTCTATTCATCAGAGCGGCCTTGGCATTGTCCCCATATCCGACTCCATCCGATATTCCTGCGCCCAGGGCTATTATATTTTTCAGTGCTCCGCCGATTTCAGCTCCTTTTACATCATCATTTGTGTAAACTCTGAAATATGAAGACATAAACATATCCTGTATTGTTTCCGCAGTGTCCTTGTCTTCGCATGCAACAGTTATGGCTGTGGGCATGGAAAGGCCTACTTCTTCAGCATGGGACGGGCCTGATAGAACTGCGAAGATGCAGTTTGTCGTTTCTTCCTTTACTATGTCTGAAACGAGACACATTGTACCTCTTTCAATTCCCTTTGAAGCATTCAATATTATTTTGCCGGTTTTGTTTTCACTGTCTATTTGTTTCAGGACGCTTCGTATCATCTGCGTAGGCGTTACTATAAGGAGTGCTTCCGCATCCTTTACAGCCTCATTTATATTTGAAGTAAATACTATGTTCTCCGGAATTTGCACCTTTGGCAGGTATTTTTTGTTTACCCGGTCAGTGCTGAGCGTCTTGCATTGCTCTTCATCTCTCAGCCACACGGTAACTTCCTGTCCGTTTTCAGAAAGAAGTTTGGCAAGAGCTGTTCCCCAGCTTCCGCCTCCCAGCAGCGTTATTTTCTTTTTCAATTCCTCATCTCCTATAATTTATTTTCTTTGCCTTCCAGCAATCTTTGTATGTTAGATTTATGCCTGTATATGGCCATACCTGCTATGAACAGGCAGAATATAAGAAGCCCTGCGTCAAACGGCCTTACAAATACAACCGCAA
The DNA here is from genome assembly GCF_052059825.1 of Sedimentibacter sp. LTW-03. Taxonomy (GTDB): domain Bacteria; phylum Bacillota; class Clostridia; order Tissierellales; family Sedimentibacteraceae; genus Sedimentibacter. Next base: position 1,413,555 of record NZ_CP197180.1, read on the forward strand.
CAATCGGCGCAGATGCCATCCCACATATTGAACCTAGGGATACGGTTCTTGTGAATACAATGATAAGCACTCCGAATATAACGCATATTAACGTTAAAAACGGATTTACGAATACCATGACCCCTATGGTGGTTGCTACTCCCTTACCGCCTTTAAAATTTAAAAGTACCGGCCAGTTATGTCCTATTATTACAAAAGCTCCGGCAATATATGCACCGGTCTGTCCTCCGAAATTTCTTCCTATTATAACAGCAAGGACACCCTTCAGTATATCTCCCGTAAATACCATAATGCCAATTTTTTTGCCAAATGTCCTGAGAGCGTTGGTTGCTCCTGCATTTCCGCTTCCAAAATCTCTTACATCCTTTTTAGCAAGCAATTTACCCAGAATGTAAGCAAATGAAATGTTTCCTAAAAAATAAGCTATGAGTGCTATAACTATGAATTTCATGATTGCTCCTTAGTATATTTAATAACAAATATTGAATAACCTGTCATTTTGATGTCGTCCAAAATGACAGGCTTTTTCTGTAGCCTGAGAACGGTAGTACCGCTCCGCTACAGATTTTTCTCGTTTTTACTTCTGAATTCTATTACAATTGGAGTTCCCTTGTATTCAAATGATTCTCGTATCTTATTTTCCATGTATCTCTCATATGAGAAGTGTACTATGGAACTGTCGTTTACGAATATGAGAAACTTTGGCGGATTAACTGCAACCTGAGTTCCGTAGTATAATTTAAGTCTCTTTCCTTTAACCATTCTCGGCTGATTCATGAGAACCGCTTCTGTTATAATATCATTTAAAACTCCCGTAGATACTCTCAGATTTCTGAAGCTGTATACTTCGTTGACTTCATCCAGTATCTTGTTCACCCTCTGTCCGGTTAACGCCGATACCGTCATAATAGGCGCATATGTTGCATATGCAAGACTCTTTCTTACTTCCTCCTGAAATTCCTTGAATGTATTGTTGTCCTTATCAATTAAATCCCACTTATTTATGACAATAATCATTCCTTTGTTGCTGTCATGGGAATATCCTGCAATTCTAACGTCTTGCTCGGTTACTCCCTTGTCCGCATCTATTACCAATATGCATATATCAGCTCTTTCGACAGCCGTAAATGCCCTAAGAACACTGTATTTTTCAACAGATTCGCTTACCTTGCTCTTTTTTCTTATTCCTGCCGTATCAATCAGAGTATACTTCTTCCCGTCTGCCTCAAACCTGGTATCTATTGCATCTCTTGTGGTTCCGGGTATATCGCTTACGATGACCCTGTTTTCTCCGATAATGCGGTTGATAATCGATGACTTACCGGCATTCGGTTTTCCTATTACCGCTATCTTTATGCTGTCATCATCATCATCCGTATCCAAGGATTCATCAAATTTATTTATTACTTCATCTAACAAGTCTCCAATCCCTAAGGCTTCTGAAGATGAAACAGAAATCGGTTCTCCTATACCAAGATTGTAAAATTCATATACGTTGTTATCATTAACGAATTTATCCATCTTGTTAACTACTAATATTATTTCCTTCTTCGCCCTTCTGAGCATATGTGCAACTTCCATGTCTGCAGCCGTGACGCCTTCCTTGCCGTCAACCATAAATAAAACAACATCAGCCATATCTATGGCTATTTCAGCCTGTATCCTCATCTGCGAAAATATGGTATCAGTAGTATTGGGTTCAATACCGCCTGTATCTATCAATGTAAAATGCTTATCTAGCCATTCGCATTCGGCATATATTCTGTCTCGTGTTACTCCCGGTGTATCCTCTGTTATAGAAATTCTCTTTCCCGCTATTCTGTTAAATAAAGTAGACTTTCCCACATTTGGTCTGCCTACAATTGTCACAACTGGTCTTGCCATTTTTACCTCCGTATTTACTCCTTCTGATATGCTGTCAATAATGCTGCTACCTTGTAATAAGGTTTAACAGCATTTCACCATCTACATCGCAGACCGAAATATTTGTATTTAATTCTTTTTTCAAATCTTCAATTGTTAAGTCATCCAACATGACATTATTATCGTTTATCATATTTCTCGGAAGGATTAGATTCTTATAATTTTTATCCTTCATCTGATTTATGATATCCGTACCCGTTGTTAATCCGGATACAGTTATTTTCCCGCCAAAAAAATTGTTTATAACTTTAACCACATTAATTTTAAGCGATATTTTTTTCATTATCTTTTCGGATAATTCCACCATAAGCTCGTACGCTGCATCTCCCGTCACAAAAGTAATCTCTTTTTCGGTAGGCTCAAAACCTGCATAATCATCTAATAATACCTCTACCTGATGTTTGAACAGCCTGCTCATGCCTATTCCATTTTCTAGTTGATCGAACTCTTCATAGGCATCATACTTCGGGAAATCTCTTTCGCTTGTAATATAAAATTCATCTGCGATAAATATAAATCTCGTTCCCAGCTTTTGATATAATTTATCTTGTATACGAGACACCTGATTTACCACTTCTTCTGCACTTGCTTTGTCAAAAGGAATGATCTCAGTCAGTCTGTCTCTGTATCTTGTAAGCCCCACAGGTACAACTGCAACACTTCTTAGCCCCGGGTGGAGAGATGATAAATCATCGATAGTTTTTTCAAGCTGCTTCCCGTCATTTACGCCTCTTACCAGCACGATCTGACAGTCCACGGTTATTCCCGCATCTATAAGTTTTTTGAGATATTCCAGAACATCAATATGTTTATTGTTGCCCATCATATATTTTCTCAATTCAGGATCGGTTGTATGCACCGATACCTTAATAGGGCTTATTTTGTACTTTATTATTCTTTCTATCTCTTCGTCTTTTAAATTGGTCAATGTTATAAAATTTCCATAAAGAAATGACAGCCTTGTATCATCATCTTTAACATAGAGTGTTTTACGCATTCCTTTGGGCAGCTGATCTATAAAGCAAAAAATGCATTTGTTTGAGCACACCTTTATGTTGTCCATAAGAGAATTTTCAAATACTATCCCTATATCCTCGTCATATTCCTTTTCGATTTCAAGCTCCCAAATCTCCCCATCGGGCTTTTTTATTTCAAACAATATATTTTCGTCTGATATCTGGTATTTATAATCTATATAATCCTTAACCGGACAATTGTTCACCGAAACAAGCTCATCTCCCGGTTCAAGCTCCATTTCCTCAGCAATCGAATTTTTTAAAACTTTAACTATTATGTTCTTCATTAGCTTTTCCTTTATACGCAATTACTTCACGGACATTATAACATATCTGTTTTATGAACTGCAATTTATTTTTTAACAATATAGATTTGTTGAATTTAAATCTCTTGTACACCTTTATTAAAATTTTTCTTTATTTGTATTTTTATGGCTTTTTGGTATAATAATAATATCGGAAATTTTTACTAATTTTCGAAATCAAAAAATTGTTGAGGTGAACTATGAAATTCAACGAATATGAATACAAACGACCTGATTATGACAGCATTAAGGCCAAATACACTGAATTAATAGAACTGTTTAACAGATCAAACAGCTCTGACGAACAGTATGAATATGTACAAAAAATTAATAAGCTTCAGAAAGATGTCGAAACAATGGCTCAACTGGTTATGATAAGAAACTCCATTAACACTTCGGATGAATTCTATGATAGAGAAAATGAATACATTGATATGATTTCTCCAAAACTTCACGGATTAAGAGTCGAATTTTACAAAGCACTTTTGAATTCAAAATTTAAAGATGATCTAAAGGAAAAAACTAAGCCCCAGCTTTTTACTTTAGCTGAAATTGAAATCAGAACATTTTCAGATGAGGTTGTTCCTTTAATGCAAGAAGAAAACAAGCTGGTAAGCGAATACTCTAAATTAGTTTCCTCCGCACAAATAAGCTATGATGGCAAATTGCTTAACCTGTCCCAATTGCAGCCATACATGGAATCCACAAACAGAGCAACAAGAAAAGAAGCTTCTGAAAAATGGAGCAGCTTTTTTATGGAAAACGAATCAAAGTTTGATATTATTTATGATAAAATGGTAAAGGTGAGAAATGAAATTGCTCACAAGCTTGGTTTCAAAAACTTTGTAGAGCTGGGATACCTAAGAATGGGAAGATCTGATTACAATGCCCATGATGTTGCTGACTTCAGAGACCATGTCCTTAAGTATATTGTACCTATTTCAAATGGTTTAAGAGAAAAGCAAAGGATACGAATAGGAGTAGACAAATTAAAGTATTATGATATTCCTTTGAACTTCATGACAGGAAACCCTGCACCCAAAGGAAATAAGGAATGGATAATGACAAGAGCTAAGAAAATGTATGAAGAATTATCTCCTGAAACGGGTGAATTTATAAACATGATGCTGGAAAGAGATTTGTTTGACCTTGAAACAAAGCCGAATAAGCAAGCCGGAGGCTACTGCACATTCCTGCACAACTTCAAGTCACCGTTTATTTTCGCAAATTTTAATGGAACTCAGGATGATGTAACAGTTGTTACCCACGAAGCCGGTCACGCTTTTCAAACTTATGAGAGCAGATTTTTAGATTCTCCGGAGTTTGGCTTTCCTACTTCGGAAGCATGTGAAATTCATTCCATGAGCATGGAATTTATCACATGGCCTTGGATGAAGCTTTTCTTTAAAGATGCTACTGATAAGTTTAAATTTTTCCACCTTGCGGATTCATTGATGTTTATCCCCTATGGAGTTACGGTAGATGAATTCCAGCATGTTATTTATGAGAATCCTGATATGACTCCTGATGAAAGAAAAAAAGCATGGAGAGATATAGAAAAGAAATACACTCCGTACAAAGACTATGACGACAACAGATTCTTAGACAAGGGAACTTTTTGGTTTAAGCAGGGTCATATTTTTAACGGACCGTTTTATTACATCGACTATACGCTTGCCCAAATATGCGCCTACCAGTTCTGGATAAAATTCAATGATGACAGAAAAAAGGCATGGGATGATTATATGAACATATGCAAAGTTGGAGGCAGCCAGTCTTTTCTTGAAATACTAAAAACCGGCAATTTGAAAAGTCCTTTTGATGAGGGTACTATCAGAAGTATCACAAATCATATAAAGGATTACCTTGACGGTATTGATGATACAAAACTATAAAAGTTAAATCTCGCAGAATTTAGGATTAATAAAAAAAGCCGTAATAGGCTTTTTTTACTTAAATATTATTAATCCTGTTGAGGAGCTTCTACCGGACATACGCTAGCACATGCTCCGCAATCAATGCAAGTTGATGAATCGATCTGGTATTTATCATCACCAGCTGAAATTGCGCCTACTGGGCATTCTGGTTCGCATGCGCCACAGCTTATACATGCATCAGTAATTTTATAAGACATTAGATTTCACCTCCCCCAATATCATCATTTATCATTTTAACACTATTTGTCCGCATTGAAAAGAACTTTTTATCTAAAAATACAAATATTTTAGAATGTGCAAAAAACCGGCACAAATGCCGGTTTCATATTAGTCTTCCAATTCCTTTAATTGTTCAAAATCCACATCTTCCTTTTTATGCTTGATTGCTCCTTCTTCCACAACCTTAAGGTCAGATCCGTTTATTTCTTCTGCTTCATACGTTCCGTCAGGCTTGTGTATGTTGACCTTGGCAGTTTTGAATAATGGATTTACATCAATTACTATACCGTTTTTGTTAGTTCCCTTGACCAAAACTCTATCTCCCACATCCGGAAGCTCTTTTATATTTTCCTCATACACTTCATGCTCATAGTTTAAACAGCACATAAGCCTAGAGCATATACCTGATATTTTTGCTGGGTTAAGAGACAATTTCTGCTCCTTGGCCATTTTAATAGATACGGGATAAAATTCTCCTAAGAATGATGAACAACACAGTGGCCTTCCACATGGACCTAGCCCGCCTATCATTTTAGCCTCATCTCGAACTCCAATCTGTCTCAATTCAATTCTTGTTCTGAATATTGAAGCTAAATCCTTTACAAGCTCCCTAAAATCAATTCTTCCATCTGCGGTAAAATAGAATATTACTTTGTTGTTATCAAATGTGTATTCTATATCAACCAGCTTCATTTCCAGTCCGTGAGCTTCAATTTTTTTAAAGCACAAATCAAAGGCTGTTTTTTCCTTGTCCTTGTTTTCCTGATTTAGTTTTATGTCTTCATCGGTTGCTATTCTTAAAACTTTTTTTAAAGGCTGAACAATATCTTCTTCCTTCACAAGCTTAGGCCCTACTACAACCTGACCAAACTCAATTCCTCTTACTGTTTCTACTATTACATTGTCACCTTCGTTTATCCATTTCCTATCAGGATCAAAATAGTATATTTTCCCTGCCTTTTTAAACCTTACGCCTACTACTTTTATCATTTAAAGACCTCCTGAATCTTTAAAAGCATATTATCTATTGCAAGCTTATAGTTAACATTGCTCTTTATATTATCACATGTATACTGCATTTGTTCTATTAAATCTGTATTTCTTTTCATAATGCCGGAGTGAATTTCAGCAAGCTGAATGAAGTCCTTATTGATTACAAGATCAATCATGCCGTTTTGAACAAACATAATGTCTCTTATCCACACCATTATTATTTCAACAATTATATCTATATTATCTTTATTTTCTTCAAAGTAATTTTCTAATTCATAAATAATACCGGAATCTGAATTTACAATCTTGTCAAACAGCTTAATTATATCTTCTCTCTGCCTAAGTGTTCCGTCATTACCCTTGACCATTTCAATTGCTTTTTTCAGCACGCCTTTTGAATATTCTGACGCTAGTCCGGAAAGTTCCTCTGACGCCCCACAGTTTTTAATTAAAAATTCCTTAATCTTATCCTTGCTCATGCTTCTAAACTTCAGCATCTGGCATCTGGATACGATTGTAGGCAGCAATAAATTTGAATTTGTTGTTAAAAGTATTATAACAGAATCCTCTGGGGGTTCTTCCAGTGTTTTTAAAAATGTATTGGCTGCCTGAGTTGTCATTTGATGAACGTCTTTAATTATAAAAACCTTTTTACTCGATTCATAAGGTTTTTTATATACCGATTCTATAAGATTATCTATTTCTTCCCTTTTGATTGTTGTTTCGCCGCTGTTGATTACATGAATATCAGGATGGTTGTTTGAGTTAAACTTGACGCAGCTGGAGCATTTATTGCATGGTTCTGATGTAAAATTTTCACAGAATAAAGACTGGGCAAATATCAAAGCTGTTTCATACTTGCCCATGCCTTTTGTTCCTTCGAATATATAGCAGTGGGATATTTGGTTGTTATTTATCGCCTTTGCCAGCGATTTCATTATTTCTTCCTGGACTATTGCCTGGTCGTAAAACATTCTATCACCTAAATCTTCTCAAATCGCTCAATATTTGTTACAAAAACAACCGCTCCTCCAACTGTTACTTCGATTGTTTGAGGCAAATATCCTCCTACTGTGCTAAATGAACTGGGAGGTATAGCTGCCGTAATTTTCTTTTTTGATTTGCATATTTTTCTGATTATCTCTATTTCCTCATCAACCTTGTCATCTTCAACCAACGAAATTATTGTTGTGTTTCCGGAGCTTAAAAAGCCACCGGTTGACGACATCTTTGTGGATGAAAAACCATTTTCTCTCAATGCTGATATCAGTTTATTGGCATCATCATTTTGAACTATGGCAGTTATTGACTTCATAACAATTCCTCCTATATTGAATTTATTATTTCTTTTATATCTCTAAAAATTTCATTAATAGTCCGTTCAGCGTTAATTGTTTTAATTTCAGGGAAGAGAGGCTTAAGTTTGCCATATCCTCTGTATACTTTCTCATGGAATGAAATATCCTCATTCTCAAGTCTGTCTCCTCCGTTAATACGCCTTTTCCGTCTCAAACCCTTCTCAGGATTTACATCCAAAAACAACACTTTATCAGGTACAAGTCCTGCAATGGCAAAGTCATTGATTTTTTTCACTTCTTCAATTCCGATGCCTCTTCCAATCCCCTGGTAAACAAGGCTGGAATAAACGTATCTTTCGCTTATTACAATTTTACCTTCTTCAAGCCATGGCTTTATTTTTTCGGCAACCAGTTGTGCTCTTGCCGCAGCGTAAAGAAGAGCTTCTGTTCTGTAATCCATTTCTGTATTATTGTTATCCAAAATTATGTTTCTTACCTTTTCGCCTATTTCAGTTCCGCCAGGTTCTCTGGTAAATTCTATTTCTCTTCCATTTCCCCTGTAGTACTCACCTATTTTTTTTGCCATTGTACTTTTGCCTGAACCGTCCGGGCCTTCTAATACTATAAATATTCCTTTCATTTAACAACTCTCACTTGATAATTTTTGTCAACACCGTTAACATTAATGCTGTTTTCAAGCATGACTTTTACATAATCAACGGTGTCCTGTATAATTATTTCACCCGGGCAAACCAAAGGAATTCCCGGAGGATAAGGTATTATGAATTCAGCAGCAGTTCTCCCTATTGCATCATCCATATTTACCAGCTCGTTAACAGCATAAAAAGCCTTACGCATTTTTCTTTCGTGTTGCAACTGCGGGAAAGGTTCTATTTCAATGATTTCTCTCTTTTCCTTGCTCTTGCTTTCTTCAAGATAAATTTCCTTAACCGCGTCAAACAGTCTATCTATATCTACAATTTCATCAGTTGCCGTAATATATCCTACAGTATATTGCAAGTCTGCAAATTCCATCTGAATCTTATACTTATATCTAAGAATCTCTTGCAGCTCTGTACCTGTTATACCTAGTTCACTCATGCTGATTACGGCTCTCGTAGCGTCAAAATCATAACATCCTTCACCTATGAGAAAATCATCTTCTAACACATTGATTCCCATATTTCTTAGCTCAAGGGTTCTTCTCTTAAACACCTCGATATTTCTTTTTAGTCTTTCTTCCCCATGCTGATTCATCCAGTGCACAGCATTTTCTATTGATGCCATGAGCACATACGAAGGAGAAGTAGTTTGAAGCATTCTAAGCATTGACTCAATATTGCTTGTATCTACTCTGTCAGAACATACGTGTAAAATCGACCCTTGTGTTAAACACGGAAGTGTTTTATGTGTGCTTTGTGTAACAATGTCAGCTCCTGAACTTTCAGCTGACGGCGGAAGCATATCCTTGCAAAAATGCAAGTGTGATCCATGAGCTTCATCAATCATAAGGATTTTACCATACTTGTGAACTATTTCAGCTGCTTTTTTAATATCAAAGCAAATACCGTAAAATGTAGGGTATGTTAATACTACCATCTTTACATCCGGATTATCAGCCAGCATTTGTTCCAGTTTTTCCAAGCTGATGCTGAAATTCAAGCCATGTTTCTTATTAAATTCCGGATATAAATAATATAACTTTAAATCTCCTAATATACAAGCATTATAAACGGATTTGTGACAGTCTCGCTGCACAATTATCTTATCTCCGGGGTTAGTACATGCCATTATGGCCGATATAATTCCACAGGATGTCCCGTTAACGACCATGTATGATTTTTTAGAGCCATAGGATTCCGATATATAATCCAAGGCATCTTTCAAAAAACCTGTCGGGTAATGTAAATTATCTGTACCTAAAGTTTCTGTGATGTCATAAAAATTAAGCCTGTTTCCTATCTCGTTCAATATACCGTCTTTACCCTTGTGACCCGGCATATGAAAATTTGTATCTACCTCGCTTCGATACTGCTGGATCCCCGAAATAATATTAAGTTTCTTCATTGTTTATCTCCCGTTAAATATTGATACTTGAATAAATCAGAACTATGTTCCTGACTCATTGTTGTATATTGGGATTAGTACTCATCTCCTTCTTCATAATATTGCTGTCATTTAATAGTATTGTTATTTCTCTTTCTTGCAATGCTTTTAGTGGTGTGCACGGTCTCTACAACCAGCACAACCATTATTGATAATATCATGGCTACGATAGAAAAAAGAACAATGTATTCAATCCACATAATGCACCCTCTGTTATAATAATAAAAACGCTGTGAGTATCTTACAAAAAAGCTGCCCTTTGCATTTTTCCTTTTATATACACCATAGTATATAAAAATTAATAAGCGTTAATTCTATTATATAACAGCAACAATTTCTTGTCCAACAAAACTTCTTTATGCATTAAAATATCTTCAAATTTTAAGTATAAATATATTATTTGCTAAATCAGAAATTTTAGCAGCAATAATGCAATAAAACCGGGTATTCCTAAAATTCCCAGCATCAATGCGGTAAATATGTTCACTCCTATAAATATCCCCGTGAATTTTCCGAAAAAATTAAATATTATCAAAAATAATGCACCTAAAAATGAATTTAATATCAATCTGCCTAAAATTTTGAACGGTTTCACAAAAATCCATGATAACATAAAGATTAACATGACTCCGGCTGAATATGCCAGAACAATTCCTACATCTGCTATTCCCACGAGACAACCTCCTATTTACCTTTTTCTAAATTTTATGAAGTTGTCCTTGTTTTTATGCTTCATGATAACAAAACATACATTACATTAATGAGGTCCTGTTGTCAATAATTAATTTTAATTTGCATCAACTTTTTCGTTGATTTCAATATGAGGAGTAGAATTTTCTTCAGAGTTTATGCTTAATTCTTCCGATAATTTATCCGTCTTTTCAAGAAATGTTTTATTTCTTGCACCAGAATTATCACCAGATAGGTTAAATTTCAGCACTTTTTTTAGTCTATCGGGTAATAACATATATTTGTTAACCAAAAGAGCAATTAAAATTCCAAGCGTGGTGTCGAGCACTCTGTTAAATGTGTACATAACATAGCTGTCCTCATGCCCCTTGGTTACTAGAATAATAAGATAAACAACAGAGCAAATTACTACGGACTGCCGCATATCAATAGAAACGCATATCTCAATTAATACAATAATTCCCAGCGGTATAATAAATATTAAAAGTTCATCACGGCCGAGGGATGTGACAATGAACAATATAATAATACCTGCTACACCTCCGATTACTGTACCGATGATTCTCTCAATACCCTTTTTGAATGAATTTACAATTGTGTTCTGCATGCATATAACTGCAGCAATACAAGCATAAATTGAGCTTTCTCTGTTTACAAACTCGAAAAGCAGCAAACACATAAACACAGCCGTAGCTGTTTTAATGTTTCGCATTCCTATACTAGGGATTTTCATAACTACCTCCGTTTGCTATGTACTATAATTCCTACCCTATAATCAACCCATAAATCATATATTTCAAACACTTATATTGAAACTGTATTATAAAAATAAAGCCTTTCGGTTTACCCGAAAGGCTTTGTCTTCTATTTTAAGAAAAATTAGCCGGATCCTTAAAACTGAACTGGCTTATTAAATCCTGTTTGCAGTTCCAGAGTTCAGGAGAAAGATCCACATAATAACTATGAGGGTTAATAAACCTCTTGACTTCATTCCACAAGTTTGAAACCTCTTTCAGACAGTACTCTCTTATCTCATCCAGTGTAGGACTCTTATACACACATTCTCCTTTTATAAATATAGGTACCTGAAGGTTTTTTGCATAAAAGTCTTTAATTTTTTTCTTCTTCCATACATGTATTTCATCAAATATGGTATAGGGCTTTGTATCATCAATAGTTTCATGTGACAGACACACAACATCAGCAATAGGATTGTTTTTCTTTCTGTCATATAATCTCCAAACTCTCTTATAGCCAGGATTAGTTATCTTTTCTTCATTTTCAGATAATTTAATTTTAGGAATAATTTGTCCTTCATTCTCTATTGCCACAAGCTTGTATACACATCCAAATACAGGTTCGGATTTAGCTGTAATAAGTCTTTCTCCCACACCAAAGGAATCAATTTTTGCCCCTTGATCCAGTAAATCGGTTATTATAAACTCATCCAGACTGTTTGAAGCAACGATACCGCAATCTGTAAGCCCAGCTTCATCCAGCATTTCTCTGCACTTTTTACTCAAATAAGCAATATCACCTGAATCAATACGTACACCTTTCAGTCTCTTGCCCATTGGCTCAAGAATTTCTCTTGAAACCTTAATAGCATTTGGAATTCCACTTTTTATAACATTATATGTGTCTACCAACAATGTACAACTATCCGGATAATTCTCCGCATAAGCTTTAAATGATTCGTATTCGTTTTCAAACATTTGAACCCAAGAATGTGCCATTGTCCCAAGTGCCGGAACGCCAAACATTTCGTCAGCCAGCGTAGTTGCAGTCCCTGCAACACCTCCAATGTATGCGGCCCTTCCGCCATATATTGCACCATCATATCCCTGGCTTCTTCTCGCTCCAAATTCCATTATAGGCCTGCCCTTGGCAGATCTCACAATTCTGTTCGCCTTTGTTGCTATAAGGCTCTGATGATTAATTGTTAAAAGCATCATCGTTTCTATAAGCTGCGCATCTATAGTCTTGGCTCTTACTGTAATCAGCGGCTCTCCCGGGAAAACCGGAGTGCCCTCAGGTATTGCATAAATATCTCCGGAAAACTTAAAGTCCCTCAAATATTGTAAAAATTCTTCTTTAAACAAATTCTTATTTCTTAAAAAATCGATATCATCATCAGTAAACTTTAACTCTTTTATATATTCTATAACCTGCTCCAGCCCAGCAACTATAGAAAAGCCTGCTCCATCAGGGTTTTTTCTAAAAAACATATCAAAATAAACAATTTCATCTTTCATCCCGCTTGAAAAATATCCATTAGCCATCGTAAGTTCGTAAAAATCCATAAGCATGGATAATTTCCTGTCACTAAAATTATTGTGGTACATCAGTATTCTCCTGCTAAATTATTTTTTCTACTATTTCTATTCCACTGTTATGCATATTGTAAAGAGCAAACAAATTCATAAGATACCCGTCGTGAGCTCCACCATCATAAGTCTGCACACAATTCATAGGAATTATTACTCTTTTATTTTTATTTATTTCATTAAAATATGATTTTAAGCTTAATGCAAACTGCAAAACACAGATATCAGTAACACATCCTGTAATAATATAGTTATCAACTTCTTCTTCATTATTCGCAAGCCACTCTTTAAATATAGCGCTGTGAAACCCATTTGTGCTGTTCTTCTCTGCATATACGGTTTCAACCCCCTTGGAATCTTCATTGTCTAGTTCCTGTATCAGAGCAGCTTCCTCTGTTCCGGACACACAATGAGGCGGAAAATATCTAAACTCCTGGGAATCATTTTCATGACTGTCTAAAAAAAATATTTTTCTATAACCACTTGTTTTCTTATTCAACTCTGCAATATTATCTACAATCGATGCTACGCGGGGCGATGATAATGCTCCTGAATAAACAAATCCTACTACCATATCCATTACAAACAGGGCTGTTTTCTTCTTTCCCAGAGATTCCAAATCCAATGTCGTCCCTCTTAACTCCTGTTCCATTTTCTTAGCTGCATCCATAAAATCATCCTCTATAAATTTAATTTTTTTACAATCAACATATATTATAATTCGATAACCAAATTTTGTCAAAGTTAATTAATCCTGTAATATATTTTACAAAAATAAAAACCGTGACAGCACGGTTTTTATTTTTACTTTTATTTATTTTCTAATATTGTTAAATCACCTTGTATTGCTTTTGTAGGACATTTCTGTACGCAGACCATGCAATGTGTACATTTGTCGTAATCAACTTTTGCAAGGTTATCAACAACGTGTATGGCATCGAAAGCACAGTTCTTTTCACAGATTTTGCAGCCGATACAGCCTACCTTACACACATCCTTAACCGCTTTTCCAAAGTCTTTGTTGTTGCATCCAACAACCACATTATTCTTGTACGGCACAAATTCTATTACCGATTTCGGACATTCCGCTACACATTTACCGCATGCTGTACATTTTTCTTTATCTATTACTGCTATCCCGTCAACTATCTTAATAGCATCAAAGTCACAGACAGCAACACAGTTTCCAAATCCCAGGCATCCTCTGCTGCAGGATTTCGGTCCGCCCTGCACCGCAGCAGCAGCCTTACAGTCTCTTACACCGTCATATTCATATTTTTTAACAGCTACGCTGTCACAGCCCTGACACAAAACATGTGCGACCATCTTTTCTGTTTCTTCTGCCGATGTTCCCATAATAGCAGCTATCTGCTGATGCTTTTCACTGCTTGCCACAGGACAACCATTTACAGGTGCTTTTCCTTCAGCTATTGCAGCTGCCATACCGTCACACCCGGGAAAACCGCATGCACCGCAGTTTGCACCAGGAAGAATGTTTCTTATATCAATAATTTTCTGATCAACATCCACATGGAAAATTTTAGAGGCTACTGCCAATAATCCTCCGGATAGGACGCCTAATCCAGCTAATACTCCAATTGCCTTTACTATAACCATAATCTATTCCTCCTAAAGTTTTAATCCTGAGAATCCAAGGAATGCAATAGACATCAAACCTGCCGCCACTAAAGCAATCGGTGAACCTTTTAAGCAACCAGGAACATCTGCAGAATCAACTTTTTCTCTGACTCCCGCAAATAATACAATAGCCAATAAAAATCCTCCCGATGTACCGATGGAATATATCAATGCCTGAATAAAATTGTACTCATATCCAAAGTTATTGATAGCAACACCAAGAACCGCACAGTTTGTTGTGATTAACGGCAAATAAACGCCAAGTGCCTGATATAAACCAGGACTTGATTTCTTTAAGAACATTTCAACAAACTGAACCAATGAAGCTATAACCAATATAAAGACTATCGTCTGCAAATATTCAAGTCCAAATCTATCTAAAACAGCTGTCTGAATAATATAAGTTATTATTGATGACAGAGTTATAACAAATATAACTGCAATACCCATGCCTGCAGCAGTATCAATTTTTTTGGAAACTCCTAGGAAGGGACAAACTCCCAAGAACTGCATAAATATAATGTTATTTACTATAAATGATGAAATAAATATACTAACTAAATCCATTTAATATACCTCCTATGCTTTCTTTTTTCTTGTCAAGAAGTTAACAAGACCTATTAGCAAGCCTAATGCAATGAACGCTCCAGGAGGCTGAACCATCATCATCATAGGTTCATAACTTTCTCCCATAACTTGTATTCCTAACAAAGTACCGTTACCTATAAGCTCTCTTATAGCACTTAATACAACTACTGCGAATGTATATCCCATACCCATTCCTAAACCATCTATTATTGAATCAACGATGCCATTTTTAGAAGCAAATGATTCAGCTCTTCCAAGTATAATACAGTTAACAACAATAAGTGGTATAAATACACCAAGAGACTTATACAAATCATACGTGTACGCATGCATAAATAAATCTATTATTGTTACAAAAGTTGCTATTACTATTATAAATGCAGGTATACGAACCTCATCGGGTATAACTTTTCTTAAAAGTGATATAACAAAGTTTGATCCTATTAATACTACAGTAACGGCAACACCCATACCTATTCCATTCATAACCGATGTGGTTATTGCAAGTACAGAACACATTCCAAGCAGCTGAACAAAAACAGGGTTTTCTTTAATAAAACCGTTTGTTAATATTTTTCTCTTGTCCATCTCTACCTCCTATTTATTTACATATTGATTATAAACACTGATTGCATTATTCAAGGCGCTTGTAAATGAAACAGAAGATTTTGTAACACCTGTTATTGCATCATAATCTGTTATTTCGGTACTTGCGTCTTTTCCGATAAACTGGCTTTGGAATTCAGGTTCTGTTGTTCTTGAACCAAGTCCTGAAGTTTCCTGATGAGATAAAACGCTCATACCAGAAATTTTACCGTCTGCGAAACCTACGAATAATTCCATATCTCCACCGTATCCTGCAACAGTGCTCAATGTTTTCACAACGTATCCCATCTGATTGCCGGAATCATCAACCGCAACATATAAATCTTCAAATTTTGTGTTCTCTGATTTAATTGTTTCAACAATCGCCTGATCTTCATATGGTTCAAACATTGTAGAACCAGGCATAACAGCCTCAAGAACCGCAGGATCCATACTTGCTTTTAATTCAGCCTCAGCAATTTTATCCTTTGTAAAATCATTTACAAATGCAAGAACACCGCCTGCTATAGCGCAGATTAAGCATAATACTCCACCGAGTTTAAATATATTATTTTTCATTTTTACCTCCTGCAACTCCAAATACATTAGGGGTAACGTACTTATTAATTAAAGGAGTGATAACATTCATTAGAAGTATTGAATAAGAGACTCCTTCAGGGTATCCGCCGATTTTTCTTATTAAAATCGTAAGAGCACCCGCTCCTACTGCATAAATAATTTTACCTTTATCTGTAATAGGGCTTGTTGCATAGTCTGTAGCCATAAAGAAAGCACCAAGCATCAGTCCGCCTCCGAACAAATGATACAAAGCCATGCTTCCGCCGTCAAATATCAGTGCTAAAACCGCAACAGTTCCTATATAAAATACAGGGATAATCCATTTAATAGTTCCTCTGTATATTAAGTATAAGCCGCCTAGTATTATTAATATTGCTGATGTCTCTCCAATGCAGCCCGGGATGTTTCCAAGAAGCATATCAAAAATTGAAGGTAACTGTCCTGTTGAACCACCTTTAATCAATGTTAAAGGAGTGGCAGCAGAAACAGCGTCAGTAACAGGATCTATAAATCCGCCTGTCATATGAGTTGACCAAGATGACATCAAAAATGCTCTTCCAGCTAATGCTGGGTTTACTATATTGAACCCTATTCCTCCAAAAATCTGTTTTACTATTGCAATAGCAAAAACAGATCCCATAACAGGCAACCACCATGGTGCTGATGCGGGTATGTTGAATGCTAATAATATTCCTGTTACAACCGCACTTAAATCACCAATTGAAACCGATTTTTTCATTAATTTGTTACATATATATTCTGTTATAACTGCTGATATAACTGAAGCCACCACTAATACAACTGAATTAAATCCAAAATAAAATACACTTGCTACTAATGCCGGCAGCATTGCAATAATTACGTCCAGCATTAAACCTTGAGTTGTTTCATTCGATCTAATATGAGGTGACGATGAAGCAATTAATTTGTTTTCCATCTGTATTTCCTCCTATTTTACCTTTCTACGTCTTGCTAAAATTTCTTTTTTTGCAACAGATATAGTTTCTTTCAACGGTCTTTTTGACGGACATATGTAAGAGCATCCGCCGCATTCTATACAATCTGCAGCATGGAACTCATCAGCAGCATCAAAATTCTTTTGAATAGAATATCTACTGATTTTATATGGCTGAAGGTGAACAGGACATGCTTCCAAACATCTTCCGCACATAATACAGTTGGATGGTTCCCCAAGATCTGCCTCTTTTTTGCTGAACGCAAGAATTCCTGAAGTGCCTTTTATAACGGATACTTCATCTGTAAATTGTGCAAATCCCATCATAGGTCCGCCACTTATAAGCTTCCCAGGTTCTTCCTTATATCCTCCGCATTGTTCAATTACATCTTTGTAAGAAGTACCTATTCTAACATAAAGGTTCTTTGGATTTTGAACCGCACTTCCTGATACAGTAACAACTCTTTGTATCAAAGGCATGCCTGTTTTAAAAATATTGCCTATTGTAGCAACAGTGCCGACATTTTCAACCACGCATCCAACTTCCATAGGAAGTCCGCCTGATGGTACTATCCTTCCTGTTATGGCATTAATTATTCTCTTTTCGTCTCCCTGAGGGTACTTTATTTCCAATGGAGCAACTTCTATGCCTTCCTGTCCTTCAACTGCCTTCTGAATTATTTCTATTGCATCAGGTTTGTTCTTTTCAATTCCGATAAAGCATTTATCAACACCAAGAGCCTTCATTATTGCTTTAACACCCAATAATACAAGCTCAGGTTTTTCAAGCATTATTCTATGGTCGGCAGTTAAATAAGGCTCACATTCTGCGCCGTTAACAAGTAAAACATCAATTGGCTTGTCTTTTGGAGGACTTAATTTAATGTGAGTAGGGAATGTTGCCCCTCCCATACCTGCCATACCGCCTTCTTTGATTATTGATAAGATTTCTTCTTTTGTAAGGTCTTCAATGTTTCCTTTCGGTTGAACAGATTCATAAACCTCAAAATTGCCGTCTGATTCTATTACGATGCAATTAACTTTAGAACCGTTCGGCACATAATGCTGCTCAATTTTTTTAACTGTTCCTGATACGCTGGAATGTACCGGTACTGACATAAAGGCTTTTGATTCGCCTATTTTTTGTCCAACTTTTACCGTATCTCCCACAGCAACTAATGGGTCGCATGGTGCTCCTATATGCTGTGATAAAGGTATAACAACAACTTTAGGATCAACTGCATTCTCAATTGGCACATTTTGTGTTAGCGTCTTGTTTGTGGGTGGGTGGACTCCGCCCTTAAATGTAAACAATTTTGTGCTCATATTTTCACCTCTTGTTTTAATGTTTTATATAAGTGATATATAAAAGTTATTTAATAATCAAACAAATCGATTATATCAGATAATCGACAACTTTTAAACACCTTTTTTGATTATTTTTTTAATTATTATTTAAATTTCTAATTATTTAAAACAATTATTATCGATTTGCTCCGTTTTCCTTGTTAAATAATAGATATACTTTTTATATTTTCATTAACATACTCTTTAACCCAGAGTAAGATTTTACCGCTCTTTATGCTGGCACCGTCAAGCACTTCTCTCACTTCAGTAGTGTTCAAGGAAAATGTTCCCTCGTCGGTCTTATGATTGTATATTAATTCACATTCTTCGAGGCTATTGACTATTGTCATAATTGTGTCACCCATATTTCCAAGGGGCGCTCTATCTATATTATTTCTTTCAAAACAGCATTTAATTACTGTCCCCTTACCTATTTCCGAATTTATTTCCATGCTTCCGTTGCATCTTTCACATGCTTCCTTCAGCATTGGTATGCCCAGCCCCACCTTTCTTGTTGTCCTGGTAGTAAAAAACGGATCAGTTACAAGCTTAGCTGTTTCACTGCTCATACCTATTCCGTTATCCTTTATTGTAATTATTAAACAATTATTTTTAATGCTGTCGTATATATTGATTTCTATTAATGTTGCTCCGGCTTTAATGCTGTTCATTACAATGTCAAGTATGTGCATTGATATTTCTTTCATGATCCCTCCGTACCGCAGTCATTTAACAAACTGTTTATAAAAAGGTATTTGTAAATCTCATCTGCATTGTTAAGCTCAATACTGTTTACTGCCTCTGATATATCCGTTAAATAATGTGCATCTGAATTTTTTATGATGTTGTATTTTTTTATAACTTTTTCATTTATTTCCGATTTAGAGTGAATTTCCACAAAATTGATTTTAAGTCCTGGAGGGATAAACCCAAGTATACCCAGGACACTGTTAGATTTTTTATTTATATGAGCAGGAATCATTGTTCCACAATGTTTATGAGCTAAAGAACACACTTCTTCAAGCGAATAGCCTGAAGCACTCAGCAAAAGCTTATCCAAAGTTCCCGTTACTTCATCTTTGTTGTTGTAAATATTCTGCTGCCCAAAAATTGATGGAATGTTTTTTATATCCGGAAGAGAATCATATATTAGTCTTCCGAAGTCCATCGCCCTATCAAGTTTCATGAAATAGCAAAGAGCATGTACTTCTTCCTTTGTAGTAACCTCAATACCCGGTATAAATTTAATTCCTCTATTGTCACACAATTGTAAAAACGAAGGAAGATTTTCAGTAGTGTTGTGGTCTGTTACTGAAATAATATTTAATCCTTTTATATATGACATGTTTACAATATTGCTTGGAGTCATATCTTCGCTTGCACATGGCGACAAATCAGAATGGATATGCAAGTCATAATAATATTTCATTTTATTCCCATGCTTTGCAGCCTGCATGCTGTTTCATAGGCGCTTTCTTTCGATTTATACAGAGGAATTCCGTGTTCCTTTGCCTTTTCAATTGTTTCCTGCTCAACCTCCATGTCCTCAACTACAATAATGCAGGACAAATCCAGCAGTTCAGCAACAGCTACTATGTTAACATGTGTTTGAATTGTTATCCATGCATAGTTCATTTTTGCCTTTGACATCACTATGCTAAGCAAGTCACCTATATATACTCCTTCTATTTCAATATCGTCTTTTGAATCATATAACTGATATAAATCCATTTTTTTTGCAAAATCTATAATTTTCATCTTCCCTCCTCAGTTATTTTGTTGGCTCTCAACACTACACAATTATAAAGAGTTGATTCATTATTATATATATCCTCTGCATGAGCATAACAGGTTGGCGCTCCACATGAGCCACAGTCCAAACCGGGAAGTTTATCATATATTTCTTTTATTTTTTCTCTTTTGATAATTGCTTCCTTCATATTAAATTTCCCTTGGTTTTCTTCCGGCTTAAGAGAAAATTTAAAGACCCCAGACTCATACATTTCATCAAATTCATCAAGTTCTTCTATTATGCTCTCATCTTTTGTGTTTCCCAAAATATAATTAATATTGCTTTGGGCTATAAACGGATTTATTACATTGAACGTCCCTCCTACGCACCCCTGAACACAAGCAAGTGTCTCAACATAATCAACATTAGTAAGATTTCCATTTTCTACTTCGTCAAGAATCTGAATTATGTTTTCCATCCCGTTTACGGCAATATAATTTGTAAGCCCAGCTGATTCCGATTGACCTCCCGATACAGCCCATTTTGTACCGTTCAGTGAAGGATGTGAGCATAATCCGTTGTCACCCTTAACCAATTCTCTGTATAATTCTCCGTAAATAGTATTAAGAGGTATAACCCAATCCACATACGGCTTGTAATCACCAACAGGATCCGTTACCGCAAGCAGCTTGGCCGGGCATGGTGAAAGGTAAAACACACCGATTTCGTCATCTTTCAGGTCCAGTTTCTTTTTTGCTTTTTCTCTGGCAAGCATTGCTGCAATTACCATTGGCTCCTTTATCAAAATCAAATGATCCATTAACGAAGGATATCTGTTTTTTATTAATCTTACCACTGCAGGACAGTTTGTAGAAATAAATGGCCTTATTTTTTCTTCATTAATTTTTCTTTTTATGGCCATTCCTACCATTTCAGCCGCCCAGCTGGCATCATATACAGAATCAAATCCCAGTTTTAGTATGGAATTCTGAACCTTACATATATCAGTTCCTTTGGGAAACTGTCCGTATAGCGGTGTGGATGAAATTGCAATTTTATGTTTATATGATGAAAAATGCATTTCTTCGTACCATTCAATTGGCTCAGGCGTATACGCATTATATGGACAAACCTTTATGCATTCGCCACAGTGTATGCATTTGTCATTATTTATGAAAGCTTTTCCATCCACCAGCCTTATAGCTTGTGTTGGACATCTCTTGATGCAGTTTGTACAGCATTTACATTTATCCTTATCAAACATTATTGAAAAATTCATGTTTGCCTCCTATAATAAAATAGTAATTTTAATAACCGTGCCGTCACTGCTTGAAGTAATTTCAAAGTCATCAGAATATTTCATCATATTCGGCAGACCCATGCCTGCGCCAAAACCAAGTTCCCTGACACTTTCAGTCGCAGTGGAGTATCCTTCAGTTAATGCAAGCTCCACATCTTTAATTCCGGGACCGGTATCCTGAGAAACAATAACTATTTTATCTTCATACAAATCACAGTGAAGCTGACCTCCATATGAATGTATTACAATATTTATCTCCGCTTCATAAGATGTAATAGCTATCTTTCTGATAAGATTTGCTTCTATTCCCATTGACTTTAGTAAATTCTTGATGGTGCTCGACCCCTTGCCGGCAGCTATGAAATCATTTGCAACGATGTCAAAGCTGTAACGCTTTAAGAAACTTTCAGTCATCCGATTCTATTCCCTTCATACCGTTTAACACTAATTTTCCGCATGTTTTAAACATGGTATAATTTGTTGCAAGTACCGTTATTGAATTCTCCCGTGCAAGCTCTATTACTTCCTTGCACGGCTGCTTGCCTCTTACAAACAACACAGTACACATGTCCAACATCTCTGCAGTTCTTATAACCTGACCATTGTTTAATCCGGTAACAAGCAGCGACTCACTGTTGGCATATGCCAGTACATCACTCATCAAATCACTTGCAAATCCATGTTTTATGTCAGTATCATCCTTACTAAAATCAGTCAGTATTTCAGCGTTTAAAATTTCAGCCATCTCCTTAATTTTCATAAAGTCCCCAACTCCTATACTTATTTTTTTATAAAAGAAACATTGCTGTCAACATAACAGTTATTCATCATCTATCAGCTTTTTCATTTAAAGCTGATTGGTTTATTTAACCGATTTACGTTACAGTCTTCCGATTAATACATTTGTTATTTGTTTGTCAAATAACATTATGCCTGTTTTGAGTAAAGGATTTCCATATTGCATTATGCACACTTTAACTATATATTATAATATAATTATAATCCATTCAGGAAAATATTACAAGAGAATTAAGGTCTGAATTTTTAGTATTCTTACCATGAATATTCATATTATACCATAATTTTCTTGAAAATTTCTCTTTACAAATTCCTTTGCATCACTTATAATAATAAAGCAGTTCGCGGTCGTGGCGGAACGGCAGACGCACTAGCTTGAGGGGCTAGCGAATGTATATTCGTGGGGGTTCAAATCCCCCCGACCGCATTAAGAAAGACATATCCACATAAGTGTTGGATATGTCTTTCTTGTATATACCATGCTCTGTTTTTATCTAACAATATTTATCTTGTCGGTTTCATTTTCTTGACTTTGAGAAAACGTCATTATATAATAAATTTATTGCAAATGATACGCATTTGCAAATACTTGGATTTATATTTGCACACCAAAATATTGGAGAATTTTATGGCTACAGATATTTAAAAAGCTTAATTCAAAATCTCGTATTTTTTCAGAGTCTTTGGATAAAATTAATTCGAATGAACTTTTATTACATACAGACAAGCTATTCAGCATAAATGAATTAAAAGACAAGATTAACTTTATGGAGCAAAACGCATCAGGAACTATTCTCAGGGCAAAGGGAATTTTGTGCAGTGAGAACGGATATTTAAATTTACAATACATTCCGGGAAACATTCAGTTGATAAAGTGCACAGTTGAAGGCAGTCCCATATTATGCATTATAGGCAAAAACTTAAGCTCTCGTGAGCTTGAATATATTTTTAGCGGAGAACAATAATGAGCATACCTGTTTATATAGCTACCGGATTTCTGGATTCCGGAAAAACAACCTTTTTGAACAATTTGCTAAACAAAAATGAATCCAAAGAAATAAATATTCTTGTAGCACAGTTTACAAGACGGTTTATTGGAAAGCTATTGTTTACCATATTTGCAGTATTCTTTTTTGCGGTATTTATGTTTTCAATGGGAGGTATTTAGATGAAAGCAAGATCGTTCAACGCTCAGGTTTTTTTAGAATTTATTTCTTATTTGATTTTCGGCGGATACATGTTTTATTTTATAACAAGTGACAAATATCTTTTGTATGTTACCCCCAAAATGAAACCTTATCTGTATTTTACTGCGATAATTATGATTATATGGGCATGCATGAGCCTTTTTAGAATGTTCAGACCCCATCACAAAATACGCGCTTTTCACTTCCTTGTGCTGGTGCTTCCATCCTTGCTTCTGTTATTGCCCCACAAGCCTCTTGATATGGCAAATCTGGCATCAAATTACGCAGGAGGCAGTACTTTTTATCAGGGAACTTCCAATAGGAGCAACAATCAAGCTTTGTCAGACAATTCTGACTTTAATCTGGATTCTATACCCGGCATTACTGAAAATGATTTTGGTGGAGAGGAAATCACTCAACCTGATACTGCTAATTCATCACCTGAAGATACCGTTCCTTCAAGCGAGGACAACAGCCTTGACCTTACCGGCTTAGATAAGGAAAATAAGATAATAACTGTGAGCAACGAAGAATTTTACCCGTGGATTGCAGAGATATACGGAAACTTAGATGCTTATGAAGGCTATATGATTACAATAACAGGTTTTGTATTCAATGACATGGAGTATTTCGAAGAGGATGAATTCGTAGCTGCCAGACTTGCAATGGTATGCTGCGCAGCTGATCTGGCTCCTATCGGAATACTGTGCAGGTACGACAAGGCATCTGAACTTGCATCCAATGAGTGGATAACTGTAGAGGGTGAAATTATCAGAGGTCAGTACGAGGGGCAGGTCGAACCCCAAATAGCTGTAACATCTATTATGCCTGCCCTGGAAATTAAAGGTTATATTTATCCTTATTAATTAGGAGGTTCGATTTTTTCAGTTTTAATGTATTATAACAGCAATTTTTTAAGTATATGCTGTTATTTTTTTAAGTTTAGTTGTATTGCAAATAATTTGCATTTGCAAATATAATTATATTACTCACTGTTATAAATGTAAACAACTTTTTCATAATAAAATGACGACTAGTTTTATACAATAAAAAATCGTCATTTATTTGATGCCTCCTATTGAATCGTTATATATTGTCTACTTACATAGCCGTCTGTTCCGTTATATAAAACTCTATACCAGTCCCCAACCTGCTCTGTAACTGTAACCACCGTTCCATTTGGAGCCATACCTATGACTGGTGCATTTAGAGACGGTCCGTTTCTGATGTTTAAGTAACCACTTGATAACGTCACTCTTCCGGTCCTTGCGGCACCCGGTTGCATTTCGGGCTGAACCTCGGGCTGAGCTCCTGCAAAGAATTCATTTACCGATTCAGCCAAAGTTCTTGCAATTGTATCAATATTATTCTCTATCCAGTTTGCATCTTCTACATTGTCATGATAAGCAACTTCAATTAATACCGACGGTGCAGATGTTCTTGAAACTTCTCCCAAGCTCGTTGTAGCTACTGCTCTTACTTCATTGGGAAGCGGATATACTTCTCTGAAATTATCAACCATTATATTAGCCATTCTTTGGCCGTTTGTACTTGTAGGGTAATAGAATACTATAACACCCCTGTTTCGCCCTTCCTGTCCCGGACCTGATGCATTTGAATGAATCGCTATATGAAAATCAACATCTCTAGAATTTGAATCTCTGAGCGAAGAGCCCGCTGTCATTTCAGGTGTATTTCTGTAGTAATCTATCCCAAACTGCTGAAGATACGGTATCATTGCATCAGCTATCATATTCATAAAGTATTCTTCGCTTCCGTCACCTGTAACAAACATGTTAAAGTCCTGTGTAGACGGACTTAAATATACTGTTGGCATTATAACCCTCCATTTCTAAACTATATGTTCTATTTTATGCAGGGCTGGATATGACTGTTCTTTTATTTTCAATAATTATCAATTTATTATTATTTCAACATATAATAATTATAGAACCGGGGGGATTTTAATGATATGCAAATTATACGATTTTATAAAAAAAGAAATATATATTATTATATTTATATTCTGTGTGCTGATTGTTGTTCTGTCAATAACATGACTGCAAAAAAGGGCAAGCCGTGGTTTCCCACGGCTTGAGGCAAAAAATTTAAGAGGCATTTATAAATTCTCATTTACAAATGTAATTCTATTATACCCTATTTATAGATTTTTTCAAATATTTTTTTTGATTTTTTGATTAATCTTCATAATAAGCTGATTTTATTTTTTAAACTTGATCAAATTATATTTTTTTCTTATTGTTTTCTCTATTAGCATCCTGTTCTCTTCAAGTATTCCCTTTAGCCCCATCAAAATTAAAAGAAGGTACAGATAGTTTTCATGCATATGTATTATTACTAAAAATAATACAATAAAAAATGTATTGGTCATTATCATATACCTGCATACGGATTTTATATTCAAAAACATTTCCAAAAAAGCCTTACAGATATTTCCTCCATCTAAAGGAACTATGGGTATCATATTTATCACTGCCAAAAAAAGATTTATGTCTGCAAATTCTTTATACTCGGTTTTTGTAAATATAGAGTACAGGCATATATTGCATACAGGGCCTGACAAAAATAAAAACAATTTTTTGTACAATGCCAGACTTTCCAGCTCCGCATTTAAATTGAAACCAAAAAGTGTAATTTTGATTTTGTAAAATTTTATTCTCAGTATAAGAGCAGAAATTAAATGTGCTGTTTCATGTGCAGCCAATGCAATCAGAATGAACATTTACATTTTATTCGTTCATTTTAAACAATTTAGATGGATTTAAGGATTCACCGTCTTCCCATATTTCTACATGCAAAAGCATATTTTCTTCATTGAGAGCTCCTATTATATCTCCCTGTGAAACTCTGTTTCCTTCACTGACAAAAGCCTCATTTATTTTTCCATATACAAAAGTTTTTCCGTCATCTTCAATGACTACATAGTTTGACAGCTTTTCATTATTCCCTATCTGAGTTACCTTTCCTTTTGAAATTGCTCTTACAGATTGAGTATTTGATATAATATCTAATCCGTGGTTGTAGTATGAAACATTTTCTGTTTTATTAAGCCCGTAGTTTTGATATATTTTCCCGTTAACCGGAGCAGAGTATTCCGCTGAATCTTCTGCTAAAAACGGGATTTTATTTTTTAACCCCGTAAAAAATCCAAAAAATGAACTTTTTATTTTTGCAGGTTCGATACTTTCGCTTATCTTTTCATCAGCAGTATTTAGAAATTGTTCAGATAAATTCGTGTCCAGCTGCTTTGTAACAATTACAGCTGCAACCAGCACAATGCTGAATATTATCTGCAATGCTAATTTTCTGTTAAGCTTATCTTTTCTTTTTAAATTGAATTTTTTTCTGGTAATTTTATTCATTTCACCCACCCCTTCCATACATTTTATTAAAATGTTAGTACTTTATTACAAAATATCGCAGACAAGTCATAAATAATTTGACAAGGGAACTGGGGGTTAAAAAAGCAAAAAACTTTTGACATATGCAAAAGTTTTTCATTTTCTACTTTAAATTATCAAACAACCAGATATGGATTTAATTGACTTATTAAAGGAACTTTCATCAGTACTTAGCAGGAAATCATAATCGACATCATTATATTTCATGCTGTCCTCAATTATGGTGCATGTGTTTAGCTCGGTCATTTTACGAATATCTTTTGCACTCATAAAGGTTCCTCTTTTTGCATTTTTTTTGTTGTATTTGTTCAATATGGTATAAATGCCATCTACATTATACCTTTCTGCAAGCATCTTATCATTGTTAATTTCTTTAACACATGAAAAATCATTATTGTTTATTGTAATAATATCATTAATTAAATTAAAATCTATATAACTCTGAAAAACTTTGTCAACATCAGCTATTACTACATCATATGACTTTTTTGTTTCATCTATCAGTAATCGAAATGCGTCGGCACTTATATTTTTTAATTTGTCGTAAATTCTCGGTCCGGGAAGCAGAGATAAATTTTCATTTATTTCTATTATGGCCTGATCTAATGAACATGTTGAATCCAACACATCCTTAATATCATATATAATATTTTCGCTGACATTAAAGTATTCTGCAATCTTTCTTTTCCCTGATGATAAATCTGCAATCAGAACCTTCTTGTCCTTCGAAAGATTCATTCCCAACTTTATGCAAATAACAGTCTTCCCTATGTCTCTTTTTTGTGAGCCTATCAATACTGCCTTTCCCATAATTGCCTCCCAACTATAATTTCATCTTTGTTCTTTTTTCTACTCTTCTGTCTGCGGTTCCTCGTTGTTAAGTTTGAGATATTCTCCGATAACTTCCCTGACTATTGGAGTCGGGTAACGTCCCGAACCCCCTTCAAACAGCACACATGCAACTGCAATCTGAGGGTCATCATAAGGAGCAAATGCAACATACCATGCAAAGTCATCGTATGGCTCTCCTGTATCTGGATTTATTCCCTGATTCTGCGCCGTACCGGTCTTGCTGCCGACTTCAACCGGAAAGCTTGAATATGGTTTAGCTGAATCATCCAGAGATACCAGCCTCATTCCTTCTTTTACAACATCCAGATAGCTGTAATCTGACAAACCAATAGGCTCTGCTTCTCTCTGCGGAACATAATCAGTATTCTTTCTGTCGTATGTTTTTATTTCTTTTATTATGCTGACATTGTTCCTGTATCCTCCGTTGGCTATTGAAGCTATATAATTTGCCATCTGCATTACAGTATAAGCATTATTTCCTTGCCCTATGCTTATATTCAGATTATCTCCCACATTCCATACGGCCTGGTTTAAATATGAATATTTTATTATATCAACGAGAGGAACGTTGTAATCATTTGTTTTTTCAGGATTGAGTCTAAGAGCCTTAAGGCCTTCGTAAACTTCACCTCTTGTCATTGGTTCATCCCGATCAACCCAGCTTACTATTTCCTCCACTATCTCATTTTTCATTCCTGCCTCTATTTTATATCCGGTTTCTAAATATTTTTCTATATTGGCTTCCAAAAACATCCTTAAATAAACCCTGATATTAATTTTTTTACCATCTATACTTGGAACACCGCCTGAAGCTTCCTGAGGAATGTCTATTTCAATCCCGGTTTTTGAATCCAATCCGAATTTTTTTGCCATTTCTATTATTTCCTCAGCTGATACTTTGACAGTATGCTTCTGATGTGTGGCCAAGTTTTCTCCAAGCATAGTTGTATAAAAATAAAAGTTGCAGGAATTCATAATAGCCTGGTACATGTTCTGACTGCCGTGTGCTCCTCCAAACATATTGTATATCCAGCAGCTGAAATATCTATCACCGACCTCCATAGTACCTGAACAATATACAGTTGTATTCGGATCTACTCCTTTTTCTAGAGCAGCAAGTGAAGTAATCATCTTAAACGTTGACCCGGGCTGAATTGCTGTAAGCATTGCAATATTGTAAAGCGGCCTCGGAGCCAAAGGGTTCTTTGAATCATTTAACAGGCCGTTCCAGTCATCTTGAGATATACCTGTAGCAAACATGTTCAAATCATATGACGGGTAGTTGGCCATTGCGAGAACTTCTCCTGTATTTACATCAAGCACAACCAATGCTCCTGATTTAGCATTTTCATATTTATCTTTAAAATCAAAGTCTCCCCATTCACTCTCAAAGGTTCCGCCGATCTGTATTTGTTCCAGTCCTTTTTTCAAAACGTCCTGAGCTGTTTTTTGAAGTCTTGAATCCAGTGTAAGATATATGTTATCTCCCGGTTCCGGAGCCTCACTTGAAACAGACCTTATAGTCCTGCCGACATTATTCACCTCAACTGTTTTCTTACCTTTTGTTCCTCTTAAATACTCTTCAAATTTCTCTTCCAGCCCCGTCTTGCCTATTATGTCATCAGGGCTGTAGCCTTTTTCAACAACATATTCCTGCACCTCATAGTCTTGTGCTATCTTTCCCAGATATCCTATTGCGTGGGCAGCAATATCATTTTGAGGATATACTCTCAAAGGCTCTATTTCAACATTTATCCCTGTAAGTTCATGAGAACGCTCTGATATCATTGCAACAGATTTTTCTGATATACCGTAGCATATATCAACAGGATGGTATGACAAATAACTGGTCTTATTATATCTTTCTCTTATAACCATCATATTTCTCATGTCATAATCATTTATGCTTGAATCAATTTTCAATGTTTTGCGAAGCATTAAAAATACTTCTTCTGCTGAATAGTTTAATTCTTCTTTACTATCTATCTCAACATTTTTTTGTATCCAGTTCCTTTTGTCTCGTATAGGAGTGTATTCCCAATCCGAAATTGATATAGACGGATTTTCATGCTTTAAAAGTTCAGATTGAGCATAATATTTAATGCTTTCGTCAGTTATGAAATTTTGAAGCACATCGTAATTTTTAAATGAAATCTGCTTAACAAAATCATAAGGCTGAGTATCCTGTTCCAAATTATGCTGATCCAAATATTTGTTCTTAAGCTGCTCATCCGTGTATTGATATGATCCAGATCCACTTTCCTCAACAAACATAACAGGCAGATCGGGATATATTTCCTTAAGCCTTTCTATCAGCACCTCACCTGGAGCTACTTTTCCTGTTTCAGTTTCATACACAGACTGAAGCAAACTTTCCAGCGAGTACGTCATTGTAAGCAAAACAAAATCGTCCTTAGCCGATGAATCCTGTGTTATTCCCTCATGATTAGCATTCAGGCTTCTTTTTATATTTTTATAATTTTCATCCTGTACAAATGCATATTCAACTAGCTTTATATTTGATCCAAGTCCATTTGAATTAATAAAATCAAATGAAAGTTTCCTTATTTTTGAATTTGAAAACAGTCTCGTAAGATATTTATTATTTTTAGCAAGAAGCTCGGCAATCAGCTGTTCAGCACTTAGGCTTTTATCAAAATCATTTTCTTCCAACCATCTTTTTACGGGATCCTGCTCGCCCTCGATAATCTGTGTTTCATCTTCCTTTTGAGTTGCATCTGTCTGTTCAACTACTGTTATTTCAGAATTTCCACCATCGCTTTCTTCTGATTTCTCCTCAGGGAAATAAAATATAAACTGGTCATTTTCCAGCTTAACAGGAATGTCTTTATATCTTAAAATAGTATCTAGCGCTCTTTGCTTGGGATTGAATTCTTTACCGTAAATTAAGGTTCTGTAATTGAGCCATTCATTTATGTTATTCTTTACCGCATTTATGACAGTTTCTTCAGCAGTTATATAAGATGCAGAATCTGCTGCATCATCTGATGTTTTATTTGCTTCCTTGCTTTCGTCAATATAATCAAAAGTATCAAGCTCAATGGGAAACTCGTCAATAGGTTTTTCGCCATTTTCTTCAAATATTTCCGCTAAAATATAGGATATGTCATTGAAATTTTCAGCGTCAATTTCGTCTGTGTACATTTGAACAGTAAAGCTGGAGACATTATCAGCAAGGATTACTCCGTTTTTGTCATATATTTTGCCCCTTGGTGCTTTAACAGGAATGTCCTTTATTTTCTTAATATCTGCAACAGCCCTGTATTCCTCGCCTTCAACGATTGTAAGTACAGCCATTCTGAATCCCAGCACGCACAGAAGGAACAATATTATCATGTATAAAATGTTGTATCTGTTTTTAAAAAATTTTTGTAAACTCAAATATTCCACCTCTATTTAATGTTAAATTTATTAAATGTAAAATTAATAAATTTAAGTACAAAAACAACCAAAAAAGTATTCATTAAAACCTCTACAATTATGCCGCTCCATATTCCTCCCGCATTTCCAACTTTGTACCTCAAAAAAAACAAAATAAGATACATAAAAAAGTTGCATGCTATTGTTGCTGCCGCAGTAACAGACGTGTATGCAATATAATTGTCTCTAAGCATATCTTCACTGTATGTTCCTATTATTGCCCCTATAATAAAGTATACCAACGTATAAATACCAAAAACATCATACAACATAGCATCGTATACTACTCCGGTTAAAATTCCCAGAACTCCTCCTGTTATACCATCAGACATCATTGAAAAAACAACAATAAGAACAAGAGAAAGATTAGGTACTGTACCAAATATATTAAAAAAATTAAATAGGGATGTCTGAGCAATAAAACCTAAAACAATGATAGCAGCCATTAAGCTAAATTTTTTCATTAATTTCTACCTCTCGCTGTTACTATCTGTCCACCTTAAGCACATAAACTCTGCTCAGCTTTGTAAATTCCACAGCAGGTTCAATAATAATCCTCTGAGTTGATGCGTCAGTGGTTGGGACAATCTCTTTTACATTTCCTATATACAAATCCGGAATATATATTTCACCTATTCCTGATGTAACAAGAGAATCATCAATGCTTACATTAGCCTTGCTATTAAAAAAATAGCCGGTAATGTTTCCATCAACACTTCCCTGCATTATTCCGCTTTCATCGCTGTTTATGTCTCTAAAGCTTATTTTGCAGCTTTCATCAAGCAAAGTTATAACTTTAGCCCAATTAGACGATGTCTGCGTAACTACGCCAACCAGTCCTATCTGAACAACTCCCTTTTTGGTCTTCACCGCATTAATTACAATGTCATTTTTCTTTATACCGTCTTTTTCGCCTTTGTCTATTGTAATCCTGCTGAACCAGTTTGAATCATCAAGTGATATCACTTGTCCAATTATATGATCACTCTTTAGATTTTCTTTCATTTCATATTCAGTTTCTAATGCCTCAGATTTGTTTACAATGTTTTCTAATATTCGAACCTGCTCATTAAGCTCATGCACCGTATCTGTAAGAATATTGTTTTCTTCACGCATTTTAACAATATCCTGTATAGAATAAAACGAACTGGTAACTGTCTGCCCGGTATTAAATATGATTCTTTGGGCACCGGCTAACACGCTCCCAAAGAATCCTAAGTCAGTTCCGTTAACTTTTCCTATTGATGATAGCCCTATTAAAATAACCAAAACAAAAATTGTAAACAAAAATAGTATTCTTTTAAAGTATTTTTGTATAAAATTCATTTATTCACCACTTTACAGAGATTCACAAATTTTTCCCGCTCCCATAGCAACGCTGTTTAATGGATTCTCGGCAATAAAAACTTTAAGTCCCGTCTCCTTTTCTATGTAAATGTCAAGGCCTTTTAGCAATGCTCCCCCTCCGGATAAGTAAATTCCATTGGAATAAATATCCGAGGAAAGCTCAGGAGGCGTTTTTTCTAAAACCCTTTTTATTGCATTTACAATATTATTTACTGTTTCAATAATTGCCTCTCTTATTTCATCACTGGTAACAGTAATATTTAAAGGAAGACCCGAAACAATGTCTCTTCCTCTTATTTGCATTTCTTGAGGATGAGGCTTTATATTTTCACCGTCCTGGTCTTCATCGTCACTGTAGCGAGCTATACTGTAAAACTTTTTGCTGGCATTGCCTATTGTCATTTTAATCTTTTCAGCAGTTACCATCCCAATTTCCATTTTATACTTATTTTTTATATAATCCTTAATATCAACATCCATGTCATCTCCAGCAATGCGAAGAGAATCAGACACAACAATACCCCCCAGCGAAATCACCGCTATTTCTGTTGTCCCTCCACCAATGTCAATTATCATGTTTCCAATAGGCTTATCTACGTCTAACCCTGCACCGATTGCCGCAGCCATAGGTTCTTCCACCAATTTAACTTTTTTTGATCCCGCATCGTATGCAACGTCCTCAACTGCTTTTTTTTCAACGGAAGTAACACCAACAGGTACACAGATTACTATATTTGACTTAACAAATCTTCTTTTGCTTAACGCTTTGTTTATAAAATATTTAATCATCGCTCTTGTAATTTCAAAATCTGCAATTACGCCGTTTTGAAGCGGCCTGACTGCATTTATTGTTTTCGGTGTTCTATCAAGCATAGCTTTTGCGGATTCGCCTACG
Organism: Sedimentibacter sp. LTW-03; assembly: GCF_052059825.1. Taxonomy (GTDB): domain Bacteria; phylum Bacillota; class Clostridia; order Tissierellales; family Sedimentibacteraceae; genus Sedimentibacter. The sequence goes on from NZ_CP197180.1 coordinate 1,447,035, forward strand.
GCACACACTTCGTTTGAGCTGACCTTAACTGCTACAACCGACGGCTCGTTTACTGTTATTCCTTTATTGCTTACATAAACCAATGTATTTGAAGTTCCAAGATCTATTCCTATCTTTTGTGTAAACATATCAAAAAATCCCATTTTAATTTCCTCTCGATATTAATTAAAGTAAACCTTCTTCTTTAAAACTGTAAAATGTACCATCACCTATTATTATATGGTCAAGCACTTTTATTCCTAGAAGCTTTCCGCATTCATCCAGCCTGTTTGTCAAAGAAATATCCTCGCGACTTGGCTCTGTTTCTCCACTTGGGTGATTATGCGCAAGAATTATAGCTGAAGATGAACTAATTACCGCCTCTAAAAACACTTCTCTGGGATGAACAATTGACGAATTCAGGCTTCCGATTGATATATCAGAAATTTTCTTAATATTATTTTTTGTATCCAGCAATATTATTTTAAAATATTCTTTCCTATAGTAACGCATTTCCTCCATTAAAAGGATTGCAACATCGCTAGGAGAGGATATTTTTATTTTTTCAATTTTTAATGTACTTATCCTTTTGCTTATCTCAGCTAAAGCCAAAAGCTGAGCTGCTTTTACGTCATTTATTCCTTTAAATGATTTGAACTTTTCAACACTGCCCTCGGCAATATTCCTGAGCCCTTTTTGATCCTCATTCAATATTCTTTGAGCAAGCATTACAACATTTTGATTTTTGCTTCCTGTCCTTAAAATTACTGCAATGAGTTCTGAATTAGACAAATTATTGGCACCATACTTAAGAAGTTTTTCCTGAGGCCTATCATCCTTAGGTATTGATTTTATGGTATAATTAGTATTGTCCATTTAAACCTCCAATATGCAATATACTTGATTTCTAAAGCAAATTATAAGAAAAATGTTTTGCCAGTAATTTATTCAGTTTTGATAATGGCATGCCTTTGACGTTATTGTAGCATCCATGTATTCCCTTAACAAGCAGTTCTCCATACCCTTGAATTCCATATGCGCCGGCTTTATCTCCATATTCGCCTGTATCTAGATATCTCTTGATGAAATTATCTGACAGTTTGTTAAATTCAACCAGGGTTTCCTCGTAATCAACGACCTTTCTATTATTTTCGTTATCTATAATACAAATGCCTGTAAAGACTTTATGTGTTTTTCCGGAAAGTAATTTAAGCATTTCAAAACCTTCATCATAATCATTAGGCTTTCCCATTATTGTATCAAGATAAACGACAGTGTCCGCAGCTATAATAATTCCTTTTTCGTCGCATGTTTCTGCGACTTTTGCAGCCTTTTCAAAAGCTAACCTCATAACAGTTGTTTCAGGCAAATCATTTTCGTCCACTGATTCTTCCATATCAGGTGAAAAAATTTTAAGGTTTTTCACATATTTTTCAAGCATTTCTATGCGCCTTGGTGATTTTGAAGCTAAAATTATATTTCTCATAGTTATCAATCCTCAAAGTTTCTTATATACTATTATTGCTATTAAAATACCTAGTATTCCTGCAACAGTCAGACTCGCACTGAAGCCAAATGTTACAGAAAAAATACTCAAATCCAATGTAGCCGGTCCAAATCCTATAGATTCACCGTAGTTTAATATGGGTAAAAACTTAGAAAATGCCTTTCCCAATATGGTACCTATTATTACAGACGTCAAAAGCAATAAAATAAAATATATGGAGTTACCACCTTTTCTCATTTTAACTCTCTCCCAAGCCTCGTAAAAGTTTTATTCAAGTTATTAGTTACAAAAATGGAAGCATACCCTACAAAACATCCTGTAAATATACTTACAAAAGACAAAATAGGTAAATAGTAATAAAGATTTGCAGTTTCAAATAATATAGCTGCAACAGATATCTGCGAAGCATTATGAGCCATTGCACCCAAGACACTTATACCAATCAGACTTAATTTTTTGGCATGTTTTAGTCCTATGCTCATTACTATAGTGCTGACTATTCCGCTGACTATACTGTATGTAAATGTTATTGGATTTGTTGCAACCAACATGAATAAAATGCACCTGATAACAACAACCATCAATGCATCCTTAAATCCAAATACTACTATAACCGATAATGCCACAATATTCGACAATCCAAGCTTAGCTCCCGGAGCTATGTATGGTAGAGTCATCATTCCTTCTAATATGCTTAATATCAAAGCTCCTGCCGTTAAAACCGCTAAAAATATGTATCTTCTTAATTTATTCATAATCTCTCTTTCTTTATTCTGCTATTTGACTATAACGTCTAATTCATCTTCTGGGTTATTATCCTTGATTTGCACCATCAACCTATTTGGAAGGCATACTATAACTTCTCCATCATTGCTTATTCTACCTTGGTGCAGGCAAATTTTATCAGGGCAGGTTGCTTCTTCAATCCATACGTATCCGTCTTCGATATGTATTTTGTTAGAGCCGCTTTCACTTTCGACAACAAACTCTGTCTTGTAATCGTCGGTTAATGTGTATTCTCCTACTAACCGGTTGTCCGAATAGATATACGCAATTTTTTTCCCCTTATCAACAGTGTTTAAAGTTCCGTATGCCAAAATCAATATATTGACTGCAATAATGGTCAAAATCAAAGCAATATCGTACTTATTAATCTTTTCTCTCATGATAGTCCTTTATATGTTTTCTAGATTACTCATTTTATCATTTATTCAATATTATTTCAAGATTCTATGTTCATTTTATATCATTTTATTGCTTGCAATTTTTATAATTGTTAACTTGTTATTTTTAAAAAATTTGTTAAAATATATTAAATACTATATTCCTTAAATCTACATTAATAAATAGAGGTGATTTTATTGACTGTGTATAAAATACTTCAGGACAATCTTGTTGAATCAAACATGGAAGAACTTGAAAAAGATGAAAATAATAAGTATTGGGTCATACTTACTCCAGAAGAGATAAATGCAAATAATAACTTCTTTCATTTCAGCTACCAGACAATTTATGATTGCATCCATAACGAAGATACGCCGAAACTGGATGTATATGACAGTTATAGCTTTGGAATTTTAAACATAATCGGCCCAAATGAAAGCTTTTTTTCTGTATCTGAGTTGAATTTTTATATTACAAAAAAGTATCTGGTATTTATATCTGACAAGTATTTGGATTTGTTCAGAGAAATACAAAATGACATTTACAGCAAAGGCTTAATGGGCATAAGCACAGAAAAAATCTTATATAATTTAATTGATAAAATGACTTTAAAAGATTACAGCATGCTGTCAAATTTGGAAACTGAAATTTCAAGCGTTGAAGAGGATGTTTTAAAAGGAAAAACAAAAGATTATATAAAGGATATTGTCCTACTGAAAAATAAGCTTTTGTTTTTAAAAAAGCACTATGAGCCCCTGATGGACGTTGTTGAAAATTTAACAGAAAATGAAAATAGCATACTCGATAAAAAATCAATTGCATACTTCGTAATACTACTGAACAGAATTGAGAGGCTAAACCGAAAAGTAGGAAATCTTCGCGACTATGTCACCCAGATAAGAGAATCTTACCAAGCTCAGCTTGATATAAACCTTAACAATATCATGAAACTTTTTACCGTGCTTACGGCTATATTTTCTCCACTTACATTCATAGTTGGGTGGTATGGAATGAACTTTTCCTCCATGCCTGAGCTTCACTGGAAGTATGGCTATATGTTTGTCATAATTTTGAGCATGTCTACTTTAGCGTTCTGTCTGTGGATATTTAAGAAAAAGAAACTATGGTAAAAACAGCTGCATGCAGCTTTCACTACCTAATTTAAAAAAGAGCAGCTTGATTCGCCATGCTGCTCTTAATAATTTATTTTTCTATAACCATAAAATCCGTAACAAGTCTTGCAAGTTTTTTATTTTTATCATATCCGTAATAAGTTGGGAATGTACCCTCATTCCATCCACTTGCAAAAATAATTATATTTCTGCCTGTTGGCTCATCAACTACTATATTTGCACAGGAACATTCGTTCAATCTCACTGCATCCCTTACAGATTTTTCATATTCATCAAGCTCTTCCTCACTCATAGTATCCAAAATATTCATAACTGATTCATCCATAAAGCAGCCAAGTCCGTTTTCTACCTCGTAGCCCATAAACTCATCCTGAGCAAATCCGTTTGAAGATTCTCCACTGAGAAGTGCCATCTCCCACTTAACCGGAGGATTATCATTAATTCTTAGTTCTGCCGCGACTGTCTGTTTCTTTCTGTTTTCAGTTTTCCCAACATATATGTACACACTGTATGTGCCCGGTTTTACGCGCTCAGAATAGCTTTCGTCATCATACATCAAAATAGGATCTGTGGCAATTATTTTCCCAGTTGTCGATTTTAACTTTCCTGCTTCGATTTTCTCTATCTGCATTCTTCCGAATTCAGTGTCTGTCATCTTTGTATTTCCGTTTGTTATGTTAAGCACATCAAAATTAATATACATATTATGCTCCTTTTACTATTTTTTTCTTTCATCAAGTATTTTTGTTAACTCATCCATGAAAGTATTGATATCCTTGAATTTCCTATAAACTGATGCAAACCTCACATATGCTACATCATCCACCCCTTGAAGTTCATTCATCACCAATTCACCTATAACTTCAGTTGACACCTCGTTCTGGAATGTGTTCAAAAGCTGTTTTTCCACTTTGTCAGCGATATTCTCTATCTGCTCAAGACTGACTGAACGTTTGTCACAGGCTCTTATTAGTCCGTTTATAATTTTATCTCTGTTGTAGCCCTGTCTTGTTCCATCCCGCTTTACCACCACTATTTGTGTTTCTTCTATTTTTTCATATGTTGTAAATCGATGTCCGCATTCCATGCATTCTCTGCGTCTTCTTATCTTAAAACCGTCATCTGTAGGTCTGGTATCAACAACCTTACTTTCAGAATAATTACATTTAGGGCATTTCATAATAATTATCTCCTTTTACTGATTTTACTAAAAAAACTGTATAAAGTAAACAAAATTATTATTTTAAATTATCCATGAACTTTTTTTCGTCAATTATAAACCGCTCATGAACTCCCTCACCAATCTTCTTGTCTTCATCATACGCATTCACCCTGAATACAAGACGCTTTCTATCTATTTCAATCAACTCGGATTCTGACCAAACCTTTTTTCCAACAGGGGTTGCGCTTACATGCTTTATATTAACGCTTATTCCTACAGTTGAAAAGCCTTCGGGTAAATACTCCTTAACAGTATTCATGGAAGCTCCTTCCATCATACCTATCATCATAGGAGTTGCAAATACTTCAGCAGCTCCGCTTCCAAATACTTTTGCGGTATCGTTCATCGTAACAATTTTTTCTAATTTGTTTTTCATCCCGACTCTTAAATTAAATTCCATTTATATCTCCCTTCCTATTTTGCCAAAACTTTCTATTACTATGCAAAATTTTGAAACTATTTACTCATATATACGCTCATGCTAGGGAATGCAAATTCTATGTTTTCCTCTGTAAATATCTCCATTATTTTAAAATTAACGTCGTTGGTAATATCCATAAACTCAGCATAGTCTGCTGTATTTGTAAAATATTGAACCGCAATGTCCAAAGAACTTGGCCCAAAGCCAGTAAATTTAACAATAGATGTATCCCCAGCAACCCTCGAATGAGAATCCAGCATTGATTTTATTCTTTCTATTGCAATTTTCATTTTTTCTTCCGGTGTTCCGTATACAGCGCCAAGTGTAAAACTTGCCCTTCTGTTTTCCCTGTTGCTGTAATTTATAACTTCTCTGTCGGCAAACCTTGAATTTGGTACAATAACCAATTCTTTTCCTATTGTTCTTATTTTTGTACTTCTCAACCCCAGTTCTTCAACTGTACCTTCAAAGGAATCTACCCTTATCCAGTCTCCTACACTGAATGACTTGTCAGTAAGTATGACGAATCCGCCGAAAAAGTTTTTTATTAAATCCTGAGAAGCTAAAGCTAATGCTGCGCCTCCTATTCCCAGGCCTGCCAGTATGCTGCTAAGTTGCTTGAAATCAAACTCAACAGCTATTGCAACAACAGCAAGGATTACAACAACCGTCTTTATAAGTTTTGATAAAACAGGAAATACTGTTTTAGCCATTTGTGAACTTGATTTTTCATTTATGTAATTACTGTTAAGGGCCTCTGAGTATGATGTAATTAATCTAAGCAGCCCCTGTGTTACCGTTATAATTAACATAGCCCTGTATAGTCTGCTTATAAATACATATATTGACGGATTTATGGGAAATACTATGATTCCTAAATAAACGGCAGTGTATGTAATTAAATTTAAAAGAGGTTTTTCAATAGAATCAATTATTAATACGGCATAACTTAATTTATATCGTTCAGTAAGTTTGCGTATGATTTTTATTATCGACTTGGTTATCAAACTTCTGAACATTAATAATGCCACAATTATGAAAAATGATTTTACAATTGTTGATGCTTCTAAATTACCTGTTAATATCATAATTAACCTTCCTTAAGTATAAGTTTTTTGACTTACTGCAGAACATCTAAAACTGCATGCAATAGCTTGTAACGCATATTATATAACAAATATGGTAAATTTAAAAGAGGTTTTAAAATAACTAAAACCTCTTTTAAAAAATTTATTGTCTTTTCAAGGCTTCTACAGGAGGAAGGCTTGATGCGTTTATTGCCGGATAAACTCCAAACAAAAGTCCCGAAGTCAACGCTACAAATACTGATATTTTTATTGAATCAAAACTTACAACTGCTGACAGTCCGTATTTTGATACTATGCTTACTGCCCACGAACCAATTAATATCCCTACTACACATCCAATAATGCTTACATATATTGCTTCAAGCAAAAATTGAATAAGCATATCTTCTTTTTTTGCTCCCAACGCTCTTCTTACGCCAATTTCGCTTGTTCTTTCCGTTACAGCAACAAGCATGATATTCATAATTCCTATGCCGCCTACCAACAGCGAAACCGCCGCTATTCCTCCCAGCAGCACCGTCATTATTCTATTGGCCTGATCAGCTTCCTTGACCAGGTTATTCAGGCTTGTAATTGTGAGAGGTTCTTCTCCCTTTTCAAATACATTTTCATCATTTCCCGAAGTTTCCGTACCAGTTTCCGGCGCCGGTTCCGCTTCGGAAACAGCAACGCTCTCTTCAACAATTTCCCCTTCTTCTGTCATTTCACCTTCCTGTCCGTTGCTAGGACGAATATTGCTTCCCATCCCAATCTTTCGTTTATAAATTCTTCCAAGCTGAACCATAGCAAGCTCCGCATCCTCGGCGCTGTTTGATTTCGCCCAAATTTCCAAAATATCTTTAGTATTGGTAATTTTCATTGCCGAGGTGTACGGAATTACTATTTTATCATCTATTCCGTCACCATTCCCTTCACCCTTCTCTGAAAGCACTCCTACTATAAGATAGTTAATTCCATTTATTTTCAGCGATTGTCCCACAGGGCTTCTTCCGTTTAAGAAATTATTAGCAACATTGTATCCTAATACGGCAACCGGTGATCTTTGTTTTACATGAAGCGATGTAAAAAAGTTTCCCGAAACTACTTGGTGGTCCTTTATTTCAGGGTAATTTTGATTTACACCGACTATATTCATTTCACTTTCATCTCTTCTCCATCTAACCGGAGTATCTTCCGTATACACCACAGGTGTTGAATACTCTATGCCAGTTATTCTTTCAGACATTGACTCAGCTTCATCATTATCAAAGACAACATTATCTGCATTTGATTTGATTACAATAACATTTTCGCCGAGGCTTTCAAATTGAGAAACAATAGACCTTCTCGCACCTTCACCTATTCCCATCAGACTTACAACTGCAGCAACCCCTATGGATATGCCAAGCACAGTCAGAAATGTCCTCAGCAAATTAGACGTTATTCCGTCAAATGCCATTAATGCCGAAAACTTCAATCTAACAAGAGAAGATAGAATTTTTCCCTTATCACGCATTGTCATCACTCCTTAATTTCCGGCCGGCAGCAATGAGTCATTTTCAGGCACCGACTGACTTGGCATTAAATCCTTCGTACTGCCTGTTACAACAAGCTGTCCTTCTTCCAATCCACTTAATACTTCGACATACATGTCGTTCATTAAGCCGACTTCAATTTCCACAACCTCTGCTTCTTCTGCTTCATTAAGCACTTCAACCTTTTGCTTTCCGCCTTCCTCAAATACTGCTTCTATAGGAACCAACAGTGTATCATCAGATTCTCCCGAATTAACAAAGCAGTTGGTATTCATACCAGGTCTCAGCCCTTCTCTTCCTTCAACTTTTATCTGCACATTGTATACAGTCTTTCCCTCTCTGTTGGTATATTGATCCAGCCCCATGACGGTACCTTCAAATTCTTCTCCGGGAAGAGCGTCCACAGTTACTTCAACAGGAGCATCCTGTGTAATATACAGCACGTCAAGATCGCTTACGGTGGTGTTTATATACATTTCATCGGTGTTGTACATATCCAAAAGCTGCAGTGACCACTTGTCGCTGCTTTCAGATGCCTCTATAGTGTCTCCCACATCGTACATAACATAAGATACCATCCCGTCCGACGGTGCTGTTACCATTAATTTTGTTGTCAGTTCTGAAACCTTATCAATTTTCTTATAAATATCTTCTATATCCTCGTTTAATGTATCGATAGATTCATAGATTGTTTTAATAGCATTCACTTCAGTCTGAATGGAATCAACAACATCACTTCCTGCGATTTTTGCCAGCACATCTCCCTCTTCGACAAATTCGTTTGTGGATACATAAACTTCGGTTGCAATTATATTTGCATCATCTCCGCCTGAGAATCTGCTGTATGATACCTTTTTTTCATCTACAAAGGAATCAACATCTCCGCTGTAAGAAAAACCGGTTCCCGGCAAACCATTGTTATCCGTATAAATTGCAACTATCATTCCCGGCTGCACAAGTCCAGGATTATCGGCTTCAATAACTCCTGTATGTACATATGTCATTCCGTCTGAATTAGGAACAGAATTTGCATTTATTTTCTTGATGGTTCCCAGGTAGAAACCGTCAAATGCAGTCTGTGATCCACCGCTTTCAAGTTTTTTCCTGTACTGCATCAACACTTTTTGTCCGACTTTAACGTTTGAATATTCATATGTATTTACTTTAAATGATATTTTTACTTTACTATCGTCAACAATGGTTGCAATATTATAATTTTCAACTCTCTCGCCCTCTTCAATATTAAGTTCTGTGATTCTTCCTCTGATAGGAGCAGAAAAAACAATGCCTTCATAAGGATTAACCTGACTTATATCTGTTACATCTCTGTTTAGGAGTTTTCCAAGATCTTTTGTTTTGGTACTTATTTCCTCATTTTTATCTTGAATTTCTTCTTGCTTTTTCTGGATGCTTTCTGTTAATTCATCCAATATATCAGTAAGATTGTTTGCTGAAAGCCTAACCAGGTTATCGTCTTTTTTAATCATTTGATTCGGCTGTACAAAAACTTCTTCAACAGTGTATGTAACACTTATAGGCGAACCATTTGAATCAGTCACACCCTCCGGTTTGGGAACGGTAATGGAACCTCCCCAGTTTCCGTTTAATTGACCTGAAATGTTTACACCCTGAGTTATATCTCCTCTTTCAACGGCCTTCGTTGCATATCTGGGGCCGGTTGAGACCTGAGCGGAATCAGGTACTAACTGCTTCGCCGTAAAATAGCCCCCTGCGAATACGACTAATAAAACTGCTAATATTGACGCTACTTTTTTATACATTTACTTTACCTCCACTGCTTTCGTCAGAAACTATTTCTCCATCTACCAATCTTATAATTCTGCTGCCATATTCGGCAATTTCTTCCTCATGAGTTACCTGAACAATTGTCATTGAACTCTTCTGATTTAATTCAACAAATAATTCCATAATCAAATCCCCGGTCTTCGTATCCAGTGCACCCGTAGGTTCATCCGCAAGAATAATTGAAGGATTTCCAACTATTGCTCTTGCAATTGCAACCCTTTGCTGCTGACCACCGGACATTTGTGAAGGAAGATGCTTCATTCTCTCCTTCAACCCTACCTGCTCTAATGCATTTGACGCAAGTTCATGCCTGGTCTTCGCATCCATTCCTCTATAGATAAGAGGAATTTCAACATTTTTTATCGCAGTCATTCTCGGCAGCAAATGAAAGTTCTGAAACACAAATCCAATAAATTTGTTTCTGATATCTGACATTTTAGAATCACTCAATTTATCTACATGGTTGCCTGAAAGCTCATATGTACCTTTTGATGCTTGATCCAGACACCCTATGACATTTAGCAGAGTAGATTTCCCCGAACCCGAAGGACCCATTATTGATACAAATTCCTTTTCTTTTATTGAAAATGATATGTTCTTTAGTGCATCCACCTCAATCTGTCCGGATTTGTAGAGCTTTGAGATATTTTCCATTCTTATAATTTCCATATTTCACCTCTTTAAGATACAGTCCATTTTATATGACGTATAAAACATCAAAAAAGTTCTTCCTTTTTAAATTTTTCTTAATTTTTTTTAAACAATCTAAAGGCCCTGATTATCACATGTCAATGATAAATCCGGACCTTTCCGTCATTGCAAAGTTTATTTAATAACATCAATGTTTATAGAATCAATCCAAATCTTATTTTTTCCTTCATATTCTATGTATATGTTCAGTGAATCCGCATCAGTTACATTTATAGGTACTGTAAATTGAGACCATATGTCATTGCTGATTTTTGTATTTGTATGAAAATTTGATGTCAAGGATCCGTCTTTGTACGCTTCAATAACCACCTGTGCCGTTACATCTGTTTCAGATTTCATTTTAGCTGCTATACCTATTTGTTTCTTTAGCATATAACTGAATTTATCATCCCCGAAGTTAACAGCGGCAAACAATGATTTGATTTTTTCATCTGTCTCGTTGGAAACAACAAGAGAATTCTTACCTTCTACATATATGGTATCATCTATCCCGGCTTTGTTTCCCGTATACCCGATACTAGTCAGAAGATTATCGTTAAAATATACTTCTGTTGAATCGGTTATTGCACCAGCCGGTGATTCTTCATCCCCCGTCTGATTTTCTGATGCAGGAGGAACTTCCGGCGGCGTTTCATTTTCTGCGCTGCCGTTCGTATTATCTGAATTCGCCGGATCAGCTTTATTGAATGACTTTATTATCTTATTTCCCAAAAACAGCACTATTACTACAACAAGTATTGTAAGCACAATTCTTATAAGCTCTTTTTTATTAAATTGATTTTTATTGTTTTTCTCTGGAACAGGGCGGCTGTCATTAACATATATATCAAGAACCGAACCATCATCATCGTACTCGCCCAAGGCAGATTCCTCATAGGCTGTATTTAAATCCTCCTGTTCAATAACTGTATCTGGTTTGATTTCTTCATTCGTACCATACTCAGGCAGAGCCGTTTTTTCTCCGAAAATCATTGCATATATTGGAGATTTTTTCATTTCACCTATTACATCATTAGGAAATATGTATTCCTTTGTCAGGCACCTTACTATAATCTTAAGAATATCTGGTGGAATTGAATCTGAAATATTGTAATCAATTATTTCGGAACCGGCAAAAATAAAATGAATTATATTTCCCAGCCTCTTAAATGTTTCATTGTCTGCAATATCATACTCCTGTTCAAATATAAGGTTGCAGTCTGCATATATGTTATTTTCGGAGTCAACATAAAGCTTGTCTGTATCCAAAATCTTCTGCTGCACAATATCTGTCATATTAAAAATATTCTGAGCTAGATTTATTACATTTTCAGATAAAGCAAACTGCTGCTTCAATGTAAGAGAAGAGTCAAGATACTCTTTTAAACCCTTGCATTCCGCCTTAAGAGGCTTCGTGTATATATATATTCTGTCTTCAGTGTTAAAACACTCCAAAATGTTGGATGGAATTTTCTTCAATTCTTCCAAATTGATAAGATTAATTATTTTTCGACTCGTTATAACATTGCTGTAAAACACATCTCCTGTATCATTATCCTTACATTCCAACACTCTTTGGAATACATTTTCAAAAATAGTGCGGACGATTTTGTAATTGTTATTCATAATCCACCCTCCAATATGGTAGTCCAACTATATCTTAACAGTAATTTCGACAAAAATAAAGATATTTTTAATAATATTTTAATATTTTGGAATATTATTGTTAAATTATTTTTCTGTTTCTATATAGCCTAAGCACCCGAAGTCGAACAGTATAAGGCTGGAAAATTTTTAGACTTTTTCCGGAATTAAGCCTATTGATGTAATGAATGGTTAGATTATTTAACAACTTTATATTTTACTTTAACATCAAGCAGGTAAGAGTTTATCAATCTTTCATCATCTGATTCAATGATCGTTTCGGAGGAAATCTCCTTTTTTTGTCCCGGTTCAATTCTGTATACTTCGGTTACATATACCTCCGGAATAAGATCATAATATGGATACCATTTTTGGGACTTTTTATCTTTATAAAAATATAATTTTAAATCTATATGTTTTTTACTCCTGTTTACAACGGTTGTTTGAAATGACAGCAGCTTAACAGCAGGATTATCTCTGTCAGGCGTATTTATTTCTATTTCTTGAAAAGAGGGGTATAGTATTACAGGCGACGGTTTAACAGTTTTATAGAATATAAATAAGCTCAAAACCATATAAATTACGGCAACAATAGCAATCAATGTCATTTTTGCTGATTTAAACAATTTGCTCATTTTTTCCTCCACTTGCTATACTATTAATTGTACCTTTAACATTATATCATAAGTATAATGCATTTTATACCAAATTTTATAATATTTGTTAATATTGCAAAATTGGATAAAAAAAGGACGAACTACTGTTCATCCTCATCATCTTTTATTTCATATTCTACATTATCAACTATATTTTCTTGCTGATTTTTTTGACCTTTATCTTTTTTATAAGCATTTCCGTAATATTTTTTTGTTTTGCCGTTTATTACACTTAGTAGGTATAAAAACACCACTGCATCATCAATGATACTTAATCCCAACACCGGTGCCGGTATCAAGTCAATAGGGCTTACAATATAAATCATCGGTAGTATAATCCACCATTTTTCCTTAATCGGAATGTTTTTATCAAATAAAAATTTAAAAATCAAATAAAATCTGTTCATCTTAGATTACAAAGGCCCTGTCCGGCAGTCTTTTCTTGAGCTTTGAAGCGAAATCATTGGCAGGATCCTTTTTCCCCGGGTTTCCCAGCACAATATGGGTTATTTTCATTTCTTCCGCAAAATCAACTATAGTTTTAATAACATCCTTAGATCTTTTAACTGTCAGTTCAGCTCCTACACCTTTAGTAATATCAAATAAATACTCTAATGCATCTCCATCACTGAGGTTATACAGCAGCTTATCTTTTTCATTTACAACATGCAGAACATATAAGCCGGAAGGCTGATCCTTTGATAATTCAGCGCCTTGATGTATGAGCCTCTCGCATGTCTTTTGCTGCGTAACGCACACTAATACATTTTTATGCATCATTATTCTCCTTAAATGGCGGGAATATGTGGGAATTGAACCCACCCAGGACGAGCAAACGCCCCGCGACTGGTTTTGAAGACCAGGAGGCACACCAGCACCTATCTATCCCCATCGGATAACATGATAACATATACTCAAACTAAATTCAAGCATTTATTTTAGCTGCATATATTATAAACATCTGTATCCTCATCCATAATTTTCAATTCCATAATATCTGTCAATGCCGACAATGTATCTAAGGAAGTAAAAACGTTGATGGAGTTTTCGATTGCTGTTCTTCTGATTTTAAAGCCGTCCGTATTTGAATTATTTGCCTTTGTGGGAATATCCACAACAAATCCAACATTTCCGCTTCTTATCAGATCAATTATGTTAGGGCTGTCCTCTCTGACTTTTTTGACCATTGCAGCCTTTATTCCGTTATTATTGAGGAATTGAGCAGTCTTTTCTGTTGCTGCAAATTTATACCCCAATTGATTTAATTTTACCGCAACAGGCTTAAAGTTTTCTTTATCCCTGTCCCTTATTGTTGCAATAATTATTTTATCGACACTTGGCTCTTTGAATCCGGCAGCTTTAAATCCCTTGTACATCGCTTCTCTGTAGCTTCTACCTACCCCCAGAACCTCTCCAGTTGATTTCATTTCAGGCCCAAGGCTTACTTCCACCCCTTCAAGCTTTTGTGTGGAGAATACGGGAACTTTTATTGCAACCAATTCTGATTCCTTATATAGTCCAGTGCCGTATTCCATGGATTCAAGTTTTTCACCGAGCATAACTCTTGTAGCTATTTCAATCATAGGAATTTTTGTTACCTTGCTGATGTACGGAACCGTCCTGCTTGAACGAGGGTTTACTTCTATAATATAAAGTTCGTCTTCAAATTCTATAAACTGGATATTAACCATTCCAACTGTCTTTAATGAAGTTGCTATTTTTTTTGTTATTATTTCAAGCTTCTCTTTTATCTCAGCACTTAAATTCTTAGGAGGATAAATTGAGATACTGTCTCCCGAATGAACTCCTGCTCGCTCGAGATGCTCCATAATTCCTGGAATAAGTATGTCTTCTCCGTCGCAAATAGCATCTACCTCTATTTCTCTCCCTACAATATATTTGTCAATCAACACGGGATTTTTTGAATCATTTGCAAATGCATTGCTGAGATAATTTACCAGTTCCTCTTCTGAATATGTTATTTCCATTCCCTGACCGCCAAGTACATAAGAAGGTCTCACAAGCACCGGATACCCTATATTTTCTGCTGTTTTTTTACCATTTTCAATATTGGTTACTGCTTTTCCTTTAGGCCTTTTAATATTCAGGCTTTCCAGCATTTCATCAAACTTTTCTCTGTCTTCCGCCATATCTATTTGTTCGGGATCAGTTCCCAAAATTGCTATTTTCTTTTGTTTAAAGAAATTTGCAAGCTTAATTGCTGTCTGGCCTCCAAACTGAAGTATAACTCCGTCAGGTTTCTCCTTCTCAACAATATTCAGAACATCTTCTTCTGTAAGCGGTTCAAAATACAGTTTATCTGCTATATCAAAATCTGTACTCACCGTTTCAGGATTATTATTTACTATTATTGTCTCTATGCCGCATTTTCTAAGAGCAAATATGCTGTGAACCGAGCAATAGTCGAATTCAACACCCTGACCTATTCGTATAGGCCCTGAGCCAATTACAAGTATTTTTTTATTTTCTGTAACATTGACTTCATCGTATTCATCATAGGTTGAATAGTAGTATGGGGAAACTGCATCAAATTCCCCACCGCAGGTATCCACCATTTTATATGATGCAACTATATGGTTTTTCATTCTCAGTTTGTAAACATCCTCCGGACTGCTTCCGGTCAAGTCTGCTATTCCCTTGTCTGAAAAGCCCATTTTTTTTAGCTTCTTAAGCCAGTTTTTATCAAGCTCATGCAAGGAAGAATTTCTGAGAAGTTCTTCTTCTTCTATTATGTTACATACTTTGTACAGGAAAAATTTATCAACACCTGTAAGTTCTGCAATTTTATCAATCTTATATCCTCTTCTCATCATCTCGGCGATGCAAAAAAGTCTCTCGTCATCAGGATTTTGAATTCTGGCCTTTAAATCCACTGTACTTTTTTGCGATAATTTTTCATTGTACAATGTATACTGCTTTATTTCAAGAGAGCGTACAGCTTTTAACAGCGCCTGTTCAAACGAGCTGCCTATTGCCATTACCTCGCCTGTTGCCATCATTTTTGTACCTAATATTCTTTTAGCATTAAAGAATTTATCAAATGGCCACTTAGGTATTTTTAATACAACATAATCAAGAGTAGGCTCAAACGCAGCATATGTTTTTCCTGTTACCTGATTTAATATTTCATCAAGCCCGTATCCCAGAGCTATTTTA
Organism: Sedimentibacter sp. LTW-03; assembly: GCF_052059825.1. Classification (GTDB taxonomy): domain Bacteria; phylum Bacillota; class Clostridia; order Tissierellales; family Sedimentibacteraceae; genus Sedimentibacter. The sequence goes on from NZ_CP197180.1 coordinate 1,463,036, forward strand.
GTTGAAACTTTTGCTATTGGATAGCCTGTTGCTTTCGAAGCAAGCGCGGATGAACGGCTCACTCTCGGATTTATTTCTATAACCGCATATTCGAGGCTGCTCGGATTTAATGCAAGCTGCACATTGCAGCCTCCTTCAATACCGATTGCATCTATAATTTTAATAGAGGCGGTTCTGAGCATCTGATATTCCACATCTGACAGCGTCTGGGAAGGTGCCACAACGATACTGTCACCTGTATGAACACCTACGGGGTCAAAATTCTCCATGTTACACACTGTAATACAAGTGCCGTTTTTGTCTCTCATAACTTCATATTCTATTTCCTTCCAGCCTTTAATGCTCTTCTCTATCAGAACCTGTTTGTTCATGCTCAGGTGAAGACCTGCTGACAATATTCCCTTCAGTTCGTCTTCATCTAATGCGATTCCGCCGCCTGTTCCTCCAAGTGTATATGCAGGTCTTATAATTATGGGATAGCCTATTCTGGATGCAACTTTCAGCCCTTCATCCATGCTGTTTACTATTTCAGAATCGACAATGGGTTCATTTATTTTATTCATCATTTCTTTAAACTTTTCCCTGTCTTCCCCTATTTTAATCGACTCCACACTTGTTCCTATTACATTTACATTGTACTTATCCAGTATTCCTCTGTCGTATAATTCTACGGTAAGATTAAGACCTGTCTGACCTCCCATTCCGGCGATAACGCTGTCAGGTCTTTCTTTCGCAATTATCTTTTCAACGTACTCTGCCGTAAGAGGCTCTATATATACCTTGTCCGCAATATCCGTATCCGTCATAATTGTTGCAGGGTTGGAATTTATCAAAACAGTTTCAATTCCTTCTTCTCTCAGAGCTCTGCAGCACTGCGTGCCTGAGTAATCAAATTCGGCCGCTTGGCCTATAATAATAGGGCCTGACCCTATAACCAATACTTTTTTTATGTCTTTATTTAACGCCATTATTTTTCTCCTTATACATATTTATAAAGTCGTCAAAAATTATGTTTGAATCGTGAGGTCCCGGACTTGCTTCTGGATGATACTGCACTCCCATGACAGGTAACGTCTTATGTCTTAACCCTTCAATGGTTCCGTCATTTAAATTCACATGTGTTATCTCCAGAAAATCACCTAGAGAATCTTTGTTTACCACATATCCATGATTTTGTGACGTGATTGTAACCTTGCCTGTTTTCAAATCCTTTACAGGGTGGTTGCATCCCCTGTGTCCATACTTCATCTTCTCAGTCTTAGCGCCTAATGAAAGAGCAATTATCTGGACACCTAGGCATATTCCCGCTATGGGTATTTTTCCCGTTAATGCTTTTACGGTCTCTATTGCCTCAGGAATGTCCTTGGGATCACCCGGACCATTTGACAGAAAAATACCGTCAAAGTCATATTTCAACAGTTCATCGGCATTCGTAAATGCCGGAAAAACCGTAAGTGAGCAACCTCTTTCAATAAAGCATCTTAAAATGTTATTTTTAATTCCAAAGTCCAGAACTCCTATTCTCAAAGGTCCGCTTCCCATGGTTTTTATTTCTTTTGATGATACTGCTTCCACTGCACTCTTATTTGAAAAATCATCAAAATATTTTTCTATTTCACTTTGGCTTAATTCGTTTACTGTTATAATCCCTTTCATGGTTCCTGTATTTCTTATTACTTTAGTAAGGTATCTTGTATCAATTCCTTCAATTCCGATTACGTTATTCTTTTTCAAATAAATGTCCAAATCTATTTCACATCTGAAGTTATTTGGAATTTTGCACAGCTCTCTCACTATAAACCCCTTAACCTTCGGTGAATCCGACTGAAGGTCATATAAATTAGTACCGTAGTTACCTATCAAAGGATATGTCATGGTCACTATCTGACCGTAGTAAGATGGATCAGTTAAAATTTCCTGATATCCTGTCATGCCTGTATTAAATACTACCTCTCCTACGGAATCGGCTATTTTCCCAAAACATTGGCCCTCAAATATCATCCCGTTTTCCAGTATTAGTCTTCCTTTCATGTTTTCCTCCAAAAATATTTATTAAAATACTGCATATAAAAATAGCTGTCGCAAATGCGACAGCTAAGAAAAATAAACAATAATACCATTAGTAATAATAGATCCAATAATTGCTGTTTTGTTTATATTAAATTTTATTTTTTTATAGATAAAATTTTTCATTACTCTTAGACCTCAAATACATTTTCAATAAAAAATATCACAAGTCAGGCAATTTGTCAATATGTATTTTTAAAATATTTTACGAATATTTTTGAATCAAAAAAACACGATTTATGTATAACGCTTTCACGTTATACCATATATCCTGAAGGGAGTGTATCCTTAGCGGATATTCCTGAAGTAATATCCTACTCCCCATTTTGTAAGTATATATTCATAATTTTTGTTTTTGTTTTCTATTTTTTCTCTCAGCCTTCTAACATGAACATCGACAGTTCTAAGGTCTCCGAAATACTCATAGCCCCAAATAATTTCCAAAAGCTCTTCCCTTGAAAACACTTTGCCCGGATTGGTTGCCAGCAAGAGAAGCAAGTCAAACTCCTTTGCGGTAAGGTTAATTTCATGTCCGTGAAGACTAACTTTTCTTCCAAGAGAGTTGATTACAAAATCATCAACAACTAATGTCTGTTCATTTGGCTTCTGAGCCGACCCCTTTGTCCTTCTGAGAATAGCCTTAATTCTAGCCTTCAATTCCAATATGTTAAAAGGTTTGGTTATATAATCATCGGCTCCATATTCAAGGCTCAATATTTTATTCATATCTTCATTGCTTGCAGTCAATATAAGGAGAGGAACATTTGAAATTTCTCTTATTTTCTGGCAAACCTCAAGGCCGTCAATATCAGGTAGAATCAGGTCAAGAATTACTATGTCAAATTCATTCAACGAAATCTTTCTTAATGCATCGTTTCCTTCAAGGGCAGTATCAACTTCATATCCATCTTGTTCCAAGCTGTACTTAAGTCCCTTGACAAGCAGAAGCTCGTCATCTACTAGCAAAACCTTCATTTGTTACACTCCTTAAATTATTTTGTTACAAAAATTAAACTTTTAATTAATCTTACATTGGATTGAAATAATTGTCAAGGGAAATATTGAATTATCATTATAAATTAAGACAATATCCTGTCATTTCCAACCCTTTTTGTAACTCTGCTCATATCAAAATATTCAAGAAGGGCTATGGCTATCTTTCTGTTTGTATTCAAAACATCGCGATATTCTGCTGCCGTAATTTTTGAATTTTTCTTAATATATTCAACTAACAGTTCTTTGGCTTTATAAAAAATTTCCACTGTTGTAATTCCAGCCTCATTAATTTTAACGATCTTTTTTTCATCAATCATAAGTGATATAATTTCCTCAGCCTTGTCGCTGTTAATAGCTTGAATCAAATCATCCAGTTTGACGAAATCGAACATGGCTTTATTTAATGTATTTGTTACATTATTTTCACATGCTCTGTAAAACTCGTCATATTGAATTTGAAAATATGGAAGTGATACAAATTCTCCTTCCAGTTTAATTGTCCCTTTTTTCTCAAAAGAATTCACAACCACGTCAAATACGTTCTGTTTCATCTTAGGCAGGAACTTGCTTTTTATCTCTGCCTTTTTCGCTCCTTTTGAATATTTGTTATTTTCATGATATTTAAACAAATATTTATCGATATCCTCTTCAATTTTCCTCTCAAAGCTTTTATGCCATATATATCTATCATTCTTAAGCCTGAAAACTGTTATTTTTTCTTCTTCCTCCAAAGCCTCCACATTTTTAGTTACTTCTTCCTCAGACAACGCAGTAATTTTAGCAACTTCTGTTAATGTGGGTATATCTTTAGAATTTTCTCTTATAATTTTTTCGATTACATCTGCATTGCTTCCCTTTTCTTTTATCTTCAGCTCTTCTAAAAGATTCTCGTCAAATCTCTTCTTTTTAAGAGGCATGGGCTCTATTATTTCTCCTCCGCCAATAGTTTCCATAGGTGAATAGAATCTGACTATAAACTTATCCCCTCTTCTAACAGCAAGTTCTTCTTCCAGTCTAAGCTGTGCATAGCAACTTTCTCCCGGTGAAAGTTCATCTCTATCCAAAAGAACAACTCTGCAAAGAACTTCGCTTGTTCCTGTATAAAGATGAAGCCTTGAGCGATTTTCAACAATACGTCGTGAATTTTTCAGAAGATTCAACTTTACATCAAGCATCTTCGTATCTTTCATAGAATTAACAGGGGCAATTACACACCCTCTGTGCAAATCTGTTTTTTTGACGCCTAACAGGTTTACAGCTGTCCTTTGCCCTGCATAAGCTATATCGGCATCCTGAGAATGAACCTGCATGTTACGTATCTTGCTTATCTTGTTAACAGGGTAAATCTCTATTTCATCACCCTTTTTAAGCTGACCGGATATTAGCGTCCCGGTAATTACAGTACCGAACCCGTTTATAGAAAATACCCTGTCAATAGGAAGTCTCGGTATTGTATTTATATTTCTGTCTTCCACCTCAATTTCAGTCTGCTGTACAATGATGTTTGCCAGATTATCAATTCCGTACCCCGTCTTTGATGATACTTCTGCTATAGGTGCGCTTTCAAGGAATGTATCCTTCAGCCCTTCTCTCACATCATCTTTAACAAGTTCAAGCCATTCCGGATCTATTATGTCATACTTGGTAAGCACAACTATTCCTTTCTTAACGCCAAGCATATTAAGTATATTAAGATGTTCCACCGTCTGCGGCATCATTCCCTCGTCAGCTGCTACCACTAGGAGCACAAGGTCCATTCCTATTACACCTGCAAGCATATTTTTAATAAATTTTTCGTGGCCGGGGACATCAATAATGCCCGCCTTATTACCATTAGGCAAATCAAAATATGTAAATCCCAAATCTATGGTTATACCCCTTCTTTTTTCTTCTTCCCATCTGTCTGTATCTCTTCCTGTCAATGCTTTTATTAAAGTGGTTTTGCCATGATCAATATGACCTGCCGTACCTATTATAATATTCTTCATCTTACCTCCGAATCAATTGAAAATGCATTTAAATGCTTCAGCAATAGTTGCTTCCTGACCCTCAAGAACGGTTCTTAAATCTAAAATCAGGTTGTCATTTACAACTCTGCCTATAACCGGGGTCTCCATGTGTCTTAATTGCTTTTCCAGCGCCGCCGTAGTCATATTTAACGGCCTTATTGAAAGACAGACGCTTTTAATTCTTTCAAGAGGAAGAGATCCTCCTCCTATTTGAGACTCACAACTCTCAATTCTTATATCGCAATATTCGCCTGCAACAGTCGTTAATTTTTCTTGCAACAGTTCTGCCGCTTTTTGAATATCTCCAAAACTTCTATTAATCAATTTTAAAACAGGAATATTATTTACTGCTCTTTCTTCATCAAGATACTCGTGGAAAACTGACTCCAAGGCAATTGCCGTAAATTTATCTATCCTGAAAGCTCTTGTCAGAGGATGCTTCTTGATTTTATCTATCAGCTGCTTCTTTCCGACTATAACTCCTGCCTGAGGCCCTCCTAAAAGCTTATCCCCGCTGAAGCACACAATGTCTGCTCCAGCCTTGATAGATGCCTGAACTGTGGGCTCATATTCAAGACCGTACCTGCTTAAATCCACAAGCACACCACTTCCAATATCTTCAATCACAGGAAGGCCATATTTATGCGCAAGTTCTGCGAGCTCTTCCACCGTAACCGATTCCGTAAATCCAACAATTCTATAATTACTTGTATGAACCTTTAAAAGCACTGCCGTATTTTCGTTTATTGCGCTTTCGTAATCATGCAAATGCGTTTTGTTCGTTGTTCCCACCTCTACCAGGTGTCCTCCACTCTGCGCCATTACGTCCGGGACTCTGAAAGAGCCTCCTATTTCCACAAGTTCTCCCCTTGATACGACAACTTCCATATCTTTTGCTAAAGCTGACAGTATGAGCAGTACGGCTGCTGCATTATTGTTTACGGCCATAGCTGCCTCAGCACCGGTAATTTTTGTTACTATTTTTTCAAAATGAGAATATCTTGATCCTCTTTTGCCCTCTTCCAAATCATACTCAAGATTTGAATAACCCGTTACAAGCTTTAATACCCTCTCAGCGATATTTTCTGAAATTACCGCTCTTCCAAGGTTTGTATGTAAAACAGTGCCTGTTGCGTTTATAACTCTTTTCATGTTATAAGAAGAAAAGCTTCTTACTTCTTTTTTGATATCATCAGTAACACTTTCAATTTTCTTTGCTATTTCATCTTCATCATCAGAATTGTTTATAAATTCTCTTAATCTCTCTGTAACATCTCTTGCAGCATCAACCACAAGATCTCTGCTGCAATCTGTGAAAAGACACTTTATCTCATCTCTTTCCATCAGGTTGTCAACCTTCGGAATCAGTCTATAAAACTTATTTTTCTCCATGATCGCTCCTCATTATCCCAGTGAATCCTTTATTATTATGTGTTTACCCTGTTTTTCCGTTACTTTTCCTACCAGTGCAAATTCCGTATCAAGACTTTCTTTTAATCTCTCCAGAATTTCCACAGCATACTTTTCGTTGACTGAAAATAAAAGTCCTCCCGATGTCTGTGGGTCAAATGCCAAATCAGCATACTTCTCTTCGACACCTTCGTATGATACTCTGTCGTCGAAAAATTTTCTGTTTCTATATGCTCCTGCTGGGACAAGGCCCATTTCTGCATATTCAAAAACATCTCCTATAACCGGAACCTTCTTTATATCTAAGACAAATGTTACATCGCTAGCTTCAGCCATTTCAGCCGAATGTCCAGCAAGCCCAAAACCGGTAATATCTGTACAACTGTTTACTGGATAATGCTCCATTACTCTCTTGGCATTTTTATTTAGTGAAGCCATTACATGAATTGCCTTATTCTCCGTATCTTTCGAACAAATTTCCGCCTTGTAAGCTGTATTTATAATGCCTGTTCCAATAGGCTTTGTAAGTATAAGCACATCTCCCGGCTTTGCTCCATAGTTTTTCAAAACTTTATCGGGCTCAACAAATCCTGTAACACACATTCCGTATTTTGGCTCATCATCTTCCACTGAATGGCCGCCTGCTATTGTTGCCCCCGCTTCCATTACCTTGTTTGCTCCGCCTTTCAGTATTTCTGCCATAATATCAGGGCTCAGGCAGTTGGGAAACGCCATTATATTAAGAGCAAGAGCAGGCTCGCCTCCCATGGCATATACATCACTTAATGAATTTGCAGCTGCAATCTGACCGAAAGTATACGGATCGTCAACCACAGGAGTAAAAAAATCCACTGTCTGTATCATTGCAAGCTTATCATTTATCTGATACACACATGCATCATCTGACGTTTCCAATCCCACTATTAATTTATCATTTTTAAATTTCGGAAGCTTGCTCAACACTTGAGCAAGGGTCTCTGGACCTATTTTGGCTGCTCAGCCAGAAGCTTTTGTCATCTGCGTCAAACGCACTTTATCTATAGACATGCTGCACCTCTCTATTCTATTGTTATCATTTCTTTAACTTTTTCGAAGGTTTTATCTCCGATTCCGTTAATATTTTTTATTTCCTCAATTGAGGAAAATATTCTTTCTTCTCTGTATTCAATAATTCTCTGAGCATACACTTGGCCGATTCCCGGTAAGGATATGAGGTCATCCGCCGATGCTGTATTTATATTTATTAATTTTTCACTTATATATTTTTTTGATTCTTCTACTGAATATACGTATATTTTTTCTCCATCCAATAATTTTCTAGCTTTATTAAGATTTTCGGTAAAGGAATTTTCCTTAAGGCCTCCCGCCGCAGTTATGGCATCATTAACCCTGTCACCGTTTTTCATCTCATACACCCCGGGATTTACAACTGAACCGTCGATATCAACCACTATTATGCCGTCATCATCATTCTGTTCGACTTCTTCAGCAATTTTCTCATACATATGTTCCTGGCTGTTAAATTCTATTTCTTCTTTCTTGCCGGAAAGCTTAATCCCCACAGCAGTCATAATTATTATTGCAATGATTAAAACAATCGCAAGCCCCTTTTTATTAAGGTTATTGTACATATTGCCCCCATTTCCGCAATTATTTGACATACTACAAATACATTATACATTATTTTGCTGAAAAATCAAAAATTTTAATTACAAATCTTTTGATTTCTGCTATACTATTACTTGATTTGTATTAAAGGAGTTCACATATGATTAAAAAAATAATTGCCTATCTATTGTTCTTTTCAATTTTTTTATTAATTTTTAGCAAGGCTTATGCCGTCCCCAGTCTTTTGTGTGAAACTGCGGTTCTTATAGATGCTGAGACAGGAACCATTCTTGCAGAAAAAGACGCAAGCAAAAAAATGTATCCTGCCAGTCTTACTAAAATAATGACAGCCATACTTGCAATAGAAATGGGAGAATTATCAGATGTTATAAAAATCGATGATGATACCCCTTACGAAATTTCCGGGAGCCATATTGCCCTTGAACCCGGCGAAATACTTACATTAAAAGATTTGCTCTATGCATTGATGCTACCTTCAGCCAATGATGCCGCACTTGCAATAGCCAAGCATTACGGCGGCAGCGAAAAAGAATTTGTAGATCTTATGAACGAAAAAGCTAAAGAACTCGGTGCCTATAACACACATTTCGTAAATCCTCACGGGCTTCATGACGATAATCATTATACAACAGCTGCAGACCTTGCATTAATAACCAAGTATGCCATGAATAACGAAACCTTCAGAAAAATCGTTAAAACTGTCAAGTATGAAGTTAAGCCCACTAATAAGAAAGATGAAACCCGATACTTCGCAACTCTTAACAAATTGTTACACCCTTCCGGATACGGCCAAATTTGTGTGGACGGCATGTATATAAGTCCCGAGTACGAATATGCAACCGGCGTAAAAACGGGATACACTCCTGAAGCTGGTAACACCCTTGTAGCAAGTTCCGAAAAAGACGGTACAGAGCTTATAGCTGTTGTAATGAAAGGGGTTTCTCTTGAAATGTACCAGGACGCACATAATTTGTTTAATTACGGATTCGATGAATATGAAAGCTTAAAACTAGTAAGCAAAAATATGTTTGTTCAAAATATACAGGTAAGTAACGGAGACAGCAGGGAAATATCTGTGATCACCGAAAATGATTGCACGGCTTTAATTAAGAAAGATTCTGAGAACGATATAGAGTCAAAAGTTACCATAAACGAAATTGCACTGCCTCTTGAGAAAAACAGCGTAGTGGGAAAAATTGACTATATGCTGGACGGCAGCGTTATAGGAACTGTAAATTTAATAACTCCTACTCATGTTGAAGGCATGGATACCGAAAAATCAGGAAATAAATTATTCTCGGCCATAGTAACAATTATGGGATATATCGCTCTGTTTCTAGTTGCGGTGTTGTTGTTTTTAAAAATTTACAATGATTTAAGAATGAAAATTTACAGAAAAAAAAGAAGGAAAAGATACAATAATTAGTTAACTAATCTATCTACAACGTCATTCCACATTTACTTATTAGAACTCATTCTGACAAATAAAAATTCAGGTTTTTCAACCTGAATTTTGTATTTTAATATTAATTTAATTGTCAATAATACTTAATTAAACAACAGCTATAGCGTCAATTTCCACGTTTGCGTCCTTTGGAAGTCTGGCTACCTCTACGCAAACTCTTGCAGGTTTAGTGTCACCGAATATTTCTGCATACATTTCGTTTATTAGTCCAAACTGGTTCATATCCTTGATGAACACTGTGCATTTAACAACATCTTTCAATGATGCTCCTGCCTGCTCCAATATTGCTTTGACATTCATTAATGAAATTTTTGTCTCTTCCTTGATGTCTCCACCTTTGTAAAGTTCTCCTGTTGCCGGATTAATTGGCAGCTGGCCCGAAACATATATTGTGTTTCCGGCTTTTATTGCCTGTGAATAAGGCCCTACCGCTGCCGGTGCGTTGCTTGTCTGTATTACTGTATTTGACATAATATCCTCCTATTTCCAATTTTTTATACCATATTGTTCAACATCTATTGAGTTATTGTCAAACCACAAAGACTCCAAATCATATACTTCTCTTTCATCTCTGTGAAAAATATGAACAATAATGTTATCAGTTTCTAATAAAATCCATCTTCCCGTACCGAAACCTTCTTTATAATAAAAATCTAATCCGGCTTCATATCCTTTTTCTAACACTTCTTCCCCGATTGCAACAGTCTGACGTTCATTATTTCCACTGCATATTACAAAATAATCCGTAATTGAGCTGGTTTTTCTTACGTCAAGCACTGTAAAATTATACGCCTTCTTATCATCACAGGCTTTTAATATTAATTCTATATTCTTATGGTCTTGATTCATTTTGCCTCCTTAGAAATTTTAACGTTTTTAGTGAATCATTGTCAAGCTCTAAATTTCTAATTTTCACATATTCTATGGTGCTTTCCAGTGACATTATTATAGCTTTATCAAGATTAGTATATGCAGCTTTTCTTATTTCCGCTATGCCTTCATAATCCCTTTTTGGTTCTATTTTATCCGCAATAAATATGATTTTATCCAGCATGGTCATATTTTCTCTGCCTGTTGTATGATACATAATGGCACTTAATATTTCTTCATCTTGTATATTGAAAACCTCTTTTGCAAGTCTTGCACCTGTTTTAGAATGGGTTATATTGTCACCTCTGCCCGATTTTTTTTTACCGCAGTCATGCAAAAGCCCTGCTATCTTTGCCTTCTCCACATCTTCACCATAATGAACAGCAAGTTTATCTGCTTCCTCCATAGTTCTTATGCAATGTTCATATAGCCTAGGATTGTAAACTTCGAGCTTTTTTTTCAACTCGCATAAACCTGTTTTTCCGCTATATAGATTATTTTTAATTATGTACTGCTCCACAGCATCTGTAATCAAGTACTTCGCAGAGATACCCTTGCTAAATCTGTCCCTGATATCTGTAGATGAAATCTGAAGCATTGGGATTTGAAGAAGATATATTTCTCCACCTAACTCTTTTTTTATTTTTTCTATCTTTGATTCAACAGCTTCCATGCTAATTCCCGGCCTGGAAACGGCAATGAATCTGCAAAGCTTTAGAAGCTCTTTAGGCTCACGCCAATTAGGCAGTTCAATGACCGCATCAGCCCCTGTTATAAAGTAAAATTCGGTGTCTGGATATAATTTGTGCAGTTCTTTCAATGTGTCAACAGAATAGCATTTATCTTTTTTCTTAATTTCTATATCAGATACCATGAATTTACTGTTTGACATGGTGGCCATGCTAGTCATCAAGTATCTGTGCAAGGAACTTGTTGCTAACCCGTCCTTATGAGGAGGATTCCCAGAAGGTATATATATAATTTTGTTAAGTTTATAAATATTCAAAACTTCATTGGCAACCACCAAATGGCCCAAATGTATAGGATCAAAGGTGCCTCCCATAATTCCAATTTTTCTCATTGTTGATTCAAGCTCCTTTTTATTTTAACCGTGACATAACTTAAAGAAATTATACCAATCAATAAATAAACTGTCAAATTCTTTGACAAATTATAAGTAGTTAATAGTCTTCCTAATGAAGACCCTAATATTCCTGAAAAAATATATGAAAAATAAAATTTAATCTTGCTGTTTTTAACAATATTTATTCTTTCAATTAAGCTCTCCCTGCCTAAATAATACCCTTTCATAAAACCTGTATAAGAAATAGCTAATATTATCAATGCCAGCATAATTACAGGTATAATGGATGCTATATACCTGCCGTCAAGACAGAGAAGCACGGACATTGAAATAAACAGCGGTGTCAGTACCACCTGGGTGTAAGAATCACCCATCCCTGCAGCTATCCCCATCATTCCTTTTTTCATAAACATAACATTCTTTTCATCACTATTATTCTTAATGTTGTTTTCTTCAAGAGATATAATATATCCGTGTATAGGTGTACCTATGTTCGGCTCAGTATTAAAAAATGCACTGTGCCTGTGAACAGCTTCGTACTGCGCGTCACTGCCGCCATATAGCTTTCTGAATATTCTTTTCATACTCTGAGCATATGCCATTCCCTGCATCCGTTCAAAGCTGTAGCATGAATGTGAGAAATTCATCCACACCGCCCATGAATAAAATAAGTCTGTTTTAGAAATTATGCCGCTTTTTTTTGCTTTATTATAATCTGTCGATATAAGATTTTTGTCTGACAAGTATGCTAATACAAACAAAAAAATCGCAAAAATAATATAAGAGCTAAAATTCATAATCAACATACTCATAAATAGAAAAATAAAAATCAGATTGCTCTTTTTGTCCATTTTATACAGAGTATAAAACATTGAAGTAAATATAAGAAAAAAGCCTGCTAAATACAGTGCATTTCTTATTCCATAAATATATTCCCCAAGCAAAGTTACAACAATTACAGCCGGCACAGCTATAACTGTACTGACAACATATAATAGGATCTGCGGCATAAACCCGTTGTACAAAGTAATATCGGGATTTATCTTTTTCGAAAATGCATTATCATATTTTTTCACAAATACGGTATTTATTTTCAGACGGTATTTCCAAATAAGCGTACCTAAGTATCCGAAAGGATATGCAACAGCCAGCGCTTCAACCGGAGTCAGTCCGAGAAGCACAGAACTCACCGCAGATATAATTGCCGTAAGGCACTGATCCGCCTTAAGTGATCCTCCGGTGGACACAAAATCCATATATAAAATATTAACAACTGCTCCTGCTGCCATACCTACATAAGGCCTACCAAGGACAATGCCTGTCAGCAATCCCGTTATCACAGGCCTGTACAATGTATAATAGCCTACACCAAATGAAAGTGATGTGCTGCTTGCCCAAAAATATAATATACTCAATAAAAAATATTTTTCTAAATTCATACTATACCATTCTAATTCCTTTATCGTTCGGCAGCATTTTTATTTCAACTTCCGTTTTCTTGGCGATGTCTTTTAAAAGCTTCAATTCCTCATCGCTTAAATAAACAGAATTGTAATGCTGTTTTCTCTCAGGGGCACCTCCGAGATTACCAACATTAATTTTTTTTATTTCTACACCTGAACAAATCAGCTTTTTTAAATATTCCACAGTTCTCACTAAAACAAGAATCCTCTCTCCTTCACCTTTGCCATTTAAATAAGCCTCGCAAGCATCTGAAGAAAGAATGTGAATCTTGATATTATCCGGAACAGCATTTTTTATCAGCAATGACATAAACTCATCATCAGCATACTCATCATCTAAGATAACTATCTCATCTGCCTTAAGATAGGGTATCCAGGAAACCACAACCTGTCCGTGTAAAAGTCTGTCATCAATCCTGGTCAACACAATATTTTTCATTATTCCTCCGTTATTCCGCTAAAAATGTCTCATTAACAAATACTATACTCTTCTTTCCGTTCTTAATTATTTTTTCCGCCAGCTCCTCTAGGCTGTATGTATCTCTGTTCACCGCTATATCAATAAATAGAGGAAAATTCACTCCGGTAATATGATAAAAATTATTTGCTTTCATGGTTCTTGAAACCGCATTAAAAGGGCTTCCCCCATACATGTCCGTAAACACAATTAAATCATCAACGGACAAACGCTCTACAGCTTCCTCAACCTTACCCAGCAATTCTTCAAAGTTGTCTCCCTGCTGAAAGGATATACTTTCTGCATTTTCTACAGGACCTATTATAAGCTCCGAACTTTTTAATAATTCCTTTCCCAGATTGCCATGTGTTACAATCAAAATATTTATCATAAATTCAGCTCCTTTGTTGTATTAAAACCATGATACTATATTATAACATAAAAATCCTTCATTAATAGTTTATATTTCCTTTTCGACCCACCCGTTTTTTGTCAGATGCCTAATATTCTTAAATCCAATTGATTTAATCAAGCTGTACATTTCAGTAAATTTGCCGCTAATTGCTTCTTTTGAGTGAGCGTCTGAACTTACTGTAACCGGTATCCCTCTTTCCCTGATAAGCTTAAGAATAAATGTTGACGGATATTGTTCTTCCGTATATCCACGGATAATTCCTCCGGTGTTTATTTCAACTACAGATTCAGTATTCTTTATGACATCAAGACATTTTACCACAGATTTGATGTACCAGTCACTTTTTTCATCAAACAAAATATTGTTTTTGTTTAACTTCTTGATTAGATCAAAGTGCCCTATTATTGGAGGTTCATACATTTCGGCCATTTCAGCTAACATGCTGAAATATGTTTCCACAGCAAGCCTTGTACTTCCTCCAAAGCTGTCCTTTATTCCGGATTGTATTTCTTTAAGATTATAATCCACTGTCCACTTAGTACCGTCGCTGAGTTCCCCCAGGAAATGAACCGAACCGATGTAATAATCCAGCCTTTTTATTAGAAGTTCTAAAGATTTGTCAAATCCTTTTCTCGGCAAGTAATCCAGTTCCATCCCCAAATAGATTTCAATAATATTCCTGTATTTTTCTTTAAGCAATAAAATTTCATCGATATATTTTTCAATATTTTTATGCTTAATATTCCAGTCCGTTTCAAATGTTACAGGACCGTGAGTAGAAATTCCTATTGAATGAAATCCTGCTTGTACTGCAGATTTAACCATTTCCTCTGCACTGCATGTGCCGTCGCAATAGTCGGTATGAGTGTGTAAATTTGATAAATGCATTTATTATCTCCTATGTGTAGTAAATATATTTTAAATGAAGTTGATAAATTAGTAAAGAAACAATTTAATTTAATTCACCTAATTTGCATTTGCTACGTATATTGATTATAAGAAATAAATTAAGTATTGGAGGATAGTATGAATTACCCAAATTATAAAAATATGCCTCATTATGATTCAATGCCGTTCAGTTTTAACTCAGGCTATTACCCAGATATGATGCAATATAAAAATCCGTATCCACACATGGCAAACTCTCAGTCAATGCCCGGTGACATGATGCAGGAACTGCCTTTTATGCCTGAAGATCTCATGCAGGAGCTGCCATTTATTGACGGAGATACACCGGCGCTTCCAAACATGCCGAGCAGCGGACCAATGCCATTCATTCCCGAAGATCTTAATATTTATCCGGGGATTCCGGGATTCCCCAATATTCCAGAATTTCCAGGATTCCCTGCTGTTCCTGAAATGCCCGTAATGCCTGAAATGCCCGTAATGCCTGAAATGCCGGTGTCACCTGAAACAACCGCTCCGACAGAACCGACGGCTGAAACACCTCAGGAAGACATGACTGAAATGCCGCAATATACCTGCGAGCAGTTAATGGAAATGATGAGGCGCATGAATTGCAACATGAATCACATGAATAACATGAACAACATGAATAACATGAACAACATGAACAACATGAACAATATGAACAATATGAACAACAATACGCAAAACAGAACAATGAGGTAAATGAAATATATGTAATATTCAAAATTAATTTTGAATATTACATATATTTATTTAGGCTGCTGCTTATTAGTCGAATTTTATCATATTTTATATATTTCCGGATAAATAGACGTATTTTTTTATTGTATCAATTATTTAATAAAGTGTACATACAGTTTTTTGAGCCTTTCCGCATATAATGTATAACTCTGGGGGTGGTTTTTTGTTAGAAAATATATTGCAGCTCTTGTTTCCATTGTCTATTTTTATTTTTGGATACATAACTAATGGGAGTTCCTTTCCTCAGCCTTTAGATAAAGAAGAAGAAGCCGAGCTGATACAGAAATCTAAGGACGGAGATCTGGAAGCACGCAATATTCTTATAGAAAGGAATCTGAGACTGGTTGCTCATGTAATAAAAAAATATAAGACTGTTGGAATCGACCAGGAGGATTTAATCTCTATAGGAACTATCGGCTTAATAAAAGCAGTATCTACATTTGACAACAACAAAGGTATACGGCTGGCTACATATGCTGCAAAATGCATAGACAACGAGGTACTCATGACTATAAGAAGTGATAAAAAACTAAAAAAAGAGGTTTCTCTTCAGGGACCTCTGGGAACAGACAAGGAAGGAAATAATATCTATCTTATTGATATAATCAAGTACGAGGGTGAGGAAATCGTAGGAAGGCTCGATAAAGAAGAAAAAATCAAAGCTCTTGATGAACTTCTCGATAAAACACTCCAAAAAAGAGAAAAAACAATTATAGAAATGCGTTACGGCATAAGAAACAACGAGCACAAAACACAGAGAGAAATAGCAAAAATGCTGGGTATTTCGCGTTCCTATGTTTCCAGAATCGAAAAAAAAGCTTTAAAAAAGCTTTATGACGCTTTGGTATCAAATGTTGGAAATTAGAGCTACATAAAGAGCTGCGGCATGATGGCCTGCAGCTCCTTATATTATCCTACTTTTTTTCTCAATATATAATATGGTTCAACGTCATGGTCTATTTCTATTTTTACAATCATTTGAGCATGAGGTGCCGAAATAATTTTATTTCCTTGCTCATCATGCATATTTTTTGCTGTCACTTCAAAATGCATTCCTTTAGGTCCGAAGCATTCCAGCGCATCTCCCTCAGAAAACTTATTTCTCTGCTCTATAACGGCAGTTCTTGTTTCTTTATCATAGGATCTTACTATACCTACTACGTCATAAGTTCGAATATAGCTGCTGGAAGTATAGAGCTGACCGTCTTTGTATGGATTTCCGAAAAAAAATCCGTAGGAAAAATCTCTGTGAGAGGACTTTTCTACTTCTTCTTTCCAATACTCAGTATTTCTTTCACCAACAGGCTTATCAAGCTCATCCAGAGCATTTCTGTATGATCTTACGGCAATTGCCGTATAATACTCACTTTTATTTCTTCCTTCAATTTTTAATGCTTTTATACCTAAATCCTTAAATTTCTGCAGATGTTCTACCATACACATGTCTTTAGAATTCATAATGAAAGTTCCTTCATCATTTTCTTCTATGGGATAATATTCACCAGGTCGTTTTTCTTCAACAAGGTTATACTTCCATCTGCAGGCCTGCGCGCAGTCGCCCTTGTTTGAAAATCTACCTGTCATGAAGCTTGACAGCAGGCATCTTCCCGAATAAGAAATACACATGGCACCGTGCACAAATGTTTCAAATTCTAAATCTTTAGGTGAATTTTTTACTATTTCTTCTATTTCTTTAAACGAAAGTTCCCTTGCAAGCACTACTCTGTTAACTCCCTGCTTGTGCCAAAAATTGGCAGTGCGGTAGTTTGTTGTGTTTGCTTGAGTAGATAAATGAATTCTCATATCGGGAACAGTCTGCTTTATAATTTCAATAATACCTGGATCTGCTGCTATTATTGCATCTGCACCTATCTTTTGAAGATATTTCAAATATTCTTCTATTCCCTTTAAATCCTCATTGTGTGGTACTATATTTACTGTAATATTTGATTTCCTGCCATGCTTGTGACAGTAATCAACTCCTTTTTCCAGCTCTTTATTTGTAAAATTTTTGCCCCCTGCTCTCATTCCCATTGACTTTCCAGCAAAATATACTTCGTCCGCACCATATTGTACGGCCATAATCAATTTATCTAAATTACCGGCAGGTGCTAATAACCTTGGCAACATATTATCTCCTTTTTTATTTTATTAGTGTAACCGCAAGTCCGTCTCCCAACGGAAGTACGGAAGTAATGTATCTGTCATCGTTTGAAATGTATTCCAAATAACTTCTCAAATTTCTTACAAGAGTTTTCTTTCTTCTGACAACAAGATCATCAGAAGCAATCATTCCTTGATACAACACATTATCCGACAGTATGATTCCTCCAGGCTTCATTTTCTCACAGCATTTGTCAAAAAATAATTTGTAGTAGCTTTTGGCTGCGTCAATGAACGCAATGTCAAAAGTTTCTTTTACGGTATCAAGTATTTCAGCAGCCTCACCGAAATAAACGTCTATATTTTTTTCCATGCCAAAGCTTTTTATGTTGTTCAATGCCTCGGTGTAAAATTTTTCGCTTCTTTCCATTGTCACAACTTTACCGTTATTGTTCATAACATGGCTCATAAAAATAGATGAATATCCTACATTGCAACCAACTTCAATTATTTTTTTTGCTTTTGCATGGTTTATGACTAACTTTATAAACTGTCCCACTTCTCTGTGAATAATTGGAAGATTTCTTTCTTCACATTCTTTCCTGAACGCATCAAGCTTCTCGTTTTCGCCGTCAATCAAGCTGTTTATATACGTATCTACATATTCTCTGTTTATATTATCCATAATTCATTCCTAATCCAAGTATTCATTCGCCGCATCTATATGCTCATCATATGTTCTGGAAAAATAATGTGAACCGTCACCCTTTGCAACAAAGTACAAATAGTCAACATCCGCAGGCTCCAGCACGGCAATTATAGATGCTTTTCCTGGAGAATTTATGGGTGCCGGAGGAAGTCCTTCAATTACATATGTATTAAACGGCGAATCAATTGCTATGTCTTCGTATGTAAGCCTTTCTTTCCATTCTCCGTGAGCATAGTTCACTGTGGCACAGGATTGAAGCTTCATATTAATATCCAGGCGATTTAAAAACACTGCAGCTACTTCATCTCTCTCTTCATCAAGTAGTGCTTCTTTCTCTACGATGCTGGCGAGATCTATAACTTCGCTAAAGCTCAACTCCGAGTCTTCCATTCTTGGAACTATTTCACCCTCATAAAATTCATCAAATTGAGAAAGCAATATTTTTATTATATCCTCCTCTGAAGAATTTATATAGACATTGTACGTGTCCGGCATCAGATAACCTTGAAGACTCTCAATATCAGGATTGTCTCCTAAAAACGCAAAGTCCTCCCTAAATAACTGAGGATTGTTCATCATTTCAAGGAGTTTGTCGTAATTTAATTCAAGCTGTTCAGATATTGATTCTGCTGTCTCCTCTATTGTAAGTCCTTCAATCAGGGTAATGTCTAAAGTATTTCCTGAAGAACCGCCTTTCGTTAATTCCTGAATCAGCTCTTCCACATTCATGTTTTTGGACAAAACATAACTTCCTGCTTTCAGGGAACTGTCCTTTCCGGTTTTTTCAGCATAAAACTTAAAAGCAAGTTTATTCTTAATTAAATTGTTTTCATACAGTATGTCAGCAATATCATTTGTAGTGCTGCCAGAAGGTATTTCCACGACTAATTTGGTATCATCGTTAGTATCTGTCGCTTTCAAGTTTTCATCAATATAGCTGCTAACAAAAAAATATGCAAAAACAGCTAATATTAAGACAACTGCAACAGCAATTAGTTTTTTCATAAATTCCTCCGATTGTTATCAAAATCCATTAAATTATACAACTTTTAACCAATAATTACAATATAAAATATTTAGTTGCCCTGAATGACAAATTCTCTAACATATTTTATCTTTAACTTTCTTGTATATTTCATAAAGCATATAATCAATTTATTTAAAAAATTATAAAAACAATTATAATTTTCAGGAAAGCCATCCATAGTTTTTTACATAAAAAAGTTGCCCTCCATGAATAATAATCTGCCATATTGCCATAATAATAATGCTTATTACTTTCAAGAGAGGGTTGGTTCTGTTGGACTTGAAAAAAGGTAAGATTGAACATGAGTAACACTCCTGAAAATAATGCTGATAAAAAATTAGGTGAAGTTAAGAAAAAAAGAGATGGCAATTTGCAGTTAGCCAGATTAAATGGCAAACTTGAACCAGATTTAAATATTCTTTCCAAAAAAGAGAATACAAAAGTGGTTGATAAAAAAATTGTAAATAATAAACCGTCTCAATTTGGGCCTATACTAGGTGTAAACTTTCACATGATTAAAAAATAATTGAAGTAATAAGCACACAAGCAGCCGGTGAATTATCGCCGGCTGCTTCATTATTTTATTGCTCCAATTAAAATGCACCCTTTCTACTTAGAAAGGATGCATAAAGATAAACTAAAACTCAATATTGTTCAAATCAGTAAAATCATCTGTCTTAACATCAACGATTATAGGCAGTATCATAGGGTTTCTTTTTATTTTTTCATAAATGAAACTGCTTAAGGAATCTTTTATCATCATTTTAATGTTATTCCATTCTTTTATATTAGATTCCTCACACTTGGCAAGTGCTTTTTTAATTACTGTTTTGGACTCCTCAATCAAATCTATGTTTTCTCTGACATAAATAAACCCTCTTGAAACAATTTCAGGTCCGGATAAAACTTTACCTGTTCCTTTTTCAGTTGCCAAAACAACAATTATCAGTCCGTTTTCGGATAACAGTTTTCTGTCACGAAGCACAATATTACCAACATCTCCAACGCCTAAACCATCAACAAGAATATTTCCGGATGAAACTGTCCCGTTTACAGCTATTGATTTTGTCGTGACTTCTATTACATCTCCGTTCTTGCCTATTACCGTGCGTCCCTCCGGAAGCCCCAGCTCCTGAGCAAGCATTGAATGTTGCATCAGATGCCTGTATTCTCCATGCACCGGCACGAAAAACTTCGGTTTTAGAAGAGTAAGCATCAGCTTTAATTCCTCTCTTCTGGCGTGTCCGGAAACATGAACCTGTGTCAACGCATCATAAAGTACATTTGCTCCTTTTTCATAAAGCATATTAATAACTCTTGATACGGTTTTTTCATTTCCGGGAATCGGATTAGCTGATATAACAACCAAGTCTCCAGATTTGATTTGTATTTTTTTATGGGCATTGTTTGCCATCCTTGTGAGGGCAGACATAGGCTCTCCCTGGCTTCCCGTCGTTATGATTACAACTTCGTTATCCTTATGGCTTCTCAAATCATTTACATGAATAAGAGTTCCATCAGGAACATCAAGATAACCCAACTCCTGTGAAACCTTTACAGCATTTACCATGCTTTTTCCGGAAATTGCAACCTTTCTGTTATTTACAACAGCAGCATCTATTATTTGCTGAAGCCTGTGAATGTTCGATGCAAAGGATGCAACTATTATTCTTGATTCGCAGTGTTTAAATATTTCCATAAGTTTTTGGCCTATGGTTTTTTCAGATTCAGTAAAGCCTGCACGCTCTACATTCGTACTATCAGACATAGCAAGCAGAACACCTTTTCTTCCCAGCTCAGCAAGCTTTCCTAAATCCATAACATCTTCATTTATTGGAGTGTAATCAATTTTAAAGTCACCAGTATGAACAACCATTCCTATCGGGGTGTCTATTGCCATAGATACAGCATCAGGTATACTGTGGTTGTTTCTTATGAATGTTACTTTAAAACATCCAAGATTTATTGTTGTTCCTGCTTCAATAACATTAAGCTGAGCATCTTCTATTTTATGCTCCACAAGCTTATTTCCCAATAATCCCAGCGTAAGCTTCGTTCCATATATAGGAACATTCATTTTTTTCAGCAAGTAAGGAATTGAACCAATGTGATCCTCATGCCCGTGTGTCAGGCATATTCCCTTTACTTTGTCTTTATTCTTTATTAAATATGTTATATCCGGTATTACTATATCAATACCGAGCATTTCATCCTCTGGGAACGACATTCCGCAATCTATCACCATGATATTTGCACCATATTCAATAACGGTCATGTTCTTCCCGATTTCTCCTAATCCTCCCAGAGGTATAACCTTAAGTTTATGTTTTTTTTCTGTTGCCATCTTCATTCTCCTTATTTCTGCATAAATCACAGATTCCGGTGAATTTGACTACATGATTTAATATTTCAAAATTGTATTGTTTTTCAATCATTTCTTCCAATGAGTTCATTAAATCTTCCTTGACCTCAATTATCCTGCCGCATTTTTTGCATAACAAATGATGGTGTTGATGAACTTCGTTGCTGTTCGGAGATAAAATTTCATATCTTGAACAACCATCATCAAAGTTATGCTTATAAACCAGTCCTATTTCTTCAAAAAGTTGAAGGGTTCTGTAAATGGTAGCTATTCCCATATTGGAGTTCTTTTTTTTTACTAGCTCGTAAACTTCTTCAGTACTTAAATGCTGGTCCTTGTTTTCGGAAAGTACTTCATATACCAAAGCTCTTTGACTGGTAGTTTTATATCCGTTATCTCCAAGCGCTTTTAATAAGTAATCTGATTCGTTCATAATTCACCCCTAATAAATTGACATTTAACATTATATTAAATCGTCAGCTATTCCTTCATAGACTTCCATTACTTCCCTGATTTCCTCTTGATCTTCAACCTTGATTAATATTCCGTTACCATCTTCCGCTTCTTCCACACAATAAATCATACCCTCATCTGAGTCGACTTCATGAAGAACTGCGTACAAGGTATCGTCAATATGAAAAGTAGCTTCAACAACAAGCTTTTCCGGTTTTCCGTTTTCATTGATCAATTCTATAATGTTGTTTTCCATATTACTCTCCTCCATTTTTCTTACGCTGCATATAACCTGAAAGAATATGGACCGCGGCTAATTTGTCTATTACTTCTTTTCTTTTTTTTCTACTTACATCGGCATCTATAAGCATTCTTTCGGATATAGTTGTGGTGAACCTTTCATCTTCAAATTCAATCGGCAAGTCTACACGGTTCTTTAGCTTTTCTATAAATCTGAGTACTTTTTCTCCTTGAATTCCGACTGTTCCGTCAAGCATTTTCGGCAATCCCGCAATAATCTTCGTAACTTGGTACTCTTCAATTATCTTTTTCAGCTCGCTGATATCATTTTTTATATTCGTTCTTTTAATCGTAGTTACACCCTGAGCAGTAATCATCAATAGATCACTTACAGCAACTCCAATAGTTTTGTCTCCCACATCAAGACCCATCAATCTTTCCATAGATACCTCACACAATTTTGATAAAAAAATCCGTACATTCACCTGCGCAATAACTGCACAAAACACATTTATTCATATCGACAACACATTTACCGTCAATAATCTGAAGTGCGTTTTGACTGCATTTCTTTGCACATTTTCCGCAACCTACACACCACTCTTCTATCATGAGAGTGCGTTTTTGATTTCTTATTTTATTTTTTATATTAATATTTAACTCATTGTTTTCCAAATAACAGATATTCGCATCTATTTCCTCAAATGTGCTCATACCTACTGCTATGGAATCAATCTCACTTATGTTCCGAGCAAAATCAAATGCTTTTTTTGCCTGGTTAATTAAGTGGCCTCCTCCATAAATTTTCATTGCCATAATAAATTTGTTGTGTTTTTTGGCATTTTTTATTGCTTCCGTCATTTCATCCACAGTTCCATCCTGTATACCTATCCCCATCATATTGATGAGTGGAAATACGAATTCAATTTCATCAAATTGTAGGCTGTCTCTTACAGCCGCAACCCTGTGAGTGGATATTCCGAAGTGCCTTATAACGCCTTGTTCTTTATATTTCATAAAGCGCTCAACAGCTTCATAATGGCCTCTAAAATTATTTCCATTTTCTTGTTCATGAAGCATAAAAACGTCTAAATAATCCGTATTTAGTTCCTTCAAAGCTTTATTGACACTAATTTCTGCAGTCTGCTTGTCATAGGCATAGCTTTTTGTAGCTAATGTTAGTTTATCCCTGTCTTTATCTTTTATGAATTCTTTTAATATATTATAGTTGTCATAAAGCTCTGCTGTATCATAAAAATTAATACCTCTTTCAAAAGCATAATTCAAGAGGTTTACCTTGTTTTCAAGGCTATCAAAATTCTGCAGGAAACTTAAAGCCAAAGTCCCGTAGCATAACTTTGATACATTTTCTTTTTCAAATAAATTTGTATATTTCATAACTGATTATTTCATCTGTTGTTCCGGTAATATAAATAGAGCAGTATATGTTTATATACTGCTTCCCGTTCTTAAAGGTCTATCACATCTAAGTAAACATTTAATATTTCTTCCAACAGTTCGTCTCTTTCTATTTTCCTTATTAAACTTCTTGCATTGTTATGATTCGTAATATAAGTTGGATCTCCGGATAGTATATATCCTATGAGCTGGTTATTAGGATCGTATCCTTTTTCTTTCAATGACTCATAAACTTGAGACACTATTTCCCTAGCTTCATTTAACGATTCCATTTTGTAATTAAATTTCGTAGTGTTATTTGCATTACTATCCATATAAACCACCTCTTAACATCTGTCTTAATTGTACTACAGTTTTGTTTTAAAATCAATTAATATTTTATATATGTTTAGGCAATGACAGCGACAATTCAATTGGTTGACAATAAACCCAATTAAATTGCCATGTCAACTACATTATAAATTTATCATTTTCTTAACAGCTTCAATTGCTTCGTCAGCTTTGCCGGGATTCTTGCCTCCAGCTTGTGCAAAGTCCGGTCTTCCACCACCGCCGCCGCCAGCAACTTTTGCGGCTTCTCTAACCATATTTCCCGCATTCAGGCCTTTCTTAACTAAATCCTTTGTAACAGCAGCCACAAACAGTACTTTATCTCCCAAATCAGATGCCAGTAAAACTGCACAGCTTTCATTCTTGTCTTTTATCTTATCAGCAATTTCCCTTAAAGTATTGGCATCTTTATCTTTAAACTTAAGAGCAAACAACTTGATTCCGTTTATTTCATCATAATCTTCAAGCATCTTATTCAAGTCTTGTTTTAACAGCTCCGTGTTCAATTTTTGTATTTCTTTTTCTTTATCTTTAATTTCTTTTTTGAGAGTGTTAACTTTACCTATAAGCTCATCCTTTGATGCCTTCATTGACAACGAAAGTTCATCTGTAATATCTGAAAGCTCCTTGAGGTAATTCAGCGCTGCTCTTCCTGTAATGGCCTCAATTCTCCTTACTCCAGAAGCAATGCCTCCTTCAGATAATATTTTAAATAAACCTATTTTAGCTGTTTCGTCAATGTGAGTTCCCCCGCATAGCTCTTTACTGAAATTGCCTACACTTACAACTCTTACAGTATCGTCATATTTTTCGTCGAACAATGCCATAGCGCCTGATTTTTTTGCTTCCTCAATATTAAGTATATCTGTATTAACAGCATAGTCTGCAAGAATCGCTTCATTAACTCTCTTTTCAATTTCTTTCAGCGTATCATGATCAACTGCTTCAAAATGAGTATAGTCAAATCTAAGTCTGTCCTGAGATACATACGAACCAGCCTGGTTTACATGATCTCCCAGCATTTCTTTCAATACTTTATGCAAAATATGTGTGCATGTATGATTTTTAGCCGTATTTTTTCTTCCATCAGCATTTACATGAGCTGCAACCTTGTCACTTACAGATATGCTTCCACTCACAACAGTCACTTCATGAAGATAGATTGTTTTGTTGTATTTTTTTGTGTCATGAACCTCTGTCATAGCATCATCAGATTCAATTCTACCTGTATCTCCCGTTTGTCCTCCGCTTTCGGCATAGAATGGAGTTTTATCCAGAACTATAATTCCAAACTGACCTTCGGAAATTGTATTGACTTGTTCACCATCAACCACAATCGCCTTAACCTCTGCGGTATCATCCAATGTAATATATCCCGTAAATTCTGTCTTAGGAACATCGAGATTAAAATCTTCGTCCTTCCAACCTGAGCTTCCTGTTTTTGCTCTTGCTTCTCGTGCCATCTGTCTGTGTTCATCCATAATAGCGCTTAAAGCATCTTTATCAAATTTTATAGAATTTTCAGCCAGTATTTCTTCGGTAAGTTCCGAAGGGAATCCATATGTGTCATACAGTTTGAATGCCACTCCAGCATCCAGTATATCCTTGCCGGCTTCCTTCAGGGCTTTTATTTCTTTCATTAAAAGTTCAAGTCCCTGGTCGATTGTAATTTTAAATTTTTCTTCTTCAAGCTTAATTACTTTAAGTATGTAGCTTTCCTTTTCACCAAGCTCAGGATAAGCATCCTTCCATTCATCTATTACTACCTTTACAGTCTTTGTCAAAAACTCATTATGTATACCAAGAGATTTTCCCTGTCTTACAGCTCTTCTTATTAATCTTCTAAGAACATAGCCTCTGCCTTCATTAGATGGTATGACTCCATCACCTATCATGAACGCTGCTGCTCTGGAATGGTCGCATATTATTTTCATAGAAACATCATTTTTTTCATCAGAACCGTATTGTATACCGGATATTTCAGAAATTTTATTCACTATAGATAAAAGCGGCTCCACATCAAATACAGTTTCCTTATCCTGCAAAACAGCTGCAACTCTTTCAAGCCCCATTCCTGTATCAATGTTTGGGTTTGGAAGAGGATGATATACTCCATTTACATCCTTGTCAAACTGTGTAAATACCAAGTTCCATATTTCAATAAATCTGTTGCAGTCACATCCCGGCTTGCATTCAGGCGACCCACAACCTCTGTCGGATCCTGTGTCATAATATATTTCGGAACATGGCCCGCTGGGTCCAACTTCCAATTCCCAGAAATTATCCTCTTTTCCAAGCCTTATTATTTTTTCCTTAGGCACTCCAACAACATCATGCCAAATATCTGCAGCCTCATCATCGTCCAAATAAACGGTTACCCATAATCTGTCCTTTTCTATTTTCAAAACTCCAGTCAATAACTCCCATGCCCACTGAATTGCTTCCTTTTTAAAATAATCTCCGAACGAAAAGTTTCCAAGCATTTCAAAAAAAGTAAGATGCCTTGCAGTTAAACCTACATTGTCGATATCTCCCGTCCTCACACATTTTTGAACGGTCGCCATTCTTTTACAAGGTGGAGTTTCAATACCCGTAAAATATTTTTTCAGCGGTGCCATGCCGGCACCTATCAGTAAAAGACTCTTATCATTTTTAGGAATCAATGAAAAGCTGCTTTCGGTTAAATGTCCCTTGCTCTTAAAAAAATTCAAATACTCTCTTCTTATGTTGTTTATGGAAAATCTATCTAATGTATCCATTGCTCCTCCAATATGTATAGTACGTTCATTATTCTTATTGCAAATGCAACAAGATTCCCTGGCAATCGGCAGCAATCTTTAATTGCGTCGCCGAGCGGGGTTCTTATTATGAAATTATAATGTATTCTTTCCCGTATTGTCAACTATATTTCATTTATTCTAACATCTACTTCCAAAATTATATATTTTTAATAATTAAATAGGAGCTAAATAAAATTTTATTTAGCTCCTACCAAATTATTAATGACAGTGAATATCTTCTGAATCTTCAGGCTTGTAGTTTTCCAATCCTTTGATTGTTTTACCTGTTTTTTGTGAGTAATCGTACAACGCTGCCTTAACTGCCTGTTCAGCCAATACAGAACAGTGAACTTTAACCGGTGGAAGCCCTCCCAGCGCTTCAACAACTGCCTTGTTTGTCAGTTCTACGGCATCGTTGATGTTTTTCCCTTTTATAAGCTCTGTTGCCATGCTTGATGATGCAATTGCAGAGCCACATCCAAATGTTTCAAATTTTACATCCTCTATTACTTCGTCATTTATTTTTAAATAAATCTTCATTATGTCTCCGCACTTTGGATTTCCAACCTGACCTACTCCGTCAGGATTATCTATTGAACCAACATTTCTTGGATTTCTGAAGTGATCCATTACTATTTCCGTATACATATATTCTCCTCCGTTAAGTGTGAATTATTTTTTATATAAATCCGAGTCGTTTTTAATTGGTGACATAGCTCTTAATCGCTCGATTATTTTCTTCATCGTATCAACAACAAAATCAATATCTTCTTCCGTAATATCCTCGCTTACCGTAAAACGTATTGAGCCGTGAGCAGTTCCGTGGTCAAGACCTGTTGCCAAAAGAACATGGGAAGGATCAAGAGAGCCTGATGTACATGCGGAACCGCTTGATGCCGCTATGCCGTCCATATCAAGCAAAAGCAATATTGATTCTCCTTCAACATATTTGTATGAAAAATTTACATTGTTAGGAAGCCTATTAGTAGGATGACCGTTAAGAATAACATCAGGTATGTTGTTTTTTATACCTGTAATCAACCTATCTCTTAAAGCCGAAAGCTTTTTAACATGGCTGTCAAAATTCTTATTTGCAATATCAACGGCTTTTCCAAAACCAACTATATTCTGTACGCCTTCTGTCCCAGCTCTTCTTCCTCTTTCTTGTGCGCCTCCGTGAATAAAGTTGTCTATTTTAACACCTTTTCTTATAAACATTCCACCTATTCCCTTAGGACCGCCTATTTTGTGGGCCGACATGGACAATAAATCAATATGCTGCTTTTTCACGTCAATTTTTACGCTACCCAAGGCCTGAACCGCATCAACATGAAAAACAATTCCGTTTTTCTTTGCAATTTCTCCTATTTGTTCTATAGGCTGAATAGTTCCTATTTCATTATTTGCAAACATTACTGATATGAGCATAGTTTCCGGTCTGATTGCTTTTTTTAGTTCTTCAAGATCTATCATGCCGTACTTATCAACATTCAGATAAGTCGTTTCAATGCCGAATTTCTCCAAGTATTCACACGTATGTAATACTGCATGATGCTCTATTTTAGTAGTAATAATATGATTCTTTCCTTTGTTGAAATTTGCAAATGCAATACCTTTCAGCGCCCAGTTATCAGATTCCGATCCGCCGCCGGTAAAATAAATTTCCTTTTCATCTGCATTTATAAAATCAGCAACCGTCTTTCTTGAGTTTTCAACAGCTTCCTTGGATTTTCTTCCAAGCTCGTACAACTGAGACGACGGATTACCGTAATACTCTTCAAAATATTTCTGCATCGCGTCCAAAACTTCTTTTCTTACTCTTGTTGTAGCAGCATTGTCAAGATATAATTTTCTGCTCATATGTTTTCCTCCGTTAAAATTTGTTTTTGCTGTTCATGCATATCCGCTAAAGTTATATTATCAATAACATCGTTAATGCTCTTTTCTATCTTTTCAAATATTACTCTGGTAGCACATATTGATTCTCTGGAGCATACCTCTTTATTTATACAATCTGACGTGGTTATATCGCCTTCGAGCGTTCTTAAAATCATACCGACGGTTATTTCCTCCGGGTTTCTGGCAAGCATGTATCCTCCATACGGTCCTCTTACCGTATCAATATAGCCGCTTTTTTTAAGTTTGGCAAAAAGCTGTTCCAGATAGCTTTCAGATATATCATATTTGTCCGATATCTTCTTCAGAGAAACAGGCCCTGAACCATAATTCAGTGCAAGTTCAAATACCGCTTTTAATCCATATCTGCCCTTTGTCGATAAAATCATGTCTGTTCTCCTTAATTTTAATTCCCACTATTTTAGTGGGGTACGATTTATTATAGTATACCCCACTAATTTTGTCAACAATAAACGAAAAAAATTTTTTTATTTCAAACTCACTGAATTAAAGGCTTGCAGTCAAAAATAAAAAACCTGACTATCTCATTTCGGAGCTCTTCAGGTTTTCTTTCTCAATAAAACTATTCTATAAATTTTCGTTCATTAATTAGCTGCTGCGCTTCTTACAGTCAGAGCATTTACCAGACTCTTCCCAGAGCTTATCTGCCACAGGTGCCCAATTAGCAGCCGCATCACTGCATTTTGCACTCAGGTTTCGTACATTCTCAGGGCTTATGAAGTCTGTTGAAGCTGCGCCTGATTTTTCTACCATATCCGTAAGACGTCCAGCGTTATCCAAAAGCGGACAAGGTCTCAAATGATTTTTATTAAACGGCTGATTTTGCCTGTACTGCATAAACAATGGCTTTTTGTATGCCTCCAGCAATGTGTTTTTGTGAATATTTGCATCCGAGTAATGTATGAACGCACATGGTTCAATATCTCCGTTTGCATTTATGTGCAGGTAGCACCTTCCCCCTGCTATACATCCGTCCACATATTCTCCGTCATTCCAGAAATCAAGGGTAAATATTGGTTTTGTTTTTCTGAACTCTCTTATTTGATGATACATGTACTCTCTCTGCTCTGCGGTTGCTAGAAGTTCAGGCACTGCATCTGTTCCCACTGGCATGTAAGTAAAAAACCATGCAAATTTCGCGCCTTTTTTAATCATGTCATCAAAATATTTCTCGCTGCCTATAACATCAGCATTTTTTCTTGTATAACAGCAAGATATACCAAAAGGAAGCTTCTTGTTCTTGAGTATTTCCATTGCCTTTATAATTGCTTTGTATGCCCCGTTTCCCCTTCTGAAATCTGTCTCATCTTCAAAGCCTTCAACACTTATGGCAGGGATGAAATTTTTAACTCGCAGCATATCGTCAGCAAATTCCTCATCAATCAGCGTTGAATTTGTAAATGCCAAAAATGCACAATCACTATGTTTTTCACAAAGTTTAATAATGTCTTTCTTTCGCACAAGAGGTTCTCCGCCGGAATAAATATACATGAACGTCCCCAGCTTTTTGCCCTGATTAATAATACTGTCCAGAGTTTCATAGTCCATGTTCATCTTATTTCCATAATCTGCAGCCCAGCATCCTGTGCAGTGCAGATTACATGCCGAAGTTGGATCCATAAGAATTGCCCACGGAATATTGCATTCATTTTCCGCTCTAGCCTTTCTTTGCCTCTGTCCTCCTATTATCGTGGCATTTATTATAAAATTCTCAAATATTTTTTTTCTTACTTCTGGGTCAATATCTGTGTACAGACTCTTTGTAAGCTTATACCAGTTTCCATCTTTATTCTTAAGAGACTTTTTGATGGTGTTCATCTGCCTTTCCACAACACCATCCCTGTCAAATTTTTCAACCCAGTCCAATATTTTAGGAATATTATTGTCCGGATCTGCGTCCAAATATGATAATACTTTTTTCAATCCATAGGATTCAAGAAGTTCAACCATTGTCATATTGCCCATATCCTCCCTTCAAAATAATTCACTTTATAATGCCATTATATTAACTTACATCGATACTTACACTAGACAATAATTTTTTTTGTCTTAATTTCAGACACATTTAATTTTTTGTATAAATTTTAGACATTTTAAATTTTTGTCTATATAAAAATCACATAAAAGCTATAGTATATAAATATAGGTATACCTTTACAGAAAAGGGGATATGAAATGGAAAACAACAAATTGATTTATACTGTTATTAAGACGGCGGTGGAAAACGGAATACGATACATTGAGGATAACCCGAAAAGAGGTGTACGAAATCTCTTGGATTTAGGCGAATACTTTGCATCTGGAAATTTTCAAAAGAATTTTTTTAAGCTTTCTCATGAAATATTAAGCAATGAAAACAGCTTCTACTATAATATAATTGACAGCCTTGTAAAAGAAATAAGCCATAAAAAGTTGACCGTTTTCGGAATAAACATCGGATATAACAGCTTTACATACGGGACGCGGACAATAAGAGAAAACGAAAAAAAACTGGGATATAATATCCCTTGGGCAATAGTTTTTAATTTTGAAAATGATGATCATATTGAGCTCACGGAAGAAGAACTTTTAAAAATAATAAGCGCCGGCAAAAAGGTCGGAATTTACAGCTATTTTATATTATTGGAAAAAAATATGCCCCTAAAGGCATTGAGCAATATATTACTTGAAAATGATGATTGCGCATTCACTTTATTTGTAGAGCCTGATGCCTTAAATTATGACGTAATCGAAAAATTAAGCCTGCATAGTAACTTATGCATTTTTGTATCAATCAATTGTGACAAAAAAAATAAAACAGCAACTGAAAAATTCAATGTTCTTAAAAAACACAGGTGCCTGTGCGGATTATCTTACAGTTATGATGACAAAAATGCAGATTATATATTAAGCGGCAAATCTGCCGAAACTATGATGTCACTGAAAACAAACTTCGCCATGTATATTAAAAAACGTAGCTGCAACATTAAAACTGCACAAGAAATTCGAAATTTTATTAATAGTCTGAGAGTAAAAGATAATTACCCGGTATTTATGATGGATTTGTATGGTGATTTGGAGCGCATTAACGAAATCATCTCAGTAAAATCCTGCTTTTTAAGCATAAACAGCCGAGGTCAGATAAGTATTTCGGACAGTTTGAATGAAACATCACTAAACATTCAGAACAAAAGTCTGAATGAAATTCTTGCTTCAACAATGCCGAAAGCAAAATATACCTAATTTTTTTCCAGTATTGACATAGCAACGCCTTCAATTGCATTTCTCAATAGAGCTACAAACTGCTCCGGAGGAATTTTTGCTTCCTCAAGCAGCCATCTTGAAATTGCAACTCTTATAGCATCTGCATAAAACGTAGCATAGAAATCCACATCCTTATTGTTTTTAAGTACGTCATTAAGATGGACCACAAGTATAGGATGCAAAACTTCTATAAAATACTCTGAGAATGAATTCTGGCCTGTAACCTTAAAAGCATTTTTATAAAATTTTTTGTTTTCATAGAAAAAATCGCATGTTTTCTCAAGAATTTGCCAAGATGACATGGGGACATCCTTGATTGTAACTATGAATTCAGTATAATAAATCCAGTTGACCAAATCATATTTGTCTTTGAAATGATAGTAAAAACTCTGTCTGTTCATATCGCAGCCTTCAACTATATCACTAATATTTATTTTTTTCATGGGCCTTTCTTCCATTAGCTTCTTCATAGATTCAGCCAGCGCTTTTTTTGTTATTTGTGAATCCGACATACGGTACCATCCTTTCCATAATGTAACAAAAAATTCTTTGTTCCAACTATTTTAACATTAATTTCATAAAATTTAAAGAGAATTCATTCAAATTCACAAATGTAAATCAAAACAGCCGACGAAAATATCGCCGGCTGTTTCATTATTTCATCAGGGCAGTAATTTATAAACCGTCCTGCCATCCTGCTTTGCTTCCATATATACATTGCTCACCGGATATCTTTTCCTGCACTCATTCAGCACAATATCCAATGTTTTTCTGTCATACATTTTAATGCACATATCGCATTCACCCTTGATGCTGAAAGGGGTTTGGGCCACCTTAATATTTTTTAAACCGTAACCCTGTAATTTATTATATGCTGCAATAGCATAACTTCCATGCATAAATGTTATAATATACAGTTCCATGAAATTCCTCCTTTATAATGCTGCACCCTATATTATTTTATTAACAATATTTCATAAGGTTACAAAGGAGGTGAACTGTTAATTTAAATACTGCATTTCATCCTCTTTTTCGTAAATATTCAGTTCATCCTTGAGAATTTCTAAATTTGATTCATAGTCTTCTTCTGATATTTGATTGTTAAAAAGAAGGTCGTCTAATTTATTTTTACTGTCTTCAAAGATAAAGATTTCCTTGCAAGGCCATACGGTGTTGCTTTTTTTATCATAGTTTGACTTTAAAATTGAAATACTCATTTCATTTTCTTTTAAATCGATAATAGTACCCATCAGGTGAAACTTATTGATTTTTATATTGTGTTTTTCAAACAAATTTCTGACTTCTTTTATAAATACATAGTGCTTTCTTTTTATTTCAAAGGCTGCATTTTCGTTTAACATCTCTTCATTCAGATCATTGTTGTAATATTCAACAGAAATATCATAGATATTATTTTCGTCAAGTCCGTAAAAATCGACCTTGTTTTCGATAGTTTCGAAAACATTTGAATCAGTAATATTTGATTTGAATAGTTTATAGTCCATAGCTCCCCCTAACTCTGTTTCAGGTACTCCAAAAATTTTTTCATTTTGCTTTCGTAACCTGATTCTTTTGGCTCATAAAAACTTGTGTTCTTCAAAGTTTCCGGAAGATAACTCTGTTTAACATAAAATTTATCATAATCGTGAGGATATTTATAGCTGACTCCTCTGTTAAGCTTTTCAGCTCCTCCATAGTGGGAATCCCTTAGATGTAAAGGAACCTCAAGTGAATTTTTTTCGACGGCATCCATAGCTCTAGATATGGCTATGATCGAGGCATTGCTTTTAGGTGCACAGGCTACGTAAATTGCTGCCTGAGCCAATGTTATGCGCCCCTCCGGAAACCCTATTATCTCCACAGCCTTAAAAGCATTAACCGCAACTTCCAGTGCTCTCGGATCAGCATTACCAACATCTTCCGAAGCACATATTATTATTCTTCTTGCAATAAACTTAGGATCTTCTCCTGCTTTAATCATTTTTGCCAGCCAGAACACAGCAGCGTCCGGGTCTGATCCTCTCATACTTTTAATAAATGCAGAAATTGTGTCATAATGACTATCCCCGTTTTTATCATATTCAATTTTCTTCCTTTGGATGCATTCAACAGCTACATTAATGTCAATTATTATCCTGCCGTTCACTTCGGAAGTAGTTTCCACTCCCAGTTCCAATGCACTCAAAGCCTTTCTTATGTCACCGTTTGAGTTCTCCACTATATGATTCAGCGCATCATCTTCAAGCTCAATGTTCTTTTTTCCGTAGCCCCTTTCTTCATCCTTCAAGGCATTTCGAACAACCATTTTAATATCTTCATTTGTTATTTTTTGAAATTCAAAAACCAACGAACGTGAAATCAAAGCCTGATTAACCTCAAAATAAGGATTCTCCGTTGTTGCTCCCACCAGTATAATCGTTCCGTTTTCAACATATGGAAGGAGGGCATCCTGCTGAGCTTTATTAAACCGGTGAATTTCGTCAATAAAGAGTATTGTCCTTCTATTATAAATAGACAGCTCGTCAACCGCAAAGCTAATTTTTCCCTTTATATCCTTAATTCCGCTGGTAACTGCATTTAAAGTTGTAAAATTGTTATTGGTGTTTTCAGCAATAATTCTCGCCAGAGTTGTTTTTCCTGTCCCGGGCGGGCCGTAAAATATTGCCGAAGAAAGCTTGTCAGCCTTTATTGCTCTGTTCAATATCCTGCCCTCACCGACTATGTGTTTCTGCCCAACAAAATCACTAAGATTCATTGGTCTCATTCGCTCAGCGAGAGGCCCTTTTTTCTTAATGTTATTTTCATATTGCATTTCAAATATATTCATTATTTATCCTTCAATGCTTCACAAAAATTATAGTTTTTTCCCCAATGTAAATTTAAGGGTATTTTTCTTCATTTCTTTTTTATCATAGGCTTTCAAAATAAAGTAAGATACGGCAAGAGAAGCAATGGATGCAACGGCTGAAATCATATCTTTGTTGGCATTGTTCATAAATATAAGCTGTACTATCCCTATTGTAATTAACATAATTACAAACGGTATGCCGTAAAGCATTAAAATTTGCTTGAGGACCACTGAATTTTCAGTTGTAATTTCAACATAATCTCCAACCTCATAATCACCGCTTATTTCTGTTTCAAACATGACGCTGGGTTGCCTGCAAGATGATCCGCAGCTTTTACAGTTGTCACCGCAGCTGGATACTCTCTTCACCGAAATTATCGCCTTGTTTCCTTCAATTTTCTCTATTTTACCTACTTGCTCCATTATTCCATTCCTTTCTGGCACTTACGAAATACGACCGCTATGGCGAACTAATTCGCCCTGCTTGCCTATTCCTTATCTTTTACTTCTATGCTCAATTCATTAAGTTGATTTTCGGAAGCATACGTAGGTGCTTCTGTCATCAGGCATGTAGCACTCTGAGTTTTAGGGAAAGCTATAACGTCTCTGATATTATCACTTTCTGTAAGCAACATCATGAAGCGATCCAGCCCGTAAGCAATTCCGCCGTGTGGTGGTACTCCGTACTTAAATGCTTCAAGTAAAAATCCAAACTTTTCATTAGCTTCCTCATCTGTAAATCCTAACGCTCTAAACATTCTGTTTTGCAACTCTCTGTTAGTTATACGTATACTTCCTCCGCCTATTTCATCACCGTTTATTACAATATCATATGCTTTTGCTCTCACTTCTCCCGGATCAGATTCTATCTTCTCAATATCTTCATCTACAGGTGAAGTAAACGGATGGTGCTTTGCAACGTATCTGTTTTCTTCTTCATCAAATTCGAAAAGCGGAAAGTCTGTTATCCAAACCAACTCATATTTATTGTTGTCTATAAGACCTTTTTTCTTTGCTATCTCAATTCTTAATGCCCCTAATGCAGTATTTACTACGGATTCCTTATCAGCTACAATAAATACAATATCCTTCTCTTTTAATTCAAGAGATGATTCTAGCTGTTTGATTTCTTCTTCACTCAGGAACTTCGCTATTGGAGAGTCAATTGCTCCGCCTTCATATTTCATCCACGCTAACCCTTTAGCTCCATATGTTTTAACGAATTTTTCAAGCTTTGATATCCCTTTCTTTGAAAATTCGTCTGCATCTCCTTCGATTTTAATGCACTTAATGAGCCCTTTAGACTCACATGTGGACTTAAATGCATTGAACTCTGTATTTCTAAAAATCTTTGTTATATTTGTAAGCTCATATCCAAAGCGCAAATCCGGCTTATCACATCCGTACTTATCCATAGCAACCTTGTATGGCATGCGCTTTATAGGTACCTCTATATCAATATTTTTGACTTCTTTAAAAATTCTTTGTATCAGTTTTTCATTAACTGAAATAACATCCTCTACATCAACAAAAGACATTTCAATATCTACCTGAGTAAATTCAGGTTGTCTGTTTGCTCTTAAGTCCTCATCCCTGAAACATCTTACAATCTGGAAGTACCTGTTCATTCCTGACACCATCAGCAATTGCTTAAAAAGCTGAGGAGACTGAGGCAAAGCATAAAATTTTCCAGGATTGACTCTGCTTGGAACAAGATAGTCTCTCGCTCCTTCAGGAGTCGGTTTTGTTAAAAACGGTGTCTCTATTTCATTAAAATCATTTTCGTACAAAAATTCTCTTATAACTTTAGATGTTTTACTTCTTATTATAAGATTATTCTGCATGTGAGGTTTCCTTAAATCAAGGAATCTGTATTTTAGACGCATCTGCTCTGACACATCGTCATTATCCTTAATATAAATAGGCGGAGTTTCCGCAGTATCAAGTATCTTTAATTCTTCAGCATAAACTTCTATATCGCCGGTTTTCATTTCCGGATTTTTGGATTTTCTTTCAAAAACCTTCCCTTTTACAGCAATAACAAATTCACTTCTCAAACTTCCTGCTTTATCAAATGCTTCATTATTCACTTCAGTATCGAATACAACCTGAACTAACCCTGTTATATCTCTAAGATCGGCAAAAATAAGTCCTCCAAGGCTTCTTCTTTTTTGAACCCAGCCCATAAGCACCACTTCTCGTCCTATATCACCAAGGCATAATTCTCCGCACATATCGGTTCTTTTTAATTGACCCATCGTATCCATAATTTCCTCCATATATCAAAAAA
This sequence comes from Sedimentibacter sp. LTW-03, assembly GCF_052059825.1. GTDB lineage: Bacteria > Bacillota > Clostridia > Tissierellales > Sedimentibacteraceae > Sedimentibacter. The sequence continues at coordinate 1,500,293 of NZ_CP197180.1, forward strand.
AATAACCCCTCCCTGCTAGGGACGAGTTTAACCCGCGTTGCCACCCTAATTGGACCGTACAGTCCCGCTCAATTAGAAATTGCTATTTAGAGGTGTCTTTCATCACAAGTTAATAACAGGCTTCCATCGTCCCTGTCTCGCTAAAATTAATGCAATTATGATTACTCTTCCCCATGCAATATATACAATAAAACTACCACAATAATTTTTCTTTGTCAACGATTTTTTGCATAGGTGAAAAATATTGCATCTGCTGCAAAAAAATACTATGTTGCCGCTACAGTAGAGACCTACATACCCCTCTACTGATTATTAAAAAATAAAAGAAATTGAACAAAAGTCCAATTTCTTTTGAATTTCTTTATTCAGCGCAATCGAAAATGCTATTTTTCTGTTTCCTCTGTTTTTTCTGCCGCTTCAACAGATTCTGATTTTTCAGCTATTACGACCGGTTTTTCTTCTTTTTCGGTCTTTTGGGGTTTATCTTCTACAGACAGGTCATCTTTAAATTCCTTGGATACCTTTTTAAATTCATTTAATGTCTTTCCAATTGATCTGCCAAGCTCAGGAAGTTTAGCCGGCCCTACTATGATTAATGCAATTATTAGTATAAGCACTAATTCTCCTGTACCTATTCTGCCCATAATTATTCTCCTCTCAATTACGTTTCTTGTACAATTATAACATAAAAGATCTATAAAATATATATTAACTCAATCCAGTTGATAATTTTTTTCTCAATAATTCTTTTTTCCTGCAAACTATACATACTTCCTCATTTTCATTTTCAGGCATATGCTTCTTCCCACAAACGCTACAGATTTTCAGATTAATTTCTTTTTTCAAAGCAGAGCTAAAAACCTGACTTCCGTCTGAACATCTGTATATTGCCTTCTGTGGGCACATTGTTTCGCATAATCCGCATTGATAACAGTTAGCAACACTGTAGTACAACCTCTTTGACAGAGTTTCTTCTTCAATCTTCCAAGCATCTCCAGGACATACATCCTGACATTTACCGCAACCGTCACAAGCAGCACCGACTTCAAAATCTGCCCAAAACGTATTTACATTCTTAGCCCGGTCTGACAATCCCTTGTCTCTTATAGCTTTTAGAAGCAGCCTTCTGGCTGACAGGTTATTATCATCATCAATAATTGAATTTATAGTCTTCAGCACAATATTTTCTGATTCTTTTTTTACAAGCTTAAATAAATTTCTTCGCGATATTTCCTCATCGATTAAGTCCGCAATATCTCTGTTTTCAGTAATAATTTCATAATTAGGAAGCCTTCCAATATTTTTAAGAAAAGCTGTGGCTTTTTCCAAAGATTGTTTAAAAAACGAATCATTATACCCTGCTTCACAATCAGAACACCTGCTCAAGTTAAAATAAATTTTCTTATCTGCGCATAAAATTAATACTGCTGCAATAAACTCAGGGTGCATTCCATTCAGGCAGCTCATATTAATGTTTCCTGCTGCAGATTCCTTTAAACAAGAAAAAACAAGTTTTTTCTTGCCGCATGCATGCAAAAGAACATCTTCCTCCTGAGCATTATTAAATGTTATTGCCTGCGTAGGGCAACTTGATCTGCACACACCACACTCAGCGCACATTTTTTCGCTGAATTTTATTTTTTTATCCTTTAACTGAATAGCTCCTTCCGGACAATTATCAATGCATCTGCTGCATGGTATGCCTTTGTTATTAATACATTTTTTGGCAGAAACTTCCGGAAGATTTTTTTCAGTCATTTTGTTAAACAAATAATCTAATATCATATTGGCACCTTTGTATTGTAAAGTAAAACAGGAAAGCAAACTGCTTTCCTATTATACCGATACAGCTTTGCTATCCTAATTTAAGGAAGCAGGTTCAAAGCTTCAAGCTCATCTGCCACATCCTTAAGACCTAGTCTTTCTAATGTAGCTCTTGTAGGAGCTCCTGTTTTTTCATCCCATCCATATTCTCTATACAGCAGTGTCAAACCTAACTGCATATCATCTCTGTCAAGTTTTACCGTACCTTCAGTAAATGGTTTAACATCTGGATCAGCTTCAAATACCCATTCTGGAATTGTATCATGTTCATTTCTCATATCAATTGTATTCATTTCTTTAACACATGCAGCCCTGTGCATTGTTGAAATTCTTTCTGCTGCAAGATTCATTTCTTCCTCTGAAGTCTCTATGCCTGTTGCCAAGCTGAAGAATTTAGCTTCCAGTGCAGTATCTCCTCTATAGTTTCTTTCCTTTGAAGGTGATACAGTCATAGGCCATACCCAGTTGCACAATGTAATTGAATCATGCAGGAAGTTTCTGTCCAGCGACCATTTAGCAAATTTAGCTTTATATTCATTCATAGGAGTGTAGTTCATCGGTGCATCCAACGCATCAGGCGAACCCCATACTTCTCCTGCAACTTCTTTAAGAATTTCAATAGGAAGTCCAGCACCTATCATATTCATGTGAGTGTGCGAATTTGCATCCCTATTGAATATTACGTTAACCAATGCACCTACCTGTGCTCCTGATTCATTACTGTGATGTTTAGGATATGCCATTTTAGACCACAAATTATTTCCGTATGAATTCCAATATTCTTCTCCTAAATTCCATCTTTGATCAAGCCAGTACGGTCCATCAAGCAAATGGCCGAACTCTCCACCTTTAATCAAGTTTCCGTAATACTCTACCATCCAGCCCGGATCACCGCTCTCCACTAAATCCCAGTTTATGCTGTCATATTCTTCCTTAGGAAGAACTTCTTTAAATTTCCCTGAATTATAAGCATATCTAAAGTCTCTCGGCAACTGACCGTAATTGCTCCAAATACCGTAATCATCAGCAAGCCTTGATCCCAGACATTTTGTAATAAGTGAATCCATTCCCTTCTTTTCACCATCTGCATAACCTTTTATCATTGCAGTGTTAGGCGAACTGTAGTTAATGCATGTACTTGTTGCATAAGGAGTTAATCCGTATTTTTCAAGTTCAGGCATATACATATTTGACTGACATCGAATCGGACATGAGTAGCATCCTCCCATTTTTATGGTTCTGTCTTCAGCCAGCGGTCCCAAGTCAAATATAGCCTTCTGTGTACGAAGTCCTACCTTGTTTTTATCTCCTGCAGCACATTCTCCCGTTTCCACAGGCGGATTAGCTGCTCCCCAGAACAGCCCAAGCTGTGCAGTCCAGCGGCTCTTTGAATTGTGATATTCTGCCCAAGGCTGTGGTGTGCTAGGTACCACGTGATTGTTGTTGGATCCTATTATATCTTTCATCATGTATTCATTCAAATCCAGCCAATCCTGAGCTTTTCCTTCTGCTATATGTACAGCATTAGTTCCTTTTACACCTATGGCTTTTAGTTTTTTTGCTCCTAAAATTCCTCCGTGTCCTCCTGCTGAGTGGTTAACTGAATTAACTATTGATGCCAGATTTTTCATCTGCTCCCCTGCAGGCCCGATTGCGGCAATACATGCTTCCTTACCCATAATTTCATTTATTGCATAAGTTGTGTCTATGGTACCTTTTCCCCATAAGTCACTTGCATCTTCTATTGATATATTATCATCTTCAATTTTTAACCATACAGGTTTTGTTGATTCCCCTTCAATTATAATTCCGTCGTATCCTGCAAATTTCAGCCAAGCTCCGAAATTTCCTCCCATGTGGCTGTCAGCTATAGCATGATACGGATTTGTAGGGCTCAATGAAGTAATATTTGTTCTTCCGCTACAAGGTGCCGTTGTACCTGTAAGCGGCCCCACTGCTATTACTACCTTGTTTGCTTCATCAAAAGCCTTTGTTCCCTGAGGAACTTCGTCAAATATTATTTTGTATCCGAATCCTGCTCCTCCTACAAGGTCTTTGTATTTCATTGTATCTTCTGTTTTAATATTGCCAGTAGTTAAATTAACTCTTAATAGACTTCCTGTCCATCCTGTTATATTAGCCATTTATTCTTCCTCCAATCAAAATTCTTTCATTTTTCAGTTAGCTTAAACTATGAAAATCTATATCCTTTTCTTCTGAAGATTGCCTCCATTTTTTCCCAAGGTATAATCTGCAAAGCTCCAGTTATGCAGTTGTCAGCACATGCACCACATAAAATACATTTAGTTGATTTACCTGTCTCCGGATCAACAGTAGGCATATTCCAAGGACATGCATCTGAACATGCTCCACAGCCCACACATAAACTTTCATCTACTGTCCAAGCCTTGGTTGTTTCATTTTGACTGATGGCATTTTTCGGACATGCTTCAGCACATTTAGCATCTTCGCATTGACGACATGTTTCAGGCGTCATCAAGAAGTTACCAAAATATCCGTTTTCATAACGATAGTTTTCTGTCATTTCTTTTCCGTAGTTAAAATTTCTGCTGATTTTGACTCTTGAAATTAACGGGTGAATCTTTTGGTCATTTGCAACAGTACAAACCATTTCACATCTCTGGCATCCTGTGCATTTGTTAGGCTCTACAACAAGAAGACCAGTAGGAATTACAAAGGCCTCAACTTCAGGTGATTCTTCATTTCCCGACGGCTCAGCCTGGGAACATCCCATTAGGTTCAAAACAGAAGTTGCGACAGTTACACCTGCAATTCCCTTACCGCTCATTTTCAAAAATTCGCGTCTTGTTCTGATTTTTTCAATAAAATCTTCAATCTCTCTTTCAAACATGATAACTCTCCCTTCAAATATATATCATCTCTCTGATAAAATATGAATCGCTTGTTTAATCTTCTTTAACAGCATCTTTTTCTGTAGGTTCGTCACTGGTCTTATTAACATTATCCTTAAATTCTCTTATAGATTTCCCGAATGCCTTTCCTATTTCCGGAAGTTTGGAAGGTCCAAATATAACTAAAGCTATAACTAATACAAGTATCAGTTCAGCAGGTCCTATTTTGCCCATGTTATCCCTCCTTTCCAAGTAATTTAAATTGACAAACTTATGGATTTTGCTCGGATTCCACTTCTATCCATTCGGCAAGTGAAGCGGCATGAGCTTTTCTCATGAACTTGTCAGAATAAAGATAAAGCGCATTATTTGAAGCTCTCGTTTCCTGTATATCCTTGTACTCCTCATTTTTTTTGAGCTGCTCATACACTTCTGCAAACTCTTCTTTGGACAACTTAAAAGGAGATTTACCGAACAGCCTTACATCTGTCGGCCTCGGATATATCCTTGATTCCTCTCTTACAGTTTCAGATATGGTTTTAAATAAATCATTTTCTTCCACCAAAACCATCATCTTAGCATATTTTCCGGTCATGTACTGCTCCGAGTACAAATACATTTTTTCCTTCCCGTTCATGGTGCAAATATCAGAGAATTCTTCTCTTGCTTTCAGCTCTTCAATGATCTCCAAAAGGTTTTCGACCTCCAATGACATCGGCTCGTCCAAAAAGTCCTCTGCATTTGCCAAAATTCCTTCATATGATTTATCCCTGATTAAAATTGCCAATTCAGCTAATTTATCATCAGGGGCATCTTCGAAAGCATCATTTTCCTCGGAAATTAAATCAGACTCAAATTCTTCTTCATTATTTCTGTCTTCAACAGAATTATCAATCATCAAGTCCCTCCCGCGAGCAATATTTTATAATTGTATATTTTTTAACAATTATAATGTTATAATTTTATCATAATTAAACTTTTTAATCAATACTAAAATCGCTTAAAACCGTTATATCCTAAATGATATAACGATTTTTCCTCATAAAAAAATGATTACTAATGAATATTTAATTTGTTTTTTTTACGACATATGTTAATTTGCTCACATATTAAGAATTTTACACACTTTCTTTCAATAGTTGTAAGCGCGCTTTTGCATAATCATTCAAACACTCTATTTTATTCCACATCTTTATAAATTATTAATTTTTTGTAATTCATTAGTTTTATTAATTATTTTCTGTTAAATCATCCAAAGTCTTAAATATATATCCTTCTTCCTTGTATTTTGTCAGAAGTTCATCCAATATTTCTGAATTTGTTTTTGAGGTACTATGCAAAAGTAATACGGCACCCGGATGAATTCTTGGTATAAGCTTGCTGTACGCCTGTTCTTTTGTAGGTTGCTTATCGGCGTACCAGTCTACATATGCAAGACTCCAGAAAATTGTTTTATATCCCAGTTCATTTGCCATCATTAGATTTTTTTCATTAAATTTACCCTGAGGAGGCCTATAATATTTAGACATTTCAGTACCAGTTATCTGCTTAAATATCTCTTCAAGAGATGTAAGCTCTTTTTTAAATGATTCCACATCTGATATCTTTGACATGTCCGGATGATGGTATGTATGGTTTGCTACAATATGCCCTTCATTAACCATTCTCTTAACCAGCAGCGGTTCTTCCTCCATATAATGGCCTACAAGAAAAAAAGCTGCCTTAACATCATGTTTTTTCAATGTATCAAGTATCTTTTCAGTAAATCCATTCTCAAAACCCGCATCAAAAGTAAGATATATTACCTTTTCGTCATCATTCCCCACGTAATAAGCATTGTATTCTTTTAGTGCCCTTGCGGTGGCATTGCCTATGGGAGCCTTTCCGTTTTCCCTGAAACTCAGTCCCCAATTGGTTATTTCAGTAGAAACTGTTATAGAAAAATTAAACATCGCCTCATAAACAAACATGCCCGCAAATAAAAGCACCGCACAAAACAAAGCTATACCAATACTTTTCTTTCTTATATAAATAATCATATACTTCACCCCTTACTTATATATATATATTGTGACGCACATTATGTCTTAAAATCGCAATATTAATTAGCACTTTTTACCAATCAAACGTATGCTCACATGTTTGACATAACGAGACAAATTATATATAATACTAGTAAATGTTTTCATTATATATACTTGGAGGTACTATGCTAGAACATTTGATTACTATTCTTGTGCCTAATATTGCGCATATTTTGGAATTAATAGGTGTATTTATAATAATTTACTCTGCTTTAAAGGCATTCGGAAGGTATGCGCTTAGGTTTTTTAAATTTACTGATGAAACTATTAAAATCGAATTTTCGCAGGCTCTGGCAATGGCACTGGAATTTAAACTGGGCGCTGAGATTTTAAAAACCTTGGTTATCAGAACAATTGATGAACTAATTATTCTTGCTTCCATAGTAGTTTTAAGAGCAGCATTAACATTAATTATTCATTGGGAAATAGAAAGCGATTCGAAACGTGCAAATCACTTCAAAGAATTGAAAGAAAAAACGGCTCACAAGAATGAAGTTGATGAAAAAAAATTATAACATACATAAAAAATTGGGACTGGCTCAGTCCCAATTTTTATGATATTGCTTTTTTCAATACTTCTTCTATTTTTTCGAAAGATGGTACTCCCTCATGGACTTTTATTTCGTCAACGTAAAATGTGGGAACCTGGTAATAATCATAAGCATCGGCAATTTGCGCATGCACTGATTCTTCAATACGTTCAATTTCAACATCCTTGTATTCAGGTTTTTTTGTCTTCAACGCATCTACCATTTTAAAGGCCCTCTTGCAGTGAGGACAATTTTCCAAATAGAATGCTTTTACCTTCTTCATACAATCTCCTTTTTGTCAAATAATAATCTCTTCTTTTTTTGCAATATTTCTTCAATCCGCCCTTCGTACTCCTCCAGACTTTTAAAATTCCGAAGGGGAACATGCCTCCCGTCCTGTTTCTTTATTTTTGAAGATGCTCCAAGTCCGCACGCCAGTATGGTCTCCAGTTCCTCTATTATAACAATATTGTATAAACTTTCCTTTTCCGGCAAAGTATAACCAATATTTTCAGAATTTCCCTTTATGTTTTTTTGCCTGTACATATAGTATGGTATGTACCCGCTGTCAATGCATTCCTTCTTTACCACCTCATACATTTTTTGTATCAAGTCATAATCCTTACGCAATTCTTCACTTTGTCTTGTAAGCTCAGATTTCGTCTTGTATGCCAGTGAATGGACAGTAATATTTTCAGGCCTTAATTTAATTATTTCTCTTATGGTGTAATTAACGTCTGCTTCATCTTCTCCTGGAAGTCCCAATATTATATCCGTGTTAATCCAATCAAAGCCTGTTTTTCTTGCAAGGTTATATTTATTTACTATATCCTCTGAAGAATGCTTTCTCCCGATTATTTCAAGCGTCTTTTCGTTCATTGTCTGAGGGTTGATGCTTATTCGGTTTACGCCTGTTTCTTTTAGGAATATCAATTTTTCTTCTGTCAAAGTATCCGGTCTTCCGGCTTCAAACATCACTTCTTTTATTTCAGCCAGATCATAGTATTTTTTTATGCAGTCAAATATAACAGATATCTGCCTTTCATTTAATACAGAAGGAGTTCCTCCTCCTATATATATAGTGTGTAGCTTTAGGCCCCTTCTCAAAGCCATTTTTATCGTTTCTTCAATCTCATATACAAGTACATCTATATATTTATCTATTTTATCTTCCTTTGCGCCTGTATATGATGTAAATGAACAATAGCTACATTTTGAAGGGCAAAACGGTATCCCGGCATACAAATTGTAATTTTGCTTGTTTTCCTCTTCATTCACATACTTTCTTTCAATATCCAGTACTTCCCACAAAAGATCAATTTTTTCCGGTAAAACTTCGTAGGTATCTTTTAATATTTTTGTAGTTTCTTTTTTTGTCTTCCCATGTTTAAGTGCTGTTATCAGTATCTTTACCACTCTCACGCCGGTCAGAATACCGTACTCTGGATTTACACCGTAGTATCTTTTCAGAACACTGTGTATTGATTTTACGACAAGAATCTTTTTAAGTCTCTTCGAATCAGCACTCTCAAGAAAAATTTCATCACTTTCGTATTCTGCTCTGAACAAAAGCTGGTCGTTTAAATACAGACAAGCAGTACTGATTAACGAATTCCCATCATCGTTCAATACTGACACCATTGCCAGCCCTGTGTCATTATAGCTTTTTCCGGAAAGTTTGACTTCATATCCTATGTTTAAATCAAATATTCTGAGGTCATTTCTTGCTTCATATTCAAAATTATGTCCTGAAAAATAAAATGTAAGCACCTTCATTTAGTTTACAAACGGATTCCCGAGTTTCTCAGATTTAATGGTAGAAGGTGAGTTGTGGCCCGGATATATTACAATATCATCGTCATATTTAAAGATTTTATTCTTTATTGAACTTATTATATCATCAAAGGATCCTCCCGGAAAATCCGTCCTGCCTATGGATTTGTTAAAGAGCGTATCGCCGGTCATCATAATATTTCCGACCTTTATACATATACCGCCCTTTGTATGGCCCGGAGTATGAATAATATCAAATTTTAAGTCTCCCAGCATTATATCATCACCATCATTTAATTCAACATCCGGAATTATAGATGTACTCCTGCCAGTAATCATCTTTGAAAAATTAGCATTGCCGTCCTTAAGAACTTCTGCGTCATCCTTGTGAATATAAATTTTCAAATTATACTTATCAGTCAGCTCCTTCACAGCTCCTATATGGTCACCGTGAGCATGAGTAAGTATGATAATTTTAGGAATAAGGTTAAGTTCCTTCAGCTTATCATCTATTTTTTTAAAGTCTGCTCCCGGATCTATTACAGCGGCTTCCATTGTTGTTTCAGAACCAACAATATAACAATTGGATAAATAAGACCCTACAGTCATAGCTTCAAATATCATTTGTTCCTCCTAAAATAATTTTTTGCTGTCTAGAAGAATTGTAACCGGGCCGTCATTGACAAGTTCTACATCCATATCGGCACCAAATTCTCCGCACTGAGTAAATATTTCTTTTTCTTTCATTCTATTTATGAAGCTTTCATACATGGGGACCGCCTTCTCCGGCAAAGCTGCGTGAATAAAACTGGGCCTTCTTCCTTTTCTTGCATCTCCCAAAAGAGTAAACTGAGAAACAACCAAAATACTTCCTTCCACATCTATGAGGCTTTTATTCATTTTCCCGTTTTCATCTTCAAATATCCTTAAATTAGGGACTTTTTCACACATGTATTCCAGGTCTTTTTCATTGTCCGTTTCTTCCACTCCAAGCAATAGCAATATACCGTGGTTTATCTCGCCTATAATCTTGTTGTCAACAGTAACGCCTGCTCTTTTTACACGCTGTACTACTCCTCTCATTTAATCACCTTCCTTATTTTATAGTTTAATTTTATGTTAGTCTGTAATTATGTCACCTACAATAAAACAGAACGACGCGAAGTCGTTCTCAGATTGATTACAAAGCCATCAAGATAACAAACCGTCTCGAAAAGTTTGTTATTAAACTATTTTTTGTTCCTGTATACTTCCAGTACTCCGTCTAACTTTTTGATTTTTTTGATTAAATCTTCTATTTGTTTTGTTTCATTTATTTCAAATCCAATGTCTAATATGGCAACCCGTTCCTTATTTACTCTTAAGTTGAGTGAAACGGCATTCAATTTAGCTTCCGAATATAGATTAGTCACGTCTTGAAGAAGTCTTGGTCTGTCTATGGCTTTTATCTGAAGCTCGCTTAAGAAAGTCGCCTTTTCTTCTGTGTCCCATTCTACCTCGATAAACCTTTGATCATCCGAATCATTCAGGTCATGGACATTTGTACAGTCTGACCTGTGAATCGAAACTCCTCTGCCTCTGGTAATATATCCTACAATTGCATCTCCGGGAACTGGATTGCAGCATTTAGAAAAACGGACCTTTATGTTGTCTATGCCCTTTATAATAACACCCGAAGCATGTTTTTCTTTTCTTGGCGGCGATGCTTTTGCTGCTGTCAGATTCTTCTCAAGATTTTCTATCTTTTCAAGCTCTATTTTATCCTTGTTTTTTTCCAGATATAGTAACTTCAGCCTGTTTACAATCTGGTTTTCTGTGATACCGCCATTTCCTACCGCCGCAAACAGATTGCTTATGGTATTCATGTTGTATTTATCTGCTACAAACTTCAGCCATTCTTCCTTCATCAAATCAACAATTTGAAAGCCTTGTTTTTTGACTTCTCGCTCTACAAGCTCTTTCCCTTTTTCAACATTGAAATCTTTGTCTTTTTCCTTGAAGAACTTCCTTATTTTTGATTTTGCCTGGCTTGATGCAGCTATTTTCAGCCAGTCTCTGCTGGGACCGACACTAGACTGCGATGTAAGTATTTCAACCTGATCACCTGTCTTTAGCTTCGTGTCAATAGGCACTATTCTGCCGTTTATCTTTGCACCTACACACCTGTTGCCCACGGCACTGTGTACCCTGTAAGCAAAATCTATCGGTATTGAACCCTTAGGCAGATTTACAACTTCTCCCTTAGGTGTAAATACAAATACTTCGTCAGCATATAAGTCTATTTTTAGCGATTCCATAAATTCCTGAGGATCATTTGTTTCCTGCTGCCATTCAAGCATCTGCCTCAGCCAGTTCAGTTTCTCCTCATAATTTGTCTTTTCATCGATTCCTTCCTTGTACTTCCAGTGCGCCGCAATACCGTACTCAGCAGTCCTGTGCATTTCAAGAGTCCTTATCTGTATCTCAAATGGTTCTCCATACGGCCCTATTACCGTAGTATGCAAAGACTGGTACATGTTTGGTTTTGGCATTGCAATGTAGTCTTTGAACCTTCCAGGAATAGGCTTCCAAAGTGTGTGCACAGTTCCCAGAGAGCCGTAGCAGTCTTTAATAGTGTCCACAATAATTCTAACGGCAATCAAGTCATATATCTGCTCAAAGGATTTATTCTTAAAATACATTTTCTTATAAATGGAATATAGACTTTTCGGTCTCCCTTTGATTTCTGATTTTATTCCCGCTTCGTTAAGCTTTTCAGACATTATAGAAATTATTTGAGAAATGTAATCTTTTCTCTTTTCACTTTTTTCCTGTACTTTTTTGACTAAGTCTTCATATCCTTCCGGATCTATATATTTAAGGCTCAAGTCTTCAAGCTCCCACTTAATGGATGCCATACCGAGACGATTCGCAATAGGTGCATATATTTCAATAGTTTCCATTGCCTTCTGGTACTGCTTTTCCTTAGGCATGTATTGAAGCGTTCTTATATTGTGAAGTCGATCCGCAAGTTTTATTATAACAACCCTGATATCCTTTGACATGGCAATTATCATTTTTCTTAAGGATTCAGCCTGGCGTTCTTCTTTATTTCGGTATTTTACCTTGCTCAACTTTGTGACACCGTCAACCATATTAGCAATTTCTTCACTGAATTCTCTCTTTATGTCATAATATGTAATGCCTGTATCTTCAACCACATCATGGAGAAGAGCTGCTGCGATCGTTTGTACATCAACATGCAAATCAGCTAAAATAAGCGCAACATTATAAGGATGCACAAAGTATCTTTCGCCAGAATACCTAGTCTGCGCATTTGAATGAGCCATCTCCGCATAGTTGTATGCCTTTGCAACAACAGAAATATCCGCATTGGAATTATACGATTCTATTTGATTAATTAAATTTTCCAGCATGTCTTCACCACTATTTCTAATCAGTATCATAATTAATGTCTGTTACTTTTTCTATTACAGTGTCTTATGTTAATAAGTTCACTGACTAAAGCATTAGCTGTATTTTACTAATGATTCAACATTGTACCCTTTTAGTTTTTCTCTTCCGTTTAAATCTTCCAGCTCAATTAAAAATCCAAGTCCTGCTACTTCGCCTCCCAGTTTTTCAACCAGTTTTGCAGCAGCGTACATCGTTCCACCGGTAGCAAGTAAATCATCCACAATTAATACTTTTTGCCCTTTCTTGATTGAGTCCTTATGTATTTCCAGTTTATCTTTTCCATATTCAAGGGAATATTCGTAACTTACTGTTTCAGCAGGAAGTTTTCCCTGCTTTCTTACAGGAACAAATCCTGTTCCCAGCAAATAAGCAAGAGGAGTTGCGAATATGAAGCCTCTTGATTCAGGTCCAACTATTATATCAACATCTATGTCCTTGAATTTTTCAGCCATTTTGTTTATGCATTCCTTTAAAGCATCCGCATCCTTCAGAAGTGTCGTTATGTCTTTAAAACTTATTCCCTCTGACGGAAACCCTTCTATTACACGAATCTTTTCTTTTAAGTCCATAATTCCTCCAATTTAAAAGACTATTTCTTTATATACAGTACTTCATTTTTTAATGCGTATTGAATATTATCAGCCTTTTTAAGCATACATATTATTTCTTCTGCTGTTATTTTAGTATTATATATTTTATTTAGCTTTTCCACAAGCACGAATATGTCAGTCTTTATTATTTTTGACTTGCTTTTATTTATGACTGAATTCAGCACTTTCATTTTTTCATCGTCGATAGAGTAATCCAGTTTGTCACTATCCTCAACATTCTGCAATACCAGCTGAATACTTTTTCTGCCGTTAAATTCATTCAAGCTCATGGTAACCACATAAGCTGACGGTTTTGTGAGAACTTTTTCCAAAATGCCGATTTTACCAAATCCAATTACAGAAATTTCTCTATTATCTTTTACAAGAACAAAGCTTAAATGACTTCCATCCCTGCCTACTTTTCGAATATTTTTCAGTTCTGCATCCTTAAGAGCAAACACCGGTTTCGGATTTCCCGATCCATAAGGCTCAAACATGCAGATTTCTTTATATAAATCAAAACTGACGTCTTTCGCTTCAATATACGAATCGGCTTCAATTTCATTTAGGCTGTCATCCCTGTTTAAAGAGAAGATGTAGCTGTTCAATTCATCTGCAAATATATTTATATTTTTCTCTTCTATCGTCAGTCCAGCTGCAAGCTTATGACCGCCATACTTCAGCAAATATTGCTTCACCGCTGTAAAAGCCTCAAAAATATCAACACATTCCAGACTCCTGGCAGATCCTTTGCCTATACCTTCTTTCATAGATATAACAACACTGGGTATTTCATATTTATCCGTAAGCTTTGAAGCTACAATTCCAAGCACGCCTTCATGCCAGTTCTCTCCATAAACAACAATAATACTCTTCTTGTATAAAAAGTCTGTTTCTATCTTATTAACAGCTTCTTCAAAAATTACACTCTCGGCCTGCTTTCTCAAAGCATTTAAAGCTTCAAGCTCCAGTGCAAGCTTTTCTGCTTCCTGCTCATCAGACGAAAGCATAAGCTTTATTGCCTTTTTTGCGGTATCCATTCTCCCAGCCGCATTTATTCTCGGAGCAATAATAAATCCAATGTGGTAGGATTCGATTTCTTTATCTTTGATACCGGAAACTTCAATAAGCTTTTTTAAGCCTATCAACCTTGTGTTGTTAATTTTTCTCAATCCGTTCTTTGCAATAACCCTGTTGTCTCCAAAAAGATCAACTATATCCGCTATAGTACCAAGGCATGCCAGTTCAAGAAGAACATCTTCAATGTCTTCAACCTTAAGATATGTGTTCAAATGTTTCAAAAATTTAAAAGACAGTCCTGCCGCGCATAAATGCTTGTTTTTCGACGGACAGTCTTTCTGCTTCGGATCTATGACTGCATAAGCCGGAGGCAGCTCCTCCTTGCACTGGTGATGGTCTATTATAACAACATCCTTATTCATTTCGCTTATGCAGGCAATCTTTTCAATTTCAGCTATACCGCAGTCTACTGTAACCACTAAGTCAGCCTCTATTCTATTATCCTTCAGCTTTTCCACAAATTCGGAACTTATGCCATAACCTTCATTTTCTCTTTCAGGCACATAATAATCAACATCTGCCCCAGCTTTTGACAAGAGCAATATGAATTGACTTATGGAGGTCACACCGTCTACATCATAATCTCCATATATGATTATTTTCTGATTCTTATCAATTGCTTCAAGAACTCTTGAACATCCTCTTTGTAAATCTTTATAATTCTTAGCATTTTCAAAGTATTTGAAATCCGGATTAAGAAATTCCTCTATTTCATTATATTCTGTTATATTTCTGTTTAAAAGTATCCTTGAGGATATTTTTGAAAGATTAAATTTTCTGCTTACATCTTTAATATATCCTCTGTCATACTCTTTAACTTTGAGCTTCACTTTTTTCATCGTTGTCAGTAATTTTGGCACCTTCATCTTTAGTATCGGTTACAATCGATTCGTTTGATTCAGTTTTTAGAGAATCCAATTCATTGTTTAACTTTGCGATTGTATCTGCCTGAGCCTTGTTTTTCTGCTCCAGTTCGGAGATTTTTGCTTCTAATGCGCTTCCGTTTTCTTTCAGCTTATTCGTTTCTTCTTCCATTGCTTTAATATTGCTGTCTGCCAGTACTTTGTCGTTTTCAAGTGTTTTTAATTTATTCTTCATCTCTTTTGACTCAGATCTTTTTTTAAACTGTCTAGTTGTTCCGAGAATCAAAACAAGTACAGCTCCTATAATTATACAAATCATCATAACAACAGCCAAAGGCATTTCAAATCTGGCAAGAAACAAATCAACAGGAACCGGTGTGCCGTTCTGAATAGCAAATATAGCAACAAAAATTGCTATTATCAATATAACTATAAAACCAACCTGCATAGTAACACTCCTCTCTTGTAATCATATGTAGATATCAAAATATATTATACTATAGTCTAGTATATATTTACCACTATTTTTTACAATTAAGCATAATATTACAATAAATTATTCACTTAATTTCGCTTTTATATATATTGAGCACTCAATTCTTTTTTTCTCAAGCTCGCATCCAACATTGTAAGGAACATCAAAATTATGGTTAAAATTGTATGCATTTGCATGACATCCTCCGCTGCAGTAATACTTTGCCCAGCAATCTTTGCATACAGGCTTGTCATTTACAGATACATTTTTGAATTTGCTTACAACCGGCTCGTTTACTATTCCTTCATCAACATTTCCTATAATGAATTCCTCCTGGCCGACAAACTGATGGCACGGATAAAATTCCCCTGCAGGCGTTACGGCAACATATTCCGTTCCTGCTCCGCAGCCTATAGATCTCTTGTATATGCACGGGCCTCCATCAAGTTCAATGTTAAAGTGGAAAAATTGGAATTTCTTGCTGTCATCTTTTTGGGATTCCAAATAAAGTCTGGCAAGCTTTTCGTATTCATTTTTTAATATTTCAAGATGTTCTTCAAGCAAGGCGTATTTTTCTTCTGGGCTTGCAACCACAGGCTCTACGGAGATTTTATCAAATCCCAAGTCTCTCATATGCCTTACATCTTCAGAAAAATCAAGATTGTTCGCAGTAAAAGTACCTCTGGCAAAATAATCTTTATCCATCCTTTTTGCTACAAATTTTTTAAAGTTATTTACAATAACATCGTAGCTACCCATTTTATTAACAGTCTTTCTCATGCGGTCGTTAGTAGATTTTCTTCCGTCTATACTTAACACCACATTGTCCATATTTTCATTTATATAGTCTATCTTTTCGTCATCCAGGAGAACTCCGTTTGTAGTTACGGTAAATCTAAAGTGCTTATTGTACTTATCTTCCAAAGACCTTCCATAACTCACAAGCTTTTTAATCGTTTCAAAATTCATAAGAGGTTCCCCTCCAAAGAAGTCAACTTCAAGATTTCTTCTTGTTCCAGAATTTTTCACCAGGTAATCAAAAGCTTTTTTCCCTGTTTCAAAGCTCATATATGATCTTTCACCGTTGTAACTTCCCTGTGATGCAAAGCAATATTCACACCTCAGGTTACAATCATGTGTCATGTTAAGACACATAGCCTTAACAGCAGGTTTAATTTTGTTTACAGGATTGGATTCTTCTGTGTAAAGCATATTGTTAACTATGAGATAGTTAATTTCTAAAATAGCCTCATCAGTTGCTTCCTTGCCGTATTTTTTTTCAATTTCTTCAACTTTATGTCCGCATTTAAAACTTTCATCATTTAATAGGTCATATACCACTTCATCAACAACATGCACCAGCCCGCTGTTAGTATCAATAGCGAAGCACATGTTGTCCAAACAAAATAGATGTATCATCTCTTCCTCCAAATTACTTTATGGCTCATCAATGGATCATATTATATTACATATTCCGTTAAACATTGTGTTGATCAGGCCATTTATCAGTTAGCGTTTCATTAACAGAAATTTTTCGCTGTTCAGAAAAAAACCCCCTTAAAGGGGTCATCTACACAAAGGCAACAACTTAACCAAGAAGCTGCACAAGTTGCTGAAAAAATCTGCCTGCATCGATTCTGTTAAAACAAACAATCGTTAAGTATCCGAACATACTGTTTATGCCTACCTTCCAAAATCTTGCAGAACAAACTTTTTCAACACCCTTAACTATTTATTTATTCTCGCACTTTTGGTTTCCTACTGTACAAGAAGTTTTGCATGCAGATTGACATGAAGTCTGGCATTCGCCGCATCCTTTTACATTCATGTTATCTGTAAGTTTTGTTTTGTTTAGCGTTTTAATATGTACCATACTGAACCTCCTTCGAACTTTTTAAATTATAGCATTTTTGGAGATTATTTAAAAGTGTTTTTTTTTAAATTTTATAAATAGGCTACCTTTGAGTGCGAAGTTTCATATTTACTCCTACTATTCCTGCGAGAATTGAAACAGGCAGGTAAAGCAAGTGCATCAATATATTTATTTCTCCCGGATGCCTGAATATAACTTTCATCAGCAACACAACTGCAAAATAAACTATCCACATTTCAATTCCCCTTAGCAAACCTCTCTCGTGCACACTTTTGGAGTACATAAGCGTCACTACAAACATACATATGGGAATCACAAAACTGTATGCAAGTTCC
Organism: Sedimentibacter sp. LTW-03; assembly: GCF_052059825.1. Classification (GTDB taxonomy): domain Bacteria; phylum Bacillota; class Clostridia; order Tissierellales; family Sedimentibacteraceae; genus Sedimentibacter. Next base: position 1,518,049 of record NZ_CP197180.1, read on the forward strand.
AATGAGGGCTGTTTAGAAAAAAAGTACATGTACAATGTAAGAATAAAAAATACAGACAAGGACATTATTAATAAATATAGCGAATATTTAAGCAATTTCATTATTTTCATCATATTAATCCTCCAATTATTATAATCATTAAATTTTATTCAGATGTAAAAAAAAAAGAACCGACAATACTAATAATGGCTATATTTGAGGCATAAAACACTTGACAACAACAGTCGGATTTGCTAAAGTAAGGATACTAAGAGGGAGTAGTTTTAAATCTTCAGTCAACAACCGAATGCCAGCATTCTGGCTGAAGATCTGTTTAAGTAACGTAGGTAACAAGACTTTTAGTATATCTTGGATTTATTATAAAGATATGCCACGAGTCTTTTTTTTTTTAGAAATGGCATACTAGTATAAACTATCAAAAAGGAGAAAATTATGTATTATCAAAAAAAAGCTGACGAAGTCTGTACAGAGTTAAGCACTCTAAGAAGCGGACTGAGTCAGGAGGAAGCAAAAAAGAGACTTGAGCAGAACGGGCCTAATGCTCTAGTTGAGAAAAGCCGTAAAACCTTACTCCAAAAGTTTTTGGCACAATTGAAGGATACTATGATTTATATATTGTTTGCTGCCGCAGCCATATCATTCATGCTGCATGAAGTAACAGATGCAATAATTATACTGCTGGTAGTGCTTATAAATTCTGTGATCGGTGTAATACAGGAATCAAAAGCAGAAGCAGCACTTGAAGCTTTAAAAAACCTTTCAAGCCCGTCAGCAATGGTAAAACGAGGCGGAAAAATAATGGAACTACCTGCATCTGAATTAGTAGTTGGAGACATTGTTGTACTAGAAGCTGGCCGGATAATTCCAGCAGACCTAAGACTTCTTAACTCAGTTAATCTGAAAATAGAAGAATCGGCATTGACCGGTGAATCAGTACCTGTTGACAAGAATGCTGAATTCATTGCAGATACAGAAGTCGGCATAGGCGACAGAATTAATATGGCATACTCATCAACAAGCGTTGCTTACGGGCGGGGCGAAGGTGTTGTTGTATATACGGGCATGGATACAGAAATCGGTAAAATTGCCGCAATGCTGAATGAAAGCGAAGAAGAGCTTACGCCTCTTCAAAAAAGGCTTAACGATTTAGGCAAGGTTCTGGGGATAGTTGCAATTGTAATAGTTCTTGCAATGTTCGGTATTGCGGTACTGCAGGGCAGAGACATTGTTGAAATGCTTATTACTGCAATTTCTCTTGCGGTAGCTGCTATTCCTGAGGGTCTTACAGCAGTTGTAACCATCGTTCTTGCTCTTGGGGTTCAAAGAATGGTAAAAGTCAACACAATAGTGCGAAAGCTGCCGGCAGTTGAAACATTAGGCGCAGTAAGCACTGTATGCTCAGATAAAACAGGTACCCTCACTCAGAATAAAATGACTGTAACAAAAATATATTTAGATGGGCAAATAAAAGAAGTTAATGACCTTTCCTACGATAAAAATACTGTATTTATGAAAGGTTTTGTACTGTGCAATGATGCCTCAACCGCAAACAATGAAAGAATAGGAGACCCAACTGAACTGGCTCTTCTTGATATGGGTTCTCTTTCCAACATTACGAGAGAAGAGCTGGAAAAGAGCAACCCACGAATAAACGAGCAGTCATTTGATTCTGCGCGTAAACTTATGACTACCGTCCACAAGGATGAGGACGGCAAGGTTATAAGCTACACAAAGGGAGCAACAGATGTGCTTCTTGGGCGATGTAAAAAAATATACATTGACGGAAAGACTGTAGATATTACAGATACGCATATTGCAGGCATAAACAATGCTGCTTCTGAAATGGCAAAAGATGCCTTAAGAGTTTTAGCACTGGGTATCAAACAGGATGATGATTCTGCAAGTGAAGAAAATCTTACATTTGTTGGTTTGGTTGGCATGATAGACCCTCCACGTCCGGAAGCCAAAGATTCTGTCAAAACATTAAAACAAGCGGGTATAACAACCATAATGATTACCGGAGATCATAAAGATACAGCCCTTGCAATAGCCAAGGAACTGGGTATTGCAGAGGATGAGAGCCAATGTATAACCGGAAGCCAGTTGAACGAGCTGACTCAGGAACAGTTAAACCATAAGGTTAACAACTTAAGAGTGTTCGCCCGCGTGTCGCCGGAACATAAGGTAATGATAGTTAAAGCATTCAAATCAAACGGAAGCATAGTTTCAATGACAGGTGACGGTGTAAATGATGCTCCTTCATTAAAAGCAGCCGACATTGGCGTTGCAATGGGAATAACCGGAACTGATGTAGCAAAAGGTGCCGCTGACATGGTTCTGACAGATGATAACTTTGCGACGATTGAGAAAGCAGTTGCTGAAGGAAGAGGTATTTACAATAATATCAAGAAGACTGTATTGTTCCTTCTTTCCTCAAATTTTGGAGAAGTTATATCCATGTTTGGAGCAATAGTCGCAGGACTTGCAGCTCCTCTGCAATCAATTCACATACTGTGGATTAACCTTATAACCGACTCTCTGCCGGGCCTTGCTCTTGGAGTTGACTCAAAAGATGAAGATATAATGGAAGCGAGTCCAAGAAATCCAAATGAAAGTCTGTTTGCCCACGGAGGCATGGCATTTACCGTATACAACGGCTTCATGATTGCAGCCCTTACATTGGGAGCATTTCTTTGGTCTCCTGTCATTCATCTGAATAATGCCGGCATGGAAGTAACACTGGAAAATATAAAATGGATGCTTGGACAGGTTATACAAGAAAACGGGGTCGATTACAGCATAATCGAGCATGCTCAGACATATGCATTCACAACACTGGGCGTTTCACAGCTGTTTCATGCAATAGGAATGAGAAACTACGATAAATCTCTTTTTAAACAGAATTTATTTGACAATAAATCAATGATAGGTGCTTTTATCATAGGTCTGCTTCTTCAAGTTGCAGTTACTGAAATTCCTATACTTGTCGAAGCTTTTGAAACTAGCAAACTGTCATTTAAAGAATGGGGAAACCTGATACTTTTATCAATGGTTCCTCTGCTGTCCCATGAAATTGTTGTAGCAGGAAAGCACATATTTAAAAAACAAGCATAATTATAAATAAACCCGGCTTCTTCAAGCCGGGTTTATTTATGCAAGAAAAAAGGAGCATCAATGCTCCTATATGTATCAATTACTTATTATCATCTTCATCTGTCGATTTGGTTTCAGTTTCAACTTCTTCGACAGCAGCTGCTTTTTCTTTTCCCTTTTTAACAACATTTCCTATTGCCCATTTAGAGAATTCAATTCTTTGCTTAGCGTGCGGCATTTCTAATACCACGATTTCATCATTAACCTTAACTACTTTTCCATGAATTCCGCCGATTGTAATGACTTCATCTCCTGTAGCCAGGCTGTCTCTCATTGCCTTTATTTCTTTGTCCTTTTTTTTCTGCGGTCTGATCATCATAAAATACATTAATGCAAATAAAACGACCATCATTAAAATTCCGCTATATTGTTCCATATTTCCTCCTAATGTTTAGTATCCATAGTTCTCATAAAATTGTTTTTTAAATTTCATGAAATTGTCTTCCATTATACTTATTCTAATACGTTTCATTAAATTAATCAAGAAAAATAAATTATGAATTGATGCAAGCCTTGCACCAAGTATCTCGTTTTCACTGAATAAATGCCTTATATAAGCCCTTGAATAGTTTCGGCATGTGTAGCATCCGCACTCTTCGTCAATTGGCCCAAAATCATGCTTGTGCTTGGCATTTTTAATGGTAAGCTGTCCTTTGCTCGTCATGAATGCACCGTGCCTTGCCATTCTTGTGGGAAGCACACAGTCCGCCATATCTATTCCTCTTTCAACCGCTTCAAACAGATAATCAGGACTTCCAACACCCATCAGGTATCTTGGTTTTTTCTTTGGCAGAAGCTCAACGGTATAATCCATTACCTCGCACATCAATTCTCTCGGCTCACCTACGCTTAGCCCTCCAACAGCATATCCAGGGAAATCAAGCTCTGTGAGTTGCTTTACACTTTCTATTCTCAAATCTTTGTACATTCCTCCCTGCACAATACCAAACAATGCCTGATTGTCGATATTTTTATGAAAGTCCTTGCAACGTTTTGCCCATCTTGTAGTTCTCTGCATAGATTTTTCAACATATTCATATGTTGCCGGATAAGGAGCACATTCATCAAATGCCATCATTATATCCGATCCCAGGTAGTTTTGTATTTCCATAGACTTTTCAGGGCTTATGAAGTGCTTAGAACCGTCTATGTGGGATCTGAATTCAACTCCCTCTTCCCTGATTTTTCTTAAATCTCCGAGGCTGAACACCTGAAACCCTCCGCTGTCCGTTAGAATTGGACCATCCCAGTTCATAAACTTGTGCAATCCTCCAGCTTCTCTAATAAGCTCATGTCCGGGTCTTAAGTACAAATGGTATGTATTGCTCAATATTATTTGAGCTTCCAACGATTTCATTTCTTCAGGAGTCATTGCCTTTACAGTCGCCTTAGTTCCCACCGGCATGAAAATAGGTGTTTCTATATCTCCGTGATTTGTATGGATAATTCCCAACCTTGCCTTACATTCTTTAGATTCTTTTATTAATTCAAAATTAAACATATTTCACCCTTTATTTAATCAGCATAGCATCGCCGAAGCTGAAAAACCTGTATTTGTTTTTTACTGCAATATTATAAGCATTCATTATGTTTTCTTTGCCTGCCAGCGCACTTACAAGCATTATAAGCGTGGACTCTGGCAGATGGAAATTTGTAATAAGTGTGTCCACAACCTTGTATTTATATCCCGGATATATAAATATATCTGTCCATCCTTTTTGAGCTCTAACAAATCCACGATCATCTCCTATTGTTTCCAATGTTCTCGTGCTTGTTGTTCCAACAGAGATTATTCTATTTCCATTCATTTTTGCCCTGTTTATTTTTTCCGCCTCGATTTCCGACAGCTCATAATATTCAGAGTGCATTTTATGCTCGGAAATAAATTCAGACTTAACCGGTCTAAAGGTTCCAAGCCCTACATGCAACGTCAGCCTGGCTATGTCTGTTCCCATTTCTTCTATCTTTTTCAACAATTCGTCATTGAAATGTAATCCGGCAGTAGGTGCGGCAGCAGAACCGGGATTTTTAGCATAAATCGTCTGATACCTGTTCTTATCCTCCAGCTTCTCGTGTATGTACGGAGGAAGCGGCATTTCTCCCAACTGATCCAGTATTTCCTCAAAAATTCCATTATATTTAAATTCAATTATTCGATTACCATCATCCTCAACCTCTATTATTTTGCCGGAAAGCAGATTTTCTTTGAATACTATTTCAACTCCGTTCCTTGCTTTCTTGCCTGGTTTAACTAAAGTTTCCCATTTGTTGTCATCAATCCTTTTCAACAAAAGAAGCTCAATTACGGCTCCCGTATCCTTTCTTGTTCCAAAAAGCCTCGCCGGTAGCACCTTAGTATCGTTAATTACAAGGCAGTCGCCTTTTTTTAAATAGTTCACAATTTCATAGAAATGTCTATGCTCAACCTCTCCGGTACTTTTATCAAGCACCAGAAGTCTTGAATGATCCCTATCCTTTATAGGAGTCTGAGCTATAAGCTCCTGGGGAAGATCATAATAAAAATCACTTGTCTTAAAATCATTTATCATCTAATTGTTACTCCAGTATAGTAATGTTCTAATATTTCGTCGTACTTAAATCCTTCTTCAGCCATTTGCTTGGCTCCGTACTGGCTCATGCCGATACCGTGCCCCCAGCCTCTTCCCTGGAAATTGTAATCTGATGAATCTGTATCCAAAACAGATACTCCTGAAGAGCTAATAACTGAAATTTTTTCTTGTGTTAATTTTTTTGTACCTGAGGATGATATTACATGTCGGCCTGTAACACTTCCTGTATCCAATCGATTCACCGTATCCGCCGTTTCGCTGCCTGCATCTTCTTCTGGTATTTCATCTATTATGTGATCCAGAATTCCTCCTCTTGAAGGGATTTCCTGCTTTAAACCGTCATCTTCAGCTGTGCTTGAACTTTTATCAAATGTAAATTCATTTGTAAAATAATACACTGTTCCGTTTTCAACTGTAAACCATTGGCTCATAAGACCAAGAACAAGCCTTGCATCTTCCTTATAATATACAATTTCTCCAATATCAGTTAAAAATATGCATTTCAAAACCCTGTTATTTTCAGAAACCTCCGCTATTTCTATACTGTAAAGCTCATCAACGTTGTTTCCATCATCATTGAGCATTTTAATTATTTCGCTTCTTTTATATGATTTCTGCCATTCATTGTACGGTGAATCAGACCTGTCCGAATACTCATCATCTACAGCAACGCCATACGGAAGTTTTGACGACCATACATTTTCCGTATTCTCGGTTTTTCCTCCGCTGGTAGAATGATAAAATGCTTGAATAAGCTTGTCTTCATAATAAATCATTTCACCCTTTGTTTCATCTACAGCTTCATTAGTTGATTCCTTTTCCGAAGAATAACCCATGTATACCTGGCTGTTTTGGTTGTCATCCATATCATAGCCGTATGAAGCATAAGGACTTAGGCAAGAAACTGCATATGTCCTGGCTGCAACCGCCTGTGCTTTAAGAGACTCTTTTCCCCATGAAGCGGATATTTCATTTGGAACTACACCATACAGATAGCTTTCAAGATCTACAAAATTAATAGAAATAAGCTTAGAATTATCTATTATTTTAAACCCTATAAAACCCCTGTAAGGTTTCTTATCAATTTTAATCATTTCACAGCCTTCGCCGTCATTGTATGATGAAAAATATATGTCCATGTCGTTACTGTACATAAATGCAACATTGTCATTATCATCATAGGCTGCTACATTTTGCATATTAGTGCTTACAACTTCTACTTCATACCCCTCGTCAACCATTTCTTCCATTAACTCTTTTGCTCCGTACATGTCAGCATACATACCACCGTAAATTCTGTAGCCATCATTACTAAGCTGTGGGAAAAAGTCTTCTCTGAATTCTTCCTCCAGTTCATTTGCAACTCTATCAGCTTTTTCAAAAGAAGAATATAGCTGGTCAAGAACAACATGGTTTGGTCCAACAGACGCCTTGTTTTTTTCCTGTGTGTAGCTGTATTCACTGTCGAAATACGAATCTAAGAGGAGACATAAGCTGTCTTCATTTAACTGAAACAGCTCCTCCGGCTTTCCATCCAGTTCATAAACGGTTATATCTTCATAGCTCTGGATTGATGACTGCTCGTTGTATACTCTTGGATACCGTATTCTGATTCTAACATATTCTTCATCAGAAGCTCCGAAGCAGGCAGAAATTGATAAAATTAAAATCAATAAAGACATAGCTGTAATCTTCAATATGTTTTTTTTCATATAAATCACCTAATCCAGATCAATTGTTGTTTGACTTGTATTTTTTCTATGCTTATTTACATGCCTGTATCCATGTTCTGTAACGATTCTACCTCTTGGCGTTCGGCTCAAATATCCTATCTGAAGAAGATAAGGTTCATAAACATCCTCTATCGTTCCCTTTTCTTCACCTATTGAAGCAGACAGAGTTTCCAGCCCTACAGGGCCTCCCTTGTAAAAATCAATGATTGTGTTCAATATTCTCCTGTCAAGTTTATCCAGTCCCATTTCATCTATTTCTAACATTTTAAGAGCGCTGTCAGCCGTTTCTGTATCGATTATTCCGTCACTTTTCACTATGGCATAATCCCTTACACGCCTTAGTAGTCTGTTTGCTATTCTAGGTGTTCCCCTTGATCTCCTTGCAATTTCTTCTGCTCCATTCTCATTTATTTCAACATCAATAATTCCGGCAGAACGAAGTACAATTTCTTTTAAATCTTTTACATTATAAAAATCCAGGTTGCACATGACACCGAACCTGTCTCTCAAAGGTGATGCCAGCATTCCAGATCTTGTTGTGGCACCGATTAAAGTAAATTTCGGCAAATCAAGCCTTATAGATCTTGCTGATGGTCCCTTGCCTATTATAATATCAAGAGCGAAATCCTCAAGTGCAGGGTATAAGATTTCTTCCACATTCTTATTTATTCTGTGAATCTCATCAATAAACAGCACATCATTCTCGTTTAAATTCGTCAATATTGCTGCTAAATCTCCCTGCCTTTCTATCGCCGGACCTGATGTAACTCTGATGTTCACTCCCATTTCATTTGAAATAATATTGGCAAGCGTGGTTTTTCCCAACCCAGGAGGCCCAGAAAGCAGCACATGATCCAGAGGCTGATTTCTCATTTGAGCCGACTGAATGAAAATATTAAGAACCTCTTTAACCTTGCTTTGTCCAATATATTGACAGAGTCTTTGGGGCCTCAGGCTGAGTTCAAGTTCTTCCTCACCTGTATTTGCAGTACCGGCAACTATTTCATTTTCTCTTTCAAACATCATTATCCCTGCCTGTTAATATTTTTTAATGCTTCCTTAATAATTTCGTTCTCCGTCTTTCCAGTCGTGTCAATTTTATCAAGGGCCTTTTTAGATTCATTCGGATTAAATCCCAGTGATATTAAACCATTTATTACATCATCTGATTCGGAATCAAAGCGCTGAATTTCCGTTGGTGCCGAAACTTCTATGCTGTCAAGTGTTCCAACTTTGTCCTTTAACTCAAGAATTATTTTCCCTGCTGTTTTTTTCCCTATGCCGGGAACCTTGGACATGCTTGCAACATCATCTTTAATAATTATTTCCTTAACAGTATTTGTTTCATAAGTGGACAAAATTGATAATCCTGCTTTAGGGCCGATACCATTCACTGAAATTAGTTTTTTATACATTTCAATTTCATCCGAGGTCAGAAACCCGTACAGCGCAATATTATCCTCTCTTACATGCATATATATATGTATTGAAGTCCTCTCTCCTTCACTTACCTTATTTAAAGTTGAGCGGGATGTGCTTACATAGTAGCCTATATCATTATTTTCTACAACTATGTAATCAGGTCCTTTTTTTACTACTTCACCTTTGATATAACTAATCATCTGACACTCCGTTAATATTTTAATATTTTATAGTTATTTGCATATTTTAATGAATGAGCATGACAGATAGCTGCCGCCAGTCCGTCGGCTACATCATCTGGCTTTGGAATGCATTCAAGGTGAAGTATTATTTTCACCATTTCTTGGATCTGCCTTTTTTCGGCTCTGCCGTAGCCCACAATGCCCTGCTTTATCTGAAGAGGTGTGTATTCATACAAAGGTATTCCGAAATTTTCCGCTGCTAAAAGGTGTACCCCCCTTGCCTCTGCAATGGCTATGGCTGTCTTAACATTTTTATTATAAAAAAGTTCCTCAATGGCAACTGCTTCGGGCTTGTACAACATAAACAGCTCTGTATATCTGTCATATATTTTTTTTAGCCTCTTTGGGAATTCTTCACAGCTGTCTGTTGTAACCGCACCGTAATCCAATACTTCGAATTTATTTCCGACATAATTTAAAATACCGTAGCCTGATATGGCAAGGCCCGGATCTATACCGAATATAATCATAGTTTCTCCTAACTCTTGGGTTATTTCAAATTATAACATAGATTCATCGTCATGTTAAGAACTTTTTAACCCCTGAAATATCACGGTATACAATTATTGTCATAAATAATATTTTACTTTTCATTATATTAAAATATGATATAATAACGTATATTACAAAGGAGTTTAACATGTTTAAGAAAGAAAGCAAACTTAAGAGGTTTGATTTTGTGTTGTTTTTTACAACGATTATATTGTGTGTTTTTGGTTTTATAATAATTAATAGCGCAACCATGAGCAAAATATCCGGAAGCGAGCCGTATTTAAAAACTCAGATAGCTGCCTTCGGGATTGGTCTAGCTGTACTGCTTGTGCTCGTAATGATAGACTACGACATATACGGAACCTTTTATATCCCAATTTACGGAGTAACTGTGATTCTGCTGGTATATGTTCTTATAAATCCCGTAAGCGCCTCAGAATGGGGTGATGTACGAAGCTGGATTTCCGTAGGTCCTATTGTATTTCAGCCTTCAGAATTGGCTAAATTTGGAGTTATAATATCAGTATCAAAATACATTGATATAAACAAGGAAAATTTGAACGATCCTGCAGTGCTTATAAAAGTTTTAATTTTTGCATTTTTCCCAATAGCATTAATTTTAATGCAGCCTGATTTTGGAACCGCCATGGTTTTCATTTTCTTTATTGCGGTTATGATTTTCGTAGCTGGGATAGACAGGAAATATATTATTTCAGTCATGTTAATTATTCTTATACTTCTTATAGTAGGGCTTGTTTTTCTCTACTATATAATGCAGGATTATACACCCAATGAAGATTATCGTATAGACAGAATAGTAACATTCTTTTACCCCGAACTGGACCCGGAAGATACAGGTTACCAGGTTATACAGTCCAAGACTGCCATCGGCTCAGGCATGCTTTACGGCAGAGGATTGTACAACGGAGTTCAAAACCAGCTTGGATACCTGCCGACAAAGGAAACAGATTTTATATTTGCGGTAATAGGAGAAGAATTAGGGCTCATTGGAGGTCTTTTTCTGCTCAGTCTTTATGCAATCTTGCTTAACAGGTTGATACGTATTGCGAAACATTCATCTAACCTGTTCGGATCCCTGATAGTGACAGGAATAGCCTCCATGCAATTCTTCCATATTTTCGAAAATATAGGCATGACAATGGGATTGTTACCTGTAACAGGTATACCTCTTCCGTTTATAAGTTCTGGAGGAACATTTATGCTTATAAATATGGTAAGCATGGGGCTCGCCCTCAGCGTAGGTATGAAAAGAGGAAAAGTAGATTTAAATGATTTCATGTAAAAAGGAGTTGAACAATTTGTTAATTGTTCAACTCCTTTTTTTATTCAAAACAGCTTCCACCTATAAATTCCCTCAAAATTGATGTGCTTGCAATTGCACTTTCATCTTCGATTGATTTAAAATAGCTTAAAAACTTCAGTAATCGCTGCCTCTCGGGATAAAACTTGCTATTTTTTTCTATTCCGTTTATAAGAGGCTCAGCGTATTTTTTTAGTACGCACAGTTCATATACCAAAGCAGAGTTAAATATTGCATCTGCATTTTCCTGATACGGAAAAATAAACCTTTCAGTTCCTCTAACTACATTATCCCAAAGCTCCATTGTTTTCAACGCATCATTTCCCCGGTGAGTATTGTCTCGCACTATTCTCCTCAGTAGCCTTAAATCAGATGTAGAAATACGATTGTGATTATCTATGTTCAGCTGAGTCAAAGCACTTATATAAATCTTAAACTTATTGATTTGAGGTATCTGCTTTGTGAGTTTATCATTCAACCCGTGTATTCCTTCAATAATAATTATGTGATCTTTCGTCAGGGTAACGGGCTCTCTGGTATATTCCCTCTTGCCAAGCTTAAAATTATAGACCGGCAATTTAACAGTTTCACAGGTCATAAGGCTCAACAGCTGCTCGTTAAACAAATCCAAATCCAAAGCGTCAATCGTCTCAAAATCATAAGCACCATTTTCGTCCTTAGGTGTCAGATACCTGTCAACAAAGTAATCATCAAGAGAAAGCGCATATGTCTTTTTCCCGTTAACTCTCAGCTGAATTGACAGCCTCTGCGCAAATGTAGTCTTGCCCGAAGAGGATGGACCAGCTATGAGCACTATTTTAATATTTTTGTCACCGGCTATCTCATCCGCAATATAGGCGATTTTTTTCTCATGCAGGGCTTCGTTAATACGGATCATATCATTAATTGTATTATTGACTATTTTTTTGTTTAGAACGCCTACATAGCCTACATCCATTATTTCTCCCCACTCCTCTGCTTCCTTGAACACTTTGTAAAGCTTCTTCTGTTCAATGTATTCGGGAAGTTCAAAGTTGCTTTCTTTTGTGGGAAAATTTAATATTATTCCGGGATAAAACAGCCTCAAGTCAAATTTATCTATATAACCTGTATTTGGTGCCAGGTAGCCGTAGAAGGTATCATAGTATCCATCAAGTTCATATACACGAATTTTATCTTTAGTCCAATATTTCAGAAGCTCTGCCTTATCTTTCATGCCCTGTCCTAAGAATATTTTTTCAGCTTCATCGATATCTAAAAAAACAGTATTAACAGGTCTTTGAGCATCTATAATTTCCTTCATTCTCTTTTTTATGCTTTCAAGCTTGGTATTATTTACCGGCTGCTTAAATTCAAGTTCTGTATACAATCCCTTGTTTAATGAATGCTTAATCTCCACATCTATATTCTTAAATACATCCTTGCATGCTTTTATGTAAATCAAAGAAAGAGTTCTCACATAAATCCTGTGTCCGTCCCTGTCTGTTATATCCAGAAATTCGACCTTATCATTTTCGCAGAAATCTGCGTTGACAAGCTCACGCAGTTTATTGTTTACTTTGATTCCGAGATATTTTTTATAATCCGTTTTGTATTCCTTCAAAAAATCATACAAAGATTTATTATTATCTATGTCTACATTTTTATTTTCATTTACTAATTCTATTTTCATGAGTTTTCCCCCTTAATAAAAATCTGTCATTAATTTCCGACTTTACCGTCTTTCCGTTCAAATAAGACAAGCTGCCTTCATATCCTTCTAAAATCAATTTATAGGCATGCAGAATCTGGTGCTTTTCACTATCTTTTCTGCCATACTTTTTGTCTCCCACAATTGGATGCCCTATGGATGCAAGATGGGCTCTTATCTGGTGTGCTCTTCCGGTTTCTATTTCTATCTCAAGCCATGTAAAATTACCTTCTTCCCTCAAGGGACGTACCGTGGTAATTACCCGTTTTGCACTTTCAGCTTCGTTTTTTATTATTTTCACCATATTTTTATTTTCGTTTTTAATCAGGTAATCCTTAAGTTCAATAGTGTTATCGATTATTCCGTGCACCTTTGCCATGTAGAATTTTTTTATGCTTCTTTCTCTTATAGCCATGTTTGTCTGTTTCAGTGTCTCATAGTTTTTTGCTGCAATAACCAGACCTGAAGTATTCTTGTCCAGCCTGTTGCATACTGCCGGCTTGAAAGTAAAACTGATATTCTTCTCCTTTGCATCCAGATACATTTTAATCTCATCCACAAGGTTTATTGAACTTGTCTCGTCAGGCTGACTACTTAAGCCTATGGGTTTGTTTACAATAAGAATATTATCATCTTCATATACAACGCCAAAATGTATATCTGTCTGTTTTAGTGTTTTCTTTTCTCTGAATTTTGAGATTGTTTCATCAGATAGATAAACCTGCACCAAATCATCCTTTTTTAAAAGGATTTCAGGTTCTGCCTTGGAATTGTTCAATTTTATATTTTTCTTCCTTATCATTTTATAAATAAAGGACTGATTAGCTTTATTAAGATATTTTTTTAAGAATCTATCAAGTCTTTGGCCTTCTTCATTATTAGTAATTATTATTTCCTTCATGTTTTCTCCATGTCTGTTTTGTGATATCTTCATTATATTATACCAAATTATTAGTGAAAGTATATACCTTTGTAAAATTTGATAAAATTTAGTAGGTTTTTATATAACGTGATTATTGTATATGAGCGAATTTTGTGCTATTATTAATCAATAGGATAATCTCAAGGAGTTACAAATGAAAACAATAATTAATGCAATAAGAGACTTTTTATATAATATTACGGACTATGGGTTGATTATTACGGTAATCGTTATTATGGCTGTAATATTAAGTTGGAGGTTTGACATTTTATTTAGCAGGGGCATTGAAAAGGATGTTATTGAAGATTTTCCCGTTGCATCGGAAAATAACCCTGAGACACCAACCGGCGAAGACACTCCTGACCCCGAAAATCCGGAAAGCCCTGAAGAACCAGCGCAAGATGATAACCCAGGATCAGAAACTAATGGCGGAAACAAATTATTTGCAACAGTTAGTATTCCGGAAGGTTCATATCCATCGACAATCGGAGATATCCTTCTTAATTCCAATCTAATTGATGACAAGAATGAGTTTTTAAACAGATCAGTTGAGCTGGGACTTGATACAAGGCTTAGAAGCGGAACATTTGAAATAGAAGTGGGAACATCGTTGGACAATGTGATAAAGATAATAGCAAACGCACAATAGTGATGTCGACAGAAATACTAAAATCAAAGCTTAATAAATAAGAACATCAAGTACACAGCAAAACAGTTTTAAATTAATGGTTTGCTGTGTTTTATTATAATACTTCATATTTTATCATAATTTATAAAATTCATTAATTATGGGGTCTGCAGACAGTTCAAAAATGCTGCAGACCTTTTAATTGATGCTTTCTTAACCAAAAAAGTGTCAATAAAAGTTATAGGAACAATTTATATTCATTGCCTTTTCATCAATACTTAGAATTTACATAGTAATCAATAACCGATTTTTTCTTTTTATCTGAAAACACATTTTCTTTTTTTAATACTTCCAGAAGCCACAGGCTTTTAGAATGAAGCACCGCATATTCATAATCATTCAGCACAATTTCATAAAGCTTACCCTCAAGAATTGTAGATTCCATTTTAATATAGTATGCTTCTACATTTTCGTACTGAAGGAATCTCAAAAGCCTGAATGTTGTTTTATCCTTCTCATTATAATAATAATCGGCATCATTCAAGTACTTGCTGTAAAAGCTTATGTGCTTCCCTTTGTCCTTAATTTCTTGGGCAATCATTCTATGATACTTTGCCATCATATTGTAATACTGATAATTGTACATGCCTTTTTCAAAACTGTCTATTCGCTGAAACGGCTTAATATTTTTTTCAAGCATGTATTTATAATTTAATTCAAGATACTCCTTCTTATTGATATCACCATTCATATGCTGAATAATCAGCATATCCCTGTGTTCGAAAAACTCGTCAAAAATATTCTTGCTCTGTTTAAAATAATTCATAAGATCACTCTTTCTAATAGTCGTACTAAATAGTAAAATAATTTTAACAGAAAAAATGCTTTTTAGCAATAGTGACAGAGATAAGTCCCTAAAATTAGATTCGTTTTAAAGATAATTGCCGCCGAATATCGGCGGCAATTATTAAATAGCAAACATAACAAAATGACAACATCCAAAATGATTCGTTCCGCAGGGCACCTGTTGCGGATAAACCGAATGCATTTAGATGATTAGATTGATAGTTGAATTTTCTGAGATTTTTATAGTTTTAAAACAGCATGAGCCACCGATAAATCGGTGGCTCACCTAACTATAGCATTACTGCCTCTTCAATTACTCTATCTCTTAATCCTTCCGGAATATCTTCTACATCATGATTTACACTCATTACAAATTTCACATCAAATTTCTCTGATAAATAATCCAGTCTTTCTACTACATAATCCAGTTTTTCCATGCCCGCCTGGGCTATCTTGTACAATCCATCTATGTAAACCTGTTCTATATCATAATCTGTGGCAATTAAGCCGCATACAAAGCCTTCAAACTGCTCAGCATTTGTTAGTCCAAATTCTTTTGTGTTTATATATCTGATTCTGTAATCCAAATCGAATATATGTCGGTTGTTCGCTTCCAAAAAAACCATCTTTCCATGTATACTATCGATTGTTTTGTTTGCCATATCAATCATTCTTCTTGTTTTACCGGTGCCGTTGTGCCCACAAACTAATTGAACCATAATAATCACACTCCTATGTTTTTTTTATAAAAGTTAATTACATATATATTGTACCACAAATTGAAAATGTTTACACTACTTATTTTTAAAATTTACAAGTTGTAGTAAAAGTCTTTACATTTTAACCTGCGGTATAATTTTTTATTGATTTGGAACCTTGATGCCTGCCTTCCTTCTCCATTTTCTCAAGAATATCATCCTTTATTTTCCACCAGCTCATACCCCAGTTAACAAACAGGGAGTTTTTCTCCGGAGCTCTACCCACAAGCCTTTGCACCACTATATTCTTATCAAGATGTTCCAGAAATACAATTACTCTTTCAACATATTCTTCCTCGTCAATAACAGTTATTTCCTTATTTTTATATAATATTCCCATCTTTGTATTTTCCATAATATATAGTGAGTGAATTTTAACCTGGTCAACCATGAGTACTGACAAAATTTTTGCTGTCTCCTTCGCATCAATAATATCATCTCCCGGCAGGTTTAAAATAACGTGAGTACATACTTCAAAACCGTATTTTTTTATTCTCATAACAGCATCAATGAATTCAGCAAGAGTATGCCCTCTGTTAATGGATATAAGTGTGTGGTAATTTGCCGTCTGTAATCCCAGCTCTATTGAAATATCAATATTGTATAAATCTTTTACTTCTTTAAGAAACTCAAGATATTCGTTTCCTATACAATCAGGCCTCGTAGAAACAGATATCCCCACTATATCTTTACCAACTGCTTCATTGATATATTTTTTAAATTCTTCAAGTTCAAGATACGTATTCGTATAATTCTGGAAGTAAGCAATGAATTTTTTTGCCTTATACTTTTTAGATATATACTGCATGTTTTTTTCAATTTGTTCCTTTACACTAATAGTATTCTTAAGCATTTCAAAACCTGTACCTACATCTGCACAAAATGTGCACCCTCCGTATCCGATTGTTCCGTCGCGGTTAGGACATGTACATGGAATATTAACCGGAAGCTTATAAACCTTTTCGCCATATTTTTCTTTTAAAAATATAGAATATTCATTATATAATTTCATATTGCCCCTATCATTTGTAATTTTGCAATTTTATTTATATCATATAATTATAATTAAATTAAACAATTAAAGCAATTGAAATTATAATTATTTATATATTTTGGTAATAAAAATTATATTATTTTTAAAATTTATGCAAACAATAATTAAACAACAAAAATTCAGGAGGTATATATGCATATTAGAGAAGGAATCATCCCCGCAGTTTTAGGAACCGCCGTAACAGCTACGGGATTTGCACTAAAAAATAATATTCCGAAATCCTACAGAAACGGAATTATAGGCTTTGGCCTGGCGCATATTGCTATGGGCTCCGCAACGTTTGTAGGTCAAAAAGTCCAAAACAGCAATATGGTAAGAAAAGCTTCTAAAGCAGTTTCGTTTAAGTAGAAAATTTCTGATAATAATTACTGCGGAATATTTTAAAGCAGCAAAACGCTGATGAGCGTTATTGCTGCTTTAAAATATTATTGCTTTACGCAAATATTACGTATAAAAGAGAATAAAGTCCGGCAAGTCCAATAAGAATGTAAAGCATTCGTCCAAATTTATTTTTCCAACCGCCAAAGAAATTTTCAATTATATCAATTTTTGATAATCCGTATAGTCCCCAGTTTAAAGCTCCTATGATAATAAGAATTGACGCTATTGCAGTTAAGATTCTCATAATTCCTCCTCAACAATCTAATATTATTACATTATATTTGATGTCTAAGAGAAATATGTACAAAGCTTATATATTTTTACATCTTAAATATTTCATTCAATATATGGTAAACTCCAGAATCATTGTTATTGTGCGTAGTAATTATTTTAGCAGCTTTTTTTGATTCTTCAGTTCCGTTTAACATGGCAATTCCGAGGCCTGAATTTTTCAAAAGTTCGATATCATTGTTGTCATCTCCTATTGATACTATTTCATCCGGTCCAACATTGTGCTGTAAAGCGTATTTTTTTAATGCACTCCACTTACATCCATCAGGATGAAGGAACTCAAGCAGAGCTCTTTTTCCTATATTTCTGTTGCATATTGTATTATAATTTCCTCTATTTATTTTATTCATTTCATCACTGAAGTCACAAAGCATGTTATAATCATTAAAATAACATACAGACAAAATGTTCTTGATTTCTAGTGGATTAAATTTTTTAAGCTTCGCTCTTTCATAACCCTTCTTAATATATCCCCTGTATACTTCCTCAAAATTCTCATTTTCATATATAAGGTCATATCCGTTAAAGTACTCATCCACATGCAGAACAGGATTCAAATTGCGTTTTATTCCCTCTCGGTAGATTTTTTCAAACTCAAGAGGACTTAGATAATTACATTCAATGAGCTCGTCATTCTGTGATTTTCTTATTATAGCTCCGTTGTTTGCAAGAATAACTGGCTCAACATTTTCTACATCCTTAACAAGAGTCTTTGCCATATAATAATTTCTACCTGTGGCAATAACTATTTTTATTCCTCTTCCATGAAGATCATTTAATATTTCTATATTATTTAAGCTTATATGCTTATCATTATTCAGCAAAGTTCCGTCCAAGTCAAGGACAACCATTTTATACTTCATATAATCACCCCTGTTAATTATACACTGTATTCAGGGAATTGTATATATAAAAGAACGGCTGAGCAACTCTAAGCAATCCTCTGGCTCTATTCGATAAAAAAATAAAAAATATTAGAAAAAAAAATGCTAATTCTAATATTTTTTATTTTGCTGTATAAAATTTTAAAATAAATCTTACAATTCTATTTACTCAGCCAAATGTATTGCCCCTTTTGCTGTAGCTGCTAACATAGCCTCATGTACAGATTCGGCAGTTGTAGGATGAGCATGAACAGTATTAATTACATGTTCAGCGGTTGATTTGTTTTTTATTGCAACTGCAACTTCATGTATAAGATCTGAAGCGTGAGGACCTATTATAGATCCACCCAATATTACGCCTGTATCTTCCTGGGCTATTATTTTTACAAAACCCTTTCTGTCTCCCTGAGTCAGAGCCTTGCCGTTAGCTCCAAATGGGAACTTTCCAATGCTTACGGGTATACCTTGCTCTCTTGCATCTTTTTCTCTAATGCCGACAGAAGCAATTTCAGGGCTCGTAAATATTACGCTTGGTATAGCAGAATAATCAGTTTCTGTATCTTTGCCCATTATGTTCTCAATAGCAACCAAACCCTGATGAGAAGCAACGTGAGCCAATTGTATCACATTAGTAACATCTCCAACAGCGTAAATATTCTCTGCCGTAGTTTGCATCTTACTGTTAACTTTTATTCCTCTTTTATTTCTGCCAACTTCAATTCCCAGCTCTTCCAAATTTATATTACCATAAAATGGCTTTCTTCCAACTGCCATAAGAACTTTGTCACCTGTTATATAACCATTTTTACCTTCTTTATTGAATAATACGATTGACTTGCCTTCTTCGGTATCTATAATTTCTTCAACCTTTGAACCGATATATACCTTTATTCCTTTTTCTACAGCTATCTCTCTGATTTCATCTCTTATATCTTCATCCAATGAAACTAAAATATCATCAGCAAACTCTACCACACTAACATCTACATCTAAAGCATTGCAAATAAATGCAAACTCCATACCTATTACACCGCCACCTACAATAATTATTTTCTCAGGCAGTTGGCTTAAATTCAACATGTCAGTACTAGTCAGTACATTTTTTGACTCCACTCCTTTTATTGGAGGGACAAATGTATCTGAGCCGGTGGCTATTATGATGTTTTTTGTATTAATTGTAATTTCTTTGTTCCTTTCCTTTACAAATACCACATTCTTATTTACTATTTGACCGTCTCCTCTGAATACAGTAACATTATTTTTGGCCATCAGATAATCTATTCCTCCAACCAATTCCTTTACAACTTCATTCTTTCTATCTACTATTTTGGAAAAGTCGTAACTTGGAGAAGAATTAAAAATTCCATATCCTTCAGAGTTTTTAACTATATTGTAAACCTCAGAAGACCTCACCAAAGCTTTTGTTGGTATGCATCCTCTATTGAGACAGGTTCCTCCCAGGCTTTCTTTTTCAATCAATATTACATTAGCGCCTTCCTTAGCACCTTCAATTGCAGCAACATATCCTCCCGGACCGCCGCCGATTATGACTATGTCTCCGTCAATTGTTTCTTTTTGCGGTTTTAAAAAATTAGCCATATAATTAAAACCCTGCTTCTTATCAGTCTGCCCTTTACTTTCGACTTTTTCACCTTCAACAGTATATAGAACATCACCTATTGAAACCTTATCTCCTTGTTTTGCTTTTATTTCTACAATCTTTCCTTCCACATCAGAAGTAATGGTAATGTTCTTTTTTTTAACTTCTACATCGAGGACTTCATCTCCTGCTTTTACAGGGTCTCCATTTGACTTATATATGCTGCCTATCACTCCGGATCTGTCACTACCTGATAATTTTTCCAGTTTTATATCAAATATCACTTTATTCCTCCCGTTAATTTAAAGACTATGCAATGAGACTCCAATCTGCTCATTATCCTTTTTTGCCTATTTAAAATCCTTTTCAAATTCATCAAGAGAATCTTTTAATACTGTTGAACTATATGCCATTGAAGGGCCTCCTCCAAATGCTACAGAAACCATCGCTGCTTCTATAATTTCTTTTCTTGTGGCACCTGCCTGCAGAGCATTGTAAGTGTGGAAAACAATGCAATATTCACAACGATTGTAAACAGCAACTCCTACGCTTATTAATTCTTTTGTTTTTAAATCCAATGCATCAGGCTCGTAAGCCGCTCCCAATAAATTCATAAATGCATCAATCTGAGCTCCGCTGGTATTTGACAGCTCTTCCATTCCTCCTGTAAAATCCTGTAATAATTGTCTTACATCTTTAGCCATTTCTTATCCTCCCAATCATTTTACTTGCTATGCTAACTATTAGTATAGCAAGTAAAATGATTTTTGTCAACATTTTTGGACAAATTTTTAACAACTATTATAATTTTACATATTTTTATATTTAAAAAAGTTGATTCGTTGCCTCAACTTAACTGCAGAGCATCAAATCCTTGTAATTTTCATTATATATATTTACTAGTATAAAAAAAATGCACACATTTTATAATTCACGTGTACATTTTTCATCCATATTCTCTTCCAATATATTATTAACCATCTTTGATAAAACCATTGTAAATATCTTCATATCCTCATCCGATATGTTTTTATGCAACAATCTTTCAAATTTCTCACCTTCCGGAACCAATTTAGCTCTACGCTGCCTTCCTTTTTCGGTAAGTCTTAAATTTATAACTCTTTTATCTTCTTCGCTTCTGACTCTTTCCACTAATCCGTCTCTTTCCATACGATCTAAAAGTCTAGCTACAGATGATTCTTTTACACTCATTCTTTCAGCCAATTCCTTTTGACTTATAAATTCATCTTTTCCTAAATAATACAGAGCAATCCACTGTACTCTGGTTACACCTAAATCTTTCACCCTCTCACTAAAGGCATCACAGATAATTTTACTTGAATTATCTGCTATATATCCCACTCATCTATCTAAATCAAACATTTAAAAACCTCCTTAATTTTGCGGCATGAATATTTTTCATTTTTGTTTCGAAGTCAATTACAATAGTTTTTCCATGGCAAAGTTTTGCGGAAGAATTTTTATAATTATGTTATCTTTGCTCCTTTATTGTGCAACTATAATAACATAAAGCATACTCAAAGTCCAGCAATTCGTTGATTTAAACAATTTTTCACATCATTTATTCTCTTGTTCACCTTATCCTTAGATTCTAAATCTACGGAAAATTTTTGGTGCTTTTAAAGCCCTAAATTTCCATAAAAAAATACGGCAGAAAATCTGCCGTATTTTCGTAACTTTCTTATTTTATAATCTCAGCGTGTCTGAAATCCCATTTATTAGTCATTGTAAGCTCAACACCTTCAACTACAGATTCATCAACTATGTTTGTGAATGTATAGTAGTAAATAGGAGCTATAACATGATTGTTCATAAGAGCATCTTCAGCTATCTTCAATTGCTCATCTCTGTCTTTTCCGCTTGCAAGCATTGAAGCATCAATTGCATTTTCAAATTCTTCCTGCTCTGGGTTCAGCATTTTATCATGAGGTGCCAAAACAGACATTTCTTTGTATCTCCACTGAGGATCATTGTTTCCTGATTTACATGCAAATAAATCAAGCATAGTCATTGGATCACCGTAGTCACCCAACCAGCCGCCTCTGGCCATCATGTAGTTTCCAGCTCTTCTTTCTTCCTGGAATACAGCCCAGTCTTGATTAAGAAGTGTAACATCTACGCCAAGGTTTTGTTTCCACATACCCTGTAATGCTTCAGCAATTTTCTTATTGTTTTCGTTTGTATTGTAAAGGAATGTTACTTCAGATAATCCTTCTCCATTAGGATATCCAGCTTCAGCTAATAATGTCTGAGCTTCTTCTACTAATGCTTTGCTTGGGTCTATACCATACTCAACTGCTGGAAGTCCATTTTCATCCAACGGTCTGATGTCAGTTCCTTCAGAATACTGCATACCGGATGGTATAAATCCTGTTGCAGGAACCTGCCCACCCTTTGTAACCTGTTCAACAAACGCTTTTCTGTCAATAGCAAGTGAGAATGCTTTTCTTACTCTTACATCCTTAAATACATCGTCGTCAACGTTGAAGTTTACATAGTATGTTCCGATGTGAGGAGTAATTTTGAAGTTAGGATCTTCTTTTTGAAGTCTTGGAATCTGTTCTATAGTAATACTGTCAAGAACTTGGATTTCTCCATTTTCATAACCGTTAAGAGCAGTAGTTCCTTCAACTATCATAAGGCCTTTAATTCCAGCAAGTTTAATGCTGTCTGCATCCCAGTACTGGTCGTTCTTAACCATTGTTAAATGATCGCCAGTCTTATATTCAGAAAGCTTGAAAGCTCCGTTTGAAATACAAGTTTCAGGATTCTTTTCCCAACCTTCACCGTTAGCTTCAACTATGTCCTGTCTTACAGGCATGTAAGTATAGAATGAAGTCAAGCTCAGGAAGTAAGATACAGGGAATTTCAGATTAACTTCTAAAGTTGTATCGTCAAGTGCCTTAACTCCCACTTCATCTATTGTACCTTCACCGTTAAAAAATTCTTCTCCACCAACTAAGTAGCTAGTTACAAGGAAAGAATATTCTGATGCTGTTGCGGGATCGCATGCTCTTTTCCAAGCATATTCAAAATCCTTAGCTGTTAACGGTTGTCCGTCTGACCACTTAAGACCTTCTTTTAATTTGAATGTATAAGTTTTACCGTCATTTGTAATTTCCCAACTATCTGCTGCGGCAGCTTCAATACCATCTTTTGTTTCTCTTGTCAAACCTTCAAATAAGTTTTGAATTATGTGTCCACCGTCTGCAGAACTGTTAAGCGTTGGGTCCCAAGTTTGTGAGTCAACTGCTATGTTCCAAACTAAATAATCGTCATTACCTGCTGCTTGTTCAGCCGGCTGTTCTTCTGATGGTGTTTCCTCTGCTGGCTCATCTGTAGGTGCAGGTGCTTCCTGCTTAGCGCAGCCAACTATAGAAAATACCATTGCTAGTACCACTATTAACGCCAGTACTCTCTTTAACATAAAATCCCTCCAAATATCTATGTATTTACAGCCATTTTTTGGCTGCATTTATATTATCACCCTTTTTATGCAATATGTCAAGAGTTATACTTTTAACACATTGCATAAAGGATGAAAACATCATTATTTATTTACCAAATGACATGCTACAAAGTGTTCTTTTTCGACTTCTTTAAGTTCAGGCGACACTTCTTTGCATATATCTGTTGCATACCTGCATCTTGTCCTGAATTTACAGCCTGAAGGCGGATTTACAGGACTCGGAACGTCTCCTTCTAAAACGATTCTTTTTGATGCTTTTGCTATGTCTGGATCAGGTATAGGAATTGAAGACAGCAGAGCCTGAGTATACGGATGAACCGGATTTGCATACAGTTCACTGCTTTTTGCAACCTCCACAAGGCTTCCGAGATACATAACCCCTACCCTGTCTGATATATGTTTAACCATAGACAAATCATGAGCTATAAACAGGTACGTCAATCCTCTTTCTTCCTGCAGATCTTCAAGCATATTTACAACCTGTGCCTGAATAGAAACGTCAAGAGCCGAAATCGGCTCATCACATATTATGAATTCTGGATCAACGGCCAATGATCTGGCAATACCTATACGTTGTCTCTGTCCTCCGGAGAATTCATGAGGGTAACGCGCAGCATGATCCTTATTCAACCCTACTGTATCAAGCAACTCATAAATTTTTTCCTGACGCTCTTTTCCGGAAGCCAGATGATGTATATCCATGGGTTCCCCAATTATATCAGAAACCGTCATCCTGGCATTCAATGATGCATACGGGTCCTGGAAAATCATCTGCATTTTCTTTCTATACGGCATAAGCTGTTCTATGTTTAACTTTGCAATATCCTTTCCGTTATACAGTATTTCTCCTGACGTAGGCTCGTAAAGTCTCAAAATAGTACGTCCAGTAGTTGATTTACCGCAACCGGACTCACCAACCAGCCCCAGTGTTTCTCCATTTTTTATATAAAAAGATACGTCATCAACCGCTTTCGTTATTTCAAGTTTTTTTTGTATAAATCCTTTATTTTTTATAAAATATTTTTTCAAGTTTTTAACTTCAATCAATATTTCCTTATTTTCCAATTCTTACTCCTCCCTTCAATCGTTCATACTCTTCATTTCTGGGAGCTTCAGGGTGGAGTAACCAGCACATTGATTCGTGCTGCCCATCTGCTGTTTTAAAATACGGAGGCTGCTCCTGGTTGCATATGCGCATAGCATACTCACATCTTGCATAAAACGGACATCCTGTAGGAGGATGCAATAAATCAGGAGGAGTACCTGCTATTGGAATTAGCCTTTGTTTTTCATCGGAAGCTACTTTTGGTATTGATTTTAGCAATCCCATAGTATACGGATGCCTCGGTTCATAATAAATATTTTTTATGCTCCCTTTTTCCATTATGAGACCGCCGTACATAACAACTACTCTTGAGCAAACATCAGCAACAACTCCAAGATCATGAGTTATAAGCATTGTTGATGTGTCAAGCTTAGAATTCAGTGTTTTCATCAAATCAAGTATCTGTGCCTGAATCGTAACGTCAAGAGCCGTAGTAGGCTCATCTGCAATTAGCAATTCAGGTTCGCAAGACAGAGCTATTGCTATCATAGCTCTTTGTCTCATACCTCCCGAAAACTCATGAGGATAGTTCTTTATTCTCTTTTCAGGGTCCGGTATATTAACAAGCTTCAGCATTTCCAAAGCTTTTTCATTTGCATCTTTTTTCGATAATTTCTGATGCTTCATAATCGCTTCGGTAATTTGATTTCCTATTGTATAAACAGGATTCAATGATGTCATAGGGTCTTGAAATATCATTGCAATCTCATTTCCTCTGATGCCCATCATTTCTCTGTTTGATTTTTTTACTATATCAGCTCCATTGAACAGTATCTCTCCGCCTACAATTTTACCTGGATATAACAATAGTCTCATAATAGATAAAGAGGTAACGCTTTTACCGCTTCCTGACTCACCTACTATACCTAAGGATTCTCCTTTTTCAACATCAAAGCTTATGCCTCTTATAGCCTTTACTTCGCCTAAGTGAGTGAAAAATGATGTCCTTAAGTCTTTAACTTCTAATAATTTTTCTGACATTTTTTACACCTCACTTTACTTTCTTTGTTTTGGGTCAAGAGCATCTCTTAAACCGTCGCTAAATAAATTAAACGCCAATATTGTTATTGATATTGCAAAAGCCGGCAAGAACAATTGGTACGGATATGTCATGTATGTCAGCAATGCATCATTACACAGTGAACCCCAAGACGCCTGAGGAGCTGAAACTCCTAAACCTACGAAACTTAAAAAAGCTTCAGTAAATATGGCGTTCGGTATCTGCATGGTTACAGAAACCATTATCGGCCCCATCATATTAGGAATCAGGTGCCTTAACATTATTCTGTTTGTTGATGCGCCCAAAGACTGTGCTGCCAATACAAATTCCTGTTCCTTAAGTCCAAGAACCTGTCCTCTTACAAGTCTAGCCATACTTAGCCAGTAGGTTATACTCAGTGTAACAATTATAGGTGTCATACCACTTCCCATTATAACCATCAGGAGTATAACATATAAAAGTGTAGGTATGGCGTTTATTACGTCAACGACACGCATCATTAGATTGTCTGTTCTTCCTCCGATATATCCTGATATACCTCCGTACAGAACCCCTATGATGAAATTAACAAATGCAGCGACAAAACCTACTATGAATGATATCCTGCCTCCGTGAAGTATTCTTATGAACATATCTCTTCCGAGATTGTCTGTGCCAAATATATACGTCTTGTTGTGAACCGTATCAACAGGCTTTATTTCTGTGCCTTCAACAGTAAGCTCAACTCTTTTCGCATTGTCGAGGTTGAATTTTGCTTCAGTCAAGTCTATCGTAGGATCTTTTCTTGCTTTCTTTTCCAAGCTGTTATATTCAACTTTGGCATTAAAGTACGGACTGTAATCGACAATTACCTCTTTACCGCTAAAATCATAAATATACCTTTTATTCTGCACGTCATCCTTAACAAGTGGATGTTTCTGAAGAAGTTCTCCATCCTTTGTGATGTCCAAAAGATAATATTCGCCGTTCATATAGAAATAATTTCCGTCCACTTCATATATGTCAAGCATAATGCCTATATTTGAAAAGTCCAAAACCTGATCTTCGTAAGTTATTGGATAAAACATCGGCACAAAAGCACATGCCAAAATCATAATAGCAACAATAACCAGTGAAATCATTGCAACTTTATTTTGTTTTAATCTTCTTGCCGCATCCTGCCAAAATGTAAGACTTTGTCTGGATACACCTTCCGCATCCTTTTCTGATTTCTCCAAAGGCGTCCACATATCAGGAGACATTTTAAAATTGTTTTCCATCTATAAGTTCCTCCTAATCATACTTAATACGCGGATCTATGAAAACATAAAGAATATCCACTATTAAAGTCGCAATTACTATAAATATACCAAAAAACACTGTGATACCCATAATTAAAGTATAGTCTCTGTTCATAATACTTGTTGTAAACAGCGAACCTATTCCTGCGATACCAAATACTTTTTCAACTACAAATGATCCAGTAATAAGACCTGCTATCATTGGCCCAAGATAGCTTACAACCGGGATAAGCGCATTTCTTAAAGCATGTTTTACAATTACAACGCCTTCGGATAATCCTTTTGCCCTTGCAGTTCTTATGTAGTCCTGCTGCAGAACATCAAGAACCGAAGTCCTTGTAAGTCTTGTTACATACGCAAGCGAAAACATACCTATACAAAGAACAGGACCGATATAATGCTTCCATGTACCGGCACCGAAGGAAGGCACCCAGCCCAACTTCCTGTTAAATATATAAATGAACATTGTAGCAAAAACGAAACTCGGTATAGTTGCTCCCAATGTTGAAACTACCATCATTATTCTGTCAGGAATCTTATTTTGTTTAAGTGCCGATATTATCCCGAAAGATATGCCCGCCACTATTATAAATAACGATGACCATGCTCCGATTTTCAGCGAATATGGGAACCCATCACCAATTATTTGATTTGTTGTTAAACCTATTTTCTTGAATGAGACACCGAAATCTCCGTGTGCATAATTTTTTAAATAAGTAAAATATTGCTCAATTATAGGTCTGTCCAACCCGTATTTTGCTTTGATTGCTGCTTCGACCTCCGGCTGCAAAGCCTTTCCTGATGAAAACGGGTCACCTGGAATGCTGTTCATTAAAATGAATGTCAAAGTCAAAATAAACCATATAGTAATAAATGCTGAAATAATTCTTTTTACTATATATTTTACCACTTTTCTTTCTCCTCTCTTAGCTAAATGTGTAGGTTATTATAACATAGAAACTAATACATTTCAATATATTTATTTTTATACCACTAGCGTTTATTTATGTAACGAAATCGTTTTTTTCAATGATGTTAACGAATTCAATTTGCTGGTATTTTTAGTTAATTGCATATAGTAAAAATTGAATTTGATGAATTTATATTCAAATTTAACCATAGAAAGTTGAAAAGCAAGCATTCTCTATACATTCAAAACAATATTTTTGTAGTTAATATAAAGACAATGCTTGCTTACGTAAAACAAGTATTGGTTTATTTAATTTTTTCTAGAATTTTTAAGAGCAAATTATAGACATTTTCAGTAGACTTAATGCTTACATGTTCATTGGGAGAATGTGCGTCGTATGCATCTGGGCCCATTGAAATTGCATCCAAATTATGTATTTTACCCATCAGCAGACCACACTCCAGACCTGCATGAATAGCTTCCACAACAGGTTCTTTACCAAAAATATCGCGATAGGCTTCTGTGCAAATGTCCCTTATTTTAGATTCCTTGGCATATTCCCATCCCGGATAACACCCTCCGATCACGCATTCAATATCTAAAGCCTCTCCAATCTGCTTCATTACATATTCCACGTTATTTGTTATTAGTGATTTTACTGAACTTCTTACCTGATTGTTCAATATTATGGATTTATCATTCTGTGTTATAACTCCAAGGTTATTTGAGCTTATTACCAAATCTATTACAGTGCTTTTGGACAAAACGCCGCTAGGTATTAAATTGATGGCGCTTACAACTTTTTTAAATATATCTTTTTCTAAAGGATGTTCTTCTGAATCAGATTTTTCCAATAGAATCTCTATTTGCTTATCAGTAAATGAATATTCGTTTCTTAAGATTTCATTCCAACAATTTACTTTTTCTTGTACTTGCTCAATATTGCTTGAAGCGATAAACGCATGTGCCTCTCTAGGTATGGCATTTCCCTTTGAACCTCCGTTTATGCTTATTAAATCAACAATATCATATAAATCATAGAGAATTCTTCCCAGAATTTTATTGGCATTTCCTCTTTCTTTATCAATATCCGAACCTGAATGACCTCCCTGAAGCCCTTTAACGATAAGCTTATATGCTTGCATTTTAGTTTTCTGTTGAATGACAGGTATTTTAAAATCTACACCGCATCCGCCTGCACATCCGCAGGTAAAAACGCCCTCTTCCTCGCTGTCAAGATTTAACAAATACTTGCTATTAAACAAACTGGCATCTACATTTTCCGCACCGCTCATTCCTTTTTCTTCATCAACGGTTATCAAAACTTCCAATGCTGGATGCTTAATATCATCCGAATCAAGTATAGATAGCGCATATGCAACAGCAATTCCGTTATCTGCACCCAAAGTTGTTTCCGTGCCATAAATATTTCCGTCAATAACTCTTAATTTTATAGGATCTTTTTCAAAGTCATGTTCAATGCCTTCATTTTTTTCGCAAACCATATCCATATGCCCCTGAAGCATAACAACTGGTGCATTTTCATACCCTTTTGAGGCAGGTTTTTTTATTATGATATTTAAATAATCATCCTGAACAACATCCCAGTTCTTGGACTTTGCCAAGTTATACAAGTAGTCCGAAATTTGTTTTTCATTTCCGGATCCTCTTGGAATTTTCGATATTTCCTCAAAATAGTA
The DNA here is from genome assembly GCF_052059825.1 of Sedimentibacter sp. LTW-03. Classification (GTDB taxonomy): domain Bacteria; phylum Bacillota; class Clostridia; order Tissierellales; family Sedimentibacteraceae; genus Sedimentibacter. The sequence goes on from NZ_CP197180.1 coordinate 1,547,521, forward strand.
AAATACCTTTTCTGGTTTTAATCCATCTAGTACTCTTTTCATCATACTCCTCCACTTTATTTATTAATAAGAATCAAACTTAATAAACGTTCAATATTCAAATATTAGTTAATTTTTAGATTTATTCAACTTTACCTATTCTGGTAAAGGGGAAAAATCTAAATTTAACATCTCCTATTATTTTGCTCCCGTCTATATATGGATTTTCCCAATAACGTGCATCATATGAAATAGGTCTGTTATCTCCAAAAAACAGGTAAGAATTCTCCGGAACTTTAAATACTTTTTCTTCGCCTTCGGCTTTAGTAACATAAGGTTCATCTAATTTTTCTCCGTTGATAAACACACTGCCGTCTTCCTTAACCTCGACTGTCTCCCCTGGGAGCCCTATCAATCTTTTAACCAATCTTTTTTCATCAAGCTCATCCGATTTGAACACTAATATATCTCCCCGCTCCGCATCTTTTATATCAAACAATTCATTAACATAAAGTCTGTCTCCGGGCATAATTGTACCCACCATAGAGCCCGTTGGCACGGTAACCAATATGAATACAAATTTGTTCAAAAATATTACTATTACCAGAGCTATTACAACAGGTACAACCCATTCTTTAATAAAATACTTCATTCTCTCATCCATTCCTTTTCAATTATTGAAGCATATCATTAAATATTCTATAGAAATTTCCGCCTATAATTAATTTCACATCTTCTTCTGACATACCTCTTCTTAAAAGCTCTTCAGTTATTAATACAGCCTCCGCATGGGAATTCAGGCTGTCATTATTATACGGTTCAAATTTAAACTTCAATTCGCTTTCATAGTAACCATTGCACAAATCGAATCCAAATCCAACATGTTTTGCCCCAACAAGGTTAACCATGTGCTCAATATGGTCGGCCAACTTTTTAACAGGGTTTTCTCCATCCTTAACTCCTGCAATATTTTTGTATGCGTTTATCCCTATTACGCCGCCTCTTTCACCTATAATTTTAATTTGTTCGTCTGTTAAATTTCGCATCCTTCCATGAATGTTTCTTGAATTTGAATGGGAAGCTATAAATGGCTTCTCAGTAAATTTTAAAACATCATAAAATCCTTCGTCGTTTAAGTGGCTTACGTCAATCAACATATTCATTTCATCCATCTCTTTCACAGCGTTTACTCCAAATTTTGTAAGCCCGCCTCTTTGCCCTTCTTCAACTGGATTAAAACTGCAACCATCAGCCGCGTAGTTCCTTCTGCTCCATACAAGACCGGCTGCGCGTACACCAAGTTCATAAAATATTTTTAAAAGCCCAATATCATTCCCTATTGGATCTAAGCCCTCAAAAGACAGCATTATTCCTATTTTATTTTCTTTTATTACATCTTCCATCTGTTTTTTTGTCTTTATAAGAATAACCTCTCCCTTTAACGTCTCTATATCTTCCATCAGCGCTCTTATTTGACCTAACGCAACTCTCAATCCCATTTCCGGCAAAAATATATCATCTATGAACAAAGAAGATACAATAATATTGAATCCCCCTTTTTTGAAATTGCTTAAATATTTATTTTTAATTACTTCTTTCTCACCCGCAAGGTACCTGTTGTATATTTCGCCTGCAAGATCAAGATGAGTGTCGACAACCACATTGCTTTTATGCAGTTGTAAAGCAGCTTCCTTAAAATCCATTTTGCTCTCCTTTGATTATAATATATTTAATTATAATTAATACATCAATATTTTACAAGTGTTTGTTAACTTAGAATTCAAATGAAGGGCATAAAATTAATAATGAGAATCTGCAGCATATGCAAATCCTCATTATAATTGTTATTTCTTTATTATTTCTTAATTATTTGAATTTCCTTTGTCGCTTTGTTCAGCACTTCATTGCCGTTCTCGGTAACAGCCACAATATTTTCTATGCGCATACCAAACTTTCCTGCTATATAGATTCCCGGCTCTATGCTGAAAACCATTCCTTTTTCAAGCTTTCTCTTGTTACTTGCCTTAATATCCGGCGCTTCGTGCACTGAATATCCTATACCGTGTCCCAGTCTGGTGAAGAAATTATTACTATATCCGGATTTTTCGATAACTTCTCTTGCCGCCTTGTCTACATCCGGTATATATGCTCCTTCAACAGCAGACTTTTCACCTGCTTCCTGAGACGCCAGTACAATTTCATATACTTTTCTTTCTTCCTCTGTAATATCTCCTACGAATACAGTTCTTGACATATCAGCACACATATTTTTATACTTGCATCCCCAGTCAAGAATTATAACGTCTTTTTCCTGAATTACCCTCTGGTCAGAATTGTAGTGAGGATATGACGAATTAGGCCCTGAACAAACCATTGTAAATCCTTCATCTGCACCTTTTTCCTTAAATATTTCGTTCATTTTTCTTGCAATATCAGCTTCTTTTATTCCAGGTCTAATATATTTTAAAAGTTCTTCATATGATTCATCTGTAATTCGTGCAGCCATTCTGAGGTTCTCAAGCTCTTCATCATTCTTAATCATTCTCATTTCTTCCAGCAGCGGCTTTCCGTTTACAAATTTGACATCCATCGCATCCATTATCTGGAGAACTAAAAATGCCCTTTCAGTAGAGTTTACTCCGATAACTTTTCCTATAAGGTCGTTTTCTTCAAATGCTTTTTTGACTGTGTCCGTAAATATATCTCCGTCAAACCATCCATAAACTTTTATATTCGGACCCAAGACAGCCTGAACCTCGTCAACCGTTAGCAGGTTGCATATGTAAAAATATGTTCCGTCTTTTTTAATAACTAATGCTTGAAATCTTTCGCAAAGATGTGTGTTATGCCCCATTATGAATTCCATTTCTTCCGAAGGTGCAATTAGAATGGCATCCATATTATTTTTCTGCAAAATATTCACAAGCTTATCCAAATACTTTTTCCTCATTTTTCACCTCTCATAGTAGTTGCGAACGATTACCTATTTAAAAAACATATGCTGAATGAAATTGTCCGCCTATATTTTATTATAAAGCCAAACATAACAAAAATCAAATCATTTTAATATCAATTAGTCGTTCTAACTAGTTAGAAACAACGCAAATGACTGCAGGTGCTCCTTTAACTGCAATACAATCTAAACAACAGAAGGTTCAAGTATAAGGTTTCCAGTCCTAAACCTATCAAGGTTAAGCATGCTCACGTCCACTGTCGGCTTTTCACCCAATATCATTTCAGACATGGCTACCCCTGTTATAGGCCCAAACATGAAGCCATGTCCGCTAAAACCTACAGCGAGATAAAAACCTTCCACATTTTCTGCTTTGTCATAAATAGGCTGCTTATCAGGCGTCATGTTATATAATCCCGCCCACTGCCTCACTACTCTTAATTTGGAAATCGGAGGCAATACAGCATCAATAGTCTTTGCCATCTCCTCTGCAAAATGCCAGCTTGAAGTAATTCTTAAATCTCTTGGCTCGCTATTATCACCTCTACCCATTATAAATGACCCTTCAGGCGACTGCTGCACATAAAGATTAAGCCCAAATGACATTACCATTGGTTCCTGCATAGGTTCAACAGGTTCAGTAACCAATATCTGATGTCTTTCAGAATATACTGGTATACCTAGTCCGATCATATCACAAATACTTTTTGAATATGCATTGGTTGCATTAACAACAATATTTGTGTGTATAACCCCTTTGTTTGTTTCTACACCTGTAACTCTACCTTTTTCTTTTATTATGCCTGTTACTTCGGTAAAGGTGTTAAATTTCACACCTAACCTTTTAGCTGCCCTGTAAAATGCGTCTGTGGTCTTAAATGGATTCAAGAATCCATCCTTGCTGCAATAAGCAGCGCCTTTAAGCATGTCTGTATTTAAGTACGGAACTATTTTTTTTGCTTCCTCCGGCGTAAGAAGGCTTGATGGTATACCGCACTCATGCTGAACTACAATATTTTTTTTAAACTGCTCTATTTCCTTTTCATTATCTGCTATCAGCAAATATCCGCTTTGTTTGAACTCAACATCTCTGTCGTATTCAAGAATTTCATTAGCATGTTCGTAAAATTCAATGCTTTTTTTGGCAATTTTGCAGTTCATCTCTGTTCCCCACTGCATTCTAACGCCTGCACCGCACCTACCAGTAGAGCCGCTGCATATATAGTTTTTCTCCAGCACAACAATATTTTTAACGCCTTTTTTTGCCAGGTTATAGGCAGTAGAACATCCTGATATGCCGCCACCTATAATTACCACCTCTGCACTATTCTTCATTTCTTCTTCCCTCCTCTGCTATAAGTCCCAGCTTAACTCCCACTGCCGGAGGTCTTGTCGTCTGGAATTTTACATCCTTAATGTTTTGCCCGGTTGCATTGGCTATTTCTCTCATTACAAGCTGACCGCAGGTTTTTCCCTGACACGGGCCCATACCGATACGAGTAATTCTTTTTATTTCATCATATGTCACATAGCCATCATTTATAAGATCTCTGACCTGCTTTAATGTAACATCCGAACATCTGCAAATTATAGTATTTTCGTCCATCTATGCCTCCACCTGAATATTTCTTAATTCATAAATATATTTTCTGTCAGCTTCTATGGTTATTACCGGAGTCCTATCAAAAGATTTTGGGTTTAAAACATTAACAACCGTTACATCCGCAACATATTTCCCTTCTCTGTCCAAACCTCTTACAATATCGCCCCTTTCAGGAAGCGGAAGAAACTCATAAGGAATCTTTATTTGTACGTTTTCTTCAGATTTAGAACCGTCCACAACCATTATAGCAAGCCCAGGACATTTGCTTAAGCATACAGCACAGCCTGTGCAATTATCAATATTCAAAACCGGAATGTTATTTATGTCATCACCTACATTGATTCCATTAAATTTACATGCTGTTTCACACGGATTGCACGGAATCTCTTTGTAGCATTCAACAACCGCAACCGGTCCTTTATTTATTCTTTCTATTGAAGGGAATTTGCCCGTAACCATTTCTTTACTTGGTATTCCTGTTTTTTCGAACATCACAACCTCCTGTTATATAACTATTTGTTCAATTCCTGATAATATGTGTCTGCTCACGGGACCTGAGCGCAGATCATTTAACTGTTTAACATAATCACTTTTTCTTTCGTCAAAATCATCAGGTGTGCATCCAATTTTTGAAGCTGCGCACAAACCTGCCAGATAACCTTCAACCATGGCTGCGCTGGCTTCTTCCACACCTGTTGCATCTCCTGCGGCAAACACATATTCAACAGTTGTTTCATAGTTTTCATCTCTTATAGGCACAAACCCGCTCAGCTGAGGAACATACTTCATCTGACATCCTCTCATAGAAAGCAGCTCATTTAGCGGTGTTAACCCTACGGATATGCAAATTACATCAACATCAAATTCTTTTTCAGTTCCAGCAATCGGCCGAAATTTTTCATCAACCTGGCTTACTATAGCTTTTTCCACAAAGTCTTTTCCAATAGCTTCTTTAACTGTATGCGACGTAAGTATCGGAACACCCATTCTTCTTATTTTAGAAGCATGAACAAGGTACCCTCCTATTCGCGGTGCTGCATCAAGAATTGCTGCTACCTCAACCCCGGCCTGAATAAGCTGATAACTCACAATCAGACCTATGTTGCCTGCCCCAACCATCAGCACTTTATCCCCGGGTTTTACGCCGTGAACATTCATGAGCGTCTGCACTGCACCTGCTCCGTAAATTCCCGGCAAATCATTGTTAGGGAAAGCCAAAGCTTTTTCAAAAGCACCCGTTGAAACTACAACTGCTTTAGGTTTAATTTTATAATACACATCCTCCTTGTGAAGAACCGATATCACCCCGTCTTCATACATCCCCACAACTGTGGTCTCCGTCAGAATTTCGACGTTATTAAAACAACCTAATTTATTTAATAACATTCCGGCAATGTCAATACCTCTGTCAGAAGCATACTGTTTCTCAGAACCGAAGAACATATGTGTCTGTTTTACAAGCTGGCCTCCAAGTACTTTGTTTCTTTCAATAACTAATACTCTTGCTCCGCTTTCAGCAGCGCTTATTGCGGCACACAATCCTGCAGGCCCTCCGCCTATTACAACCAAATCTGCCTCTCTCATATTATCTCTCCTTTGCCTTCCTGTGTTTCAACCACCATTCCTTCCTCAAGATCCGTAACGCAGGTTTTTACGTTTGCCACCCCGTTTACCTTCATTAAACAAGACGAGCAATTTCCTATTGCACAGTAAAATCCCCTCGGCCTGTGCATAAACAGACTTTTACCCAAAACTTTAACTCCTGCCGCATGCAAAGCTGCAGCTATTGTTTCTCCTTCATAACCCTCAATCTTCTCACCATTAAATGTAAATGAAATTTTCTTATTCCTGCGGAACTCAAGGATTGGATGTTTTTCAATTCTCATTTATTTTCTCCTCTCAAAAATTATGCCATAAAAGCGTCTATGTTTTTCACTTATGTTTTTGCAATAACTATGCCAAACGTTATCATTGATTGCTAAAGCCTGGTTCCAACAAAATTTAACATAGTAAGTGCGTAATTCTTTCAAAGTTTACGTCAAATATCTGACGCTTCGTCCGTTTTATGACGCAAGGTGTTTATATCTGTTATACTTATTACTTTAACGTTAAAAAATGCGAATTATCTTGCAAAATCTCAATTTTATGATATAATACATAGTATTTTACTAAACAAATTAACTTAATATTTAGCCTGTAATGTTCGGAGGAAATATGAAAATTATTATTGTCGGAGGCGGAAAGGTCGGATATACGTTAGCCCAACAGCTGACTACCGAGGAACACGATGTCATACTAATTGATAACAACCCAGTAGTTTTGAACCACGCTGATGAAACATTGGACATAATGTGCATCAGGGGTAACGGCGCAAGTGCTGAAATTTTAAAGGAAGCAAATATAAATGGAGCTGATTTGCTCATTGCCGTAACCGACGGTGATGAATTAAATATGATATGCTGCGTTATAGGGAAAAAACTAGGTGCAAAACATACCGTTGCACGTATAAGAAACACAGATTATTCCAATGAATACAAAATGCTTAAGCAGGAGCTTGAGCTTGATATGGTTATTAATCCGGAAATGGATGCTGCAGATGAATTAGCAAGGATGGTTCAATTCCCATCGGCGACCAATGTGGAAACTTTTGCAAACAACATGCTGGAAATGGTTGAGTTCCGTGTGCTTGAAACAGATCCAATAATAAATATAAAACTTATGGATCTTACTAAAAAGCTCCCATCAAAGGTGTTGTTCTGCGCAGTCAGAACAAACAATGAAATTATAATTCCAAATGGTAACTATACATTCAATTTGAACGATACAGTCTATGTTATCGGAGAAAGAGGAGATATTTCTAAATTTTTCAGTTTTTTAGGAAGAAGCTCACACAAAGCGAAAAACGTTACAATAATTGGTGGAAGCAGAATAGCAATATATTTGACATGGCTTTTGAATGAACTTGGAATGCATACAAAAATTATTGAAATAAATAAGGGCAGATGTGTTCTGCTAAGCGAAATGCTTAACAATGCTTTAATAATCTGCGGCGATGGTACGGATCAAGAGGTTTTGGATAATGAAAACATACAAACTGCAGATGCAATGATTTCATTAACCGATATGGACGAAGAAAATTTAATTTCATCTTTGTACGCACACCAATGCGGAGTTCCAAAGGTTATATTAAAAATTAACCGTCACAATTACATTCCAATAGTTAAAAGACTTGGCTTGGACAGCATAATAAGCCCTAAGCTGACAACAGCGAACAACATTTTAAGGTATGTAAGAGCCTTGGACAACTCTCAGGGCATAGCTGTTGAAAAGTTGTACAAGATATTGGATGACCAGGCGGAGGTTGCTGAATTCACAGCTAAAAATTCACCTGAGTTAAACGATATCAAACTTAAGGATCTTAATTTAAAGAAAGATATATTAATTGCAGCGATTGTACGAAACAAGAAAATAATCATCCCATACGGTGATGACTGCATCAAACAAGGTGATAAGGTAATCGTTGTAACTAAAACAGGATTTATAAGTGATTTAAGTGAAATTTTAGAAAATTAATGAGAGGTATTCAGAGTGAATATTAAAATTGTACTAAAAATAGTGGGTACAGTGTTATTTTGGGAATCCATTCTGATGATGCCCTCCCTGATAATCTCGGCTGTTGATGGCAGCTACGAGGTAAAAGCTTTTATTATAGCAATATTATTATGTGGTATCTTCGGATTATTATTTAAAAATATTAAAACTAACGAAAATGAAATGAGAAAAAGAGAAGGCTATGCATCAGTTGCATTGTGTTGGCTTGTAATGTCCTTAGCCGGTGCACTTCCGTTTTATATAAGCGGTTCCATACCTTCATACATAGATGCTTTATTTGAAACTGCGTCCGGGTTTACAACAACCGGTTCAAGCATATTAACAGATATTGAGGGTATGCCCCGCGGACTTCTTTTTTGGAGAAGCTTCACACACTGGATAGGTGGTATGGGCGTGCTTGTATTTACAATGGCTCTGGCTCCATTATTAGGAGCACGTTCAGTTTTTTTAATGAGAGCAGAAAGCCCTGGACCAACATTTGGTAAGCTCGTGCCTAAGCTTTCAAACTCGTCGAAAATACTTTACATCATTTACGCCAGCATGACTGCAGCCATGGTTATACTTCTTATTATGGCAGGAATGCCAGCTTTTGATTCTTTTATTCACGCCTTTGGTACTGCAGGAACAGGTGGATTTTCAAATAAGGCGCTGAGCATTGGAGCCTACAACAGCATATTGATAAATTGGATTATTATATTCGGAATGTTTTCGTTCGGTGTTAATTTTGCCCTTTATTACTTGTTTTTGACTAGCGGTAGCTTTAAAAACATATTTAAAGTATTTAAAAACGAAGAATTTCGCTTATATGCATCCTATGTTTTAATATCAATATTTCTTGTATTTTTGAATGTTCTTCATGATTTTGATTACGATATAATTAAAGCCTTGACACATTCAGCCTTTGCCGTTTCCACAGTCGTTTCAACTACAGGGTATGTTACGGCAGATTTCAATTTATGGCCTATGTTTTCAAAAGCGATTCTTGTAACCTTGATGCTTTTTGGCGCTTGTGCCGGCTCAACTGGAGGCGGAATGAAGTCAATACGAATTTTGGTACTTTTTAAGACATTGATTCATGAAATAAAGCACACGATTCATCCTAATTCAGTTCAGACAATACGAATTGACGGGAAACCAGTCGATGACGACACCATAAAAAGCATTTTGATATTTTTCTTTGCATATATAATCATAATAATTTTTGCGGTACTTATTGTATCGTTGGATAATTTTGATTTCCAGACATCACTTACAGCAGTAATTGCCACAATAAGCAACATTGGACCTGGATTGGGGGCCGTAGGGCCAGTGGGAAACTTTGCTGATTTTTCAAACATCAGCAAAATAGTTTTTACTATGTGCATGATAGTTGGAAGATTGGAGATTCTCCCGGTATTGGTTTTATTTTCTCCATCTATCTGGAAAAAACATTGAGCATAAATAAAATAATGGATAAATATAAAAGCCGATAATCGCTAAATACAAATTTCGGCTTTTTTTGCAAACAAGAGTTACATTAATCAAAAATCAAAGCACCCTGCTCTTTTCATTTTATATTCCTATTATTCTATATATTTGTTCCATGTCAACAGCATTCCTAACATTATCTGCTAATTTATCATACTGAATTTCTTTATATTTTTTAAAATCAAATTCGCTGATTTCTTCTAATGATAGACCCTTATGCTCTGCAAGTGTTCTTACAATGGCATTAACAACTCGACTGCTGTCAAATATTCCGTGGATATAGCTTCCGGCAACGTTGCTGCGGACACATCCGTCTTTTTTTTCATCCAGTAAACATAAGGGCTGTCCTTCCATTATCTTTGAATTGCCCATATGAATTTCATATCCTTCCACATCAATGCCTGAAAGCAGGCTGTAAAAGCCTTTTATATCACCTATTTTTCCCGACGAACGCACTGTAGTCTTTGTGCCTGAAAAGTCTGTAACAGTCTTAAGCAGACCTAACCCCCTGATGCTTCCTCCACCTTCTACACCCTCGGGGTCATTTATTATATCACCAAGCATCTGATAGCCTCCACATACACCAAACACGGCTCTTCCTTCCTTGGCATGCCTTACTATCTTTACCTCTAATCCCGACTGCCTGAGCCATTTTAAATCCTCTATGGTGTTTTTAGTGCCAGGTATAATTATCATATCGGGACTACCCAATTCTCTCACAGACGATACATATCTGAGCGAAACACCGCTGATTAATGAAAACACATTGAAATCAGTAAAATTAGACAACCTTGGTAGCTTAATAACTGCAATATCAATCATGCTGTGCTCACAACTTTCCACAAGCCTTTCAGAAAGGCTGTCCTCATCATCAATATCAACGTTCATGTAAGGCACTACTCCCAACACAGGTACCTCAACAATATTCTCAAGCATATCCAGTCCAGGCTCCAGAAGCTTTATGTCACCTCTGAATTTATTTATTACGAAGCCTTTAACTCTATCCTTCTCTTCTTCATCAAGCAAAAGCATTGTTCCTGCCAAAGATGCAAAGACTCCTCCTCTGTCAATATCTCCAACTATAATAACCGGTGCATCAGCAATTTTTGCCATGCCCATATTCACTATATCCTGTTCTTTCAAATTAATTTCCGCAGGGCTTCCAGCTCCCTCAATAACTATGATATCATATTCTTCCGCTAGTGAACTGTAAGACTTGATAATATGAGGAACCATTTCATCCTTGTAAGTATAATATTCTTCAGCCGACATGTCCTTGAATACCTTTCCGTTCAATACAATCTGCGATCCCTTTTCCCCAGTAGGCTTCAAAAGGATAGGATTCATTCTAACATCCGGTTCTATGCTGGCAGCTTCTGCCTGCATAACCTGTGCTCTTCCCATTTCAAATCCGTCCTTTGTTATGAACGAGTTTAAAGCCATGTTCTGCGACTTAAATGGTGCCGTTTTGTATCCGTCCTGCGTCAATATTCTGCACAGAGCGGCTGTTATAAGGCTCTTGCCCGCATTTGAAGTTGTTCCTTGAACCATTATTACTTTTGCCATCTTAATTCCTCCTATCGCTGCATATATAATCAACAAAGCCGGTTTCATGCCTGCCTGTTATGCTGCTGGTCTGATGATCCGATACAATAATCATACTTGCATTTTCTATGTTTTCGTAAATTATTTTTATTAATTCTTTGTCTATTTTTTCAATAAAATTTATTTTTCCTTTTATGTCCCTTCTATGGGAAGCTTCATCCGTTCCGTTTACATGAACTATAACTGTATCATGAGTTTTCAGCTCATTAATTGCATTTTCCGCTTTTTCTCTTAAATCTGTATCAACATCCCCCGTTCCCCTTTTAAGAACAGGAACGTCCATCTTCATAGATTTGGCTATACCTTTCATAATATCAGCACTGCATATGCACGAACAACTCTTTCCAAACAATTCAGGAAACGAAGGCAGTACTGTTTTATCCGCAACGCCCCAGGGATAAAACATATAGCTTTTACCTCTCACAGAAAATTTGTTATCATTTATAAATTCCTTTAATTCTTTAATTCCTTCAAGCTGATTCAGCAAGCACTCCATTCTGCCTCCTATGTTTTCATGAGGAGGCATATCCTTAATAGAAAAAAGCTTTTCTGATTTCCCAGCAATGATAATATTTCTGTATTCATTCAAGTGATAAAATTTAATGCCCCCGGGTTTTATATTCCCTGAAGCTGAACGCATCTCTTCTCTTGTAAGACCCTCACCGTTAAAGGATTCAAGCTTGTTGCCTTGAATGCTCACTAAGTTGCATCTCAGAGCAACCTCATCTTCTCCTGCATCAATATTTTCCGCAACTGCCTCAAGATATGCCCTGTTTTTTGGAATAAGATTTCCGTTAACTCCAAGTATTGATAAAATGCACCCCAAGCTGTCAGGCTCTCTTCCATCAGGGCAATACATCTTTTTTGTTCGGAACCCTTCATAAATAATCTTATCAATAAACGGTGTATATGCGTATTCTAAAGGCTGCATATCATTCAGCTCTGCTATATTTTTTTCACTTAAACCGTCTATTATTATTAAAACCTTCTTCATAGCATCTCCCTTATTTCATACAATGCCTTAATGAGAAGTTTATTTTCATTCTTTGATTTCACTGCAATTCTGTAATAGCTTCTGTCAAAGTTTTTGTAATTTGAGCAGCTTCTTATCAATATATTTTTTTTAAGCAGTTCTTCCTTTAAATCCACATCATTAAAAATTTTAAACAATATATAGTTGGCATTAGAATTATATGCCTTAATATTCAACTTATTTAGTTCACTGAGCATGTAATTTCTTTGCTCCTTTATGTACGAAACAGTCCTGCTTACATACTCTCTTTCCTTCAGTGCCGCAATCCCCGCAGCCTGTGCAATATTCGAAACATTCCAGGGAGGCCCTGACGATTTCAGTCCATTAATAACATCTCTTTTTGAAGACATACAATAACCCAGGCGTATCCCCGGAATAGCATATATTTTGGTAAATGCTTTCAATACAATAAGATTATTGTATTTATTCATTAGTCTGACAGAACTTAATGATTCTTTATTTTCCACAAAATCCAGAAAACATTCATCTATAACCACAGTTGCCCCTGACTTCATACATTTGTCAATTATTTTTTCTGTTGTTTTAATATCTGTTATTTGCCCAGTTGGATTATTGGGGTTGCACAAAAATACAATATCTGTATCATTATTTATATGATTTAATATGTTATCCTTTATCTTAAATTCATATTCTTCACCCAGATTGTAATAGTTAATATCTGCACCGACTGCTTTCAATGCGCTCTCATATTCGCTGAAGGCCGGTGCAGTAACAAGGCCTTTTTTGGGCATTAAGAAAAAAGCAATACGATATATGGCTTCTGCTGCTCCATTTGACGCAAAAATAAAGCTGGTCGGGACTTTTTCGACTGATGCAATACTTCGGATTAATTCTGAAGAATTGATGTCCGGATACCTGTTAGAATATTCAATTGAATTTATACAGGCGGATTTAACCGAATCGGGTATACCCAAAGGATTTATGTTTGATGAAAAATCCAATATTTCATTTATCCCGCTACCGTTTTTTTCGGCCGCCGTATATATGTCGGCGCCATGTATTTCTATACTCATAGTATTCTCCTATTTTATAAGCTTGTAACAAAGTAGTAAAGCAATGAACCTGTTGCCAACGTCAGCATAGATGCTGCGTACATAAGCCTATTAGCCCTTTTAATATCTTCTATTTCTATTTTTCTTATGTCATCTCCTATTGTCGGCTTGCTGACAAGCGCGCCTCCGTAATAGCTGTCTCCTCCAAGCATTATGTCCAGAGCTCCGGCGCACACTGATTCCGTATGTGCTGAGTTTGGGCTCTTGTGATTGTACCTATCTCGCAAATAGATTCTGAGGGCATTTTTGTAATCCATGCCTGTAATAAATGCCACAGCGATCATAATAAGCGCTGAAATCCTTGAGGGAATGAAATTTGCAACATCATCAGCTATGGCTGAAACCCTGCCTATATTTATATATTTTTCATTTTTGTATCCAACCATTGAATCTAAAGTATTGACTGCCTTGTACATAAATCCCAGAGGAGCTCCTCCAATCATTATGTAAAGCATTGGAGCAATAACCCCGTCAGATGCATTTTCTGCAACAGTTTCCACAGCCGCTTTTGCAACAGATACTTCATTAAGCTTTTCCACGTCCCTGCCCACAATAAAAGATAAATAATTACGAGCTTCAGCTAAATCATTTCTTTTCAGTGATTTATAAACCTTCATACTTTCATCCTTCAAACTTTTTGTTGCAAGTATGTAGTAGCACATTAATCCTTCAATAATTAATGCAAGCATAAAACTAACCTTTGATGCAAAATATAAAATTACATATGGAATTACAAATGAAGTAAAAACAACCGAAAACCATAATATCGCTCCTGCCGCTGTTTCTTCCTTTGAATTTTTGCAGCATTTTCTCAGCTTGTCCTCAACAAAGCAAATCATATTCCCTATGAGTCTTATAGGATGAAACCATCCTTGAGGATCTCCGATAATCAAATCAAGCACATATCCGATGATGAGTGAATTCATATTATTCCTTTCTGACATACCTTATTTGGACAAACAAAAAACCCTCCTGAACGGAAGGCGGTTACACACATATTTCAGACAGTCCTCCCGACAATCCATAAAAAACTAATTTGGCAGGTTTCCTGACTTTCGGATCATTTAACGCTCGCCTTCCCATTTTCACAGTGGCAATGAGCCTTATCACCTTTCACAGTAGCGGGGGCTGTAACAGCTTTTACTGTTTTCCCTATTAAAACAAAAGTTACCAACAAAGTACATTTTCATTTATTTATGAAATAATTATAAATCAACAGGATTTAAATGTCAATGAAAGAGATAGCTTCTTACTTTTATGTATTCATTAAACCTGTCAAATACTTGTTTTAACAATTCCTTAGGAATTTTCGAAAACTCTTCACCAATTGATATTTCGAATTTTGATGTTTTTTCATCTATTTTTTTAATACCTCCGGCTATTGAAACATCAAATTCGCTAAATATTTTTGAAACTATTTTCTCCAGTTGATCACTGCTGAAATCAGCATGCACATGAAACATATTAGTCATCGGTATTTCAGGTGTCGTACGAACAGATGGCAAATCATTGAAATACTTTGCCAGTTCTATAGCTTCTTCATGAAATTTACTCATCATATCTTTTCTTTTTTCATAATAATAATCAGCAGCAATGATATACGGATAGAGACTTATTAAATCCCCTCCATGCCTGCGTTTCCAGATTTTAGCTTTGTTAATAAACTCTTTTTCCCCAGCTAAAACAGCTCCTGCAACAGCACCTATACCCTTGTAAAAGGAAATATACACGCTGTCAAAATACGCTGATATTTCAGCCGGAGATTTTTCATAGTATGGAAGCGATTCAAATAATCTGGCACCGTCAAGATGGATGTACATATTTTTAGACCTTGCGTATTCTATAATTTCTTCCAATTCATTAAGAGCCGGCAGATATCCTCCTATTTCTCTCTGAGGTAGTTCAATTAACAAAGTCCCAACATTCTCCTTAACAGACATTAAATCTTTTATGGTAAACAGTCGGTTTGTTTCACCCAAAAGAACAGTTTCCAAACCATGCAAAATCTTTATTGCATCTTGCTCATGCAATTCCAAATGTGAGAGAGGATGATATGCAACTTTCTTGTTGTTTTTATCGTCTGCGTAGATCCTAAGAGCAATCTGTTGTGCCATCGTACCGCTTGGCATAAAAACAGCTGATTCTTTTCCAAGTATTCCAGCAAATTTCTTTTCAAATTCTTCAATAATTTCGCCTTTGCCGTATAAATCGGCAAACCTATCTTCTTGTATACTGTTTAAGGCTTCCTTTAATATATCGATACTTCTTGGACCGTTACCTTGGAATTTATACTTTGCAGCCTTATATTGATCAGTTAACTTCATAATTCACCTCTTAAAATGTTATTGTTACAATGCTTTCTAACAAGCATTTATTTTTATTATACCGCTAAATGATAATGTTTGCCACAATTATTATATATCATCGTTTTTGTAGCAAACAATAAAAATCAAAGTTTCAAATACTCTGTATCTAAAACTTTGATTTTTATTTTAAATATTATCTCTTAGAAAATTTAGGACCTGTTTTTGCATCAACCATGGTTTCTTGGATATACGCTATTGTTTCTTCTAATTTTTTTGTTTCCCATTCATTTAACTTTACAGGTATCTGCTTCAAAACACCTTCACGCCCTATAATACATGGCATGCTCAGCGCCACATCTTTGTCATGACCGTATTGACCACGCAATGTAGTTGATGCAGGGTAAATACTTTTTTCGTCTAACAGCACTGCCCTTGCCATTGTAACTGCCGACTGTGCGACTCCTGCATTTGTCCAGCCTTTGCCGTTAAACACTTCATATGCAGCGCTTACAGTCAATTTTTTAACCACATCGGGATTTTGTATATCTTTCTTTCCTTCTAGGAAAGTATCTGCTTCAGATAAAGGAATCCCGCTGATATATACATGGCTCATAACAGGAAAAGCTGTCCTGCCGTGTTCTCCCATCATAAATCCTGTAACAGATTTCGGATCAATATTGTAATTATCAGCAACTATTTTGCGTAGTCTGGCAGAATCAAGCATGGTTCCTGTACCAAAAATACGCCCTTTCGGATATCCAAATTCGTTTTCGGCAATATAAACCATAGTATCCAATGGATTAGTAATAAAAATAATAACAGCATCTTTAGTATATTTTGTAATACCTTTCATTACACCGCGAATAACTTCACAGTTTGTTTTTGTCAATAAGGTACGGTCTGGTTCACCTTTTGGATCATTTGGATCAGGTATTATGCTTGGACCTGCAGCTACGATAATCACATCTGCATCAGCACATTGTTCATATTCTCCATTTGTAACATTTACGTTGTTCATATAAGTCAATGCTGTAGCCTGGGCTTGATCCAATGCCTCGCCATAAGCTACATTCTCTAAAATATCAATTACTCCTATTTCAGCGAACAGTCCGGTTTTCATAGCATCTGCCAAAACATATGAACCGACATGTCCCACTCCTACAACTACTAATTTATTTTTGTGCATGTCATGTCTCCTAAAAATTGTTATTTAAATTTCTTTACAGTTTACTGCCATATATGTAATCTGTCAATCCCGCGCTGTGATTTACAATATCAGAAATTACATATTTATTCTCTTTTGGATTAATTAATTCCTATTAAATATTACTGTTTTCTGCCCTGCTGCCGCACGATTAAAATTTCAACTATATAAAGCAGTATTTTGTAATTATTGTTGACAGCCCCTCATAATCTTATATAAGAAAGGCTTTGGAGGTAGCAATGGAAAATATTTTTAAAAGAGTAAATATAATATTTGCGATAGCATTAATGATTGTAATGCTGATGTCATTATTTTCCGATATAAACAAAACAACAGAGACAATTGATGCAACGGATAGAGAACAGGTAAAAAAGCTCAAGGTTCTTATTGACCCCGGACACGGAGGTATCGATCAGGGAGCAAGCGGTGACATGGGAATTGGCGAAGCCCCCCTGACTCTTGCAATATCTGAAAAGCTTATGGCTTTCCTTGAAGGAAGCGGATTCGATGTAGAAATGACCAGGTATGAAGATGAAGGACTCTATTCGCTAAAATCCAAAACTATCAGAGAAAAGAAAAATGAAGATTTGACAAACAGGGTAAAAATGATAAATGAAACCGAAGCAGATTTGACAATTTCCATACATCTAAATTCCTTCCCGCAAAAACAATATTACGGCGCCCATGTTTTTTATCAAAAAAACAGCATGCCGGGAAAAATTGCCGCAGAAATAATGCAAGATTCATTAAAAAATATTCTTGATAAAAATAATAAAAGAGTTCCTCAGGTGAAAAAAAACATAAAAATAATGGACGAAACGAAACCTCCTGTACTGCTGATAGAATGCGGTTTTTTATCAAACCCTTCTGAAGAAAAGAAGCTGGTTTCCGATGAATATCAGGAAAAAACAGCTTGGGCAATATATACTGGGTTAATAAGATATTTTAATGAATATTAATATAATACAAAAAAATACGTTTGTGGTCTGCCTGCAAATGTATTTTTTTGTATTTATTGAAAATTATTAAAAAATATAATAATTATTGTTAACTTTGTGTTGAATTATAGGGAATGTTGTATTATAATCAAGATAGTATAACGTTTTGGAGGACTAATATGGATTTCGAAGAAATAGAATATTTTCTCGCCAATATCAAATCTGTTCTATCATGTAAAATTATTACCGACTCTAATAATAATATAACTGAAATACATGTCCTGTCTGACAGCAGCCGACACTCTAAACAAATTGTGCGGGACATAAGAACTGCTCTACTGTCTCATTTTAATTTGGATGTAGATTACAAGATTATAAGTGTTGCTCAAGTTAATAAGAACATTTCTATTAGCTCTGATTTCAGGCTGATTTACGAAGGTTATACAAATGAGACAAATTCGGAAAGAATAAAAATTTCCATTAAATTTTCATGGGATGAAAAACAATACATAGGAGAAGCAGAAGGAATAAAATCTGAAAAAAATACCCTCATGGTTGCGGCTCAGGCGACTTTGAACGCTATAAAAAAAGCAATTGATTTAGACTGCTTCATAGTTGATGATATACAAGCCGCCCGTATAGCAGGCATGGATGTAATGCTTTCTTCCGTTACCCATATAGAGCGTGGAAGAGAGAACACACTGATAGGATCTGCAATTGTTAATAACAATAAGGTCGATTCCACAATAAAAGCTACCCTTAATGCTATAAACAGAAAAATCTGTTTATTTATAAAAGAATGATCGGGCTGACTAAACAAAAAATAGAAACAAAAAACTAGCGTAGCGAAACCTTCCTGTTCTACTAGCGAACAGAGCAGAGATTCTCTGTAGGAGGGGTTCACACATGAAAAAATTAATGCCTATAATATCTTCAATAGTAGCATTGGTACTAGCTGCAGGCGCAAGCTTTACTTGGGCTTAACAGCAATTTAACATGTCAGCCCTTCATTATATGAGGAATGAAAATGAAAAATATTGCAGACAATAAAATACCTAAAAAAGAAAAAATAAGCACAAATTTATTTTTATATATTTTCATACTGGCTATTACGGCTTTTGTTCTTATGTTGCACCTTTCTAGAGTATATGCTATAAATGACTATTCCCTGCTCATAGTATTTTCCGCATTATCAATTATTGCGGAAACATTTTTTATATTGCTTCCTAAAGTTGGCGCAATTTCCGTAAGCTTTGCACTGTATTATTCTGCCATAATATTGACAAATCCCCTATTGGCTTCAATAATATCCGCCATAGGTGTCGCTTTTAGATTTCCATATAAGGATGGCGTAGGGAGAGTCCATATTTTAAACAACCCTATATATAAAACTATATTTAACACAAGCCAACTTATGATATGTTCAGGCATGGCTGGAATGGCATATGTATACTTAAATAATATTATAAATGTAGGTTTTGATTTTTATAATCCTGTCGCAGGAGCTGCAGCATTATCAGTATATATATTACTGAACACCCTTTTTATGTCAGCTTTAATGTCAATATTATTAAATGAGAAATTTATTTACATATGGAGAAACAATTTCTTTTCCATGATGATAAATGTGCTTTTAGTTGGATTGTTAGGCATAATACTTGCATTTGCGTACAACAGCTACGGTATCGGCGGTCTGCTGTTATTCTTCATTCCACTTTTGCTGGCAAGGTATACTTTTAAGCTTTATATAGATATGCGCAAAAACTATTTTGAAACAATGAATGTTTTGGTACGAGCTATTGAAGCAAACGACCCGTACACCAGCGGACACTCGTTAAGAGTGAGCGCATACTCCGAAGCAGTTGCAAAGCAAATCGGACTCCCTCAAAGCAAAATTGATTTGATAAAAAGTGCCGCTTTGCTGCACGATATAGGTAAAATCGGAATAGATAAAAATATATTAAATAAGACCGGCAAACTGGAGCGGGATGAATTTGAAACAATAAAATCTCACCCTGAAATAGGTGCTACTATAATTGCCGACTTAAGTTATCTGTCAAATATTTCAGATATTATTCGTCATCATCATGAAAGAAATGACGGAAAGGGCTATCCTGACGGTCTGTGTCATGACAGCATACCTCTTGAAACCTCAATACTCACTATTGCTGATTCCTTTGATGCCATGACAACCAACAGACCTTACAGAAAATCTCTGAGCCTAGAGGCTGCATTAAGTGAAATAAAGCTGAATTCGGGTACACAATTCAATCCCGACATAGTTGACGACGCAATAATAGCTCTGAGAACCACATATTACAAGGTAACAGAATAGGTGTACTATGCTTCCTGAAATCATATTTTTTTCAATACTGTCCATATTCATCCTGATTATAAGAAACAGAAAAATTAATTTCACAGATATTAAATTAGAAATTAAAGGATATAAAATACTGATAGCAGTGGCCGTAATAGAAATTACTGCTGAATATTTATACGGAAATTTCAGCCATAACAACCTGCTTAGGATTTTGAGCCTGAACTGGCTTATATACCTTGCGCTGATAATCGTTTCAACACTAAACTTCAAAAAAACATTCATGAAGCTTTTGCTTATAGGTACACTTCTCAACTTTATTGCAATAGCATCGAATGATTTCAAAATGCCTGTGCTTGTTTCCGATTTGCTGGCTAATGCAGATGCTAACAGGTTATACCTTGGAACAGGTCAGGATCTGATACATTCACTTCTAACCGAAGATACAAAGTTTAAAATGCTGTGTGACGTTATAACTCTTGCTTCTCCCTACCCTTTTCCTAAATCAATAAGTATAGGTGATATATTTTTATTTCTGGGAGTCTTTGTATTTTGGCAGGAGCTTCCGCGATATACTAAGTAATTAACTTGCATAAATCATAGCTAAAGCCTGATTCACAAAAAACAGTTTAACTTACTATTTTAAAACATTAATTTGCATACTGCCAGCGCAGCAAAAATTGATGCACAATGAGCTATTAAGCCAACTTTTATTGTATACCTTACGTTTTTAATTCCTACAGCTCCAAAATATACTGCAACAGTATAAAAAATCGTCTCTGATGATCCCATTAACACCGATGCGGTTCTTCCTATGTATGAGTCCGGACCGTAAATATCGAGTATTGTTTTAAATACACCCAGTGATCCGCCTCCGGAAAGGGGTTTTACTATTGACAGCGATAAGATTTCCGGGGGAAACCCAATCATAGAAGTTAAGGGAGAAAGAATTCCCACAATAAAAGCTTCTGCTCCGGAATGTATAAATAAATTGATTGCAAAAACAACAGCCAGTATATATGGAAAAATTTTCACTGCAGATTTTGCACCTTCCAGTGCCCCTTCAACAAAAACGCCGTAAATATCCACATTTTTTATCATTCCGTAAATTAATATTCCTCCAATTACCGACGAAAGCAGTATATCTGATGCGCTCATCTGAAATCCCTCCCTTCGTAATATTTTGCGGCAGCAACTGCAACCGCTGTTGAAAAAGCTGTTGCAACAATAGTAGGTACCATTACATCTCCCGGAAAGGCCGCTCCCGAATCCGCCCTTAATTTTATTATATTTATAGGAATAAGCTGAACGGACGATACGTTAATTATTAAAAACATACACATTGCATTATTTGCTGTGCTTTTATCTCTGTTATGAAGCTGCATTTCATGCATTGCCTTTATGCCGAATGCAGTAGCAGAATTACCGATACCAAGCATATTTGCTGCTAATGTCATAATAATTGCATTAACTGCTTTTGTATTATTTTGAACCTCTTTAAACAAAAATCCGACTATAGGTTTAATTGCTGTCGAAACCCTGCTTAAAATTCCTGATTTTTCAACTATTGCCATTAACCCTGTCCAAAAAGCCATAACAGGCAGTAAACTTAATATAATCTCAACTGATTTTTCCAAGTCATAAAATAAAACATTTGTAACTGTTTGAGGACTCCCGTTCAAAAATGAAAACAGTATGCCAAGTCCTATCAAGCTAATCCATATTTTCCCCATATTCAACCCTCTCCATGTATATGCTTCTTTGTTAATAAGTCATCACCCTGCAATTTAAGGCACAAAAAAACAAACATACTAAATAATATGCTTGTTTCTAATAAATATATCTTAATTATTGAACAATGGTATGTGCTTCATTTTTTATTTTTTCAACCTGTATTTCCAGGACTCTTTTTGCTTCAGCCTTTGTTACGGTAATATCCAAATTTTTATATGCAATTCTGCCCCCAACCTCTGGAATTTCTTCGAAGAGTGTTGTAATAAATCCATTCACTGTCGTAACATCCATCTCATCATCAGCTTCAAGTCCAAACAAATCAAACATGTCTTCAATGTCTGCATTGCATGAAATAAGGAACTTGTCGTCATCAATCTTTTTGAACCATTCTATTACCTCGTCATGCTCATCCCATATTTCTCCCACAAGCTCTTCAATTATGTCCTCCATTGTAACAAGGCCCTCTGTTCCTCCATATTCATCAATTACTATTGCCATATGTGCTTTTGCAATTTGAAGTTCTTTCAACAGCTCTGAAATTTTTTTGTTGGGCGTAACAAACAATATTTTGGAAACAAGCCCTTTAATATCTTTTTCCTTCCTGTTCAGAGCCTGATAAAAGTCTTTTTCGTGCAATACTCCAACAATATTATCAATATCTCCTCTAAATACAGGTAATCTTGAGTAACCGCTCAACAGAAATTTTTCCTTAATATCGTCAAGGTTTTCTTTTTCCTCAATACCTGCGATATCAATTCTCGGTGTATAAATATCCTCCACAACAGTTTCGTTAAACTCAATTGCAGATCTAATTAAGTCACTTTCACTTTTATTTATAACACCTTCATTTTCTACTTCATCAATCATAGTCTTAAGCTCATCCTCTGTAACAGACGGAAGGCTTTCTGTTCCAAAAATCCTGACGAATCCTTTTTTAAATGAAAACAACAGAAAATTTATCGGAATGCAGACAAATGCCAAAGCCTGTATTGCAGGAGCTGAAAATATAGCAAATTTTTCAGGTGCAATTTTGGCCAATACTTTAGGCAGCAGCTCTCCAAATATCAAAATTAACAAAATTGTGGTTATTGTAGCCAAAGCTATTCCATAATTGTTAAAATAACTAGATAAAGTAAATACTGCTATAGATGTTGCCGTAATATTTGTAATATTGTTAATAATAAGAATTGTCGACATCGTTTCTTCGTAATTTTCATCCAATTTCAAAACCAATGCCGCCTTCTTAGAATTCATGCTGTATAAATTTTTCATTCTAGTCCGGTTAAAGTTAATGAATGCTGTTTCTGCAGCGGAAAGAATTGCAGATGCCAGTATCAGAAAAATAAATATTACGACCCGACTTATACCGTCATCGTCCATTATTGTAAATCACTCCCAATTAATTATTATATATAAATAGTATAAGATATTCGATAACAATAGTCAATCGATTTTGTGTATCAGCGCTATATTAAATGTAGCGCATCGAACTTTTAGCTAAATTAATCTAGCAGTTTTTTAAAAATAATTTTATGGTATATTAAGGAATTAATAAATAGCATAAAAATATATATTTTTCAAATAATAATTAATACCTTCACTTTCAGATATTTGTATTTTAAATAGCTCAGTCCTTTAAATTAAGCGAATTTTAAGAATTCCTTAATTGATTTAATTCGTGGAAATGCTATACTTACAAAACGAAAAGGGTAAAAAAAATGGAGGTATTACATTGTTATCGTTTATAAGCATATTTAACTTAACTATATTTATAATATTAACAGGATTTTATTTTTATCAATTATTTTATGTATTTGTAGGTCTATTCAGAAAAAGTAAAATAATGTATGCTGAAAATAATAACAGATATGCTGTTATTATTGCAGCTAGGAATGAAAGTGCTGTTATAGGTCAATTATTAAAAAGCCTTAAAAAGCAGGATTATCCGTCCTCGCTTGTAGATGTTTACGTCGTTGCAGATAACTGCACCGATAATACTGCAGAAGTTGCCAAAAATTCAGGTGCAACTGTGTTTGAAAGGTTTAACAGACAACTTGTTGGAAAGGGATATGCCTTAGATTATGCATTTAAAAGGATATTGAACAGCGATGAAAAATATGACGCATATTTTATTTTTGATGCAGACAATCTGCTTGATGAAAAATATATTTCTGAAATGAACAAGGTATTTGATAACGGATATAAAATAGTAACAAGCTACAGAAACTCCAAAAATTATGACACCAACTGGCTTTCAGCAGGATATTCGTTATGGTTTTTGAGAGAAGCAAAGTACTTAAATAATTCGAGAATGATACTGAATACAGGATGTGCAATTTCGGGAACAGGATTTATGGTATCAGATGAAATTATAAGAAAGAATAATGGTTGGAAGCACCACTTGCTAACCGAAGACATAGAATTTTCTATCGACAGCGCCATTCATGGTGAACAGATAGGCTATTGCGGAAATGCAGTGCTGTACGATGAACAGCCTTATTTGTTTGAACAGTCATGGAATCAGAGACTTAGATGGGCAAAAGGTTTTTACCAGGTTTTTGCACGGTATGGTCTTGAACTGCTTAAGAACATTTTTACTAAAAGAAGCTTTTACTGCTACGATATGTTTGTAACTATATGCCCGGCATTATTTCTGTCTCTGCTGAACGTAAGTATAAATCTGATATTTCTTACTGTTGGTTTAATTAATATTGAAATATATCCGGAAATAATTCAGGAAACATCAGGAGCAATTATGATGTCCGTAATTAATTCTTATTCAGTTCTATTTGTATTGGGGTTAATTACAACAGTTTCAGAATGGAAAAACATAAATTCAACTCCATGGAACAAGGTTAAATATATGTTTACATTTCCAATATTTATTTTCACATATATTCCTATTTCAATAGTAGCTCTATGCAAGAAAATAGAATGGAAACCAATAACGCACAGCATTGCTAAATCTATTGAAGAAGTGCGACAATAAATACAAAAAGATATAAACAAACAGCCTCCTGAAAATTATGGAAGCTGTTTATTTATATCTAAGGCTTTGAAACTATCTTATATAGACTCTATCCACATATGCGCTGCTTGTAGCCGCTCTTAAAAGGCTTGAGTAGCTTAGTTTGAATTTAATTATATCTCCGACCTTGTAATTTCTATCAGATTCGTTTACATTTAAAAGCAAATGGTCAGAGCTTGCACCCAGTACGGATATTTTAGAGTCTATAGGATGCAGGTTGTCAGGATCAACGTCCTGTCTTCCTACTGCTATTATGGCTCTCTTGATTACTCCAAGATCTTCGTAAAAAGGCTTGTTTCCAAATGCATCCACACCTATCTCTCCGATAGGGACTGATTGCTTTTCCTTCAATTCAATTATTTCCGCTTCCAATGTAAAAGCATCGTCATAGAAACCGTCCAGCATTTGGCTGTACGCGGTTTCATCTCCCAGAGCGAATGCCTCTCCCACTCTCAAATTATTAATTCCTTCCGGAAGCTCATTTTTTCCTATCAGATGAACCGAACTTGAGTTTCCTCCTGAAATCATCTGAAGCCTTATTCCAAACTTTTTCTCTATTTTATCTGACGTTTCAACCAATATAGACAAGTTTTCCTTTTGAGGTATTACTGCACCGTAGCATGTAAGATTAACACCAACGCCGTAAAGCTCAATATTTTTCAGCTTAAGTATTTCCTCAACCGCATTGTAAATTTCGTCTTCATTTTTATAGAAAATTCCTTCTCTTAAATCTCCCAAATCTATCATCAGAAGTATCTTATGTTTTTTATTCTGTTCAGCTGCTGCTTCATTTAATCTTTTGATTGTTTCAATTTCTGAATTCAAAGAGATATCAGAATAACGAACTGTTTCTTCTGCTTCGGACATCATGGGAAGTCTTAAAAGCACTCTTCCTTTTTTTGTTCCTTCATATTTTTTCAGATTTTGGATTCTTGAATCGGCGAAGTAATCAATTTTTGATTCCTCCAGCATTTTGTATATCTCCATATCTGCACAATAAACTTTTGTCACTATCATGAGAGAACAGCCTGAACCTTTTACCAATTCAATAGTTTTATCCAGATTATTTTTCAATTTTTTTAAATCTATTACCAATCTGGGATACATATCATTCTCCTATTCTTAAGCTTTTTTTCATTAATCTCAAGGCATCCTTGGGATAACTTTTTGCAAGTACTCCTAAAGATGACAGTATATAATCTTCGTCTATTAATATTTTTGCTGTCTGTTTAGGATATAGTTCCTGCTCCTTGCTGTGATTTTTTACCTTCTCCAGTATTTTCTTTTTATTCGGTAACCTTGTTAGAGCTCCGCCGGTACCAATTACATATTTTATTACCGTAAGATCTTTTCCCTCAGCAACAGTCTTTTTACCAGATGCCGTATAAAAATATCTCAAATGCCCTGCATGTCTTTCCAGTGAAGTTAAAACAGCTTCAAGAGTCAGTCTTTCAACAAACTGCTTTTCTCTGTCTGTCTCTGGTATTGGCTTGTATCTTTCTAAAATTTCATCACAGTTAGGAAATTCTTGTCTCAGCTTGTCAATTCCTATTTTTTCGACAACGTGGCTAACATTGACAAATACACCTAAATCTCCCTCCACTGTACGCTTTGCTTCCGGTTCGGGACTGATTAAAATCGAATTGACCTCTTCACTCCCTGCAGTTACAGAATGGACATCCGTCGTTGCTCCACCCACATCAAACACAACCAAATCTCCCAAGTTATCCTTCAATACTTTGGCTGCTTCCATTACAGCTCCCGGTGTAGGAATTATAGGACCTTTAACAAGATCTCTAACTTTCGACATTCCCGGAGCATGAATAATATGCTCTTCAAAAGCATCTTGAATTATTTTTCTTGTAGGTTCAACTACAAGCGTATCTATTTTAGGATATACATTTTCAACAATATAAACCTGATTTCCGGCTTCCTCGCACATAAGTCTAACTTCATCCTGATTCTCAACATTTCCTGCATATATTATAGGAATGTTTAAATTCATCGAAAGAATCTTCTCCAGATTATGAAGCGCCGTTTCTCTTTCACCGTAATCCACTCCCCCGGCGACAAGAATAATATTAGGCATAATTTCCTGTATTTTTTTAAGATCCGTCCTTCTCATTCTACCTGAGGTAATCATTTTTATAATTCCTCCGGCTCCAAGCGCGGCTTCCTTTGCCGCTCTGACAGTCATGTCATATACCAGGCCGTGTACTGTCATTTTTAATCCGCCTGCAGCACTGCTTGTAGCCAACATATCATCCCATGTTATTTCATCCGCTTGCAGATTTCTGGTTAAGGAATCAATAGCTCCTTTAAGCCCGACCGTTACATCTCCCTCCAGGACGGATGTAGGTGCCTGACCCTGTCCTATAAAGACAGGGTCAATGCCTATTCCATTGAATGCGTTGACTACTGTAGTGGTGCTGCCTATTTCAGCTACCAATACATCAACTTTCAATTTAATTCATTTCCCTTCTTCTTTTTACTAAGAAACTTGCAACATCTATACCGTGTGTTCCTCTTCCAAATCCTGCATCAAGTCCGGCTTCCAAAGCTATTTCATTTGTTACCTGAGTTCCTCCGCAAATTATCATAACTTTTTCTCTGATACCTTTTTCTATGCACAAGTCATGAATCTTCTTCATGTTCTTAATGTGAACATCGTCATGAGTTATTATTGTACTTAACAATATTGCATCAGCATTAGTTTCTATTGCGGCATCCACAAGTTTCTCAACCGGGCATGATGTTCCAAGATATTCATACTTGATTCCAAATTTCTCAATTCCACCGTGCTTGATATCGAGAGTTTCCTTCAAACCTACGGAATGCTCATCTTCTCCGACTGTTGCAGCAACTATAAACATCGGTTTTTCCTGAATGTCATCTCTTATTTCCTGCTCTGAAAGCACTTCAGGTTTTTCCGGAATTACAAGTTCATTTATATCTATATCGAAGTTTACTCTTCCTTTAACTTCGCAATATGTTCCTTCTGAAGGATGCATGCATTGCTTGTGTACAACAGTTACATCTTCAAGTCCCATTTTTTCTCCACACTTCATTGCAGCAAACTCAGCCGTCCTTTCATCCAAAGGCAGGAATATAGAAAGAAGCACAGTTCCATCAGCTCTCCATTCAACTTCAGGTTTAACAAGATTTGTATCATAGTATTTTTCAACTTCTTTAAGTCTTACATTAACATTGTCATTTTCATCCAGCTCATCTATATATTGAATTTTAGAGCGGTCTTCAAATGTGTCTCCGCCTATTGCTTCACTTGCGCTCTTAAATTGCTTAGGAATGTTATTGTACCCATAGTGAACAGATACTGGAGCAAAATAATCCTCATCTCTTTCATAAACAAAGCCGTATCCTATTCCGCCTTCAATTTCTCTGGCAATACCGTCTCCGTTTCTTTCAGGATACTCACCGCTGTCAACAAAGAATCCTTGTTCAACTGCTTTAAAGAATCCGCCTACCTCAAGGATTTCTTCCATGAACAATACTGCTCTCTCCTTAAGTTCACGAACCTTATCTCCCAACGGTCCTTCTCTGTCCAACTTAACCATTTCTCTTAAGCCGTCCATACCTGTAAGAGACTGTTTTGCAGTCATAACACCTGCAATATTGTTATAATGCCAAGGAACGTTTCTTCCTTCGTCAGGAGTTATTGTCGACTGGATATCTGCACTTGTTAATCTTGATATCATCATGTTCATCGTGTGAGTAACAGCCGCCTCACGAGTATCTGATTCCATATATTTCGTATTTTGCTGAGCTCTCATCTTGTATTCTCTGAAGAAATCACGCAGTGCCACAGCATACGGAAGATCCAGTCTCATACACGGTGCCGGAGGAGCAGTCGGCGGTACTGTAGACAATGCTATATTTTCAGGCTTAATACCTACTTTTCTTGAGAATATTGAGTTAATAGCATGCTGAACCATTAATTCAGGCATTACTTTCCATGCTTTCATAGCAGTTGCATTTGCATTGTGCGCTCCATCTATTTGAAGCATATCAGACCAAGCCATTATTTTCTTTGCCTCACATGCGTCAACAAAGCTTCTTACCATGTTTACATTTCTGTACAGAACATTGTACTGAGGGTCCTGGTGTGCACCGTTAACTCCTTCTTCAGCAAACATAACCGCAATATCAGGACCTGCGACTCCTGAAATATATGAATGGAAATTAATAGGGCGCCCTACTTCATCTTCAATCAAATCGCATGCTTTTCTGCTTGCTCTTACCTGCTTTCTAGTTACCATGATACCGCCTATACCCTGGTTTGTTCCTTCCAGCAGTGAATCTATATGTGACTGTCCTGCTGTTCTGATAACCATTAGATGATCAGCACCGTGCCATGCAGCCATACGCATTCTTCTTATATCATCTTCAAATCTTCCTGAAGCAATTTCCGTAGTTATAACGCAATCAGGCTGAGGGTCTATATATCCGAAACCTCTGCTGCCAGGCAGCGGAACAGAATTCTTCAGGCCTTCGGATGTTTCGTGATATTCGAAATCTCCTACTGTCCTTTTTTCATTTCTTTTATCTCTCCAATGCCATCCGCGTCTTCTAGGCTCATATTTATCTAAGTCTTTCAATAATTCTTTAATATCTATCTTCTTGTTAGGATCTAGCTTCATCTACTTCCCCTCCTTAAAATAATGATTCTACGTCGTCCCAATGTCTTCCGTTTGCAAGCTCTAAACCTGCTTCACGAACTGAGCATCCCAGTTTTTGAGATAATCTCCAAACAACGTTTCCAGCACCCTTGCCCATAAGCCCTTTGTTCATAACACCTTCTACAATAGGCTTAACTTCAAGACTTGAGAATCCCATTCTTAACAAAACACTTCTTTCAACAGAAGGGGTTGTATTTTTCTTTCCTAATTCCAGCAGCGGGTCAACTACTTTATCTGCCAAATTCCAAAATCTTTCATATAATTCCTCATCTGAAAGATTCGCAAGATGAGCTCTTCTTTGTTCATAATCGTCGGCTCTTTTCATATTTTTCCTCCATCAAATAATTTGAACATATGCATTAACATATGAATCAGATCAATATCAAAGTATCAATCTGTTTGCCCGTATAATTCGTCCTGCGAGACACCATAATCTATCCGTAAGTACTGTAAAATACGTATATACCTGGCGGAAACGAAACGGTTCGTTTTTTCATCAAAAGCTACATTCTTTTTTAACAGCCTAAGGCGTATTTGCATACGCCTTAAATTAATTGCTTTTTTCTTATAAAGTCTCTAATACTTTCTTTACGTAATCTTTATCTGTCTTTGTTTCCTCTGCAAGGAACTCAATATCTGCATCATTTGGTACAACATCATAGTTTTTCAAAGCATTTTTAATAAGAGATTTTCTCATGTGTTCTAAGTCTGCATCATTTGCTTTAATCAATGACGGATGTGAAGGAAGAATTATATTTTTACCCGGAACTTCATCTTTAGGATCCCCGAATTTTACTTCTATTCCGTTTTGTCTTGCAAATGAAAGCTGTGGCTGTATATGCTTTCCTGCTCCAGTGTATTCAGTTTCCTGTACAACTATCATCTGATCCTGATCTAATTCCTGTGCCAGAGAGAATGCAGCTGTTAATGCAGTATTTCCTGCAGGCCCTTTTTCCAGTCCTTCAAGACTTGCAAGAACTTCGGTTATATAAAATACTTCGCCTTGACGAATTGTTAAATATCTATCCATGTATCTTAACGGTCTTGCAGCTGAACGAGGAACATCTGATCTGTCTGGCCATGTTGTAAATGGCATTCCAAACCCTGTATGTCCAGTTGTAAATGACTTTCTATTAAACTGACTGTCAGAAGCCATATGCAATCCTGACAAGTCAACACTTGCTGCAACTATTTTTGATTCAGCTCCTGCTTTTTTCAACCCTCTTGCAGTACCAGTCAAGTTTCCTCCGCCGGCATTTGTGCAAACTACCACATCTGGGTCCTTGCCGTGCTTTTCTCTAAACTGCATTGCTATTTCATATCCCAATGTTTCAACGCCTGCGATTGCAAATGGTGTATAAAGTGATGCATTGAAATATCCTGTTTCTTCAAGTATAGCCAAGAATGTGTAGAATAATTCAGGTCCTACAGTAAGTTGTACTACTTCTGCGCCCAGTGCTTCACATTTTCTAGCTTTTTCAATTATTTCAGGCTGTCCAATTCCTTTAGAATCATAGCACTCCTGAACTACTATACATTTCAATCCATACATTGCAGCCTGTGATGCAACTGCTGCACCATAGTTACCGCTTGTTGCTGAAACAACACCTTTATATCCAAGTTTCCATGCCTGATATACTGCTGTAGATGCTCTTCTTGCTTTAAAGCTACCAGATGCATTTGCTGCTTCATCTTTTATAAATATTCTAGCGCCTTTTCCTGCCGGTGCCATTTTTCTTGCTAATGCTGTAAGATTTCTCAGTTCTATTATGGGAGTATTTCCAACGCCGTGATCTGATTGGATTTTTTGAATTTCTTCAATTGAAAATCCTGCCTCTCTCATCATTCTTTCGTAGTCAAAAGCTATAGAACCGCTCTCAAATACAGAGAAATCAAGTCCTGCTGCCTGCTTCATTATCTCAGGCCTTCTGCTCATTACCGCTGAATAGCTCATATCCTTACTCATTGTCAGCACCTCCAAATAAAATATCTTTCACTTGATCGCTGATTTTCATTAGCTCAGGAACAAATGTGCCAAAGTCATGTTTATAGTACGGATTTGCTTCCAGCAAAGTTCCTTTTTCTGTACGTTTTGTCCTTGTAATAACTGTTACTTCATCGCCTACATTTGCGTCATCTTGCAGATATCCTTTAACCCACATTTCCAGAGGAACTTTTTTAGTATCATCTGGAGCCTGAGGTGCTCTTTGTGACGGTTCTAATATATTTCTGTGTATTAAAACCCATTCGCCTTTTTTAATCATTATTGCACTTCCTTATTTATTATTTTATTTCTTAACATACATAAGTATCGATTATACTTTTTATTCTGTTAACAATTATTTAACTATTTTGCATTCAGGATCTATTAAATCTCTCATATCACCCATAATAGCTCTTGGAACAGGCAGATCAATCATTGATCTTAATCCTGGTTTTGCATTGATTATCTGAGGTATCATGTTTACGCACATTGCAATTGTACCTATTCCTCCTGGAACTTCAGGTGAATTTACCATGTTAATATTTGGTGTTCCCTTAATTATTACATAATCACCTGTCTGTACTCCAACCTGTTCTGGCTCAATCTGCTGTGGATGATCCATCTCAAGTTTTAATTCTCCGTCAACGT
This sequence comes from Sedimentibacter sp. LTW-03, assembly GCF_052059825.1. Taxonomy (GTDB): domain Bacteria; phylum Bacillota; class Clostridia; order Tissierellales; family Sedimentibacteraceae; genus Sedimentibacter. Next base: position 1,579,702 of record NZ_CP197180.1, read on the forward strand.
ATCCAAAACCTTTCATTGCAACGCCAGCAACATTTCCAGCTGCTGCAAAGCCATAAGGAGATTTTCTATCAACATCTGTAACTATAGGTTCCATTGAAGTAGTTATTTTGTCTACTTTCCAACCTATAGCATCAGCAATCATACTAATTGATTCATGGAATCCTACATGCCCTGCTAAGTGACCTGTTTCAACGCCTTTATTGAATTCATCAGCTGTGATTCCTATACCTTGTTCCTGCATAACAGTTGGTCCAAACGGAGACAAGCTGTTAACTCTTCTTGAAATTACGTGGTCAACTGATTCACAGCAACCTGTCATAACAACAACAAGCAGGTCCATAATTAAGCCAGGGTTAATTCCTGTACCAAGTATTGAAACTCCGTTTGCTTTTGCTATTTCATCTAATTTCTTAGCATGCTCAGGAGATTGAGCCTGTGGGTATGACATTTCTTCAGCACTCGATACAACGTTAATTTTTCTTTCTAAAACAAATTTAAGTCTTTCGAAAGCAACTTTGGTATAAGAGTCAGTACAGCACAAAACAACGTCTGCAGCCTTTTCCTTGATAACATCTTCAGGAGAGCCTATTAAAACTTCCGGTCTGTCTCCTTTTTCAACTCCTATTATTTCATACATGCTTTTACCGATTTTTGCTCCTCTGCCTACTGCACCTACGATATCAACACCTTTTTTGTTTAATAACATTTTAGCCATACCAGAACCCATTGCTCCAAGGCCCCAAATAATTACTTTTACATTCTGCATTTTGAATCCTCCTTATTTAAATAGATATATTATAGTTGCGGTCACGCCGCATCAAACATAAAAGTTAAAGCATATTTATTATTTACAACTTTAACACTTCATATACCCCTGACTCCCTTAACTATATATTTAGCAATAACTATGCCAAACATTTTCTAAAATAAATAAAATATTTGTTTTAATGCTTTCACAACGCTTTGTAGCGTTTATATTCCAATGAAAAAAAATCATTTACCAGTAAAAGTAATAAATTTATACATATGTATAAATTACATAAAAATACCATTTTCAAAATAAAAAAACGCAAAAATAGCAAATATTTTTGCGTTTAGCGCAAACATATTTGCTATTTATTGCATTATTTCATATTTCTTTATTTTATGTTGAAGCGTTTGCCGCTTAATTTTCAACGCCTCAGCTGCTTTTGTTATATTATTGTTGTTATTTCTCAAAGCTTTTTCAATTATACATTTTTCCAAGTTACTTAAGTATTCATCGATGCCCTCATCATCCATTTCGTGATCAACATTCGAATACTCTCTATCTGCATCAAGCACATTAAAGTGGTTTAGCTTCAATATTCTTTCATTATCATCTGTCATGCTTATAGCAGCCATAACAATATTTTCAAGTTCCCTGACATTGCCGGGATAGTTATATTTCAAAAGATTTTCCTGTGCGTCCTTCTCTATAGACAATATTTCTTTATTTAACCTGTCATTGTATTTGTGAATAAACATATTTACAAGCATCATAATGTCATCCTTGCGTTGACGAAGTGGCGGAACATTCAGCTGAATTACATTTAATCTGTAAAACAAGTCCTTTCTTATTTTGCCATTTTTCAATATTACTTCCGGTGGTTCATTGCTAGTGGAAATTATTCTTACATCTATTGGTATATCTCTTGTACCACCAACTCTTCTGATGTAATTTTCCTGCAAAACTCTTAAAAGTTTAGCCTGAAGTTCATACGGCATTGAATTTATCTCATCAAGCAACAATGTGCCACCGTTAGCCTGCTCAAAAAGCCCAGACCTGTCCATAGCGCCGGTAAATCCTCCTTTAGACGTACCAAACAAAAGCCCCTCAAGCAATGACTCTGGAAGAGCTGCGCAATTCTGCGCTATAAAAGGTTTATCCTTTCTAACGCCTTCATAGTGGATGCTCTGAGCTATGAGCTCCTTACCAGTGCCTGTTTCTCCGAATATGAATACCGAAGCCGAATTTTTTGATGCTTTTTTTGCCTTCTCTATTACGTTAATGAAATTGTTGCTGCTCCCAACTATATTATTAAAATTATACTTCCTGATTCTTTTAGTTTTAGCGGTTTCCGGCTTGCCGATTTCATTTTGTAGCTTTAAGATAGTATGAGACATTTCGGTCATTTTTGTTATGTTTTTAGCTACTTCAACAACTGCAATAACTTCGTCATTAATTACAACCGGAAATGTTGTATTGATAGTTGTTATTTCTCTTCCGTCCTTGTTAAGATAAGTTTGCTTAAGATCCGACGTAGTAACACGAGAGTTAAGCGCCTTAAGCAGTGTGCTGTTATCTACATCCAGATTTTTGAACACTTCTCCGAAGGGTTTTTTCATTACTTCCTTGGTTTCCATTTTTTCAAGCTTAGACATTGCTTCGTTATATATTATTGTATTGCCACTATTATCCAAAACATGAACACCTTCATCTGTATAGTGCAAAATTTTTTGCATTATAAACAAATATTCTTTAGCCTTCATACTACTCTCCTTTTACTATTATGTCATTATATCACGGTGATATATTTTTTACAATCATATAAGTTTACATACCAATCTAATTGTTGTAAAATTAAATTAATATAAATATAGTCAAAATATATATTTTTTATAAAGGAGTACAAATGAAAAAAATTGAAAGTTTTCAGGTAAATCATCTGAAATTAAAAAGAGGAATATACGTTTCAAGAAAAGATGCTGTGAATGATTCAGCTGTAACTACATTTGACATAAGAATGAAGGAACCCAATAATGAACCTGTAATCAACACAGCAGAGTTGCATGCAATAGAACATCTGGGAGCAACATTTCTAAGGAATCATGCGGTTTATGACAAGCAAACAGTGTATTTTGGGCCAATGGGATGCAGAACAGGATTTTATGTTATTTTTAAAGGAGACTTAAAATCAATAGATGTTGTTGATATAATAAAAGAAATGTTTAAGTTCATTAAAGATTATGAAGGAGAAATTCCCGGAGCAGATGCACGCTCCTGCGGAAACTACCTCGATATGAACCTGCCAATGGCAAAGTATGAAGCATCCAAATTTTACAATGAAGTTTTGTTAAATTTAAGGGACGAAAATTTAATTTATTCGAAATAGTTAAATGTGTAATTACCAAGAAGAAAAAATTGAAAATAGTTTCCATATTGAATGTCACTATCAGTTAAGAAATGGAAGAGCAGCTGCTCTTCCATTTTTATTAAATATATTATTGTGTCTTCAATCTGTTCGCGTGTTTCCTTCTGTCCATTTCAGTAAGATGTCTTTTTCTTAATCTTATATTGTCAGGAGTTACTTCCACAAGCTCATCATCATTAATAAATTCCAACGCCGATTCCAATGTCATGATTCTTGGAGGTGATAATTTTATTGAATCATCCGCTGATGAAGATCTTGTATTGGACTGTTTTTTAGCCTTGCACGGATTTACGGTTATATCCTCTCCTCTTGCACACATACCAATAATCATTCCTTCATACACCTTTTCACCGGCACTGATGAACAATGTTCCCCTGCTTTCAAGGTTATTTAAAGAATATGCAATTGCTTCACCTTCGTCGTTTGAAATAAGCACTCCGTTAATTCTTTGAGGAATTTCTCCTTTGTATTTCTCGTAATGGTCAAAGCTCCTTACCATTGTACCTTCGCCTCTGGTATCATTTATCAGCTCTGTTCTGTAACCCAGAAGTCCTCTTGTAGGAACCATGTACTCAATCCTTACATAATTTCCGTCTGGAGTCATGGATACCATCATTCCTTTTCTTACATTAAGCTTTGAAATTACTGAACCTGAATATATTTCAGGAACATTTACAAATACTCTTTCAATAGGCTCCATGGTAACGCCATCAATTTTTCTCAGTATTACTTCAGGACGTGAAACCGCAACTTCATAGCCTTCTCTTCTCATGTTTTCAAGGAGGATTGAAATATGAAGCTCTCCTCTTCCTGATACCTTGTAACCGTCTACAGCATCTTCCAACGGTTCAACCCTTAACCCTACATTTACCTCAAGCTCCTTTTCAAGCCTTGCTTTAAGATGTCTTGTAGTCACATACTTGCCTGACAATCCAACAAATGGAGATGTGTTTATCAAAAAATTCATTGAAAGTGTCGGCTCTTCTATTTTGATTGTCTCCATGGGTTTTACTTTGTTTTCTGTACATATCGTATCGCCTATGGAAATGTTTGGGACTCCTGCCACTACTACTATTTCGCCGCTTGAAGCTTCTTTTACGCTTATTCTGCTAAGGCCTTGGTATATAAATATATTTGATACCTTTTGCTTTTCTACAGATCCGTCATGCTTTGCCACAGATACAGTCTGGCCCTCTTTGATTGTCCCGGCTGTAACTCTTCCTATTCCAAGTCTTCCTATATATTCATCATACGCAAGTGAAGATATCTGCATTTGCAAATCTTCTCCATCTCTGTCAGGATACGGCGCAACGTGATTTATTATTGTTTCGAACAATGGTTTTATGCTGTCGCTGGGCTGATCCAGTTCGTACTGAACAATGCCTTGTTTTGCTATTCCGTACAATATAGGAAAGTCAAGCTGTTCATCAGTGGCATTCAACTCAACAAATAAGTCAAATACCATGTCTACAACTTCTTCTGCTCTATTGTTTTTCTTGTCTATTTTGTTAATAAGCAGAATAGGTTTCAGACCTATTGCCAGTGACTTTTGAAGAACAAATCTAGTTTGTGGCATAGGGCCTTCTATTGAGTCAACCAGCAGAATAACTGTATCCACAGTCTTCATAATACGCTCAACCTCTGATGAGAAATCCGCATGCCCTGGCGTATCCACAATATTAATTTTATAATCTCCATGCATTACTGAGCAGTTTTTTGAATAAATAGTTATTCCTCGTTCACGTTCAATTGCGTTAGAATCCATTACTTGATCTACCATTTCCTGGTTTTCTCTAAAAACGCCGCTTTGTTGAAGAAATGCATCTACTAATGTTGATTTTCCCGCATCTACGTGGGCTATTACCGCTATATTTATTATCTTATTTTTCATATTTACCATCCTCTTTTTTTCCACTGATAAGTTTATTCTTTCTAAAGACATTTTGCAAGTTTTTTTTCATATATTACACAAATTTTAATAAATAATTCAATAACTTGCAAATAACTAGCTGAGAATTCTATAGCACCGCCATTAAATTTAATCCTCACACATAGTTTGTCTCCCTTAATTAATAAATATATTTATTGAATTTTACGAATTGATAAACACAAAAAGGCCTTTCGGCCTTTTTGTTAAGCATTAAAAATGCTTAAAGGGGTATTGGGAATATTTTTAGTTATCGGGGGGGATAACCAATTATCATTATATCAATTATTTGATAATAATACAAGCTGATTGTTCTACAAAACTACATTTAATTTAATTCAATATTTTATATACCCATATGCAATAGGTTTATACTTGTTTATTGCATAATAGAACGTCAAAATGTATAGCTGATAGCTAAGCTATTACCTTTTCGTTTTTATAAACAATTCTGCCGTCTATTATGGTCATTACAGTTTCATAATCAACATCCAATAAAGGATTGCCTTTAAATATTGCTATATCCGCATCCTTACCTGCCTTGATGCTTCCAACTCTGTCAGCTATTCCGGTAATTTCAGCTGGATTTATTGTTATTGATCTCCATCCTTCTTCTTCCGGAAGTCCGGCCTTCACTGCCATGCCTGCACACATAGGTATGTGTTGAATGGGTATAACATTTGAATCTGTTATAATTGCAATTTTTATTCCTGAATCATATAATACTTTAGGTGTTTCGAAGCTTTTATTCTTAAGTTCATACTTTGTTCTGGACCCAAAAGTTGGCCCAATAAAGCAACTCTTGCCTGCTTCCTTCAATTCTTCGGCAATTAAATGTCCTTCCGTGCAATGATCTAAAGTAATGTCTAAATCAAATTCTTTGGCAATCCTAAGTGCCGTAAATATGTCATCCGCCCTGTGAGCATGCGCCTTCAAAGGAATCTCTTTTCTCATAACAGGCAGTAGAGCATCAAGCTTAAGATCAAAATCTGGCTTTTTGTCAGGATCTTCAACAGAAGCATCCAAATCTTCCTTATATTCCTTTGCCTCGTACAGCGTTTCCCTGAGCAATGCAGCTATGGCCATTCGAGTTACAGGAGACTTGTGCTGTTCATCATATACCCTTTTTGGGTTTTCGCCAAAAGCAATTTTCATGGCAACAGGATCTTTTATAACCATATCGTCCACTCTTTTGCCGTATGTCTTCATAGCCAAAAATGTTCCGCCTATTACATTAGCACTTCCCGGTCCTGTTATCGCTGTTGTTACTCCACCTTCAATTGCATCCGTGAACCCTTGGTCCATGGGGTTTATTGCATCAATTGCTCTCAGCTGTGGAGTTATGGGTTCCGTATCTTCATTGCCATCTGATCCTTCAAAACCTATGCCCTCTTCCCACATGCCTATGTGACAGTGACCATCAACAAAACCAGGAGAAACTATTAGCCCTCCTGCGTCTATTACCTCTGCATCATCTGGTATCTCCAGTTCCTTGCCAACAGCCTTTATCTTTCCTTCTTCAATAATTATTTGTCCGTTTTCTATATCTTTACCTGCCATAGTTTTTATATAGCCGTTTTTAATTACAATCATGTGTCCTCCGTTATGAATTAATATCTTGGAATAAAGCCTACCTTTTTATAAACCTTTCTCAATGTCTTTCTTGCTACTACCTCAGCTTTTTCAGCGCCTTTTACATAAATTCTTTCCAGATAATCTTTGTTCTTCAGCAAGTAATCAATTTTATCCTGAAGAGGTTTAAGCTCTCCGATTATTATCTCTGCAACGTCCTCCTTGAATTGGGCATAGCCCTTTCCATCATAAAGAGATACTATTTCATCGGATGATTTACCGGTTATTTTAGAATATATATTTATCAAGTTTTTAACGCCGGGCTGGTTATTGTCGTACCTTACAACGCCCTCAGAATCTGTTACTGCCCTTTTAAGCTTTCTTCTGACCGCATCAGGATCGTCCATTAAAATTATATATGAATTTTCATTTGGATCTGATTTTGACATTTTGCTGGTGGGATCCTGAAGACTCATTATTTTTGCTCCGTCCTTAGATATAAATGCATCCGGAACTTTGAACGTTTCGCTGAAGCGATTATTAAACCTTTGAGCAATGTCTCTTGTAATTTCAAGATGTTGTCTCTGATCCTCTCCAACAGGAACTAGATCAGCCTGATATAAGAGTATATCTGCCGCCATAAGGACAGGATATGTAAATAACCCGGCTGGAATTGAATTGTTGTCAAGTTTTTGTGACTTATCTTTGAACTGCGTCATTCTCCCCAGCTCACCGAAGTATGTTAAGCAGTTTAAAACCCATGACAGCTCCGCATGAGCAGATACATGGGATTGTATAAACAAAGTAACCTGGTCTGGATCCAAGCCTGCTGCAATATAATTAGCAAGTACCTCCAGTGTGTTTTTTCTCAAATTCTTGGGTTCCTTTGGAACTGTAATGGCATGCATATCTACTACACAGTAATAGCTGTCATATTCGCCCTGAAGCTTTACCCAGTTTTTTAATGCCCCAAGATAATTTCCCAGCGTAAGTGATCCTGATGGCTGCATACCGCTGAATATAACCTTTTTATTCTCCATTGTAACCTCCATATATTAAAAAGAACCTTCCAGCACATAAGACGAGAAAGCCCTAAAAAGTCTGATTTTTTTGATTATACTACAATCAATTTTATTTGTCAATGTACTGAAAGACCGCGAAAAAATGGATTTTTCACGGTCTGCAGACATTCATTACTGCTGTATGGTATCAGAATATGTGAGCGTAAATGATTTTTTATATAAATGAATACCTAATGGAAACCAAATTGCAGAAAACAGTAAAAGACTTATAATGTTTGGAAGAACAGTAATGAATCCCATCCCTTTTATAATTACCTCCTGCACTGTTTTTGCATAATATATCAAAGGCCAGGATATTTTCATTATCACTGCTAAAATCCACGGCATCTGCTCTACAGGCCACACACATCCAGCAGTTGCAAATGTGGGCAGCGACAGCATAAATTCAAGCTGTGAATATTTAATCCTGTCCTTTGTTAATGACAACATAATCAGAGACGGCCCTGTAAGCGCCAATATAAAGCAAAGTGTCATTATAACAACCGTAAGCATGTTCCCGGTAAACGGAACATGGAAAAGCATTTTAAGAATCAAAATACTTGCAATCAACGCCGGTATCATTGCTATAAAACATGAGCTTACTATTCCCAGTACCTTTTTAGCAGTATCTCCATGTGTTATGTATTCGCTCTCTCTGAAAAAAGAACCTCCCATGGCAGCAAGCATAAGCTGCTGAATGAATATTGCCAGGAAACAAATCATAAGGTAATTCATGTAGGTCATTTTAGGGTCGAATAAAATTCTTTCGCCAATGTTATATACGAGAGCCATGTTTTCAGCCACAGCAGGCAAAACACCTTTACCCTGTATCAGCTTCATTTCAATTCCGGCTGAAACTGATTGAACTATCATAGTAGCCTGGGCCAAAGCATTGTTTGCCGTAACAACATTTGAACCGTCTGTAATGACCAATATTTCAGAGGATTTATACGTTCCTACCTTGCTTTCAAAACCTTTCGGAATATATAACCCCATTTGCACTTCCCCGTTGTCAATGAGCTCCTGAAGTTCTTGTCTTGATTCGGGATAATTCGTTACCTGAAATCTTTCATTTGTAATAAAATAACTGTTTACAAGCCGGCTGAGGCTGGTGCAGTCTTCATCCAATACAGCAACAGGCACATCTTTTACATAATCATTGTAATATATGCCTCCAAAAAGAAGTGTAAGAAAAATCGGACCAATAAAAACAATTATCATCATGCCCTTGTGCTTAAATATTGAGCGAAATCCCCTTTTCATCGCGTTCATATAAGTCATAAGCCTTCACCTCCCCGAAATCGGATTTTTGCTCCGCTATAAGCATAACTCCTTCAGACAGCAGCAACATTACCGCTCCAAAGATAAGCATATAAATTATATCTCCGTAAATTTGATTTATTGAAAGCCCTTTAAGGTATAAATACCGTATATTACTTACATAGTGAGTAAAGGGCAGAAATTCAGCAAAACTCCTGTATCCTGAAAGCATCGACAATAGAGGCCATGTAGTTCCAGCCATTGCAGAATTAGGAATAAATACAACTGCTCCTGCAACTACGGCTATCATTCTGTTCTCAAACAGGGCAGAAATAAGAATGCAGAATGCAGAAACTGAAAAGCTTAAGGCAGCGGATAAAATTACCGCATAGAATATGTTACCTTCAAAAGGAAGGCGGAATACCACAACCTGAAAAACAATATTAATCATAAAAGCAATTGTGCCGCAAATAGTATAAAATATAGTCTTGCCTGTTGAATATCCCAAACGTTCGCTTCTTCTTTTTTTATATATACCGTGATCTACAGCCACTGCAGCCACCAATGCTATAGCAGACTGTACATACCCTGCCAACAAAATCGGAGACAGGAAATTATCAAAACTTTTTGTTGGATTATACAATGTTTGATTACTGAATTTTATTGCTTGAGCAATATTGTATGCCTCTTCATACGGCATATCCAGCCTTGCCGTAAGTTGTTTAATTGCCGCTCCAGCTTTATATGTCAATAGAATTTCGGTAGCCTTTGTTTTTGCGGCACTTGTAATGGACATATGGCTTCCGTCATACACCATCATTACGGTAGGAGATTTAAGCATGGCTATATCATTGTAAAAATTCTTCGGTATAATCATTCCTACCCTTGCTTTGCTGTTTTTCATAAGGTATTCCAGTTCATCTTCATTTGCCGGATGATAAACAACATTAAATATTTCATTGCTGTCAAAGGCATCCGTAAGCTGCATGCTAAATGTGGATTTATCATAGTCTATAACTGCCATTGGAATGCTGTCAATAAATTCATGCGACAGTTCTAAGCCCAGCACTATAGCAAAGATCAACGGTAATACCAGAAGCACTAAAATGCTCATTTTATTTTTCCTAAAGCTATAATATTCGTCTTTAAAGCTTTTAAAAATCATTGCACACACATCCTAATCAGCAAAATCCACGATAGCTGTCATTCCGGGTCTTATTAGCTCATCATGATTATCTAATTCAATTTTTACTTCGTATGAAACAATATCAATATTTCCGTTTTCCGATGTAGCTTTTTTTACGGCAAAATCCGGCTGCTTATTGATTGTAACTATTTTACCTATAAATTTCTTCCCCTTGTAAGCTGGAAGATTTACATCTACCGACTGTCCTTCCGACAGATCGCTCAGCTTATATTCATCAAGATTTGCACTCACCCAGCACTTATCCAAATTACTAACTGTTCCTATGGAAGTTCCTGTAGATACCAGCTCTCCCTCATCGGAATTTAACGCTGTAACAGTTCCGTCAATAGGAGATTTTATAAGCGTATCCTGCAGATATACCTCTACCTCCTGCTGTCCTGCTTTAGCCTGCTCTAACTTTCCCTGAGCCGCCGTAAGCCCAGCCTGAGCCTGATTTACCTGAGCAAGAGCAATGTTTGAAGCTTCATTTGCCTGATTAAGCAATGACGCGCTGGACTGGACTCCTGCCTCAGCCATTGAGAGCTGTGCTAAGGCTGCTTTTTTATCTTCCGATCTTGCCCCTTCTTTTGCCATATTTAGAGTCTGCTCTGAAACATCCATCTGTGTTTTTATTTCTTCAAGCTTCTGCTTTGTAAGAGCTCCTCCCTCATAAAGAACCTTAGCTCTGTCATATGTAGATTTCCATAAATTATATGCACTTTCAGCCTGAGCTACTTCCTGCGTTCTAGCACCATTTTCGGCTTTTTCGCTTACAGCCTTTGCCATATCTCTTTGACTTTGACTTGCCTTGAGCCCTGCCTCTGCTTGCTTTACCCTCTCCTGAGACAGACTGTAGTTTCCCTGAGCCATTTCAAGCAATGCCTTCGATGCATCAACACCTGCCTGTGCCTGCTCTATCTGCGCTTCCAGCTGCGCCTTTTTGGCCTGCAGCTCCTCACTTGATATTTCTACAATAGGATCCCCCGCCTTAATCTTCTGTCCTTCTTCTACATAAAACTTCACAATTCTCCCAGGTATTTTTGTGTTTAGGCTTACGTCCTTGGCATATACAATACCTTGAGATTTATCCTTATCAATACTGCCGGCACTTACCTGAACCGCCCCTACGGTAATAATCATTGCTGAGCATATTACCACGAGAGAAACAACAATTTTTCTGATATTCCTACTTATCCACTCCTTATTGGAGACAGTTTTCAATGTATCTTTAAATCTGTTCATATGCTTTCCGTCCTTTCTTATTTATAAATTAAAATTCCTGCATCATTTTGATACTTTATTCTTGCCATTATGCTGTTGTATCTAATTTGAGCAACCTGAGCCTCAACCTCTGACAGCTTTTCCTGTGCCGCAATAAGTTCAATCACAGTGCCGGAACTCTCCTCAAGATTCATCTGTTTTAAAAGAGAGTTTTCTACACCAAACCCCTGCTCATACTTCAGCTTAGCAATTCTTACAACTTCCTCTGCATTGCCTACAAGTTCTTTTGATTCTTCCAGCATTTTATTCAATGCGGTCATTGTCTCATAAGACTGCACAATGTCGGATTCCACAGTTTTTTTAACCTGTTCAAGCTGCAGCTCTGCACCTTCCCTCAACAGTTTAGCCTCTTTAATTGCTCTGGAATTTGTTCTATATTCAGCTCTTGATGTAATCAGCTTTTCGTTTAGCTGATATATAGCCAGTTGCCCCAAAGCCTGCTGTATTTCAAGCCTGTTTGTCAACCCTGATTTTATTCCTTCCTCAAGGCTTTCAACTTCTGCATTATTTGGATCCACATCTGCCAGTGTTATTTCAGTATCAAAATCAATATTCATATTTTTTTTCAACTCTGTAACCGCATTATTATAATCAGCTATTGCCAGATCGTATTGAAGAACTGTGCTGTCATAATACATTTTACTTAGCAAAAGATCGTCTTTCGCCTTCATTCCGTTATCATAAGACAGTTTAACAATATTGTACTGCTTTTCTCCGCGTTTCATTGCAATTTCTTTAAGTTCTGCAAATTTTTTTGTGTACAATGCATCATAATAATTTTTATTTATAAGCATTGCTATCTGGTTTTTGTATATACTTTTTGCATACCTGGTTACATCAAGATTAACTCCGCCCATTTCTATCATAAGTTTACTTGCATCATTTGCATCAAGTGTTATAAAACTTCCGTAATCCATCTTTACATCAAGCTTTTCAGAGGTATCTTTAAGTACATCCTTAAACTGCTCTTTTTTTAATTCAAGTGTTTCCTTTGCTTCGGACAGTGCTGTGGAAGCTTCGCTTATTTTACCTTTTGATCCTTCCAGCTCATTTTCAACACCGGATATTATTTGTGAAGCAACGCTTTGTGCCATGCTTTCAGGGTATCCGTTTTTAACTAACTCAGATACTATATTAGAGCCTGCAGGAATAACAATTGCATTTCCCAAAGGATCCTTAAATGGTATTGACTGTGGAGCTATACCTTTGCCAAGAAGCGCCTCCGCTTTATCTAGATTGCTTATTCCTTCTGCCAACTCCTTCTGTTTATCAAAAAGCTCATTGTTTGCATCGTTGAGGGTTTTTTTGGCATCTTTAAGATCTTTGGCATTCTTCTTTGAATTTTGATACAATACCTCAGCAATCTTAATCTTATTATCCAATATTTCAATAGTTTTGTTATGCTCCAACCCGTATTCTACTGCCGATTCAGCGGTGAAATTAACAACATTTTTTTCCTTGGGTTCTTCCTCATCAGTATTCTCACTATCTTCTTCAGAAGATTTACTGTCTTTTCCTTCATCCTCAGGTAGCTTGTATGGTGCTGTAACTTCCGTGCTGTCTTTGGAATCATCCGTGTTTTTATCAGCAGCATATACCGGATATACTGACGAACACAGCAATATAGAAGCAATGCATATAAAGGCCGTAATTTTTTTCATATTCATCATTCCTTTCTTGTTTTACTAAAAAACATATACTTTAACACTGTCTGTATTAACTTTAGATTTTTTTTCAAGGGTGCTCAAAACTGTATTATCGTTTGGCAGAATTATGTTTATAACATTGAACCTCTCAATACAATCTTTTAGTATGTCAATAGGATTATCAGAAAAAAATATGAGCATCTGTGCGTTAAGCTTCTCTGAAAGAGTAAACATATCTTCCAGCTCTCTGCTCAACTTTCTTCCCCATTTGCAATTTTCCTGAACATTTATTATGTACAATTGAGTATTTGTATCATCAGCAATTTTTCTGCCCTCGTTCAGGAACCCCCACCCCTCTGACTGTGCCTCTAAAAAAACTAAAGTTGTTTTGATCTTCAATTCATCAGGCATTTTACACCTCACAATTTGTATTCCCTAAACAATTTTAAAGTAATTATAATTTATATATTTGTATTTAGTATGGTATGAATTTGAACAATTGTGAACAACTTGGAAATAATGTTAACAAAAAAAGCATAAGCCCCAGCTTATGCTCAGATATTTATTCATTTATATTTCTTCTGTGTGTACCGTAAATTCAAACTTACTTCCCTTTCCGGCAGTGCTTTCCACCGTTATGCTCTCACCCATTATATTGAGTATCTCTTTTGCAATGGAAAGGCCAAGTCCTGTACCTTTTTTTGAACGTGACTTGTCACTTTTATAAAATCTGTCAAAAATATATGGTAAGTCATCAGGTGAAATGCCTTCACCAGTATCTTCAACTGAAACCGCAACATATTTTTCTGCTATCTTTGTGGATATTTCTATAGTTCCGCCTTTTTTTATAAATTTATAAGCATTATCCAGCAATATTACCATGACCTGCTCAATCCTGTCATAATTGGTATAAACCTTTGGAACTGGGCTTGCAGAATATACAAGACTGATTTCCTCGTCATGCAGCCTGTATCTTTCATATACCATTTCCAAGAGAGCTTTTAAATCTACCCTGCTTTTATCAATAACCGCCCCATCGTTCTGAAGCCTGGACAATTCCATAATATCATCCACAAGCCTTGAAAGTCTCAGGCTCTCCTGATAAATTATATTATAATATCTTTTAATATCCTTTTCGTCAGTCACAATGGAATCCATAAGTGGCTCAATTAGCCCTCTTATAGATGTCAGCGGTGAACGAAGTTCATGAGATACATTGGCCACATAATTTTTTCTCATGCTTTCCAGTTTTTCTAATTCAGTAATATCTCTAAACAATATAACAGCACCTACTGCAGAGCTTTTCTCATCCTCTATTGAAGCTATTATTATTCTTATAATACGTCCATTAGCAGTACTATTTTTAACGATAGAATATTTTCCCTCAATAACCTGTGTAAGTTCTGTCAAATCCTCAGATATTATTTCTATGTCATCCACACACGTTTCCTTTATATCCTCCTTTAAATTAAACATGTCCAAAAACACTTTGTTGAAATGCGTTATATTTTTATTTTCATCTACTGCAATCATGCCCTCTTCAAGGCTGTCCAAAACTTTTTGAAGCCTGTTTCTTTCTATAAAAAGCTGTGATACATTTCTGTACAAGTCAACAGACATCTTATTTAAGGTTCTTCCTAAAAAACCTATTTCTCCTTTCAGAGTTTCATCAGCCCGAATCGAAAAATCTCCCTCAGTCATAGAAAGAGCCACCTCTACAACATTCTTCACAGGTTTGACTATTCTTTGTAAAACCATGTATGAAAGAACCGAAATAAAAGGAATAACTATAAACAAAGAAATAATCACAGCCTTCATAAAACGCATCCTGTCAGGCAAGAAATCAGCTGCACACTCCAAAGCAAATGCGGCACAAATAATTTGATTTTCCTTTACAATCGGTATCCCCACAAGCACCAAAGGATTATTCGGATAATCGTATAATTTAACAACCGTTTTTTTATTTTTTAAAATTTCACTGATTGAATCATTTATTTTTTCTTCTGTAGTATTATCTGTTTTTTCTCCTGTGTTTATAAGAATTGTACCGTCAGAGTTAAATATAATATATTGTCTGTTATTTTCCTCCACGGAATTCATTATAATGTTTTCATATGTATTTCTGTCAATATTTCCGTCAATATAATTAAGAGTGTTCTGTTCCACAAGAGAAAGAGCCGGAATAAGCTGCTTCCCCATATTATCCACTTTAATACTTTCCGACATTACAGCACCCAAAAAAGCTACAAGCACCGATGATATCATCAGTGCCAGTGAAATTAAGATTGTAAGGCGTCTGGTTATTGTATTTTTCACTGTTCCACCTCGAATTTATATCCAACTCCGTACACTGTCTGCAGACTCCAGCTTGTACCATCCTGAGGCAGCTTTGATCTTATTCGCTTAATGTGTGTATCAACGGTACGTGTGTCACCGTAATATTCATATCCCCACACTCTGTCAAGTATCTGCTCTCTTGAAAATACTTGTCCCGGATTAGAAGCAAGAAGGTATAGTATTTCAACCTCCTTAGGCGTTGAAATTACAACTTCATTCTTGTACGTAACCTGATACTTTTTAATGCTTACTTTCATTTCGCCAAACAAAAGGGTCAATGATTTTCCTTCTACTGCATTTTCAGTAATCCTTCTTCTTACAGCCTTAATCCTGGCCACTACTTCCCTGGGGCTGAAAGGCTTTACTATGTAATCATCCGCTCCAAGCTCCAGGCCCAAAATCCTGTCAATTTCCTCGCCCTTTGCAGTCAGCATAATTATCGGCACCGTGCTTGATTTTCTTATTTCCTTGCATACGTCCAGCCCGTTTATTTTTGGCATCATAATATCAAGCACAACCAAATCAGGTCGGTTATCTTTGACCTGCATCAAGGCATTCTCTCCGTCATAGGCCGACATGCATGCAAAGCCCTCATTTTTTAAGTATATTTTAAGAGATTCATGCACCACCGGATCATCATCACATATCAAAATATTGGTATCTCTCATCTGTCAACTTCCTTCTTATAATTTTTGTCTCTATGCTATGAAAAGTATAACACAAAAATATATAATTGATAATATTGTTTTTCCAATAATTAATTCCACATTGAGTATATTCTAAGTTTGTTGCAAACGAGCTTCAGTTCAGCAAATAGCTTTTAGTCAAAGCAAACGCAATAGTGTCTCTAAAGCATGGAATCAATATCCTTCGTATCGCACATTTCTTGTTTTAGTAATTGGTAATATCCTGTAGTAGAAACCGCAAATGCACTAACCGCATCAACAATTATATCCTTCATTGTATCCTCCAAAGCTTCTCTTCCAACCAACGGAATTCCGTTTTTCAGCGTATGTTTTTGCATATTAAGAGATAGCAAGCCGTCAAAAGTAAATTCATAAATCTCCCAAGCAGCTCCTGCTGCCAATGCAAAGCAAAAAGCAAACATTGCAACAAAAAACGGACTCAATTTTAGGTTAATGTAACTGGCATCGTTTAAAAAACTCACAAGCCAAAACCCTAGCGCCCCAAGCATGGCCCCGCTGAATGCATGCAGAATTGTATCCCAGTATGGTATCAAATAGTAGAAATCCCGAACTTCTCCCAAATATATTGCACAAAATAAAAATATAAAATATAGCACTTCCATATTATTTGGAATATCTATTGAAAGCCGACGTTCAACTATAGATGGAATCATCATTACAATCAGTCCTAGAATACACTGTATAAGCATAAGAACATAATCACTTTTTATTTTAACATGAGCATCCGAAACGGTAAGCTCGGAAGGTGCCATTATTATTCTTACTATCGTATAAGCAATAGAGATTAATAAAACAACAAATAAGAAGTAGCCCGTGATATTCTTCCAATTTCTTTTCTTTTTTTCATTGATTCCCGACATATTTACCTCTCAGTATTCATTAAGTTTGCAACTAATTATATCCTATTATCCTTAATATTATATTATGCTGTGCTTTAGTATTCTTTTTTTTTCTTATTTATAAGACGATTCCCATTTCACTGCGGAAAATATCGCTAAAAAAAGGAGCAACATATACATTAATATGATACTCCTTTTTATTCTCCAACAAATATATTATTATTCCAAAATATAATTCAAGACAGCATCATTACCATTCATAAAATCCTCTATGGAAGGGCTTAACAGTATATCCGGCGTATATGTATTGCTGCCGTTCGTTACATATTTTATACAAAACAACGACCATCAGGTCGTTGAATATGCATAGTTGAAAATTTTAAATTTTCAGTATATATGTAATTATAAGAAACAAAAGTTGCGTCATTTCAATGATTGTTCCTTCAACTGAATTCGGAAGCTTTTTTATTTTTTCATCCAAAATGCTCACAACGGCAGCAAGTACAATATATGTAAGTGCAAGTGAAACAACCAATCTGTAATTAAAAACGGCAGCTGTAAAAAATGAAATTCCAAATGCTGCTATGATATGGTACCGCCCGCAGTACTTCATGATCGTCGTGTTGCTCTTGTTACGTTTTATTGCTGAGCTTGATATAATGAGACCTGAGTATCCTGCCGAAGCCATGACTATCAGTGCTGTGGAAGAGACAATTCTGAAAATAGAAAAATACATTAAATTAACCAATATAATACCGATCAGCCCTGCAAGCTGCTCTGACTGATTTTTTGGTTTTATATAATAATTTAATGTTTTGTAGGTATCTCTCATAGTTACGGTTTTTGTAACTACATTATAATATGAAAGGATTAAAGCACTTACAAAAAACCCATCATAGAATATTTTCAGAGACGAAATAATAAACGCAATAAAGCCGATGGCAATACCAATCAAGGGCAGTGCCATTATGCCGCTTTTATAATCTTCTTCATTTTCCTCTGCGTATATGGTAATATCAACACAAGTATATCTTTTCAGCATCAACACAATGCCTATTACAATACTTCTCAAGTCAAACATGTCTCTACCCTCATTATTTTTACCATTATAACACATATGAAAAATTTATTAAATATGTTATTTTCAAACAATATGTATTGTTAAATTAGCGAATAAAATCTCATCAGTATAAGATATGCTTCTTGGTATGTGCAATAATTGTGAGGCTTGAAGCTTGTTCCATAGCCCTTAAGCAGCCCTTTGCTTGATGCAAAATATATAAGGTTTTTTTCAGATTTGTTAACACTTGAAATGTCATCATAATTAACAGCCTCGTAGTCGGAAATATCAACACCCAGTTCATTTCCCAGATAGTTAAATATTCTTGCAATCTCAAGCCTGGTTATATATTTATTTAAATCCGACAATCCCTCGGCATCAATTAATCCTATCTGATATGCTTCATAAAGCTTTTTTTCTTTATAATCGCTCACGTTAAAATCAATGTTTACTACATCTGCACAACTATTAACAAAAATTTCACCTTTTACAGGGTCAATGGATACATTGCCCTCATCGCTAATTAAGTTGAAAGTTTTTACGAATTCTTCTCTGCCAAGCTTTTTTTCTATTACATTCAGAGTCAGTACATAAAAATCTTCTCTTGTTACATAGGATCCATACATTCCGTCAAATTCTTCAGGAATAAGAGCTGCCTCTTTCATAGCTTGTATAGTATCTAATGCCCAAGAATCAGGTTTTTGCGGTAAGGCTTCAAGCCACATCTTTGAATCCGCAGTTACGGATTTTAAACTTTCATCTAAAGCATGTGCTAAAACCTCAACCTTTTTATGTATAACGGTATAATTATCTTTATCAATAGTTCTTACAATATTGGGATGAATTTCATTGAACCATATTAAATCCACAACTTCATCTTCAAAGCTAAGGGAGGCATGTTTATTTACAAATACATTTTCATAACCATCTTTCCATGCACCGTATGTATAACCCTCATTTAATTTTTCAAATTCCTTTTTAATTTTGTCATAGCCGTAAGAATTAAATAAATAATCACTTATAAAGCGTCCCATCTCATAGACAAATCCTTCCTCAGATGCAACGCAAGAAGCATTATACATGCTGCTTTGAAGTGTATTTATATATATATCAGCCGAATGCTCATTTAATTTATATTCAGAAAACAAATCCTTTATTTTTTCAGTCTTATTTATTATAATATTTGTTTCTATACCATTATCAAAATAGTATTGTGTTATTTCCTTTATAACTCCATCCGAGAACCTGCTTAACCCTCGTTCAAGAACCAGCAGACATTCTCTGTATCTTACATATTCCCCGTCATCCGGAATAATTATATTTATATTGTAATTACTTTCAAGATTTTTAATTAATTCTTCTTCATCTGAAGGTTCATATGCAAGACCGTATGCATATGTTCCTATAAAGCATATTGCAAAGGCAACACATAAAATTCTTATTAGTTTTATCATAGTTTCTACCTCGCTAATTTGGATTTTATTGCTTGCGTTAGCGTGATTATTAAAAAATTATAACATATTAATAGTTTATAATCAATAATAAAATTGTAAACGTTTACTTAAAAAATCCTGTAAAAATTTGTTTCTTATTGTTATACTATTATATTATAGAGAAAAAAAATTATGAAAAAAACTTGCTTAAGGATACGAATATGAAAATTACAATAATTTCCGTAGGAAAAATTAAAGAAAGATTTTTTACAGACGCAATAAATGAATATTCAAAAAGACTTACAAAATTCTGCAGGCTGTCAGAAGAGATAATACATGACGAACGAGCTGACGAAAGCTTTTCTCCTGCAGAAATAGAACAGGTTAAAATTAAAGAAGGTATAAAAATATTAAATAAAATACCAAAAAACACTTATATTGTCGTGTTGGATGTAAAGGGAAAACAACTTACTTCAGAAGAGCTTGCCGAAAAAATCAATTCATTGGGAATTGACGGAATTTCAGATATAACGTTTATAATAGGCGGCAGTAACGGTCTGTCCAAGGAAGTTCTGGATGCTGCAAATTTCAAGCTTTCATTTTCCAAAATGACATTTCCGCACCAGCTTTTTAAAGTAATTTTAATGGAACAGATATACAGAACATTTAAAATTAATTCAGGTGAGGCATATCATAAGTAACTTTTTTTGTCATTTATGATAACCGCTACTAACATCGCAAACGCAATCATTAATGTTAAAGTATCATATATTGACATAGGCTATCGAAGCCGAAATGGTTATATACTTTCTGTGATAAATAACAAACATTGCCTATAACTTTTCACTTAAGCAAATATTAAATAGTTCTTCCATTTTACTATAATTGCACAAAAAAGAATCTTTACAAGCTTCTAACATTAGGTTATTATCTATTTTTCTAAAATCAATTCTATAATTGAAAAACAGTGCCAATTCTCTAATAAATTCTCTTTGACTACGTCCATTACCCTCTCTGAAAGGATGAAGTGCATTTATTTCAGAAAAATAATAAGCTAATTTTATTATCATTTCATCTCGACCCAAACTATATAAATAGTTGTCCTTCTTCAGACTTTCAAAAATACTATTAGCCTGTTCTTCAATATATTGAGCCTTACAAAACATATTTCCCTTAGATATATTTACTGTACGAATTTCACCAGCCCAATGATAAATATCTTGAAATATATATTTATGAATTGCCTGCAAATGTCTTAAGTCAAACTCACCTTCAATAGGAGTGTCAATCAAATCAGAAATACGTAACATTGTAAGTTTTCTTTCAGCTTCAATCAATATCTTACTATCTCGAATATTTAATTTATTAGTCAATACATCGGAATTAGCATAGCAATATACATGATCGCTCATTCTTATTACTCCTTGGTATATTCAGAAATTATTTTTTTCCGAATTTTATCAGCTGAACTCTTATCATTCCTATATTCTTTTAATAATAATATATCTTCTTTTGTTAAATTCATATTTTCCATCGCTAAAGTCGCAACTATTTCAGAAACTGCTTCATCTTCAGCATAGCTGGTTTCATTAAGCTTCACTTCAAACGGAATGCTTTTAGTCATAATAATTTGTTTTAATAGCATATTTACAACCGTAGATAAATTAGTACCTAACTTTTCAAGTATTTCAGATGCTAATTCCTTATCGCTTTCTTCCGCTCTCACTTGAATATATGTTTTTGACATAAAATCACCTCATCATAATTATACCTCATTGTAATGACAACATCAATACAATTTTATCTTTTATGAATAATTAGTCGTCAATAATATATGTTACGGAGAGGCATCATAAGTGCTATGCCTAACTTTATGTAGCAAAATGCTAGCTATTTTACTGAATTGCAAAATTTTTTCAGCTCACTTTTTATTTCCTCTGAAAGGCTGTGCCACCTGATTCCTTGTATTGCTCCCTCTAACGCGCACAGTCTGTTAATGCATGCAGAATTATCATTAGCCTTAATTTCAAGCCAGGCCTGTTTGCTTCCGACTTTCTTTAATTGTTCAGTTGTATTTATACCGATTTCATTAAGCTGTTCTTCAAGTTTAATTCCTATATTCGGTAATTTGCTTAATTCTCCCATTATTACCTCCTTCACAAGTTTTATTAGGCAACAGCAGTTAATACAATAATATAATAGCCATACGCTAACGTCATAAAGCTTCACTCCGCTTCCGACTCTATAAATGGTGAGTACATCATCAGCGCATGGTTTTCTGTTATATATTGTTCTTCTATTAATTCTCCAGACAAGTTATATTTTTTTCTGTAAAGCTCGTTGTGCCTGCTAAATGCTCCCCAGTATTCGCTCTCAAATCTATGGTTCTTTTCAACTATCTCATATCTGCTGCAGGGCTTGAAATCAGTCAGCCACTTGCCCTCTAAGTATGCGTCTCCAACCTTAACTCTCAGCTGAAAGTTATCTTCAGTATCATTTCTTATCATCAAATCCCTGTATGGATAAACGCAGGTTGCTCCACTGCCGAAAGGCTGAGTGCGGTTTGAATCCGGGAAAACATCAAATGAGTGGCGATATCTTTCCACAACCGTCAGCGGAGTATGAAGAGTCATCCAATATATCAGATTTGACAATTGACACAATCCTCCCCCAATTCCCATGGTATAGCTTCCACAATATAAAACCATGCCTTGTACATAACCTTTTCTTGAAGTAGGATTACCTATACACTTCCAATAGCTGAAGGTTTCTCCTGGCTTTATTATTATTCCGTCAATTTTTTTAACCGCAAGCTTCAGATTGATAATTTTATTGTATTGATAAATCATATCAACTTCCTTAAGCTTTCTGATCAATGGAGTATTATGAGAAAAATATTCATATTCCAAATTGCTTTCGGATTGATGCCCGGCATATTTATACTTACCTGAATGCCACAGCATGTACCGCAAAGCTGTATAATATACCTTCCCAGCCATCAAACGCATTTTGTTTCTGTTAACTGGTTTTATAGTCAAATTGTCGGCTTTCTTCAATTAACTTCCCCTTTTAATATTTTTGAAAGTATTCATCTTTTAGCATAGAGTAAACCACCTGATCCAAGTATCCTCTCTCGGATTTGTAATTCTGCCTCAGCACACCATCCCTGTGCATTCCCACCTTTTCGTAGAGCTTTATTCCTGCAGAATTATCAGGATATACGTCCAACCAGAATTTGTTCATTTTAAGATTTTCAAATGCAAACTTAAACAATCCTGTTATTACTTCACTACCATATCCCATTCTTTTTTTTGAGATAACAAATCTCCTAAGCTCAAATCGTCTGGACTTATTATCCAGGTGAATAAGACAGAACCCTACGGTTTCGCTATCTTCCTTCTGCTTGACAACAAAGAGGAAAAAGTCACTGTTCTTAATTTCTTCCTTATGCTCTTTATAAGTGCCTTTCCATACGAAGTTCCTGTTATCTTTATGATTTTCCAACTCCATAATTGTATCTATATCTGATTCCTTTGCATCATCCAAGTACAGTCTTTTAGTTTCGATCATTTTTGCCCCCTGTTAATTCTTATGTTTACTATATAATACCATAATTTGTGCTGCTATAAAAGAAGTTGTCCTGAAAGTAGTCCTAATTTGATTTCAATGCACTTCATGTATTTATTATAACCGCATTTCAATGGTATTTTCTTTAAACCCTAATGTTCTGTAAAACTGAATTGTATTTTCGTTTTCATATGCAACTATTATTGTAATATTTGTGCACCCATTATTTTTCATCCACTCTATATGGCTGCTCATCAGGCTTTTACCAATTCCACACCCACGGGCACCTTCATATACATGTAGAGAGTGAGTTTCTCCTTCAACTCCATTAAAAGTGGATATACAATATCCCAATATTTCTTTGTCTGAGGAATTTTCGGCAATTGTTATTTTTATGTGGTCTTTATCAAAGACACCAAAATTATTGATTCTCTCTTCAAAAATCAGATTTGAATATATTTCTCCAAAATTTTTTGATAATCTTTCATGGTACTCTCTGTTCTTTTCCCACAAACACTTTATAATTGAAACATCGCTGAATGGTATATCTCTGCAACAAAACATTTTATTCCTCCCATGTTTTTAAATTATGTGTTGCACTTCCTTCAATGCTAAAATCCTATGGTATCGTTATCTCCACATATTCATTTTTACATCCTTAGGCCATAGAAATATCAAAGCCATAGAAATATTATATAATAATCAGGATAATATTTCCACTGTTTACTTTAAACTGTAATTACATTTTATAAAATTATTATGGAACAATAGATGTATTGACACATAAAATTATTTTATCAAAATTAATTAGGAGGCATCATATGTGTGGTATTGCAGGATGGATTAACACCAAAGCAAAAATCTCAGGCAACATGGAAATAATGAAAAACATGACTGATAAATTATTATCCAGAGGGCCGGATAATTCCGGCTACTATGAGGATGAAAATATAATACTTGGTCACAGGCGTTTAATAATTGTTGATGCTGAAGGCGGAGTACAACCAATGATAAGGCAGATAGGGGAGCACAAGTTTTTGATGGTGTACAACGGCGAACTTTACAACACGGACGATTTAAGAAATGAACTAAAATTAAAAGGATACAATTTTGAATCATATTCAGATACGGAAGTGCTGCTTGTCTCATATATTGAGTGGGGTCCAAACTGTGTTAATCACATAAACGGCATTTTTGCATTCGGTGTTTGGGATGAATACAACAAAACTTTCTTTCTGGCAAGAGACCATTTGGGAGTAAAACCATTATTCTACAGCTTTAAGGATAATAACCTTTTATTTGCTTCTCAGATAAAGGCCATACTTGCACATCCCATGGCAGAACCTGCTATAGGAGAAGAAGGAATCATGGAAATACTAGGCCTTGGACCTGCACGTTCATTGGGCAGCGGAATATTTAAAGATATTAAAGAAATTCCACCTGCTCACTACCTTTTTTACAGAGACGGCTCAACTATGCTCAGAGAATATTGGAAACTCGAAGCAAAACCTCACGAAGAGGATTTCAAACAAACAAAACAGTCTGTTAGAAATCTGTTGATTGATGCTGTTGAGAGACAGCTTGTCTCTGATGTTCCGTTATGCACATTTCTTTCAGGCGGACTTGATTCAAGCGCCATTTCCTCAATATCTTCTAAATACCTGGCTAAACACGGTAGAGAAATACTCAACACATATTCCATAGATTACAAGGATAATGACAAGTACTTTCATTCTAATATGTTCCAGCCAACTTCCGATCAGCAATTTGCAGTAAAAATGTCCGAGCATATTAAAAGCATTCACCATACAGTAGTACTCGACAACTTAAAACTTATGAACGCCCTTGAGGATGCAGTCAAAGCAAACGATCTACCAGGAATGGCGGATATTGATTCCTCACTGTTATTATTCTGCAGAGAAATAAGAAAGAATTTTACGGTAGCCCTGTCAGGTGAGTGCGCTGATGAAATCTTCGGAGGATATCCATGGTTTACACGCCCTGAAGATATAAGTTCCGATACATTCCCATGGTCAAAATCAACAAAAGAAAGACGTGAAATCATTAATAAGGAGCTATCACATCTTCCGATAGAGGATTATGTAAATCAAAAGTATCACGATACTATCATCAAAGTATCTAAACTCAGCGGTGAATCAAAAGAAGAATCAAGAATGAGAGAGCTGTTTTATCTTAATATAAAATGGTTTATGATGGCGCTTTTAAACAGAAAAGACCGCATGAGCATGGCTAACAGCCTTGAAGTAAGAGTACCGTTTGCTGATTACAGGTTAGTTGAATACGCTTTTAATATTCCTAATAAATTTAAATTTTACAATGGCAGAGAAAAGGGTCTTCTAAGAGAGGCATTGAGAGGAATGCTTCCTGATTATATTATAGACCGAAAAAAATCTCCTTATCCCAAAACACATCATATTGATTACACAAATGCTGTTCAAAGCAAAATGAGAAACATCCTGTCAGATAGTAACGCACCTATTTATCAGCTTATTGACAAGGAAAAGGTCAGCGATATAGTAGAATCCGGAGGCAAATCCTTCAAAAAACCATGGTATGGTCAACTTATGACAGGCCCTCAGCTCATTGCCTACTTTATACAGATTAATACATGGATGCAGGAATTCAATGTAACCATTAAAAAGTAAGATATAATTATATTTTTTAAAATAGTGTACATGTCGTAACACTTTGAAATATGTCGAATATGATATTAATGAGCTTGGCTCAAATTTAAAAAGAATAAGGTGTTATAATGTGTTGCAATAATAGATGTAGATGTAGATGTAGATGTGGAAACGGTCAGGTTATGGGAGAATCTGAAATTCCCAGAATAGCACTGAGAGGACCCGGATGCATAAGCGGCACAGGACGATGCGATGTGCTCGGAACTGGCGGAAGAAGATGTAACAATATATTAGGTGCCGGAGGAAGAAACTGCGGAAATTTCAGAGGCACCGGAGGCAGCGGATGCAATAATAACACTGCCGGAGCTGGCGGAAACCGCTGCAATAATGTCCAAGGCTCAGGCGGAAGCAACAGATGCCACAGATGCTGCTGCGGATGGCTTTGGAATTCACTTGAAACTCCTATAACTGTTCCCAGATAATATACCTGTCGGTATGTACTACTCATAAAGCTGCTGAAAAAGCAACTATTAGCCCGATTCAGTAATTCATTTCTCTGTTATGTCTAAGCGCTTCGGGCAACAACTAAGTCAACTTGAAATTTTTCAGCAGCTTACTATTATAAGTACTCATTATCCCCATAATGAAATTACACTGGTAACTATATAACCAAGTATAAATTTTTACATTAATTTTTTATTATAGAAATATTTATCAGTTTATTTTTTTGATTGATGATAATAATAAATATATAGCTTCATAAAATGAAAGGAGCTGTATATTATGAGCAAGAACAAAATAATAGTTCCTGAAGCTCAGCAGGCCATTAATAATCTGAAAATGGAAATAGCGCAGGACTTAGGTATCCCTACAATAAACGGCACGACTTCTGAAATGTATCCTGCCATTGTTAATGGCCTGAGTGTCCGGGAAATGGTTCGAATGGGAGAAAAGATGCTTGCAAACAGGCAAACCGAATCTCCTTCTGATAGAGATATTTTCTGACACTAAATAAAAAACGCCTTCGGGCGTTTTTTTTAGTCCATTTATTATTCTATTTCGAGTATGCTGTAAACAAGATCTTTAGTTTCAGTTGTATCCATTATATAGAACGAAAGTCCATTTATTGTCTTTGAATTTCCCGGCAAAACATGAAAATTTATATTTTCAGTTGAAAGTCCAATGCTGCTCACAGCTAAAGAAGTTGCCTCAGCTAATGTAAAGTCTGTGTCCACATACGGGTAAACCTCGCTGACAACCTTAGGCAACTTAAAACTAAGCGCTTTTTTAATTGCTGATTTAATAAATCCCTGCTGAGCTTCTATTCTTCCCAAGTCACCTTCTGAATACCCCGAGTATCCGGAATAATTGGTTTTTCTAAATCTTAAAAATTCCATGGCATTATCGCCATCTATAGTCTGTACCCCGGCAGGTATGTTTATATCCAAAGGTGGATCTGAATACGGGTCGGTATATCTCATATGAAACGGTACATCTACCTCTACTCCTCCTACAGCATCAACTGCAGCTCTTACACCATCATAATCAATTGTAACAAACTTATCTACTTCAATACCTGTAATGTTTAAGACTACTTTCTTTAGTCCTTCCATCCCTTTTACAGTATAGACAGAATTTATTTTGTTGTTTGCGCTGTTTACAAAGCCGTCTCTTTCCACGTATGTATCTCTGGGAATAGAAATTATATCGGCTGTCTTTGTTTTTGTATCATAGCTTGCAAGCATTATTGTATCAGACCGTTCATGTTCTAGACCGAGCAAAAGCACGTTTATTCTTTTTTCTTTGTCGTTACCTATTATATTAAATATATCTGAAGCATCCACATTTTGATCGCTGCTAAACCCGGCAAGAACATATAAACCAGCAGTCGCAACCAGCGAAAAGCAAATGAGGGATGTAAAAAACACCTTAAGAAATCGCTTCAATTTTACTTCCTCCAAAATTAGTATCATTGATATATAATAACACAAATTATGTTTTTGTAAATAAATTAAATCTTAATTTTTAATTAATAAAGGGAAACGGATTTCCGTTTCCCTTTCAGATAATTATAGAACTTAGAGCTTTTCATTATATGCTTTTTCAAAATCCATTATAGTCAAATCACTTTCAAGGTATCTTGCATATGAATAAAGAACATCTGAAAGTCTGTTGACAAATTTAAGGAGAACATCACTAACCTGCTCATGCTTTTTTAATGTTATTATTCTTCTCTCTGCTCTTCTGCATATAGTTCTGGCTACATGCAGGTATGCCGCTGCTTTCGAAGAGCCTGGAACTATAAATTTATCTTCCCCTTTTATTTCTGAAATACAGCCGTCGATTATTTTTTCAAGAGCCGCTATATCTTCTTCCGTTATCTTATATTTGTACCTTCCTTCTTCAATTGTAGCAAGCTCACCGGCTACAAAGAAAAGGCGCATCTGAATTTTTTTGAGAGATTCCCTTATATCTTCATCTTCAACAAATCTGATTGCAACACCTATGGAAGAATTAAGCTCATCAACAGTGCCGTAGGATTCAACTCTTAACGAATCCTTGTCAATTCTTGTTCCGTCATAAAGCGATGTCTGTCCTTTATCACCTGTCTTGGTATAAATTTTCATAAATGCCTCCCATTATATTACTATATTATGTTATTGTAATATATACCCCGTTTTATGTGTTTTAATTATAAAATTAATTTACTCAATTCATCCGAAATTTTTCCGAATTGCTCCAGACACAGCATCTCTCCCCTGACACTCGGGTCAATTTCCGCATTTTCCAAAGCATTTTTAACAATATCCTTTGATATTTTCAAGTTGTTGCTCATTCCGTTAAGCAAAGTCTTCCTTCTCTGTCCGAACGATGCCTTTATTACCCTAAAAAGTAAATCTTCATCCTGTACAGTTATTCTAGGTGTGCCCAGGATGTTGAATTCAATTACTGCCGAATCTACCTTTGGCCGTGGCATAAACACGGAATTCGGAACAATCATGGCAATATTCGTATCTGCCCTATATTGTACCGCAAGAGTTATAGCTCCGAATTCTTTACTTCCAGGTGCTGAATTAAGCCTTTGAGCCACTTCCTTTTGAACCATGACCACAATCTTTGAAACTTTATATTTTTCTTCAAGTATTTTCATGATTATTGGAGTTGTTATGTAGTAAGGCAAATTAGCAACTATTTTTACATCAAGTCCGGAGAACTCTTCATCAATAAGCTTATTTACATCTACCTTCATAAAATCATCATATATTAATTTAAGGTTGTCGTAATTCAGAGTTTCCCTATGCACCTTTTCCAGACTTTTATCCACTTCTATAGCAACAACCTTTTTCGCCCTGCCGCAAAGAATCTGGGTCAGAGTACCAAATCCCGGTCCTATTTCAAGCACTCCGGAATTTTCATCCAGTTCTGCTACATCTACTATCTTATTGATTATATTTCCGTCTATGAGAAAATTCTGCCCGAGGCTCTTACTAAACTTAAATCCGTACTTATCAAGTATATCCTTCATCACTCTTGGGGAGTATAGTTTTTTGTCATCCATTATTTATCCGCTACCTCTTTTTTATCTGCCAATATAACTGCTTTTTCCAGTTCGGCTCTGGTTATACCGAATGAATTTATTCTTTTCAAGAATTGTTTTGCACTGCAATATCCTATGCCAAGCTCATCACCAACCTTGGCTCTTCTTTTGGATGCATTGTCATTGCCTGCAAGATCATAGTAAATCATATCCCTGTTAGTAAATTCCTGCCTGCATTCAGTTATTTCAGCCCGTGCATTTTTCAATGCTTCTCTTATTATGTCCGGAGAAGCATTTTCAACGCCGACATCACCGTTTTTGGTTGCCTTGTCTCTTGGAATAAAAGCATGCTTGCAGTTTTCTATTTCAGCTGAAAGCATATATCTTATTTTTTTACCGGGATAGTCCGGATCTGTAAGTATTATAATTCCTTTTCCTTTTGAAGCTCTTTTTATAGTCTTGATAATATTTTGGTTGAGTCCCAGTCCGCTTGTAGCTATAACCTGCGCATCCACAGCTCTCTTCACTGCGTTTATGTCTGATTTACCCTCAACGACTATTATTTCCTTAATCATAAGCTTTGCCCCTCATAACATTTTTAGAGCTTTCCAGCAGAGATTTAATTTTTGTAACCATAAGGTCTACAGCAACAAGGTTGTTTCCGCCTTCTGTAACAATTATATCGGCATATTTCTTGCTTGGCTCTATAAATTGTTCATGAGCCGGTCTTACCATACCCATATATTGGCTTATTACCGATTCTAGGCTTCTTGACCTTTCGTTAATATCTCTTACGATTCTTCTTAAAATTCTGATATCTGCATCAGTATCAACATATATTTTAATATCCAGCAACTCTCTTATTCTTTTTTCGTAGAATACCAAGAGCCCCTCAACTATAATTATCTCTTTTGGATCCACAGCAATCGTATCATTCTTTCTGTTATGTATTCCATAATCATAAATCGGTTTTCTTACCGAATTCCCTTTTTTTAATTCCTTTATGTGCTCTACAAACAAGTCCGTATCAAACGCAAACGGATGGTCGTAATTTGTCTTGCATCTTTCTTCATATGTTAATGAGCTCTGATCCTTATAGTATGAATCATGCTCCATTATTGTAATGCTCTTTTCGGGTACAGCTGAATATATTCTGTTAACTATTGTTGTTTTTCCCGAGCCGCTTCCTCCTGATATTCCTATAAATATTGGTTTTTTCATACATTCCTCACATGTAAATAATTTATAATAACAATATACACTATTTTTTACAATTTGCCTACATGAAAAAAGAAAAAAATCCGATTGATTTTTAAAAATTCAAAATTATAAGGTTTTTATTATTATAAAAAAATCTACTGATTAAAAAGATAAAAATGAAGTCCTCACTTATATGTGTGAGGACTTCATTTTGTTTTTAATTTATCAAGTAGCTTCAGATGGGCTACTCTAAAATATAAACTTTTACTTGTCTCATCCCATAGTTGTAACATACTGTACCGTCTTCAAAAAACAAGTCGATTCGGTTTCCCTTTATGGCACCTCCTGTATCGAGAGCCGTTGCAAAACCATAATCAGGACTGCCATCTGTAGAAGCTACGTATAGCTTCGTTCCAAGCGGGATTACACTTGGATCCACCGCAACCGTACCTGGCTGAGCTTTCGTGCCAGATGCTGTTATTCCATAGTAAGGATCACCGGGATACTTGCCGCAGCTTTCATATGATAAATCATATGCACTTGCTATCATATCAAGCTCTTCTTCAAATCTGATTCCACCTCTTGATGTGACAACTTCATATTCCTTTGTTCCTATTTCAATAATTTCGTCTACCGGATCAATGTATACTATTTCTTTTTTCAGAGACTTGGAAGTCAGTTTTCCGTCAGTATAGCATTCCTGGTAAACTGATTTCTTCATTCCGTCTGATCCTTTCTGAACTACTTTCTTATAGTCAACATATTTTTCATTGTTATATAATATTTTTGTTTCATGCTCTACTCCAGTTTTGTAAATATCATATTTTATTTCTTTTAATGAAGGTTTTGATATTGCCGTTAAGTTATTTTTTGTATCCGCAAACACATTTGCACCGATGCTTCCTTCATCATAATAATAAAATGCAATAAAGCTCATTATCAATACTGCCATAATAAATGGGTATATTTTTCTTTTCATATTATCACCAACCTTTTACTTTTTTCCAAAATTGACATTTCTACCTGTCAAATAAAGGTGTAAATTTTTACTGGAAAAATTTACTTTTTGTATAAGTATTAACTTATAGCTCTCTGGCAATCCCTATGCAAAATCCCATATTTTTTTGCACAAGTGCTATTATAACCGATTTATATAAATAAAACAAATTAATTTTTTCTTAAGTGGTGTTAAGAAATTCGACTGCTGTGCATTTTTAAGGATTTTTTATATAAATTTTCCCGTAAATTACACATAGTATTTGCTTATTTTTATAAAATATACCAATTTAACATAAAAAATACATGAAAACAGCTGGTATCGTCCTTTATGGATGCGCCATGGGCCGCTTTCATGTATGTCATCATTAATATTTATATTCGTGAATATTTATAATATTTGTGTTTCTTGTATAATTCTTTCATTATTTTTTCAAACATAACCCCTTCGGATTTCGGAGTATTTGCCTTGTGCGTTTCCTTAACCGCCTTAGAAATAAATATCGAAGCATCTTCCATAGCCTCCGGTAATTTTTTCCCTTCCAATAGGTAGCCTGTAAATAAAGAAGCAAATAAGTCACCGGTTCCTGGATACCTTGTATCAACATACTCAAAGGGAACCTTCCAATATTCATCGGTATTCTTATCATAACACGCATTTATGTGTTCTCCCTCATTGGTGGTAACACCTGTTATAACTGCCGTGCCAGGCCCCATTGAACAGAGTTTTTTCAAATACTCTTTCAAAGCAGAAATACTTATTGTCTCACCGTCATATTTTTCACCGATTAAAATTGCTGCTTCCGTCAAGTTTGGAGTAATTATGTCAGCCTTATTTACCAAGCAGCCCATTTTATGCACCATCTCAGATGTATACGTTTTATAAATTTCGCCATGATCGCCCATTACAGGATCAACTACTATTAACGGATTATTGTGTTCCTTCATTTTATCTATAATATCTATCATAATGTTAATTTGTTTCTCTGAACCTATAAAACCGCTGTACAGGCAGTCAAATTCAGCATCGTTTTTTTCCCAATTGCTGTAATATTCCTTCATATGATCAGTAAAATCAAAAAAATAAAAATATTCGTATTCAGAATGATTGCTGAGAAGTGCAGTTGGCAGAGGACAAACCTGACAGCCCAACGCTGACATTATGGGAATTATAACCGTCATAGAGCACCTTCCCATACCTGACATGTCATGTATGGCTGCTACTTTTGGAACATTTTTCATATGCCATATCCTTTCTTATAAATGTGCTACTATTATTATAAGCAATTTTGGTACTTTCAAAAGGTACAGATTGCCATAATTATAGGATAACAGCCAACACTGTCACTATAATTTAATCTGTCCATATATAAAATCTCCATAATATTATAGTTGTTTTGCAAAAAAAAGCACCCTTATTTAGGTGCTTATTCATTCGATTATTTTATAAGACCTTCTGATTCAAGCCACTCTCTGGCAACTTCTTCAGGCTCTCTCTCATTTATATCTACTTCATAATTTAATTGCATCATTGTTTCAGAATCTAATAATCCAGCAATTTCTTCAAGAACATCCTTTATTTCAGGGTTGCTTTCCAAAACATCAGTTCTAACTATAGGAGCCCCATTATAAACTGGGAAAAATGCCTTGTCATCTTCCAAAGATACCAAATCATACGCGGGTATACGCCCATCTGTTGAAAGTCCCATTGCTACATCAACCTGTCCTTCCTGTAAAGTCTTGTACATAATTCCCATGTCCATTATTTTTATATCATCTTCGTCATGCGCATATCCGTAATGTTTCTGTACTCCCGGGTATCCGTCAGGTCTTATTGCAAATTCATGACCTACCGCAACTGTTAATTCTTCTGGATTTGAATTAACATATTCAGCTAAATCGCTAAGCGTTTTTATGCCAAGCTCTTCTGCCTCCGCACGCCTCATCAGCAATGTATAGGTATTATTTAATGGTGCATACTGGAGCCATGTAATTCCATTTTTAGCATCTTCATCTCTTACTTTCTCAAAAGCTTCCTGGGAATCTGTTATAGGTTCATCATGCTGAAGGTGAGAAAGCCACGCTGTCCCTGTATATTCCCAATATAAATCAAAATCACCACTTTCAAGTGCCATACGTACTTTATCCGATCCAGCTACATTAGTTTTATCTTCCACATTAAAACCTGCATTTTCCAAAGCAATTACAGATATCTTTCCTAAAATTATTTGCTCAGTAAATTCTTTTGAACCTACCTTAATAGTATTTTCGTCTTTACCACCGCATGCACTAACTGATACTGCTATAAATAGCAACACTAATGCTAGCGCTAAACCTTTCATATGTTTTGATTTTTTAATCATAAAATTCCTCCTAAATAATTGTATTTTTAGTGAGTTCGAGTAAACTCATTAATAAGCCATTAGCTTGCAGCTCTCCTGCGCCATAAAAAAGCAACCGGAATCACTGCACCTTTGATTTATTGTAACCACAGTGCATATCCGGCCATATTTTAAAACTCAGACATTACCATACATTTTAATAGTTTTTTTATTCTTAGTAACTATAAATCAAGCCAACTACTTCAGTGTATCATACAAGTTGTTGTTTTGGCTAGGGTTTTTATACAAAAAAGAGACTTACTTTTTATGCAGTCTCTTTTTTGTAAATAAAAATATCCTTTACAAATGGTAAAACTTATCAAATAACTTCATGGTTTAATTTTTTTTAGTCATTTTTACAAAACGCATATTTATTTTTACCCCTCTTCAAAATATTTTCATAGTAATAATAAAATACTCCCAAATCTCCTCTGTAATTATTCTTCCACGGTTTGTTACGTCCGCAGTAGTGAATAATCGATGTGTTATGTGCTACCCATCTCATATCCTTTTTGTTACCAATATTTTTCGGATTAGCATTATAAAAATTCAAATATCTGTCACTGAGATTATATATCAATGCATCGAGATGCATGGTTTTATCTGCGTATACTCCGTTAAGAACATCCTGATCCGGAAGCAGCAAAAATAGTTTTTTATTTTCTATGTAATCATACACCTCCCTAACATTTTGGTTTTCTCTCAACTCCTTCAAATTCATAAGCATCACTCCAGAATTTATATATGTACTATCCTCCGGCATATCGAGCCTTATCCCGTTTATCCTCTTCAAGTTTTTGTCTACATGGGATGCGGCGGCAAAATAATTGCCGCGCAAATCCATGCTGTACAAATCACTTATCTCGTTGATTACAACAATGTCAGGATCCAGATACAAAATTTTGTCCATGTCTTGCGGAAGATATTTAGCCGCGAAAATTCTGT
The DNA here is from genome assembly GCF_052059825.1 of Sedimentibacter sp. LTW-03. Lineage (GTDB taxonomy): Bacteria > Bacillota > Clostridia > Tissierellales > Sedimentibacteraceae > Sedimentibacter. The sequence goes on from NZ_CP197180.1 coordinate 1,614,456, forward strand.
AATACATTTCCTTCGGATATCGGTCTGTTACAGGCGCTCCAGCAAACATATCGTCAGGAATCACAACATTTGTAATACTGCACATATCATTATCAACGCTTCTTTTAATAAAATTAAAATCATTCTCAGTCAGAGACGAATGTGCTAAATAAACATCAAATTTTTCATTACTGTTCGATGTTATAAGTGATGTAAGCATTACCGTCAACTGCTCTGCATAATTTGAATCAATCGTAACCAAAATATTCATAGGGGCAATTCTCCTCGTTTGACTATTCCTTTTACTTCTTATTGTTAATATTACTCTGGTGAATTTGGATTGTTTTTTCTGTTTAATATTTCCATAAATTCTTCACCTGTAATAGTTTCCTTTTCTAATAAATAACTTGCAAGCTCATGAAGCTTATCCTCATTTTCTTTTAAAATATTGATTGCTTTTTCATGAGCATTTTTAATTAGTTTTAAGACTTCATCATCTATTTTGCTAGAAGTTACAGAAGAGCACGCTATGGAAGACTCTCCTCCAAGATACGGATTGCTTACACTCTCCAATGCCATCATGTCAAACTCCTCGCTCATTCCGTAACGCGTGACCATAGATCTCGCAAGCTTTGTTGCCTGTTCGATGTCATTTGATGCTCCAGTTGTAAATGTATTGAAAATAACTTCTTCAGCAGCACGTCCACCTGTAAGAGTGACAATTTTATTGAATGCTTCCTCTCTCGAAAGCAGGAACTGTTCTTCTTCGGCAACCTGCATAGTATAGCCCAGTGCCCCTGAAGTACGCGGAATTATTGTAATTTTATGGACAGGCGCTGATTCTGTCTGCTTTGCAGCAACAAGGGCATGACCTATTTCATGGTATGCTACAATTTTCTTTTCCTTAGGTGAAATCACAGCATTTTTTCTCTGATATCCTGCTATTACAACTTCAACAGCTTCCTCCAAATCATCTTGGGATGTTTTACTCCTTCCATTTTTAACTGCCCGTAACGCACCTTCATTTATTATATTTGCAAGCTCTGCGCCGCTGGCACCGGCAGTTGCTCTGGCTACGGCATTAAAATCAACATTTTCATCAAGCTGCACCTTCTTTGCATGAACTTTAAGAATCGCTTCACGTCCGGCAAGATCAGGCAGCTCAACTGGGATTCGCCTGTCAAACCTGCCCGGTCTCAGCAAAGCTCTGTCCAGCGACTCTGGTCTGTTGGTAGCGGCAAGTATAACTACTCCCTTAGTACCGTCAAATCCGTCCATTTCCGTTAGTAGCTGATTTAACGTCTGCTCTCTTTCGTCATTTCCCCCTATTCCTCCGGCGCTGTCTCTTTTTTTACCTATTGTATCTATTTCATCGATAAACACAATGCACGGAGCTTTTTCCTGAGCCTGTTTAAATAAATCTCTGACCTTTGCAGCACCCATACCTACAAACATCTCAACAAATTCCGAACCTGATATAGAAAAGAACGGAACTTTTGCTTCTCCAGCAACAGCCTTTGCCAGCAAGGTCTTACCTGTGCCCGGAGGCCCCACCAAAAGTGCTCCCTTAGGCATAGATGCTCCAATTTCCTCATATTTTCCTGGATTATGAAGGAAATCGACTAATTCCGTGAGAGCTTCCTTCGCTTCATCTTGTCCGGCTACATCTTCAAATCTTTTGCCAGTTTGAGCTTCCACATATATTTTTGCATTGCTTTTACCAAACTGCATTGCTCCCGGCCCCATTCTTTTCTGCAACTGCCTGGATAATATCTGCCCTATTGCAATAAAGAACAATAGCGGAAGCACCCATGACAATACGGCATTTAAAAACGTAGAATTTTCCTTTGGTATTACCTTGGAAAACTTTATATCTTTATCATATAATCGCAACCTGTCCACTAGGTTGGGATCATCCATCTTTCCTGTTATATACACGGTCCCCTTCTGAGAGCTTGAGAGAAAGGCAATCTGCCTGTCATCTATTTCCACTTCTGTTACATCTCCTGATTCAACCATTGATAGAAATGTCCCGTAATCAACTTCTACCACTTCAGATCGAAGCTTGTTCATATATGGAACTAAAAAAGCATTTAACATTACCATTACTATGAGCACTATTCCATAATAATATATAAACGGTCTTTTTGTATTTTTTTGTTCTTTCATTCTTCCTCCTGCATTTATATCCTCATTATGATATATAAATATATAATAATATTATATCCATACATCATTAATTGAATCTTAAAATAATAAAAACATCCATTTACTTTTAAAAATCCAAATAATGGTATAAAAAAAAGATTGACAAAATTAGATTATTGGTATATTATGCAATATAAAATAAACAGCTGTGATGAGAAGCAGTAAATTTGCATGGTCCAAAGAGAGAAAACTGGTGGTGAAATGTTTTTGTCCCTCTGCATATTGAACCCGTCTTGGAGCTTTCGGGTGTGGCAACCCGAACGGCATAAACCGTTATTTAAATGAGATACTGTATACAGTAATTAGAGTGGTACCGCGGATATCCGCCTCTTTGTAGAGGTGGTTTTTATTTTTTATACCTTAAAACAGAATATGAGCTGTGATGAGAAGCAGTAAATTTGCATGGTCCAAAGAGAAAAAACTGGTGGTGAGATGTTTTTGTCCCTCTGCATATTGAACCCGTCTCGGAGCTTTCAGGTATGGCAACCTGAACGGCATAAACCGTTATTTGAAATGAGATGCCGCATTGCGGCAATTAGAGTGGTACCGTGGATAATCCGCCTCTTAGTGAGGGCGGATTTTTTATATGTACCTGATTTCTAAAAATTAATATATGGAGGCTATTATGAAAAAAAATATAGGAATAATCGGAATAGGAAATGTGGGCTCAATGATGCTTCGCAAATTTATAGAACTTAATTTATTTAAAGAAGAAAATATTTATGCAGCAAATCGTTCGGAAGAAAAGTTGGAAAGCTTAAGAAAAAAATATCCATCGCTGAATATATGTAAAAGTAATATTGAGTTGGCTCAAAACTGCAGTAATATCCTGCTATGTGTTGAACCCCTCAATTTACCTAAGGTACTTTTAGAAATCCAGCCGTATTTAAACAAAGAAACTTACTTGATGGTGTCAACCTCCATGGTTGCACACAAGGATATATATAATTTTCACAAAGGCGGTATAACTATATTCATGCCCACGCTGATATCAATGGTTAACGGTGGTGTAACACTTACTTTTCACAACAAGCTTGTGAAAGATGATAAAAGAATATTCTTTGAAAGCATAATAGGAAGCTTCAGCGAAGTTAAGATTATAGGCGAAGAAGACATTAATTTAGCACAAAATATGACAGCAAGCTTTCCAGGTTTCTTCGCCGAAATAATGCTTGAATTCGTTAAGGCCGCTTCAAAAAAAAGCACAAATTTATCGAACGATGAGCTGGAACACATGCTTTTAGTATCTCTGCTTGGTGCTTCAAGGCTACTGCTTGAGAAAAACATGAGCTTTGAAGAAACCATACACCGTGTATCCACCAAGGGGGGCATAACCTACGAAGGTGTAAAGGTATTTGAGGAAAAGCTGCCCGAGGTTTTCGATGCCGCACTTAATGCATCAACCAAGAGATATGACGAAATAACAAAATTGGCAGCGGAAAGTATAAACGGCCTTACAAATGGTTGCAATCAATGCTCAAAAGCAGTGTAAATTAATTATAAGTAATTTTAGAGCAATGAATTTGTTTAAGCACTATTGTCAGGGCATATTATTAAATAATATATCCTGGCAATATTTCATATTCCTTGCTTACAATTGCAGCTTTATTTGCTTTAGCATACTTGAATCGCTCTTGTATCATTATTTTCCTCACATAAAATAATTTCTGAAGTATAAAGTATTTAGATTCCCTTACAGTTTATTCCTCTTCAAGAACTGAATATAATTTATATCAAAACTTCTCTGATATATTCGCATTCATTAAATTCGGCAAATCTTTGGATACAGTCGCTAAGCGCCTTTTTTAACTTCTTAGTTTGCTTGACATTTTCCTCGTACCAGATATTTTTCACAATCATCGTTTTATTCTTACGATCACATACTACCTCTACTCTGCCTATAAAACTATCACCATAAAGCAAAGGAAGGACATAGTATCCGAATTTTCTCTGTAATTTAGGAGTGTAAATTTCCCACTTATAGTCAAAATCAAAAAGTATCTTAATAAGTCTTCTGTCCCAAAGCATATTGTCAAGAGGAGCAATCAGTTCACAGCGTTCTTTTAGTTTAGAATCCTGCAATACCTCTTCAAGTAAATCACAGTCAGATGAAAGACAATACAACCTGTCTTTTACATTTTCCACATTAACTCCAAGTACCCCTTCTTCTGCAAGCAGCCGCTTAAAAATTTCATTTCTCTCAGCTGCTTTTAGATTTATGATATTCAACCATGCATCAGAGGCTTTATTCCATAATAGTCCCACTGCACCAATTCTGCGCAATACACACCACTTCTGATAGTCAAGTTCGTTGGCATGCGGTCTGTGGGCATTCAATATCTTTGCGTCAATGCAATTTTCAGCAAGATCGTAATACTTAATTGTTCCTTTCTTATGATGTACTGCCAGCTCACCGCGAAAATACATGGTTTCAAGAGCGGCACGAGATAGCTTTGTATTACTCCAATACCAGTTAACCTTATTGTCAAATCCTATGTTAGCAGATGAGACAGGACCTTGTTTGCGTATTATATTTTTGATTTCTTCACATACCTTATTTACTTCGTCATGACTCCTGCCGCCGGTTTTATACACCTCACGATGACGCCATAAATACTTCCAGTCTGCAGATTGAATAATTGCAAGATTCTTATCAAAATGGTCAAGCAAGGCTCTGTCATCGTATAAAAGTGAATAAAGCATTTGCTTGGTAAAGCCTTTTACTCTGGATTGCAGTACTAGTTCGGCATTCTTACCACACACATCAATTGGATCATACTGAATACAGCCTGCTTGACGTACAAAATCAATCACACCATTCCTACCCGTAAATTTATAGTCATCTATAAGGCCGTGCTTAAGAAGTATAAATCTGCGGGCTTGCTTATTAGTTAAATAAATATCCCTCATAATTATGTTTTTCCCCTTTAACAGATTTCCATATAACCGACATCTATAAAGCTTTTTACTTGCCTTCTAATTCTAATTTTAGTTTTTTAAAAAACTCATCCATAAATTTCATTCTTTCTTTGCTTATTTCTTTTGCCTTATCAGTATATAATTTATCAGGAATCTTTTTTAGCTTAAATTCATATTCAATTAATGCCGAGTGTTTTGACCAATTCTTAATCCTCCCGTTTTCTGCAGTGTTTGATGAAAGATAATCGTCAATTGAATCGCTTAATGCTAACCCTTGCCCGCTTTGGCCAGATAACATAAAAGCTCGAGCAATGCCTACAGCTCCTATTGCGTCAATCTTATCTGCGTCAAATAGTATTTTAGCTTCTATCGTAATAGGTTTATTTCCTGTTCTATACCTGTGTGCTAATATGCAATGTTTAATTTTCTCAACTTTTTCTTTATCATAGTCCATATTTTTCAATATATCGCCGGCCAATTTGCTCCCTAAGACAGCATGATCCGTTTTTCCCGTTTTATCCTCTATCTCATCAACTCTTGCAATATCATGAAGCAGTGCCGAGGGAACAAGAACATCCAAATCTACATTTTTTTCATGTTCGGCAAGCATCAGGCATAGGTTGTATACCCTCATAACATGGTCCAGGTTATGAGCAGAACACTTTAATTTATCACGGACTATTCGCAGAATTTCATTATGTATTTCATTATTGTTCATTATTTACCTCCAAATTCTTTTTTAATTTAGTATTCAAATCAATAGTAATCTTGCCTTCTGAATATTCGAATAACTTATTTTTGTTTAGTGCATGTTTAGGTTTATCATCATAGTATAAATCCCCTGTATTAAATACTGAAAGCAATATTCCTATTAATATCATATTTATTACAATTGATGCTGACCCGTATGAAAAAAACGGCAAAGTAAGTGGGGATAACAGTTGAAATCCTAAATTATAAATAACATATACAAAAACTTGCATTGTAAATGTAATTAATATAGAAGTTGATACCAATTTTGCCAAAACACTTTTTTGTTTCTTGCAAAGCTTAAATAAACGAATAATAAATATTATAACAATCATCGTTACAACAATAAATGAAACCCAGCCTACTTTATGTATTAAATATGTTAGTAAAAGATCACTATGTTTACTAGGCAAAGTAACTCCTGCATATTCACCTAAAGAACCTTGTCCAAAAAGCTTTGCACCAGAAATTCTATTGCGCACAAAAATTGTCAGCCATCCTGAAGTTTGTGGTTCAAGGGAAGGATTAAAAGCCCCTTGAAGCCTATGGAACATGTAAGATCTCGTTGAAATTATTACAAGCATAGAAGTTGTAGATACCAATGCAACAACTCCATAGACAAGAGAAAGTGCGTTTGATTTTTTTACATTAACCCAGCCATTTAAAATCGCTGCTGTCAACAACATAAGGCATGAAATTGAATAAATTATAATGCTTGAAATAGTCCTTGCATTTAAACAAATAACAGCAGGTATGAAAAAAAATATGCCCATTTGTATTATTCCCAGATAGCTTTTGTTTCTCATTTTATGTATAATTCCTGCAAAAATCGTTGGGAAAAATAGAAGTATAAACGAAAAAGTTGTTGGTGAAAAGTAAGGATTATTATTCGTAAAAGTTACTATAACTAAAACTATCAGTCCAAAAAAAATTTTCTTAGGATGTTTTCCGATTATAGTAAAATCTAAAAAATATGCTGTAGTCATAAATGCAAATCCAATTATAATACTTAAAATATCCTTAGATATAGATATATTTATGTTTTCGGCAGAATTGTAAATTACAAAGTATCTAACTAAAAATCCCATAAATACCATAATACATGTTAAAATAACAATACTCCACTCAACTTTTGGTCTGTATGATCGGTCAAATTCTGTTCCAATCAGTACCGGATCACCCATTTCAATAATTGCTTTTTCCGTTGCAGTTTTATCATCTAAACCGCTATTTATAAATGCATTTTTTTGATCAACTATATGATCTTTTATTTCTTCCGAAATCAAATCATGAGCCTTTTTCCATCTTACTTGTTCACAAACAGTCTTTACGTATTCGGTAATATTAGATTGTTGCAATATTCGCACCCCCTTGCAAAACTTGATTAATGGCAAATGCATAAGCATCCCATTCTTCTTTTTTTTCTCTGAGAACACCTATTCCTTTAATTGTAATACTGTAATATTTTCTTACTCTAGAACTGTCAGCATTTTCTATATAGGAACTTATCAATTCTTGTTTCTCAAGGTTATGCAAAAGTGGATATAGTGTACCTGCTTTTAATGAGAATATATTATTTGATCTTTTTTCAAGTTCTTCAATCATTTCATATCCATACATGTCCTTATCTTCCAGTAGCCTTAACAAGAGCATTGATGTACTTCCCGACAGCAAGTTTTTATTACCAGACATATTTACTTGATCCTCCTTTATATAGATTATCTATACAAATTATATATAGATAATCTATATATGTCAATACTTAAAGTATAATAATTACGATTCGCCACTTGCATTCTTCTGATATCTGTTGATTGCACAATACAAACGATTTCTAAAAAAATATAATATTGACAATACAATCTTGTTGTGATAACCTCAAGAATAATTATTAATTTTGTTTATGGATTACATATGAAAAGGAGAAACAATAATGGCAAGAATTATCAACGAGCCTTCCAGAACGTTTGGAGAATATTTGCTTTTACCAAGTTTAACCACAAAGGATTGTATTGTTGAAAATGTGGATTTAAGCACACCTATATGTAGATATAAAAAAGGCGATGAACCGGAATTAAAATTGAATGTTCCTTTTTCATCGGCAATTATGCAGTCTGTTTCCGACAATAACATGGCAATAGCACTTGCAAAAAATGGAGGAATATCTTTTATATATTGCTCTCAGTCAATTGAAAGCCAGGCAGAGATGATACGCAAGGTAAAAAAATACAAAGCTGGCTTTGTTATAAGTGACTCAAATCTGACACCTGAGGATACCCTAAAGGATGTTCTTGAACTTAAAAAAAGAACAGGACATTCAACCATGGCAATTACTGAGGATGGTTCCTCAGATGGAAAACTTTTGGGAATCGTAACCAGCAGAGACTACAGAATTACAAGAGACCCTCTTGATAAAAAAACAAAGGAATTTATGACTCCTGCTGAATCTCTTATAGTGGGCCACGAGGGCATCACCCTTTCAGAAGCAAATGATATTATCTGGCAGCATAAGTTAAATGCTCTACCCATAATTGATGACGATTTTAACCTTGTATACATGGTTTTCAGAAAAGACTACTCTGAGGATAAGGAAAATCCCCGATCATTGCTTGATAAACAGAAAAGATACATTGTTGGTGCAGGAATCAATTCTAGAGATTACAAAGACAGAGTCCCAGCGCTTGTTGAAGCAGGAGCCGACATATTGTGCATAGATTCTTCTGAGGGATTCAGCGAATGGCAGCACGACACCATAAAATGGATTAAAGGAAAGTACGGTGACAAGGTCAAAGTAGGAGCAGGTAATGTCGTTGAAGAAGAAGGCTTTAATTACCTTGCTGATGCGGGAGCAGATTTTGTTAAAATAGGTATAGGTGGAGGATCCATCTGCATAACAAGAGAACAGAAGGGCATAGGAAGAGGCCAGGCTTCTTCAGTACTGGATGTTGCAAAGGCACGAGATAAATATTATGAAAATACTGGAATTTACGTACCCATATGTTCTGACGGTGGTATTGTGCTAGATTACCACATAACGCTGGCACTGGCTATGGGCGCTGACTTCGTAATGCTTGGAAGATATTTTGCCGGTTTTGACGAAAGTCCAACTACCAAAATCAAGTATGGCAACGGTTATGTAAAGGAATATTGGGGTGAAGGCTCAAACAGGGCAAGAAACTGGGCAAGATATGATCTTGGTGGAAAAGCTGGCCTTCAATTTGAGGAAGGCGTAGATTCATATGTGCCTTATGCCGGCAAACTTGATGATGGGTTGGGTTCAACAATCCATAAAGTAAAAAGCACAATGTGTAACTGCGGTGCAAAATCAATTAAGGAACTGCAAAAGAACGGAAAACTCACAATTGTTTCTGCTACCTCAATTTCTGAGGGCGGAGCTCATGATGTTATTCTAAAGAACCAATAATTACAATATAAAAGACAGCTCAGGCTGTCTTTTTTTATGTGTTTTATATTGTGTTTTATATTGTGTTTTATATTGTGTTTTATATTATTTATTCTTCATCCTCATCATCTAGCAACTCGTCAATTTCAGCTTCGTCCAGTATTTCATCAAACGCTGTCGTAACTTTCTCGTATTCTTCGTCTGATTCAATACTAAGAAGTTCAAAAGAGCCGTCTTCATGTTCTTCAAAGCCATATAAGAATACTTCACCGTCTTCCTGATTTTCAAGCGGTAAAAGAGCTATGTAATCTTTTTCTCCAACAGGGAATATGGCAATAATGGCACATTCCATTTCTGTGCCGTCTTCGAGGGTAATAGTCATTATTTCTTCTTCATGTTCGTGTTCACAGCCGCATCCGCATCCGCAGCCTTCATCTTCGCCGCATCCACAGTCGAATAATTCATTATCATTCATAATATTTACATCCTTAATATTATTTTATCAATTATATTGATAGATATTTAAACTCTATCAGAATGCACTTTAAATTGCAAGAAATAATTTTGTATTATTTTATTAAATCTTTCTTTACAAAATACAGTTTTTTGTTTATAATAGTAGTGTAACCGGGATGTAGCGCAGTTTGGTAGCGCACAAGCATGGGGTGTTTGGGGCCGCAAGTTCGAATCTTGTCATCCCGACCAAGCTAAAAGTTGTATTTTTGTTGGTAATAACCAATAAAAGTGCAGCTTTTTTTGTTAAAAATAGCACATATAGTTTGATACTTGGAGCTGCTTTTATTTGGACGTAATTTGACAAGATTTATTTCTGATAGTATAATTTACTAAAAACTCTGTAATTAAAATAATGAGGGGGTATTATGGATCAGCTACGAACTCTATGTGTCATGGGCACATTTGATAATCAGGCAAACCAAGAAGTGCACCGAATAAAAGACAAGCTAAAAATGCATGGTATAGCTACTGATGAATACGAGCCGCACATAACATTCGGCATATATACAGAATTAAATGATGAGGATCTGCTACAGTGGATTGATAAAATTGCAAAGCAACAGAAAAGCATTAAAATCCACTTAAACCATTTTGGTTTTTTCACAGATGCTCGCTTATGCTTTTTGGCCCCCTGCTCAAGCTGGAATCTACTTGAGCTTCACTCAAACATACACAAAAGATACGATGAATGTTGTACTGATAAAGGATGCTTGTTCTCTCTGAAGCAAAACAGCTGGACACCTCATATGTCAATAGCTTCGATTGATCCAGGTCAGGAACAGAAGATACTTTCAATCCTTTGGGAAAGTTTTTCTCCATTTACAGCTGAAATCACCAGCTTGAAGATAACTTCTTCTGATATGAGCAAAGCCGTAGGCGTGTTTGAACTGAACAAATGATTATTGACCGCCTTGTACAGTAACGAAACAGGCGGGCTTTTTATAAGCTAAATTAACCTGACAGCAGCCAGGTTAATTTTTTTTACTAACACAGCTCTTTATGTTTTCAGCAAACCTCTTAGCTTTATGGTCTATATTTTCTATTTTATCAATAGCTCCGAAATCATTTGCTGTCTCCATCAGAGCAAATTTCGGCGGCAGCATAAAAGTCTTGTTTATATTAAGCGAACTTATGAGCTGCTGTGCTATTATATCGCTTCCGCTGAAACCTGAAACTATAACTGAATATACATATTTGTCATAAAATTTAGTTTTCCTGAACAAAGAAGTGAGCCTGTTAATTACAGCTGACAAATTGGCGCTTATGGAATCATTGTAATTAGGACACAACATTATGAGAATATCGCAATCAAGTATAGCAGGATACACTTCTTCAACCATTACTCCTCCATAAAAGCAGTTAGTGCTCTGTGAATAGTGCTTGCAGGCCTTGTACGGGCAACCCTTGCAGTCTCTCACAGACCCGTTTTCTATATGTATCTCTTTAATGTTGTAACCTGTTAGATTTTTTTTAACTTTATTCCATAGAGACAGCGTATTTGAGGTTCTGTAATTGCTTGCATGAAGCGTAAGTATTTTAGGATCTGATATTTTTGTTACCTTGAAATCAATTAATCTTTCTACAACATTTCTGCTGTCACTGAAGCATATTTCTTCAAGATTCATACCTGGTATTCTTTTTTTCTGGGTACTGAAGTTTTTTAGAGAGCCTGTAGCTTCCGAAAGCGGCCTTCCCGGGAACATACATCCAGCCAGATTACAGTACAGTATTATTTTGCGCGCAACATCTCGTGAATATAGCTCATTACCGCTGTTTATGAGAACACTTCCAAATGAATCTTGCATAAAATCATCCCCGGACAGCTTAATTTTATTTAAGATTTTGAACAGCTCAATATTTATTCCTGAATCTCCGAGATCTACCGCAAATAATATTCTCTTATTTTTCAGATTATTAATTTCGCATGATTCTCTTATTATTTCAATCTCGTACCCTTTTGTGGAATATTCGTACATTTTACGAAGTCTTTCCGAAACTTCTCCTGGCATTATTACAGTTAATTTACTCATTGCTTCACCCCCGTTATGCAAACATCAGTTCAAATAAATTTTTTCAATTCATTATATGTTTTTTCAAGACGCTTAAACAATTTATTGGGCATTATAATTTTTTCTATTTCCAGCCCTGATGGAATATTTCTGTTTTTAGCTCCCATAAATACTCCCCCCAAGTAGTTGGAACTGTAATGCCATTTACCCTCCAGTGTCAGCACAATGGATATTGCACCAGATGACAGAGCAGGTGCTATATACGGCTTAAACCCGGTTTCACGAACCTGAAGATTTGCTTGAACAGCAAGCTTCGTAAGCTCCTCAGAGAGATTATTGTCATAACTATCTATGCTGTTTGCAATAACCAAACCATTTCCATGAGGTCCAAATGCTCTTCCATGTGATAAATAAGATGAATATTTATCATCCTTTTTAGCATAATAGGCAGCTCTTGCATTCATGACGCCAAGGCCGTATCCCTTTATCTGTTCAGGAGCAAGTTTCCCTTCGCTTTCTTTGAGAACAGAAGCGCACAAAGGATCAACAGGATCAGACACAACAGCGAATATTCCTGTAAAGTTTTTTTTCGCAGCCATTACCGCGTATTCTTTTATAAGCTTTTTATTTTCCTCAAATTGAACCATTCTTACGTCAATACCTTCAGACCCTACTGGAGGAACTCCCTTTGAAGCACAGAACACAAACATATCACAGTCAAACAATTCCTCTTTTGAAATTCCCTGAACTTCAGGAAATGAATAAAAATCAAAGGGATAGGAAGTTTGATTCATTTCATATTCCCATCTTTTAATCTTATCCGGACTTCTGTCAAATATACCTATGCTTCCTATGGAATTCCCGCCAAGCAGTCTAAGTCCCGTAAGAAGCGTGCTTCCCACATCTCCAAGCGCCAATATATTTACTTTCTTCTTTATGTTACACTCCATTGAAAGGCAGTCCTCAAAATCATTATAGGAGGTATTTACGGCTTTTATCTTTCTTTGCTCAATTAGCCTCGTTATTTTATCGTCTATATCATAGCATCTATCTGTTAACTTCAACATTTCAAGGCTTTCTTCCATGGCGAAAATATCTGATGTATGCGACACGGCATAAGATTTTTTAGATTTATTCTTATCAATGTTGCAAAGAAAATAAAGCTCATTAAGATTATCCGGCAAACTTTCCAGTTTTTCAAAATTGTAATTATCTTCAAGGGAAAAAAGGTACGTGTTCTTGTATTTGTAATAAAACATTATTTAATAATCCTTTCAAGCTTTATAAGTTTTTCGATGCTGCCGCCCATAAAGCCGGAAGCCTCCTTGTTCAGGTCGTAATATATGTTCTCACCTAAGTATGGAAGTCTGGGCGAAATCAAAACTTCTCCAAGTCTTTTAACGGTAAGCTTTTTCTCATACATCTCTTGATACTCTGCTTCAAGTGCCAAAAGAATCGATCTTGCATTTTCAAGGCAGACCATTGACAGATTATAAATCGATTCGTTTGTTGCCTTGCTTATATACATTGGCGAATAATACGGAAGTATCAGATTTATGGATGGAATCAAATTCTGCATATTTTCATTATTCATCCACATACCGTCTCCTCCTAAAAATGGATACATAAGGTTTTCGTTAAACCATATCCTCAAATTCGGTATAAAGTATGCACAATCATAATCTCTTCCCTGAATTTCCATCAGGTCCTTTCCTCTTCCCGACATAATGCCGACTATTATTTTTTTAACATCTACATTGTACCTTTTGAGTATTGGATCCAATTCTTTTATTCTGTATCCTTTGTGAAGTAGGTCATCGACCAAAATAACTGGTTTTTCAAAGGATTTTATGGTTTTTACCTGAATTTCTATAGGTGAATAAAAAGGATACTCAGTTATCTTGAATGTCATTGCATCCGTTGAATATACCTTCTCTGTATGAAGAGACTTTGTAACCGTATTTGGAACAACCATCCCTTTTAAAATATTTCCGAAGGGAACACACATATTTTCCCCTATCGCTCTGGGAATCTGCATTTCATTGTTGACATTATTTATGCTGCATATTTTGTTTATAAGCGTCTGGTTAATCATGTCATTGTCAATGGACAGAACCAAGGATCCCGGGTAAAGCTCAGTCAGTGACTTTTGAAGCCTCTTTCTGGCAGCTTCGATAGCATCGTGAACCTTCTCATTTGTGCTGAGAGATTCTTTTAAAAAGCTCTTCATGTTCAGTGTCAGGCATATTGGAAATTTCATATCAACAGCATATACGGATTTATTCATACCTTCATCATGAATTTTTTTGAACCCCTGATGCTTTAATGTATCTATTATGGTGTCCGAGTTCGTATTGGACATATTGTTGTAATAGAGAGCATAAGTAAAATCATTTTTCAAGCAGTATGCAAGAGTTTCAGTCAGTATTATCTGTTCCATATTGTTATAAATCTTGCTAGGATTCATAAAAATACCATCTATTATAATTATTCTTCCTGCCGTGTTTTCTCTTACATAATTTGCAATATACTGACTTTGAAACTCACCGTATACCTCTGATGAAGCAATTTTATGAAACGCTGAGAATCCAAGAAGCTTATTTGAATTCTTGCTGTCTCTTATAACGAGAAGCTTAATTTTTTTGGAAATGAGCTGTTCTCCGATATTTTCATATAAACTCGTATGCATGAAAATGTAGTGGCCTATTTCATCCACAATTTTTTGGCTCAGATCATCTATTATCTCGATTGTAAACGGCTTAGATTTTAAGATACCCTTATTTAAAGGCTCTCTTGTATAGAGATTTCTGTCATAAATAAAGCTCTGCGCCAGAGAATCTATTAAGTTAGATATATCTCTGTTATTATCTATGTTATCTCTTATCTGAGTTGAGCTTATATCTTCCAGATACATTGGAAGCTGAAGATCAACTATAGTTCCTTTGATTCTGCTTTTAGCATCTTCAGTCTTCTTGGCAGATGAAGGCACTTCATCCTGAGTGCGTTTAAACACAATATGATTAAAACTGTGTATTGAATGCTTTGTAGGTCTTGACTTGTATGCTGTAGCATTTAGGAGGACATCACTACCCACAACAATATATATTTCCTTTTTCGGGAACAGTCCTTTAAGGGCTTTTAAGTCATTGGAACTTGACAGATTCACAGGCACATCGTCTGGAAACAAAAATACTCCCAATTCGTCGGCGATGGACATGTTAATTATCTGTCTTCTTATCATCCTAGGCTGCACTTTCTTAGACCATGAGAATTCATCAACCGATAAATATACCTCATATCCAAGATTTCGTATTGCTGTTACGATTCCTTTGTGGCTCAATGAAAAAGGATCAAAGGTACCGGGGAAAAATGCAATGTTCCCATTCACATGTATATCAAAATTTTTATAATAAAATTCATAATCACTTATAAACCTGTATATATGATTAAATGATGATGAGTTATTAAAGAAAAATAAATCTTCCAGCTCTTTTTCATTTATCAATGTCAAAAGTTTTTTGTATAAAATCAAAAATAATTTGTGCTTTTCTTTCAAGCTGAGGATCTTAGACCCAAACACATTCTGCCCTATAACAAAAAATGTTTCCTGCTTTATTTGAGTGTTATAATTTGCAAGGCCGCTTAAAATAATACCCAGCATTTTTTTAAGTCTCTTATTATACGATTCTTCATCTTCTTTAAACCTATCTATGTACTCTGGGTAATACTGTAATATTATGCCAAATGTATTAATTACCAGCACACTGACACGGGGATTAGTTCCTTTGTAAATTATATTCAAATCCAAAATGCATTCATCAAGTTCTTTGGGAGGCAGAAGCATCATAAACCTGCCCAGATATTCCGGAATGTACTTTGCATATTGAAGTTCATCTATTTCAAGGCCTTTAAATAGCTCCACCGCTATTTCATTTCTCTGTTCTATTGATAAAAACGGTCCTATTTCAACCAAAGAATTTCCAGCCTTATTTCTTACGGATTCCTTAGCGCTTACCTTTACCAGATTGGCAAGGTGCGTTGCAGTCTGAAGCAATGTAACTTCGTTTTTACTTTTTATGTTTTCCATAATAAAATCAATGCTGATTGTTTTTACATTCCAAGGTGTAGCAGCTTTTAAGTTATTCAGAAACAGTTCGGAGGTTTTGTATATACTGCTGCTCATAAGTTCATTGTATTTATCCGAAACATAATCAGGCGCATCTAGTTTTTTTGCTATTCTGCCCTTTAAATAATTTATACACAAACCGTCATTCTCATTTACTTGCAATGCAAATTCACGCAGCTTATCTAATGATGCCTTAGCACTGCTTTTATAGTTTACAAGCATGTTAAAAAACTGAACCGCCATCAGACTTATATTTTGTGCAGTATCATTAACAGAATCAAGTGAATACGAAATCACAAATTCCAACTGCTCTTTCTCATACAAGTCAATCGGAATGCTCAATAAGGAATTTAAAACATTGAATCTGGCAACCTCGTCTGCATTAATTTCTTTTATTTTTTTAATAAATATCTCAAGATAGCTTTTCTTATCCTTGTTCCTGCTTGAGTTAATAACGCTGTCGACAAAAACTCTCAATGAATATCCAATCCATTCCTTATGGTTATCTGTTACCTTGTAGCCAGGATCAAGAAATATACCTAAGTATTTATCCCATATTGATAACCCTGTATTCTCTTCAATAAACTCAATTTTAACATCCTCAGGCAGCTCTTTTGAATGCTCGGGATCGTATGTTACAATTATTTTTCCCATAAGGCCTGCTACCTGACGCCTGATATCACCTTCCCTGTGCACCAGCATTTCGTACAGGAAGCTTAGCGTAAACAGCTTCTCTTTTTGAGAAAGATATATGTAGTACTCTTCCAATATATTCAGATATGCCCTTAAGTTCTGCCAGTTCTGTTCGCTTCTTGCTGATTCTATCATACTTGAGAACACAACTTCATTGTTTAGCTTGCTCATCAATGAAGTATTGTGCTCTATAGCCATGTACTTAAAGTTTTCAACAACCTCATACCCGTCCAGAAGAGCATAGTCAACAAATTTAGACGGCATAGGTTCGTCAGTTTTGAAATCTATATTAATTCCTTCATGCACTATATAATTTTCAAAATCTTTGAGCTTGGAATAAACTCTTTGATATCTTTTTTCCTTTTTTTCATCCACATTATCAAGCTTGTCAAGTATGATTTGGAATGACTCACTCAAATCATAAATGTGCATTTCAGGTCCATTCTTTGTAGACATATTTTTGACTCTGAAATCGGCATAAATCAAAATAAGAGATTCTAACGGCAGATTTTCCAGCTCAAGATCCCATGTTGAATGGTTTGTTGCAATAAGGCCTATATTAGGCATATTGTACTTAGTAAACCATTGATCTGTATAATAATAATGCAGATACGCAACCCTTCTTTTTTCCAATCCTTTACAACCGTACTTGCCTATATCATGTCCTGCAGCAGCACCTGAAACAAGACCCAGGTTAACATGCGAACCCACCTTCTTAAGCTGGCTGGCAATATGCATTGCAACATAGTGAACAGCAGCAACGTGGTTTAACGTGTTGAATCCGTTCACCTCATGATCCAGCATCATAAGTTCATATATATAATTTTTTTCAAACTTATCAAGGAAGGTGATATATTCCTCCTGGTTTGGCAAATCTTTTATATCATCTTCACTTAAAAATTTAAAATCAGTAAATTTATCGAACATGCCGCTGTTATGCCCATGTCGAAGTATTGTTTTCAGCATTTCCAGGTATATGAGAGCGCCATTTTCGTATTTTGTAAAAAGTTTGATCGTTGTTGCGTCAGGAAATGATTTATGCAGTGTATATTGGAATATGTATGACAGCCAGTCTTTAGGAGACTCATTGCAAACGTTATTTAATATGTCGAAAGACAAATCCAGTACATCTCTGCATAATAATTGGTTTTTGTTAATAAGTATAAGAAGGTTATTAACAAATTTTTTATTGATGATAGAAGACTGTATTTTTTCTTCTGAAACATTAATTTTTTTCAAAAAATCTTTTTTTGTTAGACTTTGCAGTATTTCCTTATGTAACTCATTCAACATAAATCTACTCATAATATACCTCATTAAATTAAAAGTTCAATGTAAACATTATACCATATGAAAGTTTATACTGCAATAAATTCATAAATCCAAGGAATTTAGCAGATATGTAAATAACTCTTGAAAAATTTATGATAAAGTATTATATTATATTATAAAAATTATGGAGGTTCATATGTACATACTAACTTATTTTCATGAAAACAAAGAGCATATTGGATTTTTAAGTGAAAACAGAAATGAAATCATTCCAGCTGAAGCTGTTTTTAAAAAATTAAATTTTCCGGTACCCTCGAATATGTTAAACCTGATTGATACTTTTGACCAGCTGGATACGGCTAAGCTAAACGATGCAATAGCTTCGTCAGACAGCCATCTTAAAATTGAAGATGTTAATATAATGGCACCCATACCTTACCCAAGGAGAAATGTACTCTGTCTCGGTAAGAACTATGTAGACCATGTTAACGAAGTCGGAGGACTTAGAAATGTTAATTCTGATATTCCGAAGAAACCTATATATTTCAGCAAGATTGCGTATCCTGCAGTTGGACACAATGATGAGGTTATTGCTCATTCAGAAGTTGTTAAAGAGCTGGATTATGAAGTTGAACTTGCAGTTATAATTGGCAAAGAATGCAAAGATGTCTCCAGAGAAGAAGCCGAGAGCGTGATTTTCGGTTACACTATAGCTAACGACATATCAGCACGTGATATGCAGCAAGATCACATGCAGTGGCACAAAGGAAAATCTCTCGACACTTACTGCCCTATGGGTCCGTACATAGTGCCTAAATCCTGCATACCTTTCCCGCCAAATCTGGAAATAAAAAGCTATGTTAACGGTGAGTTAAGACAAAACGCAAATACAAATCAACTTATATTTGACATACCTGAAATAATAAGTGACCTGTCAGCAGGAATAACTCTATATCCTGGCGACATAATATTAACAGGAACTCCGGCAGGAGTTGGAGCTGGTTTTAAGCCTCCAAAATACCTTAGTGCAGGTGACACCGTTGATTGTACAATCGAAAAAATTGGTACGCTCTCTAATACTATTAAATAACTAAAAAATATTATCCAATGTTACACATTCATTCTCTTTTATAACAACAAACAATACCTTTAAGTGCTCAAGCTCTGCTTGAGCCATTACTTTATCTCGATTTCCTACAAATGACTTCAGTTTTTCCATAGATGCATCTATATTATCTATATCGTCTTGGTTGACAAAATATATCCACAGCTCTCTGGTATCCTGCCATTCTTCATAATAATTGACCATATTAGACTCAACACTGTCCCAATCCCCTGCATCTATTAAATCACCTAACCCGGTTAATTCTTCTCGATAATATTCAGTCATTGGATCTATTGAGGTGAAATGCACCCAAGTCCATATAGCCATTAGCACAAGTAGGATCGTCAAGGATATTACAACCATTCTCATAACTTACCTCTCAAGAAAAACAAATCTGTCATTTTCATCCACAAACCCATACAATACTTGATTTGGATTTAATTTTTTCTTTTTTAACTCTTCTTCAAATCTTTTGTACGAAATCTTGTATTTTTTAAAATTATCATGCATTACTTCACCGTCCAGTATAGTCGCAATGGGAATTCTGATACATTTCTTGCCTGGATGATCATCTGGTGCAATAATGCTCATTTCCCCATTTGTTTCCATTATAATATAGTCCACGTCTTCAACATTATTATATCCCTTTAGACGCATCTGCCCCAATACATCATTTATGTTTATTCTAAGCTTATTCATTTCTTTTATATTAAATTTACCGTGGTCAATTATTATTGTTGGTGTTCCGCATATAAATTTCCTTGCTGTATTATTTTTCAAAGTTATATAGGAAATAAAACACTGAAGAAACATTATTGTTGCTGTCGCAATAAATCCGTGCAGCAGAGGCTCACCTAAGTCCTCCATGGGCATTACGGCAAGCTCCGCAAGCATCAAAGAAACTACAAGATCGTGAGGCTGAAGCTCTCCCAATTCTCCCTTTCCCATTATTCTCATGGATATCATCAAAACTGTGTATAAAATTATTGCTCTTATAACAACTATAACCATAGAAATCTCCGCCCTGAAATCATAAATACAATTATTCTTATATTTTGACCACTTACAGAAGTTATATACATTAAAAAACCATGCAGAAAATTTGAACTTTTTTAAAATAAAATGACATTTTGGGGACGGACCTTTTGGCATTCTGGGTGGCATTCTGGGGACGGACCTTTGAGCGGAGGACTGATTATTGGCACCACTCTGGAAGTGAACCTTTAACAGCCCACCATGATTTAAATGTTTCACCGGTAAATCCTAGTTTTCTGTAAACGCTTGCTGCATCAGGGTTATGTGTGTGCAGATATATAAATGAATCCTTGTAATATGATATAACAGCATCTATAACTGCCATTCCATATCCTTGGCATCTGTTTGACGGTGTTGTATAAACGTTTGATATGTAGACTGTATTGTTGTATTTTTCAGCCAATGCCATGCTGACAGGGCAGCATGCTTCATTATAAGCAAAAAACATATTATTACCTGCGGCTATTTGTTTATTAAGAAGTTTTATGCCGTATGTTTCGCCGTCATCCTGTTCTAGGACCAGATTGTATTCCTTTCCATCCAGAACATGTCCAACCCGTCTAATTTTACATCCTTTAATTTTGTTATTAATAGCATCATTCATATTTAAAATCATCAAATCTATATCAAATTCCCTTATTGAGTAACCATATTTTTCATAATAAGGTCTTAAAACATCTAGCTCCAAAGAACCATGACGGTAAAAAATTTTAGGAATTATATTTTTTGAATTATAGTATTCTTCTATTTCTTTAATAATGTCATCAATATTTTCATTTTTATCAATAACGGCATAATTAGATGTATAACTTTCTTTATTATCCATATCGCTGTACATCCTTCCCCATGATGTGAGCTGGTAATCAAGATACCTCATTGGGCTGTTTTTTTCCAGTTTAGCAATTTGTTCTGAAATTTCCATATTAACCTCCACTGATATTTTAATGTGTCATAGACACAACATAATTATTTCACAGGATTGACAAAAGAACATGGGATATTAACCATACACTTCCCGCATACCTCGGTAAACCCCTCAACATCCGAATGAAGCTTATCGTTGTAAAGGCACATTTCAAAGCATTTAAATCTGTCAAACTCATCTGTCTTCAAGGCATCATTCACACATTTTTTAACGCATTTCTTACATATACTTTTATGCTTAAACAAGCAATTTTCTTTATCAGTTCTTTTGGTGGGCTCAATTTTTCCGTCTGTTATAAAACTGCCGATTCTTCCACAGCATCCTTTCTCAGTTATGAGCATATTGTTCAGCCCGAAGGTTCCCAATCCGGCAATATATGCCACATGCCTGTGAGACCAGCTACTGATTAATTTTTCCTCGTCAAAATTATGAGTTGCAGGAGTGATCACTGCTTTATAGCCTGATTCTTCTAATACGTCCTTTATATATGTATTTACATCCAATATGAGCTGATTTGTTTCTAAATATGCCCTTGCCCATTCCTTTGAGCACTCCCTGCCATCTATGTTGCTTTTAACTATTGACTCATGGAAGGGGATAAAATATGCGACTACTGTTTGGGCTTCCTTTAAACTGTCTTTTGGCAGAGCGTGATAAGAACTGACTACATCCTTGAGTTTGTAAAACATCTTATCATTTGCATCCGCATATGCAGTAAGAGATTCTTCCCATTTAGTTTGAACATTTTTAAGTTTTGAATAATCAGCTACATATTGTTTTAGAGTATTTTCAATTTTATTTTTCAATTTATCTTCATAACACATGACTTATACCTCCAACGATATTCATAATCAGTAGACAGCAGTTTAAAATATAGTACAACATTAAACAATATTATAACAAGTATTACTGCGGCTAATAAAAGAAAGAAAATTGATTTTTTACGTGTATTAATCATCGCATACTGTTTCTTTCTATTTTTTCCATTATAACCCATAGTTTATAAAGTTACAATATTTATTCATAAATTATGTTTAGTGTTTGCATTCCTATAACTTAACTCGTTATAATTTTTTAACTTAATAGCCAATCAACTCAAATCTTGTATAAAATTCTTTTTATTAATTGCTAATTTATGAATATTCTTAAAATTCAAATATTTTGCTATCAGATAGGCTAATCCTGATACAAGCATTATACAGCCTACATTAATTTCCATTATGTTCTGATTATCATATAGAAAAAAATATATAATTGTTACAACTAAAAATAACACTATGGAAATTATTGAACCGCATTCTTTCTTAAATCCTTTTTCCATACTAAATACAGGTGCTACCAAGCCTTCTGTTATGAAACTTAGTATTACGACTGAAAAGTAAAATAAAAATATTATTGGATTAACTCTCCAACCTAATTCTCCTCCATAGGCTCCAAAAGATAATACTAAAAACCAAGCAAAAAAATATCCTGTCAACTTTAATAGAAATCCTAAAAATATTTCATACTTACATGGTCCTCCGCTGTTTTTTATAATATCATGAGCAAATCCTTTTACATCACTCCCAATGGCATCATGTAATGTTTTGTTTCTTAATTCAAATTCCTGCGCCATCCCTATCAAATCTCTTTTGATTACTTGCGCATCATAAGAATTAACCTTAAATATACTCATACCTTTCATAATATCCTTTATGGTCTGGACGTCGTCATCCCTTAAAGCTTTTATTTGTGCTTCATTTTCTTTTTTAAGTAAGATCATTTCATTCATAAACATAATTATTCCCCTTTCAATACTTTGTCAACGGACTTTTTTACATCATTCCACACCAATTGAAATTCATTTAAAAATTCTTCTCCTGTTTCAGTTAAGAAATAGTATTTTCTTTTCGGACCAAGAGGTGACTCTTTGTATTTGGATGTTATAATTTTTTTCCTCTCAAGTCTTACCAAAATAGGATAGGTTGTTCCTTCTCTTACATCATCAAAACCATAATCCTGTAAGCGGGATATTATTTCATACCCGTATGTTTCTTCATCACCAATTATTTTCACTATACATCCTTCCAATGTACCTCTTAATAATTGCGATTTATCCACCATGTATTCCACCTACCTTGCACCGCATAATAGTTAACTACATTGTACCGCACAGTAGATGTTATGTCAATCATAAAAAGTTATTCCATATAAAAATAATTTTAATTACAAAAAAAATAATCTTTAAAGCTTCATTCTAAGGTCTGTACCCAGAATGTTTGTGAATATTTTTTTGCATAACAAAAGAAGATAGCTGAATATAATATCCAACTATCTTTTTCATATTTCATTTTAATTTTATCCACGCTGTATCAGGATTGTTTCCTCTATACAGCTTTGTTTATTACATTTTTAAGCTTGGCAAAAATCATTCTTCCTGCTGCCGTTTGAAGCACGCTCGTTACTGTTACAACAACAGAATCTCCGATGCATTTTTTGCCGCCTTCCACAACAATCATTGTTCCATCATCAAGGTATGCCAGACCCTGCCCTGATTCCTTACCGTCCTTGACAACCATTACAGTCATTTCTTCTCCGGGAAGAACAACAGGCTTAACAGCATTAGCCAGCTCATTGATATTTAAAACTTCAACACCCTGGAATTCAGCAACCTTATTCAAGTTAAAATCATTTGTCAGGACTTTGCCTCCAAGCTCTTTAGCAAGCTTCAAAAGCTTTACATCAACTTCTATATTATCTCCGTAATCTTTTGATTCAATAACAACATGCACTGCATCATCTTTTTGCAAAATATTTAAAATATCCAATCCTCTTCTTCCTCTGTTTCTTTTGAGGCTGTCTGAAGAATCAGCAATGTGTCTTAATTCCTTAAGAACAAATTCAGGTATAACCAGTGTTCCTTCAATAAACCCAGTCTTGCAAATATCAGAAATTCTTCCGTCTATAATCACGCTAGTATCAAGTATTTTTGGTAAATATGTTTCTTTCTTTGAATTTCTATCCTGTTTTTTTGAAACAGCCGTTTTTTTCAAGTTTATTTGCGGCCATATTACATCGTCTTTTTTCCTTGTGGAAATTTTGATTCCCAAATATCCAAATATTAAATAAGACAAAATTGAAATAATTGTGCCCACATACTTAATATCAGAAAATGGCTGACTGATCAGGAAAGCAATAATAAACCCCACTATAAGCCCCAAAGCTCCCCAAATAATATCCATGGTAGAAAATTTAAGTAGCTCCGTTTCAAAAGCTCCTACTACTTTGAGACCAATTTTTTTGATTCTGGTTGATAAAAGAAAAAATATAATTCCAAATACTAAACTGATACCAATGATTACTAAAACATTTTGAAATTCCGTAAAATTAAGAAGACCGTTTTGGTTTAGAAGCACCCCAGTAAAAACACCTAGTAATGTTCCTATTACAGTAATAACCGCCTTTATTATTTTATCTATCATGTAATCACCTCCTTTACAGTATACCCATATATTGCTACATTATTTAATGTATCATATTTTTTGTTATTTGGCTATACTATTTTCTTCAAATTATATATATTTATTATTAATTTTACCTTAATTTTAAGGACAATTTTAAGGACAAAAAGAAAATGCACTAAAGCACATTATCTCATATGTTATTGCTTTAACGCATCCTCATTAATGATATTATCCAAATAATCCTGTATGTTTTTGCCATCGGTATTAGTTGAAAGAGCTATTTCGCTTACAAGCATCTGCTTTGCGCTTACAAGCATTTTCTTCTCACCTGTTGACAACCCTTTCTCTCTGTCCCGAAAGGTCAAATCCCTTACCACCTTGGCGACCTCGAAAATATCTCCTGTCTTCATCTTAACCATATTATCCCGGTATCTTTTATTCCAGTTTGAATCGTTGAGTTCGGCACTTTGCTTTAAAATTTTATAGACTTTTTCTACTGCCTCTGTATCTATAATATTTCTTAATCCGATATTGTTTACGTTGTCTACAGGTATCATGAGCTTCATTTCTCCAATAGGCATCTTAAGAACATAGTATTTTTTAACTTCACCGAGTATTTCCTTTTGTTCCATCGTTTCAATAACACCGGCACCATGCATTGGGTATACAACTTTGTCTCCTAACTTAAACATGCTACTACCTCCCTACTCTTTAGTATACACTAAACAGAAACAATTGTCAAATCGATAATTATACCTTGGCATTACAACAATGTCAATATATATTTCAAAAAAAATTATTACAATTACAACTTATTTTTATCATAATTTTACAATAAGAAATATTTTTGCAAATTATTAATTTTTTTTATTATTTTTAAAATCACGACCGCTAAAGCGATCGTGATTTTTATTGTGTATTTATTTAATGTTTTTTAATTTTATTACTTCCTTGCAGGCTTCCTGAATGTCTTTAGCAGTTAAATGATACTTTTCAAGAAGGTCAGCCGGTTTCCCTGACTCTCCGAATGTATCCAGAACACCTATTCTTTTAACAGGTACTGGATGTTTATCGGACAAAGCTTCTAAAACCGCGCTTCCCAGTCCGCCTATTATGCTGTGTTCCTCTGCTGTAACTATTGCCTTAGTCTCTCTTGCAGCATTTATAATTATTTCCTCATCGATGGGTTTTATTGTGTGTATATTTATTACTCTTGCATTTATTCCTTCTCCGGAAAGCTCCTCTGAAGCCTTTAACGCTTCTTGAACCATTAATCCGGTAGCTATAATTGTTACATCATTTCCTTTTTTAAGTTCTACGCCCTTGCCCAATTCAAATTTGTAATCCTGTCCATACACATTATCAACAGCCATTCTTCCCAGTCTGATATATACAGGGCCTTTCATTTCAGCCGCTTTTAAAACAGCCTGTTCCGCCTCAATGCTGTCTGACGGATTAATAACCGTCATATTCGGTATGCTTCTCATCAAACTTATATCTTCAATGGCTTGGTGTGATGCTCCGTCTTCCCCAACTGTCAGTCCCGCATGAGTTGCAGCAATTTTAACATTCAGCTTTGGATATGCAACTGTATTTCTTATTATTTCAAACGCCCTTCCTGCAGCAAACATTGCAAAAGAACTGGCAAAAGGAATTTTACCCGCTATTGCCATTCCGGCCGCCGTTCCAATAAGATCCTGTTCAGCTATGCCTACGTTAAAAAATCTTTCGGGTGCCACCTTTTTAAATTCAGCTGTCTTTGTTGACCCAGACAGGTCAGCATCCAACACTACAACATCCGGATTATTGGCAGCCAGTTTCTTTAATGCTTCACCGTATGCTTCTCTAGTCGCCTTAGCCATTATTCGCACCTCCCTAATTCATTCATGGCAATAGAATATTCTTCATCGTTTGGAGCCTTGCCATGCCATGATGCTTTATCTTCCATAAATGAGCAGCCTTTTCCCTTTACGGTATCAGCAATAATTACCGTCGGCTTATCTGTAATGCTTCTTCTTTCTGAAAAGGCCTTTTCCAATGAGTCAAAGTTATTTCCATCAGCTTTAATAACGTGCCATCCAAAAGCTTCCCATTTCTTATCAATAGGTTCAACTTTCATAACATCATTATTTCTTCCATCTATTTGCAGTCCATTGTGGTCTATTATAGCAGTCACGTTATCCAGTTTATAATGTCCGGCAAGCATTGCAGCCTCCCATACCATTCCTTCCTGCAGTTCACCGTCTCCAAGAAGAGCAAAAACTCTGTTTTTCTTTTTATCAAGCTTAAACGCAAGTGCCATTCCATTTGCAATTGCCAGTCCCTGTCCCAGCGATCCAGTGGATGCCTCCACTCCGGGAAGTTTTTTCATATCTGGGTGTCCCTGAAGTTTAGAGTTTATTTTTCTCAACGTTCCAATCAAGGATTTATCTACAAATCCCTTCTCCATCAATGCTGAATACAAAACTGGAGCGCCATGTCCCTTTGACAGCACAAAACGGTCTCTGTTCTCATCCTCGGGATTTTCTATATTCATTTCATTAAAATACAGATATGTTACTATTTCAACTGCCGAAAGCGAACCTCCCGGATGCCCCGACTTTGCGTCGTGAATCATAGTTAAAATATTGCTTCTCATATTTTTAGCTATGACACATAATTTTTCGTGATTCATCTTATCCTCCTTATTTTCTCTTAGGTACTGATTCCCAATCCTTTAAAAACCTATCTATTCCTTTATCTGTCAGCGGATGCCCTGCCATTTGAATTAACACCTTGTACGGAACAGTTGCTATGTGGCAACCAAGTTTCGCAGCCTCTGTCACATGCATTGGATGTCTTATACTAGCTGCTATTATCTCTGTATCTATATCGTAATTATTAAATATAGTTACTATATCCTTTATCAGTTCCATCCCGCTGCTGCTTACATCATCCAGTCTTCCCACAAATGGGCTAACATAAGTTGCTCCTGCCCTTGCCGCCATCAGAGCCTGAGATGCGGAAAATATAAGAGTAACATTTGTTTTTATGTTTTCTTTTTTTAGAATCTTAACCGCTTTAAGCCCTTCAATCGTCATCGGTATTTTTATAATTATATTTTTATGTATCCTCGAAAGTTCTGTAGCTTCTTTAATCATTCCTTCACAGTCAGCACTTATAACTTCTGCACTTATTGGCCCGTCTACAATACCAGTTATTTCCTTTACAACATCCTCAAATATTTTTCCTTCCTTGGCAATTAAAGACGGGTTTGTAGTAACCCCACAAATAATTCCCATTTCATTTGCATTTTTTATTTCTTCAACATTTGCCGTATCAATAAATAATTTCAATGTTCAGCCTCCTTATTCAATTACTTTTACTACGTCTTTATTGCCGAAAAGCACTCTAAACACAAAAATCGGTAATAAAATCTGTCTTTTTATTCTTTTTGGTTCCTTCATAAGCCTGTAAAACCATTCAAGTCCAAGTTTAATAAATAATTCAGGCGCTCTCTTCACATGCCCGGCCAATCCGTCCAGAGTTCCACCATTGCCTATAATTATTTTGGCATTAATTTTATCTCTGTTAAATTCTATCCACTGTTCCTGCTTCTTAGCACCAAATCCCACAAACAAAATGTGAGGCTCTGCCCGGTTTATATCTTCTATAACCTTCACTTCCTCCTCATGTCCTTGCTTCCCTAGATGTGACCCCTTGAAGTATCCGTGCTGAGCTCCCATTATTTTTATTCCGGGATATTCTTCATGGACTTTATCCATTGCGGTTTTAGCTACGCCGGGCTTGCCCCCCACAACATAAAGCTTTAATCCCTGTTCATCGGCCAGCTTCAGCAGATTAACAGATAAATCGAAGCCCGCAACTTTTTCTTTCAATGGATGTTTCTTGATTTTAGAAGCATATATCAAACCTACACCGTCGGGAATATTTATATCCGATTTGTTCATCAGCTCCATGAATTCATCATCTTTCTGACACATCATAACAATTTCGGTATTTGGAGTATATATTATATATCGTTCATTATCGGCAATTTTCTTTTTTACCATGTCCACAGCTTCGTCCATGCTCTTATTGTCGATTCTGACACCCATTATACTTAGTTTATTCATATTTATATTTCCTTCAGTATTTTATAATTAATCTTTGTCATCTCTCTCAATTCCTCTACACTTTCTTCAAGCTTCTTCTTTTCCTCGGATTCATTGCTGATTTTTTTCATTATTTCGTCAAAGAGCAAATCCACATCTATATTGTCAATCACACATGCAACTTTCATATTTACACTGTTTGCAAAGTGGTCAACTTTATGATCATATGAAACCGCCACAAAAGGTACATTTGCGGCTGCCGCAAATATTAGAGAATGCAGCCTCACTCCCACAAGCACATCCATATCTCTTATTATATCAAACGCCTGGCTTGTTGTAAGCCTCTCCTTGTAATAAACAGCTTTGTCTCCGATGCTTTTTTCAACCTGATCTATCAGTTCCGTATCCTCATTGTAATAAAAAGGAATAAAATAGCACTCTATGCCGTTTTCAACCAGCTTTTCCGTTAGTATGCTTATTTTTTTGCTTACATCAGCATTCTTCCAATTTCTCAGCGAAAAACAGACCTTTTTTTTACCGCGGCCTTTTGACTTGTATTTTTCTCCTGCTCTCAAATTAATTACCGGATCGGTTGACAGAAATACTTTATTTTTATCCATACCGATCCCTTCAAGAAATTCCTTGGAGTGCTTATCTCTTACAGTCATGTAATCTATAAGCGGCAGTGTATCTTTCAGGGCTTTTTTGCTGTTTTCGTTTATTATTGGACCTATACCCTGGCTGAGCATTATTACCTTGTTATTCATCAACTTTGCAAGCCTGATTAAAAAAAGATAGTAATATATGCTTCTCTTGCTTGTTATATCCTGAAGAAGGCTTCCGCCTCCAAATACTAGAGCATCCGACTTCACAAGATTGAACACAATTGAAAACACATTGTATCTGTCAATTGTACTTACATTGTATTTTTCTCTTGTTCTTTCCTTATTGCCGGATAAAACCGTAATATTTTCTATATCCGTAATTTCAAGCATTTGTTTAATTGCCATCTCCAATATTGCTTCGTCCCCTAAATTTCCAAACCCATAGTATCCCGCCAACAATATTTTTTTCACTTCAGCCTCTCCTGCAACACAGCATATATTTTATATAGTAAATCCATTATAATAACAGCAATACATCCAATTACAATTCCAAACCCCAAAGCGATAACTGTTCTTGCCAAAGAAAGGTATATCGGTGTTCTCAAATGGGAAAAAGTGTTTATGACGGAAGATGTTCCGATTGCAGCTGCAAGCATGAATATACCCGTAAAAAACTCTGATTTTTTGCTTGCGGCATACACAGCTGCGAAAACAGCAGGAAACGCAAACAAAAATTCTTTTGTTCTGGGTCGTGCCAGCAATACATATTCCATGAAATTCCTTGTAATCATTTCTATGTTTGAAGGCTGAAGATTCGATTCATGTCCCGTTCTGGAAATGTACACATAGGCAATGGC
Source organism: Sedimentibacter sp. LTW-03 (assembly GCF_052059825.1). Taxonomy (GTDB): domain Bacteria; phylum Bacillota; class Clostridia; order Tissierellales; family Sedimentibacteraceae; genus Sedimentibacter. Next base: position 1,644,395 of record NZ_CP197180.1, read on the forward strand.
GCCGATAATCGCAACAATTATTCCATAATAAATTTTTATCCTTAAATTCAGAAACTTTATTGCAGTATTTACAGCACCCTTTACAGGGTTATCTGCTTCCCTGTTCATAAAGTATATCAAAAACATAATCAAAAATACTCCGAAAGGCAGTATCTGAGCAAATTTTACACCCCTGAAAATATCCATTTCAAGAAAGTACCTTACATCAGCGAGCATTGCATCCACAAATGCTGCCCCTGCCAGCGATATAACTATAGCTCCCGCCAGTATTACAGTTGAATAAGACATTGTTTTAATTAATGAATATTTTTCGGATGAATCGTATATTTTCTTTATCTGCATCATAAAGAAATATATACCCAGTGATGAAAAAACAACTGCAGCAGCAAATGAAAAGCCTTTTTCAGATAAGCTTCTCATTACTAATGGTGCAAAAGCTGCAGGCACACTGAACAAATAAAGGAAACCTGCTCTTTTATCCTTTATGTTAAACATTTTGATAAATAAGAATACCGAAGCCAGTGCTATGCCGAAAGACAATACAGCCAATCTTTTTGATCCTATGTGAAATTCTTTGATGGCTTCAGCTCTTCCAAGACTTATACCATGCTCGTTAAGCCTTTCCTCAAGGCTTTCAAATGTTCTTTTATATTCCTGCTCGTCAGTTAAGTATTTTGTGCTTTTTTGTTCTTCAAAGAATGGCTTAAAATATATAACTCTTATATTTCGCTCGGTAATCGCCCTAAACATTGTATTTTCAATTTCTTCAGCACCTTCGTAATTATAGTACTTGTTTCTCTCTCTTATGTAATCCCACATGGTGAAAACTCTGAGAGCACTATATCCCGAATCCTCAACCAGTTTATTCAAACCCTCGCTCTCGAGATGCTCTCTTTGCGTTGAACTCTCAATAAGCCCTATGGCAATATTATTTTCCCTTACGTATTCAAGCAGCTTATCCTCGTTTTCTGGATATCCCAGCACTTCCTTGCTGCCAACCAGATATATCCTGGGCTCTAATCCATATTTCTCATTGGTTAATTTATATACATCCGTCAGTTTTTCATTGTATGTAGGAAAGTTGATAGGTCTTAATATAGCATCGAGTCCCGCATCCTTTGCCAGATTAATTTTAGCATCGTCATAGCCGATACCGATATTCATCAGTCTTGAATCAACAGCTCTTTTAGACTCATATACTCCGTCACCCTTGAGATTTGTCACCCTTTCAGTCTGACCATAATATACATCATCATTTGTACCCTTCAGCAATATATAATAAACATTGTCCAGTGTGTATGTATCAAAAAATTCCTTACTGTATCTTTCTGTCAGCCCGAATATGATGTAGTTGTATAATTCTTCATCTTCTGTTGTTACGATTACATCATTTGAGCCGATTTCCTTTTCTTCAATCAATGAAACAATCTCGGCATCATAATCATCCTGCCAGTTATAGTTTTTAATGAGCTCTGATACCATTTCTGCTCTAAGGGGTTTTCCCTGTTCCATCAATCGCTTTAATGTTTCTTCCGGTATTGCAACAGACTGTGCTCCATATTCCTTGAATTCTTTAAGCCAATAGCTTAAAGAATTCTCCGAGCTATTAGCGAATTTTTCCATTTCATTATAATCAAGCATGATTTCCGCAGTGTTATATTGTTTTTCAATTTCCATCCTCTGGTACATTGTAAAAACCGCTACCAACAGTGAAAAACAAATCAACAGAAGAATCCATTTATCAACTTTATTTAACCTCATTTTATCTCCTTATATCCTTTTTAATTTAACAAAAAATTGGCAATATTATACCTATATAGAAAATAATAATCTCATACTCTAATGAGATTCTCTTATGAATTACTTTCTTAAAACGCAGACCACCATTTTTACCAAAAATTCCTTTAAACCTGGAAGTTTTGCAGGATATTTAAATATGTTCCTCAAGGGCTCTTCCGAATAATACTCGATATTAAATTTGCTGTTTTGCAATATATTATCGGCTCTTTTTATGGTCATTTTATTTATGTAAGAAAAATATTCAGTTCCATCGGATTTTTTGCTGATTCTGAATTCAATTCTGTCTCTGCCATCAGGCAAATCCTTTACCAGCTCTTTGTACGTTTCTATAAGTGTTTTTTCACTGAAGAAAACATGCACCCACGGCATTCCTATCGCATCACTTAAATGCGCACCATATGGATGATTGTACGGCGGAAAATTCAAATACAGCCTACCGTTCTTTTTTAATATTCTGTAGCATTCATCAAGGACCTTCTCAGGTTCATCCACATGCTCCATGGCATCATTCATTATTATGGTATCAAACGTCTCATCCTCAAAAGGAGTTTTAGACGCATCAGCACTTACAAATTGGAACTTATCTTCCATGCCGTATTTCTTTGCCAGTCCCTCAGCTTCCTCTTTATATTTTCCCAGTATTTCAACTCCTACTATTTTCTTTACTCCCCTTGATGCGTAATACACAGTCTTGCCCCCTGCACCGCAGCCTATATCAAGGACAACTTTATCCTTAAACATTTCATCAACACTTGTGTGTTTCAAGTAAAATTTAATTGTATCAATGCCTTTTTCATATTGCCATTCAGCATATGTTTTTTTGCCCTCATTGTTAAGGTTGAAGGGATGTACAGGCAGCTTAAACATTTTATTTACTGTCATACATAATTTCTTCATATTTTAACCTTCTTCATCAGTTTTTTATTCTTTTGCAATTATATCATTTAGATTTATCAAATTCAATCATTTGTTGCATGTTTATTGCGGTAAATGCATTCTCTCGTAGATTTTACGCTAAATTGAATTATTCAGCTTCTGTCAATTTTTGTTGAATTATTTACTAATTTAATATAAAATATCAATACGGCAAAGTGAACAGAATATTATTAAGGGAGTTGTTAATTTGAAAAAAATCCTTATTACAGTGCTAATACTTACATTTGCTCTCACCACGGTAATATTTGCAGCACCGGGTGACACAAATGATCCAATTGTTGTATTGAGCTATCTGAACGATCGTCTGGAAGATCTGATAGAAAAATACAGGCTTGAGGATATTGATGAAATAAAAGAACAGGTTGAAGCATTAAGTGAAGGTTCTGGATCTACGGAAACAGGTGGATCTTCAACATTAGAAATCGTAGAAATCAATGAAGGTGAAAAGCTTATAGCAGGAGCAGGTTCGGAAATCATTTTAAGAGGCGGTGAAGCAACCGTTATTGGAAGCGAACTTGGCGGAATAACAAATGTAACTCTGGGCAAGGATTTTGTATCAGGTATGGACCTTGTGCCAAATAATCTTTTTATAATCCCAAGAGATGATGGAAGAGGTGCCTATACGGACAGCTATGCAATATTTATGGTTCGCGGTACATATGAAGTAATTAAATAAACAAAACAACAACCCCCACCAAGTACGGTGGGGGTTCTGTCCAACGGAGATGTTCCATATGGACATCCCGGCGGAATATTCCGCCGGGATGGATTTTATTTTGTCAATTCTTCTATCATTCTTACAAATTCATCATCTGCCTGGTAGCCTATAAGTTTCTGCTTATTATTTTTTTTACTGAATTCTGAATAATACTTTTCTTTTACATATACAACCTTGCTTTCTATATCATAGTACAAATCAAAATTGTATACATCATTGCCTCCAAACAGGCTTTTTTCCCCGACCGAAAAATCTGCATCTATCCAGTAATAGCCATCATCTGTCAGCGGAAGATCTTCTGTTCCTGATGTTTGATTTAATTTAAGCAGACTTTCAAACAGCATCCTTACTCTTTCTGTTTTCTCTGAATCATCCGAAATGGTTCCGTCAAAGCTGTCAAGCTTCTTTATGCCTTCATGTTGGTTTGCATATCTTATTCCTTCATTTGAATATACGGTTATATCCACATCCGAAACATGGTTTACCGTACCTGTTATTTTAGCTGTACCAGAGTCGAGAGCCTCATCAATCACAGTCATATAATCATTCTTCCTGAATAGGAACGATACAAGGACCACAATCGCTGCAAGCACCAATACCAGCAGCAGAATGCGCCCGTAATTAATCTTCCTTCTTCTTGCGTACATACTTCGCCTTCTTGCCATAACTCACCTACTTAATCCTTTTATTTTAAAAAGCTCAGTAATTTTTCCTTCAAGCTCCTCAATTGTACCATCATTGATTATGACTTCATCAACCATAGATACCTTATCATCTATAGGTATTTGTTTATTTATTATATTTAATACATCCTCAGGATTTTTATTTTCTTTTATTGCTCTTTGTTTCAATCGAGCCGCCTGTGTTTCCGAATTTACATATATGAGCCATACTTCGTCGTATTTCAAGCCATATCCCTTCTTTGTTCTGATACTTTCCAAAATCAGAGGAATATCAAGAAAAACTACTTCATCTTCTGAAGCTTCAACGCCCTTTGCAAGCATATCAATGACATATTCATGCACAATTGAATTTAACATAGTTAGTTTTTTTTCATCATTAAATACTATTCTACCCAGAGCCTGCCTGTTTATAGCATTATGCTCATCTAATATTTTGCTACCGAATACTTCGGTTACCTTATAATAAAGAGCTCTTCCTCTATTATAGCCCTCATGAACAATTTTATCGGAATCCAGAACCAAAAAACCGAATTTTTTAATTATATTTACGGCAGTTGATTTTCCTGTTCCAATTCCACCTGTTATGACAATCACTTTTTTATTATTTTGCTTCATACCAGCTTCTTCCCACATTTACATCAGATTTAAGACTTACCTTGAATGTTTCAACTACATTTTCCATTTCTTCTTTAAGTATTTTTTTCACTTCTTCCAGCTCTGAATCATATGCTTCGATAATGAGTTCGTCATGCACCTGCAATATAAGCCTGGATTTCATTTTGTTTTTCTTTAATCTCTTGTACACTCCTACCATGGCACACTTGATTATATCTGCAGCGGTTCCCTGAACAGGTGTGTTAAGTGCAATTCTTTCCCCAAACGATCGTATATTGAAGTTTCTTGATGCCAGTTCCGGTATACTTCTTCTCCTGCCGAAATATGTTGTTACATATCCGTCGGCTTTGCCCTGTTCCACTATATGCTTCATATACATGTCGATACTTCCGAAATACTTGAGATAGTTGTCAATGTACTGCTTTGCTTCTTTTCTTGGAATGCTTAAATCCCTGCTCAGACCGTAATCACTTATACCGTAGACTATGCCAAAGTTTACCGCCTTAGCCCTGCTTCTCATTTCGGAGGTTACATCTTCCATACTAACATGGAAAACCTGGGACGCGGTCTTTGTGTGTATGTCCTCATTGTTTGCGAATGCATCAATAAGATTTTTTTCATCTGCCAGATGGGCAAGCACCCTCAACTCTATCTGCGAATAATCCGCATCGCAAAGGACATATCCGTCTTCTGCCACAAAAGCTTTCCTAAGCTCCCTGCCCTCCTGAGTCCTTGTAGGTATATTCTGAAGGTTTGGCTCTGTGCTGGAAATTCTGCCTGTAGCCGTAATTGTCTGGTTAAATGACGAATGCACCCTTCCGGTTTCACTGCTAACAACATTTTTCAGTCCCTCCACATATGTTGAATTAAGTTTAACCATGGATCTGTATTCCAATATTAGATTAATAATTTCATGCTCCGATTTCAACCTATCGAGTACCTCTGCATCTGTGGATATTCCCGTCTTAGTTTTCTTTATTACAGGCAGGCCCAGCTTTTCAAACAATATAACTGAAAGCTGCTTAGGTGAATTAATATTAAATTTCTCTCCTGCCATCTCGTAAATTTCTTTCTCTAGAAAACTTATTTTTTCCTGAAAGTGAGCACCCAGACTGTCCATTACATCCATGTCTACCTTAAACCCGACAAACTCCATATATGCCAACACTTCAATCAAAGGAAGCTCAATAATATTATAAAGATCTAACATTTCCAAACTCTTGATTTCTTCTATAATGTACTTTTCTGCTCCCTGCACAGTCTTCAGATAATTGCATATATAATTTTTCCTTTCTTCCAAATCAAGTTCACCAAATGATAGTCTTTTTTTACCTGTGCCAAGAATATCATTCTCAGAGGGTATTTCATCATTTAAGTATTCATATGCAATTTTATCTATGGAATAAGAACTTTCCGACGGATCGAGAAGATATTTTCCTATTTCAGAATCAAATGATATGCTGTTAAGCTCAATATTTTTCTTCATCAGGTATATAACTTCATTTTTAATGCTGTGGCCGCTTATCTGGATATCATCCCGCTCAAAAACATCTCTTAAGGCTTCTATAACTGTTGTTTCATCTGCCTTATACAAATCTATGTAGTATATATCTCTTCCATCTGATATTCCAACAGCAATGGCTTTTCCGTAAAGAGCTCTGTCAGAGTCCATAAGAAACTTTAAGACAAGTTTTCCGCTTTTTGCAATATTTTCTGCGACATCCTTAACATCTTCCGGCTTATCAATATAAATAACAGAGACTTTTTTTACTTGCATTTCATCGGACTTTTTAAATTCTGAGTCAAACATTGACATCTGAGCTTTCTTTTGCGTATTTTCCGCTGAGATTCTTTTTTTTAAGGTTCTGAACTCAAGCTCGTCATACATATCTAACAGCTTCTGTGAATCTGCTTCCTGAATTTTATATTCATCCAAATTAAAATCCACAGGTATGTCTATTATAATTCTCGCAAGAGTCTGGCTCATATATGCCTGCATCTTGTCAGTTTCAAGTTTTTCTTTAAGCTTGCCCTTAATGTTTTCTATATTTTCATACACGCCGTCGAGGCTTCCGTATTCACGTATAAGCTTCAACGCAGTTTTTTCTCCCACACCGCCGACACCTGGTATATTATCGGATGAGTCTCCCATCAATGCCTTTAAATCAATAAACTGCTCAGGCGTTATACCGTATGTGTCCTCCATTGACTGCAAGCTCATTTCCTCTGTATTTGTAACTCCCTTTTTTGTCAAAATTACCTTTGTATTTTCATCAATAAGCTGCAAGTAGTCCTTGTCACTGGTAACAAGGTATACTTCAGCCCCTTGCTTTTCAGCGGCGCCAGCAAATGTTCCGGCAACATCATCCGCCTCAAATCCTTCAATTTCAACACATTTTATGTTATGTATATCAAGAACGTCTCTAATAAGCTGGAATTGCTCAACTAATTCGTTAGGTGCTTTTGCCCTGTTCGCCTTGTAGTCCTTGTACTGATCATGTCTGAAGGACGGTTTTTTAGGATCGAAAGCAACACATATGTATTCAGGAGAATATGTATCTAAAAGCTTATACAACATGCTTAAAAAACCATATACCGCATTTGTATATTGCCCTTTTTTTGTTTTAAGAGGCGGCATAGCATAAAATGCTCTAAAAAGCAGACTATTGCCGTCCAGTATCATAATTTTGTTTTTCATGACATCTCCTATATGTTTTTTATTTTAACATTTAATCTTTTCAATGACACAAGAAGCGAATTGCAAATTAACTGCAAAAACCTCTCAAACAATGAAAATTGAAAATGTATTATTTAAATTATAACAACTAATATTCAATGGGTAAAGGAATATTTTCATTTATCATATCCTGCAATTGCTCACATATAAATAGTATGGAGGTAAAGTATATGAATTATATAAATGCAAAGCACTATAATTTTTCTAACGTTAAATTCTTCTCACCAATGCAGTTAAGTCAGCATTATGTTTTATATACAAGATACGTAGACAGCTTAAACAAGGTTATGGAAAGTCTCAGCAGTGATAAAACATATTCAACATGCAGTCCCAATTACAGTCAAGTAAGGTCAGATCAGAAAGCAAAAACTTTTTGCTATGATGCAGTCATGCTCCATGAATTATACTTTGAGAATCTCACAGGTCGCAACACGAGAATGTACGGACAAATTGAATCTCTTATCAATAAAATCTTCGGATCATACGAAAATTTCATTGATAAATTCAAGTGTATCGGATTATCCATGCACGGATGGGTTTTGCTGTGCTACGACCGGTTTAGAGATGAATATTGTATTTACGGCCAGGATTCCCATGATGAAGGTGTTATCCTCTGCTCCGAACCTCTTATCGTAATGGATGTATATGAGCATGCATACATGATGGATTATGGAATAAATAGATCGGAATATATTGATGCGTTCATTGCCAACTTGGATTACAGCATTGTAAATAAAAGATTAAGCAGCTTAATTTTTGAAAAACCCAGTAACCGTCTTAATGCGTAAACATATAATATCGTAAACAATACTTTAAGGAGGTTAATTATGGGATTTTGCGGAAATAATGTTTGCGGAGAAAGCGGAACAAATTTACTATTTTTCTTCTTATTGTTAGTAATTTTATTCAGCTGGTGCGAAAGCGACTGCTAATGTCAAAAACAGGTCTGGAATCCAGACCTGTTTCATATTTTATTGACACATGTGCTTATTAATCATAAATTCCTTAAATTTGTTTTCTATCTTGGAAAAATATCTATCCTGCTCATAGATATAGTAAAGTTTTCTTTTGAGCTTTACGTCGCCCAGATTCAAAATAAACATTTTTCCTTCTTTAACTTCGTTTTCAACGGTTTTTTTAGGTAGAATGGCTATACCCAGATTTTCAGCAAGAAATTTTTTTATCATTTCATTGTCCTCGGTCTGAATTACCACATTCAGCTCACTAAGCTTAATATGATTTTTTCTTAAAAATTTTTCAAAAACCTGCAAAGTTGCAGAACCGTTTTCTCTTAATATAAATTTCTGGTTTACAATATCCTTGACATTTAACTTATCTCCGTTAAATTCATCCTTTTTTTCGGAAGGAGCCACAATCACTATCTCATCTTCAGCAATGCATATGTTTTTAATCTTTCTTGATTTCGGAGGTGTTCCAGTAAAACCAAAGCTTGTAAAGCCTTCCTCTATATTCTTAAATACCTTGCTGGAGTCTACTTTCATAATAGAATAAGTAACTTCCGGATACATTTTGCTGAATTCTACTATTAAATCATGTATGTAGTACTCAGCCGGCATTGAACTTGTATATATCTCCAGTTTTCCGCTAAGCTTGTTATCATCTCTTCTCAGCTGTGAATATATTTTGTTCTCCTCGTTCAGCACATTTTTAGCAAACTTATACAAAATATAGCCGTCTTCCGTAGGAATTATTTCTCTTCCATTTTTCTTAAACAATTCGGCCCCAAAATCCTTTTCAAGCAATTGAAGCTGCTTCGACACAGCAGGCTGAGTTACAAACAATTTTTCAGCAGCCTTTGATATGTTTTTCAGATTAATAACTTCGATAAATGTTCTTAAATAAGCTGTATTCATTTCTACCTCACTATATCGGCTGTATTCCCATACCGATTGCTTCATGCTCAAATCCTCGCCTTGGTGAACCTATATGTCCGTAAAGAACAACAGAAATCCAATTCCCGCTGGTAGGTTCGTCCTCCGCAAGAAGTCCACGTACAATTACAAATGTCAGTCCAGCACTTCTTAATACCTCTCCGAGCATTACCTGACCTCTGCAAAATCCGCTCAGAGCCTCTATAATCGCATGATACAAAGCATGCTCCTCATGATAGTTTTCCCTTATCAAGTCTTCGCGAGTAGCCGCGGTCTCTATTGCTGCAACTATTTTTTTCGCGTCCATGGAGCCTGCCTGCCCTTTGTATATTATGTAGTTTTTATTTTCATAATATGATTTTAACTCTTCTGTGTCGTCACCTAAAGCGAGAAGCAGTGCAATTTTTCCTATTCCTTTTTTCTCCATACAGTAACCCCACTCAAAGATAATAAAAGCAACCGTCTACATTATACATTAAAACGGAGAATATTCCAATATTTTTTTCTCATAATTTAAAACCTTTGCTTCAAGCAAATCAGATTTCTCTTTATATCTAACAGCAAATTCCTCGTCACTTATAGAGCTAAGATTTACTCTTACGTTAAGCAGAGCAGATAATACAGCTGTCCTTGTGAGCATAGCAGCTACAAGAGCATCCGTTACTGCATTTGAATTTCCTCTCAGCACAACCGCTTCCGCCAGATGCATAATTTCATATGATGTATGTGCAACCTCAAGTGGAATAGCTGCAGCAAGCTTTGACCCTTCTTCTATTGCCAGCTTTCTGGTTTCCTTCTCTTCCTGCGTTTCCTTCGGAAGCCTGTAAGCATCCATTACCATGTTGTATGCATTGCTGTCCTTTTCAATATAGTCCATGAGCTTGTTTTTAAGTTGAGAAGCTTCTTCTTTTATTTCAAGCATTTCTTTTTCATGCTCAGCATATTTTTTCTTTCCTATTGTAAGATTAGCAACCATTTCCGAAAGAGCAGCACTAAGCATTCCGCATACGGCAGCAACGCTTCCACCTCCGGGAACGGGCTCATTTGATGAAACAACATTCGCAAATTGTTCCAGTGTCATATTTTTCATTCTAGTTCTCCTTTACGATCTTCCCGTTTTTTATTACTGTTTCAACTATGTTTACCCCTGCATGATACGGAAGAAAATGTATAGAAGGGTATTCAAGAATTATTATATCCGCTTTCTTTCCAACTTCTATGCTCCCTGTCACATGGCCTCTTCCCACTGCAGAGGCAGCATTTACTGTTAGAGCGGTTATTATTTCTTCAACAGACATCTTCATATGAATCGCAGCCAATGCTATAATAAGCGGTATAGAATTTGTAAAACAGCTTCCAGGATTAAAATCTGTAGCCAAAGCTACGGCGCAGCCGGAATCTATCATGTCTCTTGCTCTTGCATACTCCTCATTAAGGCAGAAAGCAGTCGCCGGAAGCAGCGTTGCAACGGTATCTGACTGGGAAAGCATTTTTATGCCCTCATCTGATGCCTGCAACAAATGGTCCGCAGAAGTGCATCCAAGCTCTACCGCAAGTTCTGTCCCGCCAAGTTGAAATATTTCATCAGCATGGATTTTTAAATTAAGTCCGCTTTTTTTAGCTTCTGATAAAAACCTTTTTGACTGTTCAATGTCGAACACATTTTTTTCACAGAAAATATCCGCAAATTCAGCAAGATTATTTTCTGCAACATACTGCATAACTTCAATCATGAAATCTATGAATTCATCTTCTTTGCCTTTGTATTCAGGCAGTACACTGTGTGGCCCCAAAAAAGTAGATACAATATCCACAGGATGCATTTCATTAAGTTTCTTTACGGCCTCAAGCTGCCTCATTTCCGTATCTCTGTCAAGTCCGTATCCGCTTTTTCCTTCAACTGTTGTTACACCCATGGCCATTATTTTATCCAGCCTCTTCATTCCTAATTCAACAAATTCATCAAGAGATGTGTTTCTCGTTGCTCTGACCGTGCTTGTAATTCCGCCCCCGCGTTCCATGATTGACATATAGGTGTCCCCTCTCAGCCTCCATGAAAATTCATCAGCTCTATATCCGCCAAACACCAGATGGGTATGAGAATCTATAAATCCCGGCAGCACCGCTTTGCCTGATGCATCTATTACTTTGTACTCATCTTGCATGTATTTATCTATAATGTCCTCTGTTGTACCAACATCAATAATTAGACCATCTTTAACGACCACGCATCCGTTTTTAATCATTCCTATTTCAGACATATCTTTGCCGTGTTTTGGCCCTTCCCCTTTGCATGTAACCAACTCTGAAGCATTTTTAATTATTAATTTACTCATTCAATCACTTCCTTTTCATACTTAGTATTATGTCATAGCCAAATGAATCTGTCCCACAAAGAACAGATTCATCGGCTCAAATTAATCTACAGCCTTGTTTCAAGCACCTGGTCAAAACTAAATCCTTCCAAACGCAGATAGTAATCCGCTGTATCAACAAGTGCCTGCATTGGAACCAATCCTACAATTTCACTTCCTACAATACTTACTCCGTAACGTTGTGCCTCCATTTTAATAGTTTCAAACACTCTGTAAATTGACGTCTTTGTGTAGTCCGTCAGATTCATGGACACCTGCACGATTCCCCTGTCCTCAAGCTCTATGCCCAAAGCCTTTACGTATCTGAATCCTCCGTTTATATGTCTCACCTGTTTTGCAATTTTTGTAGCAATGTCCAGATTATTTGTTGAAAGATTAACATTGTACGCAACTAGTGGCATTCTAGCTCCTATAGCAGTAACACCGGCAGTTGGATGTATGGTTCCCGGACCGAAATCAGGCTTCCACATATCATCCTTCATTTTTTCCTTCATACCCTCAAACTGGCCTTTTCTTATACTTGCCAAATTTTCTCTGTGAGGTGCTGTTGCTGATTTTTCATAAAGAAAGAAGGGAAGTCCGTAAAGCTTTGACGCTTCCTTTGCAACATCTTTCGCAAGTGCGTCAGCTTCCTCTACAGTAGCGTTTTTCACAGGAATAAACGGTATTACATCAACTGCTCCCATTCGAGGATGCTGTCCATCATGTTTTGTAAGGTCAATAAGTTCAACTGCTTTCCCTATTGCTTCTACTACTGCTGATTTAAGCGCATCCGGCTCGCCAACAATTGTTACCACTGTCCTGTTATGATCCTCATCGCTTGAATAATCCAAAAGCTTAACATCTTGCTTCCCTCTAAAAGCATCAAGTATTTTTTCAAGTTTTTTTAAATCTCTGCCTTCGCTAAAATTAGGAACGCATTCTATAATTTTATTCATATGTCCTCCGAATGTCCTCCGACTATTTGCTATAGTTCTTAACAGTTTCTTCGATTAATTTATCATTTGCAAGGTAAGGAATTGTTATATGATCCTGTCCCGCGAATTTATTGTTATATTCCATTGATGTTTCTATTGAATGATCGTTTCTTGCCCAATTTCTTCTGGACACTCCTACCATAGTATCCCATGGTATGGACTTTTTAAGGATATCATCAACTCTTTTGCTTCCGTCCAGAACCATTCCAAATCCTCCGTTTATGGATTTGCTTATTCCTACACCGCCGCCGTTGTGCAGAGCAACAAGACTCATTCCTCTGGCCGCATTTCCTGCAAAGCAGTGAACAGCCATGTCTGCCGTAACATTGCTTCCGTCATAAATATTCGACGTCTCTCTGTAAGGAGAATCCGTACCTCCTGTATCGTGGTGATCTCTTCCAAGCATAACAGGACCTATCTCACCATTTCTCACCATTTCATTGAATTTTAATGCTATATCTCTTCTTCCCAGAGCATCCTGGTATAAAATCCTGGCCTGTGTTCCGACTACCAACTTATTTTTCTCAGCATCACGAATCCATATATAATTATCCCTGTCCTGCCCTCTTCTATCAGGGTTTATCACAGACATGGCCGCATGATCTGTTTTCCTGAGATCCTCAGGTTTACCGCTTAAGCATACCCATCTGAAGGGGCCGTATCCATAGTCAAACAACATCGGACCCATTATATCCTCAACATAAGATGGGAATATAAATCCTTCACTTGTATCAACACCGTTTTTTGATATTTCCTTTATTCCAGAGTCAAATACCGCTTTCATGAAAGCATTGCCATAGTCAAAGAAATAAGTTCCTCTGTCAACAAGAGTTTTAACTGCTCTGAAATGTTCTGCCAAAGATTTATCAACAAGCTGGGCAAATTTATCCCGGTCTCTGTTTAGCAGCTCAGTTCTTTCTTCAAATGTCAGTCCTTTAGGACAGTATCCTCCGTCATATGGAACGTGACAAGAAGTCTGATCAGACAGTAAATCAACATGTATATTGTTATCAACTGCATATTCAAGCAAATCAACTATATTTCCGTGATAGGCTATTGATATGGTTTGCTTTTTATCTATATATTCCTGCGCAGTTTTAAAAGCTTCCTCCAAGCTTTCCGTTGCCTTTGAAACCCACCCCTGATTTATCCTCGTTTCAATTCTGGAATAATCAACTTCCGCAATTATTCCCACTCCGTTTGCTATCTCAATTGCTTTAGGTTGAGCACCGCTCATTCCTCCAAGACCGGACGTTATGAACAAATGTCCTGCCAAATCCTTGTCATCAGGGATTCCAAGCTCTTTTCTTCCTGCATTTATCAAGGTGTTAAATGTACCGTGAACAATTCCCTGAGGTCCTATGTACATCCATCCTCCTGCGGTCATCTGTCCATAGCTGGAACATCCCATTGCAGTCGCCTTCGCCCAATCATGCGGGTTATCAAACATCCCTATCATCAATCCGTTGGACAAAATAACACGAGGGCTTGTTTTATGAGATTTAAAAAGTCCCAGTGGATGGCCGGACAAAATAGCAAGTGTCTGTTCATCTGTCAGCTGCTCCAGATATTTTTTTATAAGCCTGTACTGCATCCAATTTTGGCACACCTGTCCGGTTTCACCGTAGGTTACAAGCTCATAGGGATATAATGCTACATCATGGTTTAAATTGTTGTCAATCATAACCTGAAATGCTTTTCCTTCTATGCAGTTTCCTTTATATTCATCGATAGGTTTCCCGTAAATTCTTTCCTTAGGCATGAACCTGTAGCCGTAAATTCTTCCCATGGTCATTAATTCTTCAAGAAACTCCGGTGCTAATTCTTCATGCAGACTTTCAGGAACATACCTTAAGGCATTCTTTAATGCAAGTTTGATTTCCCTTTGATTGAGTGTAAGCTCTCTTTTTGGAGCCCTTCTCACTCCATCTTTAAAAACGGGATATTCCGGCAGAATATCATCTAATTTAATAGTCATAGCTTTTGAAATGTCTGAATTATTAATCATAAAACACCTCCATTTATTTACTGATTATATTATATATTATTAACGTCGATAATTCGTCTAAACTTAAGATTACTTAAAGCTTTTATTTCTATAATGTAAATAAGCTAATAAGATAAACTTATTACTTACCCTCTCCCCCTTGTTTTTTTATAAATATATTATTAGGCCTTACGTGCGATGTAGGGTCTAATTTTTTATGTTTTAATTGAAAAACCACCAATAATAATGTATCATTAAACTAACAGAATTCGAGGTGTTAACATGGATATTATTTCGGTAAAACTTCTGGGAACTCCGTCAGTAAAACTTAATAATAAATATGTAAGTTTCCCATACAAAAAATCGGAAGCATTATTTTACTATATCCTCATAAATAAAAAAATATCCAGAGAAGAAGCAATCAACATATTTTGGGCAGACTCAGGAGAGGAAACGGGAAGAAAAAATTTAAGAGATGCTCTGTACAAAATAAAGACAAGCACAATTGAAAGCATCTTTTCCAATTCAAAATCATTTATAGAATTTTCAAACAATCTGATTATTGAATCTGATGTGGGCAAAATTAACGAAACAAACGCAGTTAATCTGTATACAGGCGATTTTTTATTAAATTTTTCCGTGAAAAACTGCTATGATTTTGAAAATTGGATGCATGATAAAAGAAACCACTACAGAAATATATACGTTAAATCCGTATACAGTAAAATGAACGAGCTAATAAGCATAAGCGATTTTAGCAGCATTGAGAAGTACGGGAATATTCTCATAAAAAACGACCCTTACAATGAAAAAACCTATCGTTATTTAATGAAGACACACGCGCTTTCCGAGGATTATAACAAAGCCATAAAACTTTATTATGAACTGTCTGACGTATTGAAAAAAGATTTGGATGTTGAACCGGAACTTAAAACAAAGAAACTTTTCAAAGAAATTTTAGATCTAAAAAATACCATTAATTCGAACTATGAAAACAATTATATTAATTTAAAAAGTAAAGTTGAAAATTTAACCGATTACTACACCATGTACCATGAGACCTATCCTTCTTTGTCATCTGAAACAATAGAAGCTTCAGATACTTCAAATATAAGTGACATTGAATCAGAACTAAAAAATATTGAAAAAGATTTAGACACCATAGATGATTTAGATACTGAATACATAAAAATAAAAATGAAAGCTTCTTACCTTGCAGGAAGATACTATATTTCCATAGGTGAATATGAAAAAGGAATTAAAAACATACAAATAAGCATTAGGCTGGCAAATAAACTTGATAATTTAATATATTTGTTAAGTAATTACAAGCAAATGATTTTCTATGCAATACAAACCGGCAATAATGATACCATGAATGATTATATTAACAAATGCTTATATCTTTTGGAGAAAAGAGACATTATAGATGAAAGGGGCATAATTCTAAGACTGCAGGGACTTTATTTTATTAAGACAGGTAACTTCAAAGAAGCGGACAGAGTATTGAATGAATCTATTAGCATTTTTTCAAGCCTGAATAAATTCAGCGGCAAGTACAGTGTTAACATTTCCGCATGCTACAATTATCTGGGGCAAATGAACCGAGATATGGAAAATTATGAAAACGCCTATGGTTATTTTATGAAAGCGATAGATATATGCATTGAAAACTCAGTTATCAAGGGTTTGGAAATTTTTTATTCAAACGCCGGGCAAGCGCTGTACAACTTAGGAAGATTCAAGGAAGCTGAAGAATTAATAAATAAATCCATTGAATATTTTGATAAATTTAATGTTATTTGGGGAAGAGACTTTGCAGAATACTATAAAGCGCTGTTGGAAATAAAAAAAGGGAATTATACAGAAGCTAAATTTCATTCAAAAAAAGCATACAACCTTGCAAAAAAACTTGATAATCCCAGATCTTTGTACCTAATTAAAAAACTTATGTGACAGTCGAATATAACTACTGTCACATACTTATTATTACAAAATCAATAAATTTTTTTTATGAATCTTTTAATAAATAATAATATCCATATAGTCGACACTCCAATGCATAAAAAAAAGTAAAGCAATGAATTTTCCATAAAAAATTTGGCAATCCATAATGAGGGTAAAAAGAAAAATAAATACTGGAACTTCTCTGCAATTAAAAATGCTGCCGGAATTCCTAATATTATAATTCCCGATAACTTCATTACTGCCATACCCTCCACCTTATTTGCAGCAATTGATATTACCATCATTGACATTATAAGCCCAAGCATTGATGTTAATATTGATATTCCAATTACACGCCCAAGAGCAGGTTCTGTCAGAGAAAATATTATCATGACAATAATTGTTATAAAAAATGAGGCTGCCAGAGGAAATCCTAATTTTGAAATTAAATATCCGCTTTTTCCGAGAGGCGTAACTGCCATATGCCTTGTTATTCCTTCATCAACATCTCCAAGAATTACCATGGCAGAAACGTATGAAATCATCATAGGAGTCAGTACTGCCAAAAGTAAATCAAATAAAAGATAATATGGTTTAAGCATTGCCACCGACGGTATGCCAAATTTAAACAATACTCCGCATAGAAAAGGAGATAGGCAAACTATAAAAAGCATGGCATCCTTAGTAATCTGTATTAAATACTGCTTAAATGAAATAAACAATTTTCCACAATTTCCACCGGAGTTCATAGCTTTATACCTCCAAGACTCTGAAACATTTTAATTACATTAAAACGTGCCACTTTATATAAAACCAAAAACCACATGATCAATACTGGGAAAATAAACAAAATATAATTACCGCTGCCACTGATCATACTTATTACCATGCAACCTGGATGCAAAAGCATAAGTTTATTGTCATATCCAAACACATATAGAAGCGGCGGAATAAAAATTATAATTTCAACCGGAACAACTGCCGTTACAAACTGATTCAAGCTGTTTATATTAATTGCAATAATCAATCCGACAAGAGTAAACAACACAGAACCAGCAAATACTCCCATTAATACAATTAGTATATTTTGAACATCTGCCGATAAGGCTATCGAAGCACCCGAAATTACAGATATCACACCCAGCGATACAACCTTTGAAATTATATAATCATCTGCCTTTACAGGTGAAACAGCTATAGTGCTGAGCACTCTCTCACTTTTTTCCAACAAAACTATTGCCCCCATAAAAAATAGTCCCATTGCAGAAGGATCAGAAAATATTAAAACGGCTGCAGTTTTTTCTCTCCATTCTAAAGGCAGAAAAAATAATACTGAAATATACATTAAGGTAAACACAACATAAACAAAGTAAAATCCATACTTATACTGAAACCTAATATCACCGTAAATAAGATTTATGAGCCTCATTGCAACACACTCCCTGTAACTTCCGCAAATATATCATCCAACGTAGGTTCGCTGCTGTGTATCGATACAATTCTATTTGATTTTATCAGATCATAAAGCATCGTATCTTCTGATGTTTTGTTAAGCAGGCATTCTCGAGTTTCTTCTTTGCCATCCATGAAGGTATATTTTATTTTTGCAGCACCCTTGGACATAATTAAATTATGCGGTGAATCCAATGCTTTTATACTTCCATTAACTATAAAAGCCACTCTGTCGCATAATTCCGTAGCATCAACCATATTGTGTGTTGTTAGGATTATGGTCCTGCCTTTTTCTTTTTCCTTGAGAATTATGTTTTTCATAATTCTGCTGTTATTTGGATCCAACCCATTAGTGGGCTCATCCAAAAATAAAATATCCGGATTGTGAAGCAATGCTTTTATGAAGTTCAGCCTTGACTTCATGCCCTTTGAATATTCTGAAACTTTTTTGCCTCCATCGTTTTGTAATCCAACCATTTTTAATGATTCATCAATATCTCTGAGTTCTTTGGAATACAATGACCCGAAAAATTTTAAATTTTCTTTTCCAGTCAACTTCTCATAAAGTGAGGGGAATTCAAAATCAACACCGATATTTTCATAAAAATCATTTTTATAGCTTTTGCATTCTGTTTCGTTTACAATTGCATTTCCATTATAACTTCTGATTAGCCCCGTCAGTATCTTTTGCAAAGTGCTTTTGCCTGCTCCGGAAGGCCCCAGAAAACCGAATATCTCTCCCTTTTGAACACTGAAGTTCATGTGCTCTATAAAAGGTTTATGGTTATAGCTGAATGATAAATCAACAACTTCAATCATTTTGTTCCTCCGTCAATTGAATAGCAATTCCTCTTATCATAAGCTTCAATGATGGATCAAATACATCTTCGCCTATTTCCCTTTTATGCAGCATGGACATAAAAATACCGCGCAATGCTCCGCTAAAATATTTAATGTCTACATTATTTCTATGTGGAATTATTCCCAAAATATTTTCAATTATTAAATCATCATGAGCAAGATGTTCCTCCACAATATCAAGAGGCAGTTTTCTCATCAATAATTCTAATTCTCCGTTTGTAAGAATTTTTAACAGAAATGTATTTTCAACTTTTTTATAAAAGCTGAATAAAAATTCAGCTAATACTTCACTGTCAATATTGCCGCTTAAAGCTTGTAATCCATGTATTACACAGTTTTGTATATCATCATGTACATCATTAATCACGTCGAACAGCAGCAACTCCTTTGAATCATAAAACAAATAAAATGTTCCTTTAGGTATATTTACTCTTTTAACCAGCTCATCAACTGTTGTTTTTTTAATACCATATCGATTTAAGCACTCTTTCGCTTCTTCTTTCAGCCTAGTTTTAATATACTCTCTTTCTTGTTCAGTAAAAGGCTTTGGCATATTTTTCTCTCCTCGTTTGTACTGTTTGACTATATTTATTTTTTTAGTCATTATAGCTCATAACAATCTTTTTGTCAATCACTTATTCTTAACTTATATATTGCACACAGCATAATGTTTTATAATAAATTTGGAAGTATTTATGATGCTACCTCCAGTCTTGTTTCAAATAGTTTAAAAAATATATTCTTATAATCTAAAAATCAATATGCGGTTTATATCTCCGCATATTGATATATTGGCAAAAGTTCATCTCCGTTATATACTTTTCTCGACCAATCCGCATTTTTAAGATTTCCGCTAAATACGGTTCTGCCCTTTATATTTAGAAAATCTTGAGGCCTCACAAGATTTCTCGATTTACTAAAATCAACTATATTGCTTTTATTTAGAATATAATATACAAATTCCGAACATAAAAATCTGTTATCATTACGTGATTCTCTGTTAAGAAAGCAATTAATAAGTCCCATATAGTTATATTTGTATAAATTGCTGTTTAAAATAAATTCATTTATTAAATTCTCCGCTTTTAAATACTGCTCATATGTTATCTCAATTTCCATTACTAAACCGCAGAGATTATTGTGTATGCCGTACACTCCTTTATTCAAATCCTCCTTGACGAAACGTCCTAAAAAAGGGTTGTATGTATATTTTCTGCCGAAGCTGTACATTTTGCTCAAATTTTTATCCAGAGAAATTGAGGCATGCGTATATTCATCCCCTGTTACAACTCCGATTAATCTTGACAAAATTGTATTTGTTCTTGTTAGAACAATATAAATTTTTTTGTTTTCCATAATTAGCTCCTTATTTCTGCTATGCCTCCAATTATGGAACAATAATTTTAATTTACTATAAAATAAAGATTAATGAATTATTAAAATTTAATTGTAATATCATAAGATAATATTGAATTTATTAATTACCTCTGTGGTGCTCTTCGTATTTCTGAAACGCTTTTTTACTAATTAAATTAAATACAAGAATTAATAATATGTACAGTATAGATTTTACCGGGTTTTCAAAAAATGAACTGACATTTTCACCTATAAAGGACAAGGATAAAACCATCACGAATTTTGAAGGAAGCATAGTGATTAAAAACCGCTGAGTATCCATGTTAGCGAGAGCAGCAGCACCACTTATCAAAAATGAAGGTGTAAAAGGAAAACAATACAAAAAGAACAAAACCGTCATATCTTTCTTTTTTATCTTATCAAGAGTTCCTCTGTATCTGCTATTTTTTATCCTAACCTCAAGTCTGTTTCCCCCTATTTTCCTGATTACTAAAAATAAAAGAAAAGTTCCGATGCAATTCCCCAGCCATGAGTAAAGATAGCCGAAGAAAAATCCAAAGGCAGCAACATTTATTATTACAAATCCAACCAGCGGCAATACAGGAATAAATGCCTCTATTATAGGCAGCAATATACCTGCCAGCGGTCCGATTTTTTCAACATAGTCAAACAAAATATAAAATTTTTCATAATCCATGATTTCTTTTCAATTCCTTACTTCATAATTTATATATAATATACCCTGTTTTTTGGTTCTGATTTATTATAATACAGACTTGAATAATTTGAAATATAAAATATAATATAAAAAGAACAACTCAGAAAGGATAATTCATGAAATATTTTATAGGTATACCTATTCCAAAAGATTACAAACATAAAATTGAAATGCTGCGAGCAGAATTTAGTTTTTTTTCTACGGAACCACATATAACTATTGTTCCGCCACCATCGCTTCCTGATAATGACTCTTTCATAAAAAACACAGTTGAAGTGTGCAGGAAAACAGAAAAATTTCATATTAAGCTGGGCTCCTTAGAACAGTTTGGACGCAGGGTGTTATATGTAAGCGTTGATTCACCGGAACTTATATCCTTATATAATGATCTCTTCCAGTCATTAGGGCTTAAAAAAGAAGCAAGAGACTACACGCCTCATCTCACTGTCATAAAAGAAAGGCCGAAAAAAAAGATTGATATTGATATTGCACGAAAGCGAGCAGAAGTTAAACTGCCTGAATTTTCCGAGTACATTTTAAATTCTGTTACAATATATCGCCAGCCAAGAGAGCGATTCATTTATGTACCTTACATGCAGATCCCTATAGGGAGATAATAAAAAAAGACATAACAACGATTCGTTTGTTCTGTCTTTTTTATCATTCTTAATTAAGTCTTTCTTCTATTAACACCGCAAGCTCATTTGCGTATTTGTCAAGCTCCTCCTGCCTCTCTCCTTCTATCATGACTCTTACAAGAGGCTCTGTTCCAGAAGGTCTTATGAGCACCCTTCCATTGCCGTGAAAATGTCGTTCAATTTCTTCTATTTTACTTTTTATTATATCATCATCAGTATATGACTTTTTCTTTTCTTCTGATACACGTGCGTTTACTAATACCTGAGGCATTACCTCCATTACAGATGCAAGTTCGGAGAGTTTCATATTCTTTTTCTTCATTACGCTCAAAAGCTGAATTGCAGTGAGAAGTCCGTCTCCAGTAGTATTATGATCAAGAAAGATTATATGCCCAGACTGCTCTCCTCCTATTGAGTGTCCTCCTTTAATCATCTCTTCCAGAACATATCTGTCCCCAACTTTTGTTTTTATAATATTTATATCTTTTTCCTTAAGACATATATCCAGCCCCATGTTCGTCATTACGGTTCCGATTATGGTATTGCTTTTAAGCTTTCCTGATTCTTTCATATTAGAACCGCAAATTGCCAGTATATGATCTCCGTCCACAATACTTCCGTTTTCATCCGCAGCTATCAGTCTGTCTGCGTCTCCGTCAAAAGACAGTCCCACGTCCGCTCCAGTCTCTAAAACAAGCTTTTGAACCTCTTCCGGCTTAGTAGAACCACATTCTACATTTATATTGATTCCGTTAGGGTCATTGTGAATTACATATACCTGCGCTCCAAGTTCTCTCAACAGCTCTGGTGCAGCCTTGTAAACTGCCCCGTTGCCACAGTCAACAGCAACTTTTATCCCTGTAAGGTCAGTATCAATAGTTTGTTTTAAAAAATCCGTATATTTTCTTAAGGGATTTTCAACTCGAATTATTCTTCCTACCTCTCCCGCAACAGGCAAAAATTCTATGTCTAAATTGTTAAGTATGTATTCTTCAATGGAATTTTCTATTTCATCAGTAAGTTTTAAGCCATGTTCGTTAAAAAATTTTATTCCGTTATATTCAACAGGATTGTGAGAAGCAGTAACCATAACTCCACCGTCTGCTTCCAAAACTTTTATCATGCGGGCTACCGCTGGTGTCGGCAATATACCCAGGTATAACACATCCACTCCGGCAGAATTTAAGCCTGAGGACAAGGCTGCCACGAGCATATCACCTGAAATTCTTGTATCTGTTCCCACAACCATCTTTGGCCTCTTTTTACCCTGTGTTAAAAAAAAGCCTCCTATTCGCCCAAGTTTGTAAGCCAGTTCAGGTGACAAATCTTTATTTGCAATACCCCTTACTCCGTCAGTACCAAATAATTTACCCATATTTCCTCCAAAATCACAATTTATAGCTGCCTCAAAGCAGCACATAATATTTTATCACATTTTAGTTCAAAAAAAAAGATACCATTAAATATAATGGTATGCTATTCTTCATTATATACAACATTCTAACAATAAACTAATGGTACCAATCAGTTCTTTTTTTCCCGACTTCCCTTATATCGTATGGAGTCTCTTGGTATATTATATTTATCCAATTTTTAAACAACAAATTTGCATGACTTCTCCATTTGACAAACGGCTTGCGGGACGGATCATTTTCAGGATAATAGTTCATTGGAATATTTATGTACTTTCCAAGACTTATATCTCTGTCATATTCCTTTTTAAGTGTTAAAGGATCATACTCTGAATGTCCCATTACAAATATTTTACTATAATCATCTGTAACTGCAATATGTACTCCGGCATCTTTCGACTCTGCAAGTATAATTAATTCTTCAACGCTTTTTATATCTTCCGCTGTCACTTCTGTATGTCTCGAATGTGGAACATAAAATATGTCATCAAATCCGTTCAGGAGCATGCATGTTTCATGTTTCTTCTCATGTTCAAACACTCCAAAGACCTTTTTGTCAAGAACTCTTTTATTAAGTCCGTAATAATAATGAAGCGCAGCCTGCGCACTCCAGCAAATAAACATTGTGGATGTAACGTTCAAAGAAGAAAAGTCCAGTATTCTCTCAAGCTCTTTCCAATAATCCACTTCTTCGAACTCCATTAACTCAACTGGTGCTCCTGTTATAATCATAGCATCATATTTTTTATCTTTTATGTCGTCAATACTTTTATAAAAACTCTTCATGTGGCTTTCTGATGCATTTTTCGTATTATGTGTACATGTGTGAATAAATTCAACATTTATCTGTATGGGTGAATTTGATAAAAGCCTTACAAACTGTGTTTCTGTTTCAATTTTTGTAGGCATAAGATTTACCAAGGCAACTTCAAGAGGCCTTATATCCTGAGATTTTGCCCGTTCGCTGCTCATTACAAATATGTTTTCTTCGTGCATAGTGTTGTAAGCTGGAAGTGTTGAGGGTATTATTACCGGCATGTGTTTTTCCTCCTTGTGTCAATGTTTAAAATCTTGTCACATCAGATTTAATCTGCTGTAATCTGTATGTCAAACATACTTCAAAAAATTAAGTATATAAAAAATCCTCATAATGAGGATTTTATACAAAGTATATTATTTTAATTTATACTAAATAAATTATTTTGTCAAACAATTTATTTTAAACTGCTCATATATAAATCTGACAAGCTCCTATTAAAAATATCATAAGCTTCAGTTACTGCTTCATTATTCTTAAGAGAAGCAATATTTCTTTCTTCAATTAAAAGCGAAGCAAGCTCATTAAAATTATTTATTAAATCATTCTTATTATATTTATCATATGAAAACACTTTATACTCATTATTATGCCACAAATTAAAGTAATCAACTATGTAGTTGAACATATTTCTGTTTTTGGAAACAAATCTGTAGATATCAAGAAATAAATAGCTATCTCTGCATTTCACTTTGCTGAGTCCTGCAATTGTAAAAAAAGAATTTTCTTTACCGGGAACGATAATGCCTTCAATACACCCTGTCAATGCAGCAACCAAGTGAGCATTCTCCCCTGTTTTTACGAGATCATAAAAGTCTGCAACTTCCACATAATTTTCAATGTCGAATTCTACAGCAACAGTCTTGCTTTGCATATCAATTCTCCTTAATATGTAATGTAGTTTTCAAATATATAATACTCTTTACTTTGCCAGTTGTCAATATTTATATTAATAATTTACTTTTTGTAAATTTTTGTAGTTTTTTATCACGAATTACATTATAATATAATTATAATAATTAAAAGGACTGACAAAGATGAAAATAGACGAACGAATCCGCTATCTTCGCACCAAGTATAATCTTACTTCAAAAGAGCTGAGCAAAGCTCTGAACGTATCAGAATCGTCAATTTCATTGTATGAAAGCGGCAAAAGGCGACCGAGTGTCGATCTGATAGTTAAAATGGCATATTACTTTGATGTTTCTACCGATTTTATCCTAGGCATTTCTGATTCTTATGAAAAAAATAAATTAGAGGAACTCGATACCGATTATTCTGAATTATTGAATAAAATCATTTCTTCTTTGAATGGCAAAAATTGCATGATTTTCAACGGCGATCGCCTTGATAGCAAAATTGTCATAATATTCAAAAATAATTTAAATCTCGTATTAGAAAATATGAATATGATAGTCAGCAAATGATTAATTGGCTCAACCGTATCAATTTAATACATTTGAAAAATAAAATTAAAACTGTTATAATTATATGACTTTATACAATAATGACCGGAAAGGAAAATACTATGATTGTTTTATCATGCAATGATGTTTCAAAAGCCTACGTTGTTGATAATATTATTGAAAATATATCATTCACAGTTAATGACAACGAAAAAGTTGGATTGATAGGACTAAATGGAGCAGGTAAGACTACCTTATTCAATATATTGACCGGAAAATCAGATTTTGACAGCGGAGAAATATATCTAGCTAAAGGAAAAAAGATTGGTTATTTAAAACAAAACACAAATATAGAAAGCAACCGCAGCATTATGAATGAAATGCTCACCATATATCAAAATGTAATCAAGCTTGAACAAGACCTCCATGAATTATCTCATAAAATAAGCAGCTACACTGAAAACGATGATTCAGAGGAACTTCAGCAAATCATGGAAACATATGCAAAAATGAGCGAAAAATTTGAAGAAATGGACGGCTATATTTTCAAAAGTCACATAAAGGGTGTACTAAAGGGCTTAGGTTTTTCTGAAAGCGAGTTTGACAAGCCTGTCAACTTGCTCAGCGGAGGACAAAAAAGCAGAGTTATGCTCGCTAAGTTGCTGCTGGAAAAGGCAGATGTACTTCTTTTGGATGAACCTACAAACCACCTGGACATCGAAGCAATTTCTTGGCTTGAGAAATATATAAAAGATTTTAAGGGTGCTGTAATAATTATTTCCCATGACAGATATTTCTTGGACAATACAGTAAGTAGAATCTTTCTAATGGAAAACAAGAATTTGAAAGAATACGACGGAAACTTTACGGAATTCATAAAAAAAAGGAAGATTGAGCTTGAACAGCGGGCAAAGCAATATGAAGAGTATGAAAAGGAAATAAACAGGCAGGAGGAAATGATTCGGCGCCTTCACGCTTACGGAAGCAAACGAAATATAAGACAGGCACTCAGCAGACAAAAATCCCTGGACAAAATTAAAAAAATGGACAAACCGGCTCTGAACAATAAAAAAGTCAAGCTTCGGTTCGCAACAAGAATAAAAAGCGGAACCGACGTTCTCGCAGCAGAAGGCTTAGCCGTAAATTATGGAGAGCATAGAGTTTTCAACAATATCAACATTAACGTATACAAAGGTGAAAAGGTCGGAATAATTGGCCCGAATGGTATCGGAAAATCTACTCTGTTAAAAGTAATAGCAGGTAAAGTTGAATCTTATGAGGGTAATGTAACTATTGGTCATAATGTAAATATAGGCTATTATGATCAGGAACAAACTAATTTGGACAGCGAAAGTACTGTTATAGATGAGATCTGGGATTATAATCCTGATTTAAACTATTATGACATACGCAGCATGCTGGCAAGATTTTTATTTAACGGCGATGATATGTACAAAATAGTCGGAGACTTAAGCGGAGGTGAAAAAAGCAGATTATCACTGCTGAAGCTTATGACTTCAAACTCAAATTTTCTTCTGATGGATGAACCCACAAATCATCTGGACATTGACTCAAAGGAAATTTTAGAGGATGCACTCGTTAACTATGAAGGAACAGTACTTGTTGTATCCCACGACAGATATTTTCTTAACAAAGTTGCAGATAAAATTTATGATGTGTCATCAGACAGCGCCTTCCAGTATCTTGGCAACTATGATTACTACATTCAAAAAAAAGCGGAGCTTGAGGAAACTGACGAGTCAGTAACTGTTTTAAAAACAAAGACACAATTAAATGCTGAAAAGAAAAAAGAGCGTGAAAATATACGCGACCGACAACAAAGAGAAAAGACAATTCAAAAACTAGAAGAAAAAATTCAATTGCATGAAAATAAAATTCATGAACTTGAATTTGAATTATGCCAACCTTCAACATATGAAGATAAAGTTCTAATTATTGATTTAAATGAAAAATTAAACACTTATAAAAATGAACTTGACATTCTATACACAGATTGGACGGAACTTTTAGAAAATTAAAAAAGTTGTCCACATGTTGTTAATGAACTGTGAACAACTTTTTCATTAGTATTTCAGTATCAACAGCTTTATCCACAGCTGTTGATACTTTTTTACACTTAATCTGTTTATAAGTTTTCAAGCTCCAAATTAGGTATCGCATTTAATGATGCATCGCAAAACTGCTTATTTAAATATTTATAATATCCGGCGCATCCAATCATAGCTGCATTATCGGTGCATAAAATAGGTGATGGTTTTGTAAATTTATAATTATTTTCCTGGCATTTCTCCATAAGCATTTCTCTCAAGCGTGAGTTTGAAGCAACACCTCCGGCAAGTGCAATCGTCTTGCAGTTCTTTTGCTTGGCAGCTTTAATTGTTTTCATAACAAGGACTTCTACTACTGCCTCCTGAAAACTTGCCGCAACATCTTCGACAACAATTTTTTCGTTTCTTTGCTCACTATTATGCAGATAATTCAGCACTGAAGATTTTAATCCACTGAAACTAAAATCCAAAGTATCTTCATCTATAATTACTCTAGGAAATTTGATAGCCGTCTTGCAGCCTTGCTTTGCAGCTTTATCTATCAACGGACCTCCAGGGTATCCTAGACCTACTGCTCTGGCAATCTTGTCAAAAGCCTCCCCTGCCGCATCATCTCTTGTCTTCCCCATTATCTCATACTTTCCGTAATCTTTCACATATACGAGATGTGTGTGGCCACCTGATGCAACCAGGCATATGAATGGAGGTTCAAGGTTTTTATCTTCAATAAAATTAGCACTTATATGACCTTCTATGTGATTAACCCCAATAAGAGGTTTATTAAATGCGTAGGACAGCCCCTTTGCAAAGTTTACTCCCACAAGCAGTGCACCCACTAACCCTGGTCCATATGTTACAGCGATTGCATCAACCTGATCCTTTGTTACATCTGCAGTTCTCAAGGCCTCTTCAACAACTCCGTTTATATTTTCTATGTGCTTTCTTGAGGCTACCTCAGGTACAACACCTCCAAATTCCTTATGTATATCTATCTGAGATGATATAACGTTTGATAAAACATCTCTTCCATTTTTAATAACAGAAGCAGCTGTTTCATCACATGATGATTCTATTGCAAGTATCAATATATTTTCTTTCATATTTTCCTCCGCTTCGATTGTTTTGATTATAATCCAAAAGGGCTCTTTGCGCAAGAAGCAAAATACAAATCAAAAATAAATAAAACAGCTGCGTGTATTGCTTATACAAGCAGCTGTTAAAATTAGCGATATAAGAAATTTATTCTAGTGATTCTTTCGCTTTCTTGTTTGTTCTCCAAACATGAAGTCCAAGCGCAAGACCTATTACTCCGTATACCATAAATGTTCTGAAATATTCTCCCAGAAGTGCGTTGCCAAATAAGGACAACCCTATTTCTGGTGACATGATAAACATTGAGTTAAATAGCAATGTTCCAAGTATGGCATGGCGTATGTTTGCTTTTTGAGTTGAAGCACCTCCTACCAAAAGTGCTGCAACCGAAAACATACCTATTTGAGTATGGGCTCCATATGTGTTCAACGTTCCCATGTTCTGAAGGTACATAATCTGCCCCCACGCTGCAAGAACCGTCGACATAATTGTTGCAATTATTCTTGTCCGATCAACATTTATACCAGAAACTTGCGCAATATGCTGACTCTGACCAACACTTCTGAAATCCTGTCCAAGTTTTGTTCTTAATATCAATTCATTAAATACACACAAACCTATGATAAAAATACCTATTACAACAGGTACTTTTCTTACTTTCATCAGGCCGGAATCTGTTGCTATAGCAAAGATGCTTATAGCTATAATCACAAGACATATAACGGAATTTAAAATAGTCATCATTTTTTTGTTTTTAGTGAAAACTGCCGTATTCTTTTTCCTTGCAAGTCTTATAATTTGCAAAGCAAGTATAGCAGCTGCTACTACCAGGACAGCCCACATAAATGGTATTTCCATAATGCTGTCAAGTGCGTATTTTAATCCGCCTTCTTCTACCTTAACAAGGTCAACCGTTGTTCTTATGCCTACTCCGTCAGGCTTAATCATTGGATGTGTATCAGGAACTTTTATGATAACTCCCACAACGAACAAAAACAGAAATTGATAAATACCATTTGCGAAAAAGCCTACTATTAAGCTGGCAATCATTTCCTGGCCCCTGGTTTTATTGTATAAAGCTCCCGTAAAATATCCGAACAATGCTGCAATAGGTAATGCCAGCAAAAATGTAAGAGCCATTCCGGAATATCCTCCCAGCTCAAAATATCTTACAATTGCTATGGCAACCTGTCCAGCCATTGCTCCTACAACAATACCAAAGTTAAGCCCAAGGCCTGCAACAACTGGTATTATCAGCGACAATACAAGAAATGCATTTCTAAAAAACCTGCTAGACAATTCAGTAAGAAAGTAATTTACTGTTACACCGTCAGATACTAGAAAACCAAATAAGGTAAATGCAACAAAAATCAGCGTAACTATGTTATCCGCAATCCATGACGTATCTTTCTTATTACTAAGTCTCTCTCCTGTAGATATATTATTCATTATTTATCGCCTCCTTTAACCTGAGTTAAAGCATAAAGGATTATTCCGTTCTGAATTACCATACGAAGTATTTCCGACAAGTCGGTGCCTTCAAATAACTGATTTGCTACAGGCAATGCAGTCGTCAAAAGTCCCTGGAATATAATTGTTCCTATTATTACATGCGAAACCTTGGCTCTTGAAGCTGTTGCCCCTCCTATGAGAACGGCTGCTACAGCTGGGAACGCCATCATTAGAGGTGCATTATAAAGCTGAGCATATCCATATCCCTGCGAATATACTATT
Organism: Sedimentibacter sp. LTW-03; assembly: GCF_052059825.1. Classification (GTDB taxonomy): domain Bacteria; phylum Bacillota; class Clostridia; order Tissierellales; family Sedimentibacteraceae; genus Sedimentibacter. The sequence continues at coordinate 1,674,617 of NZ_CP197180.1, forward strand.
ATTCCCACTGCCCCCAATACTGTGGACAAAATATTAGCTTTTACCCTGTTTCTATTTATTTCGATGCCGGATGCTTGAGCGAATCTAGGATTGATTCCTCCAGCTGATATTGCTATACCGGATTTTGATCTGAAATACAGCCATACAAGCGCACAGCATAAAAGGAATATCAGTATCATCCCTGTAGGTATTATAAGTCCTTTAGTACCGCCTACAGTGATCAATCCGTTCTCTCCTCCAATTGCAAATCTCCAGAAATTGCTTAATATTTGAGCTCCTTCAACAGCATCCAACTGAATTGTTTCCCTTAATCCATTTCCCATAAACCATCCCATTTTGGTGCTTGTGAATGGAATCATAAGCCATGCAAGACACATAAACGCGGATATAGAAAATCCCGTATAAGTAGCTATGGTCATTTCTGAACCCTTAACTGCATTTAATAGCTTTCCATACAAATACCCAAGGATAGTTGCAAATACAATTGCAAGAGCGATAGAAACAAACAACCATGATGCTCCCATAAAACCGAATTCTATGGAAAGAACTATAGCAAACAAGCCGCACACAATGCCTATAGGCAATGCAAAATTAGGTCCCGTTCCTGACTGGATAGAAGGAACCATAGCTAGAACAAGTATTCCGTTCATGCCAGCTCTTTTTAACGTATCACTCATCAGAGTTGACATTGATATACCCAAAGCGCCTCCCATAATAAGAAGAGCTATCCAAAATGTACCTATGATCATCGTCGGTAAGCCTATCTTATTTATAATTTCCTTAAAGCTTTTGCTTTTATCCTTTACTTCAACCATTATGCTTCACTCCCTTCTACATCATGCCGGCTTCCTGACATCATCAGACCAAAATCCGCATCGGGAGCCTCAGGAGAAAGAACTCCTTCAACCTTGCCTTCGCATATTATTACAATCCTGTCACATATACTTCTTAATTCCGCAAGTTCGGAGGAAGTCATAACTATGGTCATACCGTATTCTTCGTTCAATTTTTTCAATAAATCCAGTACCAGTTTCTTGGCACCTATGTCAATTCCTCTTGTAGGCTCTGAAACCAGAAGAAGATTTGGATTTAAAGTAAGAGCCCTAGCAACGCACACTTTCTGTTGATTGCCTCCGCTGAGTCTCCCAGCGTTTTGCAGAGAAGATGTGCATCTAATATCAAGATCCTTAATCATCTTTAAAGCATGCTGCCTTATCATTTTTGAATCCTTAAATCTGAAAGGACCAATTTCAGTAAGAAAATCATTTCTCGTCTGCATTGCAGAAAAAACTATGTTACCCTCTATAGATTCATCCAGTAAAAGGCCTATGCCTTTTCTGTCTTCGCTAACAAATGCAAGCCCTGCCTGTATAACTTCCTTAGGATCATTTAGGGAGAGTTTTTCTCCGTTAAAAGTAATTTCTCCTGTTGCCGGATATATTCCCATTAAGCCATTGGCGATACCCAGTTTTCCTTGTCCCGCAAGGCCTCCTATTCCTACTATCTCTCCTTTTTTGATATCAAGGTTCACACCCTTTACTCTTTCTCCGGGCATGGATACATTCAAATCTTTGATGCTTAAAATTGTTTCATCACTTATAACTTTATTTTCAGCGCTTTTTCTGTCAATTGAAACCTTTCTGCCAACCATAAGCTGGGCTATCTCAAACTTATTTGTGTCTTTTATTTTTTTTGTTGCAACGTGCTCACCATCTCTAAGTACTGTAACTTTATCTGCTACATCTATAATTTCATCAAGCCTATGACTGATAAATATAATACCTATACCTTTTTTGGACAATTTTTTTATTGCATTTAGAAGATTTTTAGCTTCGGCTTCTGCCAATACCGCAGTGGGTTCATCAAACACAAGAATTTTAATTCCCTTTTTATCTATTTCACGTGCAATTTCTATAAACTGCATATGCCCTACGGGAAGCCCTGCAACAGGAAGAAACTCATCAATGTTCATGTCAAGAATATCAAGAGCTTTTCTTGCATCTTCGTTCATTTTCTTTACGTCCAAAGATTCCATACGTTTACCAAAAACTTGGCTCACAACGTTAGGCTTGGTAATTTCCCTGTTTAATTTAATATTTTCTGTAATTGTAAAACCGGGTATAAGCATAAATTCCTGATGTACCATACCTATACCATAATCCATTGCATCGTGTGGAGATTTTATATTAACATGTTTTCCTTCAATTTCAATATTACCATCAAATCCTCCAGTCGTATGAATAACGGGCATTCCAAACAATATGTTCATTAATGTTGATTTTCCAGCACCGTTCTCACCTATTAGAGCAAGTATTTCACCTTTTTCCAGCTCAATATTTATATCCTTTAATACTTTGTTTCCGGAATACTCCTTTGAAACATTTTTTAAGCTTAGAAGGTTTTCACTCATTTTTACCTCCTGTGGTATGTTTAATAAAAGGAATGCAACGGAAGTTCATCAATAGGAAACTCCGAAACATTCCTTAATTACCTTTTAATATTAATAAAGTGTTAATCTATAATATGCTCTTCACCATATGTTAAGAAATCCATCATTATCAGTCTGAATGTAGGATATTCAGCTGTCCCGTCTGTTGTTTCTTCTATGTATTGTGTTGTAGAAACTTCAAGTCCGTTAGCATATTCCGTCATTAATTGTTCCAATACTTCCGGCTCAAGGTCATCTCCAACTTCACCTTTTATCCATTTGATAGCATATTCACTTCCAGATACAGTGTTCATCATAGCTACAGGTACTGGCCATGTTGAGAATCTGCCAAGAACTCCGCCTTCTTGAAGTTTTTTTGCTGTTTCGCTTATTACATTTGCCATCGCATCTACGGTATATCCTGTTGATTCAATACCTAGTGCTGACGGGTATCCGTGATATGGTGATGGACAGCATGGCTGAGGATAAATAGCTCCTGCATCATAACAAGCTTTAATTAACGGTGTCTGCATTGCACAGTTTGTTGAGAAGAATGCAGTATCTTTACCGTATTTTTCTACCATTTTAGGAACATCTTCAAGAATAAATTGCTGCGCTCCAGGTACACCTGCATCTCCTGTTGGATCCGGTGCAGTTGCATCAACAAATTCAAGTCCTATTTCTTCGCACTTAGCTATCATAAGGTCTCTTCTTGCTGAAAGAAGTACAACTGACATATGTCTTGGGAATGAATAGTGAACCAATGTCTTAGCTCCTAATAATTGAGCCTGCTCCGGAATACTGTTACCCATTCCAAGCTCATCCGGCTGAAGGATTAAGTTTGCTCTTGCCACAACATCTGGAGGATTTTCCTGAGGTGCACAGTAAACAATAAACATGTCATCACGCATTTCCAGCAATTTATCAACGGCTGCATTTGTTCCCGGTACAGCCTGGTTTATAATCAGCGCTTTTACATCAGGGTCTGAACCTATCTTTGTAATAATACTGATCATTTGTTCCTGCTCAGTCATAAAGTTATCCGGCCATAAAACATGTGATACTTTATCTTCGCCGTATCTCTCTACCATTTCCTGAGCCGAACGATACTCTTCTTCATTTTGTGAAAGTGTATTTGTTACAATAGCAATTTTGCCTTCAAAAGGCTCTGCATCTCCTGCAGGTTGTTCTGCTGGTGCTTCCGCAGGTTGTTCTGCCGGCTGCTCTGCCGGTTGTTCTGCCGGTGCTTCCGCAGGTTTACTGCAAGCAGCTAAACCGAAAACCATAACAAGCACTAACAAGATACTTATAACCTTCTTCATTTTGTCCCTCCTAATTAATAAAATATAACCTGGTTTTAATTATAATTGAATATATATGAATTGTCAAACAATTATTATATGTCCTGTTTTTTCCATTTATAAATGTTTTGCTAATTTTTGTATTTTAATGAAAACGATTATTTATTTTTTTTAATTATTTTAATAAATTTTGAAACGTTTTCAAAATAAACACATAATGATGTTAGCGTTTTCAGTTCAATTTTTAAATACAAACACTTTTTAACATTTGTATGCATTAAAAAAACAAAATAATATAAATATGTATCTTGTTGTATAAAAATTTTTATAAAAATAAAGAAAAAAGGGAGGTTTTATTCCCTTTTAACTTACTTTAAATCAAGACTATTTTAAACTATCCAAAAACTTTCTCATTTTCTTTTTTTGTTCAGGACTTAGAAACATTTCAAAGTTTTTTAGGTCGTTTATTTTTTTGTTATATTCCTCTTCTCCGTATTGTTCCTTAAGCTTTTTGCTCATGTTTTTAGCATCATTTAAAATTTCATCTTCTGACTTGCCCGTATATTTCTCTTGGAATTCTTTAAACTGTTTATTGTTCACAAAATCATTGACCTTTTTGTTGTTAGCTACCTTCTTAAACTCCTTGCTTTCAGTGATTTTATTTAATTCATTGTCATCGAAACTTTTAAAAATTTTTGACATGTGTATACCTCCATTCCTAATTACATAATATGCCGCAAAATTAAATAGATTACAGATTAATTTATCTTAATGGCTCATTTTTGTGTAACACAATATAACCCCATGAATAAAATGTAATATTGATTATCATTTTAAGAGGGTGATATTATTCCAGTTCAAATATTGCTGTATTTATTTGCCGCAAAGTATATTTTCGGAACAAACCAGCTTCCGGGCATGGTGTCTAAATTATCAGGAACTACAAAAAACCTGACATCCGGCTTAATATCAGATCCGCAAAAGGTTGAAAATTTAATCGGCATGGTTCGGACATTTGCTCCGCTGACATCTCCAGGCACAGTAACAAGAGTTAATACATATTTGCCGCTTTTTGAAAAAATAAGCACATTGCTCGGATTATATTCATTTCTGAACCGAGCTCAGACATTCAAGCCAATTGAATCTTTAAATGCAAAATCTCCCACCGACATGATGACCGCACTAATGAAGGGTGGAAATGTTCCAATGGGCAAAATTCTTTCACAGCCGCTTATTGCAAACAACATGGAAAAAATAATGAGTACCGTTGCAATGAATATGATGAAAAACGGCGGTTTTAATGATTTGCTTAAAAATGAAAACATTAGCGATATTATATCAAATTTTGCACAAAATTCGGATAGCGGGTCCTCCGAAAATAATGTTGATTTAAACAGCCTCATGGAAGCTTTCATGCCTATGATAAATAGCATGAACACTAAAGCAGAAGAGAAAAATGACAATTATAAAGATATAGATGTCAAAGATTTAGAAACTTATGACGATTACACTGATAAACCTGAATTCCGAAACGAATCATTTTTACCGGATGATGAGGATGATGAAGTTGCAATACCAAATCTTGCAGCACAACATAAAGAAAATGAAAAGAATACATACGACAGCAGGGATGAAAACTATAACAAACTTGAAAATGACAGATATAGCAAACACTATAAAAACAACCGCTATGAAAGTCACGAAAAAACAATAAATTATGATGAACACAAAGCCAACTACAACGAAAAAAAAGAGAATCCAACACCAATTCGCATTAAGCAGAGAAGGAGACGTTAGGCATAAAAAAATAATGAAGAGTGACGGCCAATCATTCTTCATTATTTTTTTTTCAGCTTTTATCTTATCTCAACCGCCTGTTCAATATCAAACAAGTACAGGTAACATTCCTTAACTTCGACTCCCGTTATTTTTTCTACAGCTTCCTTATATGACAATATCTGACGGCTGTATTCATCAATAGCAGCATCTGTATTGCCGTCAATAATTTCATCCGTTTTATAGTCTATTATTACAATTTTATCGTCTTCATAGAAATAGCAGTCTATAATTCCCTGAATTAGTATCATATCATCACCATCCAGGTATTCAATAATCTCAGAAGCACTTTTTTTGATCACAAATGGAACTTCTCTCTTTACTTGTAACGACGATCTCATTCTTCTGCCTATATCAGTTCTGAAAAACCCAAATATTTTTTTTACATCAACCACACTTGCTTCCTGCTCAGTCAAAAGTTTTTTTTGAACCATACCATCTATTTGTTCCTTAATATTTTCTATTCCCATGTTGTCATAAATATTGAGATGCTGCATTACGAAGTGGACAATTGACCCTATTTCTGCCTGTGTAAAATCAGAATCCTTTTCTTTAAACTGAGGTATGTCTCTCAAAGCAGGAATATTAAACTTAACCGTTTCAATATTCTCGCGCTTTAAAACCTTTAAATCTGTTACCGAAAGCTTTGTAGGAACATTTATGGAACTTCTGAAAGAGTATTCACAGCTCAGCCTGCGGTTTATTTCTGTTTTCTCATTGCTGTAATCATGGCATTTAAACAAATTCATTTCATTTATCCTCACAGCTTTTTTTTCAGCCGCTTCACACTCATTTCTGTTTATTTGAGATAATGTAATCTTGTTTACATTCCATTTTGCAGGACTGACACCTTCGCTGACAAATGTTTCGAAAATCATATTTTCAGAGCTTACACTACTAAGCGTGCTGTATGCATCTAAGTTTTTAAATAAAGTGGTGCAAATCCATTCCAAAAATGAATCGCCATTGTAAATATTATACAAAGACGGTCCTTTTGACCATTTTTTCAACCTTCTGTCGAATTTATCAACTGTTCCTATCATTATTAGCCTGTCAATTGCTCTCGTCATGGCAACATAAAGAACCCTCATTTCTTCTGAAATATTTTCAGTTCTTATTATATTTTTTACGGCGATTCTCGGCAAAGTCTCTCTGTATATCCTCTGCTGCGGATTAATATATTTTGGAGCGATTCCATGCAGTTTATGCTTTAATATGCTTTTTGACGAATCGGTCCGATTAAACTTTTTGTTCAGGCCGCAAATAATTACAACAGGGAATTCAAGGCCCTTGCTTTTGTGCACAGACATAAGCCGTACAACATTGTCATTTTCTCCAAGTGTTTTTGCACTACCGGTATCAGATGAAGAATTATTAAGCTTTTCAACATACCTTAAAAAATTAAACAGACCACTCATGGAAGTTTTTTCAAAATCAGATGCTTTTTCAGTCAGCATCCTTAGATTTGCCTGCCTTATTCTCCCATTGGGAAGCATTCCGACAAAATAATAATAATTTGTCTCCATCAATACCTCCCATATAAAATCACTTAGCTGACTGTACCTGCTCCTCTTTTTCCAGTTTTCAATTTTGTCTATAAAATTTCTTATTTTTATGGCAAGATCATCAGAGCAGTTATTTTTATATTCGTACAGAGCATCAATAAAATTTAATTTTGGATTCTTAAGACGTATTTGTACAAGGTCATCAGCTTCAAACAAGCCTATTGGAGATCTCATAACACTTAAAGCCGGAACATCCTGCCTTATGTTATCAATTATTTTAAGCAAATTCAATATAACTTGTATTTCAATAGTTTCATAATAACCGGATCCTCCGTCAAAATAGAAAGGTATCCCATTATCATTGAAAATTTGTTCAAATATACCTGCCCACCCTGATACAGAACGCATAAGCAGCACTATGTCCTTGTATTGAATTTTTTTTGCTTCTACACCTGCTTTGTTATATACATTATTTGCTCTTATAGGTTCATTCATGTTTTTTTTAAGAAGCTGATTTATTTTTTGAACAGCCATATAAGCTTCAAGTTCTGCTGTCTTCATAGATCTGATTTCATCATCCAAGTCATCTGATTCCGAGGTATCCTTATCTATAATTGTAAGATCCATAAAGCAGTCTCTTTCATCCGAACGGTTATCTGTGAATTCCGAACCGGGGTTTAAAAATACATCCCGGTTATAATCCACCTCTCCAAGAGTCTTATTCATAACATTACTGAATACATAATTTATCCCGCTCAATATTTCCTTTCTGCTTCTGAAGTTTTGCGTCAGATCAATTCTTATATCCTGACCGCTCCTCTCAGAAAGTGGGTATGTTTCGCACTTCTCGTTAAAAATCGCAGGATCAGACAATCTGAAACGGTATATGCTCTGCTTTACATCTCCTACCATAAATAAATTATTTTCTCTTTTTATTTTGCTCAGCAATTCCTCCTGGAGGCTGTTGCTATCCTGGTACTCATCAATAAATATATATTTAAACCTGCTCCTGTAACTTTTGCCTATGTCCTCCTGCCTCAAAATTTCAAGGGCGTAATGTTCTACATCATTGAAATCCGCAATCGATTTATCCATTTTTTTGGTTTTGAAACTTTTGTCCAGATCGCAAATAATGTCAAACAGAGCCCTCATAGAAACATGCATATAATTAACATCAGCAGCAAATTCAGACAATGTTCTGTTCGGTATCATCTTGTTAATGCTGCTTATAATTTTCTTGTATTCATCTCTCAGAAGTTTTACTTCTTCCTGTTTTTCCGCATCAATCTCTTCCTTTGCTTTTCCCCTTATCTGCTTCAGTGACAAATACTTCACGCTGTGTATCGAATATAGAAACTTTTCAAAATCATTTTCAAGGAACTCTTCCAAATTTTGAATATTTTGCATATCATCCGTCAGTGTTTCTTTATACGGAGTGGGACCTCCATCATCAGCACACAATTTTATCGCGGTTTTAAGTATTTCTTCGCCTCCTGATAGCTGAAGCCTAAGATTATCCTTTATTGCCTCCAACCACGGTGATTTTTTCAAACCATCACTAGACATCAAAAGCAGATTAATTTTTTCATCGAGCCACTTCATTGGATCTGGAAAGCTTAAAATAAATCTGTAAATATCCTTAATAATTTCGTTAAGTTCAAAATCGCCGCGGTTTCCGGTAAAACTCTCAACAAGCTGAATAAATCCAGGTGTTTTCTCTGTATAATGCTTTTCCAAAATCTCGTCTATTGTTTCATTAAGAAGTATATCAATTTCATTTACATCGCCTATCCTAAAATTCGGATCGATTCCGATTACATGAAAGTTTTTTCGAACAATATCAATGCAGAATGCGTGTATTGTAGAAATGTTTGACCTGCTTAAAAGATTAAGCTGCCTGCTTAGATGCCCTTTGTTACTGCTATTCTGCACTGCCTTTATAAGAGATTTGTGAATTTTCTGCTTCATGCCGGAAGCAGCAGCATTTGTAAAGGTTACAATCAAAAATTTATCTATGTCCTCATTATCGTCAATCAACAACTTAATAATTCTTTCTACCAGGACTGTAGTCTTTCCAGACCCTGCCGCTGCAGACACAAGTATATTTTTGTTCCTCGTATTTATTACTTTTAGTTGACCGTCACTGAATTTCATTCATCTTCACAACCTTTTTTCAATATTTCCGACAATATTTCTTCCTTGCGCAGTTTTTTTATCCTTCGATAATTATTTCCATCCACAGCCGGGTCAAACTGACACACAGATTTGAATTCACAATATTGACAGGGGGTCTTGCTTCCTGAATCTTTCCTGTACGGCATTATATCAATATTTCCATCCATTATTTTTTCTGCAATTTCTCCCGCAACTTCATCTGCTTTGTTTAAAATCGCTTTAAATTCTTTATAAGTGAGTGTTTTTGAAAATCTGGACGTACTTCCGTCCTTGTTTAACGAAACGGGAACAACATCAGATTTCCTTACAGCTTCAACATCACTGTCCATGTTCAAAATAACATCCATATCTTCAACAATGTAACCTTTGAGAGAAAGTTTTTTAAATATTTCATTTTCCGATTCTGAAGATAAAACTTCATCGCCGTCAATCATGGGATCATCTATACAAAAGTAATACGCTCCACCTATCTCGGGAGCTGTCTCAAACAGCTTTTTACCATTTTTGATTACTGCCGACATATATATCAACAGCTGAAGCTGGAGTCCCTGCACAGCATCGGACAAATCAATATCCTTATATGAAGACTTATAGTCTATTACATTTATATATACCTTATCATTCTTCTTAAGAATATCCACCCTGTCAATCCTGCCTTGCAGAAATATGCTTGTATTATTTGTCAGCTTTATTTCAACAGGGTCAATCCTAATTTCCATATGCCTGTCACCTATAACAAGCTCTGTATACGTGGGACGAAATTTACCTTTTTTAAGCTGCTCAACAATTGTTTTTGCGGCCCTGTTTACCAGCCTTTTTACCTTTTCTTTCATGTATCTGTTCCGTTCGTTTGAATCAAAAGCTGTATAATCCATAGCTCCGCCTTGTAAGATTTTCTCCGTGCATTCTTGAGACATGGTATGTATTTTACCCTTGTCCAATTTATCTATATTTTCAAGCTCACTAGAAATTGATTTAGTAAACTGTTCAACAGACTGGTGATATATATTTCCCAGGTCATAAAATTCTATTTTTTGAACTAATCTAGGTTGCGGCCTGATCACATTGTCCATAAAAAATTTAAACGGGCATGCAGCAAAATTTTCAATTTTAGATACCGACATTAAAACAGGATTCTCATGTATCTTCTTCAGGCTGTTTTTATTTATATTTTCTGTGCTATTTTTATAGGACAGCCCTTTGTGTATCAAATCTATTACAATTTCTTCATTTGCTTCGTACCATGAATACACATCCTTCCAGACAACATCAATGTTGTTTCCTTCAACAAAATCTCTCATGTTTGAAATAAGATAGTCAACGGTTCCGCTTCGGTTTGATATCCTTTCCCACTGGCTCATTCCACTTAAGTCAGTCTGCTCCTTGACTGCCGGAAATATCTGCCTCAGCTTGTCCGCATACATTGACGGCTGCATAGTTCTTCCCTCAGCATTTCCAAGAGCCCAGCTCAAATATAGTCTGTCAGAAGCATTTGTAAACAGCTTATAAATTGTATGCTTTTCCTTGTAAACATAATAGTCGGAATCATTTAAAAGCTTCATGCCTGACTTTTCAAGAAATTCTCTTTCGTAATCAAGAAGTAGACCCTTTTCGTTGTTTCTTGAATCAAGTTTTCCTTCATTGGCTCCAAGTATAAAAAGAACCTTTGAGGATTTTAAAGATATTTTCTCAATTTCACCTACAGTAACCTTATCCAGAGTAGGCGGGATAATGCTTATTTTAACTTCGCTAAATCCTGTCTCTATCATTTTTTTATATTCACGCGGGCTTATTTCTGTATCTCCTCCCACAAGAACAATTTGTTCAAAAATATCTATTACATAGTTCCATACTTGAGCATTTTCGCCTGACAGCTCGAATTGTCCTGATTTCTTAAATATTTCAACCTGTCTTTCAATTTTTTCCTGAACCTTGTATTCTCTGAGAAAGTCAAGCATAAATACTGTAATATCCGCTGTTGTTTTTAAATCTTTCAGTTTCTTTTTATAGGCTACCAATCCGTTCACAAACTTTTTTCTCAGTAAATTAAAATACTCAATACCATCAGCGTTAAATTTGAAAGGCTTAAACCACTTATCTCCTTTGATTCCGTATTGAAGAGCAAAGTTTTCAAGTCTGCTTACTTCATCATAATTCAAATCGGAAAATCCTGTTTTCAAAAATTCAAATGTGCTGTCATGCCTGAAATTATAAATAAGCATATCAAACAGAGACAATATGAATTTCGTAAGGGGGTTTCCCATTATATCTCTCTTATAATCAAGGAAGTAAGGAATTTCATATTTTGCGAACACCTTTTTCACATTGACAGAATAGCTATCCATATCACTTGCGGCAATAGCTATGTCCTTCCACCTGTATCCGTCATCCCGAACAAGTGAAACAATCTTCTGAGCAACTCTTTCCGTCTCGGAATAAGGATTCAGCGATGAAAATATCTGTATGGCTCCGGTGCCTTGGATGAATTTTGACGGACTTACGGAAAATAGGTTTTGTTCTATTGTTTTGATTTCGTTCTTTATTCTGCTACTGCTGAGAGAAATCAAGTTAATTGAATCATCCAAACCCTCTGACAAAATTCTATACGTATCACATACAATTTTAAATGCCTCCCAGTCTTCTGTACTGTGTGGGCTAATTAAGGTTTTTGATTCTGCATTTAGTGTTATTGTAACGTTTATTGAACTTTCAGCCAGTTTTTTTATCAGTCTGTGCCTCTGCATGCTGAAGCTTTCAAATCCGTCAATCCATATCACGGAATTTTTTATATAATCAGATTTTTCAACAGCCTCAATAACAAGATTAAGTTTATCTTCTTCATCAAAAAATATGTTATTTGTTCTCTTAATAATTTCACCGTAAACTTTAATTATATCTTCAAGCTTTTTATTTAAAAGCCTATTTTCATTATCATTTACCTTGTACTTAATTATTTTTTCAAGAAATTCTACGCTTATGCAGTTTTGCTTCATTTCACTGATAAGAGAATTAAATTCTCTCAGGAACCCCTCCTGCTTTGAAGCTGTTCTAAACAGTTTAAGATCGTCCTTGTTCTCTTCGAACACCTGCTTTAAAAGCATAATCTTTCCATAATCGTTAATTTCCTGCATTTTTAGGCCGCCAACTTCTTCGAGAATTTTATAGCCCAACCGTGTAAAGCTTAAAACCTCAGCAGACATTATTCCATTGCTGCCTGTTCTTTCAATAACGTCGTATTCAGCCTGATATGTCATTTGTTCAGGAACTATCAGCAATAAATGATTATGATTTTTCTTTAGTATTTCATTATTTATATCATCACTTATATATTTTGATTTACCTGTCTTGGCCCTTCCGGCTATAATGGTTAGTCCCATTCCTTCCCTCCTGTTACAATTTCAGTACAATTGTAAAGGAACGACATAAATCGATCGACAAGCTGCTGAATCACCTTGCCGCTTTGATGACGAAGTCGTTCCTTAAATCTGTTTATATTGCTGCTTTACTCACCTGACATTTTATACAAATTTCTGTTATCCAAAATCCATATCTTATCGGTAAATTGGCCATCTCCTATACCTTCAAGCGCATGTTCAAAGTCAAACATTCTTGCATCTATTATGTCCAGAAAATGCAAAAGCTCTGCTTCGGGAGTCATGGGCTTTTTAGGGCTGCCGAATTCCGGTTCATAATGGTGAGATAAAACCATGTGCTGTAGAATTATGCTCTTTTCCCTGTCTATACCGATTTTATCTCCTTCAATTTCTATTTCCTTTATTCCTTGGATTATATGCCCCAACAGCTTACCTTCCATTGTGTAGTCAGAAACAACACCGTATTCATCAGAGTCCATTTCCAGTATTTTACATATGTCATGGAGTATAACTCCTGAATACACGTAATCCATTCTTAGAAAGCCATACACCTGACCAAGCTTTTCACCTGACTGCAACATCCTAAGCGTATGGTACAGCAGTCCCCCCATGTATGAGTGGTGATTTTTTTTTGCAGCGGGATAGTAAAGCAGCTTATTACTGTATTTGGAAATTATATTTCTTACAAGCAATTTAATTTCTTTATCATTAATTTTATCTATATATGATTCAACTTCCGTATACATTTCATCATTACTAATAGGTGCCGAAGGTATAAGCTCCGATACTTGTATGGAATCCGAAGAGTTCTTAGCTCTTACTTTATTTACTTTAAGCTGCTTTGACCCGTTCCATTCTAAAACCTCTCCTCTTACTTTGACAATAGAATTATTTTTCAGGATAGCTTCTTTTTCTTCGGTATACTCCCATATTTTCGCGTTAATTTCACCCGTTTTATCCACCAATTCAATATCTATGTACTGCTTTCCGTTTGTAGTCTTCTTAACCTCGCTGCTTTTTACGAGATAGAATCCATCTGCTTTTTCGCCTGCCGTCAGCTCAGAAATATTTTTGTTGGGATTTCTCATAGTTTTCATCTGCTCTTTTGCTTTATCATTTAACAAGTCTTCTATACTTGACATCTATCTGCCTCACTTTTTTAATTTTTTATAGTAGTTATTATAACATATGCAGCAGAATCATTAAATAACTTTTATAATTAATTAACTCGAAGCGCAACAGCGAAAAAAGCCTGGATCCCTTAGCTTTAGGGTTACAGGCTTTAATACTCTTTTTTTCAACACATAATTTGATTCTAACTTTAGAAAAGTAACTGATTTTACATTTTCTTCTTCCAATATTTTTTAATCTTCAGTAGTAATACTATAAATATAATTATAATTGGAATCAGTATAGGTGAGGAAGTCACTGCGGCAACTACCATGTTTCCAAATCCCCTTACTATTGAATTTACCGTATTGATAAATCCTTCTTTAGCACGTTCCCATATTCCTTTTTCACTTTTGAGGGTGAAATTGACTTCTCTTACTTCCTCAACATCCAAATCTATTGTGGACATTGAAGCTCTGTCATCTATATCTGCAAGGCTTACATTAAGTGCATCTATTTCTGTTCTGACTCTTCTAAGCTCATTTTCTATCTTAAGCATTTCTTCGACCGTACTCGCCTTTTCAAACAGGTCTCTCAAATGCTGCTCCTGAATCTCAAGATTTTTTACCTTGTTGTCTTTTTCGTAGTATTCCTTTGTTGCATCCTTCTCACTAATGCTTTTTCTCTTAACATCGGAGTTTTCTTCTAGATAACTTACAAGCTCGTAGAAATCCTCCTGCGGGATTCGAACCTTCAAATTTCCGCGCATAAGCTTTTTATCTTCATAAACCTGATATACTTCCGTTATATTATTTTCAATAAAGCCGCCCATGGAACTGATTTTTGTGTTTATCTCATTGAAAAATTCATTATAATCCTTTGTCTGCAGATACAGACTTGCAGACTTAATAATCTTCATTTCTCTGTTACTCTCGGCAGTTAATGCAGACTGATTTGAATCAATGCTGTCATTTTCTTCCCCTCTTACGCCTGCCGCCTTTAGATTGTTCGTATCTGCGATGAAATATTGTTCTTCTGTCGCGGATTCAGGCGCGGTACCTGATTCTTCAATATACTCCTGAGGCATTTCTGAAGGAGCTTCAGCCGTATCATATGACATTTCATTGCTTGATTTTCCCATGCGTGCATTGTTTAAACTATATACTAATAATACCAATACAAACGCAGCGGCAAGACTGCCATACTTCATCCACTTAAATTTACCGCTTCTCTTACTGTATACTTCCTGAATATCGGAGGTCTTCGTTGCTTCAATATCTTCAGATGCTGCCTTCATAAGCTTTTTATGAAGTCTGTCGCAGTATCCGGCAGGCGGTTCTTCATCAGGAAGCTCATTCAACATTTGTATAAGCTTCCTGTAATCCTCAAGTTCACTTCGGCATTCAGGACAATTATCTAAATGCTCATCCATCAACTTTTTTTCTTCTTCACTTAATTCATTATCGATATAGAGTGATAAATTATCTCTAACTTCATTACAATTCATATTTTCACCGCCTTAGTACTGAAATTTCAGTTCATTTTCTAATATTTCTTTCAAGTTCTTTCTTGCCCTGTTAAGTCTGGATTTTACCGTACCTAAATTACATGAAAGTATTTCAGATATTTCACCGTAAGAAAACCCCTGAATATCTCTTAAAATTATAATGGTTTTAAAATCATCATCCAATTTATTTATAGCATCATTAACAAGTTTATTCTTGAAATTTTTTTCAACCAATTCATCCGGGTTCCCAGAGTTATCGGCAATTTCTCTTTGAACTTCGTTTACTCCTCCCAAATCAATACTTTCATCAATTGAAAAGGTATTTATAGCCTTTTTTCTTTTTAAATCAATACATGTATTAACAACTATTCTATACAGCCAAACCTTAAAGGTTGACTCCATGTTAAAACTTTTTATGCTTTTATATACCTTAATTAAAGCTTCCTGTGATGCGTCCTCTGCGTCTTCGGTATTTTTGAGAACTTTCAATGCAATGTTATATGCAATTTTTTTGTAATCTTTGATCAGCTCTTCAAAAGCATCTATATTCCCCTTCTTGCTTTGCTCTACAAGCCACAGCTCATTGCTTTTCATTATTTCACCCCGTTCGGTTATAATATAAGACGTTATAAAATTTTTATTTGTTCCAAAAAAATTTATTTTAATAAATTTTTCTTTTACAAAAAATATTTTTATAACTAAAAATATTAAATTAATTATAGCATTTATCAATATTTCTGGCAACAAAAAAGCGTTTCTTTCGAAACGCTCGAGTTTAATGATAAATTCATCAAGATATCAGTCTGTAAAAAAATTCTTTTAAAATTCAATACTTCCGGCCGCCTGCTCACTGGCACTTATAATAGTATTATCCATGATAAGTTCTTCGCACTTATTAATGTCTTCATAAAGAGGTCTGTCTTCTTTTAGCATTGGAACACGCTGTCTGACTGCGTTGTATACCGGCTCTGTACCATCGCCCAATCCCCTGTTTCCTCTCAGATCAATTCCTTGGCAAGCGCACATTATCTCCATAGCAAGCACCCTTCTCACATTCTCCATTATTTCTTTTGCCTTTCTTGCCGCTATGGTTCCCATGGAAACATGGTCCTCTTGATTAGCAGATGATGGAATACTGTCAACAGATGCAGGATGAGCAAGAACTTTATTTTCGGATACAAGAGCTGCAGCCGAATATTGTACAATCATAAATCCGGAGTTCAATCCTCCGTGTTCAACAAGAAATGCCGGGAGTCCGCTTAGCGACGGATTTACCAGCCTCTCAAGTCTTCTTTCAGATATATCCGCAAGCTCTGCTAAAGCAATACCCAAGAAATCAAAGCTCAGCGCCATAGGCTGTCCGTGGAAGTTGCCGCCTGATATTCCTTCTCTGGTTTCAGGGAATATTATTGGATTATCGGTTACTGAATTAATTTCTATTTCAACTTTTTCCTTTACATAATTTATTGCATCCTTGCTTGCACCGTGAACCTGAGGAGTACATCGAAGAGAATACGCATCCTGAACTCTTATATCTCCCTGCCTTGTTGTCATTTTGCTTTCAGCAAGCAACTGAAGCATAATTCTGGCCGTATCCTTCTGCCCTTTATGAGGACGCACGTCATGAACTTTATGATCAAGTGCATCTACTATACCGTTATGTGCTTCAAAACTCAGTGAAGCCGCTATATCCGATACTTTTAAAAGGTTAATCGCATCGTAGACAGTCAATGCTCCCACTGAAGTCATAACCTGAGTACCGTTAATCAATGCAAGACCTTCTTTTGAAGTAAGTTCAATTATAGGTATACCTGCCTTTTTCATAGCTTCGGCCCCACTCATAACCTCACCTGCATATTCAGCCATTCCAAGGCCTATCATTGGAAGAACCATATGAGATAAAGGGGCTAAGTCTCCGCTGGCTCCCAGAGAACCCTTTTGAGGAACTACGGGATGCACTCCCTTATTAAGCATATCTATCATAGTTTGGATAGTTTCAAGCTTGGCGCCCGAATACCCCTTCGCCAGATTATTTATTCTAAGCAGTATTATTCCTCTTACTATTTCTGTATCGAAAGGTTTTCCGGCACCAACCGCATGAGTCACAATAAGATTTTTTTGAAGAAGCTTCGATTCTTCTTTTGAAATTGAAACATCGCTAAACTTCCCAAAACCCGTTGTTATGCCGTAGACAACATCTTCGTTTTCAACAAACTCATCCACTATTTTTCTTGATGCAATTATTTTATCAACTGCCGATTTTGATAATTCAACCTCATAGAAATTCCTGCAAACAGCTGCCACCTCTTCAAGAGTTAAAGTATTTCCCGTAATTATTACTTTGCTCATTTTTACCTCCTAAATTTAATATTTTTTAAAAAAATAAGGACAAATTTCAGTGTACAAAAACTACACTAAAATCTGCCCCCTCATATCTCATGTCTATAGGCGTATTTCAATACTTAAATTATATTATAATTTTGCAAAATTGTCAAATGTTTAAAAGGTGTATTTCTGTACATGTATATAAGTTTATTACGTATTGTTTATAAAAAAAAATTTGCAAACCATGTTCCGATATGCTATATTAAAACAATGTTAGATTTGTTCCAATATAAAATTATTAATTGGTTTAAGAGGTAATAAAATGGATTCATTGGATATGCTTATAATTGAAAATATTGAAAAAGAAGGCAGAATTTCGCATGAAGAATTATCAAAACGCTTAAATTTGTCCAGACCTGCCATTCATAACAGAGTTACAAAACTCGAAGAGCAAGGAATAATTTCCGGATACAAGGCCGAAATAAATTGGTCCATGCTCGGTTATAAGACTAATGCAATGATTTCTTTAAGAGTGCGAACCACTAATTATGATAAATTTTTAGAGCAATTAAAAAACCTTAAAATTGCCGATCTCATTATTGAAGAGTGCCACATTGTTACAGGAACATGGTGCATATTGATGAAAGTAAGATGCATATCACCACTTGGATTAAAGTCCTTGCAGGACGAACTACATAAAATTGACTGCATTAAAGAAACATCAACATCACTTATATTAACCTCAGTATATAATTAAAATAGTTAAAACTAAATAGTTAAAACTAAGTATATAAAAAACCAGGTTAGACTTTATGATTAAGTCCAACCTGGTTTTTCATTCAACATATTTATTTCATTCCTTCTAAAGCATTGTCAACGGCTTCTTTAATAGCATCGCTCGTAACAGTTGCTCCGGAAATACTTTCTACATCTGTCGAATCAGCTTCTTCTATTTTTGCCGGAAGCTGATCTAAGGCATTAGAACCTACACCCTGGGTTTCCTTTTCACCCACAGCCTCAACAGACATAATGTCATCGCCGCTAACTTTTACTGTTACGCTCACTTCTCCGCCATATCCTTGAGCAGTCCCTGTCAGAGTCTGGGTGTCGGTCATATCATTAGTTTCATTATCTGTAACCGTACCCTCATCAACAACATCATTACCTACTGAATTATTGCCGTCAGTAATATCTTCAGTCAAATCATTATTTTTATCCTCAGTACATGCCACCATGCTGAGCAACATAAGTACACATACCAATAATGCAAGTTTCTTCATAATTATCCTCCAATTTAATATTAGTTTTTCATAAATAGTATAACCAAAATAAAAATTACCATTAAAAATTTAATAAAATATTAATAATTAAATGTTAATTTGATTTTTTACCACTAAATATCCGCAAATATTATTTAATTTCACTGCAGATATTGAGTTTGTATCGATAAATACCGCTTTTTATGCTCATAACAAATTAAATAAGTAAAAATCCGGTTAATATAATCAGAATTCACATATAATATATTTTTACGAAAGAAAGTGCACAGTCAAAGTATCAATTATCAGGCAGTAATTATTTTACGTTTTGTTACTTATACAATATTAACACCCTGATACATAACTTAATACATTTTTAATGTCAATAATATTATAATAATTACAATAAAATTAAGGAGCTCAGTATGAATGCAGCTATTATATTATCGCTTATTGCAGTATTCTTAATTAATTTCATTTTTATAGATAAAATTTATACTATTATCGAACCTCCTTCTAAAAATCACTGCAATTCCAATAATAATTTTGTTTGCAGAGAAAAAGATGTTTTAATATACGGCAACAAAGCTGTATGCCGTGAAATAAGCTGTTTGCTGATGCAGAAGGATTTAACTTCAGATATATTTAACGATATTGACAAATTGGATAAATCTCGTAATTACAGCTGTATGCTGGCTGTCAATGATGATGATTTGGAAAATCTGACAGCATGCTCTATAGCGTCTAAATTAATGAAAATAAAAATTATATTTGCAATATGCAATAAGCAATATAACAAAAATATATATGAAGAAAATGAAATTACGTGTATTGACGGTAAATCCTCAGCACCTGAAATCGTATTAATGCTGCTTAACAGCAAGGCCACAAGGAGATAATATGTTTAAAATAAAAAACCTAAAAATGACTTATACTGAAATCATTGTGTTTGGTACTTTGTTAATTATAATAGCAGGCGGAATTATTTTGAGTCTTCCCGTATCATCAAGAAACAACATGCCTACACCATATATAGATTCACTGTTTACCGCAGCCTCTGCGTTTTGTGTAACCGGCCTTGTACTATACGATACCTATACTCATTGGTCTTTATTTGGACAAATAGTTATACTTGTGCTCATCCAGGTAGGCGGACTTGGCTTTATGACTATAATTACCTTATTTTCAATGTTTCTTAGAAGAAAAATAGGTTTGAAGGAAAGAAGATTATTGATGGAATCGGCAAATACATTGAAAATAGGAGGAATTGTATTTCTTGTTAAAAAAATTTTAATAAGGACATTTATTTTTGAGGGTATAGGAACCATATTTCTTTCACTGCGTTTTTGCCCTAAAATGGGCTTTTACTTAGGATTATATAACGGTATATTTCATTCGGTTTCCGCATTTTGCAATGCGGGCTTTGACTTAATGGGCAGATACGGTCAATTTTCATCACTCACTTCATATGCGAACGATGTTGTTGTAAATATTGTAGTAATGGGGCTAATAGTAATAGGAGGTATTGGTTTTGTTGTATGGGATGATATTGCTAAAAATTTATTTAAGTTCAACAAATACAGTCTTCATACCAAAATAGTTCTTACTGCTACAATTTCTCTGATACTTGGAGGTGCAGCCATATTTTTAGCAATGGAGTCAAAGCACAGCATGATAAATATGAGCTTGGGAGAGAAAATACTGTCAGCACTATTTCATTCCATAACTCCCAGAACAGCTGGATTTAACACTATTAATTTAAACACCATGTCTGAAGGAGGGTATCTGCTTACAATGCTATTAATGGTTATCGGAGGCAGCCCCGGATCTACAGCAGGCGGTATAAAAACAACCACTTTTGTTACATTAATCATCACCGCTTTGTCATCGGCAAAACAGCTTTCAGACATTACTATATTTAAAAGAAGACTTGAAACAGATTCTCTGAAAAAAGCAAGCTCAATCACGGTCATTTATATTTCAACTATTTTTTTAGCTGTAATGCTTATAAGTGCAACTCAAAATTTCAGTCTGGAAGAGACAATGTTTGAAGTAATTTCAGCAATCGGCACTGTAGGTTTATCATTGGGAATTACACCGTTATTGAGTAATTTTTCTAAAATTATTATTTCTTTTCTCATGTACGGAGGAAAAGTAGGAGTGCTATCAATGGCTGCTGTTTTGGCTGAGAAGAAAGAAACATCTCCGCTTAGCAGACCATACGGAAAAATCATTATCGGGTAGGTGGTATTATGAAATCAGTTTTAATTATAGGAATGGGCGCATTTGGAATTCATCTAGCACTGAAAATGTCAGATTTAAAAAATGACGTAATGATAGTTGATAAGGATGCATCTATTATAGATGAAATGTCATCTCTAGTCACCGATGCTCAAATCGGAGACTGCACAAAAGAAGATGTATTAAAAGCACTTGGTGTAAGCAATTTTGATATTTGCTTTGTAACAATAGGCGATAATTTTCAGTCTTCCTTGGAAATAACATCCTTACTAAAGGATTTGGGTGCCAAGTATGTAATATCAAAATCAAGCAGGGATATACAGGCCAAATTTCTATTAAGAAACGGCGCAGATGAAGTTGTATATCCAGATAAGGACATGGCTGAGAAACTAGCAACAAGATGCAGTGCAAACAATGTACTGGATTACTTTTCAATTACTAAGGAATATTCTATTTTTGAAACACCAATTATTCAAGATTGGATAGGGCAAAGTATAGAAAACATAAACGTAAGAAAAAAACACCATATTAATATACTTCTTATTAAAAACGGAAATGATATTACAATGCCAAAGGCAGACTATACATTCAGAAAAAATGATAATCTCATTATCATAGGCAAATCAGAAGAGGTTCAAAAATTTACAAATAATATATAAATCAAATAAAATATATTATTTTAGCTGTTTAAAATTTTTTTGATTGGTTTCCCGCTCTGGCATGCAATCTCACGCATATCTGAATACACTGTGATTGCGTGCCGTTTTAGGCGCTTCTTATTGGCAAAATTATCAAACTTTTATTCATCTGCAAATCGATATCCGACACCGATTTCAGTTAGAATATACCTTGGATTTGATGTATCCTTTTCTATCTTTCTTCTCAGACTTGCCATAAATACTCTTATGCTTTTAGAATCCCCAGTTTCACCATAGCCCCATACTTCTTTTGATATCTGGCTGTGCGTTATGACCTTTCCCCTGTTCTTAATAAGCAGAACCAACAGCTTGAACTCAATCGGAGTAAGGTGTATTTCATCGTCGTCAACATATACTCTGTGCTTTTCAATATCGACAGTTAAGTAGTCCACTTTGTAAATAATTTCAGCAGAAGGTAAAACTTCCCTTTCAATAAGCCTTTCCATTACTCTTATTCTGGCAAGCAGCTCTCCCATTGAAAATGGCTTTGTAACATAATCATTTGCCCCTGCATCAAGAGCTGCAATTTTATCATAGTCCTGTTCTCTGGCCGAGACAATTATTACAGGAATATTTGAAACTTCTCTTATCTTATTGATTATTTCAATACCATCCATATCAGGAAGTCCTAAATCCAGCAAAATGATATCAGGAGTTTCGGTACAGAAATATAAAATTCCGTCGTTTCCGTTTCTTGCCGTTATTACTGAATATCCCTTAGCTTTTAATGCCATAGACATAAAGTTTACTATTTTATTGTCATCTTCTATTATCAATATTTTATTATCCATTATTCAACCTCCATAGGCAGCTCTATTTTGAATGATGCCCCTCCGGCTTTTAAATTATGAGCAATAATTTTACCTCCGTGTGCATTTACAATTTCCTTGCATATGCTGAGCCCCAATCCGACACCTAAGCTGCCATCCGCAATATTGTTCTTTTGGCGGGTAACAAATCCGTCAAATATTTTATTCAACATAGATGGCTCAATTCCGATACCGTTATCTGAAACTTCAAATATAACAAATTTATCTTCAACATACACACTTAAGCATATATCGGCACTTTCTCCTGCATGCTTATATTCATTATCCAGCAAATTAACCAATACCTGAACAAAAAGCCTGCCGTCAACTGGAACAAGAACTATGTCATCAGGAATTTTTACGCAAAGTCTTCCCGTCTCATGAAGCCGCGGCACCAGAGATAACGTTTGGTTTACAATATCATCTACAGCTTCATAGCTTTTTTTAACAGTAAGTTTACCTTCATTTATTCTCGTCATATCAAGAATATTTTGTACCGTCTTCATTAACCATGTAGATTCATCAAAAATATCTGATGCCAACTTCTTAATATTATCTTCGTCTAAATTATCATAATTATCGCATATTAGTTCACTAGCACCCTTGATACTTGTCAGAGGTGTTCTGATATCATGAGAGATACTCCTTAAGAGGGTACTCTTAAGACGCTCTCTTTCAATGTCAACCTTTATCTTCTGCCTCTCTTCATAAATAAATTCTCTATCCAAGATTATAGCCATCTGATGAACTATTGCTTTAATTAACATGTCCTTTTCCTGTGATAAGGCGTCGTCAATAATGATTCGCACTTCACCTCTTTGTTTTGCTACTCCTTTTATAGGAACAATCATAGTGTTTATTTCATCAACTTTACTATATTCTGTCGATCCCAGCGTACCATATACTTTTTCCTCACTGTTTAATTTTACACAACAATCATAGCCGGCATATTCCTTTATATATTTTATACCTTTCAAAATAATGTTTTCGTTCCCAGTTACATTTAAAAAACCCTTTGTTATTTCATACAGAAATTTTGCTGTTTTTTCATTTCGCTTGGATGATTCAGTCTGATATTGAAGCTTTGATGTCATATTGCTTGAAATTAAAGCTGCAATCAGGAAAAACATCATCAAGATTATATCATGAGTATTGCTTATTTTAAGGCTGTGCACTGGATTTGTAAACATATAGTTGAACATGAGCACACTTACTATTGATGCAATCGCACTGTAGACATAACCACGTGTTACTATGGTAACAGCCAGCACCCCTACGATAAAAACCATCAAAGTATTTTCTTTTCCTATTCCAAATTCGTTAATAATAATTGATAAAAGCATTGAAATAACACATATAGCAATTACTCTTAAAGAATATTGCAATTTTATATTTTTTATTTTTTTACTTTTATTTTTCATATAATTCTCCGCTTATTGAGTCGTATTATTATACCACAATACTTAAAATATTTCTATTATTACTGCACTTATCATTGTAATAAGCTACTCATTTTAGTATAATGTCTTAAATGGATTAGGAGGTAATTTATGAAAGTAGTTGCATTTAACGGAAGTCCCAGAAAAGAAGGAAATACTTATGAAGCAATAAAAATAGTGGCTGATCAACTAATAAATGAAAATATTGATGTTGAAATAATTCATGTAGGAAACAAGAAAATCCAAGGCTGCACTGCATGTAACTCCTGTTTTAAGTCAAGGAATGAACGATGTATAATTGATGATGAAGTTAACGAATGGATTCAAAAAATGAAGGAAGCTGATGGAATAATATTTGGCTCTCCAGTTCACTTTTCAGATATCAGCTCCACAATGAAAGCCTTTCTTGACAGGGCTACATATGTGGGGAGTGCAAACAACGGATTATTCAGACATAAAGTCGGAACAGGCATTATATCAGTCAGACGAGCAGGAGGAATCCCTGCATTCAACCAGTTGAACAATTACATAAGCTATTCGGAAATGCTTATGCCCACATCAAATTACTGGAACGTTATTTTTGGTTTGAGACCTGGTGAAGCTGTCAAGGATGATGAAGGTGTTCAAATAATGCGAATCCTTGGGAAAAATATGGCTTGGCTCATGAAGCTGATAGAGTTTAGCGAAGGCAAAATAGAAAAACCCATGCCTGAAAGAAAGGCATATATGAATATGGTGCGATAAACATTAACATTATCAAAAATCACTGATTGGGCTCATTATCCTAATCAGTGATTTTTATCATCAAAATAAAAAGAAACAAATCCTCCACCCAGCATTGTGGTATTATACCACATCAAAAGATTAATTCGCTTTTTAATACCTTCATCAAGTATTTCTGCATATGCACTGCTTAAATCATCTTCATATTCCAAAGCGGCAATTGTAACCCAGTGCCATTTATCCAAATTCTTTTCTTCTCCGTTACACAAGTTTAGAAATGCTACAGGTATGTCATTTATCAAGGATGACGAAATAAATTCAATTAGACTTTTAAAAGGCGGTCTGACATCTGTTTTTTCCGGCACATCTACAGAGTAATATATTAGCTTTATTCCTTTGCTTTCGGAGTATGATAAAAGTCCGCTACAAAATAAGCCGGTGCTGTTCACTCCTCTTATTGTTGGCGTAACATGATTCCACATTTCTTCCATCATTTTAAGACAACTCGCCTTATCCAATCCACGATTTTTTTGTAAATATGAAACAATACCGGCAGCAACCGTAGGTCCGCATCCTGCCGTTCTCTGCCAGTGCTTTACATACCATTCTTGGTTGCAGCCCAAGTGATTTTCGTTTGTTGCCTCATCCATAATTCCAAAATATTCAAGGTTTTTAACCGATATTTTTGTCATTTACTTTCCACCTTATAATTTTAAATTAGTTTTATCATTGTGTGTGCAAACCGTCAATCGGATTGCTTAAAATATATTAATCGGGTAAAACAGACAGGTTTTTAATTACCCTGCTATATTATATTATACCTAAATTTATTCTACATTAATTTTAAAAAACATTTTTGTTTTGGAAAATGTTTGCTTTTATTGTTGACTTTTCCAATATTTAGTATTATAATTTAGTTAAACGTTTAAATAGGTGTGCAATATGAAAATTACAATTAAAGAAATCGCAAAAGAAGCTGGCGTATCCATTGCCACAGTTTCGATGATTTTAAACAACAAGGATAAAAGTATTACAGATGCAACCCGAACCAGAGTTCTGGATGCAGTAAAAAAATATAACTACATTCCAAATGCCATGGCAGGGAGTCTCGTAACGCAAAAAACTCATACTGTAGGTTTGATACTTCCTGATATTACAAATCCCTTTTTCCCCGGTGTTGCCAGAGGAGCCGAAGACAAGGCAAATGAATCGGGCTACAGCATTATATTTTGCAATACGGATGATAAGCTTGAAGTGGAAGAAAAGCACATTGAAACCCTTACAAAAAAAATGGCTGACGGTATTATAATCGCGCACTCTTCCAACAGTGAAAAAATGTCCGGAATATTAGAGCGGTGCAAGGTTCCTGTAATTTTGATAGACAGAGATTTTTATTCCAAAAACATTTGCGGAAAGGTCTTGGTAAACAATTTAGAAGGAGCATACAATGGCGTTGTCCACCTTATAAATAAAGGGTATAAAAAAATAGCATATCTGTCAGGGTCTTTAAAAACACGTACAGCAAGAGACCGATTAGCCGGATATAGAAAAGCCTTATGTGACAATGGTTTGGAATATGATGAAAAACTTATTAAGTACGGTGAATATAAAATTGAATGGGGAAAAAATGGTATTATTGAATTGTTATCTGAGAACAAGAATTTTGATGCCATATTTTGCGGTAATGATCTAATTGCAGTGGGAGCTGTTAAGGAGCTTAAGAAGCGCGGCTTCAATATTCCTGATGATATAGGCATAATTGGTTTTGATGATATATATCTGGCAGGACTTGTTGAACCTTCTCTTACTACCGTCAGACAGCCAAACTACGAAATGGGTTACATGGCTATGGAGCTGCTATTAAAAAATTTAAACAGCTCCGATAAAAAGGTAAACAAAGAAGCAGAAGTAATCATACTAAATACAGAAATAATAGAAAGAAGCTCTGTATAATCAATGATAAAGCAGGTGGTAGAATGAAAAAAGGACGTCTGTTAAATTCTGAAATCTCATACGTTATAGGAAAAATGGGACATACGGATTCAATTACCATAGGCGACTGCGGTCTTCCTGTTCCGGATGGAGTTCAAAGGATAGATCTGGCTGTGGCAAAGGGACTGCCTGAGCTTATTCCGGTATTGACGGCAGTACTGGACGAGCTGTTTATTGAAAGGGTTATACTTGCGCAGGAAATAATTGAAAGCAATCCGGAATTGAACAATAAGATAATAAAAATAATAAAAAGTATAGAGAAGGAAGAAATTAGATCTATAGACGTTGAATATGTCGCTCATAAAGAATTCAAGAAACTGACTGCAGGTACAAAAGCTGTTGTAAGAACAGGTGAATATAAGTCCTATGCCAACATAATTCTAGTATCTGGAGTAACATTCTAATATATAATCAGTTTCCGGGTGGTGATTAATTGAAAGACATTGCAGTATCCATGAAACATATCAATAAAGATTTTTCAGGTGTTAATGTATTAAAAAATGTAAATTTCAACATTTATAAAGGGCATGCCATGGCTCTTGTAGGAGAAAACGGAGCCGGAAAATCAACCCTCATGAAAATACTTACCGGAGTTTACTTAAAAACAAGCGGCGAAGTTTATCTGAACGGGCTTCAAGTTAATTTCAATGATACACGATCCTCTCAACAAGCCGGAATCGCCATTATACATCAGGAGCTAAACTTGGTCAAAGATCTGTCCATAGGAGAAAATATATTCCTGGGAAGAGAGCCTGTATCGGCACGTGGGCGAATTCTTTGGAGCAAACTTTACTCTGATTCTGAATACTGGCTGAAAAAATTAGGGCTAAATGAGAACCCCAAAGAATTAGTTAAAAACTTAAGTGTAGGAAAGCAGCAATTGGTTGAAATTGCAAAGGCACTTTCTATTGATGCAAATGTTATCATCATGGATGAGCCAACCGGTGCCTTGACCCCATCAGAAACACAAAAATTATTTAATGTAATAAATGACTTGAAATTTGAAGGAAAAAGCATTGTGTACATATCTCATAGACTTCAGGAAATATTTGAAATTTGTGATGATGTAACAGTATTGAGAGACGGAGAGTTAATCGGAGAAAAATCAATTAAGGAAACTGATGAAGATAAAGTAATTGAAATGATGGTTGGCAGAAAACTTAATGAGCAATATCCTCGAATTAAAACGGTGGCCGGCCCTGAAGTTTTGAAAGTGGAAAACCTTTCGAATCAGTTTGTAAAAAATGTTTCATTTACGATAAGACAAGGCGAAACACTAGGTGTAGCAGGCTTAATGGGTTCTTCAAGAACCGAACTTATGAGAACTCTTTATGGAATCTATCCATACAATGGGGAAATCTTCTTAAATGGTGAAAAAGTAAAAATTTCATCTTCCATGAATGCCTTAAATTTGGGTATAGCATATGTTTCAGAGGACAGGAAATCTAACGGAATAATAAACGAAATGAATGTACGAGAAAATATAACTCTATCATCTCTTAAAAAATTTACAAATGCTACAGGCTTAATCAACAGAAGCAAGGAAGAAACTTCGGCAAATAATTATATAGAAACAATGTCAATTAAAACTGCCGGGACACAACAGCTTTTAAAATATTTAAGCGGCGGAAACCAGCAAAAAGTATCCATTGCAAAAAACTTAAATACAAATCCGAAAATACTCATTCTGGATGAGCCTACACGTGGAGTTGACGTTGGAGCGAGAAAAGACATCTACGATTTAATAAATAAATTCAAAACCAAAGGCATGTGCATTATAGTAGTGTCTTCCGATATACCTGAAATCCTTGGAATTTGCGACCGAATAATGGTCATGCACGAGGGAAAGATCTCTGGATTTTTGCAGCAAAAGGATGCTACACAGGAGGCAATTATGACCCTCGCCGTAGGAAAGGATGTAGTATAATGAATAAATTATTAAAAAAGCTGCTTAAAAACAAACCTCTGATAGTATTGCTTATCACTTCAATTATTGTTGCAATTCTCAACCCCAGATTTTTGACTTGGGGCAATATTCTTACTGTTCTAAGGCAAACATCAATTAATGCTGTAATAGCTACTGGAATGACGTTTGCAATACTAATTGGCGGGATTGATTTATCTGTTGGATCGGTTTTGGGAATTTGTGGTGCTGTGGCGGCTGCCATGATTTCATCTGGCACAAATGTATTTATTGCTGTAATTGTCGTTCTCCTGCTGGGAACATTTATAGGATTTCTTAACGGAACACTTATTACCGCAGGACGGTTGCAACCTTTTATTGCAACTCTGGGCACCGTTACTCTGCTAAGAGGTATAATTCTTGTATTTACACAAGGACGACCAATAAGCACTGGAAGCACAGAAGCATCCGAAGCTTTCGGAGAAATAGGTTCAGGCTTTATCGGCCCAATACCTATTCCAGTTTATATAATGATATTAGTATTTATCATTGCATACTATATACTAAATCACACCCGCATAGGAAGATATATTTATGCAACAGGTTCCAATGAGGAAGCAACAATTTATTCTGGAATTAAAACCAACCGCGTTAAGCTGTTTGTATATTCAGCCTCAGGAATGATGGCCGCACTGGCTGGAATATTGATTACAGCCAGGTTGGGCTCAGCACAGCCCACGGCAGGAGCAGGATATGAGCTTGATGCTATTGCTGCAGTTGTTCTTGGAGGAACAAGCATGGCTGGAGGGATAGGAACAATTGCAGGTACGGCAATAGGAGCTCTCATAATCGGCGTACTGAACAATGCCCTGAACTTAATGCAAGTATCCTCTTATTACCAGGATGTTGCAAAAGGCATAGTAATACTTGCCGCTGTACTTCTTGATAGAAAACAAAAATTATCAAGATAAAAATAAAACTTTTAATTAGGGAGGAATTTATGAAAAAATTTTTGAGTTTTGTTGTTGTAACGCTAATGATACTGTCTCTGTTTACAGGATGCGGTAAAAATGAAAATCCAGACGGCGAAGAAACAAAAACCATAGGACTGGCAATTTCAACATTAAACAATCCTTTCTTTGTAGACTTGGAGGCAGGTGCCAAGGCAAAGGCTCAGGAACTGGGAGTTTCACTTGTTACTCTTGACTCTCAGGACGACTCCGCTACAGAAATGTCAAATGTAGAGGATTTAATTAACCAAGGTGTTGATATCATCATGATTAACCCTACAGATTCCGATGCTGTTAAAAGCGCCGTTGAAGCAGCTAACAATGCAAACATACCTGTAATAACTTTGGATAGAGGTGCTAACGGCGGTGAAGTTGTATCTCACATTGCATCCGATAACGTTGCAGGCGGCAGACTGGCAGGAGAATACATAGTTGAGCTTCTGGGCGGAAATGGAAAAGTTGTTGAGCTTGAAGGCATCCCAGGTGCTTCTGCAGCAAGAGACAGGGGCCAAGGATTTAACGAAGCAATAAGTGAAACAGATATTGAGGTAGTTGCAAAGCAAACAGCAAACTTTGACAGAGCTGAGGGGCTGACAGTAATGGAAAATATTCTTCAAGCTCAGACTGAAATAAATGCCGTATTTGCTCACAATGATGAAATGGCTCTAGGAGCCATAGAAGCTATTAAAGCTTCAAAAAGAGATATACTTGTTGTAGGTTTCGATGCCACCGACGATGCAAAAGCAGCGGTTGAAAGCGGAGAGATGGCAGCAACAGTTGAGCAGCTTCCAAAGGAAATAGGTTCTCTGGGTGTTGAAACAGCAGTAAAAATCCTAAATGGTGAGCAGGTTGAAAGCATGATACCAGTAGATCTGCAACTTGTTAAGAAATAAGAAAAAACATACTCCCGAAGCAAAAGTCATACATTTATTGACTGGCACTTCGGGAGTTTTTCAAGTTCAATTAAATAAGGCGTAACAATTAAATCATATTAATTATAAAGTTTAACTTTTTAAAGTTCATTTGAACTTTCTTTTATTTTTTTGACCTGCTCTTAATATATCTATCTCGACCTCTTTTTCGAAAAACATAAATAGAAATACAATCGATAAAATTACTACACTTACAAGTATTGCCTGTTGCCCAAGTATTGCAATGCAGTTTTTACCTGAAATTGCACCGATTGTAAATATAAATATGACTCCGTAATAAAATATGCTTCTGTGAAATAACGAAGTGTCTTTTTTAATTATTGAGCCACAAAGTAAATCTGTAGCCGTACGCAGGTTTCCTATACACATAGTCGTAGCCAAAGAATTATCGTGTATCTTTCTAAAGCTTTGAACTTGAATTCCGCATGCATAAGAAATCATACTGTTAGCAACCAGATTCAGGTCAGTTCCCATAAGAGACACCACCAGCATTATAATAATCTCTACCAGTATTCCGATTTGACGCCAATGAATCTTTCTGGTATTACCGAACTTAAGCTTCAACATCTGTGCAGTAAAAACACCAGCTATAAATGATATTACTGGAATCAGATACCTTACAGCTTCCGAATAATTTAATCCTGAAATATTTATTCCAAGAAGTATAATATTTCCTGTCTGTGCGTTGGCAAAAACCTTACCTCTGAAAACATAGGTATATGCATCCATATATCCTCCTGAAAAGGCTAAAAGTATACCTATCATAATAGATTCGGACATTTGCCACCTGTTAATTTCATTGTTTATCTGTTTCTTATTCATTTTGTTCATTTAAATTAAATACGCTTCCTTAAATTTATGTCATCATCACTATACCAGAACAAATTACGGCATGCAAGTCTATATTACAAAACTTAAAATTGCATGTTATTACAGAATTTTTTAACATAAAAAAACTAATCATAAAAATAATTCTATTATTGCAATATCAATTATTTGTGCGAATTTAACCCTAAATTTAAAACAAATAGTAATTTGTTTCTACAGATCTTCTGAAATTAACTGGATAGATTTCATAAACTATCCATTCATAAAATATCAGTCAGATTTTATATATTGTATAAAACCTTGGACAGAAATTCCTTTGCTCTTTCGTGCTTGGGATTTGTAAAAAAGTCACTTGGATTATTTTCTTCCAATATCTGCCCGTCATCCATGAATAATATTCTGTTTGCAACACTTTTCGCAAAGCCCATCTCATGAGTAACAACAACCATCGTCATGCCTTCCTCCGCCAAATCCTTCATAAGATTAAGCACTTCTCCAATCATTTCGGGGTCAAGAGCCGATGTAGGCTCGTCAAAAAGCATTATTTCCGGCTTCATAGCAAGCGATCTTACAATTGCTATTCTTTGCTTCTGTCCTCCTGAAAGCTTATTGGGATATTCATTCTTCTTATCTGCAAGTCCTATTCTTTCCAAAAGCTTTACCGCAATCTCTTCTGCCTCAGTTTTAGTTTGAAGGCCCAGTTTAACCGGAGCCAAAGTAATATTTTCCAATACTGTTAAGTGAGGAAAAAGATTGAAATGTTGAAACACCATCCCCATTTTCTGCCTTACGCTATTTATTTTGCATTTTTTATCTGTAATAGCTTCACCTTCAAAAAATATGTTTCCGGAATTTGGAATCTCCAACAGGTTCATGCATCTTAATAACGTGCTCTTTCCAGATCCAGATGGGCCTATGATTACAACTTTCTCACCTCTGCTGACAGAAGTATTCACATTCTTCAAAACATGGTTCTCGCCAAAGCTTTTGTTTACATTTTTAATTTCTATCACTTTGAGAAAGCCTCCTTTCCAATCTTTTCTGCACTGCACCCATACCAAGAACCATTACAAGGTATGCTATAGCTACTGTATACAGCGAAAAGAATGGCTCGTATGTCCTGCTTCGAATTAGATTTCCAGCATTGGTCAAATCAATAACAGGAATAAATCCAACTACTGAAGTTTCCTTTAAAAGAGCAATGAACTCATTTCCCAATGCAGGCAATATGTTTTTTACAGCCTGAGGAAGTATTATGTGAAACATCGTACTGTTGCTACTGAGGCCAAGTGATAATCCTGCTTCCATCTGACCCTTATCGACAGATTCAATTCCTGCTCGCGCTATTTCTGCAACATAGGCTCCTGAATTAATTCCAAAAGTCATGATTGCTATAAATATAGTATTATCCATATTTACAAATACTGCATAGTACATTATTAAAAGTTGTACAACCACAGGCGTTCCTCTAATAACAGTGACATATAACCTGCAAATCAAGTCCGGAATATACATTTTTTTGTTATTTTTGGCGCTATATCGAATAACTGCAACTATCAACCCTATTAATATTCCCATAAGTGTGGCAAAAAGAGCAATTAATATTGTATTCTTTATACCCGTAAGAAATAATTTATATCTTGCATCCTTAATAAATGTCTTAGTAAAGTTTATTATAAATTCGTCTAACAAAATCTCACTCCTCTGCAAACAAAAGACGATCTCCGCAAGCAGATCGTCCTTAATCCAATCCTAATTAGAATGCTTAGCTATAAGCTCTTCAATCTTACCTTCATCTAAAAGCTTTTGAAGAGTCTTGTTTACAGCCTCAAGCAGCTCTGTATTGCCTTTTTCTACCGCTATTCCGTATTGTTCGCTTATTTCTCCAAATATGCATGTTACTAACTCTTCACTGTTATTTTTTACAATTTCTTCTGCAGGCATTTCATCTACAATAACCGCATCAATTCTTCCGTTCAATAAATCCTGTGCCGCTTCCAATGCGTTTGCATATGTCTTTACTTCCGCGCCTGTGTTGTACAAGTCTCCGTCCTCAAGATCTACTGCATCGCTTATAGCAAGGTCTCCCGTAGTCCCCAACTGTACACCGATCTTCTTACCTTCTAAATCTTCCATGGTTGTAATCTCAGCATCATTTTTGGAAATAATATTTTGAATTGATTCAACATAAGGTATTGAAAAATCAACTTCTTCTGCCCTTTCAGGGTTTATAGTCATTCCTGCAGCCACCAAATCAGCTTTGCCTGCTACAAGTGAAGGAATGAGGCTGTCAAAATCCGTATGCTCTATAACAAGCTCTTTTCCCATTTCATTAGCTATTTCCTGAACTATGTCAGGATCAACACCCACAACCTTTTCTCCTTCAAAATACTCAAATGGAGCAAATTCCGCATTAGTGTACATTACTAATTTATTATTTTCAACATCGGCTGGTGTCTCTGCAGGCTGTTCACTGCCTGAATCGGAGCTACATCCTGTTGACAGAACAAAAACCATGGTCATCATTAATATAATAGATATTACCTTTTTCATTTTATCCTCCAAAATTGTCCTTATATTTTTTAACATAAACGTATATTAGCACTTTTTGAAGGTTGTGTCAAATATTTTTTCATATTCTTGCATATTTATATATTTATTCTATTGATGCATTCTTATTCTTATGTTTACACACAAAATATTGTACGTCTATCTAGGATTATGTTTCTCTCCTACGGTAAAATTCTTTGCCTTATTTTGAATGCATGGAAACATCTGAACCGCGGTTACAGAACCTACAATAATGATTGTGGATATTGCATAAAACATAATTCTGGAATCCAGTACGAAACTGCCCTTTTCTATAATTGTTTCATAGTCTCCGGGCTTTATGTCTTCAACTACATTTGCTTGTATATATATACCAAAAAAATGCACCCTGCGGAGCATTTTCTGCAATTATCTCCACAGGGTAATTCTTTTTTTACTAAAATTGTAGCTAAATTTCCTTTTTTGTTTTCTATTCTGCCTATTAAAGCCATTTACTTTCCCTTTCATTACAAATGAAGTGTCGATGACTTATTCATATCTTAAAGCATCAATAGGGTCGGATTTTGCTGCTTTTCTGGCAGGGTAGTATCCGAAAAATACACCAATTATCATAGAAAAGGCTACGGCTACCACTATTGATACAGGATTTACAACAATAGGAAGCGAGATTATTTTTCCGCCAAGCATAACAAGTCCGATGCCCAACAACGTTCCAACAATTCCTCCAAGTGCCGACAATGTAGCAGACTCAATCAAAAACTGAAACAAAACATCTTTTGTTCTTGCACCAAGTGCCTTCTTTATACCTATCTCCCTTGTTCTTTCTGTTACCGAAACAAGCATTATGTTCATTATGCCTATGCCTCCAACCAATAAGGATATGGCCGCTATGGCAGCAACAGCTATGGACATGCCACCTAATATTCCATCAACCGTCTGCTGATCTTCCTCCACTGTATAAAACCAGTAATTTTCAGGCAGCCTGTTCTTAAGCCCTGCTATATATGACAGTATCTCGTCACCTGTTTGGCTTACAGGATATTTTTCTCCGATAAAGACATCCAACCCGTAAAAAGAATAGCTGTCAGGAAAAGCCATAGTATAAGGTATATAGCTGTCCTCATAGGTTTTCTGCCCCTGCAGCATAGATAAAACAGGTGACTCCTCATTCTTGTATACGCCTACTACAAGCAAATCTTCCAAATTATTTTCTATTTCAACCCTTACTGTCTGTCCCGTTACATTTTCTTTATTGAACAGCTTCATAGCCGCGCTTTGCTCCAAGACAACCACCTTGCTTTTTCTGTCCACGTCACTCTTGTTTATCATTCTTCCGTATAGCATCTTAATCTTCTGTACGTCACTTAAGTTATAATCAACACATTCCATACTAAGTTTAATAATATTTTTATTATGAGTAACATCACTTCTTATTGATTCTGAAGGACACAAATATGAAATTTTATCTCCAAATCTTTCTTTAAGAAGCTCCATATCATCCCTGTTAAAAAAATCTGTAGAACGGTAATCCTCTATGTTAGTATATATGTATGCACGATTTTTGCCTATGTCCTTATATATATCATCCATAACGCCCTTCATGCTGTCACCTATTGCCACTATTGCAATTACAGAACTAATACCGATTATTATTCCAAGCATTGTAAGAAGAGATCTCATTTTATTGGATATTATGGACTGAACAGCTATTTTTACATTTTCCATCCAAATCATCTTACAGCCTCCTTCTTTCGGTCTTCGATAATACATCCATCTCTGAAAACTATTATCCTGTTCGCAAATTCTGCTATATCCGGCTCATGGGTTACCAAAATTACACTGCTTCCTTCTTTATTCAGTGTCTTAAATATCTCCATTATTTCTTCCGAAGCCTGTGTATCAAGATTGCCTGTGGGTTCGTCGGCAAGAATAATGGGCGGATTATTTGAAAGAGCTCTGGCTATTGCAACCCTTTGCTTCTGACCCCCTGACAATTCGTTTGGCAGATGATTTATTCTTTCAGCCAGCCCTACTTTTTCCAGAAGCTCCATCGCTCTTTTTTTCCTGTAAGAAGATTTTGTCTTGGCATATACCATAGGAAGCTCCACATTTTTAAGAACACTGGTTCTAGGTATGAGATTAAATGCCTGAAAAACAAATCCTATTTTTTTGTTCCTGATAAACGAAAGTTCATCCTGAGTCTGGTCTTTGATATTAATCCCCTCAAGCAGATATTCTCCTGACGATGGCCTGTCCAGACATCCTAATATATTCATGAAAGTTGATTTTCCCGAACCTGAATGTCCCATTATCGCTATAAATTCACCATGACTGATTTCCAGGCTTACGTCTTTAAGAGCATGAACTTCAACTGAACCATTTTTGTATGTTTTATTTAAATTACTAATAGATATCATATTGCTCATATTGCGCCTACTTTATTCTTGATTTTCATTAATTGTAACAATCATACCATCCGTAAAACTTGCATCCGGATTAACAATAACCTTCATACCGGCATTAAGCTCACTGCTTATTATTTCTGTTTCAAGGTCAGTTACGAGCCCTGTATCAACAAGCACAGATTTTATTGAGCCATCATCCTGCTGTACAAACACTTTATTTTGATTGTTTTCATCTGTAATGATTGCTCCTGATGGAACCGCAAAAACATTCTCTGCCTTGTCAACTTTGATTTTTGCCGTAGCAATAACTCCAGCCATTAAATTTTCAGGCCTTTTTGTTACATCAATAACTACAGGTATAACTCTTTCCATCGTATTGTTATCTTTTTGTTCAGCTGTAGGAGAAATTCTGGAAACAATTCCTTCCGCAGTGTCAGCTCCCATAACATCCGAATGTATAACAACCTCCTGGCCTGTCTTTATCTTCCCTATATCATACTCACTGATAGACACCTTCATCTGAAGCTTGTCGAGATTTTCAACAACAAACATTGCTTTTTCGTCTTCGGTATCCTTGGCATACCTTCCCAGATTTACATTAACTCTTGTTACTGTACCATCTATAGGACTTTTAACATATATTTTTTCAAGATCCTCTTTTTTCTTTTCCAATTCCTGCTTTTGGATTTCTATTCGCTTAAGCTCGGCAGACGATGCAACTACTTTTCCGTTTGTTACATTAAAGCTTTCCAGATTTTTTCTCGCTTCTTTCAAACTCATTTCTAATTTGTCAAATGCCTCCTGAGTTATTATTTCGTTTATAAGAAGCTCTTTGTTCTGCTCATAATTTCCTTCAAGATCCTTAACCGAAAGAATTGCATTGTCATATTCTATCTGCTTAGCATTAAGCTTTTCGTCAAGTTCAAGGGTAGACAGTTCTATCTGATTCTCTTCAGAAGCTATTTGTTTTTCCAGCTCCTCGCTGTCAAGCACCGCCAATACCTGATCTTTTTTAACTATGTCTCCTTCCTTGACACGTATATCAATAATCTCATAGTTTAATGGAGACACCACATCTGCCTTTGCAATTCCCTCCAGTGGAGCTTTTACAGATATTATCTGCTCAATACTCTTTGTATCCAGAATTTCAGCATTAGCGTAAACTTCCGCTGTGCCTTTATCCTTGTTTAAGGCAGTAAAAACAGCCAAGGCTGCTATAACAATAAGTGCTGCAATTAATACTTTTTTTCTTTTAAATACTTTCATTTTACTCTCCAAATATTAAATTTCTAAACTCTGTTTCATAAATAATATTAGCCAAATCGGCCAGTATTAACCATAGAATTATCTTACATTATTAAAATTAACCTTACATTAATGCAAGGTTAGTTTTTTCTAAATATATCTCCTGATTTTCTTAAGTGTTCAGGTTATTGCCGCAATGTATTTTTCAATTGCGTTTTTATTTGATATCTTGCACCATTAAGCTCTTTATAAAGTATTTGTCTTGAATAATTTTTGTCTGAAATTTCATCTATTTCAAATCCAAGAATATCTCTCCACACTATTGATATTCTCATTATTGGTTCAAGAGACATCAACGTGGATTGAAACGGCTCATCATATGATTCCAGCCTTGAGGAATATTTAAAAACCTTATTGTCATTAATGTATTCTAACGCAAACAGCCTAATAACTTCACCTGCAGTTTTTTTGAAAAGCTGCGGCTGCACTTTCTCTGATAACTCACCTAAAAAAACATTGTCTATTGCATTATGAGATATGTCTGACGCCCGTTTTTCATCTCCTGTAAGGCGAAAAGCCACAGTATAAATTTTCTTAAAATAATCATTGACATTCAATGCAAATCCTCCATTGTTATTTAATGATAATTCTGAGAACATTCTATCACAAAAACATAAAGTGCGACGCTAATTGTAATAATTAACAGGAATTATGTAATAATTAAATTTTCTTTACTTCCTACAAGCAATTATATATTAACACATCAACAAAAAACATATTGCCGTTGTGATGTATCTCCATGGCACCGTTATATTTTTCCAGCGACTTCATTACACTCTTAATTCCCATTCCGTGGTTTTGCTTATCACATTTTGTTGTAGCCAGCACGCCGTCATCATAATGAAGATTTCCCGCAAACGAATTGGAAATGCTTATATATAATACATTCCTGTCAAGCTCCAGCATTATTTTGATTATTTTTTCATCGCATTTGCAGACTGCTTCTACTGCGTTATCAAGGAGGTTCCCAAGTACTACGCTTAAATCAAATGGCAAAATGTTGAGTCTCTCCGGAACATTAATGCTTATATCCGTATTTATACCAAGAGATTTTGCATTATGGAGCTTGTAATTAAGAATGCTGTCAATCTCAAAATTCCCGGATTTGGAATACTCATTCGTTATATCTGTGAACTTAAAAACACTGTTCAGATAATCCAGAGCCTTCTCGCTTTCATTATTTTCAATAAGTGTCTTTATTGAAAGCATATGATTTTTCATATCATGGCTGAACACTCTCAAATTTTCTTTTGATTGATTAATTATCTCAAGCTGCTCTAGATATGCATAATTTTGCTGTTGAAGCAGAGCATTCTCCATTTTTTCATCATAAGATTTTATTAAAAAGTCATACAAGTAAAATATAAATAAATTTATTATAAAAAGTATAATCACACTTGTAATTATTCCGGTTAGGTTATTAGGATTGGCTTTCATAACCATCATCAATGCCAGAATCAATGTACCGGCAGGTATTATAAATATTGAAAGCCAATGAAAAACCGAAACTTTAACATCATTTTTAATCCTCTTAAAGTTTGACAAAAGAAGCATAATGTTGTACGTAATTATTTTTATTGTTATTAGCGCGGCCATTAATTTGAGATCAGAATCCTTGGATATAATCGTTATGTCATAATATTGCATGGGCAATACAACGGACAACTCTATAATTGCAAGTATAACATAAATTGATATCGATACTGTAATTCTTTTTCTCAATGCAGCTTCATAGTTAAAAGTGATTAAAAAAAACATAATTAAGTTTGCAAAGACATTAAGCGTAGAATTGTTAAACGCAATGAACAGTAATCCTATAGTAAAAAAATAAAGTAAGTAGGATACCGCTTCTACCTTCTTATCTGTTTCAGCCACATCAAAAAAAATGCGCATAAATCTATAAATTATATATGTACCGAACGCATTTGTTATAAGGTATACTGAAGCAACATTATTTGTCATGCCGTTCTCTCAGCTTTCTTTGCATTATTTTTTCTCGGACTGTCTTTCTGTTATTTTGACTTATTGTCAAAATTTCTCCATTAATCATTTTTACATGCTCGTAGGTGTGTTC
Organism: Sedimentibacter sp. LTW-03; assembly: GCF_052059825.1. Classification (GTDB taxonomy): domain Bacteria; phylum Bacillota; class Clostridia; order Tissierellales; family Sedimentibacteraceae; genus Sedimentibacter. Next base: position 1,714,346 of record NZ_CP197180.1, read on the forward strand.
AATGCATTTCTTAAAATTTATTAAGTATGATTTATGTATCAGAATGAAATCATTATTCTTAATCTGCTCCTCAACTTCTGAAAGCTTACCGTAAAAGCTGCTGACTTCGCCATCCTGAATGACATTGACCTTGCGGCCCCTGCTTTCAAAATACAAAATATCATTTATGTTTACGTTGGTTGTAACATTTCCGTTTTTATACTCAAAAAATTTATTCTCTTTATTGAGAAGCTTAACCGCTTTCAGCAGAACTTCTTTGATTTTTTCCATGCTGACAGGTTTTATTAAAAAATTAAGTGGTCTTATATCAAACAATTCCATTGCATAACTTTCCTTGAATGATATGTATACAATCTGAGTAAGCTCATCACCAAATTCATCCCTTATCTTCCTACCTACCTCAACTCCACTGATTTTGCAGAGCTCAATATCAAGCAATATTATATCATACCTGCTTTTATTGTTAAGTGATTTGCACAGCTCTTCCCCGGAATAATATACATCCGTCTCAATTTCCTGGTTTATACAGTTTTCTATTTCCAGCAGCATGTCCTCCAGCTGCCGGCATATAATTTTTTCGTCATCACAAATTGCAATTCGTAACATTTCTCCACCGCTTTATCTAATGTTTCAAAATTTGTTCATATCTGCATAAGCTGCAGGCTTGTTGACCCCACGCAAATGAGATTATATTTCATCTGTTTTATTTATTGTATCATATTAAGTATTTAGAAGCATTTTTATAATTTATCATTTCTTATTATTTTTCAAATATCTTTTCTTGTACTTTATCAAACAATACCCGCTGATTTTATTTATTATCGAATAATTATATATGCTGCCCACCACGCCTACAACCGGTATGCCCTGTATAAATTTAGCTGTAAGCATAGAATCTGATAAAATCTTTGATGTATTTAGTATTTCTTTGTTCAAATCGTATTTAAACATAATATGATTATCTATTTTGTCCGATATTAAATCCACTCTTCGGTTGTATTTGCTCTGTCTTTCTCCGTTTGTGAGTGAAGCATTTATTATATTAAGAATATATATTTTTTCTTCTTCAAGTTCATAAAGAAACCCATAGCTTAATGATATCTCATAAACGGTTTTTAGTATCATTGCCGAAAAAAGAGGAATATCAGGTATTCCCATGCCCAATAATCCCAAGCCCGCGCCCTCCAGAGTTGAAATAGATGCATTTAACATAGTACTTTTTTTGGAATGCCCGTCAATTCTCCTGATACTTCTGCTATTTGAATTCTTTTTAAGGTTGTAGTCATGAATATTGTGATTGAATTGTATTTTATTTTTATTGTACAGTTTTTCAATATACTTTGTTCCATTTTTGAAAATAAGCTTAAAAGACTTATAAAATGCCGCATCCAATGTATTTTTTAAAGAATCTGGTATTTTTGACTCAACTTTGTTAACTATGGGTTCTATTTTTTCTCCCATAATTCCCTGTTTTTTATTCAGAATTTTTAATTCTTTTTTTTCAAGCTTTCTTAAATGCTTTTTTATAATATCCATAAATATTTCCATCCTACTGTGCAAGTTTATCAGTCGGTACCTGTTTCCCAGCTTCAATCAAAATTTTATTTTTCCCAAAGAAAAGTGACATTGCAATAATTATCCCACCTGTTACCAAAAGAATAATTTCTATTTCTACATAATCCGAAACAGGACCAAAAACAAGCATTCCAAAAGGCATCATTATACTTGATATCATTCCGAGAATGCTGAATACTCTGCCCATAAAATTTGCTTCGACCCTTTCCTGAAGCAACACTATGGCAGGAGTATTAAGTATTGGCATAGCTACTCCGAACAGACAAATAATAGAAATATATACCCAGAAATATGGTACAATGCCTAGTAACACTGTACACACACCTATAATAATACAGGCTGTCGCCATTGTGTGTATTCTGTTTTTGAATCCCTCCCAATATGCCATCAGAGCACCTCCAATTACCATGCCTGCCGAAAATACAACCTCAAGAGTCGTAAGACGCCACACATCATTTCCAAAGCTTCTTGCGACCTGCAATGGTGTCAGAAATGCCGGAGGGGCAAGCAATACATAAAATACAGCTAAAAAAGAAAAATATATCTTCAAAAATTGACGTTCGTTAATATATTTTATTCCTTCTTTCATATCTTTAAAATAGTTTAATTTATGCTCTTCCAATGCCTTTGCGTGTGGAGCAGCATGAAGAAAAAAAACTAAAATTGATATTGCTACTACAGCAGTTATAACATCAACTAAAAATATGACTTTTATACCTATCAAACTTAACAATGCTCCGCTTGCCATTGGAGAAAACAGTGTAGCCATAGCCTGCAAACTTCCGTTAGTAGCATTGACCTTAGTGAGCTTATCTTCGGGAACAAGCTGAGGAATAAATGCGTTAACAGCAGGAGTCTGTACTCCTGAGCCAAAGGCTCTTATGACTGATGCAGCAAATAACAGCCATATGGATTCATATCCCATGTAAAACAAAATTGCAAGAATGAGTGTCGCCAACGCTATAAATGAATCTGCAAGAATAATTAACTTTTTTCTGTCGTAACGGTCTGCCCAGACCCCTGCAAATGGGGATAATACAAAAATAGGAAGAAATCCACATAAAATTGATATTGTCATCATAACTCCTGACCGAGTTTCAAGAGTTATGTACCACATTATTGCATATTGAACCAACGAAGTCCCGAACAATGAGATAATTTGGCTCAGTAAAAACAAAACAATATTTTTTTTCCAATCTTCATTCATATATTAAATTCTCCAACCTCATATCGTCTTTATTAAATGCTGCATTTCAGTTTTATATTTGCTGATTTCAGTCAAGCTGTTCTGCAAACTGTATCTTTACTCCGTTAGGGTCCTGAATGATAAAGTATCTTATATGCGGATTCGGCTGAACAGGACCGGTTTTTATTTCAATTCCTCTTTTATTTACAGACTGAACTGCCTTATCAAGTGAATCAACCTTAAAGCCAAGAGTAACCGCATTTCCTGGATTTATATTCTTTATTTTTTCATTACAAATTAACTCTATCTTTGTCTCACCTTCACCTAAAAAACAAATTTCCATTCCAGGTGCTCCGCTGAATCTTCTTTCTAATTTCAACTCTAAAAATTCCTGGTAAAATTTCAAGCTTTCTTCCATATTATTCACCAAAATTGTTGTCCATAAAAATTTCATACTTACCTCCGATTATGTATCTTTAATACAATATAATATATTTATTTGCCATATGCAATAATTTTAACAATTAATAAATTGTTCGCCATTAATATTTGGTTAATTTCTCATTAGAATATGTTTCATTTAACAAAATTTTTACCATTAACACGTCATATTTGCTATAACAGGTACAGCCGACTGCCTTCTGTCATATAATAAATAATATATTGCAGAAAGGAGCTTTTCATGTCTAAATATTATAACGACAATTTACATAACAGGACGATGACAATGACTGGTCAGGGCCAGATTTCAGCAATTCCTAATTTAGCCGTACTGCGTCTTGGCGTGCAGACAACAGGAGAAAATTTGGTCAATATTCAATCCGATAACGCTCAAAAAACTCAATCAATCATTGATATTCTTAAACGGATGGGTGTTTCTGACATTAAAACGTATCAGTACACAATAGACAAGATGTACGACTATGAAGACGGAAGACGCATAGACAAAGGATATTCTGTAAAAAATATACTGGAAATAAGAACGTCAAATATGGACAGAGTAGGTACCATAATAGATGCCTCTGTAAATGCCGGAGCTAACATAATCGACCTGATTTCATTTGAGGTCTCAAACAAAGAATATTATTACCAGCAAGCGCTTAACATGGCCGTGATGAACGCTATTCAGAAAGCAAAATCAATTTCTCAGAATTTAGGAATTTCTGCCAACCCTGTTCCAATGAGAATAGTTGAAAGCGGTACACTTCCTATACAACAACCATATTACAGGCAGGAACAACTTGCATCATCTACACCGGTCATGCCAGGAAATATTAAAATTGAAGCTTTTGTAACCGTAGATTTTACATTTTAACTTCGGAGTGTTTTTTCAAACATACTAATTATGGGCCTGTCATAAAAAGGCAGGCCGCATACTTTATTCTTTATATTTCATTTCTTTTGTTTACAGCTTTTCTAAGTAATTTGTAAGCAGTCGCCACTAACGGAACTCCAAACAAAATGCCTGTTATTCCCATTAAACCTCCACCTACGGCCACAGCCGCAAAAACCCATATTCCAGGAAGCCCTATACTGCTTCCTACAACCTTTGGATATATAAAATTTCCTTCCAGCTGTTGAAGCACAACTATAAACACAAGAAACAATACTGCCTGAAACCAGTCTATAGTTACTATTAATAAAAATCCCAACACTGCTCCTATATATGCCCCAAGCATCGGAATAAGCGCTGTCAATCCAATAACCGGCCCTATGACTTTAGCATATGGAAACCTAAGGATAAGCATTCCTATGGTGCATAGAATTCCCAATATAACAGCTTCCTTGCACTGGCCCACTATGTAGCCTGAAAAAGTATCATTTGCAGTTTCCATAACTTCATAAAGTTTTTTTCTTGTGCTTGGTTTTATATATGCTTTAAATAGCCTATCAAATCTACGTTTCAATTCTTCCTTATCGGCCAGTATATATATTCCGAAGGTTAGTGCAAGTATAAATTTTATAACAGCTCCAAAAGCAGAGCCTATAAATGATACGGTACCGAATGTCCAGTTCCCCAGAATTTCCATGCTTTTTTTCAACACCTCTTCACCGTTCATGCTAAAGCCCTCCACCTTTTTCTGCAGTGACGGTATAACGTCCGAATTGTCAATGGCCCATTTTAAAGCACTGTCATAAACGTCAGGGAATCCCTTTATCAAGAGAGATACAAATTGGACAATTTGCGGTATGACTATATTAAGAAAAAATATAACTACTAAAATAATTGTCAGCAAAGAAAAAAGTATGCTCATTCCTCTTTTAGACTTATTGACTAATTTGTTTCTGCTCCTGGGGAAATATATTCTTTCGTAAAAAACAACCAGAATATTCAAAACAAACGCAATCGCAGCACCGTATATAAGCGGTGAAATAACGGCATTTATTTTTCTCATCACACCAATAGCGGCATCGAAATTAAGGACTACAATCATAACTAGCCCAATTAAAAGTATCATTTTTACAATAAAGTTCCGCTTTTTTAAATCATCCATCATGGCATCCCCTCTTTTATCATATTTTCTTTGCTTCATTTACTGGCTTAGTAACCTTAGGAGAAACAAATATCCAACTTAACGGCAGTAAAACCGCCATTAGGCCGATATAAATCCACACTCCCATTTGGAATCTTCGAAAAACAACATGCATAATAACTATGCATACTATCACTCCCAGTGAATAAATAAATTTATCCATATCTTTACCTTGGTTTGATTCATCTATAGGTCTTGAAAAAGGAAACTCTGTAAGATATATTCTCCCCAGCACCGGAAATATTGCTATAGTTGCAATCAGCATAGAAACTATATCAACAGCAAATCTATCCTTAAAAAGCACTATATAAATTGCACTGTTCACTATCATTAAAGGTATAAAAAGACGTATTACAACTGCTTCTAAAATTCCTCTGAACATCTTTTTTGTATCGGTAAATCCTGTAACAGCATATATATATGCACCCTTCCACGCGGATGAAAACAGTACAAGGTTTATGACAGAAGGAATAATCAGCAGATTAAAGTAAAGATACAGATATTCAAACCCAAGCGGTTCATAGCCCTTTCCCCTGACCCCCATATTAAATATCATGAGTACAGGAAGCAAAATTCCCGTAGACAGAGCAGGATATATTTTCAGCTTAAGGCTTCTATCGCTTCTAATTACAGAATTTGCAAAATGAAATGACTGCCTTGTCACCTCATTTCTGTTTAAAACTCTGCCCACAAGTGATTCAATCGGATGCCTCAAAGGCTTTTCACCTCCGTCACTTTCCAGCTTGAGCAAAAGAGATTCCATTTTTTTGCTTAGTTTTATATACACTATAAAGCAACTTACTGGGACTACAATTAATAACAATACAAATATGTACAGATACATTTCATCGCCACCGTTGAACAAGATTTCAAATGGTGCGCCGAACCACAGTATGGGATTTAAATAATTATAAACTTTAAAAGTATAGGTTATATTTTGCAGATCAGAAAAATCAATCATTCTAATTGCAATTTGATACCCTACAGTTACCAAAATTGTAAGCAGAATCTGAATATAATTAATTATATTCCTTAAAAACTCTCCGTCAAAAAATCTTAGCACCAAAATATATATAAATGCCGTAACCAAAAATATAAGCAAATCCATAAACAAAATTTCCAGCAACAACACAGGTATTGCCAACACTCCGTTTAGCATTACAATAGCTACAAGAGACGGGCCTGCAAGAAAGATATTGAGCCGAAACATGTATATCAAAATATGCAGAACCTTTGCCAAAGACACAGCTTTGCTATCCACAGGCTTGGTCATTAGAATATTCTTATCCTTTGTATCCAAAAGTACGAATGAAAAATCTGAAATCAGGTACATAGTTGTCATAAAAAACATCGCCCCTGAAAAATATATCATTCTTATCATTTCATCATTTATAAAATATATGAAAAACGCGAGAAATAAGCCAAAAATTAGATGAAGCAGGTATCTCTTAATGAATGAAGGATTTTCTGTTTCATTTTTTTTGTTTTGCCCTGATATAACAGGAGCTTTTCTTGAATCAAGCAAAAGCTTTGTATTTAATATTATTCGCATCATTTCATAGTCAATTCCTAATCTTCCAAACAAACCTTTAAAATTATCAAGAATTTTTAAAGACATAAATTCCATAATTACCTCCTAGCTCATAAATGCATCAATAAACTTATGAGCAAGCTTTTCATGATCGTGAAAACCTGTTACATCATTAAATATAGATTCAAGTGAAGAGTCAGATTTCTTTTGTCTAACCTCGTTCATTGTGCCGTCCAAGACAATATTGCCTTCATTTAACAGAAGTAACCTGTCGCTGAGTTTTTCCACAACCTCAAGTATATGTGACGAATAAAAAATAGTCTTTCCTGAATTTTTCAAGCCCTGAATAATTTCCTTAAACACAAGGACGCTGTTTGCATCTATACCGCCAAGAGGCTCATCCAGAAAAAGTATATCGGGATTATGAAGCATTCCAGTTATAATAGACAGCTTCTGCCTCATTCCTTTTGAAAATGTGTGAATCCTTCCGTCAATAGCTTCCTCAATACCAAATACACTCATCATCTCCTTTGCCTTTGAAACCGCCTTAATAGATCCTATACCGTAAAGCATACCTATAAACCCAATATATTCGCAGGCTGTGAGATTATCATACATATCCGATATCTCGGGAACATACCCGATTTTTCTCTTATAGTCGGTTTGTCCTTTGATATTTTCGCCGAATACATATACATCACCATCATAATCGTCAATCAAGCCGAGTATAATCTTTATTGTAGTGCTTTTACCGGCTCCGTTTGAACCTATATATCCTATAATTTCACCGCTGTTAACCGTAAAATTAATATCCTTAAGTACCTCCTTGCTTCCAAATCTTTTACTCACATGATTCAATTTCAAAACGTCAGCCATAAATCCTCCTGAAAATGCGCTTGCTTCAGAAGCGCGCCAATGCATTTTTTTAATTTAAATATATTATTGCTGTAAATCAATGGGGCTTTCATTCTTATCTCCCAAATTTTTAAAAAGAATTCCTTATTCTACTTATTATCATCAGCAAGTACACCTGAATATCCATTAATATGCTCACCTTGAAATAATAATATTATCTTAACATATAATTATCATTATTTCAGCTCAAATGTTAAAATTAATAATCATTCTGCCATAAATAACAGATGACACAAAGCACAAAAAAAGTAAAGGAAACAGATTAATACCTGCTTCCTTTACTTTTTTATTCAATATCGATTTTAACAGATTTATTTGGTCTTGATTCTTTTGGAACCGCAATTTTTAAGACGCCGTTATCAAGGCCGGCTTTTATATCCTGCGATTTTGCATCCTCCAGGTAAATGCATCTGCTCATTGAACTGTAACGTCTTTCTCTATGAATGTAGTTTTTCTTCTCTTCATTTACATTTTCTTCTTTTTTTACATTAATACTTAGTTTCCCGTCATCCATTTCAATATTTACTTCATCTTTGCTGACACCCGGCAGCTCTGCTTCAATTAAGTATTTTTTATCGTCTTCCTGAACATCGACCTTGAAGGTATCTTTAATAAAATTCTTGCCTGATGGCCAGTTAAAATTAAAAAAGTCATCAACCATGTTGTAAAAGTTACCAAAATCATCAAAATCCTTACTCATTAAACTTCTGTTCTTTCTGTTAAATGGTACTAATCCAGACATGCTCAACATCTCCTTTATTATTAAATTTATTTTGTTAGCACTCTCGTCTGGTGAGTGCTAATCTTATGGTTATATAATACCACTCATTTATAATTTGTCAACTACTTTTAGAAAAGATTTTTAATTTTTTTCATCTTTTTCTCATTTAATAATTAAAATGTTTAACTATTAGTAGGAGTTATTTTCAAAAACAAATGTAGAATTATTAAAATACATCCATTTTTTCTTAAAATATAAATGTTTGTTATGCAATGTGCTGCTTTTTTAACTTTTTTCTATTTTACTTTCAAAAGATTGTGAAATATAATACAATTATTGATATGTTAGGAGGAAGAAATGGAAAAAGAAAAATTATCAGACGAAAAAATACCTTTTTTTGAAAGCAAAAAAGGTATAATTTTTGCCGGCGGAGCAGTAGGAATCATAGCTTTAATATTAGTTGCTCTTGGAAACCCCCAAAACATGGGATTCTGCATAGCATGTTTTGAAAGAGACATAGCAGGAGCTTTAGGCCTCCACAGAGCGGCGGTAGTTCAATACATAAGGCCTGAAATAATAGGATTAATCTTAGGAGCATTTATTGCCGCTTTAGCAGGTAAAGAGTTTAAGTCTAAAGGTGGATCTTCACCAATTACAAGATTTTTCATAGGAATAGCCGTAATGATTGGCGCCCTGATGTTCTTAGGATGTCCTCTGAGAATGGTACTTAGAATAGGCGGAGGAGATCTAAATGCAATTGTTGGACTGGTTGGTTTCATGGCCGGAATAGGTGTGGGAATATTATTTTTAAATAAGGGTTTTTCGCTCAAAAGAAATTACAAAACATCCTCATTTGACGGATATGTAATGCCTATTGCATCAGTTGGACTGTTTATACTTCTGCTGGCTGCACCAGCGTTCATTTTCTTCAGCGAAGAAGGTCCTGGAAGCATGCATGCACCAATTTTTATTGCACTTGTATGCGGCTTGATTGTAGGATTTTTATCACAAAAGACAAGACTTTGCATGGTTGGAGGCCTCAGAGATAAAGTAATGTTCAAACAGAATTACTTGCTTCTTGGCTTTGTTGCAATTATTGTTGTAACAGCAATAGGCAATCTTGTTCTCGGAAACTTCAACCTAGGGTTTGCTGAACAGCCTGTTTCACATACTGACGGCCTTTGGAACTTCCTCGGTATGGCTCTTGTAGGTTGGGGATCCGTTCTTTTAGGCGGCTGCCCGTTGAGACAGCTTATACTTTCAGGTGAAGGAAATTCAGATTCAGCTGTTACAGTCTTCGGAATGATAGTCGGTGCCGCATTTGCTCATAATTTTTCTTTGGCTTCAAGCGGAAACGGACCTACTCCAAATGGACAAATTGCAGTTATAATATGTTTTGCATTTATATTGCTTTTGTCAATAGCAAACTCAGATTTGCTTAAAAAAAATAGTTAAGAGGTGAAAAAAATGAGAATTGATACATGTGGTACTTCTTGCCCTCAGCCGGTATTAATGACAAAAAAAGCTCTGAGTGGCAATACGGGAGCAGATAAAATTGAAGTGCTGACAGACAATAACACTTCAAAAACAAACGTAAAAAAATACCTTTTAAGCAATGGATTCAATGTTGAAATAGAAGAAGCTGATGATTTATTTATTGTCAGAGGAATAAAATGAAATACACAGTAGTTTTTCATACTCAGTCCGGTGCAATAAAGTTTGACAGCAAAATGAAAAAACTAAACATACCCTGCACCTTGCAGCCTGTACCGAGAAAGCTCAGTTCCAGCTGCGGAATATGTGCCAGGCTTGCTTATGAGGAAAATCCTCTAACTCTTGTAGAACCGGAAATTGAAAGAATTTATGAGGATAAATCAACTAACCAATATGTGCTGTTGTATGAAGATGAATAATCCAATAGTCGCAGATATTTCTGCGTACCACCAGCATAAAATTAAGGTTGCGAAATGCAAAAAAGGCTGTCTCTTTTTAGAGGCCGCCTTTTTAACGCGTTCAAACATTATTATTTGTCAACTATGTTGTCAATATTTTTCAGCATAATTGAAATTGTACCATTAGTGTTAGTAATAAACTCTACCTTTTCCTTGTCACTCAACATTTCATAAGGAATATTTATTTCAATTCCTTCATCGGTAATAAATTTTTGCTTAGTTTTTATTTTATTTGCATAGTTAAAGTTTACTTTGATTTCCGGCTCTCTTATGCCCTTCATCTGAATTTCTTCGTTGTATACCTTCCTTGCAGCCTCATCCTTAAACGCTTTTTCAGATATTTCTTCTATGTTTATATTCAACTTTTCTTCAACATTTTCTCTTATTATATTTTTTACACGGCTTTTCATAAGCATATCATCATCGTAGTATTCCTTGATAATTTTATCTGTCGCTTGAGTTATAATTTTCACTTTTTCCTTGTCAGGCTTCTCCTCCTTACATTCAAGTATGTGCTTTGAAATATAGTAGCTGGGTTCATTATAAACCTGGCATTTTCTCTCTTTTACAAATACATCAAGGCTGTTTAAATCGACAAATATGAATTCGTCTATTTTTTGTGATGTAGCCGGCAATGAACAAGGCTGTTCTATTATAATATTTTTTGTAGTGTCATCCTGCTTCGTAAAATGGATATATCCTTTTTTGTAATTGAGCTTAAGTATCACTATATAGTCCTTGTTAAATACATTAGCTTGTACAAACATCAAATCACAAGGTTTTATATCAGGGTTTTCAGCTATTATCTTAAAGAAAAATTCAGAAACCTCTCTTGAAAATTTTATAAAGTCATCATTTTTTAAATATTGATTAACCAGCTTTAAAAATATTCCATCTTGATTTACAAATTTTGTTTTCTTTAAATCTGCGTCATTATAACTCTTTAAGATGTGTTTTTCCGTATATTCTCTCATCTGATCATTAAATGACATGAGATTTTCGGAAAGAACAGGAATTCCAAGACTTGGATCAAGAATGTGAAGTATCGCCTTCGTTATTGAAACACTCATTTTTACCTCTCCATAAAGTTGATTATTCAATTATACATCATAAGCATTTTATTTACCAAACATTCTGACCAAAATTATGCACATTTTTTACTCCTGTGTTTTCAGTTTCCCCAGTGTATGGTTTTACTCATCAAAAAAGCCCTAACTATACACTTAGTCAATTAAGGACTTAATTTTAATATTTAATCACTCTTGTTTCATTTCCCTTTCAAACACCAGGTCAAATTCGAATATAACACCATGTCCGTTGCTTTCCGTTGGTATGGCAGTTACAAATCTCCATCCTTCTCTGCTGTACCTGTCTATTAACTCTCTGTGGTTTTGTTTTCCGTTAAATACTCCTCCTGTTGTTGCCTTTACAAACTTGTACTTGTACATTCTTCCACACTCCTCACATCTTATTTTATTAAAGCTATATAATGTCTATCTTAATATAAATCTAATTAGTTTCCTGTTCCTTTTCTGTCAACAAAACTGTTCTGCTGCTGCCGTGCCAGTCAATTTGATACTCGAACGCTTCAAAAACCGTTCTTAGTGGAATGTACGTTCTTCCGCTTATTATAAATGATTTTGCATCTGTTTTAATTTCTTTTTCATTTATATAAACAACATCTTTATCAACTGGAATTTTTACTGTTATATCATCCTTGACAGCAGTTACAATTCTATTTTCATTGTCATATCTCACTTTCGCTCCTATTGCCTCCAGAGGCATCCTGAGCGGAAGCATCGTTCTGCCTGCTTCACTTATAAACGGCTTTCCATAGCCTTCGCTTTCCGAAAACACCAATTCCCTTCCATTTAAAACAACTGTTACATAACTGTTCATTTCATCTGCTGATAAATTAGCAGTTTTCTTAACGATATCGTCTATCATGGAGACTATGCTATATTTGTCATTTGTGTCTTCATTGACATCAAAAAGCATTACTCCCCCCGCCTTGCTCAAAGATATTACAGTCTTTTCTCTTAACGTATTTATTCCGTTATAATATGATTCCAGCGGGTCTGTTGGCGCATAATCCGTATATGCATATTCTGTATTCATAGAAACTAAATGTCTGTACTGCATCCAACTGGGTCTGGCATATAGAGGCATTCCAAGTACAATTTTCTCGGACGGTACTCCTCTGTTCAGCCAATAATCTATGGATGTTTCGGAAAACCACAAAGGGCTGTGATCGGCATTACTTATATCATATGCCATTACATTTATAAAACTGAAACTTTCAAGACATTTGTCCGTCAGTACCATAGAAGGCTCCGGCCCAGCAGTCTTAGACCAAGCACCGTTTAGTGCCGCTGTCATTTCCTTTCCCATCTGTTTTAGTGCTTCACTCAACTCAACTGCAAGTTTTTCATAATCAAATGCAGTATTTGCATTTGGATGCTCCCAGTCAAGCTCAACTCCATCAAGGTTGTATTCTTCAACAATATCAGCTATATTTTCTATAAACGCTTTTCTCTTTTCATCCGATGAAGCAATCTCCTCAAATACAGGCTGCAAGGTGTTCCCTTCATATGACCAGCCTCCCACAGCAATGAAAACATTCGTTCCATCAGCATGGCATTTTTCAACCAATTTTCTAAGTTTCTCTGGATTCTTCAATTCAATAAGCGAACCATCCTCTTGAGGAATCAAAAAAGCATATATGACATGAGTCAACTTATCCGTCTGCAAATTCTCCAAGGGCTCATCAAACAAGTCCCCCGAATAATATCCTATAACTTTAAACTTTTTTCCGCTTTCATTTTCATCGTATTCTGCGGCAGATGCATTTACCAAGAATACATTAACAAACAAAATCAATGCAATTAGACCGTATGTTAAATTTTTTCTTTTCATAATAACCCTCTCTTAAATATATTCCAATGTTTCCTTATACATTTTAACTCCATACACAAAAATATTGCCTAATGCAATACAAAAATCAGCCGGTATTTTTTATCTCTTTCTTATAATAGACTTATTCTGTTCAAAATTTGTTCCAAAATAAAATTAAAATCTTTTACAATAAGATAGATGTATTGTTAACCATTTTTTTTTTTTGGTTGACAATCTTTCTTTGTAATTATATAATATCATATCGAGGTGATAGTATGACAGTAAAAAATGAGGTTTTAAATATTTTGGAGCAATATAAAGGCAAGAGTATCTCCGGACAGGAACTGGCAGAAAAACTATGTGTTTCCAGAACATCTATATGGAAAGCAATTAATTCGCTAAAAAATGAAGGTTACATAATCACAGGAGTTTCTAACAAAGGGTATTCACTGTCAAAAACTTCGGATATTTTATCATCAGAGGGTATTAGGACATTTTTAAGCGACGAATACAAAAATATATCTTTGACCGTTCACAAAACTATTGGTTCCACAAACACAGAAGCAAAACTTATGTCAATGAAACATGCAGATCATGGAACTGTAATTTTGTCTGAGGAGCAAACCGAAGGCAGAGGCAGAATGGGAAGAAGTTTCTATTCTCCGTCCGAATCCGGCATTTATATGAGTATTATTTTAAAGCCAAAGCTGAACATATCTGATTCTGTGCTGATTACTACTGCCGCAGCAGTTGCCGTATGTCTTTCCATCGATAAATTCACAAACCAATATGCTGAAATCAAATGGGTCAATGATGTATATATTGGCGGTAAAAAAGTTTGCGGAATATTGACGGAAGCAGTTACTGATATGGAAAGCGGAACAGTGAGCAGCATCGTAGTCGGCATAGGTTTAAATGTCCAGACCGAACTTTTCCCGCCGGAGCTAAAAGAAACAGCCGGATCTATATTTAGTTCAAGGGAAGGTCACTCCATACGAAATCAACTTTCAGCAGAAATAATAAACAATATTTTGTCAATATGCAATGAAATTGAAACCCGGTCATTTTTAAAGATATATAAGGATAGGTCCATGATTTTAGGCGAAAGAATAAGATACCTAAAAAATGGCAAGTGGATTGAAGGGTACGCCCAGGATATAGATGAACATGGTGGGCTGGTTGTCTTCCACGATGACGACAATAAGGAAATTCTCCATTCAGGAGAAATATCTGTTAGAAAGCAACAATAAGAAAAAGAACATCATTTTAATATACTAAATAAGGAGTATTTATGACTACAATGAAACTTACAGCAAAGGATATTACACAAATAGGAATGTTTTCCGCATTGACTGCAATAGGTGCATTTCTTACAATTCCCGTAGGGCCTGTGCCAATTACACTTCAATCTTTTTTTGTACTTTTATCAGGTATAATGCTTGGTTCAAAAAAAGCAATGTATTCACAACTGGTTTATATTCTGCTGGGATTAGCAGGCCTCCCTATATTTTCAGGTTTTTCAGGGGGATTGCAGCACGTCCTTAAACCAAGCTTCGGATTCCTAATAGGATACATATTTGCAGCATATATCACAGGAAAAATAGCCGAAAAAAATTCAACAGCAAAAAACTTATTACTTGCTGTATTTGCAGGAACTGCGGTATTGTACGCTATCGGGATTCCATACATGTACTACATACTGAATATAATGCTTGCAAAGAACTTTACAATGGCTCAAATACTAAATATGGGGATGTTCATGTTCATTCCGGGAGATACGTTAAAAGCCGCCGTTGCGGTGTTTGCAGGGGAAAAAATAAAGGCAAGGCTTACTGTATAACTTCATATACCGCAAGCCCCGCACCAATTTTGTGAGCGGCAGCTACTTTTTGCGATTGCCGTCTAAAGCCGCTCTCAATTTTGCTCCCGAATAATAAACCGGATCTCTAGGAATAGAATATGGTGGTGAATAAGCCAAATCTAAATGCATTAAGTCTTCAGCTTTTGCCTTCAATGAAATAGCAGTTACAAATACATCAAGCCTCTTATCTACTCCTTCGAAGCCTACTATTTGAGCTCCTAAAACAATTCCTGTCTTTCTGTCGGCAACAGCTTTTATAATTATTGGCTTTCCACCCAAGTATTCAGGTTTATTATATTTTTGATCTATTATAGAAACCGCATCATATCCATTCATTTTAGCTTCTGCTTCAGATAATCCGGTCTGCCCTACAGTCATATCAAAAATTCTGTAAATTCCCGTTCCTAGTATGCCTCTAAATTCATCAGCTTTTCCGCATATGCTGCTTCCTGCAATTGTTCCCGTTTTATTGGCGGTTGATCCCAACGGCCTGTACATAGCTTTACCGGTAATTGTATTATAAGATTCTGCACAGTCCCCGCAACTGTAAATGTCAGCGATATTTGTTCTCATATGCTTGTCAGTTTTTATCGCTCCTGTAACTCCTATTTCAACTCCTGCGCCGGCAGCGAGCTCAACATTCGGCTTTATACCTGCAGCAACCAGTATTATGTCGGCTTCAACAATTTTTCCGTCATTTAATACTACACCTTTTTCATTGATTTCTTTTGTAGGTGCATTCGTAATTACTGTGACCTTTTTTTGTGTTAGATAATTTTCAATATAGGATGTCATGTCTCCGTCCATGCCTTTTGAAATTGTAGACCGTGCAATTAATGTCACTTCCATTCCAAGCTTTTTAAAACTTTCGCACATTTCCATACCTATAAAACCGCTTCCGATAATTGCAGCCTTTTTAGGAATTTCGCTTTCAATAAATGATTTAATTAAATTCATATTTTCTATATTTCTCAAAAAGAAGACATTATTTCTTTCAATTCCTTTTATATCAGGTACATCAATTCTTGCTCCAGTTGCAATTATAAGCTTATCATATATGTCAGTAAATGTTTCATTCATTAAAATGTTTTTAACTGTAACTGACTTTGAATTCGGATCTATTGACACAACCTCATGCTCGGTCATTACGTCTATATTGCTTTTCTTCTTAAAAAATTCAGAGTTCCGAGGAATTAAACTGCTTAAATCTGTAAATTCGTTGCTAATATAGTATGGCATGCCACACCCTGCATACGAAATATATTTATCCCTTTCGTAAATTACTATTTCTGCATTTTTATCGTTTCTTCTTATCTCTGTTGCAGCAGATGTGCCTGCTGCTACTGCACCAACAATAATTATTCTCATAAATCCTCCTCATCTAAAATATAATTAATAAATACCCTATATATCTTATTCTAAACCGACATATGTCAATTTTATCTGCTATAACAGATATTTTCAGGCTTGTACTATTTTGCGGCATCTGCTGTTCGCATAAACTCGCTGTTTAAATCAATGATAAACTCTTTCGATTTTTCAATCACGGGATAAGCAAATCGAGTCTGAATGCATATAATAGATATTATTTACTATGTAATTTATCGGAAGGATGTGACTATTCTGAAAAATAAAAATTATCCATTTATACCAGATTCATATTTAAAAGACAATTATTTTAGCAGTAATGAGTCCTATACGGCACGAAATATACTGTCAAACAAAATCTATTCTTCATCTGTTTTTGCCCAGGAAACTCCTCCGTTATCTCCGGAACAGAAACCTGAGAATGAACAGCAGCCTGCTATACGAGAACAGGCTCCCGAATCGGGACTCCCGCCAGGCGATATTCCTGCAGCTCCGGCAGAGCCCAGTAAGATAACCGAAGAAGAATCGGAAGAAGTTGGATACATATCAGTGGGCGTTTTTACTGCGTCAGGCGCTTTGCCTGTGGAAGATGCCGTTGTTACAGTATACACACTCGATGAAAACAATGAAGAAAATGTCATAACACATCTTGTCACAGATGCTAACGGTCAGGTTCCCACAATAGAATTGCCTGTACTATATGACGGTACAGCCTCTGGTGGAAGGTCTTATACAACTTACAATCTACGAATTCAAGCTATTAACTATTATACTGTAAACATTCTTGATTTCCGTGTGTTTCCTGACATTACAACAAATTTTACTATTGATATGATTCCGGTAGCAGCAGGCCCGACAGAATCAAGACCTGATATGACTTTTGTCATACCTCCGAGTCCGGCTGATATTTCAAATGATTAAGGTGGTGCTATAATGAGTATAGAAATTCCGGGATTAACACAAGTTGTAATACCGGCCGCAATAACAGTTCATCTGGGATCTCCGGATGAAGTTGCCGAAAACGTAACGGTATCTTTTTTAGACTATATAAAAAATGTTGCCTCCAGTGAATTATATCCCACATGGCCTGAAGAGGCTCTGAGAGCAAATGTATACGCCATAGTTTCTACAGCATTAAACAGAGTCTTTACTGAGTGGTACAGGTCAAGAGGGTACAATTTTGATATTACCAACGATACCCGTTACGACCAGGCCTTCGTTCCAAACAGAGGAATATTCGACAACGTTGCAGCTATTGTTGATGATTTATTTGACAGTTACATCGTAAAACAAGGACGTCTTGAACCTCTTTATGCACAATTCTGCGACGGTCGTATTTCACAATGCCCCGGGCTACTTCAATGGGGTTCAGTAGATTTATCTGAGCAAGGTTATACACCATATGAGATTCTTCAATATTATTACGGGGATAATATTGATTTAAGAACCGATACTCCATTAGCTGAAGCATATGAAACATTTCCTGGAATTCCGCTTCAGCTGGGGGACAACAACCCCTATGTGCTTCTGATGCAAATTTCGCTTAATACAATTTCCACAAATTATCCGGCAATACCGAAAATTCCAAGTCCCACAGGAACATTTGACGAACCAACACAAGCAGCCGTAGAAGAATTTCAAAGAATTTTTAACCTCCCGGTTACAGGTATCATAGATAAACCGACCTGGTACAGCATTCGAAGAATATACACTGCAGTAACATCCTTGGCCGAATTAACTTCACAAGGTATTATGCTGAGTGAAATTCCTCAATTTACACCGACGCCGGGATCCGAGGAGGTAGTACCGAGAGTTCAGGCAGTTCAGTATTTTCTTAACGTTTTGTCCGCATATTATAATACAATTCCTTCGGTTGATATCAGCGGTATATTAGATACTCTTACGAGAACATCCATAATGGAATTTCAAAACACATTTGGGCTTCCCATAACAGGAATTGTAGACGAACAAACATGGAATGCCATGTATGACGCTGTTGAAGGAATACTCGAGACACTGCCGCCGACTGCCATCGCTCTTCCTTCTCTGCTATGGCCCGGCACCGTATTCCAACTGGGCTCTGAAGGGCCGGAAATATATATACTTCAACAATACCTGGCATATATAGGTTCTGTACTTGAAGGATTGCCTCCCATAGATCCCGATGGAGTGTACGGACCAAAAACAGAACAGGCCGTAAGAGACTTTCAAAATTATTTTGGAATAGATGAAACGGGTGTGGTGGATCAATACACTTGGAACAGAATAATACTTATATATAGAAATCTAAGATTTGGGAATTCAAGAAATATAGGTCAATTCCCCGGGAGTGATATTGGAGGTTAATAATTAAATCTGCCTGTATTGCATAATATGGAAACACCTACAGAGAATGGTTCTTCAGAGTATCATCTTGTTATTGAATCGCCGGGATATCATACAACCGTTGTTATAGACGTAGAAATATATCCTGATATAGTAACACAATTTAATATAAATCTAACTCCGGTTCTCAGAAAGTAGAAGAAAAAATAAATAAGATACCAGTGCCGGCTAATGTATATATAAAGGAGGTAAAAATGAAAAGTAAGTTAGACGCTGTGAAAGCTGCAAATCCTGTTCTGGAAATACAATTTAAATTGAGAGATATTTCTAATATACATCAAGATATCCCTAAAGTACTGCCCACCGGAAAATTTAACGGAGAAACTGAACTTGCAGTAAAGGAATTTCAAAAAAAATTTAATCTCCCCGCTACCGGAAAGGTTGACTTTTCTACATGGAGCACTCTCAATAAGGAACATGCGAACTGTATGCACTGTATCAATACTCCAAGCCCAGTATGTTGCTTTCCAAAAAATGTTGAGTCATACAAACGAGTCGACAGTTGCAATTTAATTTATATATTACAAATAATACTAAAAAACTATCATAAAAAATATAAAAATTATCCAGATATTGATTTGAACGGAGTATTTGATGAACGAACAGAAGAAGCTGTTAAAATGTTCCAAAGGTCAAGCTACTTGCTCGAAACCGGAAAATTAGACAGACAAACGTGGAATTTACTTAATAAAATACATGAAATATGCAATCTGTATGAATAGTATTAATGAATCATCGATAAATAAGACCGCTTACACGGTCTTATTTATTTACAACTTACTTATTTTTCTCCCAGGCAATTAAAACAATATCTCTGCCTAATTCCATTTTCATTTGTTCTTCCATGCGTTTGAAATATTCGCAGTCATTTTCCTTCATATTAGCTATGCAGTAATTTTTATCCATAGTTAAACCATTACCTCCATTGTAAGTAAGAGACTGATTATCAGTCTTTTTTTAGTTTAATCAATATGATATAAAATATTCAGCACAATGTTCATTTGGATTAATCTTCCCTGAAAACAATTTTTCCGTTCTTCATATCTTCTACAATTGCAAGACTTTTTAAATTAAAGCCTTCATTTCTTAAATAGCTCCCGCCTTTTTGAAATCCTTTTTCTATGGCAATGCCGATACCTTCAACAGACGCACCGCTTTCATTCACCAGTTTAATCAAGCTTTTCATAGCATTTCCTTCTGCAAGAAAGTCATCTATTATAAGCAATTTATCTTCGCTATTTAAGTATTTTTTGCTTATCATGATATTATATTCCTTATTCTTTGTGTAAGAAAAAACTTTTCCATTATATATATCCTTATCTAAATTAAGGCTTTCAGTTTTTTTTGCAAAAACAACCGGAACGTTAAAGCACAATGCAGCCATCGAAGCTATTGCAATACCACTTACTTCAATTGTCAATATTTTCGTTATATCCCTGTCTTTAAAAAGCCTGTGCAGCTCTTCTCCCATTTCGTATAAGAAGCCTATATCAAGCTGATGATTCAAGAAGCTGTCAACCTTCAGAACATTGCCTTCCCTTATTTCACCGCGGTCTATTATCATTTTCTTTAATTTATCCATAGCCATCCTCAAATTAAATTATGTATTACAAGCTGTTATAAATAGTTATATTATCAAAACTATGCACATAAATCAAGGCAAACCAAAAAATATAAATCATTTTCTTCCTTGTTTTGCGCAATTTACGAATTTTACCTTTTTTCTCCCATAAATACGAGGCATATCATCCCTGGCCCGGTGTGCGATCCAATTATAGGTCCTATATTATTAATAACCACATCTTTTACCTTAACCCTTTTCATAACCAATTCTTTCAGATGCTCCGCGTCTTCAGCACAATCGGCATGATTTATAAAAACCACTTGCTCTTCTGGGGTTTCAATCAATTGAAGTTTATCAAGCAATTCTTTCAGTGCTTTTTTTCTTCCTCTTATTTTTTTGATAATATTTAATTTTCCTTCGTCATCTACATTAAGCATAGGCTTGACATCAAGCATGCTTCCTACTGCAGCAGCGGCAGCAGATATCCTACCGCCCCTTTTTAAATGATCCAGACTGTCAATAATAAACCAATGGTTGGATCTAAGTTTATTGTTTTCAACCCACTCAATAATTTCGCCATATGATTTTCCATTCTTTAAAAGATTATTGGCATAAAAAATTATTGCGCCCAGGCCTATGGAAGCACTTTTCGAATCAATTACCGCAATATTCGCATCAGGAATTTCATCAAGTATATTGTTTCTGGCAAGTATGGAATTATTGAATGTTTGGCTCAGAGCCGAGGAAAACCCTATATAAATAACTGCTTTTCCTTCATCTATATATCTTCTAAATACTTTTTCAAAATTATACACAGATATTTGTGAAGTAGAAGGCATTGCTCCATGCCTCAGCTCGTCATAAAATCTATCGTAGCTGAGAGATTTTCCAAAATCATCAACATATCCCTTTTCTCCTATAGTATATGGGAAAGGTATAGCTTCCAAACCATTCTCATCTAAATATTCTCGCGACAAATCACAGCTTGAGTCTGTTAAAATAATAGTCTTCATCAATAATTTCCCCTTCTAGTCCTATCTTCATTTATGTAAATTTACTTTAGTAATATCTCTATTATAAAGTAAATTTCATAATTTGAAAACTATTTATTATTTTATATGAATTCCTGACATAAAAAAACAGCATAGTCTGTAGAATCAGATATACTGTATTAAGTCAAAACTGAAATTATTTTTATTTTTTATATTTAAGTATCTCATCCAGCAAATTTTCATTTTGCGCTATAACCAGCGTATTTGATAAAGGAACACATATGAAATTTTACGTTGCATAAGTAAACTAAAAACCCTTACGGAGTAAAACATATGTAAATATTGCAAACAAAAAAGAGCAAAATGCTCTTTTGTATAAAAAATTTACCATTTGTAAAACGAATGCCACTTATCACCGCATGCTAAACAAACCCAACATTCATCAGCATTTGGATGTCTGTGCTTCTTTAATCATACTAATAAATATTTCTGTAATATCAGCATCAAATTGCGTGCCCGAGCACCTTTTTAATTCCTTCAGTGCTTCCTCTGAACTCATACCCCTTCTGTAGGGCCTGTCACTTGTCATAGCATCATATGCATCTGCAATCGCTATAATTCTCGACTGTATAGATATTTCCTCTCCCTTAAAGCCTCCAGGATAGCCATTCCCATCCCATCTTTCATGATGCTTCAAAACGTATTCGGCAATTTCGGAAAAGTCATTTGACGAACTTAAGATTCTGTATCCGATTTCAGGATGCCTTTTTATCTCCCTCTGTTCATCATCGCTTAGCCTTAGAGTTTTATTAAGAATTTTTTCGTCTATGCCCATTTTGCCTATATCATGCATTAACCCTGCTATTTTTATCTGATTTATCTTATCCCTGTCAAATTTCATTTTTTCGGCCAAAGCTTCACATATTTCACTCACTCTTTTGGAATGCTGCATTTCTCTGCTGCTTTTTTCATACAATGTGCTCATTATTAGGTCAATTGTTTTGTTTCTTATGCTTGAGCTTTCGTACAGCTTATGTCTGTACATGTAATCCTCGGCATTTTTAAACACATCCTGAATATTTTCGTTTGCACTGTTTTTTGTCTCGTATCCAAATGAAATAGAGATATCTATAGCGCCGACCTTTTCTTTTGAAGCAATAGAATTAATTCGTTTAATTATTCTTTCAGCCTGCATTGAACATGCATTGGTTAATATAACCACAAACTCATCCCCTCCAAGCCTTGCTACAATATCTGTCTTTCTGCACCCCTTTTTTATAATATCAGAAGCTTTTTTGAGCAATTCATCCCCAAGGTTATGTCCAAAGGAATCATTTACAAGCTTCAGTCCGTTCACATCAGCCATAATCAGTGTAATAGGTAAATTTTTTGGCAAATCCATTTCGATAAGTTTGCTTTCAAAAAACCTTCTGTTGTATAAGCCTGTCAACTGGTCACAGTAGCTTAAATAAAGTATCTGCTCCTGCTCTTCTCTTTTTGATGTTATATCTGTATGTGTTCCGCTTATAATGTAAGGCTTTCCATCCTCAGTCCACGATATAACTTTTCCCTTATCTTGTATCCATACGATTCTTCCGTTTTTATGTATCATTCGATATTCTTCATCGTAATAATCTATTTCTTTATTGTACATTTTTTCATCTATCATAAATTGCTTTTTTAAATCGTCCGGGTGCACCAGTCTCTGCCATGTAGACTTGCTTATAGGAGACAATTCCTCCAAAGTATACCCCAAAATTTCAGCCCATCTATCATTGTAGAAATACTCGCCTGTAAGCATATTCTTTTCCCATGTCCCAACATTAGTAGCCTCAATAATGTTTTTCATTCTTCTCCTGCTTTGTTCAAGTTCTTCTAACTGCTTTTTTTCATTTGTTATTCCTGTGAAATACATTGCCAGATAACTTTCCCTGGGAGAATACATACTTACTCTGTACCATTTATTCACAATGCCGAAATAAAATTCAAACTCCTGCTTTCCTTCATACAGGGTCTTTTTCGCATAAAAATTTACTCTGTCAAGTTCACTTTTGTTCATGTGTTTAAAAACTTCAGAGAGCATTTCTCCAATGATATCTTTTCTGTTAAACCCTGTTCTTTTTTCAAAAATTGCATTGACTTCTATAAATTCATAGTCTGTTGGAATGCCTGTCTCATCAAAAAGTATTTTTAAAAATGCATAACCAATAGGCAGCTCTTCAAACAAATGTTTATAAAAGCCGTCTTCCTTCAAGCACATACTATGAGCAGAATACGTTTGCTCGTTAACCTCTTTGTCCATCATGATTTCCTCACTCGCTGGAACAGTTATAGTAGTGATATTATATTATATTAGAACAAATATTTCAATATATTAATGATATTATAAACCTCTGCAGCTCATTCTTCTATTAACCGCACTATCCTATTTTAACCGCAGTTTATTTATCCATTCTGTTGCAGCCTCCATTGCTTGTTGTGATGAAATCAGACTCTTCATGTTAGTTTGAACAAAAAACATGTCAGCCACATTACCTCCTTTATCAGCTACCCTCTTAGAAATAGATTCATATACTTTAACAGGTGTTTTAGAGTCAGCCTGCGTGATAAAAATAAATACGTTTTTGTTTGTAAAATCAAAATTATTTAAAAATGTATTCATCGGAGTCGCACTTTTTCCGGCCCAAACCGGACAGCCAATAAATATATTGTCATATTTCTTAGGATCGATATTTAAATGCTTTATCCTTGCTTTACACCCAATCAGTGACGTAAATGCCGCACGCACAGATCCTATATCGTTCAAA
The DNA here is from genome assembly GCF_052059825.1 of Sedimentibacter sp. LTW-03. Taxonomy (GTDB): domain Bacteria; phylum Bacillota; class Clostridia; order Tissierellales; family Sedimentibacteraceae; genus Sedimentibacter. The sequence continues at coordinate 1,738,632 of NZ_CP197180.1, forward strand.
AATTCTATTTTCTCTAGTTCACATTCGATAATTTTTGATATCTCTTCTGCAACAATTTTTGTGTTTCCGCTTCTGGAGTAATACACTACTAAATTTTTCATAAAATCCTCCTTGTAAGTATTCCTTAGTAAATCAACTATATTTAAATTATATCAAATACATATTTGTTCAACAACAAACTTTCAAACAAAAAACTATCATTAAAGTATAATTATAATGATAGTTTTTATAGACATAAACCATTATGGCTCAAAGCTGCTTCTGATTACAAGTACCGGACATGGAGACTCAGAAATAACTTTTTGCGTTACAGATCCAACAAAGAAACGTTTAATTTTGGAAAAACCTCTGTTTCCCATTACAATAAGGTCGTAATATCCTTTTTGTGCAGTTTCAATAATTTTTTCAAAGGGATCTCCGGTCAGCACTTCTGTTTCAACCTTGGTTCCTCTGAAATCTAGTTTAGTTACTATCTGCTTCAAAAGCGTTTCAGAATTTTCGATATATTTGCTCTCCAGCTTATCTTCCAATTCAGCACTGTTTACTATTGCAGAGCCGTCAACTGCGCTCCACAAGTTCTCATTTTTGGCTGTTCCCCTATGCTCAGATGCTTTAACCACAGATAATAGTTTTATTTCTGAATTATATTGTCTTCCTAATTCAATAGCTTTTTTGACTGCGCTTATGGATGCATTTGAACCGTCAACCGGAACAAGTATCTTTTTCATAACATCCCCTCCTATTACTACTTATATCCGTTTTAAAAGCAGCTAAACAAGAAAATTAATCATAATAATGAATAATTACCCCAGTTTGTCACCTTTTTCAACAATTCTGTCAGGCTGTATCAAGACGACGCCATCCTTTGAATATGTTCCGAGAACAAGGACTTCAGACATAAAATCTGCAATCTGCCTCGGCGGGAAATTGACAACTGCAAGCACCTGTTTCCCTACAAGGTCATTAACTTCATATAAATCAGTTATTTGTGCGCTTGATTTTTTTACTCCTATTTCATTTCCAAAGTCAATAACCATTTTATATGCCGGTCTCCTTGCTTTTTCAAAAAACTCCGCCTTAATTATTTCACCTGCTCTTATATCTATTTTTGCAAAGTCGTCAAATGTAACCATAACTACCTCCATATATTTGATTTCTAGTATTTTAATTGCTAGATAATTTTGTACGGTGCCGACTACTTTTCATGTATATTTTACCATATTAAGGCAACTTTTAAAACTTATATTTTATATACGTTAAAAACTAAATCAAAGGAAGGTATCTTATTAGTTGTGCGTACATATAATAAACATAGTATTGTGATGTCTAATACGATAGAAGGAGGATAGTTTTGAATAGGAATCCAAAGCCTTACAGATGCAGAAACATAATTGCCAAAAAAAACAATGTACCTCCTGGCTCTGATAGTAAAGAAAATGCGAGCAGCCAAAAAGGAGAAACCGGTTATTTAGAAATAAGCGTTTATAATAACGTAGAAACTAATCCTGTTGAAAATGCAATGATACATGTTTACTTGCTGACTATAACCGGCCAATACCATGAAAAAGGCGAAGGCCAGTTAATGGCAACCGTAGGAACAGGAATTAACGGGCATTCTCCGATAATAGAACTGCCGACTTTAAATAAATTACAGCATCCTAATGATCCAAATTATATTAAAATGTACATGTTTTCGGTTCAAGCCGAAGGATACTTTGGAGCGTTTGTTTTTGATATCCAAATTTATCCAAATATAACTACTTCTTATCAAATTAACCTTCGCCATATAGAAAGAGAAGAAAGTCCCCTCTCACATTATGAGTTTTTTTACGAACCAACCGATAGCATACCTTTTTAAAATAGTAAAAATATAAGCTGATACACATGTTATCAGCTTTACATATATTTTGCACTTTGATGTACTTCATATGTTTTTACTTGTAGGCAGCAGCTATAATTCCACAAAGGATGCTTCATGCTTTACATATGGAAGAAATTTATCCAGCAAATCTGAGGTCTTTATCTTAAGCGTTGACGTATTAATGCAAGGATGACATCCAAAATATTCATCTTTCAACACATCCTTGTCAATTATAAGATTCACCTTATTTTCTTTGTCATACATAAGGCCAAAAATACTTAATGAGCCAGGAGTAATATTTAAATATTCCTCCATGTATTCCCCGCTTGCAAATGAAAGTCTGGGGCTATTTATCTGGCTTGAAAGTTTTTTAGTTAAAAATTTCTTATCTCCCGGCATTATCAACAGGTGAAATTTTGTTTTGGACGAATTGCAGAGAAATAAATTTTTGCTAACTTTTACATCAAGAAGTTCTTCTGCCGATTGAATACCCTCCATTGTCATTGCAGCTTCATGATCTGTTCCGGAAAATTCAATACCTAGTTTATCCAGCATTTCATATGTATCCAGTTCCTTTTGAAGTCTATTATCATCCGGCTTTGAATTAAATAAATTGTTACTTCTGATTTTTTCCATAGTTTTCCCCTTCTTAATAAGATTATAAAACATTTGTCGTTTATATTTTACTACAACCACAGCACCTTATGCAATAACCTTCGGTATATTATTTGACTTTCAGATATTTAATTGTCAAATTATCCGCCACACCAGCACAAAGCTATAATTTGCTATATTTTAAATAAATAAACAAATGCAATAAATATTTAAATTATTGCATTTTACATTATTGCCTCATTATTAATTCTTAAACATTCAAATTCAAAGTTTTTTACGTTTCGAAACGTTTTTAAATTTTGAAAAAAATTAATATTTTCGTTTTTTTATTGATGTTTTATGTTTATTAATGTACAATTATTATATATATTTAATATAAAAATATTTTTGTTTAAAAAATACCAATAAAGGAGTCTCTATGAACAGCATTCTAAAAGAAATAAAATTTAAAAATGAACCCATATTAAAATATCTTGCTGGCAGCAATGAACGTGCGGAGCTAGAAGCTGAGATAACTAAAATGAAAAATTCATCTTTAGATATACCTATAATTATCGGCGGTAAAGAAATCAGAACGTCTGATAAAGGGCAATGCAGACTTCCTCATGACCACAACAAAATAATCGGCGAATACTGCAAAGCCGGAAAAGAAGAGACCAAGCTGGCAATTAAAGAAGCTTTAGACGCTAAAAGCAAGTGGGAAAGCATCCCTTGGGAAAGCAGAGTTTCAATATTCCTTAAAGCGGCAGAATTAGCATCAGGCCCGTGGAGAGCAAAACTAAATGCAGCAACTATGCTTACTCAAAGTAAGACATATAAGCAAGCTGAAATAGACTCTGCCTGCGAATTAATTGACTTTTTAAATTTTAATGCGCATGCTTTACAGCAAATATACAGCGATCAGCCAATATCATCGAAAGGAGTTTGGAACAGAACAGAATACCGACCTTTGGAAGGCTTTGTATTCGCGGTGTCTCCATTTAACTTTACCTCGATTGCCGCAAATCTTCCGAGTGCTCCTGCTATGGCAGGGAATACAGTATTATGGAAGCCTGCATCAAACTCTGTGTACTCAGCTTATACCGTTTATAAATTGCTGCAGGAAGCAGGATTGCCAGAAGGCGTGATTAACTTCATTCCAGGAAATGCAGGGGTAATCAGCAGCACAGTATTGTCTAGCGAATATTTAAGCGGTATTCACTTCACAGGCTCAACACAAGTATTCTGCGATTTATGGGCAAGTGTCGGCAACAATCTTGCAAATTACAGGACATTCCCAAGACTTGTCGGTGAAACAGGTGGAAAGAACTTTGTTATAGCGCATCCGTCTACCAACAGAAAGAGCCTGATTAAAGGTCTTATTGACGGAGCATTTGAATATCAAGGACAAAAATGCTCTGCTGCTTCACGTGCCTACATTTCAAAGAGCGTGTGGGATGATATAAAGGACGATCTAATAAAAAAAGCTAATGATATAAAAGTCGGTAATATTGAAGAAATAGATACTTTTATGGGTGCGGTTATAGATAAAAAAGCTTTCAATACTATAGTTGAGTACATCGAATATGCAAGAGAATCTGCGGAAGCTGAAATTCTGGCCGGCGGTAAGTACGATGACAGCCAAGGATATTTTATTAAACCTACAATAATTCTTACTAATAACCCAAAATTTAAAACAATGGAAGAAGAAATATTTGGTCCTGTGCTGACAATTTATTTATATGAAGATGAAAAATATAGTGAAACCTTAAGGTTATGTGACAGCACTTCAAAATACGGGCTTACAGGTTCAATATTTTCTACCGACAGATATGCCATAGAAGAAGCGCAAAAGGTACTCACTCATTCAGCAGGCAACTTTTATATCAATGTAAGGCCTACCGGAGCAGTTGTGGGACAACAGCCATTTGGAGGTTCAAGGCTCTCAGGTACCAATGACAAAGCAGGCTCAAAGTTAAACATGATGCGCTGGATTAGCCCAAGAGTCATAAAAGAAAACTTATTATAACAATAATTTTAAAAGCAGACAACTTGAACTGACCTTCGTCAAGTAGACAGGTAATTTAATTAAAAATTTTATGCACATTTGGATGCATGGTTTCGATATTCTAAAGGAGCCATGCATCTTAGTCTTTTTTGAAATCTTTTTTCATTGTAACGATTAACTTTCTTTATTCTAATTCTAGCTGTAATACCCAAAACATTCGAGAGCGAAGTTGTCGTTCGATTTCCTCTTTTTTTTTAAGAACTTCAAGCTCAAATTCTCTTCTTTTTCTTAATGCTTTCTCTTTTTCTAGCTCTAATTTTAGTTTGTCTATTTCTGTTAAATTACTTTCATAAACTTCAGATTTTGCCTTTGGTCCACGCTTTTGATATCTTAGTGCTTCAAGTCCCTGTCTATATACGCCCTTGTCCATTTGTATACTAGTGCATAAGTACCTGAAGTATATTCTTCTACTACTGACAGCTTAAATTCCTTACTATATGGTTGGTTTCTACTTGATGAATCAAGAGCATTAGGCCCGTGTTCTTTATATCTTAGATACCATTGACGCACAACTTCTCTTGTAGTTCCAATTTCATCTGCAATTCCTTGAAGACTGGTATGACCTTTCTCATAATCTTTGCAAGCTTTAATTTTTACTTCTTTGCTATACTTCACTTTTCTTCCCATAAAAAATACCTCCAAGTAGATGATCTAATTTTAATTAATTGGACTGTCTACTTTGGAAGTATCATATCACTACTGTCTGTTTCAAATTTCCGTATTTTACTTAAATTTATTTTTGTATGCAATATATGAATATATAATTGGAATCAGTGTTATGATAATTACTATTCCCAGAAAAACCTTCATTTTCAAGTAAGACGGAAGTATTGCCGACACCATCATCGCTATCCCGCCCGCAAACCATATTTTACCTCCAAGCCTATGTGTTTTAAACCACACCTCTTCATCTGAAAGAGTCCAGCTTGTTCGTATACCTGCGTAGAAATTTTGCTTGAACTTAGGCATGTAGTTTCCGATTATAGCAAATAATAATCCTACAGCAAAAGGCATCAGTATACTTATGTTCATGATTTTAATATTTAAACTGAAAGCTATTGTATACAGCTGAATTATCATCATTAACAATGATACCAATAAGAAAATCATGTAATACTGCTTATTAAATTTATTATAAGCTTCTCTTTTTGGATCAACATTTTTGAATAATTCGGCAAATATATTCATTATAAGAATTACAAACGGGGCAAGAAAAATATATATTCTTCCCGCATATCGATCAACATTACCAGCTATATCAAAATGAACAGGTATCTGTTCTGGAAGATAACTATACGAGATCAAGGCTATCAAAAATGTTACCAAAAATAAAATCCACTGCTTATAATTTTCTTTCTTAAATATTTTATTCATGCTTCTTTTCCTCCTTTAATGAAGCAAGCCATGTCATTACTTCTTCAACCACCGATAAGTTTAGTTCATAATAAATATATTTCCCATGTTTTTCGTCTATAATCAAACCTGCATTTTTTAATATCGACAAGTGGTGCGAGATAGAAGCTCCTGTCATTTCAAAATGCTCAACTATTTCACCTGCTGTCATCTTGTTATTTTTTAATAATTCTATTATGCGGCGCCTGGTCGGGTCTGATAATGCCTTAAAACTTTCTTGAAATCCCATTTATAGCAAATCCTTTCATTTAGACATTTAGATAATTATCTAAATATATTTTATTATTAATTTTTAGATTTGTCAATATAATTTAAAAACTTACTAGTATTTGGATTTCCATATTATAGCTGTAAAATCCTAAATATCGTAAATATCAGAAAATTCGATCTTTATCATTTCAATTTTGTTATTTTCATTTTTTATAAGCTTCATATCTTTGCTGTCATCAATTTTTTTGTCAGGAAGTTCTACTATAAATGTACTTCCCACATCAACTTTGCTTATGGCATATATAGTTCCTCCATGTAATTCCACAAGCAGCTTTGTAAGTGACAGTCCTATACCGCTTCCTTCAGCATTTCTGTTTAAAGATTTATCTACCTGGTAATATCTTTGAAAAATATGCTTTAAATGTTCCGGCTCAATCCCTGTTCCCTGATCCTTAACCGATATTACTACCTTATTATCTTTACATTCTATGTTTACAAATATTTCACTGTTTATGTCAGAAAATTTTAGTGCATTTGATATAAGATTAAGCATAATTCTTTCAATCTGCATGGAATCGCACGCAATAATTTTTTCATTAATATCTGAGCTGAACACTATTCTTAATTGGCGTAATTTAACATATTCGGTTACAGAGCGAACAATATTTTCAACTATTGCAATTATGTTTTCATTTCTTATATTTAAACTAAAATTATTAGAATTTTTTTTAGCTATATCTACGATGCTGTTAATTAATTTTGTAAGCCTGTAGCAATTTTGTTTTATTATGTTATTGTATTCTATTAATTTACTGTTATTTTTAATATTGCTGCTCTTAATATACATATCCATCATCTGATTTGCTGAAAATATAACACTTAACGGAGTTTTAAGCTCGTGAGATACATTTGCATAAATCTCATCTTGAATCTTAAGAGCCTTTTTCATTTTTATCTGTGATTTAGTGTCTTTTGTTACATCAAGACCAATGGAAATAACCTCATTAATTGTTTTATTAATCCCATACAGCGGCTGGTATAGAAATTTATAATATACTTCCTGCCCCGAAATAACAAACTTATAGATATCCTGATAGCTTTCTTTTTCATCAAATGATTTTTCTATTAATTTAACTAAATCTTTTGAAGAAGTAAAGTTGTATATACTTAGTTTATCTAACGACAGATAATCTGACATATTGCCGTTTATTTGATACAGCAAGTTTAATGCTTTATTGTTAAGCTCTACAACTTCGTAGCCGGGGTATGCGAACCTTACAAAGCACAAATCAAGGTTTTCCACTATTTTGTTTAATGTTTCATCTTCCGATTTTTTTGATAACATTTCTTCAAATATTATTTTTTTTGATGTATCCCTATAAATTACCACTCCTGCTGTTACTTTACCATCAATTCCATATATCGGAATGCCGCTTACCTCTTTTCTCAAATAACCATCTTTGCTTTTTATCCCGTAGGTTTCATTAATTACTCGTTCTCCTTTTAATACCCTGTTGAATATTTTATTTTCATTTGATATTATCTTTCCATTTTTATCATAAATCTCAATCTCTTCAATAAGTGTGTAAACGTTATCATAATTATCGATTTTATTTGTCCTTATCTTTTCATTGAATTTAATTAAGGCTCCATTTTTTTCAAAAATAATTAACTCATCCGAAATATTATTCAAAACAGCATTATATAATTGTTTCTTTTCTTCTAAATCCACGCTAATCCCCCAATTTTTTCTAATAATATATATTTTACATTATACTTCAATTTTTACAATTAGCAAATAAAAATAAATATCAACATCCCCGCTTTAATTTTTTAATTACTTATTTCAGCCAATCAGCCTCTTCTCTGATTATTGGTCTTATTCCGTATTTTTTATCAAAATTCTCTAAAATAGTTTTTCTTGCCTTATTTGAAGTTTTAATATTAGAAACTAATTCATCAGATATCCCATACGTAAACGGACAATTTGCAATGCATATTGCACAATCTGTGCCTAAACTTCTCCATCTTCTGTAGCACTCTTCGGAATTTATTTTCCACCTTAGTATCCCGTCCTTTTCCTCCATATCTGTTTTTGAAATTGCCTTCCCCGGGCACGTTCTTGCACATCTTCCGCAATCTCTGCATAGTTCTCTAACTCCAAAACTCTTTCTTTCGTCAGGTATAAGCGGCATGTCTGTGGACACAACACCAAGTCTGATGCATGGCCCGTACTCTTTGGTTATAATGAGCCCATTTCTTCCGAACTCTCCCAAACCTGCATCCATTGCAACCAACGGTGCAATTATCAGGTAATTTCCATCCATGTGATTTCTAGCATCATATCCAAGCTCTCTTATATAGTAAGACAAAATCATTCCGATAGTTGCAGCTTCCACATAGCCCTTTACAACTCCAATAGCTTCAGATAGCTTTGGGGCTCTCATAATCATTTCCAAGTCCATTGGCACTGCAAATACAATTCCAAACCTATGCTTTTTTTCAATTTTATCCCCGTAGTTTTCTTCATGCCTTCCTCTATGAGAATAATAATGGTAATCCTTTAATTCCGTTATACCAACCAATTTTGCATTGTAAAGCTCGGCCAATCCCTTGATCTTTTTTGTTATTAAAGCCGGATTTACTTCTGATTTGTTTTCAGACACTTTTCCTTCACTAAATTTTCTTATATCACTTAAGTATTTAAAAGCAGCATCAACCATAGGCGAATTTATACTGTTGTACATTGCGGAGCCTTCGGTTCCCATATCAGGAAGGCTTCTCAATAAATCATCCTTTTCTTTCATAGAAGGATTCTTATTATAATAGTATTTATAGCATTCACTACCCTCTTTAAGATTCATCCTTGAAAACATAGTATCTCTTTCATCATATTTATTCATAATTCCTCTCCTCTGTTTCAACTTCTTAGTTATATGCTTCTCTCATTGCTGCGCAATAAACTTCAAAATTATAATTATAATTATATCAAAACCTAAGCAAATAAATAAGCTTATTTAGAAAATTTAATATAATAATTTATTTAAAATTATAATCGAAAATTTGTTAAATAAGAATAATAAACTTTTTTGCCGAAATATGGTATTATAATTATTGATAAATTAAACGGATCATAAACGGAGGTAAAACATGGTATCAATGTTTAAAAACGGAAACATCCACACAGTTGAAAGTTTAAATTCCAAAGCAGATTCATTTGTAGTTGACGGTAATAGATTCGAATATGTCGGAACCGAGAAAGGTGCCAGGGAATATTTAAACAAAAGAAACTGCAGCTATTCGGAATTTGATTTGTGCGGTCACTTAGTTCTTCCAGGATTCAATGATTCCCACATGCACTTTGTGCATTTTGCCAAAAGTTTGAGCAGTGTCAGCTTGGTTGGCACAAAAAGCCTGCAGGATGTCAGAAGCCGACTGAAAAAAAGGCTTGAGGAAAGAACGCCCGAAGATAATTTCTGGCTGGTAGGCGAAGGTTGGAATCATGATTATTTCACAGAAAAAAGATTTCCTACAAAATTTGATCTGGATGATATAACAGGTGAAGTTCCTACGCTGATACTCCGTACATGTTTTCACATAGGTGTTCTTAACTCTGCTGCAATGAAAATAATAAACCTTGATAAGTCCACTGCTCCTCAATACGGCAGCCTTGTTGAATTAATGCCTGACGGTGAACCAAACGGAGTAATAAAGGAAAATTTACTTGAACAAGTTAAGGCCAATACTTCTGTACTAGACTTAATTTCCTTAAAAAAAATAATATGCGAGGCTCAGGATAAAGCCTTGGCTCAGGGACTTACATCTGTTCAAACAGACGATTTCGGGTATGTACAAGGCAATAATTATGATCTGCTGTTTAGAGCATATAACGAGCTGGAGCAGGAAACTAAACTAAATATAAGAATAGGAGAGCAGTGCCTGCTGCAAACTACAGATGAGATTCAAAACTTTTTTGATAAGGGATACAGATTTGGATACGGCAGCGAAAAATACCGTGTAAACTGCATAAAACTTTTAAGTGATGGTTCATTGGGAGCTAGGACTGCAGCAATGAGAACCCCCTACAACGATGATCCTTCGACAAATGGTATAGAATTGTTCAGCCAGGACGAATTAAACAGCGCAGTTCTTCTTGCCCATGAAAATGATTGTCCCGTAGCAATACACGGAATAGGAGACAGAGCTATCGAAATGTCTCTTAATGCAATAGAGTATGCTAAAATAAAAGCCCCTGAACATAATCCAAGGCACGGCATCGTACATTGTCAGATAACAGATAATGCACTCCTGGACAGATTTAAAAAACTTGACGTAACTGCCTTTGTACAACCAATATTTATTGATTATGACATGGATATAGTTCGAAACAGAGTAGGAAATAAAATTGCCGAAACATCCTATGCATGGAAAACAATGATTGATAAAGGTATCCATACCCCGTTCGGAACCGATTGCCCTGTTGAAGCTCTCAACACGATGCCGAATATATACTCTGCTGTTACAAGAAAAAACATTACAGAAAACGAGAAAAAAACTTATCTTCCAAATGAAAAAATGAGTATGTACGAAGCAATAAAATCTTATACGCTTGAAGGAGCCTATGCATCTGGAGAAGAAAAAATAAAGGGATCAATATCGAAGGGCAAGCTTGCAGATTTTATCATTTTGGATAAAGATCTGTTCAATTTAAACGACGATGAAGAAATACTTGAAACACATATTATCAAAACATATGTAGACGGAAAAATGGTATACAGTGCATAGAATTCCAGTAGGACAAAAACGACATTAATTTTAGTAAATTACTGTGCTAAAATTACTTGATTAATACGAGAGCATGGGCAACCTTGCCATTTTACAGCTTGGTTGCCCTCTTTTACGAGTATTTAATATTTGATACTAGATATGATATATTAATCCTTACTCTGATACAGGCCTGAAATGTGAAAATACAATTTTAACAATGTTGTAAATTGCCATTGTAATTATAATCCACTCAACCACAAATATCCATGCAGCCCCCAAATCCGCCATATACAGCTTTACAGCAGTATAAATTGACCCTAATGAGGTAAACGCAATAACAGATTCATTGTTAAAATGTTTTTTTCTGGCAGCAAGAATGTACAGCAGTGCCAAAACAAACCATAATACATAATCCCTTATTAATAACAGCGTATTTTTTATTTCAGCAAAATTTATTGAGTCGCTTAACAGTCCAAATACCATGTCTATGAGCCAAAATGTTGTTATTATTATAAAAACAAATAATCCTATAGTCAGAATATTGTTTTTAAGCTCTTCTCTGTTTATGTCAATTGGTTTTGAAAATTTTGTTGATAACTTATTTGACAACTTGCTTTTAAACCTTCTCATAGCTCCTCCTCTAATATATAATACTCCCTATAAACAATATATATTTATCCATATGTATATATGACTACTTTTAATAATTTATTAATATAAAAAAAAGAAGGCAGTTATATGCCTTCCTTATTTGCTATTCCAGTTCTGTAACTCCCATGTTAAGTTCGTAGTATCGCCCTTTTTGTTTCATTAAGTCTTCATGATCTCCACGTTCAATAATTTTACCATTTTCAAGAACCATTATTGCATTTGAATCACGAACCGTTGACAACCTATGAGCTATAACAAAAGTAGTTCTTCCATTCATAAGCTTATCCATACCCTCAGATATCAGCTTTTCCGTTCTTGTATCAACTGAAGATGTGGCTTCATCCAGTATGAGGATTGCAGGATCTGCTATAGCAGCTCTTGCTATTGAAAGAAGCTGTCTCTCTCCCTGTGAAAGGTTTTGGCCGTCCGCTGTCAGTAGAGTTTCATACCCATTAGGCAAATGCTTTATAAAGTAATGTGCATTTGCCAGCTTAGCTGCTGCAATTACATCTTCATCGGAAGCATCAAGTCTTCCGTATCTTATATTCTCCGCAACAGTTCCTTCAAATAAATGTACGTCCTGCAACACTATGCTCATGGTACTCCTGAGATCAAATTTATTAATTCGTTTAATATCGATTCCGTCAAATAAAATTTTACCATTATCTATTTCATAAAATCGGTTTATGAGATTTGTTATGGTAGTCTTGCCTGCTCCGGTTGAACCTACAAATGCTATTTTCTGACCCGGTTTAGCATAAAGATTAATTTTATTCAAGACCTGTTTTTCAGGCACATACCCAAAGTCCACATCTTTAAAGGTTACATTTCCTTTCAGTGAAACCAGTTCATATTCTCCGTTTTTCGCTGGCACTTTCCAGCACAAATCTTTTTTTCCATCACATTTTTCAACTAATTTTACATCGCCGTCATTTAATTCTATTTCTTCATCCAGCACATTAAATATTCTTTCAGCACCTGCCAATGCAGCAAATAATGTATTCAGCTGATTTGAAACTTGGGTTATAGGACGTGATATAGTCCTCGTATACTGCAAGAAAGAAGCCATATTGCCTATACTGAATCTGCTGACCATTACCAAGTATGCACCAAGTATTGATACAACCGCATACATAGCATAAGACAGGTTGCCCATTATAGGCATTATCATTACACCGAACGTTGATGCACGAGTGCTTGCGGTTCTTAAATTCTCGTTTCTTTCATTGAAATCATTTATTGCTCTTTCTTCATAGTTAAATACCTTAACAACTTTTTGTCCCGACATCATTTCTTCGATATACCCGTTCATCTCTGCCAAAGCAGCCTGCTGACTGCGAAAGTTCTTTGAAGATATTTTCCCTATATTTTTTATAACGACCAGCATTATCCCAAGAATAATTACTACTGTCAACGCCATAACAGGGCTCAAAACCATCATCATAATAAATGTTCCTATAACTGTTATAATTGAAATCAAAACTTGAGATGCACTTTGTTCCAGAGATTGGTTCAGCATGTCAACATCATTTGTAAATGTAGACATCATTTCTCCGTGTGTGTGGCCGTCAAAATATGATATAGGAAGCTTTTCCATATGCTCAAACATGTTCTCACGAATTTTATGCACTGTTTTCTGCGCCAAGCGTGCCATAAACAAATTCCCAACATATTGTGAAAAAGCAACAACTAAAACCATTACAATCATTATTGCAATATATGTTATGAACTTTTCTCTGTTGAAATCTCCCACCAGTGTATCAATTACAGGGCTAAGCATTCCGTTAATTCCTATCTCCGCAATTGATCCCAGCACTATAAAAAATATCCCGCTGAAAAACAACAGTTTGTTGAATTTGAAATAGCTGAACAGTCTTATTAGTGTCTTTTTTGGATCTCTTGGACGAAGCTGTCTCGGAGCTTTCATACCCGCACTTTTTCCATTAGGATAATTTTGATCCTCATTCTTCACTTTTTTCATTGTCCAACCACCCCTTTCTGCTGAGATTCATAAATTTCTTTGTATATAGGAGAGTTTTTCATCAATTCTTCATGGCTTCCCACAGACTCTAATTTCCCTTCATTCATTACGAGTATTCTATCGGCACGCTGTATTGAAGAAATCCTCTGTGCTATAATTATTGTTGTAACATTGCTGAGATTTTCCTTAAATGCCTTTTGAATCTTTGCATCTGTTGTCATATCAACTGCACTTGTTGAATCATCAAGTATTATGATTTTCGGGGACTTAATCAGTGCCCTGGCAATTGTAAGCCTTTGCTTCTGTCCACCCGAAAAATTGTCGCCTCCCTGCTCGACCTTGTGGTCTAACACATCTTCATAATTTGATACAAATTCCCATGCATGAGAGTGCTTCAATGCAGTGATAATCTGCTCATCATCAGCATTTTCATTTCCCCATTGCATGTTTTCTCGTATAGTTCCGGTAAACAGAACATTTTTTTGAAGCACAAATGCAACCTTATCTCTCAGTGTATTAAGGCTGTAATTCTTTACATTAACCCCACTTACCTTTACAACTCCTTCGGTTGCATCATACAGCCTTGGAATCAACTGAACAAGTGTTGATTTTGCCGAACCAGTTGAGCCTATTATTCCTATAATTTCTCCGGAGTTAATCTCAAGGTTTATATTCTTTAATGCTTTGTCTGAACTTAATGGATATGCAAAGCTTAAATTTTCAAAGCTTATGGAACCATCTTTAACTTCCGTAACAGGATCAGGTTCTTCTTTTATTTCTGATTCCGTCTCTAGAACCTCAACAATTCTGGAAGCAGAAGCCGCGCCTCGCAAGAACTGCATAAAAAAGAACGAAAGCATCATCAAAGACATTAATATTTGAGTGATGTACGTAATAAAAGAAACCAATTCTCCGCTTCCCATGGTTCCTGCAACCACTTGCTTGCCGCCAAACCACAAAACTGCTATAATTGTTGCATATGTTACAACTGTCAACACAGGCATAAGGAAAATAACGATGGATATTGCTTTTAATGCGGTATCTCTGAGCAAATCATTCCTTTCCTCAAACCTTTGTTCTTCATGCTTTTGCCTGTTAAATGATTTAACTACCCTTATACCTATTAAATTTTCCTGAATTATTGCATTAACCTTGTCAACACGTGACTGCATTTTTATAAACAGCGGTCTTGCCTTAGTCATAATTATACCCAGCAAAATAACCGTCAGCGGTATGGAAACCATAAATACACTTGCCAGCCGCGCATTGATTCTAAAAGCCATAATAAGTGCAAATATCATCAAAAACGGCGCTCTTACGGCCATTCGAAGACTCATCATAGCTACCTGCCCAAGTGTATTGCAGTCATTTGTCAATCTTGTAATCAAGGACGAAACAGAAAAGTTGTCAAGATTAGTAAACGAAAAGTCCTGAACTTTTTTAAATACAGCTTTTCTTATCTCGGCAGCAAACCCGTATCCGGCTGTCGCCCCGAAATATGAACTTATAACTCCCAATATCATCCCAATCAAAGCAGCCAAAATCATAATGCCGCCTATTTTTACCACATAGCCTACATCCCGGTTGGCAATTCCCACATCAACTATCAGTGACATTAGATACGGTATTAAAATATCAGCAACTACTTCTGTTATCATCAAAATAGGGCATAACACTGCATAACTCGTATATTTTTTCATAAAAGGAACTAATTTTTTCAAAATATCACTCCCGTCATTTATCATATTGTTAGGTTTAAGAAACCAATTACCGTAAAATATATGCGCAACGTACTATGTTACCATAAACTACCTTAATCTAACCTTAATTTTTATAAAATATATAAAAAATATCTAGTGAAGTTTTCATATTATCATAACACTTTAAATAATCATTATCAATTTAGTTTTACTGCAAAATAATTATTTGCATTTTTACAATTTTTAATAGTATAATTAGCCAATAAACAAAACTTTAAGGAGACTTTTAAATAAATGAAAGAAATAAGCGGTTCAGAAAAGCAAAAGAAATTAGTAAGAATTGTTCTTGAAGAAAAGGAAGTTCCATTACTTATTAAAGATATTGAAGACTTGGATTTCAGCGATACAAAATATAAAAATGCCGAAAAATTTGAATATGATAAAAGGATGCTTCTGGAAACACCATGGCATATAAGCACTGTTCTTCAGAATAAGAACAGCGAAATAAGTAAAATCGCAGAATTAAATTTAGTTGCAAACAAAATTACAGATGCAGATTGTAAGAAAATTTTCTCTGCGTTAAGGGCAAAATATAAATATTCCAATATGCCGTATAAAAATGACCTTGCAGAAAAAATATAATACAAATAAATAAGTTAACAACCAGAAAGCACCTTAAAAGATGCTTTCTGATTAATTGCATATTCATACTTTAACTTGCTACATTCCTCTGCCAAACATAGGCTGGCTTTCCTTTTTTCTTTCTAAAACTTTTTTCAGATGCTTTCTTTCTTCATTTAAAATTATTGCTACTTCATCTGAAGCCATATCAGGATACAGCCTCTGCAACTCACTTACAAATAAAACGGCATCTCTTTCAGCCTTTTCGGCAATATCGAATATCTGACTCTTAGTATATATTTTTCTCGCATTTTCAATAAGTTCTTCATCAAACAAGGAATTGCTTTCAATAAGCATATCAACATACTCTGCATCACTTTGTTCAATCTCGATTTCAATATTTTCCTGAAATTTATTTAATAATGCATTATATATTTTTTCATGTCTTTCTTCATCACTTGCTAATTGCTCGAAAAATTTCTCCCCAATCCTTGCTTCATTAGCTATAGCTCTATATAGATTTGCAGCTGATTTTTCATTCTCAGCGATAGTTTTTAATAAATTAGTTCCATTCCATTTAACAGTCATTGTGACCCTCCATATAATAATTTCATATAAATTATTACCCAGGAAAAACTAGTCTAAACATTTTTTAATCTACCTGCCCAAGAGCTTGCTCAATATCTTCAATGATATCATCAATATTTTCTATACCTACAGAAAGCCTTACAAGACCCGGCGTTATTCCTGCCGCCTTAAGCTGAGCATCTGTAAGCTGTCTGTGTGTAGAGCTTGCAGGGTGAAGTACGCATGTTCGTATGTCTGCAACGTGAACTTCATTTGAAGCAAGCTTCAATGAATCAATAAATTTTACAGCATTTTCTCTCGTTCCTTTTATTGATAATGAAATTACTCCTGAACTTCCTTTTGGAACATATTTTTGTGCTAGATGATAATATTTGTCGTTTTTCAAACCAGGGTAACATACAAACTCAATTTTATTAGACTTGCTTAAATATTCAGCTACTTTTAATGCATTGCTGCAATGCCTATCCATTCTCACGGCAAGAGTCTCAAGCCCTAAATTTAATAAAAATGCTGCATTTGCGGACGGGTATGCGCCGATATCTCTCATCAACTGAACTCTTGCTTTAGTTATATAAGCAGCTTTTCCGAAGCTCTCAGTATATACTACTCCATGATAAGATTCGTCAGGTTCTGTAAATTCAGGAAACTTACCGTTTGACCAATTAAAGTTTCCGCTATCAACGATTACACCGCCCATTTGAACCGCGTGACCATCCATGTACTTTGTAGTTGAATGAATTACTATATCCGCACCGAAATCTATCGGTCTGCAAAGATATGGCGTTGCAAACGTGTTATCAACTATAAGCGGTACATTATTTTTATGTGCAATATTTGCAAATCTTTCAATATCAAAAACCACAAGTGAAGGATTTGCAATAGTTTCTCCAAAAACAGCCTTTGTATTTTCTCTGAATTGTTTCTGAATTTCTTCATCATCAGAATCCTGGCTTACAAACGTGCATTCAATTCCAAACTTCTTCAGCGTCACCGCAAATAAATTTATAGTTCCGCCATATATTGACGAAATGCTTATAAAATGATCCCCTGCTTTTAAAATATTTAACAGACTTAGGAGAGACGCTGCCTGCCCAGATGTTGTGCATAGTGCTCCAATACCTCCTTCAAGTGTTGCAATTTTAGCCTCTACAGCAGCAACCGTCGGGTTGGATATGCGTGAATACATATGTCCTTCTGCTGTCAAATCAAATAGTTTACCTATGTGTTCGGAAGAATCATATGTATATGTAGTACTTTGGCAAATAGGCAGAACCCTTGGTTCACCGTTTCTTGGATGATATCCTTCATGAAGGCACTGAGTTTCAATTTTCATTTTTCCCTCCTGTTCAATTTTAATTCAATTTTTTCAAGATATTGTGTTTTTTATATTAAAGTTTCGTAAATATCTTCAACAAATTTATCAAGTTCCGGCTCCTGATCTTTTTTCATTGAAGATGTTATTTCGAAAGGTATTCCTGCAATTTCAACGTTTTTCATGCATCCCAAAATCTCCCGCATAACCTTAACGGCAGCAGGTGACCACGTACCGCTTCCTGCAAGACTCACTGTTCTGTTCTGCATGTTCAGAGCCTTAAGTTCATGCAGCAGCGATTCCATACCATAATATAATCCCATATTATATGTAACTGAAGCAAAAATTACATGACTGTACTTCCAAATATCAGATACGATGTACGACGGGTGAGTTTTAGAAACGTCATATACCCTGATATCCTGAACACCCTTTTGTGCAAGCTTATTAGCAATGACATTTGCAGTGTTTTCCATGTTTCCATACATTGAAGCGTAAACAATTACAACACCTTTTTTCTCAGGTTCGTACTTGCTCCATTTATTGTACTTGTCCAGTATATATTCGATATTTTTTCTCCAAACCGGTCCGTGCAACGAACAAATCATATTTATGGGACTTGATGATACCTTCTTTAATATGCTTTGAACCTGCGCACCATACTTCCCTACTATATTTGCATAATATCTCCTTGCTTCCTCCAAATAGTAATGATCAAAATCCGTCTCATCGCTGAAAATATTACCTGCCAAAGCTCCAAATGTTCCAAAGGCATCAGCTGAAAACAAAATACCTTCTGTTTCTTCATAGGTAAACATTACTTCCGGCCAGTGAACCATGGGTGCTGTAAAAAACTTTAGTTTATGTGATCCTACGTTAAGCGTATCACAATCTTTAACCTCATATGTATTATTGCTGTAATCAAAATTATAAAACTGTCCCAGAAATTGAAAAGTTTTTTTATTTCCGACAATTTTTAAGTTTGGATATATTCTGACTAATTCTTCAATACTTGCGCAGTGATCAGGCTCCATATGATTTATCACTAAGTAATCTAGGTCTCTTCCGTCAAGAACATGAGTTATATTTTCGATAAATAATCTGCTTATTGCAAAGTCAACTGTATCCATTAACACTGTTTTTTCATCTAATATTAAATATGAGTTATAGGATACTCCTTTCGGTATCGGAAACATATTTTCAAAGCGCTCAAGTCTCCTATCGTTTCCTCCCACCCAATATATACTTTCACTGATTTTTTGCACACAATGCATTCTATCACTCCTTGTTATTTATTTGATCTGTTGTATTTATTATACCACAAAAGCAAAACATGTACATTTTTTGGAAAGCTCAGTATGCATACTGTATTTCCTATTCCGCCCATTCTAAACGCAGATGTTTACATTTTTTATTATGCACGTCCGTGTAAGCCTGCATACTTCACTAATGCAATAGTCCGCTTTCTCTATTTATTTCAACACACTGACTCGCTTAATGATGCGTTAATGTATTATATCACTTATAAATAAATTTTTAAACACTTTTAAGTATTAATTTTAAATATTATGAAATTAAGGGAATTTAAGGATTAACCAAAAAAAAGAATTCTAGATATTTTAGAATTCAACAAATTTAGGTATAACACCGTCAACTTCCTTAATCTTTTCAAACAGCTCTTCAAAGCTTTTTCTGTCTCCAAATAAATGAAGCAATATAATTCCGCTCATGGAGCATTTTTCTTGATCCGTTTCATGAAACCCTACTCTTGTTTTTATTATACATCCGTATTCTGTAAGGATTTTTTGAAGATGAGGTGCTTTAGCCGCACGTTCTTCAACCTTAACTGCCAAAATTGCATACATGTAAATCACCAGCCTTTTAATATAATTTATTAATATTATTGCCATTATTCGTCAAGGCTAAACATAGATTTTTTAAAAACTTATTAAAGTAAAATCCTGTTTGATTTAATATAAATATGGAAGTCTTATTATCGTATATAAAAAAACTTTCTGCAGAAAATATAGTTGAGGTGAGAATATGAAAATGAGAAAAACACCCGGAAAATTAATGCTTGGAGTGGGTTTAACCGCAGCAGCGGTAGCAATGACTACTCCAATTGTCAGAAACATGGTGATGAATAGAAGCAGTCGAATGTCTTCTGACAAAAATTATAATTCATTACAATAAAATTCAAAATAACTGCTGGAATTGAGTGCTGAAAAATTTTAATTCAAAAAACTCAATGGCGTAACAAAAAGTCTGGCCTTGTAATAGCCAGACTTTTTGTTGTAGCAAAAATTACCATATATACATTTATAATTTAATTAATTCTATCGTAAGATGTATACTTTTTATAAATATTCCTTTTTTATTTAAGTTCTTTAAATATAAAAAAGTACCGCAAAATTGCAACTTTTACAGTACTCTTACAATAGTACCATATTTTTTAGTTTGCCCAGAAATCTGGATATTTCATATTATAAAATTAGAAGTAATATTGATTTCTTCCTTTTTTCTTTGCTTTGTACAATGCTTGATCCGCATCATTGATTAAACTTCCACCCTCGTAAATTCTTGATTCATCACATACAGCTATTCCCATACTTATTGTCAATATTCCTTCTTTAGTTGCTCCA
The DNA here is from genome assembly GCF_052059825.1 of Sedimentibacter sp. LTW-03. Taxonomy (GTDB): domain Bacteria; phylum Bacillota; class Clostridia; order Tissierellales; family Sedimentibacteraceae; genus Sedimentibacter. Next base: position 1,759,040 of record NZ_CP197180.1, read on the forward strand.
TGGGTAATTTTCAAGTCTCTTACAGATCTTAATATTCTTTCGCACACTACTGCTGCACCGTCTAAGGTTGTGTTTGGCAATACAACCGCAAACTCATCTCCTCCATACCTGGCTGCAAAGTCACCGGTTCTCTGAACCTGCTTCATAATAGCCTGCGCAACTGCTATCAAACTGTTATCTCCAGCAATATGCCCATAAACATCATTGTATTCTTTAAAAAAATCTATATCTATTATTGCCAAAGATATTGGAATATTTAACCTTTCAGATCTTCTCAGTTCATCGGTAAGCACTTCGTCAAAATAACGCCTGTTGTATATGGATGTAAGCGAATCTGTTATAGATAATTTTCTTAAATTCTCATTTGCCTTTTCTAATTCTTTATTTTTATCCAATAAATCCTTTTTCATATACCCAACTATCAATATCATTAATGGTATGAAAATAACTGACACAATTATTCTTTTTAAATTATCATCAGAGTACGAAAATAATTGATTAGGTTCCATAAACTTATAAATTGTAAACAAAATAGTCACAATTCCGCTTAACGTACCGGATAAATAACCTCCAAGAAATGTGAAATACACAAGAACAGTAAGAAGCACCACGTTTGGACTGGGGATATTAAGGATATAAACTAATACCGAAGTAGCAAGGGTTACTGTTAGGCTCATAAGCGGAATTCGTTTTTCATAATTATTTTTCATATGTTACCTCCTGAAGTTAGTTTAACTTGCTCCATTCATCCCCCTTAAATCCAACCAAGCCTGGTATTGTTACATATTGTTCATTAGTTTTTGCGGTATATTAACTAATATTTCATAATTACCCCTTTATGACAAATTTTTTTATAGTTATACCCTATTAATAAATTTTTAAAACAATAACAATAATAAATCAAGTCAAAATTTTTATCAAGGAATTTTTTGGATAGGATGTTTATTTTTATTTTAGAAATTACCTATTGACTTTTATAAAATTTAACTGTATTATTATATTGTAATCATTGCAAATTTGAAATGATTTTACGGTATAGAAAGAGGGTATTATTAAGATGGAATTTAAAGATTTACTAAATGAATTAAAAGATAATAAAATTCGTCTCTCACATCAAAGATTGAAGATCTTGGAATACCTAACGCAAAATCACAATCATCCGACTGCGGACCAAATTTATAACGGGCTTCATGATGAAGTTCCTACGTTATCTAAAACAACTGTGTACAACACTTTAAATTCATTGACAGAGGCAGGTATCGTAAGAGTCATTACAATAGAAGATAATGAAACCAGGTATGATATAACTACCGGAAATCACGGTCATTTTAAATGTGAATCATGCGGAAATATTTATGATTTCAATATTGACATTGATTCATTAGAATCAAATGAACTTAAAGGTTTCAAAATTGACAACAAAAATGTATATTTTAAAGGTCTATGCCCTCAATGTCTTTTAAGTGTAAAATAATTAATGAAATATCATGGAGGATTTAAAGAATGGAAAACAAAACATTACAAAATTTAATGGACGGATTTGCAGGAGAATCTCAGGCTAACAGAAAATATTTAGCATATGCTAAGAAAGCAGAAAAAGAAGGTAAAACAAACGCAGCTAAACTTTTCAGAGCAGCTTCAGATGCAGAAGCACTGCATGCGCAAAAGCACTTGGAAGTTGCAGGCAAAATCAAAACAACTACTGAAAACCTGCAAGACGCAGTTGCAGGCGAAACTTATGAATACGAAAGCATGTATCCCGAATTTATAAAGGCTGCAGAAGCAGAAGGAAACAAGGCAGCTATAGGAACGTTTAAATTAGCAATGGAAGCAGAAAAAGTTCATGCTAAATTATATAAGGAAGCTCTGGAAAAGATTGATGAGGCAGAAGAAGTTTTTTACTATCTATGTCCTGTCTGTGGAAACATTGAAAAGTCTATTCCTGATAAATGCAGCATTTGTGGAGTTCCGGGATCGAAGTTTATTAAGTATTAATATTGTTAACCTTACCGCTCAAATGAGCGGTTTTTTTTCGCCTATTTCTCGTGTATTTTAATCATTATTATTCGTAATAATACGAATAATTTTCGCAAATAATTCTTGATTGTTATTATATTTTAAGGTAAAATGTATTAAAATTATATACTAAATATGAAAATTTGACAGGACTATATAAAAATATTTAAGCTATTGAAAGGGGCACCACATGTTTACAATTGATAAATATATTGTAGCTGAAAGTCTGGAACAGGCTTTCGAGTTAAATAAAAACAGGAGAAACACAATTATCGGCGGTATGCTTTGGCTTAAGATGGGCAGAAAGAGAATTGGTACTGCAATAGATCTATCAGCTTTGGGTCTTAATTCAATCGTTGAAGATGAAGATAGTTTTAGAATCGGATGCATGTGCACTCTTAGGGAAATAGAAACTCACGAAGGCCTAAATAATTATTTCGGCGGTTCTCTTACTAAATCAGTAGAAAATATCGTAGGAGTTCAAATGAGGAACCTAGCAACAATCGGAGGAAGCATCTATTCAAGATTCGGCTTTTCAGATATATTGACGGCTTTATTGGTATTAGATACCTATGTTGAGTTATTTAGCGGCGGTGTTGTTTCTCTGGAAAAATATTTAGGTATGCCTCTGGATAATGATATATTGGTAAGCATAATTATAAAAAAAGACAAAAGAAAAATTTCGTATTCTAGCTACAGATTAAGTGCAACTGATTTTCCTGTTCTCACCTGTGCAGTTTCAAAAAAAGGAAATAAATGGTTTACGGCGCACGGTGCAAGACCTATGAAAGCTTCTCTAAATATATTTGAACTCAGCAGCTCACCTGACAGTGATGAAATTAATAAAATAATTTCTAACATTAAGGACAGAACTATTTTTGGGACAAACATGCGTGCAAGCAGTGAATACAGAAAAATTCTTGCAGGTGTGCTTACAAAAAGAGGCATTGAAGCAATATTGAACGGAGGAAATTATGCAGATTAAATTATGGATAAATGATAAAGAATATATAGATGATGTTTTACCTGATACTCTGCTTTTAGATTTTTTAAGATCTAAAGGTCAGCTCAGTGTAAAGAGAGGATGCGAAACTTCCAACTGTGGATTGTGCACCGTAATACTTGAAAGCAAGCCAATACTTTCATGTTCATTTTTAGCCGTTCGTGCTAATGGGCTACATGTTACCACTATGGAAGGATTGCAGGAAGAAGCTGCTGAGTTTGGTAATTTTCTCGCAGATGAAGGTGCAGAGCAGTGCGGTTTTTGCAGCCCGGGGTTTATAATGAACGTATTATCAATGGTTAAGGAATTGAATAACCCTACTGAAGATGAAATCAAAAAATATCTGGAAGGAAATCTGTGCAGGTGCACGGGCTATATGGGACAGCTGAGAGCTGTCAGAAAATTTCTGTTGCTAAAGAATAACAGGGAGGTCTCTCATGAAGTTTGTTAATAAAGGTGTCAGAAAAAAAGATTCCATTGCATTGGTAACAGGCAAACCGGTATACACAGATGATGTTACTCAAGGTTGCAATCTTGTTGTAAAACTTCTGAGGAGCCCTCATTCACATGCAATTATCAATGAAATAAATACTGAAAAAGCGAAAAAAGTACCTGGAATCGAGTGCATACTAACCTATGAGGATGTTCCTAAATCAAGATTTACCACAGCTGGACAGACTTATCCCGAGCCAAGCCCGTATGACAGACTTATTCTCGATAAAAGGCTGAGATGTGTCGGAGATCCTGTGGCAATAGTAGCAGGTTTGGATGAAAAATCAGTGGACAAGGCTCTTGGATTAATCAAAGTTAAATATGAAGTTTTAGAAGCATTGCTGGATTACAGAACAGCAATTGACAACAAGATCATTGTTCATCCTGAAGACGACTTTAAAACTCTATGCGACGTTGGTGCTGACAATAAGAGAAACATCTGCTCATCTGATGCAATGGAAGTGGGAGATGTTGAAAAAGATTTTAAAAACTGTGCTCACATAATTGAAGAGACATACACTACAAAAGCAAACAATCAGTCTATGATGGAAACCTTTAGAACTCAAACAAGCATTGACACCTACGGAAGACTTACTGTTATAACTTCAACACAGGTACCGTTCCACGTAAGACGTATACTGTCAAACGCTCTTCAGATTCCAAAATCTAAAATTCGAGTTATTAAACCGAGAATCGGCGGAGGGTTCGGTGCAAAGCAGACGATTGTAAGCGAAATTTTCCCTGCAATTGTAACTTGGAAAACAGGTAAACCGGCTAAAATGGTTTATTCACGAAAAGAGAGCTTTACCAACGGAAGCCCACGTCACGAAGCAGAGATGAAGATTAGGCTCGGAGCTGACGAAAATGGAATAATCAAAGCTATTCACATGTTTTCATTATGGAATGCAGGTGCTTACGGAGATCACGGCCCGACAACTGTCGGATTATCCGGTCACAAGGCAATGACCATATACAATGCAGCATCGTATAAATTTGAAAATGAGGTTGTTTACTCAAACACCATGGGAGCGGGTGCATTCAGAGGATACGGCGCAACTCAAGGCTTCTTTGCTTTGGAATCTGCTGTTAATGAATTGGCCGCCAAACTTAATATGGACCCTACCGTCTTGAGAATGAACAACATGCTTACTCAGAAAAATGTAGGCAAAATTATGCCCACTTACTATAATGAAGAGTTAAAAAGCTGCACTCTTGACAAGTGTATGTTAAAAGCTAAAGAAATGATAAACTGGGACGAAAAATTTCCCTCTAAAGATATAGGAAATGATAAAGTACGTTCTGTCGGCTGTGCTGTTGCAATGCAGGGATCGGGAATTTCATCATGTGATGTGGGAGCTGTTGAGATCCGATTGAATGATGAAGGCTTCTATACGCTTTTAATAGGGGCCACCGATATGGGAACAGGGTGTGATACAATTCTGGCACAAATTGCCGCCGATTGCCTAGACACAGATTATGACAATATTGTCGTTCACGGCGTTGACACTGATTTATCTCCATACGACACAGGCTCCTATGCTTCAAGCACAACTTATATTACGGGAATGGCTGTTGTTAAAACATGCGAGGTGCTAAGAGACAAAATACTATCTGAAGGTGCAAGACTTCTCGGATGCAAGCCTGAGGATGCGGAGTTTGACGGGAAACAAGTAGTGTGCGCAGGCACCGGAAAGACTATATCTCTCGCTGAAATAGGATATGCCAGCTACGTGGGCACAAACGCCTACCTTACTGCTACAAGATCTCATTTTTCACCTACATCACCTCCTCCATTTATGGCAGGTCTGGTTGAAATCGAGCTGGATAAGCTTACAGGTAAAATAGACATAATTGACTATGTGGGAGTAGTTGACTGCGGAACTGTTATAAACCCAAACCTTGCTAGAATTCAGGCTGAAGGCGGAATAGTCCAAGGAATGGGAATGACATTGTATGAAGATGTTAAGTATGACGAAAATGGAAGAATGCTAAATGACTCATTTATGCAGTATAAAATTCCTTCAAGGATGGATGTGGGAAAAATAAGAGTTGATTTTGAATCCAGCTATGAACCTACGGGACCATTTGGTGCAAAGTCAATAGGTGAACTTGTAATTAACACCCCGGCACCTGCAATCGCAAATGCCGTATACAATGCAACTAACATAAATATGCGAAGTCTACCTATAACAGGCGAGAAAATACTAACGAAAATGATTAATAACGGACAAAATTAAGTTAAAAAAGGTAATCCTTTAAAGAGGAAGTACCATAGAGATAAAATAGAAAACGCAAACTGAGTACGGAAAACAACCTTGAGGTCAACATACAGACTTCAAGGTTGTTTCCTTTTTGTGCACTGTATCGAATATTTAGTTGTACAATGCTAAATTGAAAAGTTTTCAATTTCTTTTATATATGCTGCTCTAACATAGTTTGTAAATACCAATTTAAAATGCTTTATTGAAATTTTCATTAACTCAGATAGAAAAAATATGGTCTATAGATGTATAATTATATTTAGATGAATTTCAAGTGCTAGGAGGAAGAGGTTATGGACGGTAGTGATGTAGATAAAACGGATATAAAAGGCGTATTTGAATTAGCAATGCAACTGTACAATTCAGGAGAAATTGATAAAGCAAGAGATATATGTAGAAGAATAACGGAAATACAAATCAATTTTGATAATGTTGATGAACTGTATTATAAAGGTATGAGTCATATCTATTCGATGTGGGAAACAGCCAAAGCAATTCGATGCTTTAAAAAGATATTGGAAATAGGAACAACAAATGTAAATATTATATTTGATATTGGGATATATTTATGTAATAATGGCTACCAATCAAAGGCAATTGACTGCTTTAATAAAGTATTAAATCTAACAGAAGATATAATCAAATTACATGGTATGGCATTTAAACTAGAAAAGATAAGTAAAAAAAATATTGCCTCTGAATATTATAATAAAATTTTGGACTTACAAGATAACAATGTTGAAGATAAGTATTGTAAAGGTAATGCTGCCTATTGCTTGTTTATAGACTCATTAGCAATAAAGTATTTCAAAGAAATAGTAGAAACAGATAAAAATATCCAACGTCTATATAATGCAGCAAATAAGCTTTCAATTTTACATGATTATGAAGCGACATATAAATGTCTGTCGCAAATATTAAAATTTAATCCTACTGATATTGTAATTTTATGCGGTATTACAAAGTTATTTTATATATTGCGTAAACCTAATGAAACTGTAGAATGCATTGAAAAAATACTTAAATTGCAAACAAATGATTTAATAAACTTATATGATTTAGCCGACTTTTTAGACTGTAACAAAATATTATATTCAACAAAATTGTATCAAAAAATTGTATCCATCCAAAAACCTAAATATAGCCCTCAAGAACTATATATAAAAGCAACATGTTCAATGATTTTAGGAAAGCCTAAAGATGGTATGGATAATTTTAATAAAGCTATTAAGGAAAATATAAAAGACATAAATAACATTTTTTCGCTAAATATTATCGCTTGTCGACTATTATCACTTAATAAACATGATTTTGCTATTTGTTGTTTTCAAAAAATAATAAATTTAAGTGATACAAGCAATGGCAAGAATGAGAATTCTTATTATAAAAGCATTTGCATTAAAAGTTTTAGGAAAAAAGAAAGACGCAATTGAATGCTACGAAAATATCTTAAAATTAAATGTAAGTAATATTAATCTTTTATATAATGCAGGGCTGCAATTAAATGGACTGGATAATAAAACTGCACAAAAATTCTTTGAAGAAATATCTAAACTCGATATTTCAAATTTTGATACTAACAAACTTTACATAAAAGGTATGAGTGAATATTTTTTGCACCATGAACATAAAGCAAAAGAACATTTAGAAAAAATAGATGTACAAAATTTAGATGATTCAAATATATTATTGCAAGTTGGAATAGTTCTTTCGAATTTAGATGAATGTGATTTTGCAAAAAGTTGTTTTAATAAAGTAGTTAAAATAACTCCCACATCGGAATCTGATTATATTTATATTGGCACGGCATATAAATATTTGATAGACTTAGAATCTGAAAACATTGAAGAATTAAAAAAGGATGCTGAGAAAAATTATTGGGAAGCTGTAACAAAATTTAACGAATCTATTTTTCAATTTAATCACTTTTCGCCTTTCTTATATAACTTTTTTAAAAACATTTCTGACAATGATAATAATAAGACTGATGAAGATAAGAACAAAATGTATCATTATACGAGTATAGCAGGTCTAAAAGGAATTTTAGACAAGAAAGAGTTTTGGGTCACCAAAAGTGATTTTTTAAATGATCCAAGTGAAACATCATATATTTTTAAGGTATTGGAAAAGCTTAATTATAAAGAATCTTTCATAAATAGTTTAAAAGAACAAATAAACAACGAAAAGAAAGATGTATATATTCTTTCTATGACTACTGAAAAAGATTCTCTTCCTATGTGGAAAAATTATTCTAATGATGACGGATATAATATAAAAGTAGATAAAGATAAGTTTAAAAATAGTTTTGTGAACCCGGGTACGTACATAATGGGCAAAGTTATTTATATCGACAATGAAGAAAAAAATAATAAAAAGCAGTATAAACCAATAAAACACTTGATTTCTTCTATATATAAAAGTGGTAAAACCTATCTAAAAGTAAATAATAAACTAAAAGATGAAATTATTAAGAAAACTGTATTTACGCATATTAGACTTATTTCATTATTTGTAAAACATACAGGATTTGAGTATGAACATGAATATAGATATGCGTTTATCCCTCAATTTTGGGCAAATAATAAAATATATGAAAGCGATGATAGAATCACCGATCAAAGGATTTGCAATTATAATGGAATCGTAAATTATTATCCGAATTTTAGAACTAATGGCAAGGTAGTAATACCTTATATTACAATACCAATCTATGGTCTGACTGATTCCGATAATCGAGTCATAGAGGAAATACGTTTTAGCCCTACTTTGGATGAAAATGTTGCAAAACAAGGGCTTGACGATTATTTAAAATTAAATGGTATTGCAAAGATAGATGTAAAACCATCGAGTATCCCATTCAGAAATATTTAGTTGTGATAGGTTGTAAAATGAAGTGCGCACCTTGTTAATGCAAAAAATTTTATTCAAGGATTTAAACTTGGTGTGGAACTTTCAAACGAATTACATTTCAAGAATGGCCACAGTTTTGAGAAAGAAAATCTCAATGACTGTGGTAAATTTTTTGTGCCGAAAGGAGAATACGGTGACGGAGAAAGACTAAAATTACTGGATTAGCAATCGTATTGCTTACTTCTTCTCTGCTGATACAGCAAGGTGTACCAAAATAAGAACAATCGACACCAACGCCCACATTCGTCCTGTATCGCAGGTTGCAGTATCATATAGGGATAACACCCCATCTCTACTAACAATCGAACCAATTAGCAAAAACCTCTCCACCTCAGCCAATAGAAAAAGAAGAATCGACCAACACCCCAACTCCTCCCACACAAACGGCTACAAAGCCACCTCCACCTACCCCATCTAAAACCTGTACACTGAAAATGGGCGATACACGGATTGTTAACGGTCAAAAGCAAGTTTACTTTCTCGGATTTGGTTGGATTGAAGATAATGATGAACCAAACCATGGTAGCTACGTTGAGGGTATGTATGAGAACGGCAATAAAATTGGTATTATAGGCGGCGGTGCAATCACTGGCGAAAGCGATGGTGATATTAACAAAATTGTGGGTAGCTTGGATTGAGGGTGTAACGAATAGTTCTATCCTTTTGTATGGCACAAATTATCAACAACTAAAGGGTGTTCCCAAAATGGACGCCCTTAGCATTTTCAAAGTTTCTTTATGCTAACACCAACGTTACCCTAAATTATGCGTTTTATATTCTTCGATAATGCTTTCGGCAGCCTCTTCACCAGATTTCGCAACAGCCCTAAAATGGTTTCTATCTCCATCTAATATTTTTCTTTCTTCTTGAGTGGGATGCGAGAACTGCATAGGGACTAAATCAATATTAAATAACGCTAATTGATCATTTATGTGTCGAAACCATTGAAACATGTGCTGAAAATTAAAATCATCAAATTTTTGCGGATTTTTTTCCTGTAAATCATTAGACATATTATAATAATAAACCGCATCCTCATATCTTTCTAAATACATCAACTCGTCTTCAGAGAAAATGGGGTAATCGTATTTTTCATTTTCAATCTTTGCAATACTAACAACTTTATTGGATTCTTCACAAAGTTCATAATAATAATGTAAGTAATAATGTGTATGTGTCACCATGCATAAATCTTTTAATTTCTCCACAATCCATTCAGCTTGACTGGATGGCCATCCTTTAGCTTTTGGCACATTGTCTTTTATATGCTGTAATGCTGCAAAATTATAGATGAGTGCATCAACATCTATCCGATTACCACTTTGAATATCTCTAAAAAGAAGATATTCATTTCTAGGCTTAAAAGCATTTACATAATACATAGCATAATTTTTCAAAGCTTGACGGAAATCCTTTAAATAATAGTCATGTAAATTTATCACAAAGCTTTTTTGAGCGTTATCATATCGTTTATCGTCGCTACATTTTATTAAAAAAGCAGTTAAAATGCTGAAGCATAGTCCCCACAATATGCCCACAAGCACACTTAGCCAGTTTTGTGAATTAGAATTGATTACTAAAGCATTAATATAAAATCCTGTTGTCAAAAAAGAAAATAAACCAATAATACTAAGTGCCCAACAGTAACCGGTGTACTTATATTTTTTTACTTTTTTATTATTCACTAAACGACCTCCTTGAATATCTTTTTAGCAAGCAATATTAAGTGTTTACTCTGTAAAACATTTGGGAAATAGAGAATTTAGTTTTTCTTTATTTGTAAGTTCAAGGTTTAAGGAGAGACCGTCAAGTTTATTGTTCATTGGTTGGTTTCTCTACTGAAACCTTTTTATCAATATATTCTTCATATTCTTTATATGAAAAAATATCTTTTCTTAAGTCAAATTTGCAATATTTGCTTTCACTTTTTGTTGTAATGGCAAATATCATTGATATTAAAATATCTTTTTTGTTGCTACAATACCGCATACTTAAATTGTTACTTAGCGCTTTTTTAACTGAAAGTCTACGATTTAAATCTTGAATTATTTCAAGTGAAAAGGATAAAAATGGTACAGAATATTCTTCATCTAATTGAATATTATAAAGATATTTTCTATCAAAACGTTCACATCTTGCTATTTCTTCCTGATGCCCAGAATACCCAACAGTTAAATTCTTAAAAATATCAATAATGTATAAAGAGTTATATAATAGCGTTAAAATAAATTTCTTTTTTAATGAAAGAAAAGTAAATGGTCTAATATTTTCACGTATTTCTTTTAATAGATCTATAATTCTATCCGCTTGAGTTAAAGCTATTTGATACTCATTGTATTTAATAGCATATTCAAATTGTCGTGAACAATTTATAGCCATTTCAAGTAAATAATCTATATTTTTTCTACTTTCGAAATCATATAATTTTGTAAATATTACCCATATTATTGTAGCTACAAGACTTGTTAAAATGCTTAATAAAACTGTTACAGTTATATTCATCGTCTACCTCCACTACAAACTGCCATATCAGCTTGGCAATTGTTTTTGAATCCTAATATTACCATTATATCAAACTAAAATATAAAAGTATATTGTAACGCTAAGTTTCATTGAATTTAAGCCTTTAGTTTTTGAAAAAGGAAATACCGTTACAATAATTTACAGGGATACAGCGGTTACTCGAAATGAAAATGAATTTTTTACAGAACGAAGAATGATGATTGACGGCAAAATCTTTTATGTGAAATCCATCTTCCAAGCAGAGCCATCATCAACGCCGAGCAAAGAGTTAATCAGATTAATTGATGACGAAAAAGATATTAAAAAGAAATAACGGCTTTCGATAGACTTGTACAAACTGTTACGGTATGATGTGTTTACCGTATTCAGTTTGTCGGAAAGGAGTAAAAAATGAAACAGACCACTGAAAAATATACAATTCTTTACGCAAGATTAAGCCAAGATGATGGCAGTCAAGGTGAGTCCAACAGCATAGGAAATCAGAGGTTAATTTTAGAAAAATAAAGGACAACGGTTTTGAAAACCTTAAATTCATGGCTGATGATGGCTACTCTGGTACGAATTTCAACAGACCAGCCTTTAAAGAACTGATGGAGCTTGTGGAAAACGATGAGGTTGAAACCATAATAGTCAAAGACATGAGCCAATTTGGCAGAGAATATTTAGAGGTAGGTCGATACACCGAAATCGTATTTCCAAACTATAATGTGAGGTTTATTTCAATATCTGATGGCATCGATAGCCTGTATGGCAACGATGATTTTACCCCGTTCAAAAATATAATCAACGAGCTATATGCCAAAGATTGCAGCCGTAAAATTAGAGCAGCCAACAGAGCAAAAGCAGAAACAGGTGCAAGAGTAGGTACTAATGAACCGTATGGGTATATGAAAGACCCAAATGATCCAAAGCGAAAAATCATTCCTGACCCTGAATCGGCAGAAGAAGAAAAACAATCGGTAGCCTAAAACGGCAAAAGGCAGACAGTGAAAATCACTGTCTGCCAATATACCGCCCGATTAACCGCAGTTTATAAAATGTCCCTATGGGACTGCGGTTAAAGGGTTACCTTCTTTATTAATTCATTGAAATTCGTCGTGATGAAAACTGTTTGATGTTCCAGACTCCTTGTTTTTCGAATCATTGTAATACACATTCAGCTTTCGGAGATTTGTTACCCACATATATATTACGAACGGAATAAATAGCAACATCAAAAGATCTATCCCTGACATCAAAATAAAATCAAAAATTCCATGAAGCACAACAGGAACCGTAAGAGATTTCTTAAAATAATATCTGCTGTTCTCCGGTGTTGCAGAAAACTTGGCAAGAGACAGGTAGTACCCCATAGTTATGGCGAAAAGCATATGAGCCGGCACAGATAAAACAGCTCTATATAACCCTATGGACTCAATATCTGAAAACCTAAATACAACATACATTATGTTTTCTATTGTTGCAAACCCAAGAGCAGACATTACACAATAAACTATTCCGTCCAACTTCTCATCAAATACGGGGTTATAATAAACATACTTAAGTACAACTTTCCTTTTCATAAATTCTTCGGTTAATCCAGCAATTATAAAAGCAGTATATGCAGCACCTAAAATACCGGGGAAAAAATTGAATGAGGAAAGCAGATTTTCTATGAGTACAGTTGGAACAACCGAAACAACTCCCATAAAAAACACTTTCATCAGCACCCTCAAAGGTTCCCTGTCATGCCTGTCAAACCAGTAAATTATAAGGCCCAGGGCAAGCCCTGGTGTTATAGCCGTTATTAATAAATTTAATCTCATGTAATTTCCTTTCATTTTATCGTATTTAATTTAATCGTCTTTCATCAAACTCTCCAGAGGTACATAAAATTTTGTCAGACGTCTTCCAAATTCATCAATATATCTTCCACGTTCATCAAAACACATAACAGTCGCCCTTGTGTTTATTTTTTGAATAAAGCCATTATAGGTCCTGCCTTCTGCCATGAATTTTACATTATCTCCCGGTCTCATACCAAAAATACTCATATTAGCCTCTTTAACGCCTATTAATTTATGTGTGGATTCAACATGACCAAATATATTAAATATTAAATTTTTAAAGGTTTTTTTACTGCAACTTGATTTGTGATAAATTAAGAATTCAATAACATGGCAAATTTCATGTTCAAAAACAAGCATCAACCCATCAAGCACACTTGCAGCTTCTATACCTCCTACATACTTGATCCTGTCAACTTTATTGAAATTAGCCAAATGGTTTAAGGATATTTTTATCTCAAACTTAATATCCTCCGGCTTCATCTCTGCTATACACTTACTTGTCTTTGTATTTCCTGCGGCACGTGACAGCTGTTTTGACAGTTTAAGTATAATCTTTCCCTTAAAATTATCTTTGAACCATGAACACAAAAATATTTCATCATATAATTCAAACAATATATACAAATCATTATCTTCTATTTTTGAAAAATTATCTGTTTTTATATTTATTGAGCGCTCAAACAATTGCTTCTTAATAGTTTCTCTTTTATTTTTTATAATTTCCGAATCGTATTTTATATCTATCATATGTTGTCCTTAATTAATATGTCTTTCTTTGCATGCAGCTACATTCATTTATACCATAATTTGCACTAAATAAAAAGTATAATTAATGACTGTCTCAGATTTTTTATATTTGCATATATTAAATAATATATATAGAATGGAGAGTAGATATGACTACGAAAAATAACCCACAAGCACCGGAAAGTACCGATGGTATCGTCGTGAGCGATGCGTCTGCAAACAATATAAATATTAATGACGGAGAAAACGGATATATAAAGATAAGAGCTGTAACAGAACTTGGCAAATACCCATTAAGCGGCGCACGTGTAACTGTATATGCCTCGCTTGAAGAACTGGTACCGGTTGAAATCACAACTACTGATTCAATGGGATATGCTCCGGTTATTTCACTTCCAGTATCGTACAATCCAGGAATAAGCACAATGGATCCGGTATATTATTATACTACCTATCACTTGAGTGTCAGTTTTGATTTTTATTACCCCACGGCAATCCACAATATTCAGGTATTTCCGGGGATAACTACTGAATTTAACGTAAACATGACTCCTGTACCGTCCATTGAACCTAATCCTTACAAGAAAGTAGAAATTTTAATTCCTGATATCGAGTTATAGCTGATTGACGTGTTTATAGTTCCTGAATTTTCATTTTCAATGTGATTATTTGGGAACTGTCTCTTACTTATCCTATTATTTCCTCTATGCACAACACCCCGTAAAACCAGAACTTGAATTTTACCGGAAGACATGGCAAGCAGTCTACCTCTACATGAAAATCCGTTTTATCTGTTCCCAGATAATTCACTTTTACTGCACGAAGCGGCCTGTCGTTTATATCATACAGTCTGTATTCATGCCTGTCATCATTCTTCACCGGATTACACGTACAGAAATGAAATATGAACACATTTCTGTCGCTTTGGCTGTTATACACAATATTGTAGTCTTTTACATAATTGCTGTCATGAAAAAACATATCAGGTTCAACGCGATACATATTATTCTTTCCGAAAAGATTGCATGCCCTTCTGTATTCTGTCGGACTTCTAAATATAACATTTTTCAGCCTTCTCAACGATACAGGCTCATCAATAAGAAGCTCAGCCTGCTTTCTGATGCTAAACAATTCATTAACTTTTCCTTTTAAGAATTTATCTACGCATCTTTTATCAAAAACGGTTTCCCAGTCAATATCATAATTAAAAAAATTATAATCTGTTCCATAAGAAGTATTTTTGTAGTCGGCATTTCCATCTGTATAAATTGCCAGGTCATGGCATATAATTTCTTCATCAAACAAAAGATACACGGGAATATCTAATTTTTGCATAACCTCATAGTTAGCTTTCTCCGTATAATAAAATCTTGCACATCCCCTTACTTTTCCCGGCACATCTTTGATTTTTTCTTCATGTGCAGCATCGTAAAATTCTATGTGATTTGCATGGCACAAATCCCTTCCGCACAAATACCCAATGCTTATAATTGAACTTAAGTTTGAAAAATCTGTAAAATGAAGCGGCCCTCTGAAACTGTACAGTTTTTTCAAATTTGTAACTGCCTCTCTGATTTTTTGACAGTCATCTCCCAAATGAATCCCTCCAATAGCAATCTATTGCTTATTAATATTTATATTAGAGCAGTCTTGCTTTATATGACTAAATATTAGTAAAAAATTGCTAAACAATCTTGTTTTAATAGTATATTAAAAACTGCCGTCATGTTGACGGCAGTAATCAGTAAAATTTTATTCATATTGAAGTTTAGTTATCTGACTGATGATGCAGACAGCACTAAGGACAAGTACTTTTCCTCGGAAGAAGATCCTCTTGATGTCAGTACAACAGGCACCTTAGCCCCCACGATCATACCTGCCATTTTTCCGCCTGCAAACTCAAGCAATACCTTACTCATAATATTTCCCGAAGTAATATCTGGCGATACAATAATATCAGCTTCTCCCGTTACCGGACTTTCATATCCTTTTATTCTGGCAGATTCTTTGTTGAAGGTTAAATCCACAGATATAGGCCCTTCAATTATGCAATTCTTAATTTCTCCGTTAAGGTTCATTTTTTTAAGTATATCCGCATCAACTGTCTCAGGCATTTTAGGGTTTACACTTTCAATGGCTGTTAATATTGCTACCTTAGGGCACTCATATCCCATAGCCAAAAATACATCAACTGCATTTTCTATAATCTGTTTCTTTTCCTCAGCATTAGGATACATCATCATTCCGCCGTCAGTTATTGCTATCAGCTTGTGATATGAAGGTACTTCTATTATAGCCACATGGGTCATAGCGTTACCTGTTCTTATCCCTTTCTCTTTATTAACAACCGCCTTCAGTAAATCTGCAGTTTGTAATTTGCCCTTCATAATGAAATCCGCTTTATTTTCATTAATTAATTCAACCGCTTTTTCTGCAGCTTCTGCATCACTCTCAGTATTGATTATTATTTTCTCATCGAATTCAACAGAAATATCCTTAAGTATCTTTATTATTTCATCTTTCTTACCTACAAGTACAGGTTCAACCAATTTATCGCTCACAGCTCTAAATACAGCCTCCAATGTATGCTTGTCATGGGCTGCTGCCACTGCAACTTTCTTTATTGAATTGCTGTTTCGAACCTTTTCAACCAGTTCCTTAAAATTTTTCAACTCCATGGTACCCTCCTAATAATTGGTTTATCATTAATAGTGTCATTATATCTAAGTGCAAGCTGCGAATAGGCTTAATTTACACTGATACAATAATTCGTTTTATTTATTATACCATAATATCAGTTTGCTTCATAACGTTTTCTAAGCAACATAATAAAAAACATGCATGATTCATATACATGCATGTTTTTTATTAATA
The DNA here is from genome assembly GCF_052059825.1 of Sedimentibacter sp. LTW-03. Lineage (GTDB taxonomy): Bacteria > Bacillota > Clostridia > Tissierellales > Sedimentibacteraceae > Sedimentibacter. The sequence continues at coordinate 1,775,695 of NZ_CP197180.1, forward strand.
AATGTTTCTGACATTCAGTGCTCTAAAGGAATTCAGTATCGCAATAAAAGCGACTCCAACATCTGCGAATACAGCAGCCCACATTGTTGCAAAACCTACAGCACTTAATAAAAGTATCAATACTTTCACACCTATGGCAAAGATAATATTCTGATAGGCTATTGCCAAAGTTTTGCGTGAAATTTTAATTGCAGATACTATCTTTGATGGTTCATCGGTCATTATTACTATATCTGCAGCTTCAATAGCTGCATCTGATCCCAGACCTCCCATAGCTATTCCTATATCTGCCCTTGCAAGAACAGGAGCATCATTTATTCCATCTCCCACAAAAGCCAGCTTTCCTCTCGGTGATTTTTGGTTTATAAGCTCTTCCACCTTATCTACCTTATCTCCAGGAAGAAGCTCTGAATAAACTTTACCCACACCTATCCGACCGGCAACACTATCACCTGCAGCCTTGCTGTCACCAGTAAGCATAACTATGTTATTAATGCCCTCTTTCCTCAGCATGTTGACAGCCTTTGCCGAATCATCTTTTTCCTCATCTGCGATGAGTATATATCCTGCATAGTTCCCGTCAACAGCTACATGAACTACAGTGCCAATTAACTCTCCTTCGTAATAAGAAATGCCATTTTCTTTCATCAGCCTTCCGTTTCCGGCGAGAATGTTTCTTCCCTCGACATTTGCAAATACACCTTGTCCTAAAACCTCCACAACATCGGATATTTTATCGCTATCGATTTCATCTCCAAAGGCACGTTTTATGGATGAAGAAATCGGGTGGTTTGAATAGTCCTCAGCATACGCTGCGAACTTCAGCAGTTCCCGCTCAGAGATATTCTCAGCATAAACTTCCTGTACCTCAAACACTCCCTTGGTCAATGTACCTGTTTTATCAAATACTACTATTTCAGTTTTTGCCAATGCCTCCAGGTAGTTGCTACCCTTTATTAAAATTCCCTTTTTAGATGCCCCGCCAATTCCGCCGAAAAAGCTAAGCGGTACCGAAATAACCAATGCACACGGGCAGGATACAACCAAAAATGATAATGCCCTATATATCCATGTACTGAACAAAGCCCCTTTAATTATCAAAGGCGGCACAACAGCAAGGAGCGCGGCTATTATAACAACTGAAGGTGTATAATATCTGGCAAACTTGGTGATAAACCTTTCAGATTTTGACTTTTTACTCCCGGCATTTTCAACAAGGTCAAGTATCTTACTCACTGTTGATTCCTCAAATTCCTTCGTGACCTTAGCTGTAATAACTCCGTTAATATTAATGCATCCACTTAAAAGATTGCTGCCGACTGTAACCTCTCTAGGAACAGACTCACCTGTCAATGCTGAAGTATCTAACATAGAACTACCCTCTGTCACTATACCGTCAAGCGGAACCTTTTCTCCTGCTTTCACAACAATTACATCTCCAACTTTAACATCATCCGGGTTTTTCTTTATCAGTTCATCATTTATCTTCACATTTGCATAATCGGGGCGGATATCCATTAAACTTGCAATGGATTTTCTAGATTGTCCCACAGCATAACTCTGAAACGCTTCTCCCACTTGGTAGAACAGCATAACTGCCACTCCTTCGGGGGCCTCTCCTATAAGAAATGCTCCAATTGAAGCTATTGACATCAGGAAGTTTTCATCAAATACATCTCCTCTGATAATATTTCTTACAGCTCTCTCGACAACATCACCACCGGCTAAAATAAAACTCAAAACAAACAATGACATTTTTAGAATTTCATGTTGCACAGCCAACGCTGCTATAAACAAAGCAAAAGCTATTATCAGTCTCCAAATCCTTTTTTTCATACTTACTCCTTATGCTGTTTTAAATCTAACTTCAGGTTCATATTTATTTACTATTTTTTCAGCCATAATTGCTATTTGCGACATCATATCCTCAGCGCCCTCTACTATGAGTTTTTCTGTCATTAAATTTATAGATGCGCTTTCAACTCCTTCAAGTTTTGTAATATCTCTTTCAATTTTTGCTGCACAGTTTGCACAATTCAATCCTTCAAGCATAAACTTCTTCCTCATTATCTTCCTCCAAAAAATTATTACTGCATATATTTTTCGTTAATATGTTCCATACCAGTTTCAAATATTTCTCTTACGTGATCATCTTTGAGTGAATAATATATAACCTTTCCTTCTCTTCTGAACTTTACAAGATCTGCCTGTCTCAGTGTTTTAAGCTGGTGTGATATAGCGGATTTCGTCATATTTAGAAGTACAGCTATATCGCATACACACATTTCATCTTGATCCAAAGCCCATATAATTTTAACTCTGGTGGAATCGCCCAAGACCTTGAAAAAATCTGATAAGTCATACAAATCATTTTCATTAGGCATTTTCTTCCTTACTTTTTCAACTACATCTGCATGTATAACATCACAATCACTGCTTAACTCTTCTATGTTCAATTTGCTCCTCCTTTAGTTGTTTAATTGTTCAACCGTTTAATCAATTATAGTTGTTCAATCATTCAATTGTCAATATATATTTTATTACAAATAATTAATAGTGACTCATATTAAATCAAAACCCGGCAAACATACGATGGTCTTACCATCATAATGTAATGCCGGGTTTACTAGTTCTAATGCTAAGCTATGTTATTCCGAATCCGTTCCGTGGGAAAAATCTATTATCTCCGACTGCGAAAGAATTGCACCGGTATCAGAAAATTCCACAATTTCATCATCTTCTGCACCTTCTCCCGCCGGCATTTCATCCGGACTCGGACTTGAAGTATCGTCAGATGGATCATCAATTCCCATGCTGCCATTTTTATCTACTATCCAGTACCTGCTGAACGGCGCAATTTTTCCTTCAACCAGATCGTACTTTTCTATAAGTTTTTCATCAATAGACTGAAGCCCATGCTCCGTCTTCAAAAATAATTCCTTCATTTATTCCTCCGCAATAGAATATATAACTAGTATTGCCAAAAAATTTAAAAAAATTAATTTTAATGTGTTGACCAAATCACTGTTCAGCTCAACAGTAAATTTATAATCCTATCAGATTTTAAAAAGCATTTAATTAGTAATGCGTGAAAAGCAGTCAGCACCTGCATATTCCACCACAAGTTAATATATTATCTATATAATTGAAAGCTCTATTTACTGACTTTTTTCAGACAGCTTGGACAGTGACTAAGTTACTGTTATATTGTTAATACCTGCTATAATAAAACCATAATAAATATTTAAGGAGATTAATAATATGAGCACAGTTAAAATAACTAAATCAAATTTTGAGCAAGAAGTTATAAAATCAGATAAACCGGTACTATTGGACTTTTGGGCGAGCTGGTGCATGCCTTGTAAAATGATTTCCCCCGTAGTGGATGAGATAGCAAATGAAGTGCCAAATGTAAAGGTTGGAAAAGTCAACATAGATGAACAGCCCGAGCTTGCTACAGCTTTCAACGTAATGAGCATACCTACTCTGGCTGTTATGAAAGATGGTAAGATTGTAAAAACTATGGTAGGTGTAAGGCCTAAGGCGTCAATAATGAAAATGCTGGCATAAATTTTCGGCACATGTAGAGATTATAAAAAATAGCATAACTCCTATAGTTAACTACCCCTAAAGTTAAAGAACGTAAAAAAAAGGCAGTCTCCTAACTGCCTTTTTTTATACTATTTGTTCACCATTATATATTTCGCCGCCAGCTTCCGGCATGACCCCGTATCTTATTGACCATAGAGTTTTATATTTTACCGCCTGTGCATGCAAGCGGTCCGTGTTTTCAGGGAGTTTCTTAATAATTTTTCCCGGCACGCCCGCAACCATTGAAAATGGAGGTATAATCTCGTGTTCTTTAACTACTGCTCCTGCAGCAATAATGCTGCCTCTTCCTATTACGGCACCGTTTAAAATAATTGCCCCCATCCCTATGAGACAGTGATCTTCAATAGTGCAGCCATGGACATTTGCTCCATGCCCAACTGTTACAAAATCTCCTATGACAGTTGGTTCTGTATCATCAACATGCACTATTGCATTATCCTGAATATTCGTATATCTTCCTATAGTAATTGTATTAATATCGCCTCTTGCAACTGCATTATACCATACACTACTATATTCCTTCATTATTACATTGCCAATAAGTTGTGCACCTTCCGCTACGTATGTCTTTTCATCAATAATCGGAAGTATTCCTTCAAATTCTTTAATCATATGTACCTCTCAGATAAAATATTATGCGCTATTATTATATCACAAATTAAAATAGTTTTGTTATTATTATTGAATTATTACATTATCGTTTAAACTCTTGTATTAATTGAATATCCCTTATATAATTAGTTATATTTATTTTCGGAGAATGATATGAATGTATTTGCATTAAAAATAATTGCCCTTGTTACTATGATTATAGATCATTACGGAGCAATCTTTCAAGAAGATATGATGATTTTTAGAATGATAGGTAGAATTGCTTTTCCTATTTATTGCTTTCTGTTAGTAGAAGGCTATTTTCACACAAGCAATTTCAAAAAATATGCACAGAGACTTTTATTATTTGCACTGATTTCTGAAATACCTTTTGATTTGGCTTTTTTTAATCAGGTAGGATTTGTTCATCAAAATATATTTTTCACTTTGTTCATAGGTTTAATTACCATTTACATATTGGATAATAAGGTGGAAAGATTTAAATTCAACAACACTGCGGTAATTATATCTGCCTGTATTCTGGCGGTGTTGCTAAAAGTCGATTACGATGCAATGGGTATTGTATATATTCTCACTTTCTATTTCACCAGAAATCAAGAAAAACCAAAAAAATTTATTATTACCTCAATAGTGATGATAATAGTAAATTTTTCTTCCGTTTTTATTCAACAACTGTCTCTTCTGGCGTTACCTTTTATCTATAAATATAATGGATCTCTCGGGGCGAAAAATAAATTTTTACAAATATCGTTTTATGCGGTGTACCCTCTCCATTTGCTGATTTACTATGCTGCAAAGTTGTACCTATGATCCTTTATGGCACGGTAATAACATTAAATAAAGCTATCCTATAAAATACATAATTGGAAACAATGCCAAAAGTATTATTTCAAATATCAGTAATCTCTTTTCCGACTGGTTATGCTTAAAGTTGAAATATTCCTCAGTTATAGAGTCCAATACTTCCATCCTGTTAAGCATATCCAAATATCTGTCATCAAGTTCAAAAGATTTACTTACAATGTTAAACAGATTTCGAGTTTCTATTGTTTTAGAAAATTCAGGCGGTCTGTCAAGAAGTCTTACGCTTTCAATAGTTCTGTATTTAAACCGGGTGCATTGAGCAATAGTAGATATAACATTTCTCGAATTTGCTATCAGCCTTCCTTTATTTAAGTAATTTATCAGCTTTTCTGCATCATCCAGGACCTTATTAAGTTCAGCTTCGATTTTATGTATTTCTGTTGATTTAGCCTGCACTGTTGAGATTATATCAAGCATAATACCGCTAAATTCGTAGTTTTCCTCCACTCCATCCAAATTTACCATACTGTTATCAGATACGTTCAACACATATGTATCAGTAAATTTTGAAAGCATCGTATTATCAATATCTACATATATTTTAGACAGATACTCAAAAAAATAAAATATTTCATGATGCTTAAAATTAACAAATGTTATGCATCCATATTTGTACAAATAAACATATTTGTCCTTGATACTGTACATAAATACTTTCTCAAGTTCACTGCTCCCAATTTTAATAAATTCTTTCCATCCGGCATCCTGCTTAAAATTAAAATGTGAAGCAACCTGAATAAGCGAAATTCTTGCGGCAACTTTAAATGTGTTAAGTATTTTTACATTCATAAGCCTCACCTTACCTGAACAAATCAAGAAACATCAGGATAACTTCTATAACTATTAAAATAATTATAATCCATTCTAAAAAGAGTCCGCGTATAGAACTGCTTATATCAGCGAGCCCATCAACAATGCTTTTAAGAATTTCCGTCTTGTTTTTAATTACTTCATATCTGTCGTTCAATTCAAAAAAATCAGACATCTGTTCGTAAAACAGCGCTGCATTGCTGTTAATCCAAGTAATGTCAGGCTTATCAAGTATCATTATATATGCAATTGTATTGTATTCATGTCTTACTATTCGAGATATAGTCTTAGCAAGCTCTTTATTCCCTATATTCAGCTTTCCCTTTTCCAGATTATCAATTTTAATTTCGATATTGTCAAGAATTTTCCCCAGCTGCTCTTCAATTCTTTCCAAGGCTACTGATTTTGCAATTACAATGGCAATAAGCTCAGGATAAAACAGCTCATTATGCGGAACCTGAACATATTCATCTGTGCATTCTAATTCTTCTCCCTCAGTTAAATGCAGAGCATAGTCATCCTTAAATTTTTCATAATGCTCAATGTCTATATCAGTCTTAATTTTTTTAATATATTTCATAAAAATTTCGGTGTGCTTTTTATCGGAGTTAATAAATACTATGCTACCGAATGAAAAAACTAAAATCATTTCATTTTCATAGGCTTGCTCGCCTATTACCATTTCCAGAACTGAGTCCTGAAGCATAAGCGGTTCTTCCCATGTATATTTTTTCTTTATATTACATTCAACAGCTATCTTATTAAGTTCTATTTCATTAGTTACTGCATAAGTTTTAAAGCTCAAATCATTCATAATAACCACCGCTCATTTTTTATATCATATGTAATTTTAGCCTTATTAATCATATATTTAATTATTGCCAATCAGTTTCTATCTTTTCTAACAGTGTTAATAACAATTAAAAATCACTTCCTCTTTTAATAACCTCCTTCATCTTTGCCATAATCCTTTCATAGCTTCCTTTCGAATGTGGGACAAGGCAGTTTGTGCAGTCCTTTATGCCATGATTCACAACATAATTTCCTCCACATTCATCTTTAAGCATGTACAATGGACAATAGCAAAAAAGACAGTTAAAGCTTTCCTCATCGGAAGTTTTATGGCACGGAAAATATTCGCATTTGGTGTTTTGGAAAAATTTATAATTTTCTGTTTTCAATTTAATCTCCTAATTTAGTTTTACTACATTGTATCATAATTGCAAATTTTTTTAAATATTACATAAAATCAAACCACTTTATTTTTGCTCGAATTTCTCCGTCAACAGCTCATTTAGTTCATCAATATACATCGGGCGCCCTAAATAGTACCCTTGCCCGCATTCACATTCTATAGTTCTAAGATAATCATACTGTTCAATTGTTTCTATCCCTTCTGCTATAACTCTGATACCCAAGTCATGCGCAAGAGATACTATAAATTTAATTATTGATATGTCTTTTTTATCACCGTTTCCTATATAACTCTTATCAAGCTTAACAATATCAATCGGAAGCCTCCTTAAATATGTCAGGGAAGAATATCCTGTTCCAAAATCGTCCAATGCAATTTTTAAACCTTTTGCTTTTAATATATTTAATCTTTCTATTGCTGTATCAATATGTGTAATTGCCGCTGTTTCGGTTATTTCTATAACAATATTTGAATAGTCCACATCGTAGTCAGAAAATATTTCTTCTATTTGTCTGAAACTTGAATTACTTATAAGTGATTTTCCGGACAGGTTTAGTGATAATTCTAAATCATTCAGGCCCTGTTCTTCCCATTTTTTCTTCTGAATTAATACATTCTTTATTATGCGCCTCTCCAACTCATATATCTGTCCTGTTATTTCTGCTACTGGAATAAAATCCGCCGGAGAAATATAACCTTCCTGAGGGTGATTCCACCTTACAAGTGCTTCTGTGCCTATTATATCTCCTGTGCTCAGCTGTACCTGAGGTTGGTAATTCAGTTCAAATTCATTGCAATCCAAGCCCTTTTGCAATTTATTTGCCATCTGTATATGCCATATCGTCTCGTAATGAATATCTTCCTCATAAAAAAACATCTTGTTTTTTCCTTCTTTTTTTGCTGCATACATTGCTATGTCAGAATGCTTAAGCAACGTGTCAAAATCGTAGCCGTCATCTGGATATACCGCAATACCTATGCTCATGGATATATAAAATTCCCTGCTGCCTGAATTCCAAGTGTTTCCTATACTGTTTTTTATATTTTCCAATCTGTTAAGCAATATATCCTTGGTTTCAAAACTTCTTATTAATATTGCAAATTCATCTCCTCCAAGTCTTGCTACCATATCCGGTGCCTTTATTTCTTTTGACATTTTGTGTGCCATAAATTTTAGGAAATCATCTCCTATGTAATGTCCCAATGTATCATTTATGTATTTAAAGTTATCTATATCTAAAAATGCAATCGCAAACTTCTGCCTTGAACTACTGACAAGATTTTTAATTTTGCTTACAAACATAGCTCTGTTTGGCAATCCAGTCAAAGTGTCATAATACGCCATATGCCTCAATTCTCTTATCGCCTTGGATGATTCTCCTGTTGCATTTATTATTCTTTTCTCCCTTTTATTTATTAAAATATACACTATTATCATTGTAAGAAAGATAAAAATCCAGCCTTTATATGTCTGTAAATTTTTATATATTTCGAAATCACCAGCAAAAACTTCAAGAACAGAATCTGACAAAACAACCCAAAGCGATCCAAATATCCCATACTTCAGCACAATAGCAATTGATTGGTTGCGAAAAAAATAATTTATCATACGTTTGCACAAATGTCTTGAACAGCACTTAGTTTTCAAAATTCCAGCTCCCATCCTCTTTTTATGTTATAAGTACCCTGCAATTTTTATTTTAAACTGCTAAAGGAGTGTTTATAAACAATTTATGCTTTTTTCAAGGATTTTATTGAATTTAATTACGTTTTATTATAAAATATTCTTACAAATATCTCACAAGAAGGGAGTGTTGCATTATGATTTTTGCATTAATAGAAAATTCAACAGAAAACCCGGAGGTATATAAACTATAATCCTATGCCTCCGTATAATCACTTACATTTCAGGAGGATGCATTGAATAAAATTAATATGGAAGATTACGGACTCAACGAAAGGTTTGTTAATGAGTCTCGTATGCATGAGAACTTAACTGTTGGTAGAATTGCTTCTCAAGACAAGGGACTGTACAGAGTAATTACAGAAAAAGGAGAAAAAAAAGCACAAATTTCAGGAAAATTTCGTCATAATGCTTTTAGTATTTCTGATTATCCTGCCGTAGGAGATTTTGTTATGCTCGATGAAATTGATGACGGTAATTCAATCATACACCATGTTCTAACAAGGAAAAGTTCATTTACAAGAAAAGCTGCCGGCACGTCCTGCGACAGTCAGGTCGTTGCAGCAAATATCGATTTAGTCTTTATATGTATGAGTCTTAATAATGATTTCAATCTACGAAGACTCGAACGATATATAGGAGTTGCATGGGATGGAGGCGCAACGCCTGTAGTAGTCCTAACAAAATCAGACCTGTGCGATAATTTGGGAGATATATTACCCCAGCTGGAAACAGTGGCGCTGGGTGTGGATATAATAGTAACATCAAGTATGACCGAGGACGGATTAGCAGCAGTAAGAGCATGTATAAAAAATGGAATGACTGTTGCCTTTATAGGCTCTTCAGGCGTCGGAAAGTCTACACTTGTCAATAAACTTGCAGGGGAAAATCTATTTGCTACGCAAGGCATACGCGGAGATGATAAAGGCAGGCATACAACCACAAAAAGAGAGCTGATTGCTCTTAAGTCAGGCGGTGCCGTAATAGATACACCCGGAATGAGAGAACTGGGAATTGAAAGCACTGATTTGTCCAAAACATTTTCGGATATTGACGAACTTTCCACCGGCTGCAGGTTTAATGACTGCACACATACAAAGGAACCGGGATGTGCCGTAAAAGAAGCAATAAAAAACGGCACGCTTTCGGAAAGCAGACTTTTAAACTATTTCAAGTTAAAAAAAGAAGCAAACTATGAGGGCCTGACGTCAAAGCAAATAGAAGAAAAAAAGGTCAAGGAAATGTTTAAAGATTTCGGCGGAATAAAAAACGCCAAAAAATATATAAAAAACAAAAAAAAATGAAAAATTCCGGAACATGTTTCCGGAATTTTTATTTACTTATATTACTCTGCTATATAGTCTATTGTTGTATCTATTCCTATTGTCATGGTTTCACCGTCCCATGTTATGCCAATATTGAATGATTGTGCAATGTCTCTTAATTTAAAATAATTGTTATTATTAATATTATAAGCTGTAAGTTTAACTTCTTCACCATCTTTATAAATTTTTGCGGTATTGAGGGTTCCTGTCTTTTCCTGACTGTTTCCACTGGACATCTCTCCTCCGACTGTAGTATACGGTTTGTTCGAAACTAAATTAATTGCATTTTTTTCACTGTTCCATTCAACTTCAAATTGTTTTTCTGTACCGTTTATTGCTGTAGCAAGATCTCTGAGCTTGAAATAATTATTACCGTCTATATTATATGCTTCAAAGGAAACCTCTTCTCCGTTTACAAGAACCTTGGAACTTGTAGGCAGTGCAGATACACTGGCAGGAATTTCAGGTTCAGCAGTTTCAGTAGCTTCAGTAGCTTCTTCAGGTGCATTCTGAGTCTCAGACTCGCCAACAACTTTAATAAAAGCTGAGGCCTGTCCGGCAATTGCCTCTTCTCTGAAAAGAACAAAGTAATCACCTGGTTCTGTTAATTCAACACTGCACCCCGGAAGGTACATAGGAAACTCAGCATCATAGTTTTCAAGCTCTGATACGTCTACGGTTTTTTCATCTACTTCTCCAGATTCATCAGCAACAAAAATAACGGCTTTTCCAAATAGAGGGAGCTTGTCCTCATCATAATATTCATATGTATTTTCAGCCGTTGAAGTTAATTTATAAATATCAAATATAACTCCTCCTTCCGCCAGCAGAGTAACAGTTGAAGAAGGGTTAACTATAAGTCCTTCATCTATAAATTCGTCAATCTCTTTTACATCGAATGTGTTGATAACATTTGTTACAGAAAAATGAGCCGGCAAAACAGATATCTCTTCTTCTGTCATATAGCTCCAATCATCCCTGTAGCCTTTCACTTCAACTGTTTCAGTCTCAGCGGCAAATGCAGAGGCCCCCATCGCCAGTAACATGGCAGCTACTAACAATAATGTCGTACCTCTCTTAAAAAATGTTTTCATATTGTTTTTCTCCTCTTAAGCAAAAAATTTAATCTCCACAAAAAGTAAAATGAAGAATATATTATATATTATTACATATTTTTCATCATTTGTATACAAGATTTTACAATTATCGCTATTTCATAACATTTAATGCTTGGAGAGAATTTATAATTACACATTTATTTTGTATTTTTTCATTTTTCTCCACAATGTTGTCCTGCTTATACCCAGCTCATCTGCCGCCTTTTGTATTGACAGCTCATTACAAATAAGAGCATCCGTTATTTTTTCTATCTCCCATTTATTCAGATCATTTGCTACCAGCCCTTTTGGTGAATTGTCATCTTTTGAAGGGTAAACCTCACCACCGCCTCTTTGATCTATGGCAAGTACATCTATTATTAACTGATTAAAATTATATTGGCTTCCGTGATATTTCAACAAAACACAAACTCTCTCAATAAAGTTTTGCAATTCTCTTATATTGCCGTACCATTTATGCTCTTTAACCCTGTCCATTATCTGATAAAAAGCATCTACAAACTCGATTTGTTCTTTGCCCATATTTTTTTCAAAAAAGAATTTGCTCAAAAGGAGTATATCTCCATCTCTGTCTCTTAATGGAGGAATATTTAGGTTCAGCACTCCTATTCTGTAATATAAATCCTCCCTGAATGCATTAGCTTTTATTGAGTCAATTAAATCCCTATTTGTTGCCGTTATTACTCTTACATCCACAGGCATTTTTTTCAGTGATCCGACCTTTCTTATTTCTTTTTCCTGCAGCACTCTCAGAAGCTGTGCCTGAATCTCAATCGGAATTTCTCCAATTTCATCCAAGAATATGGTTCCCTTGTGAGCCAATTCAAAAAGCCCTATCTTCCCGCCCTTTACAGCCCCTGTAAATGCACCTTCTACATAACCGAACAGTTCCGACTCCAAAAGATTCGATGATAAAGATGCACAGTTTATTGCAACAAAAGGTCCATTCTTTCTTTTGCTTAAATTGTGAATACTTTGGGCAAAAAGCTCTTTTCCCGTACCTGTTTCTCCTCTTATTAGAACCGTGGAATCTGAAGATGCGTAGCTTTTTGCTATAGATATTGCACTCTTTAGTTTCTTAGATTCGCCCTTAATATCTTTAAAATTATATTTTGCAACCAGTCCTTTTTCATGAAGGCTTCTTCTTATCTTGTTTTCATTTTCCTGAATTACCTTCACATCCTGAAATGTGGCAACTACACCTTTAACATCGTCGTTTACTATTATCGGTATCCTGTTTGTAGAAACCATAGTTCCGTTAATATTCATAAGCTGATTTAGTTCTTTTTCTCTCGATTCAAGAGCCTGTATCATGTCAGTATTTCGTATAATTTGCTTTATGTTTTTGCCCACTGCATATCCCGGGCTTACGTTAATTATATTTTCTGCTATTGAGTTTATCACGTCTATTGTGCCTTTTTCATCCACGGCAATTATAGCATCATGGGTGAAATTAAGGACTGCCTTGTATCTTTCAAGCTGAATTTTCAACTCGTTTTGCTTTTTTAATTCTTCCTTTTGTATTTCTAAAATTTGTTTTGCTGTATCAATTGCATTGTTTATCGTAGCCTCTGAATTTTCTAGGGTAATATGCCTGAGTTTATACTTATCTGCATATTTTTGTGTCATAACACCACCGATCCCCAAAACGGACCCTTCTTCAATGGCTTGCTCTACAACTATTTTACAGTCACTGTCATTCTTAAAGGTATAAAATCTGGCGTCAATATGGAGCATTCTGCATATGCTCTTAACATCTTCTGCCATCTCATCATATGAAAAAAAAGCTATAATCCCTTTTTCCTTCTCAGCAATCTCTATAGCTTCAATGTAATCTGACAATAATACATTTATGGCGATTACGGGAATATTTAACTTAGTTTCTCTAAATGCTGCAGCCGTTCCTTTCCTGCTTATTAATACCATAGCCCCTTCGTTTACAAGATTTTTAGCCATTCTAACAGCATCATGAAGAACATCCTCCTTTGAAGCAGGCACAAATACATTAATGTCTTCATTTCTTTGCTTAATTATTTTCATAGTTCTCTGAGCAAGCTGCACAGTTGGTGCTATCATCGTAATTTCAGTAACCTTCTTGTTTTGTTTAGTCAGGTTCTTTTCCAATTGTATCAATCAAAAAACATCCTTTCATTTTTTGTAAAATATTTATCAGCATAAGCTGGTTCAGATTTTGTTAATCATAAAAATTATAATAATATTATACCATATGCACCAAAATATATAAGCCCTATCATTTTTTTCGTTTTTTACCAAAACAAGAAAATTGCGGATATTTATCTTTAATATCCGCAATTTATATTAGTTAATGCATTGTGTTCCTTTTTGTATATTTACAAGGTGTCCGCTAAAGTTTCCGGATATGATGCTTTTTTCATATTTTGCAGCTTCAATAAGTTTATCCACATCAATTCCAGTTTCATATCCCATGTCACTCAGCATGTATGCCAAATCTTCTGTTGCTGTATTTCCTGAAGCTCCCGGTGCAAAAGGGCAGCCTCCCAATCCGCCAAGAGTAGATTGAACCTTTGTTATCCCTGATTCAATAGCAGTCAATGTATTAACCATACCCATATTTCTTGTGTCATGAATATGCACTTGAAATTCTATTTCGGGAAATTTTTTTACTGCTGCTGTTACAATTTCTCTTACCTGCTTCGGATTGGCAATTCCAATTGTATCAGCCAAAGACATTTCCTTTACACCCATTTTTGCAATCCGGTCTAAAAACCTTAGAACCGTATCAGTTGAATACTTGCCTTCAAACGGGCATCCAAATGTTGTGGCAACATCTACGCAGACATCTAAATCCTTGTAGTTGTCCATGATTGTCTTTAACTCAGCAAATGATTCGTCATGAGTTCTATTTATGTTTGCTTTATTGTGACTTGCACTCAGCGATACCACATATGATACTTTTCTAAGCCCTAATTCATAAGCTTTTCTTGCACCATACAGATTTGGTACTAATGCAAAAAAATCATATGCCGGATATTTTTCCAACAGTATTTTTGATATTTCTCCCGCATCTCTAAGCTGAGGGATTGCTTTAGGACTTACAAAGGACGTATGCTGCATTGACTTAACACCCGCCTCAATCAAATCATCAATAACTTTAAGCTTCGTCTCCACAGGTATATAGTCCTTAAGATTTTGAAATCCATCTCTTGGCCCTACTTCTACAATTTGTACTTTATTCATAATATGCTCCTTTGTTGTTAGAATACACCTTTGTCTATATATTCTTTAATTATTTCTTCGCTTAAGCCTATAAAATCCTCGTACACATTAAAATTGTGCTGTCCAAGTGTTGGTGCAGGCGTTCTTATTTCAGCTTTTTTATCACTAAATTTTATATGCTCTCCAGTCAATGTGGTCTTCCCGGCTACAGGGTGTTCAACTTCGACGAACATTTCTCTGGCAACTGCTATGTGAGGGTCTTTAACAACTCTATCTATTGTATTTATCGGAGATGAAGGAACTCCTACATTTAATAACTTTTCAACTATTTCATCTACCTCAAATTTTTTTGTCCACTCTTCAATAATAGGCTTCAGTAACTCATGATTTTTAACTCTCAATGCATTTGTTGCAAATCTTTCGTCATTAACCAGTTCTTCTTGATTCATAGCTTCTACCAAAAGTTTGTAAAGCTTGTCATTTCCACAGCCTATTATTACATCACCGTCCTTAGCCTTAAATGAATCATAAGGATATGCAGATTCATATCTGTTTCCTATTCTTTCTGGAATTCTTCCAGTTGCAAGATATATTTGAGTAATTATTTCCAATGAAGATACAACTGAATCAACCAAAGCAACATCAACTTTTTGCCCTTCTCCGGTCTTTATTTTATTTACCACAGCAGCTAAAACACCTATTGTACATCCAAGTCCGCCTAATACATCTCCCATTGCTGTTCCTGTCCTTGTAGGCTGTCCTCCAGGCCATCCTGTTGTGCTCATCAGCCCACCCATTGCCTGTCCGATTATATCGTAACCTGCTCTTTGGCTGTAGGGTCCGTAATGTCCAAAACCACTGACACATCCATATACAATTCCGGGATTGATTTCTTTCAGTGTTTCATAACCCAAACCAAGTTTTTCCATTGTACCAGGTCGATAATTTTCAATTACCACATCAGCTTTTTTAACCATCTTCTTAAAAACTTCTTTTCCCTCAGGCGCTTTTAGATTTAAAGTCACTCCAAGTTTATTCCTGTTTAAATTCATGTAGTACGCGCTTTCACCATTGATAAACGGGCCAAAAGCTCTGCTGTCGTCCCCCTTCTTAGGCTGCTCTATTTTATACACGGTAGCACCCATGTCAGCAAGCATCATTCCGCAGTAAGGTCCTGCTAAAACTCTTGTCAGATCAAGTACTACTACACCGTCTAATATTCCTTTGCTCATCTTTATTTCTCCTTTACAAATAATCTTTCTGTCAATGTTTATTGTACAAATTTTATTTTTTATTGATATTAAATTTTCTCTCTAATCTCAAGGATATGGAGCAGGTACCCCTGCTCCATGATTTATTTATTACATTCCTACGCCCAATAAACCAAACGTTATAAAATACATTATAAGCGGGAATAAAACTAGTCCTATTATTTTTAATCCAAGGCCTGCCTTCATTAAATCTGATATTTCAAATGCACCTGTACTGTAAGCAATTGCATTTGGAGGTGTTGAAGGAGGAAGCATGAATGCAAAGTTTGATGCAATCATACAAGTCAGCATCAGCTGAAGCGGATCCATTCCTATTCCTTTTGCAATACCTGCCAAGACAGGAAGGAAAGACGCAACAACAACTGCGTTTGTTGTAACTTCCGTAAGTATTGCAGTTACTAAACCTACTGCAATAATAATCACTATAGGCGACATACTGCTGAGTGCTCCCAGGTTAGATGCAACCCATTTTGCAACACCGGCATCCGTAAAGGCATTTCCCATAACCATTGAACCGCCTAACAGCAGCATTGTCCCCCATGGTGCTTCTGATAATGCCTGCTTACCTTCAAGAAGATATACTCCTTTTTTGTAATCAACCGGAATAACCATTGTTGAAATTGCTATAGCTATTGCTATTGTTTCATCAGTAGCAAACGGTATATATGATTTCCAGAGAGAGCGGGTAACCCAGCAGAGAACTGAAACTGCAAAAACTACTGCTGTCAGCTTTTCTCCTTTGTTCATAGGTCCCAATGCTTCATATTCATTGTTTACAACATCTATGTTTATATCTTCCATTTTGTCTGTTTTATAAAATTTACGAAGATAAATCCATACTACCGGAAGCATAATAGCTGTAAACGGAAGCCCTATCTTCATCCATTCCAGGAAGCTGATCTCCAATCCAAGAGTTTCTTGAATTATGCCTATTCCTGTAGGGTTGGTAGTTGTACCTATTACAGTAGCAATACCTCCCAAAGTAGCCGCAAACGGTATAGCAAGAACTAATGCTTTTTTAAACCCTCCGGTTATTTGATCACCCATTGTTGCGATTATTGATATTGCAACCGGCAGCATCATAGCTGTAGCGGTAGTATTTGACATCCACATTGATATAAATGCCGTTGCAAGTATAAATCCTAAAATAATTCTGCTTGGCTTACTTCCCACTTTTTTTACAATTCCAAGTGCCATTCTTCTGTGCAATCCCCATTTCTGCATTGCAGAAGCTAAAAATCCAACTCCCAGCACCAGATATACTGTCGGGTAAGCATAATGCCTGAATAGTTCAATTTCGTTTTGACCCTTTGATCCTGTAATCCCCAGAAGCGGATACAGTAATATGGGTAATAACGCAGTCATTGGAATCGGTATTGCCTCCGTCATCCAAAAAACTATCATCAGCACTGATACCGCCAATACTTTTTGACCTAAAACTGTCAGACCTGCCGGAGCAGGCATTGCTAACAATATAGCACTTAAAATAACTCCCGCTATAAGACCTATTTTCCTAACTTTAAATTCACCCATTGAATCCTCCGTATTTTCTTAGTTATTAGTAATAAATTTTAATAAGTTTTTTATAAACGCGCATTTATAAAACTGTAGTACAAGCAAGTACAAAATATTATAAGCAAACCTCATGCCAACGTAAATAATTATTTTTTATATTTTAATATATCATTGATTTTTCAACAAATAAATATTTATAACTGCCATGTTTTAATTTTTATAAAAGATTTTTTTAAAATATAATAATAAAAAAAGCACGGCATTGTTTCATGTTGTTGCTACCGCGTTTCATTATGTTTCATGTTTTTAGCTTATTTGTTGCATGAACTTTATTGCATACTTATTTTCATTTCAAAATAAAAGCATATTCATCTAAAAGTCACAACTTTTTCTAAATAAAAAATTGAACTTTTCTTATGTTCATTTAAATTCAGACATGTTTTTTCTGTATCTGGCAGGAACAAATTGAAACTGCAAATTAAAATTCTTTCTCTCCTTAATTGCCATGTCTGTAAAATACTGCTTCCACAACCCTTGAATCATTGCTTCGTCTTCAGAATATTCAATACTTTCTATATTAATGTTTTCCTTGATTTCCCATGTTTCATCAGCATATATTGCAGCTTTTTTTCTTTTCTCATCATAAATTAAGAATTTCTCAAATCTATATCTATCTGCAAAATGATCAACAACTAATAATAATACATCATTGTCGGGAGAAAATTTTGCAAAAAGAATTCCATCAATATCTGAAAAGCGTAAAATTCCAAGAAATCTATGAACCTCTCTGGTAACCTTAAGAGAAGCCTCTTTTATAGGAAGAACCTTATCATGAGTATAGAAATTCATTGTGTTTTTACCATATTTAAAAGCAAATACTAAAAAATCAAGTATATAATTTTCTTTATTTTCCAAAAAAGACAAATAGCAATAATATATATCAACATATGCTTCTCTGGAAATTTTTTTCAATATCGATTCCGACACAATCGATGCCTTTAATATATCAGTTTCAATCACTTCGCTTTCATTCAGCATTGAATGCTGATATTTTGAAATTTCATATATTCCTGAGGCCGCCTCATTTTTATAATGATAATAGATACAGGTTAGCAATCCTTCAAAAGTCCCATCATATAAATAATCCATAGTACACCTATATTAAATCGTAAATTGAAAGCTGTTGTTGAACTTCCATTCTTCTCAGTTCCGTTTTTATAATCTCAGGATCAAATTTAACATTCCCATAGTATTTTCCTTTAACAGTTATAAAATATTTTGCTCTTTTTAAAACTGTGCGCATTTTTTTTAGCGAATCATAGGACAGTTGCGCATTTTTCCTTTCTCTAACAATTTTTTGGGCACTCTTTACTCCAAGTCCGGGAATTCTCAGAAGTTCTTCGTAAGGAGCCTTATTAATTTCTAAGGGAAACCTGTTCAAATTTCTAAGTGCATACATCATTTTAGGATCGAAATCCAAATCGAGATTTTGGTCGGTTTCCGTAAATAATTCCTCACAATTAAAATAATAAAAGCGCATGAGCCAATCTGCCTGATAAAGCCTGTGTTCTCTCAAAAGAGGTGGCATTGTGCTTATAGCCGGCAGATTGGGCGATGAAATCACAGGAATGTATGCAGAAAAGAAAACTCTCTTCATATTAAATCTATCATATAAATTCTGTGACAATCCAAGGATGGTTTTGTCGCTATCCGGAGTTGCCCCAATAATCATTTGTGTGGACTGCCCTCCCGGCACAAATCTAGGTGTGCTGCGAAAAAATTTTTCATCTTCAATTGTGCGGGTTATTTCATTATTTATTACTGACATAGGTTTAATAATATTTTCAATTTTTTTCTGAGGAGCAAGCGCTCTTAAACTTTTTTCTGTGGGAAGCTCTATATTAACACTCATTCTATCTGCCAGCATTCCTGCTTTTTGAACAAGCATTGGATCTGCTCCCGGAATAACCTTAACATGCACATAACCCCAAAAATTATATTTATATCTCAGTAGTTCCAAAACTTTATATATGTTTTCCATTGTATGGTCGGGACTTTTCTCCACAGCAGAACTTAAAAATAATCCTTCTATATAGTTTCTCCTGTAAAACTGAATTGTCAGCTCGGCAACCTCTTCGGGTGTGAAAGTTGCTCTTTCAGTATTATTCGTCACTCTGTTAAGACAGTAGCTGCAGTCATAGATGCAATCATTTGTAAGTAAAATCTTAAGCAGAGAAATACATCTGCCGTCTGACGACCAAGCATGGCATATACCGGCAGACGAAGCATTCCCTATTCCCCCTACTGTTTTATTCTTTCTTTCAACCCCGCTTGAAACACATGAAACATCATATTTTGCGGCATCTGACAATATTCTTAGTTTATTAAACAAGCTTTCATTCATATTTCACCACGCACCTATTAATCAGTAAAGTAATTTACTCAATAATACTACAATATGATTTGCTTGTCAAACATTTGTTCGAATATTATTTGCTTGGTTTTGTTGTATATGCTGATGTATATATCATTTGTTAAAATATTATTTTATATAAAAGTTATTTTATATTGTATTTTGCATTTCAAAATTATAATAAATGCTGAAATACAAACATTGTGCCTCTAGGTCAAACACTTAGAATTTTGTAATAAACTTGTAATATTTATTTTCAGTTGATAATTGTGTAATATATTTGTCATATTTTCCAACTGTTCAAGTATTTGAGGGTTACATTTCATAATTGTACATGCTATAATTTATTCACAACGAAAGGATAATATCAAAATAGATTACGTTCGTTAAGGTTAGGGGTAATTATATAAAACAAAAGGAGAATATAATGAGAAATAAAATTTTAGCATTAACTTTAGCAACAATTTTAGCACTATCATCAAATACTGCTTTCGCAGCTGATATGAACGCTTTTAACTTCAATTTCTATGACTTGTTTAATAATAATATTAATTATACGAATACAGATTATAATCAAGCGGAATCTAGCGCACAAAAGCAACCTGCTGAAAATTCACAGGCAGAAACTAAACAAACTGCAAATTCATCTACTAAATCTTCAAATTCGAGCTATGAGCAGAGAGTTGTACAATTAGTAAATGTTGAGAGAGAAAAAAACGGACTTAACCCTTTGGTATTGGATTCATCTATTTCTAATGTAGCAAGAGCTAAATCAAAGGACATGGCCGATAACAACTATTTTGCTCACCAGTCTCCCACATACGGAAGTGCCGGTGACATGTTAAGAAACTTTGGAATTAACTGGTCAGCATGGGGTGAAAATATAGCATCAGGCCAAAATACACCTGAACAGGTAGTTAACGCATGGATGAATTCCGAAGGTCATAGAGCAAACATACTTTCAACCAACTTTGGAAAAATAGGCGTTGGATATGTTACTGATTCAAACGGAACACCATATTGGACACAGATGTTCACAAATTAATCTACAATGTATTTAAAAACCACAAGTAGCATATGCTGCTTGTGGCTTTATTTAATTCTTAGCATTTTTCTTGCTATTTTTATGATTGGTCTGAACAATATTCCCTCCATTTCCTTAGAGACATTTTTCAATTCTTTTCTTATTTCTATTTTTTGAGGACAATGAACTTCACATTTTCCGCATTCAACACATTGTGATGCAAATGCCGACTTTGAAGAAAATCCACCAAGCGTCTGTACGTATTTCCATCTAAATCTTTTACCTGATAGCAAATATTTATCATTGTATGCAGAAAAACACCCTGGTATATTTACCCCGTGAGGACAAGGCATACAGTAGCCGCAGGCTGTGCATGGAATTTTAGTTTTTTCAGCCATTATTTTTTTAACCTCATCATACACCCTAAGCTCCTCAAAAGATAATGAACCAGCATGTGCTGATTGGGCCGTATCTATATTTTCCGCAAGCTGGCTTTCAGCATTCATACCTGACAGCACGACTGTAACCTCTTTGTGATTCCACACCCATCTAAGTGCCCATTCTGCAGGAGATCTTTTTTCATCAAAGTCATTAAACGCTGAAATAACTTCTTCCGGAAGATTTGTAACAAGCTTTCCGCCTCTCAGAGGTTCCATTATTATTACAGGTATATTCAGTGAATAAGCAAGCTCCAACCCTGATCTCTCGGCCTGGTTATACTCATCCATATAATTGTACTGTATCTGGCAAAAATCCCAGTCATATGACTTTACAATCATTTCAAAATCTATTTTGCTCCCATGGAAAGAAAAGCCCAGGTTTTTAATAGTTCCTTTTTTCTTTTCTTCCTCAAGCCATTCCATCACACCCAGTGATACCATCTTGTCAAACATTGCCTTGTCAGTTAACATGTGAAGCAGATAGTAATCTATGCATTCAGTTCTCAGACTGTCAAGCTGTGTTTCAAATATTTTTACTGCTCTGTTCAAACTATTTACCATGTAAGGAGGAAGTTTAGTCGCAATTTTCACCCTTTCTCTGTATCCGTCAGTCAGAGCCTTACCTAATAGCACTTCATTTTTCCCTGCCTGATATACGTAAGCAGTATCAAAATAATTTATACCTTGCTCAATTGCACTTCGAATCAGGCTGATTGCTTCAGTTTCATTCGATGGCAACCGAAGGCAGCCAAAGCCAAGTATTGAAAGTTCATCACCATTTTTTATGTTTGTTCTAGTAAGCATATACACCTTCACTTTTTACTTCACATCTGATAAGTCAAATATAAAGCTCGTTCCTTTATTTTGTTCGCTGGCTGCTGTTAAGCTAATGCCATGCCTTAATGCTATTTGCTTTGCAATTGTCAGCCCCAGTCCTGTTCCTGTCTTGTTGTTGTCTGATTCATCTTTAAAATAACGATCAAATATATGAGGAAGATTTTCTTTTGAAATACCGATACCTGTATCTTTTATAATTACTTTTTGTTTTTCCATATTAATGCTGACCGTTTCATTTTCCTTAGAAAATTTAATTGCATTATCTACTACAACCATGAACATCTGTCGAAGACGCCCGTAGTCACCGTTAATAATAAACAAATTCGTATCATGCACGTACTCTATTTTAATGTTTTTGCGCTGTGCAATTTTTGAAGCACTTCGTACAACATCTTCTAAAATATCAAATATATTAACATCTTCTGTTTCTATTTTAAAGTCTGTATTCTGAAGCCTTGACAACTCAAGCAGATCATTAACCAGCCTTTCCAACCCTTTGCTTTCACTGAGCATCTGCATGTAATACTCCGATATTTTTTCCGGATCCTTAATTATACCATCGCACAAAGCTTCAAGAGATCCCCTGATAACTGTTACTGGCGTCCTAAGTTCATGTGAGATGTTGGATATGAATTCCTGCCTCTGCTTTTGAAGATTTTCGCTCTCAAGACTTGCTAGATAAAGTTTATGGCTTAACCAGTCCAAAGTGTT
Source organism: Sedimentibacter sp. LTW-03 (assembly GCF_052059825.1). Lineage (GTDB taxonomy): Bacteria > Bacillota > Clostridia > Tissierellales > Sedimentibacteraceae > Sedimentibacter. The sequence continues at coordinate 1,798,324 of NZ_CP197180.1, forward strand.
TGCAAGCTCTCCAATTTCGTCGTTCTGATTTACTTCCGTCCTTGCGGAATACTGTCCTTGAGCAAGCTTAAATGCTGTATCCTTCATATTTTTTAAAGGCTTTGCAAATGTAACCGCAAGTACCGTTGACAGAATAATGGATAAAACAAGGGAGACAAGAATACTCAGCACTAATACTTTATATCCTTCCTTAACACCTTCATCAATCCCCTTTACAGGCGAATGTAAAAGTAAAGCTCCAATAATTTCATTCCCTGACTTAATAGGTGTTCCCACAGTAATAGTAGGCGAATCTAAAAGATCACTGAATCCCTCGCTGAACGTTGTAACTCCATTAAACACTTCTCTTACTACTGAATCCGCATCTTCAGGCAGGTCAGCATAACTGTAATTCATATGTGCCATAGTTCCAGTTGTGAGCAAGTTCAAATCTTCATCTACAATCCATGCATCAGCCATTGCAATATCATCTATATTTTTCAGATATGTTCCTATTCCGCCTCTCATGGTCATCATACCATTCATGCCCATTTTCCCATGCATACCCCCGAAATCTAACCCCGAGCCTTCAGTCAGTTCAGATATTGTATCCGCAATTGTCAGTGCCCTGTTTTCCATTTCCGTTTTATGCAAATCTACTGTATTATTTTTAAATAGACTGATAAAAATTATTCCTATTATGACAGCAAACACAATAAGGGCTGCAGAAAAATATATAGTCAGCTTAAACGCAATTTTATTTTTCATTATCTCACCTCAAATTTATATCCCACACCCCATATGGTTTTTATTTCCCAACCATCGTGTTCAAATTCATCAAGCTTTGAACGCAGCCTTTTTATATGGGAATCAACAGTTCTGTTATCTCCGTAATAATCATATCCCCATAAGCTGTTAAGCAGGTTTTCTCTGGTAAAAACCTTATTTTTACTTGAAGCAAGCGTCCAAAGTATTTCTATTTCTTTTTTTGTTAATGATACTTTCTCATCATTAATCGTTACATTGTAATCGTCCATATCAATTACCAGGTTTGAATATGTTATCAGTTGTTTGTTCACCTTATCATCAGAAAATATCCTGCGCATAATTGCCCTTACTCTTGCCATGACTTCACCAGGAGAAAACGGTTTAACTATATAATCATCCGCTCCTATATCAAGTCCCATAATTTTTTCAAAATCCTCTCCTCTGGCAGTTATCATAATAACAGGTACATTTGACTTTTTGCGTATTTCACGGCAGACCTCAAATCCGTCCTTTTGAGGCATCATTACATCAAGTAATACAATATCCGGAGCATATTTATCAAATGCTTCCACAGCTGAATTTCCGTCATAAGCTATTTTGACTTCAAATCCTTCGCTTAGAGCATACTCCTTTAAAATTGAAGTTATCTGTCTGTTGTCATCTGCAATCAGAATTGTTGGCATACAATCACCTCATTTTGTTTTGATAATTATACCATATTAAAATAAATGTGTGACTAATTTATGTCTTTTTAAAATTAATTTTCATAAAAAATAAATACTTTTGACAAAATTTCGCCATAATTATAGGTTATCTTAATTACATAGAACAAAACAAAATAAATGGAGGTACAAAAAATGAAAAAATCTAAAAAAATTATACTTGCAGGAGTAGCAGCATTCACTTTGGCTATAACTTCCGTAACTGCATTTGCATTCACAACTGGTTCACCGGCTGAAATTTTTGCGGGGTTAACAGAAAAAACCGTAGATGAAGCAATAGATCTAAGATACGAATCTGGCAAGACATTCGGTCAGCTGGCATCTGATGAGGGAGTGTGGGAAGAATTCAATACAGAAATGCTGGAAGGTAAAAAAAGTTTACTTGACGAAAGAGTTGCCAATGGTTATCTAACACAGGAAGAAGCTGATGAAATATATTCAGGTATTCTCGAAAGAACGGAATACTGTGATGGTTATGGCATCGGTGGCGGTCGTATGGGCTGCAATTATGGAAATGGATTTGGCCAAGGTAGAGGATACGGAAGGATTCGATAGAATAGAAAGTTTAAAGAAACACAATCAAATATTATAATATAACAAAGCCGTAAGAGCTATTTCTATCTTACGGCTTTGTTTTAGATATAAATAATCATATTGAAATAATTACTATTCTGCTTATATTACCATTTCTTTGAGTTTTTCTTTATCCGTAACACGTATCAATCCTCTGGACAACTTAAGTATTCCCTGGGACTCAAAAGTTTTGAGCATCCTTGAAACAACTTCTCTAGCACTGCCAAGATACTTTGCTATCTGCTCGTGTGTAAGGCTTATATCTGTTGTTCTATTTTTAGCAATTTCGTCTATAAGAAATGTAGCAAGCCTTTTGTCAAAGCTCATAAATAAAATTTGCTCAATAGCCCACATTACGTCCGAAAATCTTTCTACTGTATTCTTGTAAGCAAAATTCTCAACATATATGTTTTGATTGTTAAGCTGACTGAATGTTCCTACATTCAGCTGCAGAACTTCAGTTTTTGTCTCTGAGTTTATCATAACGTCAAATGTTATATTATTTAATATGCATGACGCCGACAAAACACAGGTATCTCCTTCTGAAAGCCTGTATAACGTAACTTCTCTTCCATCCTCAGACATTATATAGACGCGCAGGCCTCCCTTTTGAATAAGGAGCAGGCCAAGACATTCGTTTTCTGCGCTATGCAAAATTTCATCTTTATCATAAAATACTTTTGTAGTATTGTTTTTTATCAGAGCTTTTTCCGATTTGTCAAGATTGTTCCAAAATGGTAAGTTGTATTCTAAATATTCAAGATCAATTTCATTAAGCATAATATCACCCCAATTATTATTATATATAATATTATACTTACTGACACAATTAATCAACAATATATTAAAAATATAGAGTATTACCATGAAATGAACCATCTTGGCATATATATCTACTGCTTTCTAAACTCCTGCTGCGCTCCGGCTGTCAATACACATTTAGATGTATAGCTAATCAGTGCATAGACTCATTCTCTGCAAAAAGTTCATCCATCCACATCAAAACATCTTCGTAAACCTGCTCTCTGTCCAATTCGTTCAGGACTTCATGCCTGTCTCCACTATATATTTTTACCGAAATATTTTTCTTACCAAACTGTCTATATAATCCTGACACCCTTCTCACATCGTTGCCGAATTTGCCCACAGGATCATTATCTCCGGATATAAATATCAACGGAAGATTGTTGGGAATGGCTTCAATTCTTTCTTTTTCATTCATAGAAATCATAACTTCAAACATATTGTAAAATGCGTTCAGGGTAAATATAAAACTTATTCTCGGGTCTGAAACATATTCGTCAACCTTATCATCATCTCTTGTGAGCCAATCAAATTTTGTCCTGCTAGGTTTAAATTTCTTATTGTTACTGCCAACCGACAAATAGTTTACAAATCTGCTTCTATATCTCCAACTTTTAAATGAAGCTATAAATTTAGTAATAAAAATCCCAGACTTTATAACCCAATACGGAGGCTGACCTGTTCCTGAAATTACTGCTCCATCAATTTTGTTCCCGTACAAATTTATAAACTGTCTGGTGAGAAATGACCCCATGCTGTGACCCAATATGAAAAATGGTAAATCAGGATAGTCATTTTTCAAAATATTCATCAGTTTATGCATATCCTCAATAAGAAATCTGCTTCCGCCCTCTCCGAAATAACCTCTGTTATTTTCGCTTAAGACAGACTTTCCATGCCCCAGATGATCGTTGCCTGCTACAAGTACCCCATGTTCCGCCATATATCCGGCAAATTCGTCATATCTTTCTATATGTTCAAGCATTCCGTGGGAAATCTGCATTACAGCCTTAATTTCACCTTCGGGCACCCATTTAACCGCATGTATTTTAGTTTTTCCGTCTGATGAGCTGTAACAAAACTCTTCCGTTGACATATTTTTCTCCTCTTAATTTCCTCTTTTACAAGGAATTATATATTAAATCAATAAAATTTTCAATAAATATAATTATTATGCTGTCACTAGAAATTACGATTCGCCACATATCTACTAATTTCATCAACAAAAGTAAAAAATTGAGCTTTGGAAGTATAAAATAAAAATGCAAGCCGATTAAATTTTTAAACAGCTTGCATTACAATTGTTATTACATAATAGGGTCTATAAACACCTCGATTATGCCACCGCAGACCATTCCGTCATCCTCGGCTTCCTGACCTGTCATATCCACCTTGACCAACTCGCATCTTTGAGCGTCTAGAGCGTTAAACGCCTTTTGTCTTAGCTCAGCCTCAACGCAGCCTCCTCCGATAGTACCGATCATTGTGCCGTCCTTGCACACAATCATTTTAGTCCCTACGTCTCTCGGCGAAGAACCCTTTCTTGAAACAATTGTTACTACGGCTTTTGGGATGTTTTTTAACTTTTCACCGGATATTGCATCTACCAGCTCTTTATCAAATGAGCTCATTCCTGACTTCTTATTTTTTATTTCTATTATCTCAGCCATTATAGAAACAGCAATCTCAGCAGGTGTTTCTGCACCTATTTTCAATCCAATAGGAGTATGAACCATGTCAAGCTTTTCTCTGGGAACTCCTTTTTCTTCCAAATAATCAAGCACCTTGCCTACGCGAAGTCTGCTGCCAATCATTCCTATATATGCGTTTTCTTTGTTAATAATTTTTTCCAGACACATTTGATCATATCTGTGTCCTCTGGTAACGATTATGAAAAACGTTCCGCTGTCACCTTCAATCTTGTCCAATGCATCCTCAAATGGCTCATACATAACATTGTCAGCTCCAGCCGCCTTTGCATTGTTTGTAAAAATCATTCTGTCATCAATTACTGTAACTGGTAAATCCATGAGATTGCACATTTTAATTATCGCAATTGAAACATGACCAGCCCCACACACTACTGCACTGTAGCTCTTTCTTAAAAATTCAATGTATATTTTTTCACCATCCACTAAAACAGTCTGACTTTTTTTATTTACAGGCATGGACTCAGCCGCTTTTTTCCAATCTACGCTATCATTTGATTCAGAATATATTTTTTCACCATCTGATAAAATCAGCTTTGCTCCCTTATTTTTGCCTGTCAAATATGTAAAAACCACGTTGTCCTTGCTGCTGTCAAGATCCTGTAAAATTTTATAAAATTCCATAATTCACACCTGCCCTGTTTTTATTAATTCCGTACTTAGAAAGCCTTTGGCTTAAAATAGACTATTCTATTCTTAAATTATATATCTTCATTCATTACAAGTCAATGATATCATGCCGTTCATCACTAAGTTTTGCCATAAATTTCACAATAAAAAAAGGCTGTTACTCTTCGCAACAGCCTTTCTGCAGCTACCTTTCATTTTGATGATCAACTCTATCCTGATAATTATCATCTTTTAATCCAAATACTGCTCTGGCACTTTCCGCTTGAGGATTATGCGTAATATGCTTAGAGCGGAATTTACCATCATGCTTTTTGTTATTTCTTGTGCTTTTCATTTTGTTGTCTGTCATATAAGTCTCCTGAATAACGGTTAAAATAAAAGTGTGATATGTGTCTTTCTTATATACAATGTTCTATGTGGTGTTGCTTAAAAATTTATTAGCACTTTTATTTCTGTAGTCTTATTTTTACCTTAAACTTTAGTTTGATACATATATTATTTTTCCAATGAATTAATTTTTTAACTGCATTTTCATAAGCAAATTAAAAATATAAAAAAATATTTTTTTGCTTATATACAAATAACTATATTGAATTAGGATTCTACTTCTATTTTAGACACCTGAACCCATAATTTTAATATATCAGTCAGAACTAACTTGTTCACAGTCAATTGATACTCTGTCCCACCAAGCCTTAATATCCTTTTATTTATAACCTGAAAAAGTATCTCCGCATCCAGTCCTTTAATTTCCTTTCCCAGCAAAGATCTGTATTTTTCCTTGATGGATTTTTCAATTTCCATACTATTAATTTGGTGGATCTGCTCTTCGTTGAAGTCAGTAAACTCCAATACAATCTCAACGTCTTTCAGAACAGTCTCTTTATTATTTATAGACTTCTCCAGCTTTGCAAGCTTTTCATCTTTATCAGCTATTGTATTTTCAAGATACGCAATTTTCTCATAAAACGAATCCATCCTATAGCTTACAAGCAGGCTTATGGATATTGCTCCCAGTATTACTCCCCACAGCAGGCCTGTCATGAAGCATATTATAAAAGGATACCCCTTCTGCTTTATCTTCCCCATATTATACCACACCTTTGAAGCAGCCTGATAAATTCATACCCCACATTAGCGCCTGTCAGAGAAATCAATATGTAAAGCAGCTGCTTAATTAACGTGCGTATTTCGCCGTCAAATATCCCTTTTTCAATTACCGTAAATGATGCAAATGTTCCTCCCAAGGACGCTGCTATTGCCCATATTTTTATGGAGTTTGCCGTCTCAACCATAATTTTGTACGGCGGCTGGTTTGAAAGGACAGCTCCCAATCCTGAAAATAAACTTGCTCCTACAACCACACCAAATGCAGTCAAAAAATTGTGAATGGCACTTATATAAAAAGAAGACATTTAATCACCATACCTTTATATTTCTTTTTACAAGGTATGTATGATTAAATGTCTTTATGATACTATGGTTCTATTTATACAATTTATTTATCAATACAGAATTTCTAGCTCTGCTCTTTTATCATCCCTATCCTGTAAGCATCTAAAAGCATCTGCAGATCCTTTATTTGCTCCTTAAGCTCTTCACCGTTGTCTGTATCACCCACTCTTTTTCTTTCAACCTCTTTTTGCAAAACTATCGTTGTGGAATGTATGTCCTTTTCCTCTTCAATTGCTTTTTGAGTAGATTCAAATGGATCGTGAGATACAAGAATCAAACCGTATGAATTATATATAAGCGTATATCCTGCAATACCCGTTGTTCCCTGATATGCTTTTGAAAAACCTCCATCAATAACCAGCAGCTTTCCATTAGCCTTTAACGGACTTTCTCCGTTTTTAAATTTAACAGGCACATGACCGTTAATAATATGGGAAGAATCTGAATTCAATTCGAACTCTTTAAATATCAAGCTGCACATTTCTTCACTGTCTTCAAGCTTAAAGTATGCATTTTTCTTTTCCTTATGAGTTTTAACATCATCAATAAAATATCTTTCAAATGTAGTCATCTTATCCTTACCGAACAGCGGTGAGTCAGGACCGGTCCAAAGATACCATGTCATATCCATTCCGTAAAGTTTTCCTTCAAGATTGTTCTTATGAAAATATCCCTCTCTGACTAAGATTTCAAGTCTGTCAAAAAAAGCTTTGCCGCTGTATTCTTTTCCCGATGATCCTATTCTTACCTTTTTAAATGTTCCGTCTTCATTCACAGGAATGCATCCATGATATAGAAGATTTGAATTAACCTTCAGGTACATGCTTCCATTAGCCAGCAGAAACCTTATATGTTTTTGAAGTTTTTCACTATTTAAAAATGATGATTTTAATTTATCAATTATTTCTCTTTCTTCTTTTGTAATGAGATACGGATTTTTTGGATCTACCGTTGGGAAATTAGTATCATTTAATTTATACGTGCTGCCACACAAATCAATCGTTCCGTCCTCGAAATTTATTTTATTAAGCAGCAGCCTGTCTTCCATGCCAAAATGCGGACGTCTTCTTATTACTTCGCCTTCAAGCTTAAACTGTATAATTGAAATAGCTTTATGCATTTTTGCTATAAGTTTAAGCTGATTATCCTTAAAATCAGTATTTCCTTCCACTTTAGGTTTAAATTGTACGCAGTCATCGTCTCCGTAAAACTCAAGTGCAAATGTAGCAAGCGGAAGCAGATTAATTCCGTATCCATCTTCTACAGTATCAAGATTAGCATACCTGGTACATATTCTCAGAACTGTCGCTATACATGCCTCATGACCTGCTGCAGCGCCCATCCACAGCGCATCATGATTTCCCCACTGAATATCCACAGCATGATAGTTCAGCAGTGTATCCATAACCTTTTCTGCACCCGGACCTCTGTCAAAAATATCGCCTACAATATGTAGTCTGTCAATGACCAGCCTTTGAATCAGCTTAGACATAGCAACAATAAATTCATCGGCTCTTCCAACTTTTATTATGGAGTTTATTATTTCACAGTAGTATTCTTCCTTGTCATATTCTTCGGGGCCCTTGTGCATGAGTTCCTCGATTATATATGCAAACTCCTTTGGTAAAGCCTTCCTTACCTTCATTCTTGTGTACTTGAAGGCAGCCTTTCTGCTTACAACTATAAGCCTGTAAATAGTAAGTTTATACCATTCCTCTATGTTTTCTTCCTGCTTACGTATAATTTCAAGCTTCTGTTCAGGGTAATATATAAGTGTAGCCAGACTTTTTATATCCTTTTCACTCATTATTTCACCAAAAACCTCGGTAATTTTTCGTTTTATATTGCCTGATCCGTTCTTTAACACATGGTTAAACGATTCATACTCACCATGTATGTCTGATAAAAAATGTTCGGTTCCTTTAGGAAGATTTAATATTGCCTGCAAATTGATTATTTCCGTACAGCAAGAAGCAATAGTTGGAAATTGCTTTGATAAAAGCTTTAAATACCGCAATTCTTCATTCAAATCCTGAACCGCGTCTTCAATTGAATATTGCATGACACTCTCCTTAATAAGATATTTTATTTCTAGAGTATTCACATGATCTATATTTATATTATACCATACATATTATAAATGTCATACTATTTAGTAGCTTTTCTAAATAAAAAAGAGAAAATCATAAATGTCTGGTTTCCTCTTTTTCCTTCTCATAATTACTTTATCTCTTCGGAATGTGGATAGCATTTCCATGTACTGCATGAGCTGCTTCGTGAAGAATTTCTCCCACAGTTGGATGAGCATGTATTGTCGAAGTAATTTCATCCACTGTAGCTTCAAGCCTTATAGCAAGTGCTCCTTCAACAATTAAATCAGTTGCTCTCGGTCCTGCAATATGAAGTCCTAAAATTTCACCTGTATCTGCATCGGAAATATATTTTGCAATTCCTTCTGTTTCTCCCTCTATCATCGATTTGCCATTTATATACATGGGAACAGCACCTACTCTTACATCATATCCCTTTTTAATCGCCTGTTCTTCGGTCAGTCCGACTCCGGCCAGTTCTGGTCTTGTATAGACACAATAAGGAGTTGTTTTAAAATCAATTTGAGGTTTTTTGTTCATTATAGCTTCAACAGCCATTATTCCTTCAGCTGATGCCACATGAGCAAGCATTACTCCTCCTATACAATCTCCTACGGCATATATATTTTCTATGCTTGTCTGCATGTTTTTATTTACCGATATTCTTCCTCTGTCTGTTTTAATTCCTACACTGTCTAAAGAAAGATTATCTGTAACCGGTATTCTTCCTATTGATAAAAGCACTTTTTCAGCAGTAATAGATATGCTGCCATTAGCCGATTCTGCATTCAGCACAAGGCCATCCTGTGATTCTGTAATAGATGCTACCCTTGTATTTAGGAAAATATCCACCCCGCTGCTTATAAGTTTTTCCTTTAGAGGTTTTACAATATCCTTATCCATCGCTTCTACTATGTCAGGAAGCATCTCAATTATTGATACCTTGCAGCCCAACGCTGAATAAACACCGGCTATTTCTGTGCCGATAACTCCTCCGCCTATTATAGCCATGCTTTTTGGAACAGCATTTAAGGAAAGCACCTCATCACTTGTTATTACTCCTGGCAAATTTATTCCCGGCAACGGAATACGCGCAGGCTTTGAGCCTGTTGCAATCACTGCATAATCAAAATCGACAATTGTTTCCTCCGATCCATTTTTCACAATAATTTCTCTTGTGCTCTTAAACCTTCCTTCACCAGCTATTTTTATAATTTTATTGCTCTTTAATAGGCCTTCTACTCCACCTACTAACCTGCTTATTATTTTATCTTTTCTTTTTTGCAACTGTTTCCAGTTCACTTTGGCTCCCGCAATTTCAATTCCCATTTCCTTAAAATCATTGTTAGCTTTTTCTATTTCAACTGCCGTATGAAGCAAAACCTTAGTAGGAATGCACCCTCTGTTTAAACAGGTTCCTCCTACCTTTTTCTTTTCTATAAGCACTACCTCTGCCCCAAGCTGGGCAGCTCTTACAGCAGCTACATAACCTGCCGGACCCCCTCCTAATATCGCTATCTTCACTGTCACACCTCCTATAATAAAAGAAGTCCCGGCTTCTCTATGTATTCCTTTAGTTTGGCCATAAACCTGGCCGCTTCCGCTCCGTCAACAACTCTGTGATCTGCTGTCAGACTTAAATTCATCATGGGTTTTATTGTTATTTCACCATTAACCACCTTTACTTCTTCGTTAATAGCATTAACTCCCAGTATTGCAACCTCCGGCTGGTTGACTATAGGTGTGAATGATTCCATTCCATACATGCCAATATTGCTGATAGTGAATGTTCCTCCCGTAAGATCATCAGATGTCAACTCATTGCTTTTGGCTTTAGATGCAAGGGCCTTAACCTCTTCCGAAATCTCTTTAAGTCCTTTTACATTGGCATATTTTACTACAGGTACAAGCAAGCCTTCAGGCAAAGCCACAGCTACACCCATATTAACATAATTCCTCGTAACTACTTCATTTCCGTCCACAGAGCTGTTTAAAACAGGGAACTCAAGCAGTACTTTAGACAGCACTTTCACAAGTATATCATTATATGAAATCTTCATTTCATCCTTAATATCTTCTCTCAGCTTTTTCATAGCAGTAGTATCAACCTTTAGATTATATGTAACTGTCGGTGATACCTGCTTGCTTTCCAGCATTCTTTTGGCAATAACCTTTCTCATGCTGCTCATTGGTTTTCTGAACTCCTGAGGAGCTGCATACTTGGTCAATTCCTTGCTGAGCTTGTATTTTATAACGTCATCTTTCATTATTCTTGTATCTTTTTCTATTTCATTTGTATCGACACCAAGCTGTGATGCCACAACAGCAGCTGTGGGAGATGCTTTTTTCGATTCGTTCTTTAGTTTATCCGCATAATTTTTAACATCATTTTCTGTAACTGAACCATCAGGACCGGTAGATTTTACAAATGAAATGTCCACACCTAATTCCCTGGCAATTTTTTTTGCTCTCGGAGATGCTTTGACTCTTCCCCCTTTATTAGAATCAATTGAACCTGTAGAAATCTCAGGCTGCACTTCTGCTGACTGTTCCGTTTCAAGTGAAGGCTCAGCAGTTCCACTCGCCTGATTAAGTAAATCTGTTATATCCTCATTCTCGTTACCTATTATTGCAACAGGCGCCAAAACCGGAACCGTGCCTTCCTCAACCAGTATTTTCCTTAATACACCTTCCGCTTTAGAATCATATTCATTTGTTAATTTATCTGTTTCAACATCAAAAATGATGTCCCCCTTTTTAATCGTATCCCCCTCTTGCTTTCTCCAGTTTAAAATGACACCTTCCGTCATGGTCAGTCCCATTTTGGGCATTACTATAAAATTTGCCATATTTTCCTCCTGATTTAAACTTAAAATGAACTGCATTGTATATGCTATATGCTGAAAAAACCATTCAACTGTGCCGTTTCTAAAGCTTTTTTTACATTTACATGATATGGACCGTTTCTGGTAATCTTAAACACATACTTTTGATTTTCTGAAAACTGTATTTCTCTTTCCCCGTCCAGCGCTATAGTACCTCTGCAGCACGTTGTATATTCATACTCTTCGTCTATATCTAGTATGGTCGGCTCTGAAATTGAAATAGGAACTACAACTCCGGCAGCTACTGCAGCAGCAACCTTGCTGTTATCTACATTAATATCAATGCAGGCACCAAAATCATCATCAGGAAAAATTATTTTTTTACATCCTGCTATGGAAGAAAAACCTATAGATGCAGGATGGCATCTGGATACAAATATTTTTTCAATATTATCCATATTCCATATTGCCTTTGATCCTACGAATATATCTTTAGATATAACTGCATCAATAAGAGCAATGTCTTTCAAAGCATTATCCTTATAAATTTCTATCCGCTTATCCTTTCTTACAAATAAGCTTTTATTGAAACGGCCGGAAGCGACTGCAGCAGCAGCCATTCCTGCAACAGTCCCCTCCATCATGACCGGATAAGCATTATTGGTTCCTGTAGATATTGTTATAACAGGCGTATTTTTTATTACCTTTGCAACTGCGCGATTTGTGCCGTCTCCGCCTAAAGTAACAATACACCCCACCTTTGCATTTTCCATGTACTCTGCTGCTTTCAGAGTATCTTCTATTCCGTCATAGCGCATCATATTTATTACATTTATTTCACATTCTAATTCGCTGCATGTATTCAGCTTATCCTCGACTCTGTATCCCATATTGTAAGAGTCCGGCATCATATAGATTCTTTCCACACCAAGTGCCTGAGCACCCAATACAACTCTTTCCACTATATTTATTTTTTCATTGTTGTCAATTACTGTAGCATGAGAGACAAGCCTTCTTATATCCTTTCCCGAAGCGGGATTTGCTATTATTCCTATTGAAATCACGCCTGTTGCCTCCTTTACTATAATTAACGGAATAGTACACCGTTTAATACTGTTACAATGCAGAGTGTGACTTTAAAAGATTAAAGTCACACAATTTTGCTAAAGTAAAGATTTAACTGCCAAAACAATATCTTGATCATTAGGCAGGACATAACTTTCCAAATTTGTAGCAAATGGTACCGGTGTGTTCAAAGATCCTATTCTTTTTATTGGAGCATCTAATTCATAAAAGCATTCTTCAGCAATTAAGGATGCAATTTCTCCGGTGAATGCTCCCCGTTTAGCTTCCTCGCTCACAATTAAAACTTTATGCGTTTTTTCAAGGGATTTAAAAATTGATTCCTTGTCCAGCGGGAATAAACTCCTTATGTCAATCACTTCGGCATCAATCCCCTCTTTTGCCAGTGTGTCTGCTGCCTTCAAAGAATCCAGCACCTGTCTTCCGTAACTTATAATCGTTACATCTTTTCCTTCCTTTTTAACAGCAGCCTTGCCAAAAGGTATAGGCTTTACTTCGTCCTCTACATCGCTTTTTACGGAGTACAGTATTTTATTTTCTAAAAATATTACGGGATTATCGTCGTCTATTGCAGTTAGCATCAATCCGTATGCATCCTGAGCGTTTGACGGATATACAACTTTTAATCCAGGCACATGAGCAAGCCATGCTTCAAGAGACTGTGAATGCTGAGCCGCTGCGCTTGCACCGCCGCCACCTGGAAGTCTCACCACCATTGGAAGCGTAATTTTCCCTCCGAACATATATCTCATTTTAGCTGCCTGATTTACTAATTGATCCATTCCCACAGTAACAAAATCTACAAACATTAATTCTGCTATAGGCCTCAGGCCGCATGCAGCTGATCCTACAGCCGCGCCTATTATCGCACCTTCTGATATAGGTGTGTCTCTGACTCTCATTTCTCCGAACTCGTCAAACATTCCTGCTGAAACTCCAAAGCATCCTCCGAACTTTCCAACATCTTCTCCAAAAAGGAATACATCAGGATTTTCTCTCATCCTAACGCCCATACCTTCTCTTATACCCTCAGCATAAGTCATTTTTCTCATCTTATTCTGCCCTCCTCAACTATATCAGTATAAACATCCTCTAGCGCCGATTTTAGTGACGGCATACTGCTTTCATCCGCAAATTTTTCTGCTTCATTAATCATTTTGTCTACATCTTCATTTTTTTGGTCAATTTCTTCTTTCGTCATAATACTGTTCTCTACCATGTATTTTTCTATCTTTGGAATCGGATCCTTCTTAATCCACATATCTAATTCACCTTCAGGCCTGTAAACTGTAGGGTCTCCTTCGAAATGTCCTCGCCATCTATATGTTTTGCATTCAATGAGAGTAGGCCCTTGTCCCTTTCTGGCTCTTGATACAGCTTCACCTACAGCTTCATGAACCGCAAACACATCATTACCATCAACTGTTACTCCAGGCATGTTGTAAGCCGACGCTCTCACCGAAACATCGGTTATGGCCTGATGCCTTGCCTGACTAACCGAAATACCGTAGCCGTTATTTTCGCAGACGAATATTACCGGAAGCTTCCAAACACTGGCTAAATTTAAAGCCTCATGAAACGTACTTTGATTTGTCGACGCATCCCCAAAGAAGCACACGCAAACCTGGTCAGTTTTTTTGTATTGAATTGCAAGTCCTGCTCCAGCTGCAATATTGTGACCGGCACCAACAATACCATTAGCTCCCAGTATGCCCTTAGTTGCATCAGCTATATGCATCGAACCACCTTTGCCCTTGCAATAACCGGTCTCCTTTTGATACAACTCTGCCATCATATGTTTTAAATCTCCGCCTTTGGCAATTATATGACCATGCCCTCTATGAGTGCTGGTTATATAATCATCATCCTTCAGATTGGCACAGGCTCCTGTTGCCACCGCTTCTTCACCTATGTACAGATGAACAAATCCGCCTACCTTTCCTTCAGCAAATAAATCCTTTGCTCTTGTTTCAAACTTACGGATTTTTAACATTGTTTCATACATGTTTTTTACTTGCTCATTCGTAATTTTCAAAATACTACCTCCCATCAATTTTTGATTTCAACCTTTACACTTGCTACAGCGACTTCAATAGAATCATCTTTGTCTCCGAACTCTTCAAAATAAAGTCCTTCTGTTTTTAAGCCTCCTTTTACCGCCTTTACTGTCACTCTTCCCACAGGAAAGCACTTTGAAACCTCTCCAGTTTTTACTTCCTCCGGTCTTGTTACTCCAACCGTAACATCAATAAGTACTTTTTTATTAATGTCATCGTGAGAAAATCCGCAAACCTCTCTCAGTCCGACCAGACAGCTTTTAGATATGGCATCGCTTGCCGCCTTGACAGCAGCTTTTGTTACATCCTGTCCGTGAAAATCCATTCCCATACCAAATTCAATTATAAACCTGCTCGTCGCTATCACCTCCCATTATGAATACATATAAAGCAATTAACATGCCATAATTCAATTTAATTAAATATTGTTGAAATTTAAACCTTATGGCAAAATTAAAGAATTTTATAAATTTAGTTTTAAAGCAAAATAAGTATCAATTTGAGACTTTTTTCTCAAATTGATACTTACAAGCAAAATAGCCTGTATAAATAAAAAGAAGTCTCAAAATGAGTTTCATTTTGAGACTTAAAAATATTTACTGTGCCAATCTTTCAATATCATCTAAATCAATAGAATACGCTTTTATTTTTCTGTATATTGTAGCCTTGCTGATATTTAAGTCCTTTGCCGCCTTCAGAACATTTCTGTTATTAAATGACAATGCCTGCACTATACTGTCCCTTTCGATGTCCTTGAGATTCAAATTCGCTGTCTCTCTGACAGATTTGGCAGCTTTATTTAAAGGAAGTGAAACATTTTTTATTATTTCCCCTTCAGCCATGTAATAAGCCCTTTGAATTATATTTTTCAACTCTCTTACATTTCCGGTCCATTCATACTCTACCAGCTTATTTTCAAATCCTTTACTGAATGTTTTTTTGTTATTAACATCTCTATTCTCATAATTAAGACTTTTCAGAAAATATCTAGCCAATTCTAAAATATCTTCTTTCCTTTTTCTTAAAGGAGGTACTCTTAAATTTATAACGTTTAATCTAAAGTATAAATCCTGCCTGAAGGAACCCTTTGCTACTTCTTCAAATAAATTTCTGTTGGTAGCTGAAATAACCCTTACATCAAGCTCTCTTTCATAGGTTCCGCCTATTCTTACTATTTTATTGTTATCCAGCACTCTCAGAAGTTTTGGCTGAACCTCCTGCGGTATTTCACCGATTTCATCCAGAAAAATCGTACCTCCTCTTGCCAGCTCAAATTTTCCAGGTCTTCCGCCTTTCATAGCTCCGGTAAATGAACCGCTTTCGTAGCCGAACAACTCGCTTTCAAATAATTCTTTCGGAATTGCTGAACAGTTTATTGCTACAAACGGGCCTTTTCTCCTGTAACTCTCGTTGTGTATAGATTGAGCATATAATTCCTTCCCGACGCCGCTTTCTCCCTCTATTAAAACAGAACAATTTGTCTTGGAAATTTTCTTTGCACTATTAATTATTTCATTCATTCTATCATTTACAGTTATAATATTGTCGAAAGTAAAGTTAGCTTTAAATCCTGCCAGTTTACTTACTTCCTTTATAACCTGCTTAGCTTCTCTCATAAGGATAACCGCACCTGTAACTACTTTTCCTTCTGTCAAAGGCGAAATACTCAGTGAACATTCTATCTTTTTATTATCTATTGAAATAGTTAAATCAGAAAAGCTCAGCTTATTCTTACTTTCAAAAATATCTTTTTCAATCTCTACACCATTGAGCATTTTATTTACATTAATGTTAAAAATATCCTTTTCATCCATATGAAAAAGCTCAGGTATTTTATTATTTATTTTTACTATTTTCATATTACTGTCAATCACCATAACTCCATCAAGTATGGAATCGAAAGTTGTATCCATGAGGTTGTATGATTCTGAAATTACAAGCTGTTTTTCTATGCATTCTGCACTTGATGCGGCTATACCGAACGTATGTGTCTGCACATCCTCCGCACGTCCTGATATGTCAAATGAGCCTATTATTTCTCCCTTGCTATTATGTATAGGAGCCGCCGAGCATGTCCATTTATGATGATATTCGCAATAATGCTCTGCACCGATTACCTGAATAGGCTTATTTATAGCCAGGCAAGTTCCTATTGCATTGGTACCGACACTTTTTTCATCCCACAAGGAACCTTTGACAAAATTCAAGCTGCTGTGAAAATCCATAATGTCCTTGTTAATGATTAAATCAATAATTATTCCATTTTCATCTGTAAGTACAACACTGTAGCTAGTGTTTTTGACCATTTCAAACACATTTTCCATTATGGGCCTGGAAAGCTTAATAAGCTCCTGCCTTTTCAATACGCTTTCCTTAAGCTGAGATTCGCCTGCTTTTTTTCCATATCCGGCAAGATGATTTACTTTCATTTTCCTGCATCTTTCCCATGATTCAAATATATCTGCTCTTATATCTTTTGAATTTATTTCATTATTCATGTATCCCATCCATCTTTCCTTCATTCCAGCTAACATAACATCACCTCAAAATATCATATTATTCAGCTCAGTATTATGTATTTTATATTTTATCACAAAGTGCAAATGTTTGCACTACTATAATTATCTAAAATGCAAAAGGAGAAAATCATACTAATTCATAATTTTCTCCACCTACAATTTATTTAATTATTATAGACACCTCAAATTTTCTTACGCTGCTTCAATTTATAGTTGGCTCCAATACACTAAATAAATTTAAATAATCAATATTTTTTCTTAAGCCATATATAGCTTAACCAGTATATAACCAGCTGAATACAAATTAAAAAACCTATAAATGTACTTGCTTCAGAATGACCCAGAAATCTGAAAGCGACAACAGCAACCGCTTCGATTATAATGGAATAAACAAATGTCATACCTCTAGCTTTTTCGGCTAAAAATCTGTTTCTTTCATCACTGTTTTCTATATTTATCTTTTCAGCATAATCTTCATTGTTTTTATAGCGATACAATTGAACAAGCCTAACTGCAGATACGGCTGCTAATCCTGCACCCATCCCACTCCAGGCTGAATCTTCAAATCCAAGTATTGCCGCAATAACAAACAAAATTACACCGACGCTTCCAATCAAGATATATTCAATTATTCTTTTCCTTATTTGATTCATTTTATGTCCTCCTCATAAATAAAAATATCTTCAATTGCCATTGAAAAGTATTTTGCTATTTTAAAAGCAAGCAAAATTGAAGGATTGTAACGACCATTCTCCAATGAGCTTATTGTCTGGCGTGATACCGACAATGCTTTTGCCAGATCTTCCTGGTTTATTCCGCGCTCATTTCGTATTTTTTCCAATCGATTTTTCATTTATTACCTCCATGTAAAGTGCGCTTTACGTACAGTTTGAAAATATAACATGCTTATGCATGTTGTAAAGTTAACTTTACGTTAATAATAGCACATGATTTTGCTTTTGTCAAGCATACTTTACATTAAATCGGGATTTTTTTATACTTATTAAAAATCTCGTGATTTTAAATCACAATTTCTTTATTGATTTACACCTACAACTGAACTTCTACGTTCCATAAGCATTACATCATGCCAAATGCCATCATTCATTTTTGCTATTTTTTCTCTTATGCCTATTTCTCTGAAGCCGCATTTCTTATGCAAAGCTATACTGGCAGCATTTTCTCTTATGATCGCACAATACAATGTCCAAAAACCATTCGCTTCGGATTCTTTAACTAGTTTTGTCAGCAAAGATTTTCCGACACCCTGTCCCTTGAATTTTTCGCTTACATAAATGCTTACCTCCACAACTCCATTGTAGCATTCTCTACTTGATGTAGGGCTTAGCGCAGCCCATCCGGAAATATCATTGTTAGACGAGCGGGCAACAAGTCTGCAGGTACTTATATGGGATTTGTCCCACTCCTCCCAGCTAGGTGCATCTGACTGGAATGTTGCAATGCCTGTCTTTATTCCTTCTATGTAAATGTTTTTAACCTGCTTCCAATCAGATGGCTTCATATTTTCAACTATATGCTCCATTCACTACCTCTTTAATTTTTTATCCATATATTTACTTTCAATTTTATATTATTTGAATCACAAAATCAATTTCTAATATTAAAATACTTTAAAATACGAGACTGAATAACATTATGCTTTTGGGCACATCAAAAGCCTGCCCTTTAAAAAAGGGCAGGCTTAATAATTAACTTAAATTTCAATTATTAGATCGACGTCCACCCGCCGTCTACTGCAAGATATTGACCCGTTGTATAGCTTGATGCATCTGAAGCAAAATAAACTACCGCTCCGTCAAGCTCTCCTTTTTTGCCTATTCTTCCCATAGGGCAGTAAGCCTTAACCGCATCTGAAAATGATTTATCAGAAACAATCCCAGCAGTCATCTCACTTTCAAAATAAGCTGGCCCGATGGTATTAACCGTAATATTATACTTAGCCCATTCATTTGCTAATGCCTTGGACATCATCATAACTCCGCCCTTAGTAGTTGCATACGCTGAAATAGGAAGGCCGGTCATGGCAACTGTGCTGTGTATTGATCCTGTATTTATTATTTTTCCGTATTTTTGCTCTACCATTATTTTCCCGACTTCTCTTGCAAAATAATAAACTGCATTTAAATTAACCTTAATCATCTTTTCCCAAGTTTCGTCAGATTGAGACTCTGCAGGTTCAACAAGAGCTATGCCTGCGTTGTTTACAAGAATATCTATTCTGCCAAAATGTTCTTTAACCTTTGCCACTGCAGTCTTAATCTGTTCAACATCGCTTACATCGCATTGAACCGCAAAGCTTCTTACTCCCAGCTTTTCCAATTCTTCCTTTACTCTATTTAATTTTTCAACTCTTCTTGCCAGAACGGCAACATCTGCACCCTGTCTTGCCAACGCTGTTGCAAATTGCACGCCCAAACCTGAAGAAGCGCCTGTCACCAAAGCTATCTTACCTTTCAGACTAAATAAATCACTCATGTTTTCTCCTTTCTTTTTTCCGATAAAATGTGATATATTGTATTATACCCTTGATTTAAAAATTAAAGCAATTATTTATTATTAAATCCGAAAGAATCATAACATGAATACTTATTCTATTATTTTATCTTATCAACCTCGGTTATATTGCAATGTGCAATTTCTCTGTTTGTTTTTTTTGAATTTAGATTCATTATAGCAATAGACATGATAAGAATAATAATTCCAAACATATTAATTAGTCCTATTTTTTCCTTAAACACAATTACTCCTATAAGCGATGCAACCACCGTCTCCACAGAAGCAATTACCGGCACTTTGGAAAGCTCCAGTTTCCTGCACAAACCACCCATATAAAGCAGGTAAGAGCCCACTGTAGGTATAAAACCGTACCCAATTGAATAAACCAAAAATCTAAAGCTCCACGCATCCGCAATATCCTTCCACGGCGACGTAAAAATTCCAAGCACAATCCAGCCAAACAAGAAGCTGTAAAATACAACCGTAAACGGATTAATATTGCCGGATGTAATTTTCCCTATAATTGTTACAAGGCTGTACATAAAAGCCGCCGTAAGGCCGAAAATTATTCCTGCTGAAGATATTTTTAAATTTGACAAGTTTCCGCCGGTTACCATTAGAAAACATCCCGTAATATTTAATGCAAGTGCAAAAACCTTTTGTATTCCTATTAATTCTTTAAAGAAAATTTTTGACATAACGCACACAAATACGGGTGCGGTATATAAAAGTATGGAAGCCGTAGCAACCCCTACGCTTCCTATGCTTACAGTATAGCAATAGTTAAACAGCGCCTGAGACAGTGTTCCCAGTAAAAAACACTGAAACAACCCCTTCCCGTCTATTTTAAATAACTTTGTTCCGCCCTTGAAAAACATTATGGGAATTAAAATGCAAAACCCCATAAACAGCCTCATAAATGAAGTTAGTGAAGATGTGGCTCCAACACCATTCAATAATTTCACAAATAACCCTATTGTTCCCCACAATGTTCCGGCAGTCAAAATCATTAAATATCCAATAATTTCGCCTGAAAACATCTGGTTTGTAAATTTCAAAATTTTATTCATATTTATGTCAGAAAATGCTCCTGTTCCTTTCTAAAAAATAACTAATTGAATTAATTAGCTCATTATATATCAATTAGCTAATTATTGCTACCAAAATCTAATACTCTATGGTTGGCAAAAAAATAATTACACTGCTCTCAGCAGAGTAATTATTCTTCATTAGTGAATTAGCAATATTCCGTTGTTTATAAAAGTGAAAAATCAATATTTTGGAAACAAGTCAGCTGTTCTATTAGCAACATATACAAGAAGCAGCATTGTAGGCACCTCTGTCAGAACACCTACAGTTGTGGCTAGAGCAGCCGGTGAATCCATTCCAAATAATGCTATCGCTACTGCTACAGAAAGTTCAAAAAAATTTGATGCCCCAATCATACCGGCCGGTGCTGCTATATCATATGGAAGCTTAAGCAGTTTACAGGCAAAATATGCAATAAAAAATATGAAAAGTGTTTGTATTATAAGCGGTACCGCAATTAGTAAAATATGCAAAGGATTATTTAATATAGTTTCCCCTTGGAATGAAAATAGCAATACTAACATTAATAATAAACCGACTGTAGTAACTCCGTCAAACTTTTGCAAGAATTCACTTTCAAAGTATTCCAATCCCTTTTTCTTAACTATATTCAATCTGGTTAAAACACCGGCTGTCAATGGTATCACTACAAAAAGAACAACCGATAAAACCAATGTATCCCAAGGAACAGAAACGTTGCTTACCCCAAGCAAAAATTTTACTATTGGAATAAATGCCACCAATATAATTAAATCATTTGTGGCAACCTGAACCACCGTATATGCAGGATCCCCCTTTGTTAATGTACTCCACACAAAAACCATTGCTGTGCACGGAGCAGCCCCCAGCAATACAGCACCTGCCAGATAATTAGTTGCAAGTTCAGGGGTTATAAAATTTTTAAAAACAGCAAACAAGAAAAATGACACTATTGCATACATTGTAAACGGCTTCACAAGCCAGTTTATCACCCATACAACATATAAACCTTTCGGGTTCTTACCTACATTTTTTATGCTCTCAAAATCTACTTTCATCATCATTGGATAAATCATTATCCATATTAATATTGCAGTTGGTATCGACACATTGGCATATTCAAACATGCCTAAAATCTCAGGAATTATAGGGATAAATCTTCCTATAAGCACACCTGCAGCCATACACAGCGCAACCCATACTGTTAAATATTTTTGAAAAAATCCTATTCCGGATGCATTTTTTTTGCTCATAATATTCCTCTCTTTATTTATTGCACAAATCCTGCTGCTTGCAGCATTCAAATTTAGCACCATCATCTTCATAGCTGGAAAGTGTGCATATTTTTCTTTTTAGATAATCATATAGCTCTTTATTGTCATCTATAAATCCATCACTTATTTTGTAATATGTCCACTGCGCATTTTTATAGCTATCTAAAATACCCGCCTTTTTAAGTACCGTCAAATGTCTTGATGCGTTAGACTGAGTAAGTCCAAGACAATGCTCAATTTCACACACGCACATTTCACCTTTAAATACTTGTGATAAAATCCTTAACCTTGTTTCATCAGCTAACGCCTTTAAAATATCTATCATCATTTCCTCCAGAAATCTTCAAGCCGCAAGTGCTTGATTTCCTTATTTTTACCTTCGATTTGCTTATCAATACAAATTTCCATTTCTAATTTTCTCTGCGAGTTCAATCACTTTTTTATCTATTTCAGCTATAACCATTTCAAAATCCGCATCGCTTTTGCCTGTAGGGTCTTCCAATCCCCAGTCTTCTTCATATTTGCTTGGAAGAAACGGGCAGACTACATTGCACCCCATTTTAATTGTTATGTCAATGTCGGAAAGCTCAGTAACTAACTTAGAATACTGTGTTTTTTCCATATCTATACCATAAATCTTTTTCATTAACCTAACAGCATCTTGGTTAATCCTTGCTTTAGTCTCCGTTCCAGCTGAATAACTTTCAAAAACATCACTTGCCAGATGTTTGCCCAGTGCTTCTGCTATCTGACTTCTGCATGAATTGTGAACACATATAAATGCTACCTTTGGTTTATTGCTCATTATTTTACTCCTACTATTAAAATTTATAAACATTGTATATGAGTATATGCTCATACGTCAATATATAGCGTGTAAATAATTCGTAAAATTTATTATATGATTAATATTTCATAAAATTATCCCATGCACCATTGAATATCATAGCAAAAAATCTGATAATATGATATAAAATCAATTATCAGATTTCTACACACAGATTGTATTAATAAATTTTGACTTCAACTAATTAGTTGATAAATCATTTTCTTCATTGTTTTTTTGAAAATACTCTTTTTTAAGTTTTACTACTATCCCACTGAGGAATATAAGACCTATAAGGTTCGGTATTGCCATCAAACCATTTGCTGTATCCGCAAGAGACCATACAAACTCTAAGCCACCCATTGATCCTATAACTATGAAGATTATCCATAAATATCTTATAGGTTTAATACATTTTGGTCCAAAGATATACTCCCCTGCTCTTTCACAATAATAGTTAACAGATATAAGGCATGAGTACCCAAATAACAGCGCAGACCCAAGTACTATATAACTTCCTATGTTCCCAGGTAGAGCCACATTGAATGCTCTCATTGTTAGAGCAACGCCGGATACTCCGGTTGTCCATTCGCCGGAAATAATGATTGTAACCGCTGTTATAGTGCCAATGATAATTGTATCAATAAATACCTCCGCTACACCCCAAATAGCTTGTTCAACCGGGTGGTCAACTTGGGCACTACTGTGAATAATAGGGGAACTTCCCATTCCTGCTTCATTTGAAAAAAGCCCTCGAGCAAAACCAATTTTAATAATTTTTCCTAAAGTAGCTCCTGCAAAACCACCTGTTGCTGATATTGGGGTGAATGCATTTGAAAATATCGCTCCCAATGCTCCCGGGACTTCTTTGAAATTAAGAATTAGAACAAATATTCCAGCGAGTATATAAAGTCCTCCCATAAAAGGTGTAAGGAACTCACATACCTGCCCCATTCTCTTAATTCCTCCCAATATTACTATTCCAGTTGCAATAGACAACACTATACCAGTGATTAACGGTTTAATTCCCCATTGCTCTTGTACAGATAGTGCCACGGAGTTTGTATCTACCACTGCTCCCATTATAAAATATGTTATAATAACCATTATGCTGAAAAAATAAGATAAAAATTTATTATGAAGTCCTTTATCAAGATAGTACATTGCGCCTCCGGCTATTGAACCATCTTTCATCCTCTCACGGTATTTAATACCGAGGGCTATCTCAGAAAACTTAGTAGCCATTCCAAAAAATGCAGATACCCACATCCAAAATACAGCTCCAGGTCCGCCAATCGCTATAGCAGTAGCAATTCCTGCAATATTTCCTGTTCCAACCACAGCAGCTATTGCAGTAAGGCCTGCCTGGCCCGAAGTAATGTCTCCCTCTATTCCTGACTTCTTTTTGAACATTTTGCCAACAGTTTTGTTCATTATGTCTTTGAAATCAACAACCTGCGGAAAGCCTAAGCGAATACTCAAAAAAATTCCGGTTCCTACCAGCAGAGCAATCATGTACGGCCCCCACACAATGCTGTTCACAAAATCATTGATTTGCAAAATCTTTTCCATGCTAATTCCTCCTTAACATTGTTACAATTACATAGAGCAATTAGCATGCCAAGATGAGCATTATTTAACAATTGCCTTAATTTGAATGTATGAAGGTTCTAAACAAATATAAAACAGAGAAACGTTTTCGGAAAGTGTATAATTAATTTCACATTATGTATAATAAATTTCTCATAATTTAAGTTCAATATTATACTCATGTAATTTATTATACAGTTGCCTTCTACTAATATCTAAAATTCTTGAAGCCTCACTGATATTATTGCCGCACTTCATTAGCACATGCTTGATGTGTTTAATTTCTGCATCTTGTCTAACATCTCTCAAAGTTTTCAATCTTGAACCTGTTTCATCCATATTATCATTTCTTTCTCGAATAACAGGCAAATCTCTTTTTTCCAAAATTCCGTTATCACTTAGCACTACCAATCTCTCAATTATATTTTTTAACTCCCTTATATTACCCGGATAATTATAATTGATCAGTATTTCCATAAGACTGCTGTCAATACTTATTATTTTTTTCTTCATCTCATTTTCATAATATTTCAGAAAAAAATCTATAAAAGCAGGAATGTCTTCTCTTCTTTCCCTCAAGGGTGGAACATAAACAGTAATTGTATTTATCCTATAAAAAAGATCTTCCCTAAAACCACCTTGGCATATTTCTTTAAATAGATCTTTATTTGTGGCGCTGATCAGCTTTATGTCAATATCTATTTCCTTATTGCTTCCTATTCTTTCTATAATCTTATTTTCGATTACTCTCAAAAGCTTTACTTGTATACTTTGTGATATTTCTCCTATTTCATCAAGAAATAACATCCCTTTATCTGCCTCTTCAAATCTTCCTATTCTTTTTTCAGTTGCTCCTGTAAAAGCACCTTTTTCATGCCCAAAAAGCTCTGATTCAAGAAGATTTTCTGAAAATGCCTGACAATTCACAGCAACAAAATTCTTATCTCTTCTGCTGCTGCAACTGTGTATAAACTTGGCAATTACTTCTTTGCCTGTTCCGGATTCTCCAAGGATAAGGATATTAGAATTTCCCTCAGCAGCTTTTTTTGATATTCGAAGAACCTCTCGAAACTTTTCACTTTTAGTATCGAGAAGGTATTTAAAATTCGTCTGACTGTTTCTTGCATTTTCGTCTTTTAAACGTAAAATTGTTACAAGCTTTTCTATTTCTTTAAGCAATATTTGAGGATCCTGTCCTTTAATAAAATATCCAAAAGCTCCTAACTTCATTGCTGTAACCGCGTTTTCCACAGTGCTGAACGCAGTTACCAAAATCACTTCACACCCGTAGCCCAGCTCTTTTATTTTTTTTAAGAGCTCAACACCGTCTATCCCGTTCATCTTCAAATCTGTCAAAACCAAATCATATGACTCTGTTTTAAGAAAATCTAAACATTGTTCACCCGATTCAGCCGTCGAAACAGAATAGCCTTTATATTCAAGCATTAGCTTATATACCTTTCTGAAATCTTCTTCATCATCTACAATAAGCACTTTAAAATCATACATTTTCTCGCATCTCCTTAACAACTGGAAATTTCATCTTAAATACAGTTCCCTTTCCCATGTGGCTTTCAACCCTAATTTCTCCTCCCAGCTTCTGAACCTCGTTATATACTATATACAATCCCAACCCTGTTCCATGACCCGAACTCTTGGTAGTAAAAAATGGATTAAAGATTCGTTCAATGCTTTCATCGCTTATCCCACATCCTGCATCGCTAAAATCAACATACAAATAGTCCTCTTCCATTACACAGTCAATTATTATTTTCCCACCATCAGGCATGGCATCTGCAGCATTTGAAAAAAGGTTTAAAAATATGTGCTTCATACTCTCTTCAATTGTAAGAAATTTAATGTCTTTGCTACAGTTTATGCTTACTGTAATATTACTTTTTAGCCTGAACTTATTTTCCATTGAAGTAATATCATTAATAAATTTCTTAATATCAATACATGATAATTTACCGTTGCCTGATCGAGAAAAGTTTAGAAGATTATTTACAATTCCATCCATTCTCTCAACTGAAGATTCGATTACTTCTATTGAGTCCTTGGCAACAGGATTGCTGGTCATAACATATGTCTTTAAAATATAGCAGTAATTTTGGATAAGGCCTAAAGGGTTTCTTATCTCATGCGCCACGCCTGCTGCAAGTTGCCCCAAAGCTATCATTTTATTCTGTTGCAATACCTGCTGTTGACTTATTTTTTGATCTGTAATATCTTCAATGACTATAAGATAACTGCATTCTTTATAATTCATCTCTAACAATGAATACAAGTAGTATTTACCTAGAAATGAAAATTCGTTATTCTTCACCGAGCTTGTTTTAATTCCAATATTGCTTAAAAGAGGAATATTTTTATAATACTGCCCATGCATAGAGCTGCTACTAATGTTAACATACTCACAAAAAGATTTGTTTGCGCTTGTAATTCTATCTTCTGAATCAACGCATATTAAAAAACTTGAAAGAGCATCTACTGTCATTTGCAGATTGTTTCTGCTTTTATTTAATTCCTCTGTCCGCTTTATTACTTGCAATTTTAATGTGTAGCTCCATAAAAGCATTACAGAAAAAATCAATATAAGCCCGCTTATAACTGCAGTAAGTATCAGCATCAGTCTGGCAGGAACCCTGTGTTCCATTATAGGGGCTGAAATTCCAAACCATTTCTGCTGTATTTTTTGAACATAGTTTTTCTTCTTTAGACTCAATATCCCCTTATTAATTATCTTAGCCAGTAAAGGGTTAGACTTATTAACACCAATACTTACCTGGCTATCATACAAAACTGTGTCCAAAATATTAATACTGTCCTTCATATCCAGCTGATTCAAAAAATAAAGTAATACCGGTTCATCTCCTACTACGGCATCAACACTTCCCTTATCGAAAAGTTTTATAGACTCAAGCAGGTCTGCTACTTCTACTACTTCAACGCCAGGTATATTGTTTCTAATATATTCAACTGCATAGTCGCCAGATGGAACTGCCACCCTGCATCCCGACAAATCAGCCGGTACTGATATATTGCTTGAATCTCCAGTCATAACAACAGCTCTCAGCCTGTAAATAGGCTCAGAAAATATAAAGTTTTTCTTTCTCTCGTCGCTGGGAAATATATCACACATATCCGAACTGCCTTCAATCACGCTGGGAGCTACATCTCCCCATGTTTTGGGCAAAAATTCTATATCTGCTTCAAGTTCTATTGAAAGTGCATTAACATAATCAAGAACAAGTCCTTTGTACTGTCCGCTATTATTATCTATATATGCAAAAGGCGGAGCATTCTTGTCAGATGAAAAATATAGGGTCTCTTTTTCAGACAAAAAATTGACTTCCCTTTCAGTTAAAGGAAGTGAATACTCTATGTACTCATACACACTCAAGTCATAATTGTTTATTATAATCTGATTTACGGCAATAAGGATTACTAGAACTGTAAAAGCCATAATAGAGTACACTATTTTTTTATTTATCTTTGTCATATTCTCAGTTCCTTTCACAAAGAAAGAATTATATTTTACAAGAAAGCAATCAAATCATCTCTAAACCATTATACATCAATTCAGAAAACATTTCCATTGAAAAAGCCACACCCTCCTTGAAGGGTGTGGCTAACATTCATAAAGTTTTATTCAATATAAAATACGCTCACTTCTACTCACTTAGAATAGCAACTGCCCTAATAGGCGCTCCATCTGCATTTTCGTATTTAAGCGGAAGAGCG
This sequence comes from Sedimentibacter sp. LTW-03, assembly GCF_052059825.1. Classification (GTDB taxonomy): domain Bacteria; phylum Bacillota; class Clostridia; order Tissierellales; family Sedimentibacteraceae; genus Sedimentibacter. Next base: position 1,826,557 of record NZ_CP197180.1, read on the forward strand.
CAGAATGTGAAGATTTCATTTCCCACATCACCTAAGCGAGCAAGATTTTCTATAACGACTATATCAGTTTCAGAGAAAAGTTTTCGATGGAGTGTCAAATTCTCATCTGAGATAGGGTCTAATCCTATTACATCTAATCCGATTCCTTTTTTATTATTATGTATTAAATATTCTGCTACTTCTTCTGTTATATATGGATATTCTCCAAAATAAGAACTTGTCCCCCAATACTTATCCCAACCTGTATGGAATAAAATATATTCTGCCTGATCTGCTTTTTCTTTTACATCATTAATGTAACTCATAGTAATTCTTTGGCCTTCTCTCAAATCACTGCAATCAATAACTATTCCTTTGCCGACAAATTGTTCTATGGGAAAAGTGTCCAACGTAGTTCTGTGGGAAAATAAATGCACTGGTGCATCCATGTGAGTTCCTGTATGTGAAAACATTGTAATTAAAGTTTCTTTAAAACCGTCTTTTTCATAAGTGTTTGCAATTTTTAATTTTGGTCCTTCTGTTCCCGGATAAACCGGCATACTTTCAGAAATTGTGCGTGTTAAATCAATAACTTTCATAACATACTCTCGCTTTCTCAATATAGTGTTTTCTAAATAAGCCTAAATGAATTTAAATATAGCAATTAGTTCAGTTATTTACCACAACTCCTTACTTCCTCAAGAACAGTTTGATACAAGCTTATGCTTGTATATATTATATTATATCACGTTTATAAAAATTTGAAATGGTCCTATGTCAAGAATTAGTACAAATTAAAACGAGAAAAAAATCCTCATAATTATTAAAGCGATTCTTGTTCGCTTTTTTCTACAATTGTGTCGTAATATTTGAATATTGTGAATCAATAGATGTGAAATGTCTATTTTGTCTTTCCTAATTATTTATCATCCTTGTTAGGGCATATCTCATTTACATAGTCCCAATATTCTCCTGAAGTTAACATGTATTCTGGGGACGGAGCTTAAAACGACTTAAAAAATTCATACAAAAGTTAATTGGAATTCAAAGGTCAGTCCACGTAATATTTAATTCTTTTATGTTCCCTTGATATGCTTAGCAAAGTTATTTTTTTCTTCTTTATTTTTAAATAAATTAAACCAATCGCATATTTCTATTGCAAAGTCGATAAAAGCTATTCCTTGAGCAGTTATAATGTTTTTATCTTTTACAACCCTTTCCCAAACAAAATTTTCTCTTGGGAAGGGGTCTTCTTCTCCAAATGCCTCAATATGTTTTTGCGTCCATTCTACAACGGGCGAAGTATATTTAACATTTTTCAGGATACCTGACTTTGCTAAAAATACTGTTCCAGCACCACAAATGCCACCTATTAATTTCCCTTTTGAATTCAGGTTATTTATTAGTTCTATTAATTCAGGTTTAGAATCTCCATACCACCCACCTGGAATTATCAAACCTTCTACATCCTCATATTTTACATCTGTTATTAATTTTAACGGCTTATATAAAAAACCAGAGCTGCCTTTAATAATTTTATTTTCATACGAAATTGTAATTATTTTTTTACCAGCATCTGCACTCAATAAGTGGGTAATAAATGTTATTTCATAATCTGTCATTCCGTCAAAAATAAACACTAATATTTTATTCATAACTATTCTGTATCTCCTGTTTTATTGGCTTAGTTAATTTTAAATCTAGGTTGAACCTTACCATTAGTGGATACCTATCAAATATAGTTTTTCAGTAATACCAATATCTAACTTATCCAAATAATTTATGCTCATTAGAGCTGATTTAGATGACCTTATTATGTTTATCCAGTTTATTATAGTCAGTTCACTTTATTGTACCATGTTATTGAATTAGTGTAAATATATGGATTTTTTTCGTGCTAGTGTTATAATAATGTTGTTTAATAATATTATTATAATACGTGTAACCGCAATATTAAAATTAAATAGGGGTAATTCTAAATATGGTAAGAGGGCCGCCCCTTATCGAGACAGCCCATTCTTTAATTTGCTAAAACATACTAATAAACGTTGTTATTATTACCACTTTCTTGCAGTTTATTTTTTACACTTTGTATTTTTTCAGATCCTACAGATGTAGAACTATTTAAGCTAGGAACAGAATTGGTCATGTTCCCTAGGCTTGCTGTATTTGAAATATTTGAAGTTAATTCAGCACCTAAAATCATATTTTTACTTGCAGGAGAGTTCATATTTTGCATAGCATTTTGAATTTCTGCCTGTTCTATTGATTTTGAATTTTTAATACTAGGAATATTTCCATTTATATTTGTCATGTATTGCCTCCATTAATATTCTTTAAATTTGTAAGTCCTACTTACATCAATTAGTATTTGTAAAAAAAGCATGAGTATTCTATCAGTATATTTTAGCGAAATTATTAAAGTTAACCAAATTAAGATTTTTAATGTAAAAAGTTAATATTTAAAAGTGCTAAAAAGACTTTAAATACAAAATATTTCCTATGACTAAAATACTCATAGGAAATATTATATTTAATTATTTAATTTGTGTACCGTTTTGACCTGCCATCTGTTTTTGGGCCAATTCTACTAAATTTCTTACCATGTATCCACCAACATAGCCATTCTGTCTAGATGTCAAGTTTCCTTTGTCAATCTTATCATAATCACTTAAGCCTAATTCATTAGCTATTTCTAACTTCATTTGATTTAAAGCCTGTTTCGCTTCTGGAACTTTCACTCTGTTGTTACCATTATTATTTGATGACATAATTTTATTTCTCCTTTCATTCTAGAAAAAAATTTAATTGTCAGCGGAGAACAATTATCTCTTTTTATTGAGATTAAAGTTTATTGTACCCTTTTTTTTAAAAAATATATTTGATAAATTTTATAATAAATCTATACATTATCCATTTTTTATTTTTTTTAAATTTTCATCAGAAACTTTTCCATCTTTAATAACAATAACTGGTAATCCAGTGTATTGTGTTTTAATATTCATTAAATATGGGGTAACAGGTTGCTAGTTAGCTTTAGGCATTATCATCTCTCCTTATACCGAGATTCTCGTCAAACAAGTTTATTAGTTATAAAAATAGTTTCTTAATCTTATTTTGCCTAAAGAATAATTTATTTATAATGAGGCCTTTAGTTATCAGCCAAAACAATTCCCACTCTTTTTCATTATACTCACCTTTTTCATCCAAATAGATTACCTTTATTTTAACAAGTTTTTGTGAATAATTAAAATTATAAATAGAATAATAATTTTTATAGGTCAATCCTTGTACATAAAAACCGAGATACTACTATGTTTATCCCTATATAGGTATTGCTGAAGTAATATCCCATTACAAACGAATAATTTAATTGGAGGTCATAATGAAAGAAGAAATTATATCTCAGCAGCAACTTATTTTTATAGGTACTGCTGTCATTATGGGGAGTTTAGCAAGGATATTAACCATAATACAAGATTATAGGCAATACCCAAGTTATCCTAATGGTTATTTATTAAATTTAGTTTCAGGAATAGTTGCTGCAGGTTTAGGAGCTGTTGTCGTTCCTGCTTTTCTAACTAAGAATTATTCAGCTATTACTTTTTTAACATTGGGTATCCAGCATTTTAGGGACATTAGGAAATTAGAAAAAGAGAGTTTAAAAGATGTTGATAGCTCTGAATATGCTAAAAGAGGTGATGCTTACATAGATGGTATTTCGAAAACATATGAAGCAAGAAATTATTTTGCTCTATTAGTATCTTTAATTACTGGAATAACCATGCATGTCGTTAACAGCAAAGTAATATGGGTGAATATTGTAATTGGTGTAATAGCCGGTGCAATAACATTCTTAATTTTAAGAAGATTTTCAAAAGGACATAATGTTGGTGATCTCGCAGATGTTAAAATCGGTAAAATTGAAGTTAGAAATTCTGAACTTTACGTGGATAATATATTTGTTACTAATTTATTAGGAACTGATAATTCAAGAAAATTAGTACAATCTGAAGGTATTGGTGCTGTAATAACTCCAAAAAAAGAACATTTCCGAATCACTTTAGATAATTATGGCCAAAGGCAGGCAATACTTTTTGAAGTTTGTAGAAGACTTGGTGTTAAAAGATATAACTTCATAAGGAAACAATTTAGTACAGGTAAAATTGCTTTAGCCATAGTGCCAATTATAAGAGATAAAGGTGCTTTTGTTGATACAATAAAACAAACGCCAATTTTAGAAAATGTCAAAAAGAATCCTGAACTAATAAAAGATCCGCTTGAAGATAAATAATTAGAAAATTAAAGGAGAAATTATAATGGCAAAAGAAAAAGCTGAAATAATTGCTTATATTACATTAAATAAAGAAAGAGTTTTTGGAGGAAATCCATTAATACTAATAGCAAATAACGTTGAAGAACAAAAAATATTGTGCAGAGATATTGGAAAAGCCATGAGGGCCAATGTTTCACAACTAAGTTGTGGTGATTATATCATAATAAAATAGGAGGAAATGAATTGACGGTTTTAGGCAATAGCATTCTTAAAAAAGAAGCCTGGGATAAAGTAACCGGGGCAGCGAAATATAACGTGGATGAAGTTGTTAAAAATATTTTTCATGCGAAGATGTTATGTAGTACATGTGCACATGCTAAAATTAAATCCATTGATATTTCTCAGGCATTAATAGAGCCTGGTGTCAAATCTATTTTAACAGGAAATGATTGCGAAATTTTATTTGGTGAACTCATCGATGACAGACCTCCTATTGCAAAAGATAAAGTTAGATACTACGGGGAACCGGTTGCTTTAGTAGTGGCAGATTGTGATCAAACTGCAATGCGAGCAGCAAACTTAATAAAAATTGAATATGAACAACTACCTGTTGTGAATTCAGTTTCTGAAGCAACAAAAGAAAACGCTACATTAATTCATGAAAATTTAACAGATTATACATTTGAATCTAAATATGTATATCCACAAAAAAACACCAATATTTCACACATTGTAAAAATTAGAAAAGGTGATGTAAATAAGGGATGGCTGGAGAGCAAAGTCGTTGTGGAAGGAAGCTTTACAGAGTCGCAAGCGGATCATGCTGCCATGGAAGTAAGAAATGCAAGAGCTGAAATATTGCCAGATGGAACAGTTCTAATCAATACTTCGACACAAACTCCTTTTACTGTAAAAAAATACATAAGCAAATATTTTAAGCTAGAAGAAAGCAAAGTGGTTGTACACACCCCCCTTGTAGGTGGCGCTTTTGGAGGAAAAGCATGTGTTCAATTAGAAATTTTAGCATATCTTGCTTCACGGTCAGTTGATGGAAGACCAGTAAAAATTTCAAACAGCCGTGAAGAAGATATTGCTACTTCACCATGTAAAATGGGAGCTGAAGTTAAAATTAGGCTTGGAGCTGACAATAATGGAAAGTTAAAGGCTGCAGAAATGACTTATTTAGTTGATGGCGGAGCCTATTCCAACATATCTCCACGTTTAGCAAAGGCTATTGCAGTTGATTGTTCTGGACCTTACGCAATAGAAAATTTATCATGTGATGCCATGAGCATTTATACAAATCATAGTTATTCCACATCATTTAGAGGTTTTAGCCACGCGAGCCACGCTTTTTGTTTAGAAAGATTGATGGATAAATTAGCACTCAAACTAGGCATGGACCCTATTCAGTTAAGAATAAATAATGCTATAACTGTAGGCAAGACTTCACCAACACAGGTAAAAATAACTAAAAGCAATTCCGGCGACCTTGTTTCGTGTTTAGAAAAACTTAAACAGATTATGAATTGGCAGGAAGGAAACAAAATTGAATTAGACAATGGAAAAGTTAGAACTAAGGGCATCAGTTGCTTTTGGAAAACATCTGATTCACCCACTGATGCATCCTCAGGCGTTTTGCTCACCTTTAATTCTGATGGAAGTATCAATTTGAACTGTGGTGTTGTTGAAATAGGCCCCGGTTCAAAAACAACATTAGCTCAAATTCTAGCAGAAAAAATGAAAATGCCTATAAATAAAATTAATGTAGTTATGAATATAAATACTCAAACAAGTCCTACACATTGGAAAACAGTGGCGAGCATGAGCACCTATATGGCAGGAAGCGCAGTATTAAGAGCTGCTGAAGACTTAATCATGCAGTTAAAAAAAGCTGCTGCAGTTGCACTCAAATGTTCTTCGGAGGATTTAGATGTTGGCAATATGAGAGTATTTTTAAACGAAGATCCTACAACATATATATCATTCAAAGATTTAGTTTATGGATTTCAATATGACAACGGAAATACAGTTGGTGGTCATATATTTGGAAGAGGAAGTTTTGTTATGAGCAGACTTACACATCTTGATCCTGCTACCGGGATAGGTAAAGCAGCTCCTTCTTGGACACTTGGCGCTCAAGCAGTTGAAATTGAATATGATAAAACAGAATGCACATATAGATTTGTTAAAGCTGCAACTGTAATTGATGTAGGTAAACTTATAAATCCAAAATCAGCTATGGGTCTTTTAATGGGCGGTATGAACATGGGACTTGGAATAGGAAGCAGAGAAGAGTTTTTATACGATAAAAATGGTATCATGCAAAGTACAAGTTTTAGAACATATAAGATGATGAGATACGGAGAGAATCCTGAATATGTTGTTGATTTTGTAGAAACACCTGATTTATCAGCGCCATATGGTGCAAGAGGAGTAGCTGAACATGGCATCATTGGAATTCCTGGTGCATTAGGAAATGCCATATCCTTAGCAGCTGATATCGATGTTGACAAACTACCTATAACACCGGAATACATTTGGAGAAAAAAAACAGGAGGCAAAAATGATACCTACTAAATTTGAATATTATATGGTGGACTCATTAGAAGAAGCCTTCCAAGTATTTAATGAACTAAATTCACAGGGTAAAAACCCCATGTATTATAGTGGTGGAACTGAAATTATAACGATGGCAAGAGCAAATAACATTCACATAGGTGCAGTCATAGATATAAAAGGAATTCCAGAATGCTGTACTATGGAAATAAATGATACTACATTAAACATTGGTAGTGCAATAACACTTAGCCAAATATCAGAATCAAAAATATTTCCACTCCTTGGCCAAACTGCTGCCCGAATAGCTGACCACACTATTCAGTGTAAATTGACAATTGGGGGCAATTTATGTGGAACTATAATATATAGAGAAACATCACTTCCCTTAATGCTTTGTGACAGCCATGTTGTCATTTTTGGAAAAAATGGCAGACGAGAAGTTCAATTTAATCAAATATTTAATGAGAAACTAAACCTTTTACCTGGTGAAATATTAGTTAGTTTAAAAATAGATGAAAGATATTTTTCACTTCCATATGTCCACGTTAAAAAAACTAAAAGCGATAAAATTGCTTATCCGCTTATGACAGTAGCAGCACTTAAAAAGGATAATAAAGTCAGAATTGCTTTTAGCGGGTTATATTCTTATCCTTTTAGAAATAAAGAAATAGAAAATTATATTAACGATGAGGGAATAAGTCATAAAAATAAAATAAGCCAAATTATTAATCAAGTATCATCTTCAATATTAAATGACACTGAAGGATCATCCGAGTATAGAAAATTTGTGCTTAAAAATACCCTTGAAAATACTTTTAAAATGTTAAATGAGGTGTGATATGTTTAAAATTTTAGATACCAGTATAATAGAGCTTGATGTAAATGATGAAAAAAGGAAAGTTGTAGTAAACCCTTCTGATACATTGCTTTATACTCTTAGAAATGAATTAAATCTTACGGGTGCAAAACCTGGCTGTGAAAATGGTGATTGTGGTGCATGCACTGTTATTGTAGACGGATGGCCTATAAAATCCTGTTTAACTCTAACTGTAGAAAAATGATAGGTCATAAAATAACAACAATTGAAGGTCTTAAAAATGCTCCTATTCAAAAAGCATTTGTAGAAAAATGGGGATTTCAATGTGGATTTTGCACATCAGGATTTTTAATGGTATGTCATTCTTTAGCTACACAGCACAAAAATGCAGATGATTATATAACAGAACAGTGGCTCCAATCTAATTTATGCAGGTGCACGAGTTATCAGGAAATAAAGGAAGCCATAAATTCAATTTTAACAGAAAGTATTTAAGAAACATTACAAAATAACCCTTGATAGCCTAAACAGCTTCTCAAGGGTTTCTAATCTTATTATATTCATTCTTTATAATATCAATAAATTAGTCTTTCACACATCATACATCTTTCTCTATAACCCGTAGTACGAAATCATATTCAGTGTATGCATCATTGCGTCATCATTTACCCAAATATCCGGTGAAAATCCGGTTTCTTCAGTAAACACTGCTTCATCATAATAAAAGCCTAATCCGGAGCCACACTCGATATTGATTCTCGAATTGGGAAGCACAATCTTAACAGAGCTGTCACTCATCAAGCCTCCGCCGCTGTTGGTTCCCACAAAAATCACGTTGTCCTTATTACGCAGAGCCGCAATAAGCCATTCGCCGGCGGAAAATGTATAATTGTCAACAAGAACAAATAATAAATTACTGTTTTTACTGCGCACAAAAGCCGATGCTTCTTTTATTTCCCAACCGTTGCTTCCCGAACTGTAGTTATTCAGCAACTGTTCTGATTCCTGATCTGATAAATATTGCCCAAGATTTTTGTATTTCAGATAATCCGCTGCCCTGCTTATTCGATATGCGTACACATTGCCTGTAGCATATTTTGACAGCACCGGATCATATATATCCAGCCAGTCTATAACATATTTGGACATTCCCCCGCAGTTTCCACGCATATCTAAAACTGAAACCTTACTATTTTTCACAGTATCTGCCGACCTGACAAATCTTCTTCCGTCCTGTTCATACATGAATGAACGTACAGAAATAACCGGAATACCATTTACTTCATAGTCAGAATAATATGTACCGTTATCTGTATGATTTTCAAATTTTGGAGGCACCAATACAAATTTTTCGGTCCTGTTATCAAACACAACCTCTGCCACTCCTATTACATCCGCAGAAAGCATGCCTATCTTATAGACAAGCATTCCTTTATCATTTATGGAACGCTTCATGTATTTTTCAATCTCATGGCTGCCATCTACCATGGAAACATAGCTTCTCTTTCCGCCTTCCTCAACATAATATCCCTTTTTATCCTTAAGGAATACCGTTTCTTCGTTAGAATAATATACTGCTTTTTCTAAAACGGGCTCATTGCCAATCCGAAAATGACCATCCTTTACAAAGCTGAGATTCCTTTTAAGTGATTCACGCAAAATACTGACAGACAACTTCTCTCCCGCAGCCTTACAATCTGAGAGCACATCTTCCTTTGCTCTTTCAAAGGTCTTATCTCCTCCGAAATAGAAGTATGCCCCATAGCAATTTTTCAAGACTCGGAATATAATGTCTGCATCACCCTCTGCTTCTTCATATGTTAGACGGCTTGCACTTCCCTTGAACTTGCTATATTCCGTAATACCTTCAAGCTCTTCGGCTGTAAACCCTACTTCAAATGCTTTCATATCAGGTGTATAAGCCTTAATATCTACGCCAGGTACACACATAGTTTCAAGTGCATGCTGCTCGTTAATCACTTTTACCTCACTGTAAAAGTCATCCTGACCATTATATCCATATACAGGAAGAACCAACATTAATAAACTCATCACAGCACACAATACCTTTATCATTACTATGTATTTCCTTTCATTACAAAATATTTTTCTTAATCAATTTTTACCTGTTTGTAAATTATAACACAAATTACACTAAATTCCAATACGTAAAAAATGCTCACAAAAAAATACCTAATGAAATTATAATTTCCTTAAGTGATTTTTCGAGTGTACTGGGGGACTTATCCACCATTTTATTTAGAATAATTTATTGGTAATCCCGTATTTCCATAGTTTCTCCGTTTCTAAGGTAAAATATCGATTTTGTTTTTTTGTTTATAAATAAATTTGATATCTTCGTGCAGGATCAGACGGGAAGTTTTTGCGTTTTTTGCGGCATAGACACCGTAGGTATTTTACGCTCCGTGCACTGCCGTACAACAGTATTTTCAGCATGAACATAACTCCTGTATAGTATTGCTATCATTGTATTCTTCAATGCATAAGTTGTTACAGCTTGTTCTATTATAAATATAGTTTGGCGCAAAAGTTTCTTCGGACGTTTAATTGCAAAAAAATAAACACGGATTTTTTATCCGTGTTGACTTTTTATCATTATTTTTAAAATTTTCTACACATTATCCCAATGTTTCTTTGCGTTGTCATATATCTTTTCCAAAGACATTTCATCAAATATTTCATCATCTATCTTTAAATAATCTTCTTTGCTTATGCTCACACATATCCTATTACCCATGTATCAAATTCTTCTTGCCCAAATACAGGTTATATTAACTTTTCATAGTTGCCTACTGCGTATATTACCAATAATAATGCAACAAGATGCTAATGCTGCAAAAATATAGGGTATATCTGTAAGAACATTTAACCACAAAAATGCTACAGACCAACCGTGCCAGATTGCCCTTATCCCTTTATTTTCCATAGCAGCTTTCCTCCGTTATCGTTTTAGTTCGCCGAATTTCATAAATGCGTAATCGTTTCCATTAAATTATACCATACCTTTTATATAAATTATACAAATATTGGTTTCCTACCTTTAAAATTATTAATTTTACTTAATAAAAAAATTCTGTAGCGGTTTATCTTCTACAGAATTTTCTATTATAAGAATATCTTTTATGCATTTTTGTATTTTATGCTAATTCAATTTTTTCACAACATAGTTGTTTTTTTCATAACTTAATTGTGGCTGAACACATATCGCAAAACAGCAAAACCGCTTTACTCAACCGTTACCGATTTTGCCAGGTTCCTCGGCTTATCTATGTCGCAGCCTTTAATGAGTGCTGCGTAGTAAGCTAGGTACTGTGCCGGTATTATGGCTGCAAGAGGTGATAATAGTTCGTTGATATCGTCAATTACTATATCATCTGTTTCCTGGCTTAATTTTCTCATAGATATTACCATTGTAGCAGCTCCTCTTGCCTTAACTTCCTTGATGTTACTTCTTGTGTTAAGGTTTATATTTTCCTGTGTAATGACTGCAATAACAGGAGTGTTCTGCTCAATTAATGCAATTGTTCCGTGTTTTAACTCGCCTGCAGCGAAGCCCTCTGTCTGTATATATGAAATTTCCTTTAGCTTGAGTGCCGCTTCTAAGCATACAAAGTAGTCCATGCTTCTTCCTATATAGAAGCAGCTCCTGCTGTCTGCAAGATATTTTTCCGCAAGTTCTTTATATTTATCTTTATCATCGCATAGGGTTTCCATTGTGTATGCAATTTTGCTCAATTCTTTAAAAATGTTTATGTCAATTTTATTATCAACCAATGCAGCAACAATTGATAATACAGCTATTTGTGCAGTGTATGCCTTTGTTGAAGCAACGGCAATTTCAGGACCTGCATATAGGAGGAGAGTATTGTCTGCCTCTCTTGACAGTGTTGATCCCTTTACATTTGTCACTGTAAGCGTTTTGAAGCCCATCTCTTTAACCTTTACAAGCACCGCTCTGCAGTCTGCAGTTTCTCCGCTTTGGGAAATAAACATAAACAGGGGCTTGTTGGATAAAAGCGGCATATTGTATATGAATTCACTGGCAATTATAACTTCCGTAGGCTTTCCGGCTATTTTTTCAAAAAATTGTTTCCCTATAAGGCCGGCATGGTAGCTGGTTCCGCAGGCGATAATGTATAGTTTGTCGCATTCTCTAATATTTTCAATAATTTCCGGAGCAATGTACATATTTCCGTTTTCATCTACATATTGAGACATTATTTTTCTGATTACAAAAGGTTGTTCTTCTATCTCTTTCATCATGTAATGAGGGTATGTTCCTTTTTCAGTGTCAGACGCATCAATATCCGTTTTATATGGCTCTCTTGATACTCTGTTCCCGTAAATTGTATATATTTCTATGTCATCTTTTGTAATTTTAAGAAATTCCTTATCTTCTATTTCATAAAACTGGTTTGTATAGTTAATCATTGCCATTGCATCACTGCCGAGCATGTTAAAGCCTTCTCCCTTTCCGGCCAGCAAAGGCGTCTTATTTTTAGCCGCATACAGCGTATTCATATCTTCCTTATCAAGAATGGCAAGAGCATATGACCCATCCAATTCACTCATGGTGTGTCTGATTGCCAAAGGGACATCTTCTCCGTCATTAACGAACTTTTCAATAAGCTGCACTATAACTTCTGAATCTGTATCGCTTGTAAATTTACTTCCATTTAAGTATTTATGTCTCAATTCATCCTCATTTTCTATTATACCGTTATGAACCAGTGTAAATCTTGTAGAGCTGCTTTGGTGGGGATGAGAATTAATTTTATTCGGCACACCGTGTGTCGCCCATCTGGTATGACCTATTCCAAGATTTCCTGAAATACTGTTGTCAAAACATTCTCTTAAATTGGATATTCTTCCTTTTTCCTTACATATATATACGTTATTGTTATATGCAACCGCTATACCTGCCGAATCGTAACCTCTGTATTCCAGCTTTTCCAATCCACCTAAAATAATTTCCTTAACATCTTCAAATCCTATATAACCAACTATTCCGCACATAATATTTCTCCATTCTTATATTATAATATTTTCCGCCTGCTTTTTGCAGACACATGAAATTTTACGCAGGATATTCCTGCTTTTCTAATAAAGCAACGATATTAAATTAATATTCTTTAGGGCATAAAATCATAACCATTAGCATTGCATTTTTATTTTTAGCAATAATATAAAATATGCATAAAAACAAGAAGTTCTTGGGAAATAAGAACCACAGCAAAATGGTACAAAACCTAAATACTATTAATAAAAAATTATTTTTCTAATTTGATTAAATTGGGAATTTTCAGGAAAGATAATATTATTTCAGTAATGGATATGTTGGCTAACGGTTTTATTTTGTCTCAACAGTCACCTGCCGGATTTGTAAAAACCATATCGATGAAGCCGCACCGCAGAGCATCCGCCGAATTTTCGATAACTCTGTCCTCGTCAACTAATTTAGTTCTGGCGCTATAATACTTTTTTGTCCTGACTCCCTGAATACCTCCTTTTCTATTTATTAAATTATGAAAAAAAATAAAAAAAGTTACTTCACTTTTCACATTTTACCATAAAAAATGGAAAACGTCTATACTTTTTTATTTATTGTTGTATGAAGCAATTTTTTCTTGCCAATTCTCATCCTTTTGTTCAATTATTTGCCATGTATTATTAAAAAATCGCTGTTAATAATAATGTTAGAAAGTCATTCAAAAAGGCTTTCTTGAAATTTAATCTTGTAAATTAAGATTGACCTGAACTTTACATAGTTATTCAGGTTGATTGGGCCCAATAGTATAATTTACCACCGTAACATTATCTTACATGATTAAATTAGAAATCAAGGACAATACTAATAATACATCTATGAAAGGAGAAAACAAAATGGCATCAAACAATAACAGCGGAAGCAACAATATAGTTGTTCCTGAAGCAAAACAAGCTTTGAATCAAATGAAGACTGAAATAGCTAATGAATTGGGATTAACAAATTATGAGCAGGTTGACAAAGGTAATTTGACAGCTAGACAAAATGGATATGTTGGCGGTTACATGACAAAAAGATTAGTTGAAATGGCTCAGAGACAAATGAGCGGATCCAGCGGAACTGGCGGAATGAAATAAACCAAGTTAAAATAAAAAATGGTGAGCGGCTATGCTGCTCACCATTTTGTTTTATTTGTTTTCGCTTGCTCTTTCTTTTTTAAGTTCATCAATCAGCAGAGGAACTATCTTGAAAACATCTCCCACTATTCCCACATCTGCAACATCAAATATAGGAGCTGTTTCATCCTTGTTTATTGCAATTATAAATTCGGATTCCTCCATACCTGCCAAGTGCTGTATTGCTCCGGAAATACCGCATGCTATATAAAGATTTGGTCTTACGGTTTTCCCTGTCTGACCTACTTGTCTGTCTTTTGGAACCCAGCCTGCATCAACAGCAGCTCTTGAAGCCGAAATTGTGCCGCCTAACAGATCTGCCAGTTCTTCAAGCATCGGATAGTTTTCCGGACCATGCATTCCTCTTCCGCCCGATACCAACACTTTTGCATCTTCGATATTCATTCTCTGCTGAATTATCGGAATCACATCCAATATTTCAACATTTTTGCATTTTTTAGGTATGTCAATTTTGTATTCTTCTATGTTAACAGGATTCTGCTCTGAGAATTTAGCAGTCTTCATAACGCCAGGTCTTACAGTAGCCATTTGAGGTCTGTGATTCGGGCATGCAATTGTAGCCATAATATTGCCTCCGAATGCTGGTCTTGTCATCATCAGATTTAATTTATCCGAATCTGTGTCATCCTTTTCTATTGCCAAACCTGTACAATCAGCAGTCAATCCTGTGTGGACTCTGGCTGATACTCTCGGAGCCATGTCTCTTCCTATTGCTGTTGCTCCGAACAACACAACTTCGGGCTTTTTGTCCGTTATAATTTTATTCAAAGCATAAACATACGGCTCTGTCATATATAAGTCCAAAAGCTCATCATCTGCATATATGCAAGCATCTGCTCCGGCATAGCAAAGTTTTTTTGCTTCATCCTTCATATCTTTACCCAGTAATACTGCCGTTACAGTTGTGTTTAATTCTTTTGCTAGTTCCCTTCCCTTGCCTATAAGCTCAAAGGCAACTTTCTGTACTTTGCAGTCTCTTTGTTCTGCAAAAACAAATACACCTTTATATTCTGAAATATTCATTCGTCTGCCCTCCTACTATAATATAAATTTCTCTTTTAATTTATCAACTATCAATTCAGCTGATTCCTGTGGTTCCAAGCTAAATACCTTACCTGCAGATTTTGCACCCTTGGTAAATGATTTTTTAACCTTCGTAGGAGAACCCTTAAGACCAATGTTATCTGTATCTACATCTATATCTTTCAAATTCCAAACCGTTGGATTATTGGCTCTGAATGCGTCAAATATTCCTCCCGGAGTCATATATCTTGGTTTGTTCAACTCTGACAGTGCCGTAATCAATACAGGCATTTCAGCCTTAATTGTGTGGTATCTGTCTTCATATTGCCTTTTTATAATTACATAATTGCCTTCTATTTTAATGTCTTCGACATAGCTTATATTAGCAAGTCCAAGATGTTCAGCAATTTGCGGGCCTACTTGAGCTGTATCTCCGTCTATTGCCTGTCTTCCTGTTATGATTAAATCATATTTCAAATTTTTAATTGCGGCTGCGATTGTGGATGATGTTGCCCATGTATCAGCTCCGCCAAATGCTCTGTCAGTTAATAGGATTGCTTCATCTGCACCCATTGCCAGTGCTTCTCGAAGTGCCAGATCTGCCTGCGGCGGTCCCATTGATAACACTGTTACATGCGCGCCTGTTTCATCTTTTAATCTCAATGCTGCCTCAAGCCCTGCCTTATCGTCAGGATTTATTATGCTTGGAACACCTTCTCTTATTAATGTGCCCGTTTTTGGATCAAGCCTTACTTCTGTTGTGTCAGGCACTTGTTTTATGCATACTACTATATTCATTATTCTGCCTCCCTACTTCAACATATTCGCACTGATAACCATCCTCTGAACCTCTGAAGTTCCTTCATAGATTTCTGTTATCTTTGCATCTCTCATCATTCTTTCAACAGGATAGTCTCTTGTGTATCCATATCCTCCATGGAGCTGAACAGCCTTTGTTGTAACCTCCATTGCAGTTTCCGCAGCAAATAGCTTTGCCATTGCAGCATCTACGCTATAAGGCTGACCTGCGTCCTTGCTGGCCGCAGCCCTGTACACCAACAGTCTTGATGCATCCACTCTTGTTTGCATATCTGCCAGTTGAAATTGCGTATTCTGGAACTTGGAGATAGATCTTCCGAACTGTTTTCTTTCTTTCACATACTTAACAGTTTCATCTATAGCTCCCTGAGCAATTCCAAGCGCCTGAGAAGCTATTCCTATTCTTCCTCCGTCCAGAGTTTTCATTGCAATTTTAAAGCCCTGTCCTTCTTTCCCTAAAAGGTTTTCCTTCGGTACTATGCAATCTTCAAAAATAAGCTCACATGTAGCCGATCCTCTGATACCCATTTTTAACTCTTTTTTTCCTATTGAAAATCCTGGGAAGCCTTTTTCAACTATAAATGCTGAGATTCCTCTTGTTCCCTTCGATTTATCGGTCATAGCCATAATTATATATGCGTCAGCATATGAACCGTTTGTTATAAATATTTTAGTTCCGTTCAAAATATAATTCTCACCGTCCAGAACAGCCTTAGTCTGCTGCCCTGCAGCATCTGTACCTGCTCCTGGCTCTGTAAGTCCGAATGCGCCTAGCCATTCTCCCGACGCCAGTTTAGTCAAATATTTCTTTTTTTGCTCTTCTGTACCAAATTCATAAATCGGAGATGCGCATAATGATGTGTGTGCAGACAAAATAACACCTGTAGTCGCACAAACCTTTGATAATTCTTCAACTGCCATAACATATGTTAAGTTATCACAGCCCTGGCCGCCGTATTCTTTTGGAAACGGTATCCCCATAAAGCCAAACTTATGCATTTTCTCAACAGTCTCAGCAGGAAATTTTTCTTCCTCATCAACTTCCTGGGCCAACGGTTCCACCTCAGTGACAGCAAATTCTCTGAACAGCTGCCTAGCCATTTCATGTTCCTTGCTTAATTGAAAATTCATGTCTTCACTCCTTAATTTTTTGTCTCTACCCTTTTTACCCAATTGTTAATAATTTAACCGTTAATGCTATAAATTTTCATAGCATTAACGGTTAAATTATACTCCTTTGTTTATTAAATATCAAGCACAATTTTTTCCAAACAATGACAGAGACCAATTGGTCTCTGTCGTGTTTGTGACACTAATATTTATTTTTGTACAACTATTTGAAATTAGGCTTTCTTTTCTCCATAAATGCAGCTATTCCTTCCTCTCGGTCATCCGCAGCAAAGCATAAGCTGAAAATATTTGTTTCGTAGGCTATTCCTGTTTCAATATCCGTCTCTACTCCTCTATTTATGGACTCTTTTGCATATTTAACTGCAATTCCGGAATTCGACTTAATTTTATTGGCTAGTTTATATGTTTCTTCCATCAAATTGTCTTTCTCTGTCACTTTATTAACAAGACCTATTCTGTACGCTTCTTCAGCATCAATGTGCTCTCCGGCATAAATCAGTTCTTTTGCCCTTCCCATTCCTACCATCCTAGAGAGTCTTTGAGTTCCCGAAAATCCTGGAATAATTCCTAGTCCAACCTCGGGCTGCCCAAATTTTGCCTTTCGTGATGCAATTCTAATGTCACAGGCCATTGCAAGCTCACAGCCTCCGCCCAAAGCATAACCGTTAACCGCTGCAATTACTACTTTGCTTAGCACTTCAATTTTCCTGAACAATCTAGAACCGTCCTCTGAAAACTTTTTTGCCTGTGCAGGAGTCATTGTACTCATGTATGCTATATCAGCTCCAGCAACAAACGCCTTTCCTTCCCCAGTTATCACAATAACTCTAGTATCATCATCTTCATTTAATTGGTTGAAAATATACTCAAGCTCTGCAAGCATTTCAGAATTTAATGCATTCATTGTTTTAGGGCTGCTAATCCTTACTGTGCTTACACCTTCATTTTTTTCAACCAATAGATTTTCAATCTTCATAAATATCTTCCTTCTCTTAAATTTTTTGCACTTTAATCATTATACCACTCAAAAGTTTAATTTCCATTAATTTTTATTAATTATCAAAAAAAACTCCTTAAGTTGTCAGAAAATTTCATAATGACTCCTCCCTTAATTTTTAGGATATAAAAGGTTACATAATGCTTTAAGAAAAAGTGGCATGACTTATGCCACTTTTGTCATTGTCAATTATCCAAGCATCATTGTTCTGTTTGGAATTTGCAAATATACTTATTATGAGGTGATGTATATGAAACTCATTCTTTGGATGAAGACGGGATTTTTTAAGAAAACACCATATAGTCTTGGAGCCAGGGGAAACAATCTGCTCCTGATTCCCACTAAGGCAGAGGATGCAGAACAGATCATCCTCAAACAGGAGGGTCTCCTCTCCGTCACGCTGACACAGCGAAAATATCCGGAACTGGAAATTCAGGCTCAGGATGCGGTATATGTCGGAGTGTTCGAGGAGGGCGTTGACTTCGAGGAAGTTGCAAGTTATTTAAAAGAGCATTTGAAAACAAAAATCATCTGCGAATATAAAGGAGGAGAGTAAAATGAGTAAAAAACTAACAATTTGGCTGACATCAGCCTTCATGGTCCTATTGTTATTTGCGGTACTCCCGATCATGGCGTCTGCATATACCGGTATTTATGATACCTTTGATTCAGGGACTCATGGAAGCGCGCCCGAGGGCTGGAGCACATCTAGTTCTGTGGTTATATCAACGGATGTCAGTGTAAGTCCCGGCAATTCCGTTAAACTGCAGGGGTGGAGCGGCAATGCCGGCAGTAGGCTGATTTATTTTGATAATGTTCGCCTGTATTCCGCTACCGACACAACCGCTCCGGAACTAACCGGCTCTTCAGTATGGCGAAGCGGCAGCGAAACAGCCACGGTTCGCTTTATGTCAAATGAATCGGGTACCTGTTATTATAAGATTACCGACAGCAAAACACCGCCTGCAGACGTAATATCCGGCGGCACTAACGGCGGTTCGGTAACAGAGGATACCACTACGGTGTCGCTTAGCGGTCTGATGGAAGGGATAAAGTATGTCCATCTTGCTGTAAAGGACGGAGCGGGCAACGTCAGTGCACCACTTACAATTTCTCTGCCCTGCGATTACTATTATTTTGAGGATTTCGAGGCCTATCCGCTGAATACTTATATTGCGTCGAACTCCATGTCACCGCTGGCACAGAGAAACGGCGGCACAGGCAGCGGAAATCAGAAGGTTGTGGCAAACGTGAGCGATTCTTCCTCAAATATGCTTGTGCTGGCTTCAAACAGTGGTGCGGCTTCGGACCAACAAATTCTACTGAATTCGTTAGTTCTTGCTTCCGCAGGTGCTTATGTCTTTGAGGGCGATGTCTATCCCTTGCTTGACACAGGTTTCCAGCTGCGCCTTTCTTTTGCCGACAGCAACTATGAGGGCAATCATGAAGCCGGACTATTTTTCAACGGCGGTAAAATAACCACCGCAACTAAATCTGGATCAGTCACGCTTAAGGATGACTACACCGCAAATGTGTGGCACCATGTCAAAATCGTGGCAACCCCCGCCGCAAGCACATATGCGGTCTATTTGGACGGAGAATTGCTCAACGGTGCGTTACCGCTGCCCTCCGGGATTAACCGTCTTGCCATAAGCGCCGGCAATTTGGCCAACAATACACAGGCTTATTACGACAATCTTGAATTTTATCTGACTGACGACACCCCTGAGCCACCTGAACCGGAGGATTATGTGTTCGATATTTCCAAAGGACATGTCACCATAGCCGATGGAACTGATGCAGGAACATACAAGGTAACTTGCGGAG
Source organism: Sedimentibacter sp. LTW-03 (assembly GCF_052059825.1). Lineage (GTDB taxonomy): Bacteria > Bacillota > Clostridia > Tissierellales > Sedimentibacteraceae > Sedimentibacter. The sequence continues at coordinate 1,846,192 of NZ_CP197180.1, forward strand.
CTTCATCAGTTCTGGATAACATTCCGCAGTCTCAGATCATCACTATCACCGGCAGCGGAAGCAATAACGTTACTATTTCTGCAACAGATGGAACGGTAAAAATTCTTTTGGATAATGCCAGCATCAGTAGCGCCGTCAATTCTGCATTTGCACTGACAGGCTCCTCTGAAGTCGAGCTCACCATTTCGGGAGTTAACAGCATGACAAGCGGAAACAACAGGGCAGGTCTTGAGGTTCCCACAGGTACAGAACTTATAATTTTGGGGACGGACAACGATGAGCTTACCGCACAGGGCGGATACTATGCTGCCGGTATCGGCGGTGGCTACAGCAGTACGCCGGCACAGGCAGGCGTTATTACAATCAAAGGCGGTGTCATCAATGCAATAGGAGGAGATGCCGATGGAGGAACCGGTTCTGGAGCCGGCATAGGCGGCGGCAGAGGAGGAGACGGAGGCTCTATTACCATTGAAGGCGGAGTCGTAACGGCTACAGGCGGATATCGGGCGTCCGGTATCGGCGGCGGAACTTCCGGAACAGGCGGCGCTATTCTCATTAAGGGCGGCGACATTACAGCCACCGGCGGACAATACAGTGCTGGTATCGGCGGCGGTTATGGCCGACCCATGGGCAGTATTACCATTGAGGGCGGAACTGTAATTGCTGCCGGAATAAACGGCGGCGCAGGCATTGGTGGCGGCTATATTACAAGCAATATCACTACCACTTATACAGGCGGCTCTGTCCTGATATCCGGCGGCGACATTACGGCAACATCCACAGGAGGCTCCGGCATCGGTAGCGGGTCTTACCAATATGTTAGCCAAAGAATGCCGGTTTCTGTAACAATTACAGGCGGAACCGTTAATGCCACCAGTACAAACGGAGCTGGAATCGGCAGCACACACGGATCTATTACGATTACAGACGGAACTGTCATCGCTAACGGAGGAGACCGTTCAGCCGGCATCGGCGGCCGCTACTGGGAAAACAGCGGCACCATTGAAATCTCAGGCGGCGACATTACAGCCACCGGTGGCGCTTCCGGCGGAGGTGCAGGCATCGGCGGCGGCTACGCAAATGATGAAAACCCCCTTGACGGCGGCACAATTGAGATTTCCGGCGGAACAATCATTGCCACAGGAGGAGAATACGGCGCGGGCATCGGCGGCGGATACAAAGTCGGTACCGGCACAATTATTATCACAGGCGGGGATATTACTGCCACAGGAGGAGGTGGTGCAGGCATCGGTGTCGGTCTTGCCGGCAGCAGCGGAACAATAGTTATTTCTCAGGCTGAGCTTAGTATTTCACGCAACAGCCCATATACAAACCATGCCATAGACGCAGGTACGTCCGGCACAATCCACATCGGCTTTACCGGCGATTCGGTTACGCCTTCCTATGACCCTGAGTCAAGCCGTGCTCAGGTCACGATTGACAATGACGGTATCAACGAATCTGATCTGGTATTGGGAACCTGCCTGATCGCAGGCGACGGCTCTGGTGACCTTGCAGGCTCCTACATTGAGGGGGTTAAGCAGGTTGTCACATACGGCATCAAATCTATTGATAATCAGACATTTTTACCTCTGACCGAGGGGTACGGGGCGGACGACCTACAGACAATTTCCGTCACTATTGAGAATGCCGGCAACGGAACGCTTTCCAATCTTGCTGTAGCCCTGAGTGGAAATAATTCCGACAGCTTCACGACGACGCATCCACTGACCACAGAGCTTTCCAATCAAGGTGATGCAACTACGTTCATGTTAGTTCCCAATATGGGTCTGACTGCTGAAACCTACACGGCTGTGGTGACAATTTCTGCTGATAATATGAGCGATACCGGATTCACGGTTACGCAGGTGGTAAACGAGGCAGTCTCCACAGATAAGACCCTAATCAGTATCACAACCCAGACGGCAATCACGGGTGTGGTAAACGGTACGGAGAAAACAGCTTCCTCATTGGGGCTGCCCTCAACAGTGACTCTTATAACAGATGACGGCAGTGTTCAGGCAAGTGTAACCTGGGATGTGGATTCGTGCTCTTATGACACGTCCGTCACAACAGGGCAAACTTTTGTAGTAGACGGAACCGTGGTTCTGCCGGATGGAGTGGTAAATTCAAACAACATTTCTCTGGATATAAGCATAAGCGTTACAGTGAATGAGGCTGCCGCAACAGATAAAACACTTGTCAGCATAACGACACCGGCAGCAATCACAGGCATAGCCAACAGAACGGAAAAAACAGCTTCCGCGTTGGGACTGCCATCCACAGTGGCGCTTGTCACCGATGACGGCAGTATTCAGGCAAGCGTAACCTGGGATGTGGATTCGTGCTCTTATGAACCATCTGTCACAAAAGCGCAGGCCTTTGCGGTAAAAGGAACCGTGACACTTCCCAACGGAGTAATTAACCCGAGCAACGTACCGTTAACTACCGAAATCAACGTGTCAGTAAGGGCAAGGTCAAGCGGAGGCGGTAACAACGCCAGCTCTCCATCAAAACCCTCAACTCCGGAATATAAGGCGGTCGTGGAATCCGGCAATAGTTCTAATACGACTTTACCGGTTACGGTCGATAAAAATAGCGGCAGTGCAGCCGTAAACATTAGCACGGACGGCAATCTCATACCCGTTGGTCAAACTGCAGTTGTTACGGTACCGTCAGTACCCGGCGCCGATACTTATTTGCTGGGAGTACCTGTTCCGAATCTGAATACACCGGAAGAGCAGAGTGAAATATTGTTCAAGACCGATTACGGAAACGTAACTGTTCCTTCAAATATGCTTACAGGCATAACGGCCATAGGCGGAAGACGTGCGGAAATCTCTGTTGGTCATGGAGATAAGAGCAATCTCTCTGATGATGTGAAAGCCGCCATCGGCAACAGACCCCTCGTCCGGCTTACGTTGTCCATCGACGGCAGACAGACCGACTGGTCTAATCCAACTGCGCCTGTAACGGTGAGCATACCTTATACACCGACCGAAGCGGAGCTTGACAATACGGAGAACATCGTCGTATGGTACATCGACAACAGCGGTAATCCGCAATGCATTACAAACGGTCGATACGACCTTGAAACCGGCATGGTTACCTTTGATGCGACCCATTTTAGCAACTACGCCGTAGCATATAACAATGTAAGCTTCAATGATGTGGCTGAGAGTGCGTGGTATAACAATGCGGTGAGCTTCATTGCAGCAAGAGAAATTACCGGAGGTACAGGAGACGGAAATTACAGCCCCGAAGCAAGATTAACCCGCGGTGAATTCATGGTCATGATGATGAAAACCTACGGCATATCACCTGACGAGAATACCACCCACAACTTTGCAGATGCCGGCGATACCTATTACACCGGCTATCTGGCAGCAGCAAAAAGACTGGGTATCTCCGCAGGCGTAGGAAACAATATGTATGCTCCGGACAAGGAAATCACCCGTCAGGAAATGGTCGCTTTGCTGTACAATGCCCTAAAGGTCATCGATCAAATCCCCACCGGCAATTCCGGCAGAACTCTCTCTGATTTCGCCGATGCTGGACAGATTAATCCTTGGGCGCTGGACGCCATGACGCTGTTGGTTAATACCGGCACTATAGGAGGCAGCGGCGGCAATATATATCCTGCAAGCACAACCACCAGAGCAGAAATGGCGCAGGTATTGTATAATCTGCTGGGTAAATAATCTAAGAATCTAAGATAAACTATAAAAACAGAAAGTCAGTCACAAAAATTGTGGCTGACCTTCTGCTTTTCACGTTACCCCATGCCTATTACTCTCGATTAATTTATTATATCTGTGTGACACTTAAAGTTCAGAATTTTCAAATAATTTATAACATTTCTGTCAAATCCCACATTTTTTTCAGCACATGCTTAATGTTATATATTTTAGCCAATTCATCTGCTCCATGCTGCCAGCCTGCCAAAACAGGAGTCACTCCGGCATTTATTGCGCATTCCATATCAAATCTGGAATCCCCCACATACAATGTTGTCTCTGGAGAACTTCCAAGCTCTTTTATCGCCTTTATTAGAGGTTCTTTGTCCGGTTTGTGCTTCTTCACATCATCCGCAGAAACAACAGAACTGAAGTATCCGTCGATGTTGAAATTTTCCAACGCCTGTGTAGTAGAATTTTTAAGCCTTGATGTAGCGATGCCCAGTTTTATATTTTTATTTTTCAAATATTCCAAAGTTTCCTCAACTGTTTCATAAAGTGTAACCTCTTCGTTAAATCTTTCCTTTTGATAATCTCTGTAGGAAGCAATTACATCTTCAAAATTAAATTGTCCGAAATCTCTTGATAAAGTTAATGCCAGCGGCTCTCCGAATGTACTCATAACATATTCTTCGCTTAACTCTTTTTTATGAAATACCGAGTATATATGCCTAAATGAATTTAAGATCATTTGATTTGTATTGGCAAGTGTTCCGTCAAAGTCAAATATTACAGTATCTATCATGTTTTCTCCTAATTCCTTTTTGTCTTCATGCTCAAGCCTATTCTTTGTCTTTCCTTGTCAATGCTAATTATACTAACATTTACCGTATCGCCAACCTGCACTGCTTCCATTGGATTCTTAATATATTTATCGCTCATTTCAGATATGTGGACAAGTCCGTCCTGTTTTACACCTATATCTACAAAAGCTCCAAAATCCACTACGTTTCTTACGGTTCCTGTAAGCTTCATTCCAACTTCCATGTCTTCGAATTTCATTACATCGCTTCTAAAAATTACCTTAGGCATTTCATCCCTAGGGTCTCTTCCAGGTTTCCTGATTTCTTCGATTATATCGGTTAATGTTGGAACTCCTATATTCAGCTCTTCAGACAGAATTTTTATTCTTTCTTTAATTTTTTCTCTGGCCGGTTTTTTCTCTTCTTTAAATTTTATCTGAGAAAGAGCCGCCAATCCCTTCAACCTAGTGTTCTTCGAGGACATTTGAACTTTGTTGTCCTCTTTTACCTTTATTTTCATAATTCTTTCATTGATATCTCTAAGATTTCCGCTTCTCACGTCATCAACATTATATCCAAGCTTATCCAACAGATTTAATGCTATTTCATATGATTCAGGGTGCACCGCAGTTTTATCAAGGGGGTTGTCTCCGTCTGAAATTCTTAAAAACCCAGCGCATTGTTCAAATGCCTTTTCCCCCAGCATTTTAACCTTCATCAGCTCTTGCCTGTCTGTAAACTTTCCGTTTTCTTCTCTATATTTAACAACATTTTTTGCAATTGTTTTAGATACTCCCGAAACATATTGCAGCAGAGCAGTTGAAGCAGTGTTCAAATCAACTCCGACGCTGTTAACACAATCTTCTACCACTCCATCTAGTTCCTGGCCAAGCTTTGTCTGGTTAACATCATGCTGGTACTGGCCTACTCCTATACTCTTTGGATCTATTTTTACAAGTTCGGCAAGTGGATCTTGAAGCCTTCTACCTATTGAAATCGCACCTCTTATTGTAACATCAAGGTCTGGATATTCTTCCTGAGCCTGCTTTGAAGCAGAGTATACTGAAGCGCCTGCTTCACTTACTATTGTGTATGTAGTATTTTTATCAAGATTTGGAATCATATCTGCAACAACCTGTTCTGTTTCTCTTGATGCAGTTCCATTTCCTATTGTTATTACATCTACATCGTATTTATTGATAAATTCAGTCATAATTTTCTGAGATTTTTTAACCTCATTTTTCGGCTCGCTTGGATAAATAACACCCTGGTCCATAAACTTTCCTGTTCCATCAAGCACAGCCAGCTTACAGCCGGTTCTGTATCCGGGGTCTATTGCAAGTATTCTTACATCTTTAACCGGAGGCACCATAAGCAGATTTTTTGTATTTTTTCCAAACACCTTAATGGCTTCTGCTTCTGCTCTTTCCGTAAGCATATTTCTTACTTCTCTTTCAATAGAAGGAGAAATAAGTCTTTTGTATCCGTCAGAAATTGCAGACAAATAATAATCAGCCGTAATTGCCGATTCATTTTTTATTTCTTTTGATATTAAATAATTTACCGCTTTATCATCAGGAGTTTTTAATTTGACTTTCAGTTTATTTTCTTTCTCGCCTCTGTTAATGGCAAGTATTCTATGATTTGCAACTTTGTTGACTGCTTCTTCAAATTTGTAGTACATTTCATATACTGTTTTTTCTTCTTCATTTGCTGCCTCAGAAGTAATTATACCGTCTGATATATACATTTCTCTTATATGCTTTCTGTAATCCGCGTTGTCCGAAACCATTTCTGCAATTATGTCACACGCTCCACCAAATGCTTCCTTGACATTCTTAACTCCCTTTTCTGCATCTATGTAAGGTTTAGCAATTTCTTCAAGATCACCTTCCATTAAATTCTGTGCAAGTATAATCTTTGATAAAGGTTCAAGCCCTTTTTCTCTTGCCTTTGATGCACGAGTTGATTTTTTCTGCTTGTATGGTCTATATAAATCCTCTACGCGCTGCATTACATCAGCCTTTGATATTTCATTCTTTAATTCTTCAGTAAGTTTTCCCTGTTCTTCAATAAGGCGAATAACTTCTTCCTTGCGGGCTTCCAGATTTCTCAAGTAAACCAGCCTGTCATACAGGTCTCTCAAAACGACATCGTCCAGAGATCCTGTCTGCTCTTTACGGTAACGAGCTATAAACGGAATTGTATTCCCCTCATCAATTAGTTTTACAGTGTTCTCAACCTGAAAAGGCTTGATGTTAAATTCATCGCATAAAATTTTGTTAATATCTATCATACTCTCTCCCTTTAACAACAGGCGAACCATGTTCAGCTGTCTTACGCCTGCCCATATGTCCACCTATGTTTTTTTATTGTTCCAATGATTTCATTTTAAGGTATTCATTCATAAACATATCCAGATTTCCGTCCATTACCGACTGTACATTTGCTGTCTCGGCATTCGTTCGGTGATCCTTGACCATGCTGTAGGGGTGAAATACATATGATCGTATCTGACTCCCCCATGCGATTTGATTGTATTTCCCCTGAATATCCTCTATTTTTTCCTTGTTTTCCAGCTGTTTGATTTCCAAAAGCTTTGATATAAGCATTTTCATTGCCGTTTCTTTGTTGCTGTGCTGTGACCTTTGATTCTGACATGAAACCACTATGCCTGTTGGTATATGTGTTATACGTATTGCAGAATCAGTAGTATTTACATGCTGCCCGCCCGCTCCGCTTGAGCGGTAGGTATCAACACGAATATCTGATTCATTTATTTCAACGTCATTATCATCGTCCATCTCAGGCGTTACATCCACAGAAGCAAAGGACGTGTGTCGTTTCTTGGCAGTATCAAACGGAGAAATCCTCACTAAGCGGTGCACACCTTTCTCTGATTTCAGATAGCCGTACGCGTTTTCCCCTTCAACCAGAAGAGTTACGCTCTTGATGCCGGCCTCCGTATCAGGCAGTATATCCAGTACCGTAGCTGCATACCCATGTGCTTCAATCCATCTGGAATACATCCTGTAAAGCATGTCGGCCCAGTCCTGTGCCTCTGTTCCTCCGGCTCCGGCGTGAATGGAAATAATTGCGTTATTCTTATCGAATTCGCCGCTTAAAAGCGCAACAATTCTTGCATCATCCAGCATCTTTCCGACTTTTTCAATTGTTTCCTCCAGCTCCGGCAGATGAGATTCATCATCTTCCTCCCGAATCATTTCGGTCATAATCTCAAGATCCTCAACCTGCTGCTTTAAATTCAAAAAATGCTCTATTTTTGATGTGTTGTGCTTTAGCTTCTGTGATACTTTCTGAGCTTTTTCCTGGTCATTCCAAAATTCCGGCTCCTGCATTTCAGATTCAAGCAATATATTTTCTTCCTTTAACTTTTCAAAGTCAAAGTGAACCACCAACCTCTGCTAATATAGAGTTAAATTTTTTTAAACTCTCATTAATTTCATAAAAATCTATCAATTTATCAACTCCTTCTTATTCTTCATTCGCTCCGCAGCATTTCTTGTATTTCTTTCCGCTTCCGCAAGGACACGGATCATTCCTGCCTATTTTTTTCTCTCTTTTTACCACAGGCTGAGGCTTGCCTGTTCCTCCGGTATTTCCGCCGCTGGTACCTGTAATCTTGGCAACCTCTTTACGCTGCATTTTTTCCTGAGGTCTCACTCTCATAAGCATTTTAACTGTATCTTCTTGAATTGATGACGTCATTTCCTCAAACATGTCGAACCCTTCTACCTGGTATGCTCTCACAGGATCCTCGTTTCCTATTGCACGGAGGCCTATTCCCTGTCTCAGCTGATCCATAGCATCAATGTGATCCATCCATTTCATATCAACATTTTTCAAAAGTACAATTCTCTCTATTTCTCTGAAGATTTCCTCTCCGAATTCCGATTCCTGCCTTGCATAATGCCTGTCAATGGCACTCTTTGCCCTTTCTCTCATCATATCTTTTGTAATGTCTTCTTTTTTCTCGCCGTCAAAACTGATTAATAATGAAAAAGTATCTTGTATATATTTTGAATATTCTGCAATATTCCAATTATCGGAGTATCTTTCTTCGGTCGTATACATCCTGATTCCCTTATCAATAAGGTCATTAATCATATTTGAGATGTAGTCCTTTAAATTCTCTCCCATAAGAACTCTTCTTCTTTCGGTATAAATAACCTCTCTCTGCTTATTCATTACATTGTCATATTGAAGCACATGCTTTCTTATGTCAAAATTTCTGCCTTCAACTCTTGATTGCGCCGTTTCAATAGTCCTTGTCAGCATTCCTGCCTCCAGCGGCTCATCCTCGGGCATCTTAAGGGTTTCAATTATTGATTTTACCTTGTCTCCGGCAAAAAGCCTCATAAGGTCGTCTTCAAGAGAGATATAAAAACGCGTGGAACCTGGGTCTCCCTGTCTTCCGGCACGCCCTCTAAGCTGATTATCTATACGTCTGGATTCATGACGTTCAGTACCGATAATATGAAGCCCGCCTGCTTCTCTTACCTTTTCCTGCTCATCTCTGAGTTCATCTCTTGACTGCGCCAGAAGTTCTTTGTATACTCTTCTTGCCTCAGTTACTTCAGGGTCCTCTGTATCGTTAAATCCGTCTGCCTGTGCTATCAGCTCATCAGAAAATCCATTTTTTTTCATCTTGTGCTTAGCAAGGTATTCGGGATTTCCTCCCAGAACAATGTCCGTACCTCTACCGGCCATATTTGTGGCAATGGTAACAGCACCGAGACGTCCTGCCTGAGCAACAATTTCAGCTTCCTTATCATGCTGTTTTGCATTTAGTACTTCATGTTTAATGCCCTGTTTTTTTAGTATTTTGCTCAATAATTCCGATTTCTCAATAGAAATTGTACCTACTAGTACAGGCTGACCATTTTTGTTTCTTTCTATTATTTCATTTATAACTGCTTTGAATTTTCCTACTTCTCCCTTATATACAACATCTTCAAAGTCTTTTCTTGCTATCGGTTTATTTGTAGGTATTTCAATAACATCAACACCGTAAATTTCCCTGAATTCTTCTTCCTCTGTCTTAGCTGTACCCGTCATACCTGATAATTTCTTGTACATTCTGAAATAGTTTTGAAATGTAATGGTTGCAAGTGTTTTTGATTCTTTTCTGACTTCGATTCTTTCTTTTGCTTCTATTGCCTGGTGCAGACCGTTTGAATACCTTCTGCCGTACATAATACGTCCGGTAAATTCATCTACAATCAGAACTTCCCCATCTTTTACGATGTAGTCAATATCCCTTTTCATGGTGTTGTGTGCCTTCAAAGCCTGATTAATATGATGAGAAATTTCCATATTTTCCTGATCTGCAAGATTTTCAATATTGAAGAATTTCTCGGCTTTGGTTAAACCTCTGGCAGTCAGCGTAACATTCTTGCCTTTTTCATCAACTATATAATCAACGGTATCATCTTCGTCGATATCGCCCATTATATAATCCATTTTAGATTTTTTGTCTTCGGGTAATTGTACTTTTCCCTTCAAGGTTATAACAAAACTATTTGCCATTTCATAAAGACTGGTAGATTTGTCTCCTTCTCCGGATATAATCAGCGGAGTTCTGGCTTCATCTATCAGTATTGAGTCCACTTCGTCTATGATACAGTAGTTCAAATCTCTTTGAACCATCTCTTCTTTTCTTATAACCATGTTGTCTCTCAGGTAGTCAAAACCGAATTCATTATTTGTACCGTAAGTTATATCATATCTGTACGCTTTCATTCTGTCAGCTTTGGTTATTCCATGGACAATACATCCTACACTGAGTCCTAAAAAATTATGAACCTTGCCCATCCATTCACAGTCACGTTTTGCCAGATAATCATTGACTGTTATAACATGTACGCCTTTTCCTTCCAGTGCATTCAAATAAACCGGCAAAGTTGAAACCAGTGTCTTACCTTCACCTGTTCTCATTTCGGCTATACGCCCCTGATGAAGCACAATGCCTCCTATGAGCTGAACTCGGTAATGTTTTTGACCCAAAACTCTCCAAGCAGCTTCTCTGACAACTGCGAATGCCTCGGGCAGAATATCATCCTTCGTTTCTCCTTTAGCAAGTCTTTCCTTAAATTCCTGAGTTTTTGCTTTAAGCTGTGCATCGCTTAGATTTGTCATTTCACTTTCTAACGACAAAATTTTGCTCACAGTTGGCTCTAATCTTTTAACTTCTTTTTCACTATACGAACCGAAAATTTTCTCTAAAAATTTTTTCATATTGCATCCTTTCTCTATACTAAGGTTGAACTGAAATGCCCGGCTGCATATCCGGAACTCCATGCCCACTGAAGATTAAATCCTCCGCAATCGCCGTCAACATCAAGTATCTCTCCCGCTAAAAATAATCCTTTTACTTTCAATGATTCAAGAGTATTAGAATTCACTTCGGACATATCCACCCCACCGGCAGTTGCCTGAGCCTGCTGCCATGAATTGTGATCTGTCACCTCAAATTTCCAATCCTTTAATATATCTATTATTTTATATATTTCCTTCTTATTCAGCTTTCCGCACTTTTTATCGAATTTCTCAAATCCAGCCTCCGTCAAAATTACAGGTATTAACTTTTTGTTAATAAATCCTATCAATCCATCTCCGATGCTTTTGTATCCAATTTTATTAAATCTGGTATTTAATATATCATAAAGATCAAATTTCGATATTTGCGGAAACATATCAACAGAAATATAGACTCTGTGATTCTTATTCAGCTCTTCAACAATCATTCTGCTTATCTGCAGTATAGGAGGTCCCGAAATTCCGTATTCGGTAAACAGTATTTCTCCATCCTCCTCACGTATGACTTTTTTGTCTGTGAATCCTTTAACCACTCCGTCAAACCTTATTCCTGCTATTCTTTTAAAAAATTTCCCATTAAGCTTAAGTTGTACTAATGCCGGAAATGGGTTTATTATTCTATGTCCCAACGATGATGCAATTTCAAACCCTTTGCCGTCAGATCCCAACTGGGGGCTGGCTTTTCCTCCGGTGGCCAAAATTACTTTATCTGCATAATGGACACTATCCCTACCAATAATACTGAATTTGTCTTTATTTTTTCTTAATTCCAAAACTTCAAATTCTGTAACCTCTCCAACATTAAGTCTCTCGACTTCATACCTGAGCACATCCAGTACGCTTGACGCCTGCAGTGAACCCGGGTACACTTTGCCTTGATCTCCTATATAGGGATTTATCCCCAGATCCTCAAAAAAGTTTAATGTTTTCTTTAAATCAAAAAATTCTAATATATTTTCAGCTAGCTTTGTGTTTTTCCCGTGGTATTTGTCAATTGACAAATTCATATTAGTATAGTTGCACCTGCCATTACCGGTTGCCAGTATTTTCTTCCCGACTTTATTTAATTTTTCATATATTGCAACTTCGGAACCATTTCTTGCCGCAGCTATTGCCGCTGTCAGCCCGGAGGCTCCTCCGCCGATAACAGCTATTTTCATAATATCATCCTTATTTTTTCATAGGTTTATATGTTTTAATAATTTGTTCAGCAATCTTAAGCCCGTCTATTGATGCGGACATAATTCCTCCCGCATAACCTGAGCCTTCTCCGCATGGATAAATTCCCTTTATGCTGCTTTGCAAATCGTCATCTCTTGTTATTCTTAAGGGTGATGACGTCCTTGTTTCAACTCCCGTTAACAAAGCATCATCTCTGTCAAAATTATCAAGCCACTTTCCAAAAGCAGTTATTCCCTCTGCAAGGCTTTCACATACATAGTCCGGAAGGCATTCCCATAAATTTGCAAAACTTGCTCCAGGCCTGTATGTTGGATATATTTCTCCATATGATGTGGAAACTTTTTTTTCTTTAAAATCCTTGAACAATTGAACCGGAGCATGGTAATTTCCTCCCGCAATCTCAAATGCCTTCTGCTCAAATTTTCTTTGAAAATCAATTCCTGCAATTGGATTTTCCTTTCCACCGAAATCTTCCGGATCAATTGAAACCACAACCGCTGCATTAGCATTTTCCAAATCTCTGTCATGAAAGCTCATACCGTTTGTAACTACTCCTCCTTTTTCAGAAGAAGATGCCGTAACTACTCCTCCGGGACACATGCAAAACGTATAACAGCTTCTCCCGTTTTTGCACTTGTGCACAAACTTATAGTCTGCCGGACCCAGCTTTGGATTTCCTGCCATGCTGCCGTACTGAGCTTCGCTTATCATTTGCTGAGGGTGCTCTATCCTTACTCCCATAGCAAAAGGCTTCGCCTTTAGTTCAAGCTTACCATTAAGCATCTCAAATGTGTCTCTGGCACTGTGTCCTATTGCAAGCACCAGAGCATCTGTTTCAATTATATCACTTTCAGTAACTATTCTGTATATATTACCATTTTTAACATTAATATCCGTTAGGCATTCCTCAAAACGAAACGTTCCTCCCAGCTCTATGATTTTTTTTCTTATATTTACAAGACATCCTCTCAGTAAATCTGTTCCTATGTGCGGCTTATTTATATACGTGATTTCAGACGGAGCTCCTGCTTCCACAAATTCTTCCAGAACTTTTTTACCTCTTTTTGACCTGTCCTTGATGAGCGTATTAAGTTTTCCGTCAGAAAAAGTTCCCGCACCGCCTTCACCGAACTGAATGTTTGACCTTAAGTCCAAAGCACCGTCTCTCCAAAACTTATCAATGTCCTTAACCCGTTCTTTTACCTTTTTTCCTCTTTCAAGGATTATTGGGTCATATCCCTTTTCAGCCAGCAAAAGAGCGCAAAACAGCCCAGCAGGTCCGCATCCTACTATCACGGGCCTGCTATTAAGCGGCTTTTCACCTGTTGCTTCAACCTCATAAACAAACGGCTTCACAACAGAAATATTATTATTACGTTTAGGAATTTTTATTTCACGGTCAAGCTCAACATCTAAAGCATATATAAAAAGAATTTCTTCTTTCTTTCTGGCGTCTATAGATTTTCTGAATACTGACAATGATTTTATTTCTTCTTTTTTTACTTTAAGCGCTTCTGCCGCTTTTATATATAAATCCTCTTCATTGTGATCAATGGAAAGTTTAACCTGCTGTATCCTTATCATGTTACACCTCTTACGTTTTTATACTAGCATTAAAATCACCATATTTCATAGCTTTACCATTATACCATACATTTAAAAATATTCTATGTGTTTTTTTTAATTTATCAAAGTCTTGGCATGGCAAGCCTTCTTTTTTATTGCTGATATATTGATAATAAAATATAAAATCGAATAAAATGATAGTACAATGGCACCTGATAAGCATACAGCTGTGATTATTTATTAAAAAATGTTGACACATATAAATATATGTGTTATCATAAATAAGTATTGCAGATGTATTTATAGATATCACATATTTTTAGAGATCATATAACTATTTGTGTATATGGTTTGTAAAAATGTGTGATTTTTTTTAACTTACAATTGGGATATAAATAAAAAATAGGAGGTACCTAATGAATAAAGGTACGGTAAAATGGTTTAACGCAGATAAAGGATTTGGATTTATTACATCTGAAGGCGGAGATGATGTGTTTGTTCACTTTTCATCTATCCAAGAAGAAGGATTTAAATCCTTAGACGAAGGTCAGGCAGTTAGCTTTGACATTACTCAGGGAAACAGAGGAATGCAAGCTGCTAATGTAAAAAGAATATAATTAAATATTTTATTACAAGAGCATTAAAAACCGGAAATTAATTTTTTCGGTTTTTTTAATTTCAATAATATTATATGTTTCAGCAAATATTGATAAAACCTACATTTTTTGGTTTGTCCCTTTATTCACTTAAATGTATTCATAAAAAATTAACCACCTTTCTAATCATGCATACATTGAGTATTACAAGAAATCATTTAAATATTCGGAGGTTGAAAATCTTATGAATGCTAAACATTTTAATTTACACAAACCTTATAAGGTACATAATCTGTTAAATTTAATACCGATAACCGAGACAGGGTTTATTAAAGTAAAAGTAATAACAGAATTTGAAAATATCCCTTTAGAAAATTCGATCATAACAATTTATGCATCCTTGGATGAATTAATACCGATTGAAACCGTAACAACAGATGGTAATGGAGATGCCCCAGTAATAGAAATACCTGTAGCATATAATCCCAACATTGCTGAAATGAGCCCTGAATATCCTTATACAGATTACAATATAAGAGTAATGCATGAAAATTATTACCCCGTATTGATATACGACATTCAAGTATTCCCAAATATTACTACAAATTTTATTGTGCACATGAACCGCATACCAACTAATGCGCCTTATCCGCGTAAAGAAAGAACAACAATAATTCCCAGGATATAGATAAAATTCACAAAATCCAATAAAACATTCTTTGTATTTTTTGATTCTTCAGCAATCATAATAATAATATTGATTTTGAGTATATTAATTACAAATCAAAAATTTCGACTTAAAAGACTGATAAAGGTGATATAATGAATAAAAAAAATAAGTCCATACTGCTGATGTTATTTTCTGCATTTACCTTTTCATCTATGCAGATAATTGTTAAGCTCCTTCCTGACATACCTCTTATGGAGAAGGTGTTTTTCAGAAATTTTATAAGCCTGATTATATCATTTATAATTATCAAGAAAAATAATTTGAGCTGCTTTGGAAGCAAAGAGAACAGAAAATATTTGTTTTTTCGATACATATTCGGTTTCACAGGCATTATACTTTTTTTTTATGCAACTACACAAATGCTGGCAGCAGATGCTGCCATACTCAATAAACTCTCTCCGGTATTTGTAATAATACTGGCCCGTTGTTTTCTGAAAGAAAAAATTAATAAAACAAAAATAACTGTGCTGATAATATCCCTGGCAGGTGCAATGATGGTCATAAAACCGCAATTTAATTCATCGCTAATCCCTGCAGCTGCAGGCTTTATATCAGCGATTCTTTCCGGAGCTGCCTATATATTCATCACAATTATAGGAAACAGGGAAAGCATTTACACCACAGTATTCTGTTTTTCCTTATTATCATCAGCCAGCTGCCTTCCGTTTTTTGCATTCAGCTTTGCCATGCCCAACCTGTTCGAGCTTTTCCTGCTTACATTGCTGGGAGTTCTGGCAGCATCAGGACAAATAGCATTAACCTCTGCATACAAAGGGTGTGAAGCATCAGAGGTTTCGATTTATGATTATTCAAATATTATCTTTTCATCAATACTCGGATATATATTCCTGTCAGAAATACCTGATATGCTAAGCATACTGGGAGGTTTCACAATATTGTCAGCCTCCCTAATCTTATACATTAGTGCTAAAAAGGAAAAGACCTAAATTTCTTTGCCTTCTATGGGGCTTGACATAATAATATAGGTTTCAGTATTTCCGTAAAACTGTATTTTACCCACAAGCTCCTCTAAATGTGTCATTTCACGAAGATATGCCTTCATAATCATGCTGTGGGGACCTGTTACGTGGTAGCACTCAATAATTTCCTCTGCCTTTTTTGCAAATTCAAGAAAACTTTCCTGCTTTTCGGGTTTTATCGATGCGTTAATTAATACACATATAGGTTTACCAACCTTCTCGTTATTAATAACAGCCTTGTATCTTTCAATTACACCGTCATCTTCCAGTCTTTTTACCCTCTCAGCCACAGCCGGCGGACTTAAAGACACTTCTTTTCCCAATTCCTTCATGGAAATTCTTCCATCTTCCTGCAAAATGCTGATAATCTTCAAATCTGTCTGATCCATAATAATACCACCTTGTTTTATTAGCTATATTTTAAAAACATCTTTTTATATAACTGCGTTTTTAAAAAAACTCTTTTTAAAATTATGTACAAATGTACTTTTTCATGTTATTATACTATTAAAAGCCGGCCTATGCAAGACATATTATAAATAATTTCACAAAATTGTTTTATAATCAAAATATTTATAATTCAAATTATTATATACAAAAATTATTTCTTATGATATTATAGCATACATATTAAATTAGGTTCAAGATGAAGCTTAATTCAATAATAGAAGCATGTATATAGTAACAGAGAATATTTGACTTTTTAGTGACAATAATAATTAATATCTATTTGATTGGAGGAAATATGTCTAAACTAAAAATTACCGAAACATCTTTGAGAGATGGTCATCAGTCATTAATTGCAACAAGGTTAACTACTGACGAAATACTACCGATTTTAAAGAAAATGGATGACGCGGGTTTTCACTCAATGGAAGTCTGGGGCGGAGCTACATTTGACACATGCCTGAGATATCTGAATGAAGATCCATGGGAAAGACTTAGAAAGATTAGAGCCAATGTAAAAAACACAAAGCTTCAAATGCTT
The DNA here is from genome assembly GCF_052059825.1 of Sedimentibacter sp. LTW-03. Lineage (GTDB taxonomy): Bacteria > Bacillota > Clostridia > Tissierellales > Sedimentibacteraceae > Sedimentibacter. The sequence continues at coordinate 1,863,053 of NZ_CP197180.1, forward strand.
TCCAGAGGACAAAACATATTAGGATACAAAAATTATCCTGATGATATTGTAGAGAAATTTTTGAAAAATGCAATTTACGAAGGGATTGATATTGTAAGAATATTTGATGCTTTAAATGACATCCGTAATCTGCAAAAATCAATAAGTGTAATAAAAAAAGAAGGCGCACACTGCCAATGTGCAATATGCTACACCATAAGTCCAGTACACACCATTGAATATTATTTGAAATTAATCAAAGAATTTGAAAATGAAGGGGCAGATTCAATCTGCATAAAGGATATGTCGGGCATCCTTCTGCCGTATGAAGCTTATAATTTAGTAAAATCTATAAAGGAAACAACCAAGCTTCCAGTGGAATTTCACACTCACTGCACAAGCGGCGTGGCTCAGATGTCAATGCTTAAGGCAGTAGAAGCGGGTGTGGACATTGTTGATACAGCCATATCGCCTCTTTCATCAGGCACTTCACAGCCGGCAACAGAATCTCTGGCTTTGAGCCTTATTGGAACAGAAAGAGACCCTCAGCTTAACCTTGGCAGTCTTAATGCTGCTGCTGATTATTTTAAGGATGTTATGAAAAAATATATGGATAACGGCTCCTACAACATAAAAGTATTGATGACTGAGCCGAAAACACTTCAGTATCAAATACCCGGAGGAATGCTTTCCAATATGATAATGCAGATGACTTCGCTTAATGCATTAGATAAATATGAAGATGTACTGGCCGAGGTTCCAAGAGTACGAGAAGATTTGGGATTCCCTCCTCTGGTTACTCCAATGAGTCAAATGGTGGGAGCTCAAGCAGTGTTTAATGTAATCTCGGGCGGAAGATATAAAATTATTCCTACAGAAATTAAAAATTATGTAAAAGGAATGTACGGAAAACCTGCAGCTCCTATATCTGAAGATATACGAAAAAAAATAATAGGAGATGAGGAAATTATAACCGTACGACCTGCAGATTTGCTGCCAGATGAATATGAGAAACTAAAAGCTGAAATAGGAGAACTGGCAAGAACAGAACAGGATGTTTTATCCTATGCGCTGTTCCCACAGGTTGCAAAAGAATATTTTGAAAAAAGAAGCACCGAAATTGAAGACATATACGATGAACTATATATATAGCTCATTAAGTATATTCGTAAAGCTAAAACAAAGCAGCTCTAACCGATAAGTTGAGCTGCTTTGTTTTATGCCTCTTAATCTATGCCTCTAATTATATGCCTCTTAATCTATGCCTCTTAATCTATGCCTCTTAATATTTATATGTTTTTGAAATAATGTAGTATTTAATCGATATTTTCATAAAGAATATTTAGGATATGCGCTTGTCACCGTCATCATAAATTTTGTGATTTTATATCTTCAAAAATTTTATTTAAGAATGTGATGTCTTCAGCTTTATCCATAAAAATTTTTTTACCTGAATTAATTGATTCATGATCTGCGCAGGCGCTTTTACATCCGCTTATTATCAACACGCCGTCATAGACAGACCCTTCATTTACCGGTTCAAAATCTACGTCAGAATATTTATTGATAATTTCTTTAACCAACTTAGTTCTATCGTACGTTGGATTGCACCCGCCGCAGTACTTTATTCCAATTTTCATATTAGCCCTTTAATTTCTTGCTTAGTACTTTTTTAGCAAAGTCCAATAAATCGTCGCTGACGTTGTTTACCAATAAGACCCTGCTTACCTCTGGTATGTGTTTTTTTATTTCCGACTCGATGATGGTTTCAACCGTAATCTGCGCCGACGGGCAGTTTTTGCATTGCCCCATGAGCGAAATAACCACGACGCCGTCTTCAAAGGAAATAACCCTTACATCACCGTAATGCTGTGAAAGCTTAGGTCTGACATGTTTGTCTAACACATTTTCAATTTCATTAATAATCATGTAAACATGCTCCCCGGTGTTTTAGAGCCACGTCGGCTCTATTACAGTTAAATGTAATATGTGAACCGACAGAAGCGGATTTCTTTGCTTCCGCCGGATCTTTTGGCTTGATGCAATTATATGTTAATCATTAATAGCGATATTAAACAATTCAACATATTCTTTCTTAGTCATTGGTCTTGGATTGCTTGGTGTAGAGCCGTTTTCCTCAGACATGTGCGCAAGCTTATCTATGTCTTCTTTTTTAATTCCTATATCGCTGAGTGTCGGCAGTTTTATATCCTTAACCATCTGTTTAACTATTTCAACAGCATCTTTTGCAGCCTGTCTGTCATCTGCAGCAGTTGAACCCATTATTCTTCCTATTCTCGCATATCTTTCAACAGCGTAGTCAAGGCTGTATTCCATAACGTATGGAAGAAGAATTGCGTTGCATACTCCGTGAGCCGCATCATACAAACTTCCCATAGCTTCTGCCATGCAGTGTACCGATGCAACATCGGAGTGGCTGAAAGCTATACCTGCAAGAGTGCTTCCCATAAGCATTCCTGATCTTGCATCCATGTTTGTAGGATTGAAAACTGCTTCACGAATGCTTTCAGAAATCAGTTCGATTGCGTATAATGCACATGCATCTGATACAGGCTCTGATTCTGTGCATGAATATGCCTCAATAGCATGTGTAAGAGCATCTATACCTGTTGCTGCAGTGATTGAAGCTGGAAGAGAAACTAACAAATCTGGATCAAGCAGAGCAACCTTTGGTCCAAAATACTGGCTCTTTACTGTTTTCTTAAATTGTTCATTTGTGTCTGTAATTACTGAAGAAAAAGTAACTTCACTGCCTGAGCCCGCAGTTGTTGGAATTACTATAAATGGCTGAACAGGTCCCTTAACTTTCCATCTACCATAATAATCTTTCAAAGATCCGCCGTAAGTTATGATTGCTGAGGCTGCTTTAGCTGCATCTATAGGGCTTCCTCCACCCAGTGCAATTATACCGTCTGTTTTATTTTCTATTGCAAATTTTGCAGCTTCCTCTACATTATAGTCCTTAGGATTTGCTTCAATTTTATCAAAAACTGCGTATTCGATTCCTGCTTCTTCTAAATATACTGTAACTTTTGGAAGAAGTACTTTTCTTGTGCTTCCGCTTCCTGTAACAAACAGTGGTTTTTTAACGTTGAATTCTTTCAACAATTGAGGTAATTTTTTAATGCTTCCTTTGCCGAATTCGATTTTAGTAGGTAATTCAAAGGAAAATGGTTTTGTAACATTTGGGTTCATAAAATCCTCCATTATATTTATATATTTTATTCATTTTAGTAAGTACCCTCCATGTATTCTGCAGCATAATCTTACAAAATACATGGAGATGTTGTATGTCAATTCCAGCCGATTCGTTTTATTCGTACGGTTAGAAAATTGAAACCTTTAATTAATATGTTTTTCTCACGTACTCGCCTATTCTTTTAACTGCTTCTTTTAAATTTTCATCAGAATTTGCAAATACCGTACGCAAATATCCTTCTCCCATTGTGCCAAATGCAGACCCTGGAACAGTAACTACTCCCGCATACTTTACAAGTTCCTCAGCGAATTCTGCAGAAGTCTTGCCAAAAGCCTTGATATTAGCAAATGCATAGAAGCTTCCAGGAGATTTTTTACATGTTATACCCGGTATGTCGTTAAGCCCGTCTATAAGTATATCTCTTCTTCTCAGATAGTCATTGTACATTTTTTTGATTTCCTGGTCACTACCCTTCATTGCCTCTATAGCAGCTTTCTGCGTAAAAGTAGACACACATGAAACCAGTCCTTCCTGAAGCTTAGGCATTATGGATATTATTTCTTTTTTGCCAAGTACGAATCCTATTCTCCAGCCCGTCATAGCATGAGTTTTTGAAAAACTGTTTATAACCAGTACTCTGTCCCTTACTTCTGGAATCTGCGCAATGCTGAAATATTCCTTGTTGTCAAAAACCAGCCTGTCATAAACTTCATCTGATATTACTAATAGATCATATTTTTCAGCCAATTCTGCTATTTTGATTATCTCATCTTTGTCAAGAACCGAGCCAAGCGGATTGCTGGGCGAATTCAAAAGAATGGCTCTTGTTTTGCCTGTTATTGCTTTTTCAATGTCACCAGCCTGAATCTTAAAGTCATTTTCTTCATATATTGGAACAGATACAGGAACCGCTCCAGCCATCATAACCTGACCTACGTAGTTTGGAAAACAAGGATCCGGTATTATGACCTCTTCGCCCGGATTAACAGTTGAAAGCAGCGAAAGATAAATAGCTTCCATTCCTCCTACTGTAACCATTACATTTTCAAAACTGTAGTCCTTTGAATATTTTGCATATTCTTCTGCTATAGCCTGCCTTAATTCCTTCAATCCTGCATTAGGGCAATAGTGAGTAAATCCTTGGTCTATTGCCTGCTTTGCAGCTTCTTTTATGTTAACCGGAGTGTCAAAATTAGGCTCTCCAACTGTTAACTTTATGGCATCAGGATATTGTTCTGCTAAGTCAAACATTTTTCTGATACCTGAAGCAGGGTAGGTATTGGCAACATTAGATAAATATTTCATTTGAATCCTCCATTTTTTGATAACAATTATTCTTATAAAGCTATGCGTTTACCTTGCCGGGCATATGCGCCATTTTAAGATATCTCTCATATCTATACTCTGCATCTTCCTTTGCTTTTTCAAACAATTCATCTGCTTTGTCAGGGAAAAGTTTGTACAGTGATGCATATCTTACTTCGCTCATTAAAAATTCTTTAAAGTCAGCTGTTGGCTCTTTTGAATCAAGAACAAACGGATTTTCTCCATCATTTTCAAGCAGCGGATTGTATCTGTACAGTGTCCAATATCCTGCATCTACAGCTTCTTTTTCATGTATCTGAGATTTGCCCATGCCTGCCTTGATTCCATGATTTATACATGGTGAATAAGCGATTACAAGTGACGGTCCCGGATAGTTTTCAGCCTCAATTATTGCTTTAAGAGTTTGGTTTTTATCTGCACCCATAGCTATTTGAGCAACATATACATATCCATAGCTCATTGCCATCATTCCAAGGTCTTTCTTCCTTGTTCTCTTTCCGCTTGAAGCAAATTCTGCAATTGCTGCTGTAGGAGTTGCCTTTGATGACTGTCCTCCAGTATTTGAATATACTTCAGTATCAAATACAAGCAAGTTTACATTTTCGCCAGATGCAAGAACATGGTCCACTCCACCGTAACCTATGTCATAAGCCCATCCGTCTCCACCGAATATCCAGTGTGATCTTTTTACAAAGTAATCTCTTATATCATATAATTCATTTAAAAGCTTATCGCTTCCTTTTTCTTCTTCCAGCGCTGCTGTAAGTTTGTCAGCTCTATCTCTTGTTCCTTCTGATTTATCAAATCCGTCGATCCATTCATTTAAAGCATCTTTTAACTTTCCTTCTGCGCTTTCTACAGCTGCATCTGCTTTTAACTTAGCTGAACCTCTTATTTTCTGAACACCAAGGTACATACCGAAGCCATACTCAGCATTGTCTTCAAACAGTGAGAATCCCCATGAAGGTCCGTGTCCTTTTTCATTTGTTGTATATGATACCTGTGGTGAACCTCCCCAAACTGTTGAACAGCCTGCTGCATTTGAAATCATCATTCTGTCGCCGAACAGCTGTGTAACCAGTTTTGCGTAAGGTGTTTCACCGCATCCTGCACAAGCACCTGAAAATTCAAGCAGAGGTTTTTTAAACTGGCTTCCCTTAACAGTACGTTCAACTTTTTCCGGAATTTCTTTCTGAACTATTTCATTAGCAAAGTTCCAGTCATTAATATATTTCTCTCTGTTTTCTGCCAGAGGTTTCATTTCTATTGCATGCTCTTTAGCAGGACATATGTTTACACAGCTTCCGCATCCTGTACAATCCTGCGCAGATATAGCCAGATGATACTTCATATTTTTAAATCCAACTGCATTCACAGCTTTAAATCCTTCAGGAGCATTTTTCATTTCTTCTTCAGAAATAAGTGTCGGTCTTATAACAGCATGTGGACAAACGTAAGAACATTGGTTACATTGAATACATTTATCCGGATTCCACAATGGAACATCTATAGCTATTTCTCTCTTTTCCCAAGCAGTAACTCCCAGTGGGAATGAACCGTCTTCTCTCTCATTAAATGAACTTACCGGAAGATTGTCTCCCTCCTGTCTGTTCATAACAAATATTACGTCTTCTACGAATTCAGGAACTTCTGAATTTTTCTTTACAGCTTCATCTTCAGCTGTTTTCCATGACTCCGGAACGTTAACTCTTTTTATGCTTTCAATACCCTTGTCAATTGCAAGGTTATTCATATCAACAATGTTCTGTCCTTTGCTTCCGTAAGATTTTTCAACTTCGTTCTTCAGATATTTAACAAAATCCTCTGTAGGAATTATGTCCGCAAGTCTGAAAAATGCAGATTGCATTACCATGTTGATCTTTCCGCCAAGTCCAACTTCTTTTGCTATATCAACAGCATCTATGATATAAAACTTAACTTCGTTAGCCGCTATACTTCTTTTTAGAGCTGCAGGCAGGTATTTTTCAAGCTCTTCCTCGCTCCAGATACAGTTCAGCAGGAATGTTCCACCCTTTTTTATTCCTGAGGTCAGATTGTACTTACTAACATATGCCTGATTATGGCATGCAATAAAGTCCGCTCTGTTAATGTTATATGGTTCCTTAATAGGAGATTTTCCGAATCTTAGATGCGAAATAGTAAGTCCGCCTGACTTTTTAGCATCATATTCAAAGTACGCCTGAGCATAGAAATCAGTATTGTCTCCGATAATTTTAATTGCTGATTTATTAGCACTTACTGTTCCGTCAGAGCCGTATCCCCAGAATTTACATGCAATTGTTCCCTTAGGTGTCGGATCTATACTTTCATTGCTTACAGGCAGTGATTTAAATGTAACGTCATCAACAATGCTTACGGTAAAATCATTTTTTGGATTATCAAGCTTTAAATTTTCAAATACTGCAATTGCATCGTCCGGTTTGAAATCTTTCGAGCCCAGACCATATCTTCCTCCTACAATTATTGGAGCGTTTTCTGCATTGTAAAATGCATTTTTAACGTCAAGATACAGAGGTTCTCCGTTTGATCCCGGTTCTTTTGTTCTATCAAGCACAGCTATTTTTTTCACTGTCTTCGGAATTTGACGAAGCATAAATTCAGCATCGAACGGTCTGTAAAGATGAACCTCAACCAAACCTACCTTTTCTCCCTTTGCATTGAGATAATCAATGACCTCACTTATGGTTTCACATCCTGATCCCATAGCGATAATTATGTTTTCTGCATCCTCTGCACCGTAATAGTTGAAAAGTTTGTAATTTCTTCCTGTAAGTTTATTGATTTCATCCATGTATGACTGTACAACTCCCGGTACTGCATCATGGAATTTATTTATTGATTCTCTCAACTGAAAGAATACATCAGGATTCTGTGTTGTTCCTCTAAGCACCGGATGATTCGGGCTCAGAGCATGATTTCTGAATTCTTTGATGGCTTCATAATCAACCAGCTTAGCCAATTCATCATATTCAAGAACCTCAATTTTCTGCATTTCATGAGACGTTCTGAAGCCATCGAAAAAGTGAAGAACTGGAAGTCGCGATTTTATAGCACTTAAATGGGCAACAGCAGCTAAATCAAGAGCCTGCTGAACGCCACTCGATGCCAAAAGCGTAAAACCTGTCTGTCTCGTAGCCATAACGTCCTGATGGTCACCAAATATACTTAATGAATTTGATGCCAGTGAACGGGCGCTGACATGAAATACGGCTGGAAGCAATTCACCCGCAATTTTATACATGTTTGGTATTTTTAATAGTAAGCCCTGTGAAGCAGTATAGGTTGATGTCAGCGCCCCTGACTGTAGCGATCCGTGCAGCGTTCCTGCCGCACCGCCTTCTGACTGCATTTCCTTTACCAGGACGGTTTCACCGAAAATATTCTTTTTCCCCTGTGAAGCCCATTCATCAACATGGCCTGCCATTGGTGATGATGGTGTTATGGGATATATTGCGGCAACATCGGTAAAAGCATATGATGAATATGCTGCCGCCGTATTGCCGTCCATTGTTTGAGTTCTGCGTTTTGTCATATCTCTATCTCCTTGCAATAATATTTTACACTAATCGTCGATTCTCGCAATTTCTTTTGCAAGACTTTTCTTTGAATCAATGTTTCCTTGTCTTGCTATCATTATTCTCTGTGCCTGCGGAGATCCTGCCCCGTGCATTGATTCTGTCCTGTAGCCTACAGCTGCCGTTCCCAGCGTAATGTTTTCTATAAGTCTCAGAACCTTCAGCCTGTCCTCAACGGAAACTCCATCCACTCCCTGCAGGTATTTTTCTATATATTTTCCAAGCTTAGGATCCTTCAAATCTTTTTCAGAAGGAGCGGTAACCATTAATCCTCCCGCAATATCCTCAGCTAATCTAGCTATTTCATATGGGAATCTTGTAATATTCTGCTTACAAACATTAGCCAACAGCAGATTAATTATATAGTTTCCGGATTCTGTTTTTGATCCCTCTGCCGAACATGCGATTCCGCAGCTGTACAAGGTTTCGTTCAAATGAGTCATTTCAATTAATTTGTCCTTAATGTGAGATGCCTTCTGAGCACCGTTGTAATCGGCAATCAATGCTGCTGCACCTATCAACACATCACCTACTCCAACTTTACATCCGCCGTAGCTCTGTCTGTGATATCCTGCAAATCTCTCAACCATCATGCCGGCATATTCTGTTTCGCCGTTTAAAAACAGTCTGTCATTTGGAACAAATACATCTTCAAATATAACAAGTGCTTCCATTCCGCCGAATTGGCTGTTTCCAACATCAAGCTTTGAACCCTCAAGCTTTCTTGTATCACATGACTGTCTTCCTATAATCATCATTACGCCGTCCGCATCAACCGGAACAGAAAATGCAACCGCATAGTCTCTGTCATCAGGTCCCAGCGCTATAGTAGGCATTACAAGAACCTCGTGAGAATTACATATGCCTGTCTGATGAGCCTTGGCTCCTCTTACGACCACTCCGTCTTCTCTTCTTTCAACTACTCTCAGGTACAAATCTGGGTCCGCCTGCTTGCTCGGCGATTTGGAGCGATCACCCTTAGGGTCTGTCATTGCTCCGTCCACAGTCAAATCGTTTTGCTGAACATACTTCAGATATTCAACAAAATTGTCATAGTATTTTGTGCCATACTTCTTATCAATTTCATAAGTAGTGCTGTACACCGCATTAAATGCATCCATTCCCACACATCTTTGAAAGCATGATGCGGTTTTTTGTCCCAAAAGTCTCTGCATTTTTACTTTTTTAACCAGATCTTCCGTGTTTTGATGAATATGAGTGAATCTGTTGACTTTTTCACCCGTAAGGGATGATTTAGCAGTCATTAGGTCTTCATATTCAGGCATTTGCGCAAGATCATATGTTGCCTTTACAGAGTTAAGGGAAGGTCTGAGAATGGGATTATCAACAGAGCTTCCAATCTTTTCTCCGAACATGTATATCTGCATGTTCATCTTCTTAATACTTTCAATATACTGTTCACCAGTCATTAATGCCATGTTCTATACTCCTTTTTTAGTTCTGCATATATAGTAGCAATAAGCGTGCCAAAAAATAAAAAACGGCATAAAATTTATAGCCATTGAATTTCAGCCATTATTTAGATGCCGTAAAAATATTTATTTTTCTGTTAAGTTGCATTTGTGCAACGCTTTCATCCCCCCAAAATAAATAATTTAAAATAATGTGGTGGAACTAACAAAATATGCTTGTTGCATTTTTACAACTATCTGATGCAATTACGCAACAAGTAATTACACATTCTTTACATATTTTTTCCTTTTTCTTACAAATGTTGAAGGATCTATTCCCAGTTCCTTGGCTGCCCCTCTTACATTTCCGTATTTCTCATACGCTTTAAATATCAGATCTTTCTCTACTTTTCCTAAAGCATCTGCCAGATTTGGAATGCTGCTAGACTCAACAGTCCTGTGTCCATCTGAATTATTTATTATGTGAGAAGGCAAGCTTGATTTGGTAATATCCATATCCTTAGTCGTCACCACCAGCATTTCTATTAGATTGCGAAGCTCCCTAACATTTCCGGGCCAGCTGTATTCATAAAAATATTTAAGAGCTTCATTCGAAATCGTTTTTTCCATTCTGTATTTTTTATTATAAACTTTTAAAAAATACTCTGCCAGAGGAATTATGCTGCTTTTTCTCTCTCTCATCGGCACAACCTTGAGGGGAACAACATTCAGACGGTAGAACAAGTCCTCGCGAAACAACCCTTTTTCCACCATCTCCTCCAAGTCTCTATTCGTTGACGCAATTAATCTGACATCTACCTTAATAGTATTGTTGCTTCCAACTCTTTCAAATTGCCCATCTTGGAGAACCCTTAAAAGTTTAACCTGCATATTCAGCGGCAGCTCGCCGATTTCATCCAAGAGCAGTGTTCCATTGTTTGCAGCTTCAAAAATTCCCATCTTGCCGCCTTTTGAAGCTCCTGTAAACGATCCCTCAGCATATCCAAAGAATTCCGATTCGATAAGATTTTCAGGAATAGCTCCGCAGTTAATTTTTATAAAAGGTTTTTCTCTGCGGCTGCTATTATTATAAATATACTTGGCTAGTACTTCCTTGCCCGAACCTGTTTCGCCGTTAATAAGCACCGTGGTGTCTACCTTAGCTACTCTCTTTGCAAGCAATAAAAGGTTAAGCATGCTTTCATCTTCAGCTATTAAGTATTCATCATTTGCTATTTGAAGCTTCAACTCCTCAATAATTCCCTTGTATTTTTTGTTTTCGTCTTTTCTTTTATTTTCCTTATCCTGAAGTTCCTTTAACTCGGTGATATCTCTGACGTTGGTAACAATTATTTTTACATTTCCGCTTCTATCAAAGAAAGGAGTACTTGTTACCAGTGCACTTTTTCCAGTATTAAATGTCTGGTAAATTGTTTTAGGCTGCTTGTCTTTCAAAACGGAGAACGAAGTAACCTCGGACATTATACCTTTTTTGACCACATCTGCCATATTGTGCCCCAAAAGTTCATCTCTCTTCAGCCCTGTTATGCGTTCATAGCTTTTATTAATCATTATTGTATTAGCTTCGCTGTCGGTAACATATATGCCGTCAAAGGAAGTTTCAATTATCATCTCGAGCATCTGAATATAATTATCGCCTATAATTGTTTTTTTCATTTTCATTACTCCTGAAATATTTTCTGTAAACCACGCCTGAATCTTTCCTTACAAACTTCTTAGCTGATTCTGCAGCAACACTCCCACTATATCAGCAAACCTCTCCAAAGTGCTGATTCTTACAAAATTCCTGCCAAAGATTTTTTTTGCAGAAGCAACATCCTCATCTTCTCCCGTAAATACGCAAAGTATGGAGTTGCCCTTCATTGCTCCTTTTTTAACCTCATATGCTGTATCATTTACTCCCTTGATTCCGGAATATTCGGTCTTATGCGGAATTATTCCGGTTCCGGGATTGATTTCAATGTCATTTGGCTTGCAGTCAGACAAAAGAATGAGTATTTTATTTTCACTCTGTGCACTTTCCATCATATGCACCGCCGTTCTCACAGCAAGGCCGTCTCGATTTGATCCTGATGACCTGTAGTCAAATATTTTATCGTTTTTTTTCGTCTCCTCGTAATCTCTGAATACATTTATAATTGTATATCCTCTTAAACTGCAGTAAGAATACACCTTGACCGGAATCTCACATCTAGTCAAGCTTTCAGCTATTATATAACCCTGAGCAGCTATAATTTCCTGGCGCTCACATTGTGATGCTGAGCTGTCAAGGAGTATGTCAACAGTTATATTTCCTATATCGTTCTTTAACTCTCTGCTAAATACCTTACTGTCATTTACATGAATACTTCTCCATATTCTGTTTGCGTCGATTCTGCCGGTTTTTGATTTAACCACGGTGGATTCAAAATTAACAAGCATTGTATTTCGAATTCTGTTTGTTAGATTTGCAATGCTGTTGCTGTGCCTTGAATAGCTGCCATAATAAAAATCAACATTGGATTTTCTCTGTTCCTTTGCCAGCTTTCTCACATATCGTGCATCCGCATCTGAATCTGTAGAATTATCAAATTCCCCTCGCGTAAAGTGAAGCCTTGATCTTTTATGGTTCCCAGTGCACAGTATTTTTTCCATTGCAGCAATTCTATGTTCAGGTAAAATTGAACTGCCGTAATACTTTTGTATATAGCTTCTATCTGCACTTATCCTCGGTATATTAATTTTTCGAAGATCCAAATTCTTAACCTTCAAATCCTCATCCTGCTCAAAGAAAAAATCTCTCGTAGTTTCGGCAGATTCAATTACCATGTCCTTCATTAAAGCATTGCCCGGATTCTCCGAGTCATCATCACTATCTCTTGAGTGTTCCAAAGCATTGGGCATTTTCTTTTCCCTGTATTTATCCGATGAAATCTCATAGCTTCCAGCCTGAAATTTAAAATATTTTTTTATGATTTCATTCATTCTGCCTATTATTTCTTCAGTGCTCATGTGAACATCAAACTCAAGCTCTTCCAAAATCCTGATAATGCGGGGCTCAGTATCTGCATCAAGCCCCAGCACTCTTTTAAAATGCACTTTTCTTACTTCATCCAATATAGCCCTTTCATACTTAGGAATATCTCCATTGAGAACCTTTTTTGCATGTTCGTGCCTTAAATGGGCTAGAATCGGGCGCTCTTTTTTTGCTGCAAGATACGTACTGTTTTCCAGCCCTATCCAAAACAGCTTCTCAAAAAAATCATGATCTGAATCTGTTCTCAAAAAAGCGAAATATTTTTTTAAAAGCGCATAATCGTAATATTTATAAACAGCACCTGCTATAAAGTTACCATATAGATCTGCTTTTCCGTTTTCATCAAAGACCTCCAATTCCGGACTGAGCGAATAATTATCTGAAGCATTCCATATTATATTAAGCGCTCGTTTTTCTTCATGTTCCAGCCTTTTCATATTAGTCAATAAATATTTCATTCCTTTCAAGTTTTTTGGGAATTCTTAAGCTTATTACATCTCGAACAAGCTTTCTTTCGAATTCATCGAATGACTTGTTTATAATGCCCATTTCAAGCGCCTTGTTTGCTTCAAGACCTTTATCAATCAAATGCATTGCAGAAATCAGCCCTCTCAGGTCAACCGACTTGGTTGAAATTTCAGAATTATCACTTTTAAGTCTCAAATCCCGGAACAGCCCTGTGAACTGATTCAGATAATCTTCCTTTATATTTGGAAATTCAGTTAAAAGGAGCTTCTTCAAATTTTCCGATGAAATAACAGGCATATTTATAACCATGAAACGCGAAGCCAGCGCCTCGTTAAGTTCTCTTGTTCCTGCGTAGCCATAGTTCATTGTAGCGATAAACCTTACCGCATCATCAAGCTCAATTTTATCGTATCCCGGCACATCTATTATTCTTCTGTAGTCAAGGGTTGCGTGAAGCACTGCCATAGAATCATTCTTTGCCATATTTATTTCATCCAGGACTCCGAATCCTCCACATACCGCACATTCATAAACAGGTCCCTTTCTGAACACAACATTTCCATTCTCAAATGTATCAGTTCCTATCAGCGTTGACGAATCAGTGTTGATATGAAATGATATGTCCCATTTCGGCCTTCCGAATGCAAGCGAAAGATTTTCCGCCAAAACATTTTTACCCGTCGCCTTTGAACCTACCAGCAATATATTCTCTCCACAGAGAAGGGCTGTTATTGCCTGCTCCCATATATCTCTGCCGTAGTAGTTATACTTTGGCTTTGGAATCCTGTACTTCGCCTGGTGATTTACATTGTACTGCTTTCTAAATTTTTCTATCTCTATAATCAGCTTCTCGCTGACTCCTTCTTCTCTTAAAAAATCTAGTATCATATTTTCCTCTCATTTAATATTGCATTATTAAAATCATAACTTGAGGGCTTTTGAAAAATTCGTAATTCAAAAAACTCAGCCACCGCAAACAAGTGATCAAAAATATCTGATTGTATATTTTCATAATTGACCCAATCTATATCATTTATAAATGCATAAATTTCTAACGGAAGACCATTATCGCCTGGAACCAACTGCCTAACCATAAGTGTCATTCCATTATGAATCTTAGGATGATTGCTTATATAATTTTGAACGTAAATTCTGAACACTCCCACATTAGTTAAATTTCTGCCATTAATAAGCAAATCCATATTTTCTGTTTTTTCGTTAGAATCTTTTAATTCTATTTCTTTGTTTTTAATATAATCTTTTAAGATATTAATTTTTTTATACTTGTCAAGCATTTCATTCGTGCAAAATTTAATACTTGTAATATCAATATTAATGGAGCGCTTAATACGTCTTGCCCCCATTTCCTGCATCCCTCTCCAATTTTTAAAAGAATCGGAAATCAAAGCATATGTAGGTATTGTAACTATTGTTTTATCAAAGTTCTGAATTTTCACCGTGTTTAATGTTATATCTATCACGTCGCCGTCTGCACCATACTTTGGCATTTCAATCCAATCTCCTATTCTAAGCATATCATTCCATGTCAACTGCATACCTGCAACAAACCCAACTATGGAGTCCTTAAATATTAAAGTAGTCAGTGCAGTCAACGCTCCGATTCCGCTTATTAGTGCAACCGGGCTTTTATCTACCATTATAGAAATAATCATTATAATTAATACTATATACAGTATAATCTCAATTACCTGCAAAAATCCCTTAATAGGTCTATCTTTCGATATGGAAAATTGTCTGTAAATATCTTCAACAGATTTTATCAAAGCTCTTCCCATTAAAATTACTGTAAATAAAATATATATCATTGAAAGCTTTGAAACTACAACTGAAAATTCATCAAAAAACACCGCACTGTTATATGTGGTTATACCCGGAATAATCATTACGATTTTATGAAACACTCTATTTTTAAATAATATATCATCCCAATTATATTTATTGTTTTTAATGCGCTTAAACAAAAACTTTAATACAACTTTGTAAATAATTAAAGTTATTGTAATTGATACGGCCAAAATTACAACCATCAATATAAAATAATTCAAATACTTTGCAGCAACTTCGTTTAATCCGTAATCAATAAGCGTTGCATATACGGAGTCCATTTAATCACTTCCTTCAAAATCTAAAATAGTAAATCCATTACTTGTCTGATATTGTTAACAGGAATTAATTCCATGTTTTTTATATCCTTGATTGTATCATTGGATTCTGCGATTACGGCTCTTTCAAATCCCATTTTCTGCGCCTCAATCAAGCGTTTTTCAATGGAATTTACTCCCCTAATTTCTCCCGTAAGGCCTACTTCTCCTATTAAAATTGTTTTAAAATCTACAGGAACTTCCTTGAAACTTGAGGCAATAGCACAAAGTATCGCCAGATCGGCTGCCGGCTCTCTGAGCTGCAAGCCGCCTGTTACATTTATAAATGTATCAGAACTCTGAATTGCCAGTCCTGCTTTCTTCTCCAGCACCGCAATCAGCATTGCCGCCCTGTTCTTATCAATACCCGTGGTGACTCTGTTTGCAAAACCAGCCGGTGAATACGTAACAAGAGCCTGAATCTCTATAAGCACGGGGCGGGTTCCCTCCATTGCCGCAGTAACCACCGTTCCGTATGCATCAACAGGCCTGCCCTTTAAGAAAACCTCCGATGGATTTTCCACCTCAACAAGTCCCTTTTCTCTCATTTCAAAAATACCTATTTCGTTTGTTGAGCCAAAACGATTTTTAACAGATCTTAATATACGGTAGGCAAAATGCCTTTCACCCTCAAAATATAGGACAGTATCCACCATATGTTCCAAAACCCTGGGTCCGGCTATGGCACCTGATTTAGTAACATGCCCTACAATAAAAGTAGCCATGTTCCTTATCTTGGTCATTCGCATAACCATGGCGGTAACCTCTCTTACCTGGCTCACGCTTCCCGGCGCAGATACCGTATCTGGCGAATAAATGGTCTGTATGGAATCAAGTATCAAAAGGTCAGGCTCCTCTTTTTCCACTAATTCTTTTATAACATCAATGTTGGTCTCAGACAGCACGTAAAGCTCCCCGTCACACACTCCCAGCCTATCTGCTCTTATTTTTATCTGTTCTCCTGATTCTTCACCAGAAACATAAAGAACCTTCAGCTTCTGACTTGAGACATAGTCCGCAACCTGCAAAAGCAGTGTTGACTTACCTATGCCCGGATCACCGCCAACAAGTATAAGTGAGCTTCTTATTATTCCGCCGCCAAGCACTCTGTCCATCTCACGACTGCCGGTGGAATACCTTTCTTTTTTTGTTGAGGTTATATTCTGAATTCTTTCAACCTTTCCCTTGCTTATGCCCCTTTGATTTTTAGCACTGTTTTCTTTTGATTCCACTTCTTCTACAAAGGTGTTCCACTGTCCGCATGACGGACACTTGCCCAGCCATTTGGCAGTTTCGTAGCCGCATTCCTGGCAAACAAACTTTGTTTTTATTCTGGCCATACTTCACCTGCTTTCTTCTGTTATTAATAATATATCTCAAGGGATGTATCATGTCAATATATGAAGAAAATTTGCAGAATAATAATAATTTTTACTAAAATGTTTAGCATTTTTAAACTTTAAATCAAGCTATGTGCTTTCTTTTTTTGTAAAAATCACGATTTTGGATAATTTAATATTGACATTACAATTACAGGTATGTATAATAAAAATCGATTTAAAAGTTTAATAACTTTAAACTTTGTGTTTAATAATATAAACAAATAATGAGGTTTTTATGGATATCGGTGAAAATTTAAAAAGATTAAGAACTGCCAGTTCTCTAACTCAGCAGGAACTGGCCGACAGATGCGAGCTTACGAAGGGATACATATCTCAAATTGAAAGAGATTTGACATCACCCTCCATAGCAACACTGACAGATATACTTGAATGCCTGGGAACCGATTTAGGAAGCTTTTTTAACGAGGCGGTAGATCGGAAGATAGTATTTAAGGAAGAGGACATATTTGTCAAGGAGTCTGATAACAATTATAAAATTAACTGGATTATTCCCAATGCTCAGAAAAATAAAATGGAACCCATTCTTGTAGAGCTTGGAAGCCATTCAAAAACCAAGCCGGACGAACCGCATGAAGGAGAAGAATTCGGCTATGTTCTTTCAGGGAGCATAATGCTGAATTATGGAAATAAGACCTACAAGGTTAAGAAAGGCGAATCATTTTATATAAAGACAAACAAGACACATTTTATAGAAAACACGAGTAAAAACCCGGCGCGAATAATATGGGTTTGCACTCCGCCTAATTTTTAAATCAGGAGAAAAATATGGACAACGCTATTATCGAATTGAATAATATTACTAAAAAATATGATGGTGAGATAGTTCTTGATGATATTAACCTATCCGTTAAGAAAAATGAATTTGTAACCTTATTGGGTCCCAGCGGCTGCGGGAAAACCACAACTCTGAGAATTATAGGAGGTTTTGAAACACCTGATGAAGGTGATGTATTTTTTGACGGCCATCTGATTAACGACGTTCCTCCCTTTAAGAGGCAGCTGAACACCGTATTTCAGAAATACGCCTTATTTCCTCATCTGAATGTTTTTGAAAATATAGCTTTCGGCCTTAGAATAAAGAAAATGGATGAAAGACTTATAAACAGCAAAGTGGAAAAAATGCTGGGGTTATTTAATCTGAAGAATTACGGCAAAAGAAGAATCGATCAGCTGAGCGGAGGCCAGCAACAGCGTATTGCAATTGCCAGAGCTCTGGTTAACGAACCTAAGGTTCTTCTTCTTGATGAGCCTCTCGGTGCTCTTGATTTAAAGCTAAGAAAGGAAATGCAGCACGAACTAAAGGCTATGCAGAAACAAATAGGAATAACCTTTATTTATGTAACGCATGATCAGGAGGAAGCGCTGACAATGTCAGATACCATAGTTGTTATGAATGATGGCATAATACAACAGATGGGATCTCCCATAGACATCTATAACGAACCGGAGAATGCATTTGTGGCAGCCTTCATAGGAGAAAGCAACATAATTAGCGGAGTCATGCATGACGATTATCTTGTGGAGTTTTTAGGCAAAAAATTTGATTGCCTCGATTCAGGTTTCGGCAGAGGTGAAGAAGTTGACGTTGTAATCCGTCCCGAAGATTTAGACCTTACTCTCGAAGACAAAGGCAAACTTAACGGTACCGTCAACTCAGTCACATTCAAAGGTGTCCACTATGAAATGCGCATTATGGTTCAAGGTTACGAATTTCTGGTTCACTCCACAGATATGGCTCCGGCAGGTTCCACAGTTGGGCTGACCCTTACGCCAGACGATATTCACATAATGGAAAAGGGAGACTGATATGAAAAATAGGACAAAGTACTTTTCATACCCTTACCAGCTTTGGATGATAATATTTATAGTGTTCCCTAGCTTTTTGGTTCTGTTATACAGCATTACAACCAAGCAGTCAAACGGTCTTACAACCATACAGTTTACAGCAGAGAATTTCAGGAAATTTTTTGACCCCCTGTATATAAATATATTGTGGGACTCAATTTTTCTGGCCGCAGTTTCTACAGTCATATGTCTGTTGTTGGGATATCCAGCCGCATATATAATTTCAAGAGCTGATTTGTCCAAGAGAAGCACCCTATTGTTTCTCTGCATACTTCCAATGTGGATGAACATGCTTTTAAGAACCTATGCGTGGATGACCATACTTGGAAATAACGGAATTCTCAATAATTTTTTTGAACTCATAGGCCTACCTAGGGTAAACATGCTTTACACAAGAGGTGCAACCGTAATGGGCATGGTTTACAATTTTCTTCCATTTATGATACTTCCCGTATACACGGCGCTGAGCAAAATGGATTCCGGGATACTGGAAGCAGCAGATGACCTGGGAGCAAACAAGTATATAAAATTCAGAAAAGTTATATTTCCATTGAGCATGCCGGGAGTGATTTCGGGAATCGTAATGGTATTCATGCCTGCCGTAAGCACCTTTATTATACCGCAGCTGCTTGGAGGCAACAAAAACATGATGATTGGAAATCTTATAGAAAAACTGTTCATACTGAACGGTGACTGGAATTTTGGCTCCGCCATATCAATTGTAATGATGTTGATAATACTTATTTCCATGTCAATAATGAACAGATTTGATGTTGATAAGGAAGGGGGAGCAAGACTTTGGTAAAAAAATATTTGTCAAAAATCTATATGGGACTGATATTTTTGTTCCTTTACGCACCTATTATAGTGCTTGCCGTCTTTTCATTTAATGAATCTAAATCAAGAGGAAACTGGACAGGATTTTCACTAAAATGGTACGTTGAACTGTTTTATGACAAGGATATACGATCAGCGTTTTATTACACGATAACAATAGCGATAATTTCAGCTGTCATATCTACAATTCTGGGTGCAATAGCAGCAATCGGAATTAACGCCATAAACGGAAAGCTTAAATCATTGCTTCTGAACGTTAACTATCTTCCCGTTGTGAACCCGGACATAGTAACAGGTATATCGCTGATGATACTGTATATATCATTTAACATAAATTTCGGCTTTAATACCATGTTGATTTCACATATAGTATTCAGCACCCCATACGTAATTCTGTCAATACTTCCTAAGCTCAGGCAATTGGATGTGCACATGACAGAAGCAGCAATGGATTTGGGAGCAACCCCCATGTACGCTCTCAGAAAGGTTATAATTCCTGAAATAAAACCTGGAATTGTAGCAGGGTTTTTGATGGCATTCACACTGTCCATAGATGATTTTATAATAAGCTACTTTACAAAAGGAGAAGGCGTTACTAATCTTTCCATAGTAATTTACTCTATGGCAAGAAGAGGCGTCCGCCCAACAATTAATGCATTGTCCACAATAATGCTGGCAGTTGTATTACTGCTGATGATATTAATAAACAAAAAGTCCAACGGAGTAGAAAAATCCAAAAAACTACAAAAAGCGAGGTATAAGAGCTAAATGAAAAAAAGATTACTTCTAATTGCTTCGGTGCTGTGCTTGGTATTGATTGCCGCAGGATGCAGTTCCGAGAAAAAAGAAACATTGAATGTACTGAACTATGACATCTATATTGACAAAAACCTGCTGACTGAATTCGAAAAAGCTAACAACGTAAAAGTTGCATACGACACATATTCAACTCCCGAAGAAATGTATATAAAAGCAAAAGCAGGAGCATCAAACTATGACCTTATAATTTCAAGCGAATATATGATTGAGCGAATGATTAACGAAGGAATGGTTAATAAGCTGAATTTTGATAATATCCCCAATTCAAAATATATAAACGAAGCATTTAAAAACCAGCCCTACGATCCAAGCAACGAATATGCAGTCCCATACTTCTGGGGTACCCTTGGCATACTATACAACAAAAATACCGTAGATGCCTCTTCCGACAGCTGGGCAATGCTTTGGGACGAAAGCCACGAGCACCGAATCATAATGATGGATTCTCAAAGAGACGCCTTTGCAGCAGCATTGAAGCTACTGGGATATTCTCTGAATACTGTGGACGAAAAAGAGCTGGATGAAGCCAAAGAATTATTACTGAAGCAAAGGCCGCTTGTTATGACATACATAACAGACGGTGCCCCTGATATTATGATAAATGAAGAAGCTGATATGGCTTTGGTATGGTCCGGAGAAGCTGTTTCTGCAATGGCTGAAAATGAAAATCTTGACTTTGTAATTCCAAAGGAAGGAAGCAACATCTGGATTGATGCTATGTTCGTTCCGTCAACAGCAAAAAATCAGCCACTGGCAGAAAAATTCATTGACTTTTTATGTTCTACGGATGCTACGCTTAAAAACATCGACGAAGTATGGTACTCTACAGTCCATACTGAAGCAATAAAGCAGGTGGATCAAGAGTTGCTTGACAACCCGGCATTCAACATTCCTCAGGAAGATATAGAAAAAATGGAAATGTTCAGAGACCCTCAAGATTTTATAGAACTTTATACTGAAAGATGGACTGAACTGATGGCAGAATAACAGGCCATAAAATAAAATGAACACTTAAGAAATTTACCGATAATTCTTAAGTGTTTTTTTATTATTTAACAAATTATTGTTTCAAAAATGGACCTTTTATTTATTCCCACTTATTTAGACGATAAAATTCAGAAAAGGTTTTGAAATGTAAATATAAGGATATATTTACATATGGACGCGGGTATGGACGCGGGGACGTTTCATTCGTCTTTTTTTATGGACGCGGGGACGTTTCATTCGTCTTTTTTTAGCACCTTTTCAACAATTGACTTCCCCATGCCAAAAACTCTGCTTAATTGCCGAATACTTGTATTCTCCATGATATAAATATCCTTAATAATTGCTTTTTTCTTGTCAAAAGGCAATTCCGGCAAATTTATAACCTTATATTTATCAGTTATTATTTTTGTCAGCTTGTTATCCGTATTATGCTTTACTGTCTTTGCTTCAAGGCACTCATCATCATTGACTGTATTCATATATCTGCTGAATTCCTCAAATGTCCCAAAATAATTTTCAATTAATGTTCCATCTATTATTGTTTTTTGTCCATTGTAAAATAAATAATAAAATCCGTAACTGCTCCATTTATAATCTTTCACAGATGTTACAATTCTTGCCTTTACCGGATTTTGATGAATGTATCTTAATACCGTCACCAAGTACTCTTCAGTATTTACAGGCTCACTCATATATCTGTTCTGAAATAAATGACCTGTTCTATCGTGCTTTTTATTGTGCCATCCAACATAGCCTACCGTTATACGCTTAATGCTTGTTCCAATCTCCTCATATTCTTTCAGCAGCATATGAACATGGTTATCCATTAAGCAAAATCCAAGCACATTAAACTTACCCTTTTCCTTAGCTTTTTCAATGCTTTCCAGAAACTTTAACTTATCCTCATTATCTAAAAATATATCTCGTTTGTCAATTCCTCTCAGCATAATATGGTATATTCCGGTAATGCTTTTTACCCTTGCTTGTCTGGGCATACGGCACCTCTTTTTATTATATATATTTTTATTTATTATGCTTAATTCTTCATTATAGTTTAATACTATTATAGCATTTATTATTACAGGGTCAATTAATAATTTCCATAAAAAACCAAGACATATAAAACGTCCCCATGTCTGCCCATTTACAACACAAAGTATGGATGGATACCTTATAAAATGCCACAAATAGAAGTTTTTTATTAATTTTAAAATTACACATATAAAAAAATCACATGACAATCATGTGATTTTTTTGCGATTATTAAATCATCTATACTTTGCTGACTGAGACTAAATCTCAATTCGCTTATACTTACTGTTCGTTGCTTACTTCTGATTCTTTTATATTTAACAAGTGAATTGCGGTTGTTGCGGTAACTGTAATTAATGCTGCCAATACTAAAAATGCCATATGTACTTCCTCCCTTTCATGTACTCATTATATATATTCCCTTTTATATAATTCTAAAACATAAACCTTTTGATTTCCTTAATATTTTAAAATAATATTACATTTTCTCACTATAATAACTTCTCTGACCTGTCCTGCAAGCCACCGTACGGCAGGCAATAGAACTTGGCTGTCTGAACGGCAGCAAAACAGGCAGGCCTTATAAAACCTTAAATGTCACAATACGCTTATACTAAAACAAATCACAGTATTTGCAACCCTTGCATATTTCAATTTTGCCTTCAAAAATTTTCTTTATAATTTCCAATGTATTAAGCGCTTCTTTATCCTTTTTATCTATCTTTGATTCGTGTATTATTATCTTCTTAGGAGACACGCTTAACAATAAATTTATTACCGTCTCGTCGTATGTCATCTTGCTGTCAAGCTCCGCAGAAAATTCCGCATTATTATCAAAATATGTTATTTTTTTCATATTTTTATCGTAGATCTGAAGTTTTTGGTCACTGAAGATTACATTAGCCACATCATATTCTCCCTCTTCCGCATCGGATATGAGTTTTATGATGCTTATAAAGTCCATGTATTCTTTTTTCATAAGGTAGCTGTCAATACATCTTTCAACTACCTGCGCGGCATATAGCTTAATAAATTTCAGCCTAAAGTTAATGAATCCGTTCAAATTTATTATGTTTGATCTTTCAAGTATTTCTTTAAACTTATTTTTTACGATGAGCTGAATTTTAATATCGTTGTGAATTTCATCCTCAATATCAGCAATAATGGCTGATACTTCTTCTTCATCAAAATAAAAATAACTTTCCTTTAAAAGATTTATACTTTCGAGCTTTGTATACTCAATCAACAGCTTCGTTACTCTTCCAGTTATTTTTTCAATGTAATTCTTTTTACTAGCTTTGTTATCCGTGAAATATCTTATTCTTATATTTCCCTCATCTGTAGATGATATTTCTATATTTATATCACTTTCATCCAAATTTGTGATAATCTTAATATTATTAAACACTTCATGATTTTCATTTTCATTTAACTCTAATGATAAAAGCTCCACTCAGTCACTCCTCTCTTCAAGGGAGGTTAAATTATTGGTATCAGAGATCCCAAATCTATTATTTGCCCATTTGAAGCTTCATCATATACATATCCTGCTGACTGGATAAATTTTTTTAATGTGATTAAAATATTCTTATCAGGAATTTTACCTGTTAATAAGAAAATCTTTTCATTAATTAAACCTGCACAGCCTCCTATAAATCCGTGATTATAGCCCTCAAGAAGAACCAGCTCAGGGTTTATATACATACAGTCTATATTATATGATTTGAGTTTTTCATGTATCAGTATGTCTGATGTCAAAGCTTTGGTGTCACTTACTGCTGAAGTCGAACATTTTGTGTATCCCTGATTAACATGAATGAATTCAATGTCTGCTTCTTCCAAATAATACTTTAATACCTGGTCTGTATGCTTAGTGTTGTGCACAGCATATCTCCCTATTCTTGCTACATTATATGCGATATCCTCGGGATAGTTTCTACATAGAGTTTTTCCACCTTTAATAACTTTTATTCCTTTGTCCTTTAAAACATTTCTGTAATAGTCGTAAACGTTGGGAGCAATCACAAAAGTTTCATAATCCACAGGATGAATTACCATGTCGGGATGTCCGTTCACAGGTTCCTGTAAATCATCACATTTTAGTGTCTTGATAGGTTCTATCTTCAATTTTTTTAAATAATTAATTATTTCATCCCCTGCTCTGTAGTCAATAAGCACATAGCGAGGCTTTTTATTAGGAATAAATGGATTCATAAAAGCTCCTGTATATAAATTTGTAAGCAATTATACCATTTTGCAATTATCAACTCAACTTTCAGGATAAAAAATAT
Organism: Sedimentibacter sp. LTW-03; assembly: GCF_052059825.1. Taxonomy (GTDB): domain Bacteria; phylum Bacillota; class Clostridia; order Tissierellales; family Sedimentibacteraceae; genus Sedimentibacter. The sequence goes on from NZ_CP197180.1 coordinate 1,887,467, forward strand.
TGAAGCTATGGTTATGATACCTTATTTTTTTAAAAAAAATTCAGGAAATGATAAATAGAAAGATGTGCCCTATGTCTCACACGCACTTATTAACAGAAATCTTGAAATGTTATTCATTAATTAGTATAAACTTTAGTTCAAGCTCTTAAATTGTAAACCGCTTATTTTCAATAAAAAATCGTATCTATTTTTTTGTGAATCCTGAAATTTTTCATCTCGTGTATGTAAAGTGATAGTTTTTGAAAATTAGTTTCTTTATTTTTTGTATAATAATACATATTTTATCAGTGCAATTATTATTTATTTCAACAGTCTGCGCACAGCATACTATGTACCTGTAATATTTTTGTTACGGCTTTTCTTTAAACTGAGGGAATTACTGCATTTTGCAGCTGAACGTAATAGATGCCTGCAAGTCACAATCTTTTTTAATTTCTGTTGTTTGAAATAAAATAAAGCCGCTGAAAAATCAGAAGCTTTATCAATTAAAATTTTAATTAAATATTTTTCAATTATCTGCATTAAAAAAATATACTTGAGTCACGAACAGATTCTATTAGGTCGTACTTTTTGAAATTTTTTGTTCCTTTCTTTTTTGCAGCATATATACCAGAGCTATAAGCACTATCCCTATAGCAACAAAATGAACCTTAGTCAACACTAAAAACAGACCTCCTGCTGCAAATAAAACTTTTTCAATAATTGACATACGAGTTTTGAAAAAACCAGTTAAGGCAATTGCTATACATGTAATTCCCACAAGTGCCGTAGCTATATCGAATATAAGCAATAATGGTGTCGTATTTATCATAAGCAAACGAGGGCTGTGAACAAATATATACGGTATCAGGAATGCGGCTATAGCTAGACGCGTTGCCTGTACGCCCGTACTCATTGGTTCGGATTTCGCAATACCTGACGCTGCAACTGCTGCCAGACAAACAGGAGGAGTAACGTCTGCTATAATTCCGAAATAGAATACAAACATATGTGCCGGTATAACATCAACGCCCAGCAGAAGTAATGCGGGAGCCGCTATAGTGGATGTAATAACATAGTTCGCAGTAGTTGGAACACCAATTCCCAGAATCAGTGAAGTTATCATTGTAAAAAACAGTGTCATAAATAAATTTCCCTTTGCCAGACCTACAATTACCGATCCCATTTTAAGCCCAAGCCCCGTTTGTGTTACAACACCTATTATTATTCCGGCGCATGCACATGCCGCCACAACTGTAAGTGCACTTTTCGCACCTTTTATCAACCCTTCTACAATATCCTTAAAGGACATTCTTGTGTCCTTCGTAAACGATGAACATATAAGCGTGGAAACAATTGCTCCTAGAGCAGCTCTTATAGGAGAGAAGCCCTGTATTAACAGGTACATAACTACAATTATAGGAATTATCAGATGGCCTCTTGTTTTCATTACGTGACCGATTTTTGGAATCTGGTCTTTTGGCAATCCCATCAAATTTAATTTTTTTGCTTCAAAATGCACTCCTGCCCACACGCCAAAGTAATACAGAAGCGCAGGTATGGCAGCAGCCTTTATTATAGTAAAATATGGCGTGTTTGTTATTTCCGCCATAAGAAATGCAGCCGCACCCATAATCGGAGGCATCAACTGTCCCCCTGTTGATGCTGTAGCTTCAACAGCTCCGGAAAACTCGTTTCTGTATCCAAGCCTTTTCATCATAGGTATGGTGAAGCTCCCCGTTCCTACAACATTTGCAACCGAACTTCCAGATAAAGTTCCCATGCAGCCACTGGATATTACTGCCACTTTTGCAGGCCCCCCGGGAGAGCTCCCTGAAACAGAGTTTGCCAAATTTATAAAAAATTCTCCCATTCCGGTCTTTTCAAGATATGCTCCAAAAAGCAAAAACATAAAAATAAATGTAGAAGAAACACCTATTGGAAGTCCCATGATACCTTCTGTCGTAAAAAATATATGCTGGGCAAAATTATTCAGACTGACTCCTCTATGTGCAAGTTTGCCTGGGATATACGGTCCTAAAAATGCATATATGATAAATAAAACAGAGATAATAACCATTGGAAGCCCTATTACCCTTCGGGCAGCTTCCAACACCAAAAATACCGCCATAAGCCCTATTATCATATCTGTATCAGTAATCCTACCGGCCCTGTAAACCAAATCTTTATAAAACACAACAACATAGAAGCATACAATAACTACAACTACAGCAGTAATAATGTCCATAGGATGAAGTTTATCCTTGGGCCATTTCTTGCTTGCCGGATAAAGTAAAAATATTAATGATAATCCAAAAGCAAGATGAATTGATCTCAATATCATAGGTTCCATGCCCAGAAAAATTGCTGTATACAATTGAAAAAGAGAAAAGCCCAAAAGCATCATTGAAATAATTTTATTTGCATTTCCCGACAGAACTCTAAAATCTGATCCCTTATCGTACTTCCTGAGAATCTGATCGACTTCTTCCTGGCTTACTTCTTCATCTATGTCTTTAACAATATCATTGCCTATTTTTTCAGTCACATTTTTTCCTCCTTTACTAGTATGGATTGCTTAATAACGACATTAAATATTTCATTACTGAATCATCATGCGAATAAATAGTAATTGAGCAGTTTTTTTCTTTTAATATATTTGTTAACTCATACTTCATATCGCCTATTTGGAGCCAATGCTCCGGAATAGGCGATATAATCATGTTTATTTCTTTAAAAACAGAGTCTGTATAAAGAATGAATTTATCATCTTTAATTTCAAAATCGTTCTTGTCTGCTAAAAATGGCAGGCCAACACCAAAAGATTCGTATACTGTTTTTTCCAGCACAATTTCATTATCCGCATTTACACGGAAGAATTCTTCAGCAGGAGTCTTCATAACAGAATGCATGTATCCTAAGGAGAAGCTATCGTCCTTCAGATAAAATTCTGTCTTTTCTCCTGTTGTATTGTTCTGAATAACCAGCAGTTTGTTTTTGCCCACACCAAGTATGCTTATAATGCACAAAAAAGCTACTGCAAGCAGCAATCCAACAATTACAAATCCACTCTTTGTTTTTTTCAAACTGACTCATTCCCTGCTATAATTTATTTTATACCTTGCTCATCAAAGTATTTTTGAGCTCCAGGATGTAAGGTTATTCCTATTCCGTCCAGAGCTGTATCCATAGTTATGTCTTTTCCTACATTATGTGCCGCAGTAATTCTGTCACCGTTTTCATATATGGATTTAACCATGCCGTATGCCAATTCATCATCCAGGTTAGCATTTACTGCAAGCATTGCTCTTACAGACAGTGATTGAACGTCATCAGCCTGACCCTTGTATGTTCCTGCAGGAATTATAAATTCAGTGTAGAACGGGTATGTCTCCATAAGATTTTTAGCTACTTCTCCGTCTATGGGAACAACAAATACATCATTCTGAGTTGATAAATCAACTATTGCTGCTGTTGGTACTCCGGCAACCAAGAATGCTGCATCTAGCTGTTTATCCTTGAGTCCGGTTGAAGCTTCAGAGAAGGACAGGAATTTCGGATCAAAATCTTCTTCAAAGTCAAGCCCAGCTGCTGCTATGATTTGTCTTGCATTCGCTTCAACACCACTTCCTATCGCTCCAACAGCTACTCTCTTACCCTTTAAATCAGCAACTGTTTTTATACTTTCGTCAGTTGTTACCAATTGCAGGGGTTCGCTGTACAATGTACATAAACCTCTTATGTCGGGATAAGGTTCCCCTTCAAATAAAACTGTGCCTGTTTCAGCATAAGAAGCAATGTCATTTTGTATTATTACTACTTCAACATTTCCTTCTTTCAGTAAGTTAACGTTTGCTACAGATGCGCCGGTACTTGTTGCCGTTGCATTGATGCCTGCTATGTCTTTATTCCAGATTTCAGCGAATGCACCGCCGAGAGGGAAGTATGTACCTGCCGTACCGCCTGTTCCGATATTTATGAATGTCTGCTTAGCCGATGTTGAAGGTTCTTCCCCGGTATCAGAATTAGTATCTGTTCCACATCCGGTTAAACCTGCAATTAAAAAAACTACTAACAATAGACTTAAGAAAACTGTTGTTCTTTTTTTCATTGTACTCTCCTCCATATATTTTTAAGCATTTAGCTTTAGAGTATTATAAAGACAAACATCAAAAAAATACAAAAATAACTACGAAAAATACAAACCTTTTCCCAAATTGAACTAGCTATTTATTAACAGGCCATCTATAAATTTTTTAATATTTATTTTACCTCCGAATTTATTTTTTCCTCTTATCATATCCATCTGTGTTTTTACATCCTCAAAATTAAAAAGACTGTTGGAGTACATTATAAATATATCATTCATATAGTCTTCTATTCCAAGGTAGGCTATATTTGTCAAACCTTTAGATACTGCACGTCTGATTCTTTGCTCCATGTTTTTTGAATTAGGGCTCAGTATTTTGCATAAATCCTTAATGTTTAAATCAGACATAGTTTTATCATTTACAATAAGGTAATTGCAGATTGCCAATATTTCTTTTTCCCCTTTTTCTCCGGTCATTCCCAATCTGTTTAATATAAGCTGTATTTTTTTTATTCTAGTGTCCGCAGGTATTTTTACCGCGTTTGAACTGCCGTCCTTGTATATTAAACTTTGAATATTATTAAGCGTCTTCTTATAATTAATTTTTTCCACAATATTCCTTATAACATTACTTACTTCTATCACATTTATGGGTTTATTGATAAAAAAGTCTATACCTTCCGAGTATGCCTTGCTGATCATACTTTTAGAAGATACTTGAGATATCATTATAAATGCAGGTCTTTCACTTTTATCCTTAAATTCTTTTGCAAGAGATATTCCGTCTTTTTCCGGCATTAGTAAATCAGCCAAAACAATATCCGGCTCAAGAGCAGTAATTTCCGACAGTCCCTTATTTCCATCGAGGGCATAACCGCACACAATGCCCAAATCGTTATCCTCTATAATATTTCCAAGCATTTTTACAACTGTAATATCATCATCAATAATGTATATTCTCATTGCTTACCTCCATATTGGCCAATGGTATTTTAATTGTAAATTCTGTTCCTGAATTAATTTTGGATGTCACATCTATGGTACCTTTGAAGTAGCTTTCTACTAAGTTTTTTACGTGGTAAAGACCTATCCCCCTGTTGACATCTCCTGTATTATAATCGAATTTTGTAGAAAACCCCGGATTATAAATATATTTCAAATTCTCGGGAGATATTCCCTCACCGCTGTCACCTACAGTAAAAATATGATTTTTTTTATCTGATTTATGATAAATCTTAATAAAATTATTTTTTTTCGAAAAGTCAATTGATTCCATTGAATTGTTAACAAGATTTCTTAATATCGACATCAATTGAAAATGGTTTTTAGTTGAAAAATTGGCTTCGTACTTAAAATCAAGATATAAATTGTCATTTTCATTCAATCTGCACACGCTTTCCTTAAGTATATAGAAAATATCCTTAATGCTCATTTCGGAAAGCTGAAACTCTTCGATAAGAGTATTTTCTAATCCCTTTATCACTCTAATATAATCTTTCTTTATTTCATGAATATCCTTCGTAATATTTAAGGAAAGGTCTTTAATATAATCATCATGTTCAGGCTGTAAAACCTTTTCATACAAAATATAAGAGTTGCTCATAATATGCTCTATGGCCTCAGAGTTTTTTTTCATAAGATAAATTTCGCTTTTCAAATCAGAAGTAAGCAAAATCAAATTTTGATACCTTATTTCGTGCTCCTCCCTGGTTAGCAATATTTTGTAATTTCTTATAATTGCCAAAATCACCATAGCTAGAAAGGCCCTTGTCACTGCTATAAAAAATAATATAATTAAATTCCTGTGATTGACAACATTGTTTGATATACTCATTCTCAAAAACACTTCAATAATGTTGGAAAAAAAATCACATGTCAATATCAAAAAAAACATTTTTGGCAGTGAATTGTTTGGTATCCGTTTGTTTAAGCTAAACATTATTCCGTAGATTATATAAAAAAGAGAACCCGGAAATACGATAAATGCAGCCTGTACTAACTCCATCCCGCTAACTAAAAGCACAAAAATTCTGACGATGAACACTATTAAAGCTGTTAACAGGGATGCATGAATGCTGCTTATGTCGTCATAAGTAATAAGGAAAACCGGAAAGATTATAACTGCCGTCGATATTCTGAACCCATCAATGGCAAAGTTTAAGTAGAATTGCGAAGTAGCTGTAATAACAATTGCAAAAACCAGCATTCTTTGTCTTTTTTTCATTAGCTCCCCCCTAAGCTTTACAATAGTTTATAACATTATATAATAATATAGGGCTGTTAACAAATATTTTTTATATATTAATGATGTTTTATGAATAATTTATTTACAAACAAAATGGATTTGCACCAATTTGGTTTTGGTACAAATCCTATTATTTTTTTATATTATTAAGAATACTTTCTGAATCACAATTCCTTTTAAATGGAATTTTGTTTATATTAAAGCATAGCTACTCCTGTATCTCTTGCTGCTTGCGCAACTGCCTTTGCAACTGCCGGCCTTACTCTCTTATCAAATGGCATGGGTATAATATAGTCTTCCCTAAGTTCATCGTCTGTAATAAGTTCTGAAAGGGCTTTGGCAGCTGCCAATTTCATTTCTTCATTTATAGTTGTTGCTCGAACGTCAAATGTTCCTCTGAATATTCCCGGGAATGCAAGCACGTTATTTATCTGATTTGGATAATCGCTTCTTCCGGTTCCCACGACTCTAGCCCCGGCTTTTTTAGCCAAGTCAGGATCTATTTCAGGTACTGGGTTTGCCATTGCAAATATAATTGCATCCTTCTTCATACTTTTAACCATTTCTTCTGTAACGATATTTGCCTGTGATACGCCTATAAATACATCGGCGCTATTTAATGCAGCAGCTAGATCACCCTGTCTTTTATCCTTGTTAGTAATCTCTGCCAGTTCTTCCTTCGCCCAATTCATTCCTTTTTCTCTGCCCTTGAAAATTATACCTGATCTGTCTACCAAGAGCATATCCTTGACTCCAACATTAAGTATTATTTTTGCTATGGCAATGCCGGCTGCTCCTGAACCGTTAATTACCACTGTCAGGTCTTCCATTTTCTTGCCTGTCAGCCTTAGAGCATTCATCAGCCCTGCCAGCACTATTATTGCTGTGCCGTGCTGATCGTCATGGAATACCGGAATTGACAATCTGTCTTTCAGCTTATTTTCTATTTCAAAGCACCTTGGTGCAGAAATATCCTCTAAATTGATTCCGCCGAATACAGGTTCAATCATTTCCACTATTTTTACTATTTCATCAGGCTCCTTAGTTTTAACGCAAATTGGGAATGAATCTACTCCGCCGAATTCTTTAAAAAGCACTGATTTACCCTCCATAACAGGTATAGCTGCATATGGACCTATATCACCCAACCCGAGAACTGCTGTACCGTCTGAAACTACAGCAACCAAGTTTCCTTTTGAAGTGTAGTCATAAACACTATCAATATCCTCAGCTATTTCCTTGCAGGGCTCAGCAACGCCTGGAGTATATGCTAAGCTTAAAGAAACCTTGTCAGTGACAGGCACCTTGCTCATTATATTTAACTTACCTTGATTGTCCTTATGCAATTTTAATGCATCATCTCTTAATGACATAATTTAATTCCTTTCTTATATTTTTTTATATTTTTCTTTTCCAATTTTATATAAATCATTACCTTTATTATCAATTATTACTGTAACCGGAAAATTCTCGACTTTTAATTTATAAATTGCTTCGGCTCCCAAATCGGGAAATGCTATTACCTCAGCTTCCTTAATAGCCTCAGCAAGAAGTGCTCCTGCACCGCCTATAGCAGCAAAGTAAACACAGTTGTTCTTTATTATAGAATCAATAACCTGCTGGTTTCTGAGACCTTTTCCTATCATTCCTTTTAACCCATGCTCCATCAACAACGGTGCATATGCGTCCATTCTGCCGCTAGTTGTAGGCCCTGCAGAACCAATTGCCTGTCCTGGCTTTGCAGGGCATGGACCTACGTAATAAATGGTCTGGTTTTTAATATCCATAGGAAGCTTTTCTCCCTTGTTTATCAACTCAGCCAGTCTTTTATGCGCAGCATCACGGCCTGTATATATAATTCCGTTCAATAAAACTCTATCGCCTGCTTTTAAATCATTTACCACTTCATCTGTTAGCGGAGTATTTACTATTTTAGACATGCTCAACCTCCTATAAAATCGCTTCTTGATGCCTTGCCACATGACACTGAATGTTAATAGCCACAGGCATGCTGGCTATGTGAGCAGGAAACGTTTCAATATGTACAGCAAGTGCTGTGCTTCTTCCACCGAACCCCTGCGGGCCAATACCCAGATTGTTGATTTCTTCAAGCAATTCTTCCTCCAATTTTGCCACCTGAGGATTTGAATTGTGTTCGCCTACGGTTCTCAATAGAGCTTGCTTAGCAATTAATGTAGTCTTCTCTATCGTTCCGCCTATTCCTATGCCCACTATAATAGGAGGGCATGGATTTGAACCAGCTTTTTCAACAGAATCAATAACGAATTTCTTAATTCCTTTTACTCCGTCTGAAGGCTTAAGCATTGCCAGTGCACTCATGTTCTCACTTCCGCCGCCCTTGGGCGCAAGTATAATTTTAACCTTTTCCCCTGGAACTATTTTGGTATGCACTATTGCAGGTGTATTGTCACCTGTATTTTTTCTTACCATAAAAGGATCGTTAACGGCTGACTTTCTTAAAAAGCCGTTTTTGTATCCTCTTCTTACTCCTTCATCAATAGCCTCGCTTAAATCTCCACCAACCAGCCTTACTTCCTGACCAAGCTCCAAAAAAATTACTGCAAGTCCTGTGTCCTGACAAATTGGAACATTATTTGTTCTTGCAATCTCCTGATTTTTCAATATATCCTTCAAAATATCCATTGCCAGCGGAGACTCTTCCTTATCCAGCGCATGCTCTAAAGCCTTCTTAACATCCTGCGGAAGATAATAATTTGATTCTATACACAGCCTTTCAACCAGTTTGGTTATTTCTTCAACATTGATTTCTCTCATCTTGCACTTCCTTCCGGTTATAATATTGTAATATTACAACTCTCCTGTACTTATTGTCAATAATACAGGAGAGAAATATATAAATACTTACTAATATGCTAACGCAGGTTCTTTAACATCCCAAAATTAAACCACACTGTTTTCAAGTATGGAAAAACTTTTCGTATCGCAGTCTATCTCGGCCATTGCTCCGTAAGGGAGTACCATCATCGGTTGAGTATGCCCGAAGTTCATGTTGTACATCACTGGAAGATCATTTAGCTCAGATTCATTCAGCACCTTTTGTATTGACGCCTTGTATTCTTCGTAATATTTATTATCGTACGGCTTACCCCATATAATACCTTTAATCTTGCTTAGCACACCCTGAGCTGCGTAGTTCCTCAGCCAGTATTCTATATATTTCGGCTCTGGCATTTCCTCTGATGTTTCAATAAACAAAATAGCATCATCCCAAAAGTTATTTTCCGGCCAGACAGATGTCTGCTTAGCCATTTCCAGCACTTCAATGCATCCTCCTATTAACCTGCCTTTTACTGTACCCCTGCCCTGAAGCAGTTCATAGCCGGTATTGCTGCTAAGTTTTCTTGCAGTAAACCTGTTTTCCTCAATCCACGGCAAATACTCACTAGTCCAATACTCAGAGCTTTCAATTTCTCCGATTCTATCATTGCTGAATAACACTTTATTGATATATTTTACGGTGTAATCATGCATATTAATATTTTCAGCAAATTCGTTCAATACGGAAGCTCCATAAAAAGATGACAGTCCTGCTTTCAGGCATATTAGATGAGTTATGGTAGTATCAGAATACCCCATGAAAATTTTTGGGTTGCTTCTTATTATTTCAAAATCAATATATGGCAGCATTCGTATACTGTCATTTCCGCCTATACATGAAAATATTGCCTTAATTGAATCATCTGCAAAAGCGTTCATCAAATCCTCTGCTCTCTTTTGAGGATTATTATATATAAACTCTGACCCTTTTAGAGTGTTCGGCATTTCAATAACTTTCAATCCGAATAAAGTCTCCAACCGTTCCTTTCCCTGATTGTATCTCCATAAAGTCTCCTCGTCACCTGCTCATCCCCAAGAGAGACTCAACGTTGCTACCTTATCGCCCTTATTAAGCTTCCTTGGTTTGATTAAACTTAAGCTCATTTTGCTTTACCTCCTGCAGTTTATTTATAAACCAATTATGTTTTGCACAATCCTTGTTATTAATTTTCTCCATTTTATTATTTTGGTAAACCCTACTTGACAAAAATTCTGTTAATTGCTGCCATTTTCTGTATTATACTTTATAGCACAGCATATTTCAATCTGAAATACTATTGTAAGCATACAAAAAAAAGCCCGCTAAAAAGCGAGCTTCCTTAAAACTATATTCATTTGTGCACCGTATATTCTTTTGTTAAATTTCTCTTTTAATTATGTGTTTTTATATATATGCCATTTCTAATATTGGCTGTTAAAACCCTCCGCAAACTTTTTAATATTACTATGCTGTATGTCTGACTTATCGGAGGTTATCTTGGAAACCTTCTTAACGATTACTTTCTCCATAAAGTTCATTTTATTAAAAATAAATTCTCCACCGAAATGCTTTACTGTTTTTGATTTGTTAATGAGCTCAGAAGGAAAGTTTTCTTTTATTTCCTTTTCAAGCATATCACCTTCTTGCATACCACAGATAAATAATCCTGTTTCTTTGCTCAACAGTACATCAAGATTCCTGTTAATAAAATCTGTTACTTCTTTTTGGATTCTTCCCATGTAGACGGAGCCTCCTATTATGACTCTGTCAAATTTTGAAAGATCAACACTGGTTTTTTCTTTTAAATTTACGATTTCAATTTTGCCTTTCAGCTCATTTGATAATTCCAATGCACATTTTTGTGCACAGCCGTACTTTGTTGCATAAGCTATTAAAGTATTCATATTCCCTCCATTATTTATTTAATGCATCCTCTATGGATTTTAGATATGCTTTGCTGGTTACCGTTCCTCCAGACACTGTATCAACGGTTGTATTTTGTTTTTCGATGACCCTTTGAAACAGCAGTCTGCTTACTTCTTCATTTGCAAATTTTACATCTTCTTCTATCTCTATTTTTGTAATTTTGCGATTTTCTACAGTTACATTCAATTCATTGCACCATCTTCCGAAATCAAAACTTCCTTTATAAACTCCGTCCTCTGCTTCAGACAAATCCACAGAATTAATGCTTACATTCAGCACTTCCTCCAAACCGCGGCTTAAATAAAAAACACCTGCCATACCGACAATAACAATCAAAAGAATTGTAAATCCTAAGATTTTGAATGCCTTCATTTGCTTCTCCCCTCTAAATTTTAATTACAACATCTTCTATAAAGCAATCTATCAGTCTCTGTTTTTGGTTATCATCTATATCCTTTTCAATTATTAATTTGCAAATCAGTCCAATGGCAGAAGACACAATAACTTGTGCTTTTAACTCCGCTTGTTCATCATCTATATCATGAACTTCCTTTAAGCTTTTGCAAAGAACCATCAGTGCATTCTTTTCTTTTGAAGCTCCCCTATACATATAGGATGTGTGCTTGGTAACCTGCGAAGATTGATCCATATGTGCTGCTAAAAATTCATCGGACATTTTCAATGCTTCTTCTATGTAATTTTTCATCATTTTTTTCAACTTTTCTATGGGAGTTAAATTTTCATTATACGTTTTAGAAACAGCATTGACTATTTTCGTATAGCCGCTTTTCATAACATTGTTCAATATTTCATCTTTATCTTTAAAATAGTGGTATATAATTGACGGTGAATATTCTATTTTCCCCGCAATCTTACGAATTGAAAGCTTGTCAAAGCCTTCTTCCGCAATAATATCTTTGGCAGTTGAAATTATTAATTCCTTCATTGCCTCAATTTCTCTTTCTCTTCTTGTATACATTCTAGCTCCTTTTGAACAGCGTTATATTTTCGAACACTGTTCAATAAAAGATTATCATTATTATAACCGTTTGTCAATTGTTTTTCTGTATGCTTTATAATATTTTTAAATCCATGGTAGCAATTTTCCCAAATTTTATGTATAGTAAGATAGAAAGAGGTGAATGACTTAATGAAGTTTAATAATATAATTGAGAGAAATACATTTATAAAAGATATACCCGTCATACTGCTCACTCCAAAAGACGGATTAAAGAAGCATCCCACAGTATTGTTTTATCATGGCTGGAGTTCAGATGCAGAAAAACAAAAGTTTAGAGGGTTTATTCTATGCAGCCTTGGATATCAGGTTATAATCCCATGTTCCATTTACCATGGAACACGAAATCCAATAGATTATAATAATGCACCTAATGCAATAAATTATTTTTGGAATGTTATACTAAAAAATCTTGAGGAATTTGACATTATAATCGATGAAGCAATAAAGAATTTTGAAGCCGATCCTGACAGAATAGGATTAATAGGAAATTCAATGGGCGGCTTTACGTCAGCAGGAATATTTTCAAAAAATAAGAACATAAAAGCTGCTGTTATTCTTAATGGCTCATGCAGCTGGAATTATTACAACGAAATGTTTCTTGAACGCTTTAAAAGCAAAGATTGGCACATCGGAGCCAAAGAGCAAGAAAAAATAGATGCTCTCGACCCTTTAAATAATATAGATAATATTAAAGATAGACCAATGCTTTTATTGCACGGAGATAGTGACACCATCGTTTTCGTAGAAACGCAAAAAGAATTCTATAAAAAAGCTCTTCCTCTATATAATGACAAAGAAAAGTTGAATTTTATCGAATATCATAATCTAAATCATTTTGTAACCACAAACATGATGGAAGAAGCAGGTTCATGGTTCGATAAATATTTGTAATACATAAAAGCGCTAAGTGTTTAGGCCTGTTTAGCTGAAATACCTATACAGCACTTTAGTAAATTCGGGGATATTTTTCTGTATTGATTGCATTGCATTGTTTCTTTCGTTTTCAATTTCCCGGGTAATGCATTCACCGGAATAATTGAGCATTTCAACCGCTGTCTTCTTTATTCCTGTTTTGTAATAAAACATGTCAGCTATTATGTTTAATGCCTCCTTGTTATTAATTAATGCAAAGGATGTAAAAATACAGAACCCCATATTTTCAAGCAAAAATATTTGTCTGTACATCAATTCTAAATCATCCACATCCTTAAATTCCTCGAAAAATTTATCAACAGAAATATTAAACTTCTTTTCCTCACTTATTACCGGCTTAGTTACCAATAACTTTAGAGCCGGATTTTCTTTATATAGATTATATATACCAATTGTCTTAGAGCCTATTATTTTCCCAAGAATTGAGTTCTCTTCAATTTCATGCAATAAATTGTATATCTCGCTTTTCGAGGGCTTCATATTAGTTGCTTTAAAATATATGTTAGTACTGAATACAAATTCTGTTGAATCTATCCCTAATTCAAAAGCTTTAGTGTTTATTTTTTTAGCAAATGAAATATCCTCCATATCATAACAGTGCTGTAAAGCCGCACTCACTTCGCTCTCAGCAGGAGCAGAAAATGCTTCTTCATTATTCCTGCAATGTCTGTTCAGGCATCCAACCACACACAGGGGCGAGCAGGTCTTATTTATTTTTTTGTAGCTTGATTTGTTTGTTTTTACCCCAGATGAAGCAGCACTTTCTTTAACTTCGGGTATATTATTCTTATTCTTTAATAATTTGATTAATGTTATTGAACCATTTCCCGGCAAAGCCTGGCCGCAAATTGGATTATCAATTATTATCCTGGATAATTTTTTACTTTCTATTGAAAATTTATGTTTGTCAAAACATTTGTTTTCAAAATATTTATCATTATTAATCACCACAGCCTTTAAATTTTTGCTGCCCCAAATGTCTCCAAATCCATTTCTGGAACAATAATACTGAGGATAGCCTTCAGGGTATGTACCAAACAGTGTAGATATAGGCATCATAACATCTGCTGCAGGGCCTGTACCTATAATGGCACAGTCATTTCCGAAGCTAGATTTTATTTTAGATATTATATTTGAAACATAGCTTTCATCAGCATTGATATTTCTTATTTCTACCTTATCCTTTTCTATATAAATTACTGTGTTATTATCTTTCGCCTTTCCTTTAATGACCAGACACTCAATACCGGCTGAAGCAAGTTTTTGTGGAAAATCTCCTGTCATATTCATTACTTGCAGACCTAGTCCCTTACCTTTGCGTGTTGCCAAGGTTATTCTTCCGGAACTTGGAGCTGTTGTTCCGGTAAACAGCCCTACAGTAAACACTATTACATTGTCATCATCAAATCTGTCTGTTAAAGGCGCGGTATGTTTATTGGTCAAATATGCAGCAAGCCCTCTTCCATGGTGTTTTATTTCATTGATGTTATACTCTTCGTAAGAAATACTTTTATCGGTTAAGTCTACATAGCAGATTCTACTCATATTTAGCTCCTTTATTTGTTTTTGAAATATTTATAAGCTTCTATCAACCTCAAACTGTATTCATTTTCGGCTGTTTCATAAAAGCCATTAAATTCTTTATTCTCTAATAGATTTCCATCCTTAATTACTGCAATTTTGTCCCAATATCCCTTATAGAAGTCTATTTCGTGCAATATGGAAATTAAAATAATTTTCTTATCTTCTTTAATTTTGTTGAGCAGCTCATATATTTCTTCACTGCTTTTTTCGTCCAGCATTGATGTGCATTCATCGGCTATTATAATATCCGGATTTGTAATCAAAGAACGAGCTATACAAAGCTTTTGTCTTTGGCCTCCGCTGAGTACTTCAACCTTATCATCCAAATAATTTAACAGATTTTTATCTACGTACGTGAGAGCTTCTTCTATGGATATATGCTCATATTTATTTCTTTTGCAAATAGCCGTTGTTTCTTTTAGTGTTTTTAATATTGTATAATTGCTTTCTAAAGCACTGTACGGATCCTGAAATATATATTGAATTTTTGCACATTGGCTAAATGGTCTATGCTTTAATTCTTTAAGTTCTTTATTGTTTAACAGAATCTGTCCGCTATCTTGCTTTTCTAATCCTGTAATAATCTTTGCCAGTGTAGTTTTTCCGCTGCCGCTTTCTCCTATTATCGCAGTACTTTCGCCAAAGGAAAAATTCATGCTGATATTATTTAAAACTTGTTTGTTTACATATTTTTTATTTAAATTTATAACCTTAAGCATTTTATCACTTCTCATAGTTTTATTACTCTGTCGCAGAGCTTCATCAGGAAATCATAATTGTGCGAAACCATTAAAATTGAAGTTTGACTTCTGATTTTATTCAAAAATTCAGTTATTATCTTTGTAGTAATTAAATCCAGTGCCGAAGAAGGCTCATCTAACACCAGCAGCTTTGGCTTTTTTAACAGGCAAAGTATTATTGCAGATCTTTGCTTTTGCCCTCCGCTCATCATATAAGGATAATATTTTAGTAAACTCCTTTCTAATGAAAGATCTTCCAGCATTCTATGTATTTCATCTTCTTCATAGCGAATATTATTGCTGCTTAATACCAGCTGTATGTGATTCTTTAAAGTTATTTTAGGGTTTAATGCATCTTGGCAGAACTGAGGGCAATAGCTTAAATAATTATATTTTTCCTCTCCGATGCTTTTTAAATCCTTATGAAACAATTCAGCCTTTGCATAGGATATTTTACCGGCAAACCCTATTCCAAACAATGAATCCAGCAAGGAGGTCTTGCCACAGCCGCTGTTTCCGCTTAAACCTACAAATTCCTTATCTCTAATTTCTATATTTTTATATGTAATAACTTTGTTGCCATTATAAGCAATACTATAATCCTTTAGTTCTAACATCAATATTCCTCTATTCTTCAAAAGTCAACAGCGAAAGTGACAGCACATAAACAAAAACGCACAGTATAGCAGGAATCAGATACCATAATATAGCATCATCATAGAATAAATTTTCATAATTTATCGCCGCTTTTATCAGCTTGCCCCATGTTTTAGATAATGGATCACCTATTCCAAAAAAAGATAAAGTAGTTTCGTACATAACAGCCTTATTGCATTGCAATATAAAGCATGTGACCGCAACCGGATATAAATCAAAATATAATTTCTTAAATAAATCCACAACATTACCCTTAATAAGCATTGTGTACTTAACCTTATTCTTTTCCATGTAGCCCATTAATTTTGACCGCACTATTTTATAAACCTTTGACCAGGAAAAAAATACTATTGAAAGTATTGTATTGAGCATATCGGGTTTAGAAAAAACTGCAAAAAACATTATTATTATTATTTCCGGAACTATGAGAAACAAATTAGATAAGTGAAAAATTACACCATCTATTTTTCCTTTATATAAGCATGACATAAAAGCCAAGATTATACCAATTAATGTACTTAAAAGCCCCGACATCAATGAAATAAATATTGTTGATTTAAATCCGTTTATCAGCATAGAAAATATATCGCGCCCCATTTCATCAGTGCCGAGCAAATGACTTTTCGATGGTCTTAATAGCGCATCATGGCTAAAATCATCCGTCTCATAAGGCATTATAAAATTACTTGCCATTGCTATAATTAAATATAAAATTAATATTATCATACATACTTTTTTAGTTGATGTTAATTTCGCTGTCATAGGCCTTAGTATTTCTCCGTGTTATTTTTAAGAATTATTTCAAATATCAAGTTTATAGCTAAGCCATACAAACATGTTATTATTAATATTCCTTGCATTAAAGGATAATCTCTGCTGGAAGTGGCTGTTTTTAATAACAATCCTATACCCGGATATGAAAAAATAGCTTCAATAAAAATTGAACCGGTAATTGCATAAATGAATTGGACATTAATTTTCCCCAATAATTCAGGAATAATATTTTTCGATATAAACTTAGATCGAATTTGTTTTTCATCAATATTTAAGTAATTTGCAAATGTTACGTAGTTTTCCTTCTTTATTTTTTGAGTGCTGTTATATGCCAAAATGTATATACCTGGTATTTCGCAGATTATTAACGTACAAAACGGCAAAATAAAGTGCAACAAAATATCTTTGTAAAATTCAGGGGTAAAGAATTCTATTCCCGGTGTATATGCACCCCACGCAGGAAAAATCCTAAGTCTGTAGCCAACTATGCCTTGTATAAGGACTGCAACTAAAAATGAAGGCATTGATTGAATACCTATCATAAGCATCATTTTCAGCTTGCCTGATTTCCCCGTTAATGATGTTTTTATTCCCAGGGCTATCCCTGTTATTGCTGAAATAATTAATGATGAAAATGACAATAGCAATGTCCATGGTAATCTGCCCTTTACTAAACTTATAACCGGCATTCGATAATAAAAAGAATAACCTAAATCAAAGCTGCTCAAATGATTTAAATAAAGAATAAATTGTTCATAAATAGTTTTGTCCGGTGCATAATATTCCTTAAATGCATTGAAAGTTTCTTCCGGCAATGACTGATTTAAAATGTAGGTATCATACTGAGCATATGATAAAGGACTCCCGGGAATTATCCTCGGGAGTATAAAGCTAATGAATAATATTAAGAAAATATAAGCAGAATACTTAGCAAATATCTTAAATCTCATTATTTATTCCACTGTCCCCTTACAAAAGCTAACTTATTATGTATTGTGGGAACTGCTAAAGCAACTCCATCCTTAGTATAGAACCAACCGTCAAACACTTCCAGATTATAAGCACTGCATGTTTTATTATAATAAAGTGTAAGTGTCGGCAATTCTTCAGCAATTATTTTTTGAAGCTTTGCTACTGATTCATATCTGGCGTTCTTATCAAGCTCAACCAGCTGTTGATTAAATGTTTCATTGAATTCCTTGTTGTACCAGCTCTGACCTCCCTGTGTTGTTACCTGTGGAGTAGAAGCTTGAGTCTCTTCAGATACAAACCCCTTTAACAATACAGGATCTCCGCCAAACGAACCATGTCCATTAAATGCAAGGGTAAATTTACCTTCTTTTATTAATGAAGCCACAGAATTTTGATCCATTGCCTTAACTTCAATGCTTATGCCAATATCTTCAAAATACTTTTTCAATAGTTCTGCAACAGGTACATACTCTTCAGGGACAATAAATTCATAAACTAATTCATTCCCATTATATTCTACAATTCCATCATCATTTGAGTCCGTTATGTTCACAGATTCTAACAATGCTTTAGCTTCATTCACATCATAATCATACTCCTTAACATCTGATGAATACCATTCTGATGTTGGATGTATATGACCTGGGTTTCCAGGGTCAGCTGCTCCTTTACGGGCTTTTTCAACCAATTCATCTCTGTTAATTGCATAATACATAGCCTGTCTTACTTCTTTTATGTTTAATTCTTCAACACCAAAGTTAAAATACATTCTTCCAACCCACAATCCAGGTCCTTCTATTACTTTATACTTGCTGTTTTCTTCTTTAAGTTTCATTGCTTCGCCATATTTTATATTAGCCGCTACATCTATTTCATCCGCCATCAAAGCTTCCTTAGTATTTTCAATAGATGACATTATCAGCTTATCGATTTGAACTTCTCCAAGAAAGTAATCCTTATTTGCATTAAATATATAAATCCCGGATTCTTTGTCATAACTTTCAAGAATTAATGGCCCTGAGCCAACAACGGCTTCTGTTGTATTAAACTTTTCAGGTTCGTCTACATTCTCCCAAATATGCTTTGGCATAATCGGAACATTTCCTGCCACATCTGTTAAAAACGGAACAAATATATCTTTTAAAACAATTTCAACCGTAGTCTCATCAATAACTGTTACCGTTTCTACAGGATCTACAGTCACCCACTGGTATGGATGCTCTTTTAAGTAATCAAATGAAAACTTAACATCTTCTGCATTTAAAGGTTGTCCATCTGTAAATTTTACATTATCATTTAAGTAAAACGTATATGTTTTGTTATCATCTGAAACTTTCCATTCCTTTGCAAGCAATGGAATAGTGCCTGTCTCATCCTTCCAAACCAAAGTATCAAATGTAAAACTTACTAACAAATATCCTCTTCCCTTAGGCGATGACGTATATATAGAAGGGTACCCTAAGTTGCTCCCATCCATCCTTAATACTCTTTCTTCTCTTGGTGTTTCGTTAACTTCTTCAACATTTGCCGGCTCTTCTGCTTTTTTCGCATCAACGTTTTCAGACTGTTTATTAGAGCAAGAAGCAAAACTAAGCACCATAAAAATAACTAAAACAATTGATAATAATTTTTTCATGACTCCTCCAAATTGTTAATTTTATACCATATTTATTATACTGATATAAACAACTTAAATGAAATGAATCTTTTTTATGTTAATCAAACAAATCTAAAAATAAACTTATATCCTAAAACAATATACTCTATATGCGTTAACTAAACCGCATAAATTAAATTCCTAAGCCATATAAAAAACCGAATATTTCAGTCTATTTGCTAAGATATTCGGTGGGAATAATTAAATTATGTGTACCAGATGTACTTTGATTTTAATACTATATACGTCTAATATCTTACGCCTACGGCTTACAGATTCCGCAAGGCCCATATCCCTGATCAATTGCTTCAGTTCTGCTGTTAAATATAATCTTATTGTTTTTGCTCATTTTTTCGACTGAACTGCAATCTGGGCGGTGAAATTTCTTACTGTTTGTATTGCCTATATATTCGGCTAAATTTGGTTCTTCATTTGCTGTAGCTTCCCATAGTCCAACTTTATTGTCTCGGGCAACTTCCTGCAATGCTGTAAACTCATCAACATACCGTACGTTCGGTGGATACGTAGCCACCTGTGCATACCCAATGTTGAGTAAATGCTTATTGTACATTTCACCATTTAACCACACATACGCAAGCAAACGGCCATATTTGTCACGCTCTTGGACATCAAATTCTAAAGTAACTTCTTTACCTTCCAAATATTTTTTTGTATATTCAGATGTCAATTTTCCTTCCTCAACATTTCTATTAGCGTCAGGATGAACGCTTTCAGGTGTATCAACACCAATGAGACGAACCTTCTCTTTCTTTCCATCAAAATTTATTTCAAAGGTATCACCGTCAACAACTCTAATAACTTTATATTTGTTAGAATCAGAGTTCGTTTCCAGACTTTCGCCAACAAAATAAGCTCTCGCATTAACAATTATCATATATACAATTAGTATTAAACCTACATACTGTAGAACTTTCTTCATTTTCAGCATCCTCCATAGCATAATAAACATATCGTACTTTATTATGCAAAATTTCTCAACAGCAATAGTTCATGGTATTAAATAGCAAAGACTATATTTTGATGTGCTCCAGCCACTGTTCCAGACCGAGAATATCAAAGATAGACACGGGAAGTATCTTGTAAACAGTTTTCATGGCACATCTCATTTTCTGCCCATCTTGAGAGCATCCTTTGTCTTTATAAGTCTTTCAGCATCTGTGCAAAGCGTTCGAGAAATTCACTCAGGTCTTTATCTCCTTGATAGTCCGCACGCAAAACGGTTCCACCTCGGCGTAAAACAAGGTAGCTTATTTCACCATCCTTCAACAGATATATCTCTTCCAAACCACCGACAGGCGGCAAATCTTGATATTTCTCCTCCATCACTCTATAAGCACACCACTCCTGCACGCGTTTCTGTGCCAGAATATCCACAGGATAGCGAGTAATGGACAAAATCAGGTGTGGCACATCGTTGATATCAATCCCACCGTCGAAATGAGAGTAGGATCCATATTGCCGAAAATACCAGCTTTCTGGATCGAGCATGGTGCCTCCGTGGGATATGTAGTCCATGTTATTCATGTTGTCGCCTGTGAGGCGAAATTCTGGTCCTTCGATTTCGCTTAGCGTGACAAAATTGGAGTCAGCTAAGTCAAACGGCCGATAACCCAGACCGAAGAACAGCTGAAAGGTATTCAGCACCACAGGAATTAGAATGATGATGCCCAAAATCATGAACCAACCGGAACGGGATATTCTGCTTACACTTTTTCCTGCGCGACAACGGTGCAAGCATAGAAGCCCCAGCAAATAAGAAAGGTTCAGCAGAACAAGGCCCATTACAGACAACAATAATGGCAGCACCGGATATTTGCTGATAGTTTCCACCGGAAAATATTTCATATAGACCCATCCAATACTGCCTGGCCAACCACCATGATATAGTGAGAGCAGGAAAAAATTGAGTACCAGCAGACCAAGCCCGCTGAGGTACTTTTGTTTGGAAAAACGCTTTAGCGCATAGTCTAACGCTTCGAGGTCGGTGTGGGCTTCCGCCTTCAAGTTCTCCGTTACGAAGACAAAGTAATTCTTCCTAAACATACCGAGATACTGCCATCCAGCGTCCTCATAAAGCGCATTCAGCTCAGTGTCTTCTTCAGTTTTACTGAGCATCGGCTCAAGATGGAACTGGAGTACTTTGGGTTCCTCGTGGCAAAATAAAGTGAATGGGCCGGCGGTCATGGAAAAAAGAAGCCCTTGCGACGCCATTCTCTCTAAATAGCGCTCGATGGCAGAAATATCATATCCATTGACCTGTGTCAACTTCCAACAGCTTTTTTTAATATTCATAGCAACGCCTCCTCCCCATCTCGTAAACACTTCTGTATGCGTTCCAACTCCTCCATATAGGTCTCCCTGCCCTTATCCGTCAGATGGTAAGTTCGCTTGCGGCCATCCACAGCGACCTCCTCAATTAGTCCATCCTCCTGAAATTTTGCCAGTATCGTATACAGCGTGCCAGGGCCAAGTTGTACGCGGCCACAGGTTCGCTGTTTCACATATTCCGTAATATCAATGCCACACATATCCTTCTTTAAAAAGGCCATCAGCACATAAAACATGGATTCTGTCAGCGGCCCTCGTACTTTATTTTTCATAGAGTTCCTCCGTTCGCATCTTCAATATCGTATCTCGATATTGCATGATGATATTATACTGTTTTTGTTTTTAGGTGTCAACAAAAAAGCACCCTTGAAGGATGCTACGTTGATTAATAATTTAATTTACATGTTCTGCCAATTCTGCCTGAACCTCATATATGTTCAATGTCTTATTGAACTGCTTCTGGATTGGCTGAGGTAACCCCGATACCCATATCTTCAGCTCTGCATCTAGATCTAAATGACCTGCCGTTTCAACACTGAAACTTGTAATCTTGCTGTATGGAACTGATTTGTATTCTATTTTCTTGCCTGTCAGCCCTTGCACGTCTATAAGTATCAACCTTTTGTTAGTAAATATAAACATATCCCTAATTAGCTTGTACGCCTTATTAATTACCTCATTGCTTGACAACAAATGCCCGTATTCCTCTTGAGCTTTTTCTGCATTATATTCAGAAGCATTACCTAGTACTCCATTAAATAGTCCCATTATTAAACCTCCTCTTGAAATTATTCAAATTATATACCAAAAGAAGTATTTTAACAACCTTTTTTGATGTACCCGCTTTCACCACATACCTCATACAGTTATAATCAATCTGCATACATAATTAATTGCAGGTGGGAATTTGCACACCGGTATTAACCACCGCCAACCGTAAGCGTCTACCTTTTTCGCCACCGAAATGAAAAAGACACCTCGCTAGGTGTCTGGATATGATTACATATGGCAAGAAATATTCAATTTCCAATCACTACTTACCCTATGTAGAAATACATCAGTACATAATGGCACAGGGAACCTGCCAGAACAAATATGTGAAACAACTCATGAAACCCAAAATAGCTTTTATTAATATTTGGTCTTCTCATCCCATATATTACACCGCCTATTGTATAAAATATACCGCCTAAAAACAGCCAATACATTCCACCTGAAGGCATCATGCTTACAAGAGGCGATAAAACCAATACAGCCAGCCAGCCCATTGATATGTATAAAACAGAACTAACCCAGTTTGGAGCTGTAATCCAGAAGAGCTTAATAAAAGTACCGACCAGTGTTATGGACCAAACCAGTGTCAATAGTTTGTAACCGATGCTATTGTTCAAAACAAGCAGGCAAATGGGCGTATAGCTTCCGGCAACAAATACAAATATCATAATGTGATCAAGCTTTCTCATTACTAACTTTGCTTTTTGCTTTGACTTATCAATTAAATGATAAATCGTACTTGTGGAATACAATAAAATCATGCTTATGCCAAATATGAGGAAGGCAGCTAACGTTGCAGCATTATTGGAATTTTTAGAATTAATTAATAACAAGATCGTTCCAACAACTGCAAATATTGCACCTCCTAAGTGCGTAAATGCGCTTGTTAATTCTTTTTTATCAGCGTTCATAATAGATACCTCCTATATAGTTTTTAAAACTATGTTATATAGTTATGATATTCCTCTCCTTGATAAATGTCAATGGTTACTTGAAAAAAATTTTTCAATAACATATAATATTATATATTACTATATACATGCATGAGGAGTAGAATATGCAATTAGAAGAACTATTAGACTTTTTAAACAGTAGCCAGTTCTTAAATCAAATTGAAAGTTCAAAAATTCCCAATATTAATTTATATATGGATCAAGTGCTTTCATTTATGAATGAAAACCTGGAACATTACAAACAAAATTCAAAAGATAAAATCTTGACTAAATCAATGATAAATAATTATGTCAAAAATGAGCTTATTCCTAAGCCTGAAAACAAGAAATATTTCCCTGAGCATATTATCTCCTTAATTTACATATTTTATTTAAAACAAATATTATCTCTTGAAGATGTAAAGAACATAATGAATCAATACGAAAAAGACCATTTTAACAACGATAGCATTAATAATTTATATAAAGCTTTCTTATTATCTGAGCAAAATGAAGTGTCAAAACTGGAAAAAGATCTTGAAGAATTGGCAAAAAACATATATGAGGACTTCCGGGATTTTGATGAAGATGAAATTATATTTCTCTTTATTATGCTACTATCGTCACGTGCCAATACTTACAAGTCAATAATTGAAAAGCTTACAAAACATTTATCAAACGATAGAAACACTAATTCAAAATAAATATTAATTGAGGGTAATTTTATGAACAGATGTCCTTGGTGCGGCAATAATGATTTGTATATCAAATATCATGACGAAGAATGGGGAGTGCCTGTACACGATGATAAAAAACATTTTGAGTTTCTTGTTTTAGAATCAGCACAAGCAGGTCTAAGCTGGCTAACCGTCCTTAAAAAACGAGAAAATTACAGAAAAGCATATGATAATTTTGATGTTAACAAGGTCTCACAGTACGATGAAAATAAAGTTAAAAAGCTTATGCAAAATGCAGGCATAATAAGAAATCTAAAAAAAATTGAAGCTTCGATAAACAATGCCGAACGATTTATTGAAATTCAAAAAGAATTTGGAAGTTTCGACAAATATATATGGAGCTTTGTAAACAATACTCCCATTTTAAATAATTGGAATGACATTTCAGAAGTTCCTGCTAAATCAGAGCTTTCTGACAAGGTAAGCAAAGACTTAAAGAAAAGGGGATTTAAATTCCTGGGTTCGACAATAATGTATGCTCATCTCCAAGCTACGGGATTAATAAATGATCATTTGTCAAGCTGCTTCAGATTCAATAGCTAACAAATTAATGCTAATAAGTCAGTTTTTTAATATTCTAGAACTTTATTAAGTTATTGCTTAGCAGAATACTTTCTAAAAATACCAACAGACTGTAAAATATTTTAAGCTTTACAATCTGTTGGTATTATTTTTCATGCAAACAACTTAAGGTTTAATTCCTTGTAGGGATCATCAATCGTTCAACTTATGACTGTGCGCGCCATTTGATCGAGTTTCAATTCCTAATAATTAGCCTGAGACTTCCAAGCACTTTAAAATCTCCATGAATTGTAATTAATACTTAATTCTGCTATAATCAGTATACTATATTAACATACTGGGAGAATTTATATGCACTATACTATAAGCAGTTTTGCTAAAATGCAAGGACTGACTGTTGACACAATACGCCAATATGAGAGAAAAAAAATAATTGTTCCTAAAAAGAATAAAATCAATAATTATCGCTATTTTAACGATTATGATGTAAGGGGTGTGTCTACCTGCAAATTCTACAGCAGCTTAGGATTTTCTCTTTCACAGGCCTCAGAAATGATAGGCGATATGCCTTCATGCGAGCTTTCTGCACAATTTGTAAAGCAAGCACATTGTGTTGAAAAACATTTAGAATTTGAACATGCAAAACTGAATAGGCTGAATATGTTCATAGAGTGCTTTAAATACATACCTGATAAAATTAATTGCTATACCACTGTCAGATTTCCTAATCTTGTAAGGATAGTACATTCTGATAACGGGATACTTTCGCTGAATGAGGAAACCACTGCAGAAGTAAAGCAGTGGATTAATTTACTTCCAGTAACGTTTTATACGCGCTGGATAAATAGTAAAATAATGAGAAGTGATTCAGAACCTTTTAAAATTGAAATGGCTCTAACAACAGATGTTAAATCTGCCAAAGAATTAGGATTGAAATTAAGCAAAAATACCGTAGTTGCAAAAGCATCAGATTATATTTTTACAGTTATAAAAAAACCGGATCTTGAACCAATGGATCATTGCCATTTCAATCCCGTCAAGAGATATCTAAGTGAAAATAATCTCGAGCTTTCAGGTGACAGCTTTCTGATATACTTAGCTTCCGATATTGTTAATGGAGACAAATATAATTACCACGGTGTATTTCTGCCAATTAATACTAAATAAAATTATGCTCTACTGCTATTGACATTGGTGTCGCACCATACCTTAAAATAATATTTGTTAATAAATAAACATTATTTTGGAGGAGAAAAATGTCAAAAAAAATTATCAGTTTATTTTTATGCATTATGATGGTTTTCAGCTTAGCATCATGTGCAGCAAATTATGTTGAATCAGAAAAACCAATTTCTTCGGATTCACCAGCATACAAAGCAGGAGAATACACTGCTTCTGCTAAGGGAAATTTCGGTGATATACCTGTAACCGTAACTTTCAGTGATACCGAAATATTATCTATAACTGTCGGGGAAAATCAAGAAACTCCC
The DNA here is from genome assembly GCF_052059825.1 of Sedimentibacter sp. LTW-03. Taxonomy (GTDB): domain Bacteria; phylum Bacillota; class Clostridia; order Tissierellales; family Sedimentibacteraceae; genus Sedimentibacter. The sequence continues at coordinate 1,913,688 of NZ_CP197180.1, forward strand.
GATATTGCAAAACCGGTTTTTGAAAAATTACCAAAACAGATCGTTGAGGGACAGACCCTTAAGGTTGATATGATTACAGGGGCAACAAACTCCAGCAAGGGACTTTTAGCAGCTGTTGAAGACTGCATAGTACAAGCAGGTGGAGATGTTGAAGCCCTGAAAAATAAAGAGGTTGCAAAGACTGTCAAAGAAACAATTGAAAAAACCGCAGATGTTGTAGTTATTGGAGGAGGCGGTGCAGGTGTTGCAGCAGCGGCTTCAGCTTCCGAAAATGGAGCTTCGGTAATATTGGTTGAAAAAGGAGCATCATTAGGTGGAAACACTATTCGTGCTGGCGGAGGATACAATGCTGTAGATCCTGAATTGCAATCAAATGTTGAAATGAATGACGCTTTATCTAATGACCTCAAAGCTATTTTAAAAGTTGATGAAAATGAATTTGGTGAGTACAAGGATACAATTCTTACACTAAAATCACAAATAAATGAATATTTTGAATCAGGAGACACTACAAAACTTTTTGATTCTCCCGAACTTCATATCTATCATACATATGTAGGCGGACACAGAACAGATAAAAACGGTGTTGAAATACACAGCAATTTAGACTTGGCAAAAACATTGGCAAACAATTCATTGCCTGCATTAAAATGGGCTGTAAGCCACGACGATAATCTTGAAATAAGAGATAGCATTTTTACAGTACTTGGTGCTATGTGGCCTCGTACACATTCTTTGAATGCAAATGTTGGATCAGGATTTATTACTCCACTTGCTGATTCTGCAGTTGAAAATGGAGCTGAAATAATGCTTGAAACAAAAGCAGATGAACTTATTGTAAAGGATGGTCGAGTTGTTGGAGTAAAAGCAACTCAAGCTGACGGAACACCTGTTATACTTAACGCAACAAAGGGAGTTATTATGTCAACAGGAGGCTTTGCAGCAAACGCTAAAATGGTTGCAGAATATAACACTTATTGGCCGACAATTCCTGAAAATATGAAAAGTACTAACACTGCTAATGCAACAGGCGATGGTATTGTAATGGGAAAAAGCGTTGGAGCAAATCTTGTAGGTATGGGATTTGCACAATTAATGCCAAGCTCACACCCAGAAACTGGAGCTCTTTCAGGCGGAGTATGGGGAAGTGCGGAATCTCAGGTATTTGTAAATAAGGAAGGAAAGAGATTTGTCAATGAATATGCCGAACGTGATGTCTTGGCAAGTGCTGCACTTGAGCAGACAGATGCTTTATTCTACATTATCTGCGACCAGATTACTGCCGGAGATCCTCAACCCGGAGACAAAAACGGCTGGGGTGATGTAATAGATGATCTTGTTGCATCAGAAAGCATATACAGAGCTGATTCTCTTGAAGAACTTGCAGAGCAAATGGGTGTACCTGCAGATGTATTTGTAGAAGAAATAGAAAAATATAATTCTTACGTAGATATTCAGTCAGACACTGATTTCGGAAAAGCAAATTTCGGCGGTAAAATTGAGGTTGCTCCGTTCTATGCAACACCGCGTTCACCGTCATTGCACCACACTATGGGCGGATTAGAGATAAATCCTGATGCACAGGTTCTTGATGCTAACGGTAATGTCATACCAGGCTTTTATGCAGCAGGAGAGGTTACAGGAGGTATACATGCCGGTAATCGTCTCGGAGGCAACGCCCTTGCTGATATCATGGTATTCGGAAGAATAGCAGGTGAAAATGCAGCAGCCGGCAAATAACATAATTGTCTAAATTGTAATACCTTTGGATTTTCTTAACATAATTATATACCACACGAAAGCCACTGTGTCACAAGGAAAAACTAAGAAACGCAAACTGAATACGAGAAAATAGCCTGTGGAGTACAAAACCCACAGGCTATTTAAATATTTTTATATATTGATACTGGGCTCAGTTCTTACTATGATTTGACAGCATGCAAGAATGCTCTGGCATAAGGACGGTGAAAATAGAAAGAGGGCAAACCAAGCTTAGTAGCAAGGTTTGCCCATACTTTCGTGGTAATCAAGATTAGCTTTAGTAAGAGCCAAAAGGCTCATATCAAGCGAATGCTCATTTGCGTGATATCTTATTATATTTGCTTGCTTTTATTCCAATACCATAGTAGCAAGCAATGGAATGTTCTCTTGCAAATTTTCTAGTCCACCATAGCGGAACACCGCCACACGACCACCCTTCCCCAGAGCTAAGAGTTGATAGACACTGTCATCTGCTTCTCCCACGATGACAAAATCCAATCCATCATAGTCCACCTCCCAATATTCCCATTGGAGATTTACTAGGCGGTACTCTGCCAGCTGAATCTTTGCCACTGTGGAGGCAAGTGCAGGGACTGTGAGATGGAAATAAGCCATATCTAGGTTTGGCGAATAATGATAGGGTGCACCTTTTGGCGAAAAGCCCATCTCATCGCCTGTAGCTTCAGTGGTATAGCCATCTTGAATGACAGTATAGCCTTGCCAACAGAAAATGGAGGGAATAGATTCCACCCGATCCACCTCATCACGGAAAGCGTGTCCATCAAAGACCTGTTCCCACGGTGCTACAGAAACGGTTTCTATTTGAGAAAGAGCGATATAAGGCTTGTTAAACTCTGTGAGCGGTGTGTCCTTGTAGGTGGAAAAATGCCAAATTCCAGATAGGTAAAATAGGCTCAAAACGCCTAACAACACACCATGCTGGAGTTTTCGATTGTTTTTTTGTTTGCAATCTCGCAAAAAAGAGAGATTGCTAACTGCGCCCAAGACAGAAACCATCACCAGAAACGGAGAACTCAACACAAATAAAAGGGCTAGGAATTTCATGTGTGGGTCTGGCTGTACATCAAATTTGCTAGCGGGAAGTAGATAAGAAAGTGCCAACCCAAGTACAATCAAAGCAAAGGGCGTACAGATGGCCCCACAGAGTCGACGTTTCGCAGATTTGCGCCATTCAACGTGGCAACGCTCCCATTCTTCTTTAAAATTAAATGTTTCACTCTCTAGGGTTTGCTCATAAATATAGGCGGAGTGAGAAATCTTTCCAAAATAAGTGCCTCCCTCCAAGGTGGGAGGTTCGGCTTTTGGCGTTTCTCTGGGTACTAAGAAATACCGCTTATTTTCTGGGGTTCCGCGTCGGAGCAAGGAGAGATTATCGCCAATCCACTGGGGGTACCAACCCTCCTTTGCCAAAGCGGTAAGCCACTGAGTGGAGGCAACGGGGTCATAGACACTGATAGGGGTAATGATGAGTTTTCTATTCATAAGTGAATCCTCCTTACTCAATTCATTTCACTTTTTCAAATGGGTGGGCAACTAGGCAGTATTAGCAACTGTAATATACGCAAAATATAAAATTTACCCACTGGGTATTTTTTCGACCACTACCATTTCACAAAAATTTTCTTCGGTAGATATATAAAATAAGTTTACCATATTAAAGTGATGGCTTCAACTCTCAAATTGTGAACAATGCTGAATAGCTATTGACAACAGCTTGTGGTATTGTGTTGTGCTTGAGGAGGTGATGAAAATGCAAAAAGAAAAAATACTCAGTGAACTGTACCACGGAAACATTCGCCCAGCCGAAAAAAAGATTGTGCAAGGTAGTGATTACAGGATGGCACAGCTGAAACTTTTTAATTTAGTCGAGGAGTTGGATAAGCGACTGAATGAAGAAGAAAAGAAAATGCTTGATGAAATCATGTCATCAGCAAAATCATTGTATCCGAAAAGGAAGAACGATATTTTCGCACCATCCCACAGAAAGTAAAAATCGTATATCGTGAGATTGGTCTGATGGATTTGACAGACACCTCAGCATTAGCGGAGAAACTGAAAATAGCCTAAGAACAGCAAAAGGCAGACAGTTCACGAAAAACTGTCTGCCTCAATGCAAGAAACTATTGATTTTTGAGTTGTACCATACGACACCGTGGCTAAAGTGTCTGGGGTTTTTTCTGATCTATAAGGATTATTTAAGTTAAGCTAAAAGTTTAATTTTTCTACAATAATTGAAATCTGTTCTGGAGTTGGCGATTCTTCCATGTTCAATACAATAATTTTATCTAAAAAAAGCAATATATACTCACCTGTAGGAGTATACTCATAATAGAATTGGTAAGCTTCTACTGTGCCAAAAATTTTGTTATCAATGGACTCAAAGCTTGTATTGTCTCGCCATTCTGGTATTTTAAGCAGGTGCTCTTTTGCAAGCTTGTAGACGAAATCAAACTTAGGCTCTAAAATCTCATATTCTATTTCTGGTGGGGCATCTTTTGCCGGCAGAGAATCTTGCTCATAAGCACTTTTTGAAAGAAAAAAAGTATTATCTATCTCTTCCTTATATGAATAATAGTCATAATCAATTGGGCCGTATAAATCCTCACAGGTGAGAGGAATGGTGTCGCTGTATAACTTGTACTCGTGGCTATATGCTGAACCCATGGACCAAGCAACAGTTCGATAAGCCGAGCCATCATCCATACTAAATCCAAATTTCATAATAAGCACCATAATAAGCGCAAGATAGGAAAAATTAGCAATTGTAAGCACCACAATTGAGATTACTTTATTTAACTTAGCAGATGCTTTTTTCTTCTTTAGATATTTAATTGATGACCAAAATATAATCATCAAAATTGGCATTTGTGCAATAGCTAAAAATAGACCGAACAAACTTGTTTCATAAGCAAGGTAAAACAGAAAGTAGCCCAAGCTTCCGAAGATAAAACTCATAAAAAGTACATCGACGATTCTATGAACTATGTTTCTTCTTTTGTCACACCCACCGCCATTGGCAATAGACTTCTCCGAGCGTTTGCACCACATGAGGTAATTAAGCAGGGAATATGCTTCATAAATAATAACTGCTAAGAACATAAAAACAGGAAAGATACGAGTGTAGTCTGATAAAAAATCAATAGGATTTAGTTGAAATGAATTGAACTGTACAACCAAATTTAATATAAACACTAAAATTGAAATAACCATAGATGGAAGAAAACTCTTTTTCATACATCTTTTGATATTCTTGAATTTCTCTTTTTCATCTGTTTCAAATGGTATCGGATTATCATTTTCACTGCAAAATATTTGCATTTGGTTAAATTGAGTTACAAAATTCCAACCGGCAGCCTTTGCATAATCGAAATATGTTTGCTGGTTATCGGTTATGCCGGGATTAAAAACAGAGCCTTCAGGAAAATATGTGACCGTATATTTTAATCTTTGCGGTGTTCCTTTTCTAAATGTCCAAAAAAAAGATCCGCATTCCTCCAAAAAAATACCTTTTGCAGCCAGTTTCTCTAATTTGATTTCCATCTCTTCATAACGGTCAAACCTAAAATTCATTAATTTTTTAATTTTGTCATTCATTGTTGCTCACCTCTTTTACCAGCATTTCATAATCTCTTTCTAATTTTTTCAATCTTATATATTCCTTTTCAATCATTTCTCTACCTAAATTTGTTATGACATAGCTTTTTTTTCGATTTTCTATTTTAGTTTCAATAATGATTTTTTCTTTAACAAAGTTGTCCAATAAGCTGTATAAAGTTCCTGGGCCAATGATAACCCTCTCATTTGTAAGATCTTTTACCTTTTTCATAATATCAACACCGCAGCTCTCTTGTGTTAGACAAATAAGAATATAAAACATTTGCTCTGTTAAGGTTTGATATTTTTCTCGAGCCATCTACTCACCTCTTAACATCGATAATCGATATTTTATGTTTGTAGAATAACATCGATTATCGATATTGTCAAGAATTAAATAGCAGACTATATCAAGTCTGCTATCGTATATAAAATTTGCTTGTCCTACATCTACATCACATATGCAACTAATATTAATATGCCATATAGTTACGCACTAAATACTTCATTAAAAAGCTTCATTGCACAAGCTTCTCTTCTTTCTATATTTTTTAAAATATCTTTATCATTTTTATAAAGTTCTTCTTTTTCTTTAAACCTTTCTTTAATAGAAACAACTTCTGTTCCTTTTACCATTTTATCAGCAAGATATACTACTTCCATTTCTGTAGGAATTTCTGAAATATACTCAAGGTTTGCATGATTGCGTACAATAGTTGATATTTCTTCATATCCCATTTCTAAAAGCCACTTTGCACCTAAGCTGGAATGACGAGGATGCCCTTTAGCTATGTCATGAAGCAGTGATGCTGATACAACAAGTCTGCGATTGAGCCGTATTCCTTTCTTGTCCAATATTTCGCAAATATTTATCGCTTCCATGGCAACTCTTACAGAGTGCTCTCTTACATCCTGCGGCACATTGAAATATTCATACATTTCAAGGCACAAAAATGTAGGCGGAATATGAATGTTTGAGCCGAACTCCAAAAGCTTAAAATAGTCCGTAGGTGTATCTGCATCAAGAGTTATTCCCGGATCAACAAACGGTATATTCAAAAAGCCTTCTGCCATGTTATTCAGGGCTCCCTGCATGCCGTTAACTCCGTTGTAGCCTAAAACTTCCTTCACTCCCTGTGCGCTCAACAGAACTGGGTGACCGTCCGTTCCTTCATACGAAGGCTGAGCTGCTTTTATGTTTTTTAAATCTACTTCATCAATCATTTTTTTTAAAGTGAATTGCTGAACAAATGGGCTGTCCGACGGAGTCACAAATACCATATCTGTGTCCTGTCCCAGCTCTTTTAGTCCAATACAAACCGAATCAAACATATGTGTCGTCCGGTAATTTTCATTTTTTATGCATTTTATATTATAGCCCGCAAGCTGGTTCTCAATGTCCTGTGACCTGTGACCGGTAACTACAACTATCTTGCCAACACCGGCTTTAATAAAATTACTTGCAGTGGTTTCAATCATAGTTTTCTTATCTATTTTAAGCAGCGGTTTAAAGTCCTTCATTCTTGAGGATAATCCTCCAGCTACTATTACCGCTCCTATTATTTTCGTTTTCATATAGGACCTCGATTAATTATTTGCGTCAAGACGCATATTTAATAGGCTTTCAGCAAATTTTTCAGTTTTTTCTGCTGTTTGCCTGCTCATAAACGAGCTCTGATCTCCTTTATCCCTTGCACTTAACATTCCGGAATATATTAACGATGAGTGCTTACAATAACGTATAATTCCTTCTTCAAAAACATCTGCTCCTTTTTCCGGTCTGTATCCGCATGTAGCTATAATCGCGCACCTTTTGCCTTTCCACAATGAAGGCCCTTTTTTTTCGCCATAGTACTTGTTCATACCGTATGCCAGCCGGTCAAGAGATGCTTTCATCGGAGATGTGCAGTACCATGAATATATAGGCGTAGCCAAAATTAAGAAATCACTTTCATAAACCTGGTCAAATATGTCCTGCATGTCATCTTCTAATACACACCCGAATCCATCCCAATTGTTTTGACAGTTCTTGCAGCCGATACATGGCTTTATATTCTTATCATAAAGCCATATGCAGGATACATCTGAACCTGCTTTCTCAAGCGCATTCACAAAAACATTTAAAAGTGATGCTGTATTTCCGTTTTTTCTTGGGCTTCCCATTAATATGCAATACTTCACGGTTTCCTCCTATTATTTTTATATATGTATTTTTTTTATTTCCTTAAATAAAAGCTTTGCCGCTTCAATATCTGTTTCAGTAATTATCTTAATACCTTTCTTTCTGTGTAATGGTAAAAATGTTTTAACCTGCTTTGCAGCTGACATACCGCTGCCGGATTTTCCCTCGTCTATTCCCGATTCTTCCAAATTCCATAAGGATATATGCTTGTTTTCCGCCTCAATTATTCCCTGAATTGTCATATCTCTCGGTTTATTTGCATCACTTGATACTGTAATCATGCAAGGTATTTTTACCTTGACAATCATATTTTTATCTTCGCAGGGTTTTACTGCAGTAATTTCTTCCATATCAGAGCTGAGCTTTATATCGACAGCATTGGTTATCTGCGGTAAATTTAGATTTTCAGCGACCTGTGGACCTATATGTCCAGTTTCTCCTCCCGGCGCTTGACACCCTGTTATTACAATGTCGTACCTCCCTGTTTTATCTATGGCTGATGCAAGAACTTTTGACATGGCAAGAGTATCTAAATCATTCAGTTTATCATCACATATATGTATAGCATCATCTGCTCCAAGTGCCAGACATTCAAGCAATATTGGCTTTGCATTCGAGCAATCGGCTGTTATGACTGTGATATGCGCATCACCATATTCGTCTTTTATTTTAAGGGCTAATTCCAATGCCTTAGCATCAGTTTTATTTAAAATATAATCAGTCTTATCTGATATTAGTTCCTCGGTAAATTTTTTAATATGTTCAATATCCGGAACCTGTTTAACACATACAATAATTTTTAAAGACATGTTTTATCCTCTTATATGCTTTATCAGTTTCTGCTCATCAGGATTTTTTCATATTCTTTGGACGCGTATACATAAGCCGGAATTTTTGATTCCGAGTCAAGTATGCTTAGCCCGATTTCTTCCGGAATTAATAAGCCGTTTCTAATATTAATGCTGCTTATACTCCCGTATTGAATTTTATATTTGAATATGTCGTTCATACTTATACGCGAAATGTACGACATTATTCCTCTTATAACACCTGCATGAGTAACAACAAGTATATCTCCCTGGGTTTGATTCAAAATTTTATAGAGACCTGCCATTGCCCTTTCTCTGCACATCGACATGCTCTCTCCGCCTTCAACTTTATATGTTTCAAAACTTTTTCCCCGTTCTTCATACTCCAGCGGATATCTCTTTTTTATCTCTTCAAAGGATAACCCGTCCCATTTTCCCATATCAATTTCAGAAAAGTTATCCATGGTTTTTATTTCATACTTTTTTCCGGCGATTATTTTGCCGGTTTCCATTGCCCTTATTAGCGGGCTTGTATATATACCATCAAAGTCAGCATCTTCAAAAAAATATTTAATATACTTTGCATGTTCTTTTCCTGCATCACTTAGAGCAATATCTTTCTTGCCTATACACATCTTCTTAGAGCTGCTTATTACAGGCCGGCAATGCCTTACCAAGTATATTTTGCGTGTACTGTGAATTCCTTTCATATAAAATCTCCATTCATTATATCGAATATACAATCTCGCTAACAAATAAAGATGTCGGAAAACCGCTGTTAATAAACGGTTTTCCAACTATTTGAGAGAGTTGAGAGCAAATTATTTATTGTTTTCCATTATTTCTTTTAATTTTCCCCATCTTTCATTGAAGATATCTTTAGGCATCAGCTTTGGACCGCCTTCAGGTATTATAGGTGCAAATTCCATCTGATCAAGAACCTGAGTTTTTAAATCTATTCCAGGTGCAATTTCAGTAAGAATCATACCTTTATCTGTTCTTTCTATAACACATCTTTCAGTAATAAATAAAATACGGTTACCTTTTTTAAGTGATTGTTCTGCATTAAATGTTAACTGCGGACAGCTTTTAACAAATTTTTTGAATTTACCTTCTTGGTCGATAATCATTTTTCCGTCTTCTACTCTGCATTTTATGCCGCCTGCTGTAAATGTTCCTACAAATATTGCATTTTTAGCTGTTGCAGCAATGTTTGCGAAACCACCGACACCCATTATCTTACCATTGAGAAGACTTGTATTTACATTACCATCCTTGTCAACTTCGCTTAGTCCAAATACACCGAAATCAAGTCCTCCTCCATCAAAGAAACTGAAATGGTCACCTTGATCACAAGAAGCCTCTATATTCCAGTGAGCGCCAAAGTCATTGCCGCCTCCCGGAACTCCGCCTATACTTCCAGATTCTGAAATCATTGTGATTTCATCTGCACAGCCTTCCTCAGACATTACATTTCCGGTATATGTTGGAGTACCAATACCAAAATTACATTTATATCCTGGTTTTATTTCCATAGTCAGTCTTCTCAGCATTACCTTTTTCTCATTAAGAGGCATTGCTTCCATGCTTCCTTCAATCGGAACTCTGATTTCTCCGGTAAATGCCCTGTTGTAGAAAGTTCCCTGGGTCTGCATTATGTCTTCCGGATGCTCAGCAACAACTATGTAATCCACATATATACTTGGAACTTTTACAAGCTTTGGATTTAGAGATCCTGCTTTTGCAAGGGATTCTACCTGTGCTATTACTATTCCTCCTGATGCCTTGGCAGCCTGTGCCACAGACAGCATTTCTAAGTTAAGAGCTTCTTTTTCGCATGTTATATTTCCGTTTTCATCTGCTGTTGTTCCTCTCATAAAGCCTATATCAATAGGAAATGCCTTAAAGAAGAGATATTCTTCGCCCATGAAATCCGGGATATATTCTACCAGCTCTTCTCCTTTTTCTTTAGTAAGGTCGTTAAGTTTTCCTCCATCATATCGCGGGTCGATAAATGTTCCCAAACCTGTCTTAGTTAGTAAACCCGGTGCCCCTCTGCCAGCCTCATGATAAAGTTGAATCAGTGTGCCCAGTGGGAAATTCCATGCCATAATTTTATTATCGACTATTTGCTTAATAACACTTGGAGATGAACCTGCATGAGAAACGATTAATTTTGTCATTAATCCATCAGCTACCCATAAGCATTCTCCTCTTTCCCCTTTAGGCCCTTTGCCCCAGTTTCCAAGTCCAGCAGCGTGTGTATGTGTAATATTTTTAGGATGTCCTGTTTCATCAAACCTCTTTCTTACTGCAAGAGCAACTTCTTCAGGCCACCCTGCAAGCCCGAAACCTGCAGTACAGACTGTTGCATTATCCTTAAATAACTCTGCAGCTTCTTTTGCCGTAATTACCTGCGCCATTTTATTAATTCCTCCTTTAATTTGTCCAAATCTTTTGAGATTCTTTATATTTTTTTGTTTCCATTGCTACCTTTTTTAAATCCTTTTTCAATACCTTGCCGGTATCTGATAATGGAAATTCTTTTACAAAAATAATGTATTTCGGAATTTTATTTGTAGCCAGCTTTCCTCTGCAGCAGCTTCTTATATCCTCATCTGTTGCTTTACTGTTTTCCTTAAGTTTTATAAATACTGCAATTTCTTCACCTGTTAGACAGTCCGGTATTCCAACGGCATATGCTTCTGATATATCCGGGCACGTAACCATAAAATCTTCTATTTCACTGGGACTTATATTTTCTCCGCATCTTATGACAATGTCTTTTTTTCTGCCTTTGATACATAAATATCCATCCTCGTTTATACATCCAAGATCACCTGTTCTGAGCCATCCATCACTGTTTATGACCTTGCTCGTTTCTTCCGGCAAATTGTAATAACCTTTCATTACATTGTAGCCCTTGACAAGCACTTCTCCTACCAGACTTTCTCCGCTCATATATGAATCTTCATCGGCACTGATTTTCACCTGAACTCCGGGTATGGGTTTGCCCACTGTTCCCGCTGCCGATTCATCTGTGCCTTTAAGTGCGCTGACACAAGGTGATGCCTCTGTAAGGCCGTATGATAAAATTAAATTTTCAATACCCATAATATCTTTTATTGTTTCAATGGTTTTAGACGAACAGGAAGCCCCTGCCACTATACCGGTTCTCAGTGAAGATATGTCGTAATATTCGCTTTTGAGCTGCTCCATACAAGAGATGAAAAGTGTAGGCACTCCGGATAATATGGTACATTTTTCTCTTTCTATCAACGAAAGTGCTATGCAAGTCTTAAACCTGTTTACCATTACCATAGAACTTCCGCTTATAACTCCGGCAATTACACATGCAATACTTCCAAAACAGTGAAATAAAGGAGCCTGTACACACATTACATCTTCTTCAGTTAGTTTCATCAGTTCTGCCATAGAATTAGCATTTTCGATTATATTTCCGTGGCTTAGCATTACTCCTTTAGGATTTCCTGTACTCCCGGAGGTATATATAATATGAACTACATCATCGATGTCTATCTGATTCTGACGCTCATCCAATATTTGATTTTCCACAGAATCACCTATGCTCAGGACATCTGACCACCCATATGTACCTGGATATTCGTCACCGCTTATTACTATGACATTTTTCAGGTTGGGAAATGTCACAGAATTTAATTTTCCAGGCTCTGCGTCACAAAGCTCTGGGCATATCTTGTATAGAAGCTCTATGTTCTCAGTGCCTTTTGCCCCTACCTGCATTATTAAGGTGTGCGTATTTGACTGTTTAAGCAGTGCTTGCATTCTCAGCTGTTTCTCATATGCATTTAACGGAACAAACACTGCACCTGCATTGCTTATTCCAAACTGGCTTATTACAACTTCTGGCGAATTAACTGCCCAAACCGCAACATTATTATTTTTCTTGACGCCAAGAGAGATAAGCCCTTTAGCCAAACGTCTCGAATCTCTGTATAAGTCATGGTAATTTATGCGCCTGCTTCCGGTATTGCTTATTAATGCTTCTTGCCCACAATAGCATTGTACCGCCTCACCTAAAAGCTCAGGCACTGTCATATCTATATAACTCCTTATCCTTACTTCCACATACTGGTCCGGCTCTTCGGGGTTATAAATTCTGGATATCTCCTCTTTTGAAACCAGTTCATATTTTAGGACAATTTTTCTAAATTCCTGTTCAATCCAGGGCATCGGCCATCTTAAGTCCCAAGATTCAGATAACCTTTCCCCCTTGTAGCTGAAAATCATTTTTTTCCCTACAAGGCTACATGGTATGCTGTCAACCTTAAGCACAGTGAATATAATTTTTCTTTTTCTGCTGATTTCTTTCATGGCCTCACATCCTTTTAACTGCTTCAAATAATTTTGAAGCTTTATTTCTTAATTTTTATGATAAACTTTCTGTTGATTTCTTGCTCGTTTTTCTGATAATATAAGTAACTGCAATACCGCACAAACTCATTACAGCTGCAATAATAAACGCCATTGTATAATCTCCGTTATTATTTGACTTAATTGTTGCTGCCATAACCGGCCCTATAAAACCTCCAAGTGCAAATCCACTGAACATAATCCCGTAATTTACACCGTTGTTTTTTGCGCCAAAGCAGTCTGCTGTAAGAGCCGGGAACACTCCCATAAAACCTCCGAAACAAAATCCAACCATCATAGTTGCTACAAGGAAAAGTGCAAAGCCGCCTGATGACACATTTGTTAATAAGAACATTGCAGCCGCCAGCAGAACATATATTATAGGCAGAGTATTGTATCTTCCTATTTTATCTGATATTGCACCCCAGGCAATTCGTCCGGCCATGTTTGCTATAGCCACCATGCTTACTGCAAAAGCAGCTTCCTCAGCACTTACCTTCACTATTTCCTGAGCTATAGGTGATGCCTGGCTTATTATCATCAAACCAGACGTAGCTCCTATTGTAAGCATGATAAACAACAAATAGAATTTTGAATCTGAGAGCATTTGAGACCAGGTTTTATCGCTTCCGGTTACTGCTGACGTTGCTGTTATTGCAGGAGGTTCCCATCCTTCAGGCTTATACCCTGCTGGAGCTTTCATTATAAATTGGGAGCCCACCAAAATAACTATTAAATATGCCACACCAAGTGCTCTAAATGTAAATAAAACACCATAGCTTGAAATAAGTCCCTGAGATATAGGAGCAAGAAGAACAGGTCCAAACCCATATCCTGCAGTTGCCAATCCAGCTACCAAGCCTCTCTTGTCAGGGAAAAACTTAACTGTATTAGCTATTGTACATCCATAAACCATTCCCATACCAAAACCGGCTACTATGCCATAGCTTACATATATCCAAGGCAATGATTTTGTCAGACCTGACATAAATATTCCGCCTCCGAAAAGTATACCTCCAGCAAAGATAACCCACTTAGGTCCAAATTTATCTTGAATTTTACCTCCGGTAATCATACATACGGGGCTAATCGCATTTGAAATTGTAAATGTCATTGCTGTAGCCGCAGCTGTCCATCCAAATGTCTTAATCAAAGGCCCGGCATAAACACTCCATGCATAACCCGAACCTATGCACAAATTTATTAACAAACTTGCTCCAAGAACAAACCATCTTTTCTTTTTAAGATCCATACTGACCTCCATAGGATTGTTTTTTATTTAACAATTAAAATTAGAATTATTTGCATAATTATTTTATTTTTTTAAATATGTTTATTATTTTCCTTCTTTTAAATTACTTTCTACCTTAAATTTCTTAAAATCTTCTTCTTCGTTAAAATCTTTAAAATCTTCTTCTTCATTAATATCATGTTTTTGCATAAGTACTCTTGCACATGACGTTTTACAACTTGAAGGGCATGTTGCACACATATCATTCTGTCCAACAGGTTTAAATCTACTGTAGTTCGTTTCAACGACAATCTTGCTCATATGCTCACCTTCCATTCACTCAAGTTCGGGTTCGGAACTGTAATATATCGCCTGCCAGTCTCCAGCCATCTGAGCCGCATTTGAGCTGCACAGCTCCTGCAGCGAATTATAATAATATCTGTCACCATTAAAGTACATATTTATCTTATTTAATTCGATAACCCATTTATCTGCTTCACGCCATAAAAGAGTATCTGACTGTTTTCTAAAAAAGCATTTGGCTCCCTTTTCTATTTTTTCACTAAAATCTTCCGCGGTAGGATTAGCTATAAGATCATACACACGGTTAATTTCCATTTCAAAACTTTTTCCGGTGTCCAGTCTTTCAGCATAAAGTTTTTTATAATCAAATCTAAGTCTAAGACTTCTGCCGACAATATCTAACACATGTCCTACAGCTTCAAGGACCTCCACCACCATATCTCCGTCCTTTTTTATAACTTTTCCTTCAATTTCAAACATATCATCTTCAAGGTAGAAATCTATCCTCTTTCCTTCAATGATACTCAAGAGATACTCCTTGTCATTAAGTCTCATTTTATGTCCCTCCTAATATCGATAGTTTATAAGCTCCGGGTTTTCGTAAATATTGCCTATAACCTCAATATCAGAGGTTATGTAGTCTCCTCCCATCATTATTCCACCATCTGTTGATAAAAGAATAAATCCTGAAATTTCTTCACTCCAAATAATTTGACTTATTGAATTTTCAATCTGTACTACATCACCCTCGTAAATTTCATTTTGATTCTTATCGAACCACCCTGTTGATTGCATTGGAACAAACTGTACGGGTTCTTTCTCTCTAAAATCATAAATTTGCAGGGCTCCGTATGATAAATAGCAATAAATTGTTTTTTTAGTATCATCACGCACATCAGGCTGCTCCAGATCCTCCGGTGAATACATTTTTTTTGCTTCATCATCCCAAGCTCTGAATTTAATTTCTCTCATAACACTCTCCTTTGTTAGTATAAGCATTAACATTTATGATCATATATTTAATATTGCGGCAGCAGAATACCCGCTGCCGCGAAGTGTAAAGCATATATAAACTGAATTACTTACTAGCTTTTTGAGCTTTTATAGCATTTAAAACTTTTTCCGGAGTTAACGGCATTTCTGTAAATCTTACGCCGATAGCATCATAAACTGCACTGAATATTGCCGGAATAGTAGGCTGTATAGGACCTTCTCCTGATTCTTTTCCACCGTATGGAGCTGATGGGTCGTATGCTTCTACAATGTTAGCATCTACTTTAGGCATATCTCTAATTGTAGGCATCTTATAATCATGAAGTGAAGGATTAAGGAATCTTCCGTCAGGCGCTATCTGCATTTCTTCATACAGTGCCTGGCCAAGACCCATCTGGATTGAACCGTGAACTTGTCCTTCAACGCTCATTGGGTTTATAGGCTGTCCACAGTCACCTGCTTCAGTTATTTTAACAACATTTATCTTTCCAGTATCAAGATCAACATCAACTTCTGCAACTTGAGCACTGAAACCAAATGTAGGTGAGTGTCCTATATTACCACCCTGCTGAATTCCCTTACGTCTAGGTGGAGTAAATTGTCCTGAGCATGAAAGCGGACCGTTTGATTGCATATACACATCAACAACTTCTGCCCAAGCAACTTCCTTACCTTTTTTACCGTGTCTTCCATGTCTTTCATAAATTGAGTAGAAGTATCCGTCTTTAACAGCTATTTCATCGCCTCTGCATCTTAACATAGAAGCAG
Organism: Sedimentibacter sp. LTW-03; assembly: GCF_052059825.1. GTDB lineage: Bacteria > Bacillota > Clostridia > Tissierellales > Sedimentibacteraceae > Sedimentibacter. The sequence continues at coordinate 1,929,745 of NZ_CP197180.1, forward strand.
CTACCGGGAATAACTCTGCATTAACTTTTTCAGCTGCCTGTCTGATTGCCCAGCCTGTTGCAAATGTAAGACGGCTTGCAAATGTACCAAGGTCAAATGTAGATATTTGTGTATCTCTAGGAACAACCTTTACATCCTCTGTTTTAACTCCCAGAGTTTCAGCTGCCATCTGTGCCATAACTGTATCAACACCCTGACCTATGTCAGTAGCTCCACAGTATAATGTAACGCCATTCTCATCATCTATTTTAATAGTTGCAACTGTATGAGGTTTATATGAAAGATACAGTGTATATGAAGTACCTGAAATATAATATCCTCCTGACAAGCCTATTCCTTTTCCGTAAGGAAGTTTGCCGATTTTATTCATGTATTCTGATTTTTCAACTACTTCATCAAGACATTTCTTGTATTCAGAGTGAGGTACATACATCATGCTCTTAGCAGTGTATCCTGATTCAACAGCATTAAGTTTCTTAATTTCATAAGGAGTCATTCCAAAATGCTCAGCAGCTTCATCAAGCAACTGTTCCATAGCAAATCTAGGCTGAACTCCTCCAAGACCCCTCTGAGCTCCACATGTAGGTTTGTTTGTGAAAATTCTCTTACCATCAAATTTTACGTTTGGAACAGCATATGGAATATGAACCATAGATGCAGTGTAGAACAGTACTACTATTCCCCATCCTGAGTATGCTCCACCATCCATTAGGTTGTTAAAGTCAACAGCTGTAATTTTTCCGTTCTTGTCAAATCCCATTTTGAATTTCATATAGCATGGGTGACGTCCGTTGTTAGTTGCGAATACATCACTTCTTTCATAAGTGATCTTAACTGGTCTTCCTATTTTTCTTGATAAAAGTGCAGAACAGAAGTCAGCTTGAGAAGCAACTCCCTTTCCTCCAAAGCCTCCGCCTATTAGAGGTACAGTAATTCTTATTTTGTTCATAGGCATTTCAAGAACCTTAGCTAACTGCTGGTGAGTATAGTGAGGAACCTGGCATGTTGCGTAAAGATGAAGCTTTCCAGTATTCGGATCGAAATCTGCTATAGCTGCCTGTGGTTCAATAAACGCATGAGTAACATATGAAGAATAAAATTCTTTTTCAATTACATAATCAGATTCAGCAAGAGCTTTATCTGGATCTCCATATACCTGAACACCCTCATAAGCTATGTTGTTAGGATGATCTTCATGAATTCTTAAATCATCTCTCTTTACTGCTTCTCTTGGATCTACAATAGCTTCCAAAACTTCATACTCAACTTTTATAAGTTCTAGAGCTTTTTCTGCTGTAGCTTCATCAATAGCTGCAACAGCTGCAACTCCTTCACCCCAGTTTCTAACTTTTCCCACTGCAAGAGCATGCTCGTTTGCATTATGTGGTACTATACCATAAGCGATTGGGCAATCCTCACCAGTTATTACACCTAAAACACCATCTAATTTTAAAGCCTCACTGTAATCAATACTTTTTATATTGGCATGTGCATGAGGGCTTCTCAAAATTTTTCCGTAAACCATTCTAGGCAATACCAAGTCATCAGTATATTGAACTTTTCCTGTAACTTTAGCAGGTCCATCCAATCTAGGTATGTTTCTACCTACTTCAGTAAATTCTCTAGTATATTCTTTATAGTTGTTATATTTATTTGATACTTCATACAGTTTAGTCAATTTTTACACCTCCCCTTTTGCAAGAGAATCCACATAGGATTCAACTGCTTCAAGAATCAACACATATCCTGTACATCTGCATAGATTTCCTTCAAGAGCATGTTTGATTTCTTCCTCTGTCGGAGTAGGGTTATTATCAACCAGAGCTTTAGATGACAATACCATACCTGGAGTACAGAAACCGCATTGAACAGCTCCGTGATCAAGAAATGCTTGTTGAAGTGGATGCAACTCCCCTGTTTCTTGATTTGCAATTCCTTCTATAGTAGTAATTTTTTTACCTTCGCATGCAATAGCCAGCATTAAGCATGACAGTTGAGCTTCACCATCCACAAGAACAGTACATGCTCCGCAGTCTCCCTGACCGCATCCTTTTTTTGTACCTGTAAGCCCTATTTGCTTTCTTATTACATCTACAAGCAAGTCAGTTGCAGATACCAGAACTTCATATACATGATTGTTAATATCCAGTTTTACTATTTTCTTCTTCATTTCTACGCCTCCTTTGCAGCTTCATAAGCTTCTTTTACAAGTCTGCGTGCCAGAGCTGCTATTACATCTTTTCTGTATTCAGCAGAAGCTCTAACATCAGAAATCGGCTTTGCTTCACCTTGTGCTGCTTCGCCTGTTTTTTCAATTAGTTCCTCTGTAAGTTTCTTTCCTTCAAGGAGAGCAGGAACAGCTTTTGAAATCAGCGGTTTTATAGCAACTGATCCCATAACTAGCTTAACTTTTTTAATTGTTTCTTTATCATCTTCAAGCTGTATATTTGCTGCCATGTTGGCGCAATCTATTTCCATTGCATCTCTTAATCCAATATGTCCGTAACGGCATGCAGAATTTTTTTCAGGTTCTGGAAGTTTAAATTTATATAATATTTCTCCTTCTTTTAAATCGTTCCTTCTGTTTCCTTGTATGAAATCTTCAATAGGCATTTCTCTTTCGCCTTCAAGGCTGGCAATGACTACTTTAGCTCCCAGTGCTGACAATGGAGCAGGTGTTTCAGCTGCTGGTGATGAGTGGCAGCAGTTTCCTCCCATAGTCGCCATAACTCTAACCTGGTGTGAACCAAGCTGACTTGCTGCATAAGCAAGAGCCGGATATTTTCTTTTAAGGTCTTCTGATGACTCAATATCCGCAACTTTAGTACATGCGTATACTTCAGCACCCTTTCCTTCTTCATACGTAATGCCTTTAAGCTCATTAAGATCACTTATATCAATTACGTAGTCTGGTTTTATCATTTTCTCCTTCATCATAATGACAAGGTCTGTTCCTCCGGCCAAGACTTTTGCCTTGTTTCCGTATTTTTTCACTAACTCTAAGGCTTCCTTTTTGTTGCCCGGTTTAAAATATTCAAAATCATGTAAAATATTCAATTAAGGCACCTCCTTCAATTTAAGTTATTTATTTTAATAAATTGCCTGCTATAATTTTTTCAGGATAGTTGTTTATACCATCAAAGTTAAACAACCCTCTGAGATCTCTGAAATATCTTTCAATTTCTGCTTCTCTGCTGTATCCTGTTCCTCCATGTATCTGAACAGCATTTGTACCAATTTGGAATGCAGCTTTATTAGCAAACATTTTAAGATATGCAGCATCCATAACATAATCACTGCCATTTTCAACCTCTGCTACAGCATTACAGGTCAAAATATCAAGTGTGTGCAATTCTGATGCCATTTCGGCAAGCATCCACTGAACAGCTTGAAGCCTTCCTATAGGCGATCCAAATTGAACACGCAGTTTGCTGTGATCAACACTCTTTTCCAATGCTGCTCCGGCAATTCCAACTCCTACAGCTGCAAATGCTATATCTGCTCTTGACTGAATTTCAGCTGCAATCTTAATTCCTTCGTGTTCTTGTCCTAAAAGCTGAGCTTTTGCATTTGAGAACTCAACTTCTGCAGTCGGGAAAGATCTCAATCCGAGTTTGTCAACATTTCTTACTGATTTAATATCACTTGAATCCACAATAAATGCAGAATAGCTATTTTTACCTTCTGTTTGACTGTCTTGAGCTATAACAACATATACTCCTGCTGCTCCACCGTTTGCAACAAAAGTCTTTTTACCTGTAAGCTCGTAACCATTTCCTTTTTTTACTGCTACTACTTTGTTTTCACCTGACCCTAAAGATGCTCCCGGTTCAACATAGGCATATGCTCCCAATTTGTTTCCTTTGACCATTTCGGGCAAATATTTCTTTTTCTGATCTTCTGTACCGTATTTTAATATTGTCTGCTCGGCCATAACCACGTGAGCTACGATTGAAGCAGCAATAGAGCCGTTGTACTTCCCGAATTCTTCTGCCATTAATGCTACGCTTGTAAAATCAGAATCCATACCGCCATATTCTTTTGAAATAGTAAGTCCAAAATAATTTTTTTCTGCAGCGCTTTTTATTACCTCTTCTGGAAATCTTGCGTTTCTGTCATCTTCGAATGCTACTGGTTCCAGCTGAGATTTTGCAAAATCTGCAAATCCTTTTTTCATAAGTTTTTGCTTTTCAGTTAACTTCATTTTCATATCTACACCTCCCGCCTTTCTACTTTCTCAGCAATCCGCCTGCAATAACAAGCCTTTGAATCTGGTTGGTTCCTTCATAGATAGAAAGAATTCTTGCGTCTCTCCATACTTTTTCTATTTTTGAGTCTTTTGTATATCCGTAAGAGCCCATTATTTCCATAGCTGAATTTGCTACTTTCATTGCTGCTTCAGTAGTGAACAATTTTGTAACTGCCGAATGGTGGGAATATGGCTGCTTACTGTCCTTCAAGAATGCTCCTCTGTGAACAAGCTGTCTTGCAGCTACTGTTGTAGCTTCCATTTCTGCAATTTTAAATGCTATAGCCTGTTGTTTGTGCAGAGGTTTTTGCCCTTCCATATGGCTCTTTACAAATTCTACTGTTAAATCTAATGCTTTCTGACAACATCCAACTGCCTGAGCTGCAACCATTAACCTTCCTGAATCCAAGGTCTTCATGGCTATTTTCATGCCTTCGCCCTCTTCTCCAAGTCGTGCTGATACAGGAACATGCAAATCTTCTATTACCAATTCAACAGTCTGAGAACCTCTTATTCCCATTTTATCTTCTATTTTTCCAAGTTTTAATCCAGGGGTTCCGCCTTTTACTAGAAAAGCACTCAGACCCTTGCTCCCTAAAGTTCTGTCTGTAGATGCGAACACAACCATTGATGATTCCATATCAATGGCATATCCTCCCTGAGTAATAAAGCATTTGTTTCCATTCAGTATGTATTCGTCGCCCTTTCGATCTGCAGTTGTAGCAACTGCACCTGCATCTGAGCCTGCTCCAGGTTCTGTAAGAGCAAATGCTCCGAATTTACCTTCAAGTATGGGTCCAAAGTGTTGCTTTTGCTGCTCAAGATTGCCCGAAATCAAAAGTGGATACGATCCAAGGTTATTGGCCCCAAAGCCAGTAGCTATTCCTACATCGCCGTAACCCAGTTCTTCCATCACTATTGCGCAGCTCTTGGTATCAAGCTCTATTCCGCCTACAGCCTTCGGAGCCACTAAACATACAAGTCCTGTTTTGCACCATTCCTTAAAAAGCTCTTTTTGATATTCACCTTTATCGATTAATTCAAGGTTTGGATCAAGATGTTCTTTAACAAATGAACGTACTGTTTGTTGAAGCTCCAGCTGGCTCTCTGTGAAATCAAACATTTCTACTACCTTCCTTCCTTTTCTGCTAACAAGCTGTAAAGCTGTTTACAGTTTATTGTTAATTTCATAACACATATATAAAAATAAGCAATTAGCATGCCAATAAATAAATAATTCATTTTATCAAAATCGTTAGATAATAAACAAACATTATAAATTAGCAGTTTTATCATTTATAAAATTATTTTTTATAAGACTGTTTTCTTATCAAAAAGCAAAAAAAAAGTGCACACACTCGTGTACACTGTAAACTTATGTTTACACATTTTTGTAAACTTATGTTTACACATCCTTTTAGAGATCAATATTATATTTTTTAATTTTTTGATATAGTAAAGTCCTTGAAATGCCTAAATCTTTTGCTGCCTTTGTTCTGTTATAATCGCATGATTTCAATGCATTTATAATTGCATCTTTTTCTATACTTTGTTTTTTATCCGCCAGCGAAGCATCTGAGCTGCGAAGTATTTCGCTAGAATCAGATTTGTTATCCCATTTATGAATATTCACAGTTTCTATTTTTTTAATATCATCCAAAGTAATACTTCTGCCCATAGATACATTCATAGCTCTTTCGATTATATTCTGAAGTTCCCTCACGTTTCCCGGCCAATCTCTTTGTTTAAGATATGTCAAAGCTCTAGATGAAATTCCCTCTATAGGTCTGTCCAACTTTTTATTAAGTTTATATATTATGCTGTCTGCTAAATCTGGTATATCTTCTCTTCTTTTTCTAAGAGGAGGAATAACTATATTTATTATATTAAGCCTGTAAAACAAATCATCTCTGAAATTGCTGTGCTTTACCATTTCACTAAGTGAAACATTAGATGCCGAAATAACTCTTGTATCAATAGGCGTACTTTCACTTGAGCCAATTCTTTCTATTTCTTTTTCCTGAAGAACTCTCAGCAGCTTTGGCTGGATGGTGAGATCCATTTGATTTATTTCATCAAGAAAAATACTCCCAAGGTGTGCCATCTCAAATTTCCCTCGTTTGCCGCCTTTTTTTGCTCCCGTAAAGGTACCTTCTTCATATCCAAAAAACTCTGATTCCATAAGTGTTGCCGGAATGGCAGAACAATTAACCTTAACAAACGAAAAAATATTTCTCAGACTGCAGCTATGGATTGAATGAGCCACTAATTCCTTTCCTGTACCTGTTTCACCTTCTATAAGGACTGTCGAATCCGATGCTCCTGCAAGATAAATGTTTTCTTTCAAGCGTTTTACAGCATCACTTTGGCCTATTATATCATCTATAGAGTACTTAACTCCACTTCTTTTTCGCATTTCTTTTTTGAGGAATTCATATTCCTCAGTAACAGCCTCCAGCCTCTCCGAAAATTCCAACGCCTTTTCTATACATGAAAATGATGAAGAAATATAACAGCCTATAATATCATTTTTTTTATCATGTATAGGAACATAAGTCATAATCCCCGGCAGGCTTTTCCCATCTATTCTTCTAATAAAAAAATCCGCAGTAAGCACTTTCCCCGATTTTATGGCTGATAATGCTCTCGATCCTTCAATAAGATCATGATTGTACTTTCCTATGGCTTCTTTTTCAGATATGCCGGTATCTTCCTGCCATTTTTTATTTACATAAATATAACAGCCTTCTTTGTCTGTTACAGAAACAATTCCCGATTGCTCAAATATAAGTTCAACAAATTTCATAGGTACATTAAACATAATCTAGCCTCCATTAATGGTTCTATATTTTATGCATTTGTATTTTTGATTTTGTTAATATATTATCACCTTTTTTTTGCAAATGGAAGTCTAATTTTATTTTTGTTTCAGGTTCTTCAGTAAAAATCTCATGCTGAAAAAGGCTCAAAGCTAGCTGGATGGTGAGTTGCAAACAAAAAAAATTTCCAAAAAACTATTTATAAAATTTTAATGTTAATGTTTTAAATTCCATTTTTTAAAAATCACCCGCAAAGAAATTTTATTGTATTTTATGTATTAAAATACAATAAAAGACTTTCGCAATTTAATTGGAAAGCCTCTTATAAAATTTATATTGTTTGTATAATTTTACAATAAATGAAAATTCAGAAAAGTTAATTTTCTTCAATAAATTTTAAAATATTCTTTAACTTTTCACCTTTAAAAACATATTTTTCATTACAAAAATGGCATACTGTTTCTATTTTTTCGTCCTCTTCTATCAGCTGTTTCAAATCATCTTTGCCTATAGTCATAAGCGCCTGCTCCATTCTCTCTTCAGAACAATCACATTTAAATCCAACTGGAATCTTATCCGTTATTTCAATATCAAAGCTGTTGAAAATTTCCTTTGCAATCTTTTCGACATCATAATCATTTTCAAAATATTCAGAAACCGATTTAAGGCTTCCCAACACCACTTCAAGTTTTGCCAAATCTTCTTCTTCAATAAACGGAAGAGTCTGAACTATAAAACCGCCTGCAGACTTGACACTATAGTCTCTGTCAATTAATACACCTAGTGCTACAGCAGAATTTTGCTGTTCAGACTGACAGTAATACATAGCTATGTCATCCCCTATTTCTCCTGTAACAATGTCTGTACTGCCTACATAAGGATCTTTTAGTCCTAAGTCCATCATTACCGTAACTTTGCCGTTAACTCCTACTGCTCCGCCCACATCAAGCTTGCCATTTGGTTTCAGCGGTAAATCAACATTAGGATTATCAACATAGCCCTTTACATGCCCTCTGTTGTCGGAAACTGTCAAAATAGTACCTATTGGACCTCCGCCATTTATATTTATAGTGAGTTTATCATCTTCATTTTTCATCATATAACCCATCATCAGGGCCGCAGTCAGCGTCCTTCCCAATGCAGCTGATGCTGTTGGCGTCGTATTGTGATGCCTCCTCGCTTCCTCAACCGTATTTGTGGATTTAATCATAAATAATCTAAATGTATGCTTCTTATCTATTGCCCTTATCATGTAATCCATTATTGTTTCCTCTCTTTCTTAGCGCAAAAAACCGCTCTCATAGAAGTATTATTATACATCTTATCACTATAATCACCGTAAACTTCAATATGTGAAAAGCCGATTTTTTTTAAAAGTTCCGTAATTTTTTTTGCATTATGTACATACTGAGTCTGAATTTCATTTATTCTTGTATATTTATTTGACGAGTCCTTAACAAAAAAATTTATTTCAATATCTACAGAATTATTTTTTTCATTCGCCATATTTTCCCAAACATAAAAAATTTCACCGTCATCATACACATAAGTTTCATTGAACATTGATTTATACTTAAATTCTGTGCTCATATCAAAAATAAATATGGAATCATCACCCAGATGATTGTATATATTTGCAAAAAAATTTTCAGTTTTTTCAAAAGTAAGATAATTTATTCCGTCGCAACAACATATGGCAGCATGGAATTTGTCGTCAATTTTAAAATCTGCCATATCCATGTTGAGCAGCTTAACAACCGGACTGCGTCCCAGCTTCTCGTACGCTCTCATAAGCATGTCCTGTGAAAGGTCAAATGCAGTAACTTTGTACTCATTTTCTGCCAGTAACTTTGTTATACTGCCGGTTCCGCATGCAGCCTCAAGAATTTTTTTGCCGCCTCCGATATTTCCGGTATTATTTATTATAAAGGATGTCCATTTTTCATAATCTATGTCATCCATCAGCAAATCATAAATTTGCGAAAATTCTTTGTAGCTTTTATTGAGCATCCTATTTCTTCCTTTGTTTTTTCTTAGCAGTCATCAAACCGCCTATTCTGCCGGTTTCCTTGGCAGTGAGTCCTCCCCACCCAAGCTCTTTTACTTTGTCCATCAGACCTATTTCTTTTGCTATTTCAAGCTTCATTAAATCATCAGGCGTGAGTTCCTTTTTCTTTTTTGCATTTTTTTCAGCCATAATTACCTCCTTATCACAAGATTATTATGATTGAAATAATATAAATTATTCCCGCTTTTCTTTTTTTGTCAACAATATTACTTTTATCTCTCTCAATGCAAGCAATATTTTATTCAATGTATACTGCATGCTTATCAATATTACAAAAAACATTACTACTATTATAATTTTAATCTGTAAATCCATTAGCCACCTCTGTATTTTGAGATTTATACTGTTTCAGGTTTGCAAAAGATATTGCTGAGCTTATAAAAAACACCAAAGCTGCCGAAAAAAACGGCAGTATACTCCCAAGTTCATATATGAATCCTGAAAACAGCGATCCGAAAATCATTCCGGCTGCTCTTACTGAGTTAAATATCCCTGATATTATTCCTCCTATGCTTGGGTCCTGTCCCCTGGTAACAATGTCCTGCTGTATTGGAAGATATATTGCGTTGAACATAAAAAACACAATATTTGCAATAAAGAATGGATATAGTGCCGGAATAAACGGAACTGCAAGCGATGAAATACCGCATAAAAGCAGTACAATTATCAGAGATTTTCTGGAATCTGTATATTTTTCAATGTATATGTTTACCGTAAAGTTTACCGTCAATGTCACAACGCCTATTACAGCTTTAATCACACCGTTATATGACGACGGAAGTCCCAACATATCCCTTAAATAATAGTTAAAAGCATTGTCATATGCAGTTGTTGCAAAGCTTGTTAAAAATACCGCAGATAAGAATGTTATCAGTATCAAAGGCATCTTTCCCATTACTGCGCTGTATGCTTTGAAAGGATTCAACGACTTTCCTGAAACAAATTTTGTATGCTTCGAGCTGGTATCTTCAAGCATAAGACATGTAAAAATACCGTTCAATACAATTACTGAAGTTTGCAAAATAAACACTGGAGTAATTGAATAGTTTCCCAGCATTCCCCCTATAAAATATCCAAATGCCGCTCCCACAGAATTTATTGCTACATAATAGCTCATGTTCCGTCCTCGGTTATTCTGGTCAGTCAAATTAACCAAATAAGCCAGACTGCACACATACATGCCTGCACTGAAAAATCCAGCAATCAACCGTGCAACAATTGTCATAAGCACCGTGCTTGTTAAACCGAATAAAAGCTGTGAAGCCCCATATATAGGTCCAACAAAAGCCATAACTCTAACATGCCCATACCTGTCCCCTACAGTTCCCCAAATCAGTGAACCAATAAAAAAGCATAACGACATTGCAGCAAATGAAACTCCGAACAGATAATCTTCAAAACCCTTTTCAATAAACATTGTCGGTGTAACCGGATGAGCTAAATTGCTGAATACTGCAAAAATCCCAAAAAATATATATAATCTTTTTATTGATAGCTTTTTCAATTACTCCTCCGGCTCAATGTCAAATTTTACTATACAGACTATACACTAAAATCATAATATTTTCAAGCTAAAAAAGTGAATACAAACCTTCCGAATTAATGGTAAAGTCATAAATTTAAGCAGCCCGTCATTTCGGCAGCAGCTTCTTCCAATAATGGCCGGGCTGCAACAAAGCTAAAAGTTTCTGCTTAATACATTTCTGACTGTGAAATCTATCAGTTTTGGTATATTTTCAAATAAATCCTTCTTATAAACCCTTTCGGTATATTTGTGAAGATCTCTTCCCCATGGGCCTATGTTAAGAACCGGAACTGACTGTTCCTTTATGGTATCTAGAGGTATATAGTACGTATCTCCCCAAAATATCATATTGCTGCTGATATAATCTATGTTTTCGCTGTCAGCTGTAAATGCTGCATAGCTTAAATCAGATATTCCCGTAAAATAATTTTGAGTATATATTCCACTGCCTATTTCACTTCTTGCAAATTTGTCCAGCTTAATAAGCAGTTCATTAGTTTCATCTGAATTTTTAAGCATAGAATTATTGATGCTCGGGTAGTAAGGAGGTGCCAGTGCTATTATAACCATAGGAGATAAATCATCGTAATACTCAAGAGTTTTTTCTATAAGAAGGTAAGCACCGTCAATTCTGTTAATTTCGTTTTTATTAATCTTGATCTCCAGTTCTTTTTGAAATTCAGCCAATTCCGTCGTAAACATATCGCCCTTTTTATCTTTTATTTCTCTATAAACTTCACCGTAAAATTTTACGTTGGGCTTCCACTCCGCTGCATTGGAATCCACGTCTGATAAACTTTTATATTTATCATAGCTTAACCTCATACTGGATATAACTTCTTTAAATGCCTCAATACTTACTTTTTTAAGCTGATCCAAAATTTCCTTGGGAGATTTTGTGAGAGTAAGAACTGACATATATCCTCCGGCTGTTAAAGGCAGTGACACATCGTACACATATTTTCTATCCTTAAAATACAGCCATGTTGGAGGAGGAGTCACCGTATTCCCTGCTTTTTCCATAAAATCAGGATTCAAATCGGTCTTTACCACTATTTTTGACAGCAAAGTAACCGGATTAAAGCCATTGTAAATCTGGCTGACATGGGCAAGCTTACCACGCACAAGAAATATGGGCATCATCTTTCCAACAGAACCGTCATAAATTGTTATTTCATCTTCGTTGCTTCTTTCATGAGGCTCAACATTTAACATCAATGCATATTCCAATTCGTATTTTTCTCTAAGCTCCTTCATCAACATCACTGCCGATCTCATACCGGCAGACAGGTTCTCCTCATCCGGAACACCCATCAAAAGTATATTACCTGCAAAATTTTCTTCTCCCGAATATTCTTCAAACAATGATAAAGCTATGCTTGCTCCGCCTTTCATATCTGAAGCGCCTCTGCCAAACATCCACTTTCCCGAATATAAATCTTCTTTAGAAGTTTCATCCATCTCAACGTTTTCAGACTTAAAATGCTTTTCTAATTCATCCGGAGTATAAGCAAACTGCTTGTATTTCCCATAATCATCCGTATCAACCGTATCGGTGTGGTGAATCATCACTATAGTCTTAGTTCCTTCTCCCTTAAGCAGCGCCCACGGACAGCTTCTGTTTAAAATATCATTTTTCATTTCATAAAATCCGCAATATTCCGGGTCCCTTTTCAGATACGGCACTGAATCAAACCACTTCTTAAAGAACATCTCGTTATTCCTTTCAAGCTCAGTTCCGGTATGCGTCCTAGTCTGCAGATAATTCAATAAATTTCTTTCTATTCTTTCAGATAGCTTCATCCCTTTATCTCCATTCTTTTTTAAAATTGTATACTATAATAATAGTATACTCTTTTGAAAACATTTTTCCAATATTAAATTATCCCCCCAGAATAACCAACTTACATAACCCTTCTTTGCCCTTAGCTAATAGCACTGTTACTCACAGCAGTATCCTTTCTATTTTGTTTTAATAACTTATTTATCAAAAAAACCATTATCGGAATGTATATTATCGCTGTCACACCAAAAGTTGCGGAAAAACCTGCGTAATCGGCTGTTAATCCAAACAGCGGAAATATGCATATCATAAATATGCTGAAACACAAACTGTCAAATGACAATATTGTTGCCCTGTATTCAGACGGAATTTCGGTATTTATATAGTCGCTGAGTATCGTAAATGCAAGACCTCCTGAAACAGCGGTCAGCAGATAAAAAAATACAGATAAGTCTTTGAACAATGTCAAACCGGCTAAAGCAAATATATTCACAGAAGATACGGTTATCAAAGTCCCTTTTAATTTAAGCCTGCTTTCTAAAATATAAGCATACTTTGAGCTTATTGCTTCAATTAGACTTCCAGTTGCGCAAATGACAGCAATCATGGTCTTTGTAAAACCAATATCGAAAAAATATTTCTGGCTATAAAAAAACACAGTTGTTTGAAGGCTTCCCAGCAAAGCCGAAAATAATATTATATACAATACAATTTTTCTTTTTCTTATAACACTAATACTTGTTTTTACTTGCTTAATGATTAATTTTTCTTGTTCGTTTTTTTCATTATCTTTTTCAATGCCTTTGTTATGAATTGGCGGCTCGGTAAATCTTATGGATAATAATAATGCTACCGTCTGTACAACCATTCCTAACATATATGCATACAAGAACCTAACATCAGCTAAAATTCCGCCAAGCAAAACTGCAACACCCTGCGCAATAGACATGGCAAATACTAACTGACCCCATATTTTTTTGTACTTTTCTTCTTCCCCCAGCTCTTTCAAGCTGTCATAGATTAGTGCTTCCGCTGCACCTGAATTTAAATTCATCGCAGCGCTGCTTAAAATAAAAGAAACTGCAAAACCAAAAAAGCTGTTTGACGTCATCATAAGATAACATGATACTAATTCAACCACTCTGCCTGCCACAACACAGAACTTTCTTCCTTTCAAATCTGCCAAAGCACCGCTTGGTAACTCCAAGAGCAACCCGGTTATGTGGTAAAGTGATTCAAGAATTCCAATTTCAGCTAGTGTCATTCCTTTAAATGAAAGATATAAAACCCAAATAGCAGAAGTAATATTCAACTGCAAGAAAAAATTATATGCATAACCTATTGATATATTTCGTTTTAATTTTATGTTCAATGTTAATTCCTCCAAATTTATTTTAAAAAACAAAAAAGCCCTATTGACATTTCTTTGGATAAACAAAGAAATAATCATCTGAGGCTTATGGAGAAAGGCATCAAATTTATAGCAATATAAAAAGACTCAAAATAAATCAGAGTCCATGGTTAATACATATAATATAATTATATTTATTACACTGCAAAGACATCATAGATTTATACAATCGTCTGTATTCAGCCTAAAAATGGACGCACTTCTCCCGCAATGCGCAAAAATACCATTTTTGGACACAGAACTGCTGAATTTACAGATTTTATTCGCAGTATCGACTGTATTCATGATTATCCTCCTGTTGTTATTATACTCGTATTATACAATAAGCTTTATTCATTTGCAAACATTTTTTGAATTACGCCAAGTTTTTATTAATTTACACTTCTAAATGCACCATATAAATATCTAATATGATTGAAAGATCATCCTCTTAAAATTTCTTCAACCTGTTCAGATTCAATTTGCTTTTTTAAAAAACTAATTTTTGTTTCAACATAATTTTTATGCTTTATCCACTTTAAACCTGTGAAGTTTGAAAGCAACAATTCGAGAAATTTAATCCAACCAGAATACATAGGTACCACACTTCCTGACCAACCCCATGTCATAGGAGTTAAAGGAATCCTCTTAAAGTCTTCAAATAATTGATTATTCTCAAGGAACAGCAGAACATATTCTTTTTTTCTTTCTATTTTCAATTTGGATATAACCGAAAACAAACAATGCATCTTTGTTCCATCATTAGAGAACAGTTGAATACATTTTCGAATCCACTCATCTTGTCTTTCTAATAAGTTTTGCTCATTTTGAACTGGTAACAGTATGGACTCCAAAAAATACGGCACAGAAATTGTGGGATACTGACAATTTTTTATTAGTTGTATAAAAATCGTATTATAAATTTCTAAGAAATCATCCAATTCAAAGAAACATCTATGCATTTCTTGATGATCACTAAAAGCACCTCTGTTTTTATTAACTAAATAATCAATATACTCATCCAACACAGATGGTCTAACCAAATAAAGCTCTTTTAAGAATTTGCCATTATAATCATGATTGCTATCGTATGACAACATTGTGCAATAGATTTCTTCGAGCAGCTCCAAGTTTCTATTAAATTTTCGGATAACATCCCGTGGTGTATTATGAATGTAATCAAATAGCAAATCAAAATAAATATGCACTATAAATGGTGAATATTCCATTTTAGTTAAAATAATTTTGCAGCCCTTTATCAAAGCATCTTCGTCTACAACACTGTACTTCTCAAAAAAATCCACATCACGTAATGATGTTGAAGTAATAATTCCATCAGAAGTATCTTCCAAAAATTCATAAAGTCCATATAAATGTTTTTCTGTAATTAACTCTGATGGTAATTCATGATAATAAGCGTATAACCACGCATTTTTTTGCTTGTATTCACTACCAACAATTAGATTATACACTTCCGAATCAGTTAACAAGGAAAAAAGAACACTTACTAAGCAATATGGATGCAAATTGTATGGGGTATCTTTTTCTATGTAATACTTAATTGCATCAACATAGCAATCTTTTTTGTGAGAAATAGCATTAAAGGCAATACCTAACCCTTTTCCAATTTCACAAGCATTGTAATCATTAAAACAATTTATGTCATAACAAACATCAATTAACCGTTTAAACATTACTAAATCACAATTAGAAACGTATTGTTCAATTGATTTCCTTTTTAGATTTCCATATTTGCTATAATCAATTTTTCCATTATAATCAGGTCCTTCAAGAAGGTGATATAAGTGAAAATGCTCTCCTACCAAATATTCAACAAACAATGATTCACATGAAATGTTCATACGCTCAAAAATTTGTACTAATCTATTTGCCAATAGGCAATTTCGCAACTCATTTGATGGAAAATCTGCTTCCAAAATAATTTTAATATATGTCAAATCAAATTGTAAAACAGGAAGGCTTATTTCCTCAATTGTACCACTATAAGAATCAAGTATTTTCCTAATTTCTTCTTTGTATTTATCAATTTTACAAAGTTCAGATAAGTACTGCCAAATGAGCTTTCGATATCTTTCAACACCTTCAGAAATAATTAACGGGATTTGATAGATAATAATTGTGTTCCTTCTCCCGCTCTCAGTAGAAGAAAAATGCAATTTCAAAAATTCTTTTGCTATTTCTAAGAAAAGAATGACAACAGATTCTTGTTTCCAATCATCTGAATATTCTTTTATCTTCTCTAAAAAAACTATTTGTGTTTGAAACCCATAGCTCATAGAAACTTTTTTTATACCATAGTATCGAATAACTGCGTGATAAAATTGCATATACAAATCCGGGCGTTTTAAATAATACTGAAAAAATAAATCTAATGCCGTTGGTAGATCAGGCGTATCTGCAAATTCACCAAGAATTATAATAATATCATTTGTTACATTCTGATAGTTCTTTCCTTTTTCAGTATCAAAATCAAAACTGCCGATAATCACATTTTCTTCATATTCAATTTTATTCTGCAAAATTAGAAGTGTTTCAGTGGGATTAACGCGAAAGAATACTTTGACAAATTCGAAGAAATATAGAGATTTTTCTTGTGATAACTCATCCCACAGCATTTTAATTTCTTTCTCAACAAAACAAAATATATCTTCATTTCTAAAAATATTTAGTAATGTGTTAATGGACGAGATTGTTCTCTCTCTATAATTTTGAAAACATGATTTAATCATTGCTGACAGGCTAAGTAGCTTTTTATCGAAGAAAACATATTTAAGTAAATAATTGGACAGACACTGCTCAGAAAAACGAACCGCTTTATCATTGCAAATATCAACAATTTCTTGTTCATGAAGCTTACGGATATTTTCAATAAACCTATCTCTGCCTAATCCCTTTTCTTGTAAAATTGGTAAGAATGAATCAATATGTTCTAAATGAATTGCTTCCAAAAATGCAACTATACCAGCAGTTACGCACATATTATTATCAATAAGTAATTGTTGTTTTTTTAAAGAAGAACCATAATAATCTTCATACAATTGTGATACATCATTAATAGAGTCCAAACGGTTTGAACTACAAGCTACTTTTCCTGCAAGTATGGCAATTCGGGCATTTCCCTCAGAAATTTTTATGATTCTTCCTTGATAATCCGAATTAGTAATTCCTAATACTGTTTCAAGTAACTTCTTAATTTCATCATCTGTGAATGAGCAAATATTTATATTTTCATATGAAGTGATTTCACGAATATCGTTTGTCACTTTTTGAAGTGCATAATCTCGAACTGTAATAAGTATTTTCACATTATATCCATCAGGTTTCATGGTTGTATAACGAATTATATGTTGTAGTCCTGACAATTGATTTGCATCATCAATAAAAAGAAAATAGTTGCCAGGATTGTCTATGAAAAGCTTTAAATCTTCATAGATAGGTAAAGCATTACTATGTATACAGTAAAATTTTTCATTATGAGTACTCGAGTAACTTTTCGCATAATGCAAAGCCAACCGAGTTTTTCCTGTGCCAGCCGCACCACTTAGTATTACAATATCAGATTTTTGATATGCTTTATTAATATTATCAATTTCTTTATCTCTAAATAAAAATTTAGTGTCAATTGGTGCTGCCATCCTGTTTGAGTTATAATACCTCACAAAATCGTCACATGATTGAATTTGATCAGTGCTTATTGATATTCCCAAAAAATCTCGAACAATAATGGGATATAAAAGATATAAATCTTCTGCGAGTTTGTCAATTCCAATAATTGTAAGTTTAATTCCAACATCTTCGCATAAAGTTTTTACTTTATCATCTTGTAAAGGTGTAATGTTAGATGAAGTATGGCAATAAATGATTTCAGCAATTTTATCATGAGTAACACCTGTTTTTGATACATCCAGGCACTTTGCAAGGTCATCCTTAATTTTTGTAAATAAACTTGTCTTTTGAGTTGTATATTCTACAAAAATATACTTTCCATCTGATGTATTAAAATAAGTGTCAGGTGTACCCGAAGTTGTTTTTCTCGTTCCTGCTTCTCCACCAAGAGATACTATATTAGGATAGCCTATTTTATATAAATATGAATCGCAAAGATTTTGAAATGATCCTGCATCTAATGTGCGTATTTTTTGTTTAATGGTTTCAATCTTAGCCATAATGCGACATCTACCTCTCTAGTTCAATTCTATATCAATAGCTCACTACACAACGTTGGCCAAATAGCATCCAATATCTTCCCTAAGCGCAAATCACCTGTGCCCAGCGTAGAGTGATTGCCCATTTTTCCGTTGTTTCTTTCGTTGTCATATAGCCCATAAAAATATATTTTGCCGAATTAGTATTGTATATATTATATATTGCACCGATGAATAAAGCAATTAGCTTTGTGCAAATAATGGGAATATTTACAGTATTATGCTTAAGTTTGCTGAAGGATAGAAGAAAACCTGCTTCAAGAAATAAATTAATTTTATATTTACTTTTTAATTTTTTATTCGATTTATTTCGTTTTACAAGAATAGTAGTAATTTGTTTACTTAATTCCTTCAAAACTTCCTTAAGCGCAAAAACAAGGCACCTGCAATACAAAATAAAACTAACCAAACTATAACAATAGGGGGTATAGAACCTATTCCGTCTAAAGCTACCCAGCCATAGAAAATCGCGAAAATTATTGCAGGTATGAGAACGCCAGTTTCCTCATGTTTGTTCTCTTTTGCCAAATAAAAATAATCTTTACTTAATTTAATCATAGATAAAAGAAAAATAATATTATTCTGCTTGCACAAATTTTATGTCACTTATATTTCGTACAAAGCGAGCGTAAGAGCTAATTATATGTCAAAAAGAGGGCCGCCCCGCTAATTTACAATCAGCAGGGCGATTTTACCTATGAAAAATCTAGCATATTCTATGATAAATGAAAATTCATCACACTCAATCCTCAAATATTGGTTCGATATGCTCTCTAATAAACTCTATCCTGTCCTTAGCATTTGGTATGAAAAGAGAAGCAATAGAAACCACCAATTTTTTCTTTGTATTGATGTAAATTACATTTCCACCGTCTCCCAAAGCGGTGTAAATATGCTCTTTCTCGTCAATAACCCACCATAGATAGCCATAAGACAACTCTCCCCAGCGGCTATGCTCTTTGGTGCTTTCGTCTATCCACGTGGGCGGTACAACTTGTTTTCCCTGCCACATGCCACCATCTAAATATAGCTGACCTATTCTCGCCATGTCCGCAGGTGTTAGAAAAAGGCCCCAGCTTGCCATGTTGATTCCCTGCGGGTCAACAACCCAGCCATAGGTGCTTTTATCATTCATAACGGCGATATGCTCTTCTTGATTCCGCAATACAATATTTTGAGGAACATTTATTCCCAGTGGTGAAAATAAATGTTCTGTAGCAAAATTAAGTATTTGTTGCCCCGTAGCTTTTACCAAAAGGCCCGACAAAATATGGGTTCCACCGATAGCAGAATAATTGAATTCCCCTATAGTTCCATTTCCGCCTAATAAATCGAGTGCATCTCGAATTGGGTTCGGACTTGTAAAGAACTTTTCGTACGGTTCTGAATCATATTTATAGGGTGCGGTCATGGTCAGCATATCTCTGATCGTAATACGCTGTATCGTTTCTTCGCCTTTGGCTACCGTATAATCCGGGAAAAAGTCTAATACCTTCTGGTCGACACTTTTAATATACCCCCTATGAATGGCAATGCCAATCAGCGCTGAAAAAATGCTTTTTGTCACCGAATATACATGAATGGCGTTATCGGCTGTATATCCGTTAAAATAATTTTCATATACCGCTTCACCGTTTTTTAACGTAACTATACCAGTAATATTGTTATAATCATTGTTGATTGTTTTTTCAAGCTCGTTCATTTTTTCATAATTCATATAATTTAATTTCCTCCTTTGAGTTGTGAAGGATATCCTCAAATAAAGGATAAGGCCATTAAAAATTGATTGCAAGAACTTTTTTAAAATCTTTAATTTTACTGCACAATCACCTAAAACCATCACATTAAAACTCCCTTAATCTCAAAGATGCAACCCACTTTGAATTCTACCTTAAAATATTTCTCACTTAAAAAAACTGCATTTTCATTGGTCTCTACCAACAAAAATACAGTTTATAACTTGTGTTTAACGGTTAATAATTTTGTCATTGCATTTTGGAAACTGGACTTGAACTGACATATGAGAGATTATGCTAATAATAGCTATTGCAAATTTTCTGCATTAAAACCCCTTGTCACATATCCAGCAGGAATTTGACTAATTTCCATGTGTGGTCTTGAGTCAAATTTTTCATAATTTTCAACATTTGAAAGGAGAATCTTTCTAAAATGTATCGGAAGCCCAGCACTACTATAAAAGCTTTGCCCTGTTTGTAGTTGAAAATGCAGATGTGGCTCGGTTGAATTTCCTGTATTACCACACTTAGCAATGGGTTGTCCTCGTGAAACAGTTTCTCCAACTTCGACACTTATACTGTCTTCTTTTAAATGTGCTAATGTGCTGTATTCTTGTTTATCGTGTTTTATTACAACATAATTTCCTGCAATATGTTTGGCTCTAGAATAAAATTGACCTCTTTTGAAAATTAAGCTGTCTTTGGCATTGTTCAAAACTTCCACAATTACACCATCGGCAGGAGATAAAACATCTCTGTCATAGCAATAATAATTTTCACTTTGATTGAAGGCTCTGTTGTATGATTTTCCATTTTCATCTAAGATAATAAAATCATAAGCATATCGCTGTGTGGGAATACCCCATGAATGAGAGTATTCTTTTGTGAAACAACCATTTACAGCCGTCCATTTCCCTTTGAACGGTAAATCGTATTCAACTTTACATTTATAATTATCCACCGACGGCATATTATTTTTATATTTTTTATTCACTTTAAACATACCTATTACTTGCAAGAATGAACACTTATATACAGAAAAATCAAGTGTCATTTCTATAAGCACAAATAATCCAAATAAACAAAGCATTTTTAAAATAGGTGAATTGCTAAACAGTGTTCCTATAAAAGCTATGATACCCAACCACTTTGCATACTTAGAAAAGAAATATATATAATGCATACGGACCTCCTACATGATATGTAAATAATCTTTATTTAATTTTATCATATATAAAAGAAAAAAGTAATATATGAGTTTAGTTCTCGCACATAACTTTTTGTTGTGTCGTTAGTACAAAATAGATGCAGCTTTGAATTCCAATAAAACTATTTTCAAATAGAGCATCATAATTTAGTAGAAACGTAAGAAATCTACCGTTTATAGGGCTTTGCTTAAACAGCAAATGTAGAAGCATAAAAATTTCTTTACTATTTTGATCACAACGAATTAATCATAAAATGGCTTTCCCGGTTTTTTTATCAAAAATATGTATTTGGGTACCATCCATCTGCACTTTTATAGTATCTCCGGAACAAATATCTGTGTGCGAGGATGTCCGCGCAATTATGATATTGTTTCCAAAGCTTAGGTGAAGGAAGCTGTCTGCGCCCATTGTTTCCGCAATATCAACATGACAGGTAATACTATCGGCGTCAGAACCGGAAACGAATGAACCATCCACATATACATTTTCCGGGCGAATACCCATAACAACTTCTTTTCTGATATATCCTTTTATAGACTGATCCTTGCTGATATCTTCCGGAAGTTTTATTTCACAAGAGTGTCCTTTGCTGTCAATAGTGATATAGTATCTGCTTTCGTCATGCGTTAGGATACCATTTATAAAATTCATGGACGGAGAACCGATAAATCCCGCTACAAACAAGTTGCACGGGGAATAGTACAGCTCCTGCGGTGTACCAACCTGTTGGATAAATCCGTCTTTCATTACCACGATGCGATCGCCCATAGTAAGAGCCTCTGTCTGGTCATGGGTAACGTATATAAAAGTGGTATTCAGCTTTTTGTGTAGCCTAATCAGCTCAGTCCGCATCTGCCCACGAAGTTTAGCATCCAAATTGGATAGAGGCTCATCAAACAAGAAAACTTCAAATTCACAAACTAAGGCACGGCCTAAAGCCACACGCTGTTTTTGCCCTCCAGACAGCGATTTTGGCATACGGTTCATCAAGCTGAGTATACCTAGCATATTTGCCGTTTCCTCTACACGTCGCTTTATTTCATTCTTGGAGGTATTGTGAATCTTTAGGGCAAACGCCATATTATCAAACACAGTCATATGGGAATATAAGGCGTAATTCTGAAAGACCATAGCAATATTACGGTCTTTGGGAGCAAGTTTATTAACCATGCGACCATTGATATAAAGCTCGCCTTTTGAGATTTCTTCCAGGCCGGAAATCATTCGAAGTGTCGTAGATTTGCCGCAGCCGGACGGCCCGACCAAAACAATAAACTCCCTATCTGCTACTTCTAAACAGAAGTCTGAAACAGCAGCAAACCCACAGGGATATTCTTTATAAACATGATTGAGTGATAAATTTGCCATATTTGCTCCTCTCCTTTCAAATGATAGTTACTAAAATAAGATTTACTTTTTATTTCTATGAACAGGAATTATCTAGCTGTCAATCAGATAATTTTTACCTATGAAAAAGACAAAACCAGCGGGGATAAGATATAGGCAGGCTCCCGCAAAAAACATCCCAGGTTCCGTGCTGAGCATACTGCCCAAATGCATAGATAGCGGCTGTTTATGGATAGATTTTATTAACACTACCGCTTGATCTATGACATTCCAATAATCAGCAAATGTCAAGACGAAGAGGGAGATAACGGCCGGTTTCAAGTTCGGCAAAACAATGGAGCGAAACACTTGACCTTCGGAAGCGCCGCTTAGCTCTGCTGCTTCAATGCATTCTTGCGGAAATCCTTTTATATTCTGCCGAATCCAAAAGACACCTAACGGATTGAAAATTCCCGGAAGAATGATGGAAGCATAGCTATCTCGAAGATTCAAAAAGTCTGCCACCAAATAATTGGACACCAATAGGACCTGCAGCGGCATCATCATGATTGCAATATATCCGAAAAACAGAACTTCTTTATATTTCCATTGCATCCTCTCGAATGCGTAGGCCGCAAGGCATGAAACAATGCATTGCCCCAGCACAATAGGCAGGGTCATAAAGATGGAATTTCCATAAAACCGCCAATATGTAGAATGATCGAACAAAAGGTTCTGGTATTGCTCCAATGTTGGATTGTTCGGGTAAAATCCTATGTTTACAAAATGCATACCATTCCTTGCTAAATCCAAAGCGTTAAAGGCCGTTACTTCTGTCGTATACCGGTTCACAACCTCATGACTGCTCATGATAGAGTTAGAAATTGTAAAAAGCAAAGGAAGCAATATAGCAAGTGCAATCATAACAGCGGGTAAATGGCTGATAATTGATGAGCGTTTTGTCTGAGTCTTTGGTAGATGTCCGCCTAATTCGAGAGAGGTAAAGGCATTCGACAGCCTTTTCTGTCTGTAAAACAAAGCAAAAATTACCATGCCAACCAAAAAAATTAGAATATAAGATGCGGCAGTCAGCTTCTGCATATTAAAGCTGAAAAACTGGTTATTCATATAGTGCTGCAACGTATACAGATGATCCGGAGGGTAATTCCCATAGAGAATATAGAGTTCCTTAAATATTTTAAAGGAATTTATAAACGACAAAACCAAAACAACAAATGTGATCGGAGAAAGATAAGTCCATGTAATGTGGTAAAATTGCTGCCACGGACTTGCTCCTGTGCAGTTGGCGTACTCGTAATATTCCATCGGAATTCTTTTCATCCCTGCGTAAAAAACCACCGCTGCAAATCCTGTATTTTTCCAGAGATATATGATAATCGGAATTAAGATTGCCCACCCGCTGCTTGTAAAATTGATAATAGGAAATTCAAGGCTATACAATATTTTATTGATTAGCCCGTTTATATCAAAAATTGACTTCCAGAAGTGTACGGTTACACCGGAAGGAATGATAATCGGGAACATCAATACAGTCATCAAGATACCTTGTCCACGCAGCATTCTTTCTAGCAGCAGTGCAATGAGCAAAGCAATAACAATCAAAACTGGAATACTAATAATCATAAAAACAGCGGTATTAAATAAACCCTTTTGAAACATTTGATTTTGAACCGTATTTATGAAATTTTGCAATCCGATAAATTCTTTGCTGCCCATATTATTAATCAATGCATAATAAAGTGACAGCACTAAGGGAATGAGGTAAAACACAGATAATCCAGCAAGGCTGGGCAGGAGATACGGCAGGCTCTTTTTAAATTTCATTAGTTACTCCTTTCCCGCTTATTTTACACCTAAAGCGCACCTCTTATCTCTGCTCTCCCAAATAGGCAGCAACTCTGGATTGAATAATAGAGGCGGTTTCCTCGGCTGTAGCAAGGTCATAATAGTAATAATTTTCTAAGTCTGAATTGATCAAAAAGTATAGTTCCGTTTCAGATGCTTCTCTGTTGCGCTGTAAGTTCCATTCATGGACAAGGGCAAGCATCTCATCTATTCCATCTTTGGGATTAATCTCTTTCCACTGGATAGAATCTCCGAACATATCGATATCCAGTTCGCACTGCAAGCGAAATGCATGCCGAAAATTGTTAATATTGATTGGCACCAAAGTGTGATAATTCATAACATACTCTTGTGCCCTTTCTCTGTCAGAAGAGTCGGGAGGAGATTTCTCCCCCACACAAAATTTCAAAAACTCCCATGCAAGCTCCTTGTTGGCGCTGCTCGTTGGGATGCCGTATTCAGCCTGCATTGATCTGAACATAGCATCCCCACCGCTGCTTACAATCGGAACTGGTGCCGGTATGTTGGTATAATCGGCTAAAAGATTATAGACATCAATGGCTGTAACCTCTAAGCTGCAGAATACATAGTCAGATTTCATAAAGCTGTCATCGCCGGCAATACGAGTCTTGTCCCACTCTTTATAGACAGGTTCATAGGGAGTTACAATCGTATTGGTTTTTTCTAAATATTCTACAAACTCGTCACTGTCAAACCATGCTTCTCCTGATTGTGCATTGTAATATGCCGGAAATTCATATCTCCAAAAATATTCTTTCACAATCCCTGGCATAATACGAGGCTCCGGGTAAAGTCCAAGAGAAAGTACAGACTCGTATATATCAAGTATGGATTCATAATCCAATACATCATAATTGACGGAAAGTCGCTCTGTTAAAGGACGGCTGACCAACATCATGTCGTAAGTAAAATAAAAGGGCATTGTATACAGTGCGCCATCAATTTCTTTTGCGGTAAAAATGTTCGTATAATAATCTGCTTTATTAAAATTAGGGTCGCTATCCATAAAATCATATAGATTGCAGAGCAGCTCACTTCCGGCGTACCGATATGCTGAAAAATGGGATAGGTCTATGAGATCGGCTCCGTTTCCACTCATAATTTCTATGGCGGTACGCACACCGTACTGCTCAAGGTTTTCAGATTCCCATTCGCCCATGTCCGGCACTTCCATTTCAATTTTCACATTGGGATGAAGCGCCATAAAATCCTGTGCATGGTTCATAATCACAGCATCATAGTAGGTGCTGACCGTCAAGGTTCCGGATAAAGCCTCAACTTTACTGTTTTCTTCTGTTCTTTTATATTCATCAGATTCTTGATTGGAGCAGCCACTCAAAACGAGCACTCCGATCAACAGAATAAAAATGATTGATTTTTTGAGATTCCTGTTCATATATCCACTCCTTAAAAAAACAACTCTTTGCAACTGAAAACAGTTTAACAAAGAGTTGTTTCAAACTTGTATCATAAAATCGCTGGAATCATTGTTCCGGTTCATGTAGTTGGAGTTCAAACCCTACAGTCGTGCCAAATCCAATCACACTTTCGAGTATTAGGGAGGTGCCGTGGAGATTTGCTATTCTCTCGCAAAGTGTCAACCCTAAACCGAAGCCATCATTTATTCCGGCGTGAGATCTATCAATTGTATAGAACGGTTCTTTTATTCTGGACATATCTTTTTCAGAAATGCCTTTTCCATTATCACTAACCGTTATTTTATACTTGTTTTCTTCTAAATATCCTTTGATGAGGATTTCGGTTGCCTCTGCTTTTTCGGCATTGTCGCAAAGGTTTTTCAGTAGCGAAATAATGAGGATTTTATCTGCACAAACAGTAGCAGGCTGCATATTCCAAATAAAGTGTTCTCCAGTATTGATCTTTAGCTTTTGGACATCTACCGGCTCTATGGAAATATGCTCATCGGATAACCCCATTAAGTCCATCAGTTTCAAGGAAAGTTCGGAAATTCGTTTGCTTTCTTTATAGATGTAATCGGCAGACTTGATCTGAACTTCAGGGCTGTTTTCGTGGCTTCTCAGCATATCAGCATAGCCCATAATTGCGGTCATGGGTGTTTTCAGTTCATGAGAAAAATTTGCAACAAAGTCCTCTCTGGAACAAACCGCCTGCTCTAAAAAGTTTATCTTTTCTTCAACGGCCTCTGCCATTTTATCGAAGTTCTGCGCCAGCACTCCTACCTCATCATTGGAGGTTATATGAGTTCTGTAACCGTAGGAGCCGCCTGCTATTCGTTCACTAATATTGGATAGCTTCTGAATCGGATAAGTAATATATTTAGATAAAATCCATACGCAAATTATGACACAGATAAGCAACACAATATCGAGCAATAGAGCTTGTCTATATTGTATTTCTTTTTGTACAAACACATCGCTGATATCATTGACTGTGATAAAATAAACTTCTTTTTTTTCTACAATGAATGTCGAGATAACTCCTAAAATAAAGCTATCAGAATACTCTTTTATTCGGTACCCATCTTTTAAGTCAATCAGTTTTTCTATGAAATCTATATCCGTAATCATTTCATACGAAGAATACAACATTTCATTTTCATCGGTATAAAGAGCTGTGCGATTTAAGCCGCCTATAAGCTTCATTGTTTCATAGAGTGCTTGTAAATTGTCATCGAAATTCGATTCATCTCCGTATACTTCTTTTTCTATAAAAATGCGATAATTCGCATGCTGCATTTGATACTGGCGTATAATCTGCTCCATAGCAAAATCAAAACTTTTTTGAATGATAAGGTGTCCAAATATAGAAAACAAGACAATAACAATCAGTGATATGGCTAATGTCAGCTTCGCCCATAGCTTCACTATTCCACCTCCAGCCTATATCCTAATTTGTAAACCGTCTGAATTTTATTCGCCCAATCTAACTTTTTTCGCAAGCGTTGAATGTGGAGATCAATCGTGCGGGTATTTCCTTGCCATTCTTCATTCCATATTTTTTCATATAACCGTTCACGATAAAGAACAATATTTTTATTCTGCACGAGCATTACAAGTAAATCAAATTCTTTAACTGTTAAAAGAACAGGCTGCACATCCTTTTTTACGGTTCGCTGGATAATATCTATTTTAACATTATCAATTTCGAGCAATGTTTTTCCCTTGCCTACCCTGCGTAGCACAGCTTCTACCCGAGCCATTAGCTCTTCCGTTTCAAAGGGTTTAACAATATAATCATCAGCTCCCATATGCAGCCCTTTTACACGGTCTTTTAAGCTGCCTTTGGCAGTAATAAAAATAACTGGGGTAGCTGTCGGTTCAATATACTTTATCAATTCATATCCGTCAATTTCAGGCAGCATAATGTCCAGCAGAATGAGATCATATGTATTCTTTTCAATCAAGTCTGCAGCAATTTTCCCATTGTGAGCAACTGCACAGTCATATCCCATTCTGCTTAAATTAATTGCAATTAACTCACGTATAGCAACTTGGTCTTCAACAATTAGAATTTTAATCATAAGGCAACTCCTTTCAAATGTATCTTGATTGTATCATGAGTGTTATCGTAAAGCAATTAATCAGTACATGATCCTTTACTGGATTGCGTAACACGTTTTATCGATTGCAAAAGAGTTGTTGTTTCTATTCCTGCCTTTGATTTTATCAAGACACTTATTATTCATATTCCCGATAGACAATTTAAAATGGTTAGATATTATGGTATTTATGCTCAATCTACTCCTAATTCTAAGGATTTAATTAAGCTTACTCCTTCTATACAAAAAACTCGTATTCTTAAATATTCTAGTTGGAGATTTCGCATTGCCTTATCCTTTTAAAATAAAAAAAACTACACCTTCATTGGTTTATCACCAACAAAAATGTAGCTTATAACTTGAAAGAGTTGGTAGTAAAACGATGTGAGTACACTTTTAGCGACGAGATTTAAACTCACACGCAAGGTAAGGGTTATGCTCATTAGCTGTATTTTTCAATAAATCTTATGCAAGCAATTTCTAAATTCTTGCAACCTTCAGTTTCTATAGGAAAATGCCCAGCACCATCAAGCATAATTAGTTCTTTCTTACAGCTTAGCTTATTAAAAAAAAGTCGACTTAAAGATATATCCGTCCATCGGTCATTCTCTGGATGAACTAACAATAACGGACATTTATGAAACTGATTTGCTTCTATTTCAATTTGTGGGTTAAGCATTGTGTATAAAAAAGCAATAGATACTTTAGTTCCTGATGAGCGATTATCTGCCATAAGCAGTTTTGCAAGCTCTCTATTATTTACAATTGCTTTCATATTACTCACGGCTTTCATAGGTAGCTTTACTTTTGCAAGGGGCTGATTTAATAATTTTAAAAATGGCTTAGATAGTTTGGCTACCAATGGGCTGATGGCAGTTTTTTGCGTAACAAGTGGAATACGTTGATCTAATAAACAAGTAGCTATTATGCCATTTAATTTACAACATCTGCATGCTACCTGATATGCAAGCATACCACCTGCGCTTAGCCCAAATACAAAAAGAGGAATATTATTTTTACGAAAATGGCTAACGATTTCAGTTCCACAATCTACCCATGTTTGATAGGAAATTTCACCATTATACTTCGTATAGCCGTATAAGGGTAAATCTGGACAAATAACTTCATATCCTTGTTGGCTCAAAGGCACAGCAATGAATGAGAGTAACCTCCCGTTACCACCTACACCGTGAAATATAACTATGGTTGCTTTAGGCTTGTCTGTTCTATAATGGTCGATGTGCAGATTAATATTATCTATTTTATAATAATACTCATCTGGCATATTTTTCGAGGTCAATCTATTTTCAACAGGCAGGAAAGATTGCATTTCTCTCCATGTATTATCATTATTATACATACTATATTCTCCACATTATATAAATTATCTTTACCCCTTTCGCCTTAACCCTTGAAAACACTGGGTTTATCGGGTTTTTCTTGGGGGTTTTATCCCTTATTTCCCTTGTTTTTTCTCTTATCAGAAATCTATAAGGGAAACTATACTTTCAAATTAAATCGTAGCCGCTTCGAGTAGCATCACAGAGTTCCGTTTTGACTCTCTTGTAGCATGGGCATAAATGTTCATCGTTGTGTTAATATCAGAATGCCCTAATAACTCTTGCACATCTTTTGGTGCAGCTCCATTTGATAACAACTTACTGGTGTATGTGTGTCTGAGCTGATGCAAATGAAAATTCTCTAAGCCTTCAACTTTTTTCTTTAGGGTAAGGCACATACCTGTAATTGTTCTTGAGGCTTCTAATGTTCCATCTGGTCGCAGACAAACGAGGGAAATGTCATTGTATTCTTCCGGCACACTGCTTGTCACAGGCTGCGAATGTAGATAATAGTAAGTGCGGTTTTTGACCTTTTCTATGGTATAGTAGTTTTGACGATATAACTCATCGTACTGCTTTCTATTTTTCTGCTGCTCTTTCTTTGCCTGTATTAGTATGCTTGTCAATGTATCCCCAAAATCCACGGTGCGTATCTTTTTGCGTTTTGTCGGTCCGATTGTCATAGCCTTTCGAGTATTATTATAACATACACTTCGCCGAACTGTTAAGTATTTTCCCTCCAAGTCAATATCCTGCCAAGTCAAGCCGCAAACCTCGCCAAGTCTTAATCCTGTGTAGTAAGCAATTTGTATAGGGAGCAATGCCGGATTGTTCGTTCCCTGCAAATACTCTGACATCTGCTTAAATTGCTCGTCAGTCACTACTGGGGATTTTCCTACTTCTCCATCTCCATCGCTGCTAAACATTTCAAAATCATCTTGACTTCCTCTAAGCACTACATATTGCATAGGATTAAAGGTAATCAGTTGTTTTGGGAACACCGCAAAGCGAAATGCACCTCTCATCACTGCTGCATAAACATTAAGACTGCCTGCCGACAGTGGGGTTGACTTCTTTCCGTTTGATAATGGTTGAGCAGAGGAAAGAGAATCAAAAAACTTTTGCAGATGGTCTGCTGTAATGGTTTTCAATTTTCTTTTGCCAATAGCGTGTAGCATAATGCGATTTGCACTTACAGAAAAAGAAGCCAGTGGCAAATGTAAAATGGATCCCAAGTCAAGGACATTTTGAAAAAGTCTAGGCAGCTAAAAGCTGATTTCTATATTGTATAGGAGTCAGCTTTTTTAATCCCCATTGATATCTAAAGTTATTATAATACTCCATATAATTATCTATTTTAAGCTGTAATTCCTCAAATGTGGAACAATTTTTATAATCTATCTCATCTTTCATATGACCGAAAAATGATTCTTGAGGAGCGTTATCCCAACAATTCCCTCTTCTTGACATGGATTGTCCAAGATTATATATCTTCAGTAGTTTTTGAAATCTTGGGCTAGTAT
Organism: Sedimentibacter sp. LTW-03; assembly: GCF_052059825.1. Lineage (GTDB taxonomy): Bacteria > Bacillota > Clostridia > Tissierellales > Sedimentibacteraceae > Sedimentibacter. The sequence goes on from NZ_CP197180.1 coordinate 1,960,345, forward strand.
AGTGAGCTCCTTGATCTGAATGTATAAAGGCACCTTTATGCAATAAGTTTTTATGTAATATCATTAATTTTTCTATAGTCTCAGTTACTATATCAAGAGTAATACGATTAGATAAATTATATGATAGTATTTCATTTGTTGATGCATCTTTAATAGTTGATAGATATGCCATACAAGATGTTCCATAGGGAATATACGTTATATCCGTTAATAGAACTTTCCCAGGAATCTCTTGCTTAAAGTTTCTATTCAAAAGATTAGGCACAACAGTATGTTCTTTAGTTGCTTTCATCATCCTTCTATACGGATTTGCTTTTCTAATAGGACATTTGATGTTATACTTTCTCATAATTCTCTGTATGCATTTTCTATTAATTATTAAATTGAATTCGTTATCTAGAACCATTTTAATTGATCTAGAACCTTTCTTGTATCCTCTGTGATTAAAAGCTTTCAAAATCACCTCTTTTAGTTGTAGATTTCTTTGTTCTCGTATATTTCTATGTTCAGATGATTTTATGTAACTATAATAACCTGATCTTGATACTTCAGCTACTTTGCATAAATGGGTAACCATATTTTTAAAGTTGTACTTGGATATGATTTTCTGAATAAGTTTAAAGATAATAGCTGCTTTCAATTTACCTTTTTTCACCTGCCTTTCTTGCAGCTCGATTTTTTTTAATAATTCAGCTTCGGCTTTCCAGTATGCTATTTCGGCATCTTTTTTAACTATTATTTCTTCCACAGATAACTCATGATTTAAAGGTCTACCACTATTAAATTTTCTGGTATCTCTAAGCCCTAGCTCACCAGACTTCTTGTATGATTTACGCCATCTTTTGCTTGCACTCCAAATTCTATCATTACCTAATAAATCTATATCAAATCCTGCATCAATAAAAATTTGAGTTGGCAAAATTCCATTACTATAGCCAGCAATAAACAACGATTTAAATTCATCTGTATAAGTAATCCCACGTTTACTTGCTGACTTTACATATTTATTCTTTGATAATATATCAATCTCTTCATCAGAAAATGATTTCTTACTCACTATATTCACAACCTTTCTATTATATTGTACATAAAAAAATCCTATAGTAATAGACTTTTTTTATTGTCTACTCTATAGGATCCATTTTAATGCTGCTCACTGGCTTCTTTTTTATTTACTGCGTGGCCAAAGCCATCTTAGAGTGTCATTGCCAATATTACTTCGCTGGAATTTTTAACACATCCCCGGGGTGAATGATGGAAAACCTGCTCTGATTGTTGAGCTGTTCCAGCTCTGCCATTGTACAGCCTACATTGTAGGCAATCAACCAGAAGCTGTCGCCCCTTTGCACAACATAGGTGGTATATTTTCTGTTCTTTGGAGCATCGGCGGTCACGCCATATTGGTCAAAGGTATAGGTGATGCCGTCAATGTTCTTCGTGCCTGTAACAGCCTTCCCATTTTCATAGTACATTCACTTGCCGCTGTCATTGAGCGTCCAGCCCTGTGCGGTGTCACTATTGATGGCAAGCTCCACGAAACGCTTGAGGACTGCACTGACCTCGGCTCTGGTAGCCGTCCCTTGCGGGTCAAACTGATTGCCGTTTTTGCCTGCGAGGATGCCAGCCATCTGCATTTGTTTTACTGCGTCATTTGCGTAGCTTCCAATTTTAGCGTTGTCTGCAAAGATGTTTTCAGCGTGTACCTTTGGAAGCTCAAAGCCGATTGCCTTTGCGTAGTTTGCCATGATAACTGCCATCTGTTCACGGCTGATGGCCTGATCCGGTGCAAACTTACCGTCGCCAGTGCCGTTTACGATGCCGTTCTTGCTTGCCCATTCAATGTAGCCGAGGTAGTAACTGCCAGCCTTGACATCGGTGAAACTGCTGGTTTTGTAGCTGATAACATCTGCGCCAGCCAGTCTGCCAAGAGCTGTAACAAACATTCCTCTTGTCATAGAGATATCCGGAGAAAATTTACCCTCTCCTGTGCCGTTCAGCAGCCCACGGGCGGCCACAAATTCGATACTCTCATTTGCCCAATGGTTTGTGATGTCGGTAAAGCTCACATTTACGGACTTATAGCCAACCGCAAACTTGGAGAAGTGATCGGTGACAAAGCTGAGTGTTTTGGTTGCAGGGTCATAGACCGAGTTGGGCATTTCCTGTACCTTGCCGGAGCTGTCGATGTAGTAAGCCACCACATTGGCAGGGTTTTCACCCGGCTTTAAGGTGTATGGTATTGAAACGGAAACCTTGCCATCGCCAAAGTCTGTGACTTTTTTGCCGTTGTTGCCTGTGATAGAAAGGTCATAAACAGGCCTGTCGCCTACAATCTTCTTTGCTTCTGCGGAAAGGGTGCTGTTATCTATCTTTTTCGCTGTAACGGAAATATCAGAGCCAAGCTGCTTCTGAATTTCCTTTAAGGCGTCCAGATTCAAGCTGATCTTAACAATTCCGCTTGTGATACGAAGTTCCGTTACTTCTGCCCTCACCAGTGCGTCTACGCTTCCTTTCGGCAGGCTTGTGCTGATGTTTTCAGCTTTGGTATTTTGGGTATCCACCTTGAGTTCCACCACAATACCATTGTCTGTTGTGCCGTTTTTCTTAGCCTCCGCCTGCGCCTTTGCGATGGCGTTATCCACCGCCTTTTCGGACACATTCGCACTTACCGTGTCGCCAGAGACTGTCGGCTTTACGGTTGCTGTGACCTGGGTAGGCGGGTTCGGATTTTCGGTGGTAGCAGGTGGGGTGGTTACTGTTGTGTTGCTGCCGCCGCCTGTGGAGCCACCGCCGCCCGAGCTATATTGTGTTACGGTCAGAGTGCCTGTTCCGATGGTGATGTTATAGTTTTTCGTTACTGTCTCTCCAAAGGTTGGTTCTGTGGTAAAGACAATATCAAATACACCTACCTTGACAGTGGTTAGCGGCACTCCGTTTTCCTGTGCCTCCATTGCAATGGCATCGGGATTGGTTGGGTTGAGAATATCATTTGGTAATCTACCTTCTATCTCCCAGCCAAAGATTGGCATACTTTGATTGGATTCAATGCTGCCACTGGAAGGTCTTACAACCATGTCTTTTTTCGCCACCGTTATCGAATATATTGCAGTCGCCTGTGCGTGGGTTGCTGTTTCGGCTGCGGTTGCTGTAATGGTGGCACTGCCTACACCTTTAAGGGTTACCTCGCCTGTGTTTCTGTTTACCGTTGCCACGCTGGTATTGCTGCTTGCGTAGGTAATTTCACCGTCTACGGTTGTTTTGGTAAGCTCATTGGTATATATCTCTCCATAGGTTTTGTTTACACTTCCCACAGCATAGGAGATATTCTGTAGCTGTTTGTCGGTGGAGGTCACCGTTACTGTAACGCTGTAATCATTGTAGTAGCTTCCCCCTGTTACAGGGATTGTGATGGTGCCTGTTTGCCCTGCTGTGCTTGCAGAGGCAGTGTAGACGATAGTTGTTGTGCCAATGAGGGTCATATCGGTCATGGTGATGGTACCGCCACCGTCAGTTGGTGCGCCATAGCTTGCACCGTCGGGCAAGTTAGGGAGTGTCATCTCAGCTACTTCCCCTGTGGTAAGCACAAAGCCTGTGGCAGTTTTGAGGCCTGTGTACTCCGCCTTGTTAACCGTTACTGCTTGAGTGGCAGTCATACCGCCATAGCCCAAGGTGACAGCAGTGTCACCTGCTTGGAACGCAGTTCCGTTTTGGTAGGTCACGCTCATGTCGTTATATCCCACTCTTACAGTGGAACCGCTTGTAAGGGCTGCGGTCAGCACAAGCCCTGTCAGTTCAAGGGTTTCACCATGCTGATAGGTAGTTTTTGCGGGTGGAGTGGTCACTGCAAGGCTGACAATATCATCCTCCACCACGGTGATGGATACCGTGCCTGTTACATTGTTGTAATCTTCCGTATTGGTCGGGGTAAATGTCCAGTTATAATCCTTTGTTCCCACGGTAAGAATCTGCCCATAGTCAAATGCCAGTATGCCCGAATTGCTGTCGGTATGGCTTAAAATCACAACCGAGGTGGTATAGATGGGGGTGTTCTCCACGCTGACACCTGTAATAACAGGGGTTGCCTTGATTACAGTGAGGAAGGCACACTCTTCGCCTCGCTGTGTATCGTCCTCATAGACAGCGTCTACACTATACATGCCTGCACCCACAGGCTTGCCGTCTGCGTTCAAATCACCTGTAGTGCCTCCAACAACGGTGTAAGTGTAGGTAAATGTGCCTGTGCCATTTTCTGTGCCGTTAAAGACGGCTGTTTCGTGGGAAAGCGCATTTCCTGTGTAGGTGGCAGTGCCGCCTGTAAAGGTGATATCGTTTGATACATCAACCTTATCCACAATATTGACTGTCAGAGTTCCGAGGGTTTTGCCATCCTTCTTTGCAAGCAAGTCAAAGCTGCCTGTAGAGGCACCCTTTGGCACCGTAACAGGAATACCATAGCTATTTGCTGTGCCCACCGTTACATCGCTAGGCAGTGTACCCTCCTGTACCCAGCCAACGGCAGTGTCCATTGCCATGCCAAACTGGTCAAGGTCTTTGTATAGATAGCGTACCGTTGATGAGGATTCAGCAGGGATTTTGATGGAATTGCTTTGCGCTTCCAGCTTTACACCATCTCGATAAAAGGCAAAGCCGGTAGCAACCGGGATATATTGAATAGCGTAAGGGTAGTCGGTTATCTCTTTGTCTGCAGGTATCTCAATTAGATCTGAGCCGTCACGATTTAGGCTTACAAGGTTCATGGCATTAGTTTCCTTGCTTTTTAAAGAAATCCCTACGGAAGTACCTGTACCTTGCCCTGCAATGCCCAAAATTTCACCACTACCACTGATGGAGGAGGTTCCACTAACTACAAAATACACACCATAGCTTTCACCATCTGTGCCTGTGGTATTTCCGCCTGTGCCTTGGAGCTGACCACCCGTCACCCGGACAGTGCCGCTGTTCACATAGACGCCGTAGCTTCCGGCACCATCACCATCGGCTGTGCCGCCTGTGCCAACGATTATTCCATTATCACTGAGGGTAATTGCCTTGGCATCAATGCCAATGCTGTTGCGGTTAGCTCCACTGACTCCGCTGACTATGGCTTCGCCACTGACGGTGAGCGTACCTGTTGCCTCGATACCAACTTCTGTCCGGGAGCGTCCCTCAATATTGCCGGTGTCACTGACCGTCAAGTTCGCACAGGAGATACCGACAACCATGCCCGTTGCGGAGACTGTGCCGCCGGTGACGGTGATATCGCCACAATCTATGGCGCCCATGGCTATATCTGAATTGCCGTTTTGGGCATGGGTAGTTCCACCTTCAACGGTAAGCTCCTGAGCATAGATGCCATAGCTGCTACTGTCGTTGCCAGCAGCATCGTCAGCAAATGCATACAATGTGCCGCTTCCTCGGATAGTCAAGGGAGCGTTATCCATATAAATGCCTGCACTCTCGGCATCGGTGGTATTACTTGAATGAAGATTATTCTCACCTTGCAAAACGATGGTAAGGGGGAAGTTAGCAAAAAGGGCGGACTGAACCACATAATCATCACTGTCGGTTGTTGTGCCGATGGTGTTGTTGGTATATCCGTATAAGGTCAGCGTTCCCGAATAGGTATCGGCATCGTAGAGATAGGAATAGCCCTCGCCGTTAATTTGTGTGGCGCTGTCGGCGTCAATTTCTGTTGCGCCCAGCTTGAGGAGATAGCTTGCGGTTCCAAGGGGTTGTAGGGTAATATCCTTGCCTGTTACATTGGCGTCGGTTACGTCAAAATAATTAAAGTAACCTGTTTTATAGCCTGCTTTACTGACAGTTATTGCATAGGAAGTGCCATTTCCTACATTCGAAATAGTGTAGTCGCCATTGCTGTCGGTGGTGACAGAGCTGCCCACAGTGGCGCCTCGATAGTCATATAGCTGTACCAAAGAGTCCGCAAGACCGCCGTTTGCATCGCTCACCGTGCCACTTATGGTGTAGGCAGGTGCTGCAACGGCCTCTTTGTGAAAGTAGGTGCCATCCCAAATATACTCACCTGCTGTGACCTTGTTGTTAGCTGGTGTGTCGCTTGCCGCCGCTACCGTAACCACGTTGTTATTTGGATAGATATAGGCACCATCCATGAGCACACTTGCGCCTACTTTTAGCTTTGCTCCCTGATGAAGGTTCAGTTTGCCCCCGTTTGCACCGATGAGGGTAGCGTAGTCTATCAAAATTCCCGTGTCACCACCTATATCAATGCTGACGGTGGAATTATCAATGGTCATAGTGCCGCCAACAACCTCAATACCTGTCCCTGCCGTATTGACGATATTCACCGTGCTACCGGTGAGGGATAGGTCGGGAACATAGATACCCTTGCTGTTTATACCGCTGTTTTCCACTATAACGTTACTGCTATTAAGGATCATGCGCGCCCCATCAACGGCGGAAATGCCGTCGCCATAAATGTTAGATACGGTAATACTACCTCCCTCACTTATCAGCGAACCGGAAGAATCCAGATGGATACCAACACTACCATCGGCAGCGTTAGTTGCAGACAGCTTACTGCCGCTTCTGAGATTCAATGTTCCGACAACCATAATGCCAATCCCGCCTGTTGCCGGATTTGCGTTTAGTGTACCCGTTCCGGCAAGGGTTAGAGTTTTGCCGTCCGGGATTGTGAGCGTACCGGCATCAGTTAAAACCGTTTTTCCCTCTGCGATATTCAGCGTGTGGTCTGCACCTACATTGATGCCGACGGCGCTCATTGTAATGTCTGCTGCCACCTGAATGGCTGCGGGTGTGGTGCTTTCCAGCGCCGCTTTAAGGTCTGCGGCGGTGGTCAGTCCTCCTCCGCTCGTTTCCGCCAGAGCAATATTCTTGCCGGTGGGGACAGCGCTGCGCATCTGCTTGTCGCTTGGGACTGCGGCGCAGTCCTCACAGACAAACTTGCAGTCGAGGGTGCTTTCGTAGCACTCCGCGCCGTGGATGTGAGTTGCATTGTTCTCTGTAGCTTCTGGCTCCCCGCTGTCCCGCACAATGTCGCAGGTCAGCTCATCGGTGTAGCAATCCTCTGTATGCTCGTGATGCTCACACAGGCTGGACGCACCGATGGTTGTACCGCCCTCCGTCGCAAACGCCACCGTTGGCAGCAGGCTCATCACCATGCACACCGTCAGCAGGAGGCTTAAAAATCTTGCTCGTGTTTTTTTCATTTTGTTTCATCTCCCTTCAAATTTTGTGTTTCTTGCTTCTCTTTGTCCTTCGCCAGCATGGCGAAAATCTCCGCCACTGTGAACGAGGGACCGTCCACCCAATAGAGCCGCTTTCCGTCTGTCTGTGGGCGGTCAAACAGCCGCTTTTCAATAAGCCTTTGAAAGGCAGGTTCGCTTATCCTGTCACCCAGCTCTAAAAAAATGCTGTGGCCGTTGGAAAGCAAAATGTCGAAACAATCCCCATCCAGCGAATCCACCTTTGTAATGGTAGGCAGTTCTACTTCTGTCGGTTTCCATGTCATATTCTATCTCCTCCTAACAAATCACTTTGTGATTCTCTTTACAAAACCATTATATAAGAGCAGAAAGCAAAAAGTGGCGAGAGTGTCAAAAATGACACTCTCGCCACCGGAAAGTTTTTATCACGGGCGAATTCTTATTCTTTTTCAAAGCAGTAGCCCTCACCTCGTGACCACTTAATCTGCCATCCGCTGCCTTCAATTTTGCTGCGCAGGCGCTTGATGGTACTTTTGAGGGCGTTGGCATCCCCGCTCATGGGTTGATTCCATACCTTTTCATAGAGATATTCCCCGTCAATCATGCGCTCAGGGTTCTGCACAAAAATCAGCAACAGGGCAAATTCTTTTTTTGCCAGTAGCAGGTCGGTTTCATCCAAAAGGGCAATGCCTGCCGACACATCCAGTGTCAGGTGGCCTTTTGTGATGCGCTCCGGCACACGCTCTGCCATGCGAAGCAGCGCCTCCACCCGTGCCAATAGAATGGTAAAGTCGTAGGGCTTGGTGAGGTAATCGTCACCGCCGCTGCGAAGTCCCCGCAGAATATCCTCCTGTGCATTCAGTCCGGTGAGCAGCAAAATGGGAATGCCTGCGTTTGTGCTTTCCCGCAGCTCCCGCATAAGGTCAAGGCCGTTGCCGTCAGGAAGCATAATGTCCAGCACGATGCAATCCGGGCGATTTTCTCTCAGCTTTGTATATGCCTCAGCCAAGGTCACAGCGGTATCAATGGTGTAGCCCTCCCATTCCAGCATCCGCTTGTTGCCCTGCATAATTTTCTCGTTGTCTTCCACAAGCATGATCCGCTTGTTCATATTTTTCTTTTCTATCATGCATCCTCACCTCCGAATTGTCCCTGATAGATGGGCAGCGTAAAGGTAACCGTTGTGCCGCAACCTTTCTCGCTTTCAATTTCAATTCTGCCGCCGTGGGATTCCACCACCGTCTTGCAGAGAAACAGGCCAAAGCCGGTGCCACCCTCGCTGACACCTCGTTCAAACACATGGGGCAGGAGCTGGGACGAAATGCCGGAGCCGTTGTCGCTTACTGTGATGACTATTTCACCGTCATTGAGCGCGGCTTTCAGACAAATCATGCCTTTTTTAGTGTGTGCGGTAGCATTTTGCAGGAGATTGATGATGACCTGCGACAGTAAATCGGCATTTCCAAAGACTATCAGCTCATCGGGGATTTCCGCAACAAGCGCATTGTCATGTTTGGCAAGCAGCAGTCGCATCATCTCTGTTGTGTTCCCCAGCAGTGCAGAGAAATTGGTTTTAATTTTTTCCGTGCTATCGGCAATGACGTTGAGGGAGAGCATTCCCTCAACCATGCGGCTAAGGCGCATAATTTCTGCCTGCGCATCCTGCAAAAGCTCCTGTGCTTCTCCATCCTCGGTCACGCAGTCCATCCGCTTGAGCAGTCCCATCACCGTTTGAATATTAACTGAAATAACCGTCAAGGGTGTTCGCATCTCATGGGAGGTGTTCGCCAAAAACTGCGTCTTTGCCTGATTGACTTGCGCCAAAACAGCGTTTTGCTCGTCCACTCGTTTCTGCTGCGCTCGGTACAGGCTGACCTGTGCGTACATGGTCGTACACAAAGCAATGCTCACCACCAAGAGATCCATCAAATTGCTGACAAGAAAGCCGCTTTCCTCAGCAAACATGGTCACGCTCTGGGGATTTACATAGGCGAACAGATACAGCCCAGCATAGAGGGCAAGTTCTAATGTAGTTACAATGACAGCAGTTTTTCCCTCCAAAAGAAAGACCGTAAATACAGGGGCAAAAATAAGGAAGGTCGGGATGCCACCGTGGTAGCCGCCCATATTGAAAAAGAGATAAGGAAATAGCGCAAAAAAGGAAATAAGGATAAAAATCAAACGGCAAACTGCAGCTCGCCTCGGCTTTTTTGCTTGAAGCAGGAGCATGATACAAAAGATTGCCGCCGCTACATCCACCAACACACCCACCATCCCAATGCCTGCAAAGGTATTTACAAAGGCAATGACCAGACAGAAGCAGGCGCTAATTAGCACCATCACATTAAAAATACGCACACGCAAATCAAGGGTGTGGTCAAAATAGGTATGTAAGAACTTGATGATTTGGTTTTTCATGTACGACCTCCTTGACAACTTTTTCTGCGTGAGTTCATTCAAAACCCTCGCAAGGCCGCATAAACACTGGCTTTTTCAGCCCTGTATCCATTTTGACCTAATCTTCTGAGTGAGTTGGTAATTGTAGATGCGAGTGCGTGTTTAACAAAAGGACTTGAACTGTAACGCAAGATTATGCTCATTAGATTGGGTTGTATTTATCCTTAAATTCACATCTTGCTAATTTTGTGATTTGAGAAATAAACTCACTTTTAGCAAAAGTATAACCATCTCTGTCATGTTTATATTTTTGCTGTATGGCTTGTTTAAGTTTACCATATTCTTTTGCTGTTTCAGGATGTGCAATTAGATAATCTCTAAAATACAGTTCGTTATGGTCAGCTAATTCTCTGACATGTATGTGAAATACTTGCCCCTCAAAACCTTTCTCGCCATAACCTTTAATATACATAATAAGGTCATTTGGTGGTCTATTTACAATATATCCTTTTTTATTTAGCTTTTCAGTTATGTTTGTTAGACTGACATCTTTTTTTATTTCAACTAAAATGTCAATCGTAGGTTTAGAAATAAGATTTGGTACAGCAGTACTACCTATATGGCTAATACGCAAAATCATGTCACCAAAACACTGTTGTAAAAATGATTTTTCTTCAAGATATGATTGTATATAATTTGGATTGTATTCTGAAAGTACTACTGGATACAATTTACCGAGCCTTTCTGATTCGCTTTCACTTGTAACATCGGTAAAATCTTTTTTCACAATCTTCCACCACCTAATATAAATAATCTTCACCTTATTATAACATGCAAAAATAAAAAATACAATTTAGGATAATCCTTAAACTGTATTTTTATTTATGGTGCGGATGACAGGACTTGAACCTGCATGAAATTGCTCTCACACGGACCTGAACCGTGCGCGTCTGCCAATTCCGCCACATCCGCATAATTTATGTCGCTCAAGTATATTATCATATTTAAATAAATTAATCAACCTTTTTTTTGCAAAAATTTAAGGAAAATTCTCTTGGAAAATAATCCAGAAAGTAAAATATCAAACCAGCCACGTTTTGTGGCTGGCTATTTACCTCGCCGGATATTTTAATATCCGTATTGCTATGTTTTTTTATCAGAATATCTCAGATGTCTGGAGCTGATACTTTAGTTTAACTTCTCATACGTTCTCACACTTAAAGCTATCGCCTGTTCTCTTGTAGCCATGCCGTAACTTGCGGCTTCCTGCGCCGTTGTGATGGCTTTCGGCATAAAGTTTCCCTGCGCATCCCCTGTAATAATACCAACTTTAGACATATACTTTGTTGCTTCAACCGCCCATGTTGAAATATTATTTTGGTCGGGAAAATCTTTCACTCCCTCAATACTATAATCTTCGTCCGGCTTAATGGCTTTAATTGCTCTGAAAAGCATAGCTGCACATTGCTCACGGTTTATTAACACCTTTGGAGAAAAGGTAGTCGCTGATGTGCCAGATGTGATTCCTAATTTATACGCCTTTAAAATTTGTGTATTTGTCGTATCTGTAAATGGATTTACTGAAACAGGTTGGCTTGTTTCAGCTGCCACCTTTTCGTATAGCAATACAGACAGCTCACAAAATTCCTCTCTGTTAATAGGTTTTGTCATATCTGCACCATTAAGAATACCCGGTATAAGCCCCAAATCGGCGGCTTTTTGTAGCTCAGGTTTTGCCCATTCATTAGCCTTTGAATAAAAGTCGCCAGATCCTATGGATACTTCATTAGAAAATGGAGATTCAATATAATCCCATGCATATTCTCCGTCTTCATTAGGTTCTCCATAATAATATTGATAAAAGAATTGAGCTTTAAAAGCATGCTGCCTGTCTTTTATTAATACTTCCTCCATCGTTCCTTCATCATCAGGATAATAATAAAAATAGTACGTATTTGTTTTGCCCGGAACTATATATTCTGTATCCGTCAAAGTTTCCAAATGACCTCCGTCAGCTTTCTCAAACCCTTGATTATCTATATTAGCAAAATAATCAATAAGTACAAATCCGTCTGTTGGTTGTGCTTTATCCAAATCGATAATGCTCTGTGGTATTTGTACTTGAAATTCAAAATATGGTTGACCTTTATGATCACCACTTTCTTCTGTTTTTAATTCAACACTTAACAGTTTTGGCGCTTCTAATTTTGACGGCACATCGTCCGGTAATGCAAACGCAGTAGTTTGTAATAGAACTACCACCATCAAAAAAGTTAAAAAAAAGCTCAATAATTTACATTTCATTTTCATTCACTCCTTAAAATTAATTTGTTGTTACTTCATATTTCCCGTCATAAATTCCACCTGTCTTATCAATTTTGTAACCATTATCCATGAAAAGCTTTTTAGCTTCTTCTGTGGTAGTTATGCTAAACGGTAAAACTTGAAAGTCTGCTCCTGTAGTATTTTGAGCCAAAACAAAATCATAATGGTTTTTGCTTACTGTCAGGAATACAGCATGATCAGCCTTAATTGCTTCTCCTCTTGAATCAAAATTATTACCGAATTGATAAAGTAAAATGACAGTATCATCGTTCGTCAACAGACAGTATACACTTGTTTTTTGGATTAATGCACTATTTCGCTCTGAGTAGCTCTCTGTATGAAAAAGGTTTTTGTTACCGTCAAACGAGCCATTTTCAACCAATCTGTCACCCGCCTTGTCATAAGGGGTAAAGCCGTCTTTTTCTCGTACATCATCACGTCCAAAGCTATATACTCTTCCATTCTTTTCTATAAACTCCTGAAAACCGGAAATCATACCCGTTCCCTCAAAACGACCATCTTTGTTATCCATATTTAACAATTCATACATTGACGCTGTCGCCAAGGGCATAAAGGCAGCAGGTATCTCTATAACAGGTATATTTTCATATTCATTAATCACCTTCTCATGTATTCCTTCGATTTCTGTTACAGCATCAATGAAATCAGATATTTTGTCAAAGCTCTTGCTTTTAGAAGAATTATCCGGCTCAGGATTGACTGGTTCAGAAATCTTATCAATCGCCGATGATACTTCATTTTCCTCATTTTCAGATGTTAAGGGAACATCAATAGTTATATTTTCCCCACAGCCTGTAAACATTCCAACAATCATAAATACAATTAAGACTGCTCCTAAAATTTTTTTCACTTAATAAAACCTCCTTTCGTCATTTTATATTTCTAAAATTAATAATTATCTCAGCTTTAGTATTAACTCCTAACTTCCTATATATATTAGCCTGATGCGTGTTAGCAGTTGAATATGAAACTGAGAGTTGTTCGGCGATTTCTTTTAATGTATATCCTTCAATAAGCAGCAAATAAGTGTCCTTTTCTCTGGACGTTAAAGTTTTCACCAGTTTTTTCTTTTCTGGTACTGATAGTTCTAATCCTTTGCTATAGAGGAGCATTTTTTGATCTGTAATTTCCAAATGTTCTTCATTTTTTGCTTCCTCTTTCTCTTTCTCTTTTTTTGTTTTATTCTTTGTAAATATATTTTTAAATTTTTTAATCACCCCACTGAAATCACCTCCATTACTATACTAATGTAATTTCATTTTAATTTTAAAAGCTTATTCCAACAATTCATGAGTTTTATTGATACACACAAAAACGCCCCTCAATAGAATTATTGAGGGGCTAAAAATGGTTGAATTTTAGCATTTAACTAGTTGTGATATATTCTTTGAATAAAATCATCAACTCAGCTTTACTTTGTATGCCAAGTTTTCTGTAAACCGAAACATAATAGGTGTTTATAGTTGCATACGCTTTGCCTTCTATAGCTGCAATCTGTTTTAGGGAATATCCGTTAAGCAGCAACTTACAAACTTCTGTTTCGGCAGGTGTCAGTTTAAAATCTTTAAGTTTAGCTTCTAAACGCGTGCACATTGTAACATCTAGGCGGTATGTATCGTCTATCCACTCTCCACCATACAGCATTTCAAGAAATACCGGCGATAAAGCAAAAAACACAATGATAACAATAATAGAAAACAGCGCCATGAAATTACCGGGTATAATATAAATCGTACTTTTTGAAAGTGCGACAATTGACAACCCAGAGAAGTAATAAAGCGATGATAATACAATACCTATACGGTAAAACAAGACGCTTTGAAACTTTTTAGCCATAAAACCGGCTAAATAATAAATATTAGTTAAGCCAATCATATATGCCGCTCCAAAGCAAATAATCGAAGCACAACCCATTACTAAATTTTCATGGTGTATAAGACTGAAAACGAAACCGATGGCAGTAAGAGCAAACGAAACATTAAGCATATTACAAATATTTACGGAAAATTTTTTTTGAACAAATATAAGAAAAGAAGATCCTATAAGCACTCCGTAAAAGTACAGACTTTCTACGTTGTGAGATGCCAATCCCGAAAGGTTTCGTATGGTCGCAGGAGCTAAAACATCATTAAGCCCAAGTACAATAAAAACAACCGGCATCAAGTAGTAGGCTTTAGATGGAACTTTAACTGTGCCGGATTTAGGCATATTATCTATATTGTTTCTATATAAAAACGAACAAACTGCAAGAATTATTAGAATTAAGGCTATAAAAATTGTAGCACCGTCAACCTTGGATTCAGGGCTGCTTAGCATCGGTCGAAAGAACATAAGTAACTTTGGTAACAATACAGCCAATATCATAGCATAAAATTTTTCAGAATTATTTAACACCATAAAAAAAGAATAGCAACTTGAGGCAAAAACATGTCCTATACAGGCAGAACCAAGAACCAGGATAGCTTGTGATACCATTCCGCTGGGAACAAATCTTATGCCTAAAAAACAAACTATAGCAATAATAACACTATAAAATGTTTTTGGAACGTACTTACGTCCGTCAAATAAAACTGTGATAAATGGGCATACAATAAGCCACACGCAGGTGAATAAAAATGGATTTCCCACCTTTTCATTGTATAGATTACTTTCAAAGCGAAATTCTCCAAATGGCAAAAAATATGAGTAAAGCCAAATAAACATACTAATCCAACCAATAAAAAAAGGAAGGTTTTTTTTAGTAATGTGTTTAAAATTAAGTTTATTGACCGGGATAAACATAACTTTGACAAGCTCAAGTATATTTGACATTTTCATAGTTTCACCACTACATTAGATTTCTAAACTATATTATATTAAGTGCTGTTTTAGACTACACCTCTATAATGTCATGTAATAATTGTATATATCCTAACTTATCTTTATTATAATATATTTACAGAATAAATTCTACATTAATACATTAATATAAAATTATTGACATTTTAATAATTTTATGCTTAAAATCTACTTGATAATTTAAGCTTGGAGGCGCAGTCTAAAAAGACTGTGTAGCGGTTGTTTTAGATGATTATTTTATGACTTCAACGCTGTATTTATTGCTTAGCTCTGCTTTTCTGTCCGCATATAACTGTTCCTGTTTTTCCATGAAGCATGCATCTTTAACTTCCTGATGAACCTCTTCAAGACTGGAGCTTCTTTTTGTAGTATGATCTGTAAGTTTGATTATGTGGTAACCAAATTGTGTTTTAACAGGCTCACTGATTTCTCCAACCTGCATTGAAAAAACAGCCTTCTCAAATTCAGGAACCATTTGTCCTTTTCCGAACTTTCCTAATGATCCACCGGCCTGTTTTGAAGGACAGCTTGAATATTGTGCTGCAGCATCCTCAAATGAAAGACCATCTGTTATATCCTCAAGTATTTCGTTTGCTTTTTCTTCTGAATCTACAAGTATATGACTTGCCTGAACCATTTCATCAGTTACAAACTTTTCCTTGTGACTATCATAATAGTTTTTTATGTCTTCTTCCGAAACTGATATTTCATTGAACATTTTTCTGAGGCTGTACTGCTGAAGCATGGATTTTTTCATGTTTTCCATTACTTCAATAAATTCCTCATCTTTATCAAGATCCTTCTCAACAGCATCTGAATACATAAGCTCATGCATAACAAGCTCATCAACCAGTTTTTTTCTTCCTTCTTCACCTTGGAAATATGCTGCGTTCTGTCCTAAATTCTTCATCAGATTATTTAAATCTGATTCCCTTATTTCTCTTCCATCTACTTTTGCCAATATTTTATTATCCATTATTTCTCCCTTATCAATTAAATAGGAGGGCAATACCCTCCTTTTATTCTTCTTCTTCCATGAACTCTAATAGATTAGTTAATTCAGAAATACATTTGTCTTCATCTGAACCTTTTGTTAATATTATAAGTTCATCGCCCTTCATTGCACCTAATGCCATAATACTGATTATGCTTTTGCCGTTAGCTTCCTGAATGCCTTTTTTTATAATTATCTCACTGTCAAAGTTTCTAGCTTTTTTTACAAATATAGCTGCCGGTCTCGCATGTAGTCCAATTTTATTTTTCAAAATTACTTTTTGTGATCTCATTATATTCACCTCATTTCTCTTGTTCAAAATCTTTAGCAATTTCTTCAATTTTTCTTAATCTATGATTAACACCTGATTTTCCAAGGGGTGGGTCTAGCATTTCGCCCAGTTCTTTTAAGCTCGCATTGGTGTGCTTCAGTCTCAAATAAGCAAGCTCTCTCAAGTGATCCGGAAGTTTATCAATAGCTTTATGCTTCTTTAATACCTTAATGCTGTTAATCTGTCTCATCGAAGTGTCAACTATCTTATCAAGGTTAGCAGTTTCACAATTTATAACTCTGTTTATTTGATTTCTTGTTTCTTTAACTGCTCTTACATTTTCAAATTCAAGTACTGCACTGTTAGCACCCATTAATGCCAGCAGGTCGGAAATCTGTTCACTTTCCTTTATATAAGTCACATAATAGTTCTTACGAAATATAGTCTTACCATTTATGCCAAAACTCTTAAGCAATTCTCTAATTCCTCTGCTGTGCTCCTCCTTATTGCTTACAAACTCAGCATGATAAGATCTTTCAGGATCGCTTACACTGCCGCATCCCATAAAAGCTCCTTTAACATAAGCTCTCTTAGATGCTTCACTTCTTACAATACTTTTGGGAACTCCATAGTCAAAAGTCATTATATTAAGATCATTACCTGTTAATCCTGTTTCCTGCAAAAACTTCTTTGAAAGATTTTCTTCAATTTTTATGATGTAATTGTTATGCTTTTTCAATCTGTTGGTTTTTTCAACGCTTACCTGTGTAGTAATTTCAAATGCCACCTTAAGAAGCTTAAAAATACGTCTCGCAATCGCAGCGTTCTCTGTAGAAAACTCAACTTTCATCTTATTAAAACCCTTAAGGGTAATATAACCCATTGTTCTTACAAAAGCTGCCGCTTCAGCCTTTGCACTGACTATATCTTTTATTTCTGTTCTTGACAGTTCTTCTTTTAGTTTAGATGAAAAAGTCATGTAATCACCCTACTTGTAACAATGAAATTTTATATCCTCAACAGCTTTTTTTATGATTTTTCTTTCATCATCATAACGTGCAATTGCCAATGATCTTTCAAACGGAAGAAATTTTGCTTCCACAAATCCTTCGTTTTTTAAAGCGACACAGTTCATGTTTCGTGCCATCATTAAATACCAATGTACTTCTTTGTTTATATGGACTCTGTCCATATAGCAGGTTCTATTGAACTCATAGCTTATTTTTCCCAGATATTTAATGGTAGTAACCTTTGCCCTCGTTTCCTCATAAACTTCACGCAAAGCTGCTTCCTTCAAGGATTCATTTTTCTCAACTCTTCCCTTTGGAAGGACCCAATCTCTGTTAAATTTTCTTAACATCAATATGCTGTTCTTGAAAAAAACAATTCCTCCGGCACTTACTTCTACAACCATATTTGCTCCAACTTTCAATATTGTAGTTTATATAATATCACAATATTGAAAAAAATCAAATATATATTTACAGTGTACAATAAAAATGATTGTATTTCAACTTTTTTATAATGAAAATTTTCGCTGATATAACCTAGTCATTGTTTCTTTCAGGCTTTTTTCCATAGTACTGATAATAATCCACTCTTACATCGCCGTTAAACAACTTTCTTTTTCTATCTGCTTTCCTACCAAAGTCTCTTTCAAAAGAATCAACTGACGTTATTACATATGTGGACCATGTCTTATCTTTGCCGAATACCTGCCCCAGTTTTTTATGAATCTTATGTATTTCTTCTGTCTCACCTATTCTCTCGCCGTACGGAGGATTTGTTATCAATATTCCGTTAGGACACATAGGCTCTCTTATCCTCGTAACATCCTTCACAAAAAAATCAATACAGTCGTCAACTCCGGCTTCTATTGCATTTTCCTTAGCGATTTCAATTGCTTTTTTGCTTATATCAGAGGCAAAAATTTTAATGTCAGAATCAAGGTCAATTTTCCTTCTTGCCTCAACTTTTGCATTTTTCCAATATTCTTCCTTGACTACTGGCCATCCCTGAGATGCAAATTTTCGATTAAGTCCCGGCGCAATGTTTCTTCCAATCATGGCAGCTTCAATAGCAATTGTTCCTGAACCGCACATGGGATCGTACAAAACTCTGTCCTTATTCCAATAGCTGAGCTTTACCAATGCAGCAGCCATAGTCTCCTTTAATGGAGCCATTGTAGACTTTTCTCTGTATCCTCGCTTGAACAATCCTTCTCTTGCCCCAGTTGTATCGATTGTAAGAGTTGCAACATCCTTGTGAATTGATATCTGTATTGTAAATTCAGCTCCAGTTTCCGGCATCCATTCCCTGCCATACTCCTGGCACAATTTTTTGGATACTGCTTTTTTAACAATGGACTGGCAGTCCGGGGTAGAGTACAATTTAGATTTAACACTCTTCCCTTTTACCGTAAACTTTCCTTCCTCAGAAATCCATTTTTCCCAGGGAAGCTCATAGGTTTTATCGAACAGTTCTTCAAACGTGTACACGTCAAACTGACCCATAACAAGCATCACCCTGTCTGCGCACCTTAAGTTTATATTTGTTCTAGGAATATCATCAATTTCGGCATCAAAGTACATCCATCCGTTATCTGTCACTACGTCATCGTACCCCAAATCATGAAGTTCTCTTTTAACTATTGCCTCTAAACCAAAGGCAGATATGGCAGCTAATCTTATTTTTTCCATTGTAATCCTTTCAATTTAATCGTATAACGACATCGCTATAAGCGTAATTCGACAAACTTTTGTTGCTGTAATGCAATTACTTCTCAGCCATTATCTATTATACATTTATTTTTATATTGTATTTTTCCATCTTGTAATATAGCGTCGCCCTTGGAAGCTTTAAGTGTTTTGCAGCTTCCGTCTTGTTGAAATTCAACTCCTCAAGGGTCTTTTGTATTATTCTTTTTTCTATTTTTTCAAGATATTCTTCCAAACCGATTTCGTGTCTCTTAATTTCATTTACATCTATAACTTTTTTGATTTCATCAACCTTTATATCTTGCATGTGGTGAGGCAGAAATTCTATTTCTATTTTATTTTTACCTCTTTGGGATGCATATATTACTGACCGCTGAATTACATTCCGAAGCTCTCTGACATTTCCCTCCCAATGATATTCAAAAAATATATTTAAAATATCATTGGGAATTTCTATGATATTTATACCCTGCTCCATACAAAATTCTTGTATAAATTTATTCGCCAAAAGGACTACATCTCCCTTTCTCTCTCTGAGAGGCGGTATATTGACTTGAAAAACATCAAGGCGGTAGTACAAGTCGCTGCGAAATTTCTCATCTTTGATTAATGCCCTTATATCTCTGTTGGTAGCAGAAATAATTCTCACGTCAATTTTTCTCGGATTATTTCCACCGACTCTTGTTACCACACCTTCCTCCAAAACTCTTAAAAGCTTTGGCTGAAGCTCTATGGGCATGTCTGCAATTTCATCAAGAAAAAGGCTTCCACCCTCAGCCTCTTCAAACTTTCCCTTTCTTCCAGCACTTCTAGCTCCGGTAAATGCTCCTGCTTCATATCCAAAAAGTTCACTTTCAAACAAATCCCTGGGTATGGCGCTGCAGTTAATAGGAATAAACTTTCCCTGCCTGCCGCTTTCGTAATGGATAGCTTTCGCAAACAGTTCTTTTCCTGTTCCGCTCTCTCCCTTCAGCAAAACGTTTAAAGGTGATTTTGATATATTCTTGCACAGATTAATTATTTCAATAAAGTTAGCATTGTTGCTTATAATTTTTGAAAAATACGCCTCTCCAGCAGATTTGATTTTTGAATATTCCTTTTCCAGTTTCAGCAGATTTGATTGTGTTTTATTAAGAAGTTCGCTCAACTTGAAGATTTCTGTTATGTCTCGGTCTATAACCAGCGCACCCATCATATTGCCGCCCTTGTCTTCAAGCGGTACTGCACTTGATACAACAAAGCTGTTTTCCCTTGGATTATTATAAATATTATGGAATGATGTCCTGCTTTCAAGAACCCTAGGAAGAATAGCGTTTGGAAAAAATTCTCTAATATCTTTGCCAATAATATTGTTTCTAAGAACTCCGAAGTATTCCTCTGCCATTTTATTAAAAAAAATTACTTTTCCGCTCATATCAACAATAGTTATTGAATCCGGAATATTATCAAATATATATTCAAATATTTCTTTGTCGTGCTTGTTAAAACTATGCTCAAAGGTCATAAAACCACCTGCAATCTCATGATAAGCTAGACATTTGTACTGTTATCATTTTGAATTTTTTCGTAATATTCTTCTATGAATAGATTATTCAAATTCCAAACATTTTTGAAATTCTCATATTCTTTTACCGCCTTCGGGTTGCCTTTGCCTGTTTTTACGGCACGTATCAGTATGTTCTTGGGCGTATGCTCCATTGCTATAAATTCCATTAGCTGAACTTTATACCCCTTCGTTTCCAAAAATAAACTTCTAAGCGAATCCGTTACAAGGGATGAAACTCTTTCTTTTATCAGACCGTGTTTAAGCATGGGCTCAAGGTGTTTATTCTCTATTTTATCATAAAACTCATGCTGGCAGCATGGAACGGACAAAATTATATCCGTATTCCAATTAACAGCTTTAGCCAATGCTGCATCAGTTGCGGTATCGCAGGCATGGAGAGTTACTATCATGTCAACATCAGATTTATATTGGAAATTTTGTATATCTCCGTAAATAAATTCAAGATTTCCGTACTCAAGTTTTTTTGCCGTACGATTGCAAAATTCTATAACTTCATCCTTTAAATCCAGTCCGATGATTTTAACATTGATTTTTCTTATAAAATAGAAATAATAATATAAGGCAAATGTCAGGTATGCCTTGCCGCAGCCAAAATCTATAATCATGAAATCATCCTTGATATTTTTTCCTTTCAAGGAATCATCAACTATTTCCAAAAATTTATTTATCTGCCTGAACTTATCGTATTTCTTCGCATATACTTTTCCGTCATTTGTCATAACTCCCAAATTTATTAAAAAGTCACACGGTTCATTCTCATTGATTATATACTTCTTTTTCTTGTTGTGACTATCAATTTCCAATGTCTTTGTAGCTTCCTTTTCAATAACTTTCACTCTTCCTTTTTTGCTCACCATGAGCTGAAAATCCGCATCTTCAGTGAACAAATTTATATTGCGATACTCATTTATTATTAAATTAACCATCTCGCCGGCAGCCTGCTCGTATGCAAGGTTATCGTGAAAAGCTTGTTTTTCGGTAAATTTCTCAAATTGAATTATATTTTCATTTTTAATGGAAATGGGTCTTGCGATTATTTTTTTGTATGGGTTTTCTGATTTGTTTCTTGGAGTTGTAAAAACACAGTATATGAACTTGTTTTCATCCAGGCTGCTTTCAATTATTTCTTGTATGTTCAAAATATCACCCTTCTCGGTATCAACAGACCTCTCAGAGACGTTCCTAAAAGAACCGTCCCCGAGAGGTCCAATGTCCAAATTATTTATAGCTGCTCTTTAATTGCACTATTCTGTTAAACACCAGTGTTTTATCTGTAGTGTCCCTGTCAATTATAAAATATCCGTGTCTCATGAACTGGAACCTGTCACCTACATTTCTTTCTCTCATTGAAGGCTCGACTTTACAATTATTAAGAATTATCTTGGAATTTGGATTTAATTTCTCTAAAAAGTTTGTCTTGTCATAATCCTGATCTTCCATCATATAATCGTACAGTCTTACTTCTGCATCAATACTGTGCCTTGCCGATACCCAGTGAATTGTTCCTTTAACCTTTCTTCCCTTAAATCCTGATCCGCTTCTGGTTTCCGGATCATATGTACAGTGAATTTCTGTTATGTTTCCATCAGCATCCTTAACAAAATCCTCGCACCTTACAAAATAAGCATTTCTCAGTCTAACTTCGTTTCCCGGGAACAGTCTGTAATATTTTTTCGGAGGATTTTCCATAAAGTCTTCTCTTTCTATGTACAATTCCCTGCAGAAAGGCACCATACGGGTTCCCATTTCAGGATTATCGGGATTATTTTCGGATTCCATGTATTCAACTTCATCCTCTGGATAGTTGGTAATAATCAGCTTTAATGGATTCAAAACCGCCATTGTTCTGGGAGCTTTCATGCTGAGATCATCTCTAACCGCGTGCTCAAGCATAGCTATATCTACTACGCTCTGGGCTTTTGAAACCCCTATGGCTTCACAGAAATTTTGTATAGCTTCAGGAGTGTAACCTCTCCTCCTCAAAGCTGCCACGGTAGGCATTCTCGGATCATCCCACCCGTCTACATAGTCTTCTTCCACCATTTGTTTCAGGTATCTTTTACCCATCATTGTCTTTGTTAAAAACAGCTTGGCAAATTCAATCTGTTTCGTAGGAGCAGCCTTAAAATCGTCAAGATTACTCAGAACCCAGTCATAAAATGGTCTGTGATCCTCAAATTCAAGCGTGCATATTGAATGTGTTATTCCTTCAATTGCATCCTCCACGGGATGGGCATAGTCATACATAGGATATATGCACCATTCATCCTTTGTGTTGTGGTGATCCTCATGGAGTATTCTGTAAATAACAGGATCTCTCATGTTTATATTCGGACTTGCCATATCGATCTTTGCTCTGAGAACTTTTTCGCCGTTTCCATATTCCCCATTCTTCATTTTAGAGAATAGTTCAAGATTTTCTTCAATTTCTCTGTTTCTGTATGGGCTTTCCTTTCCCGGTTCTGTAAGTGTACCTCTGTACTCCCTTATTTCATCAGCTGATAAATCGTCAACATAGGCTAGCCCTTTTTTTATCAGTTCAACAGCATAATCATACATTTTGCCAAAATAATCAGAAGCAAAAAATATTCTTTCTTTCCAGTCTGGGCATAACCATTTAACATCTTTTATTATAGATTCAACAAATGAGTCATCTTCCTTTGTTGGGTTTGTGTCATCAAATCTCAAGTTAAAAATACCGTTGTTTTTCTTTGCAAGGCTGTAATTAAGGCATATTGACTTTGCGTGGCCGACATGAAGATAACCGTTTGGCTCCGGAGGAAATCTAGTATGTACCCTGTCTCCGTATGTTTTATTTTCAAGGTCTTCATTAATTATTTTTTGTATGAAATTAACCGATTCCCTGTTTTCAGTATTGTTATCGCTCATTTCTTCCTCCTTGTAATATATTAATTAACCTTATTTATAAATTGTAATTTCTCTTTATTATACTTAATGGCAATATTTATTTCAAGCTAAAAATTCCAATTATGCTTATTATAACCCTATTTACAAATAAAAATTAGAGAACAGCGTTTGCTGTTCTCTAATTTTTATTTGTATTATTTATTGTAATCATAAAAGCCTTTACCTGTTTTTCTTCCAAGCAGATTTGCTCTTACCATTTTGCGAAGCAACGGATGCGGTCTGTATTTTGGATCACCAAATTCGTTATACAATACTTCCATTATTGCCAGGCATACATCTAAGCCTACTAAATCTCCCAACTCAAGCGGCCCCATAGGATGGTTGGCTCCAAGTCTCATAGCTGCATCAATTTCTTCCTTAGTTGCAACGCCATCAGCCAGTATACCAACACCTTCATTAACCAAAGGAATAAGTATTCTGTTAACAACAAATCCAGGAGCTTCATCAACACTTACAGGAGTTTTGCCTATATTTTTCGACAGTTCAACTATAGCACTGTGGACTTCTTCTTCCGTAACTTTTCCTTTTATTACTTCAACTAACTTCATAACAGGAACCGGATTAAAGAAATGCATTCCTATAACATTTCCTGGTCTTTTACATTTAGATGCAATTTCTGTTATTGACAGTGAAGATGTGTTGGTTGATAATATAGCATCTTCATTTGCAACTGCCTCAATTTCTGCAAATACCTTATGCTTTATTTCCATATCTTCTGCTATTGCTTCAATAAACAAATCAGCATCCTTGCATTCAGCATAATCAGTAACCTTAGTTATGTTTGCCAATGTTGCATCCATAGCGGACTGTTCCATTCTGCCTTTTGCAACCAATTTAGCCAGCCCTTTGCCTATTGTATCTTCTAAGCTATCATATGATTTCCCTTGTCTTCCCTTAACTACAACCGGATATCCTGCCTGTGCAAAGGTTTGTATAATACCTTTTGCCATCGTTCCTGTTCCTGCAACGCAAATTTTCTTAATCTCCATTTAATCCTCCTAAATATTCATTTTTTGCCTGAAATTATTATAGCATTCAATTTTATTAAATGCAATAATTACAATTGATGTTTTTAGCATTCCTTCAATTGATATAATTTTAAAATCTGCTCATAATATATAAGCAGATCGCTAATTTTTTTTGCTTTCTGCTTGCTTAACTGTTATATTATATTTATAAAATATTGTATTTAATGGTGACTTATGTGGAAAAAACTATTTGTATTTATATCAAATTTAGCATCCAGAATTAAAGATGATAATATTTTTTCTTTCAGCGCTCAATTTTCATACTACATCGTACTGGGAATATTTCCGTTTCTCATTATGGCTATGTCAATGATGTGCAATTTCAGCAGCTACATATATTATATATTAGACTCCGCGGAAAAAATATTTCCAGCCGATGCATACAGTATCATATCAAATGTAGTTCACAGCACCTTAGACAGCTGCTCTAAGCCTGTTTTCTCAGCCAGCCTTATTGTTATCTTATGGTCTGCTACAGCGGGAAGCGCATCGATAATCAACGGTATAAACAGAGCCTACGGCTTCACCATAAAAAACAACTATCTGTTTATGAGGATACAGGGAATTGTATTTACGGTAGCATTAATGTTCATCACCATGGTAATATTTACTCTCATAGTTCTGGGGAAGGAAATTATTTTGCTACTTAAAAGCATTAATTTATTTTCTGAGCTTATTTTACCAACTATCGATGTATTCAGATACCTGATGCCTATTCTTATGATGTTTTTTATATTTTCGGCGGCGTACAAGTTTCTTACATATGAAAAGGTGAAATTTTCATTTGTCTTTCCGGGATCTGTATTTTCAACAGCAGGTTTCATATTGGGATCAATGATTTTTTCAAATTATATAAGCACAAAGGCAAAATATTATAATTTTATTTACGGAAATTTATCCGGTGTGATAGTATTTTTAATTTGGGTTTTTATACTTTCGGCAATATTCCTGACCGGAGCAGAAATAAACGGCCTGCTGGTAAGGATGAATAGAAAAAAATCAGATGTATTTAAAAATAAGCCATAGCACAAGACATTTATGATTTTATTGATACTAATATAAAATATCCTGATTTTTTATCAGCTGTTTCACAATTGCCGAACAGGCTCTTTAATTTTGTCTTTGTGCTCGGAGCTCCCTGCTTTTTTTGTATAACCACATAAAGTTTCCCGCCGGGATTTAAGTGATCGTACGCGCCTTCGTAAAATGAGAATACCACATCTTTTCCTGCCCTGATTGGAGGGTTAGTAACCACCATGTCAAACTTATCAGTTATATTTTCAAATACTGACGAGCTTAATACTCTCACTCTGTTTTCAACATTGTTTTCTCTCGCATTCATTTTGCAGAGCTCAAGTGCTCTTTCGTTAACATCCGACATAGTTACTGTAGATTTTCCCAAAAAATTTGCAAGGACAATACCTACGGGCCCATAACCGCATCCAAGGTCCAATATATGTCCGTCAAATTCTTTATTTTCCTTTATTACTGTTTCAGCAAGAAGCATCGAGCCAAAATCCATTCCATTTTTTGAAAATACGCTGTTACTTGTATTGAAATAAAATCTTTTCTCGCCTATGTTCCAGTCAAATCTATATAATTCCTTTTCTGTTGACGGATTTTTTGTAAAATACTGTTCCATACTTCCTCCTTGTAATGATAGTTTATTATAGCTTATTTTTACCTATTATTAAAGAATAATTAAAATAAAAATGAGATTTCCTCAAAACGTATTACACCGTCTTACTAGGAAATCTCATCAATTAATTCAAACCCGAACAGGGAGTCATTTTATGCGTCCCAATTATGTTTTAAAGCAGCGTCAATGAAGCTTAACAGGTTCATTGTACGGTTCTTTATGCGGATTTGTTTAACAATTAATTAGCTTTTACGCAATTTTCTTTTAATTTTTCCAAAAATGCTTTTTCTACAGTATCATATACTTCATATTCTTTTTCTTTTCCTTCAAATTCCGGAACATATAAAGCCGTTTCATATTTCGGAGCCTCATAAGCAACAGATTTTGCATTCAGCAGTTCTGCCAGCTTCTCAAACATATGCATGTTTGACATACCCGTAAGCGGTTTTATAGCTTCAACAACATTTTTAACTGTTCCGTCCGCACTTGTTATTGTGCCGCTGCTTTCAGCAATACTGCAAAGAGGAAGAACATATTCCGCAGCTTTTGTTGTGTCATTTTCCATTATATCAACTGCCGCGAAGAATTTCAATCCTTCTGCTGCCTTCTTAAGCTCAGGTACATTGCCTATTATGTCTTCACCTATTACAACAAGGCCTTTTATTTCATTGTTTATGAGGGCATCCTTAACCGCTTTTCCTGAAGTTCTGAATCCTAAGTTCCAAGCTCCCTGACTGTTTGCTTTTGCCTTAAGAACTATAAGACCTCTGTGAGGTTTATCTTTATTGCCCATCAATACTGTTATGTCAGCCAAAATCTTAAGAGCCTTGCTGCCAATAGTATTCTCATCGGCTACTATAACAGGTTTTTTAGATTTCTTGATGCTTTCAGCAACTTCCTCAGCGGATTTGTTCTGTTCAAGTTTATCAATTGAACTAAGAAGCTCTTCTCCGTTTGCGAAGCCTTTTACAGCTTCTTTCTTGATTGTTCCGTTTTCAATCAAAGCTTTGAGAACAGCTGCAAAGAAAAGTTCATATTCCTTAACATCTGCCTTCTTTGCCCAATTTTCCGCCTTTGTTTTTACCGTTGATGCCGATATAACAGGCTTTGAAACAGACAATCTTCTAAGTTTCATTCCAGCTGCAGGATGATGTTCATACAATTGTCCTGCTGAAATTATCAAGTCAGCTGCATCCAACTCGTTCAAAGTTACATTTGATTTGTTTTCTCCAAGCACAGTTTCAATTCCCGGTTCAGAATCTATTGTAAACGAACCCATGTACTCAGTACCCAACTCAGTTGCAACGTAACTAAGCTTCTTGAGCTCTTCATTGGTAAGTTTAGGAGAAACTACAAATGCCACCTGATTCTCTCCGTACATGTTTTGTACATTTCTTAAGCGTTTAGCAATCTCATATAAAGCAGTATCCAACGATACAGATGTCTGCTCACCCTTAACTCTTGCTTTAGCTTCAAGCAGTCTATTTTCGTTATTAATATGCTCAATTCCGAATTTTCCCTTACCACACATAGGAATTTCATTTTCCTTAGGGCTTGAAGCCTTGTATACTACATTGTCTTTATGCTCGTAAACCACTTCGCATCCTACTGAGCAGTAACTGCATACTGATTTTGTCTCAGTTAAATCAAGTGGTATTTCTTTTATATTTTCTCTTCTGTCAAGCCAAGCACCTGTTGGACACACATCTATACACTGTCCGCAGGATATACAACTTGTAAGCTTTAAGCCTTGTTCGTATGCCGGAGCAACGAAAGTTTCATTTCCTCTTTCAACAAAGCCTAGAGCCGACGCCCCAACAACCTCGTTGCAAGTTCTCACACACAATCCGCATAGCACGCATTTGTCAACATTCTGTGAAATGAACGGATGATCTGTTTCATGGAATTTCTTTTCATTATCAGCATGGTATTTCACAGTATCAACTTCATATTTCTTAATATAATCTACAAGCTGACACTCAAAGTAATCCTTACAGCCGCATTCGAGACATCTTGAACCTTCTTTAACTGCCTCTTCTTCTGTCATTGTAGGAAGTATTGGCTGGAAGTTGAATTTTCTTATCTCAGGCTCAACTGTTCTGTGCTCTACCCTTGGAACTACTTCTCTGTCCTTGAAATCTTCTTTTGTAACTTCAGTGTATACAAGAGGAATATCTTTGTAAGGAATAATCGCGCCGTCCAGGTAGCTGCTGATAACTCCTGCAGCTTGCTGTCCCTGAGCAATTGCATCTATTGCTATTTTAGGTCCTGTTGCAGCGTCTCCGCCTGCAAACACTCCTCTGATATTTGTTTCAAAAGTTCCTTCATTTATTACGATATTTTTCTTCTTGCCCTGTGCAACATCGATTTTTCCGCAGTCAACTTCCTGGCCTATTGCAGCGATTACAGTATCGGCTTCAAACACCACGAATTCACCAGTTGGCTCAGGTCTTTGTCTTCCGGATGCATCTTTCTCCCCCAGAACCATTTTTTCGCACTTCAACCCTGTTACTTTTCCGTCACTTTCCACAAGTACAGGTGCGGACAAAAATGAAAATATAACGCCCTCTTCTTTTGCTTCCTTAATTTCTAATTCTTCTGCAGGCATTTGAGCTTCAGTTCTTCTGTAAACAACTCTTACCTCTTCCGCTCCAAGACGTATGCTTGTTCTTGCAACGTCCATTGCAGTATTTCCACCGCCTACTACTATTACTTTTTTCCCTATCTTAACAGGGTTGTTTTGTGCAACCTTTATTAAGAAATCAATTCCTCCCAATACTCCGGGAGTATCTTCTCCTTCGCATCTCATTGATGAGCTTTTCCATGCCCCTATACCTAAAAATACTGCATCATATTTTTCCTGAAGGTATTCTAATGATATGTCTTCTCCTATTTTTACACCATAGTTTATTTTGGCGCCCATTTCTTCAATTACCGCAACTTCTGCATCAACTACATTTTTCGGCAGTCGATATTCAGGTATTCCATATCTCAGCATTCCGCCAGGCTTTTCCATAGCTTCAAAAATTTCTACGTCATGCCCGTCTCTAAGCAAGAAATATGAAGCAGACAGTCCTGCAGGACCTGCCCCAACAACTGCAACTTTTTTACCTGTAGAAGGTTTAAGACTTGGTATATATACATCATCAGAATTCAAATCATAATCCGCAGCAAATGTCTTTATGCATGCTATTGATACAGGTTCTTCTACATGTTGTCTCCTGCATGCCTTTTCGCAAGGATGGGGACATACCCTTCCTATACTTGCCGGCATCGGAAGCTTTTCTTTTATTAATTTCAACGCTTCCTTCGGCTGCCTATTTGCAACCAACCCAACATATCCCTGAACATCAGTGTTAGCCGGACAGTTTAAGGTACAAGGAGCCTTGCAGTCGCCTATATGCTGTGACACAAGAAGATTTAAAGCAGTGTTTCTCGCTTCGATAACCTTCTTAGTATCGCTTCTTACCACAAGTCCGTTTGAAACGGGTGTAGCACAGGCTCTTGCTGTTTTTGGCTGTCCTTCTATTTCAATCAAGCACAATCCGCAGCCTGCGTATACTTCCAGTCTTTCGTCAAAACACAGGTGCGGGATTTCTATATTGTTTTCCAAAGCCGCCTGTAATACAGTCTTCCCAGCTTCGGCCGTTACTTCTTTTCCGTTTATATTAAGTTTAACTATAGCCACGTTAGCTCCTCCCTTTTAGTTCTTCTCCACAGCGCCGAATCTACATACGCTGTAGCAATTACCGCATTTTATACATAATTCCTGATTGATGACATGAGGATTCTTAACAGTGCCATCGATAGCATTAACCGGACATTTTCTGGAGCATAAAGTACATCCCGTACATTTATCCTTGTCAATCTCAAAGGTCAACAATGCCTTGCAGTGCTTAGCCGGGCATTTTTTATCCACAACATGGGCAATATATTCATCTTTGAAATATCTCAGTGTTGATAGAACTGGATTAGGAGCGGTCTGTCCAAGCCCGCACAGCGATGAATCTTTTACGCTTTGAGCCAAGCTTTCAAGTTCTTCCAAATCCTCCATTGTTCCTTTTCCGGACGTTATCTTTTCCAATATTGAAAGCATTCTTTTTGTGCCGACTCTACATGGAGTACATTTGCCGCATGATTCGTCTACGGTAAATTCCAGGAAGAATCTAGCTATATCAACCATACAGTTGTCTTCATCCATTACGATCATTCCGCCTGAGCCCATCATTGAGCCTACTGCCATAAGAGTTTCATACTCTATTGGAGTATCAAGGTGATCCTTAGTCAGACATCCTCCTGAAGGTCCTCCTGTCTGCACAGCTTTAAACTCCTTGCCGTTTGGACATCCGCCTCCGATATCGTAAATTACTTCTCTCAATGTAGTTCCCATAGGAACTTCAACAAGACCCGTGTTCTTAATTTTGCCGCCCAATGCAAACACTTTTGTTCCCGGTGATTTTTCAGTACCGAAACTTCTAAACCACTCCGGTCCGTTATACACAATTTGAGGAATGTTAGCCAGTGTTTCAACATTGTTTATTACAGATGGTTTTCCCCAAAGACCTTTGTTTGCAGGGAATGGAGGTTTTACTCTAGACATACCTCTTTTACCTTCTATTGACTGCATCAGCGCTGTTTCCTCTCCGCAAACAAACGCTCCGGCTCCAAGTCTGGTTTCAATATCAAAGTCAAATCCGGACTCAAATATATTCTTACCAAGAAGTCCAAGCTCTCTTGCTTGACTAATAGCTATTTCAAGTCTTTTTACAGCTACCGGATATTCAGCTCTTACATATATAAATCCCTTTGTAGCACCTATGGCATAGCCAGCAATAGCCATTGCCTCAAGCACAGCGTGAGGGTCACCTTCAAGAACGCTTCTGTCCATGAACGCACCTGGATCGCCTTCATCCGCATTGCAGATGATGTATTTTTGATCCGCTTTATTGGGAGCAGCAAAGCTCCATTTCACACCTGTAGGAAATCCGGCTCCGCCTCTTCCTCTCAATCCTCCGTTTTTCATTAATGTAATAACTTCCGACGGAGTCATTTCGGTTAAAGCTTTTCCAAGACCCATGTAGCCATCTTTAGCTATATATTCATATATGTTTTCAGGATTAATGATTCCGCAGTTTCTGAGAGCTACTCTTTTTTGTTTCTTATAGAACTCACTGTCCATAAGCGATGTTTTTTCCGCAGTATTTTCTGCTTCTTTTTCCATCAGCTCGTCAATTATATATTTTGCTTTATCAGGAGTGACATGTGTATATGTTACCTTTTCTTTATCAGGCACATATACTTCAACTATAGGCTCGTATGTGCACATGCCTATGCATCCTGTCTGAACAACTTTAACATTGTTCAAATTATTATCTTCTGTTTCTTTTACCAGCGTATCTAAAACAGGTTTAGCCCCGGCTGATATACCACAGGTTGCCATTCCGACAACTATTCTTATTTCTTTATCGTTACCGCTTTTGTC
The DNA here is from genome assembly GCF_052059825.1 of Sedimentibacter sp. LTW-03. GTDB lineage: Bacteria > Bacillota > Clostridia > Tissierellales > Sedimentibacteraceae > Sedimentibacter. The sequence goes on from NZ_CP197180.1 coordinate 1,991,754, forward strand.
TAAATTCTTAATGGATTCTTCCTTCAAAGCTTTTAATTCATCTAGCGTCTTCAAGCTTACACCTCCTGATTCTTATACTTAGCAATTATTTCGGGGACCTTTTTAGGGTCCACGTTGCCGTATACATCTTCGTCAACTGTCATAACAGGAGCCAAACCACAGCATCCCAGACATCTTGTTGCTTCAAGAGTAAACATTTTATCCTCTGTTGTTTGCCCTACCTTAATATCCAATTCATCAGCCAGCTTATCAATAACATCCTGTGAACCTTTTACATAGCATGCCGTTCCTAGACAGACACCAACCCGGTGCTTGCCTTTTTCTTCTATAGTAAATTGAGTATAGAAAGTAACAACGCCATAAATGTCTGCTAAAGGTATATTAGTTTCATCCGATATAAACTGCTGTACTTCCAGCGGCAGATATCCAAATATATCTTGTGCCTTTTGAAGCGTTTGCATTAATATTCCTTGTGAATTTTTTACCGAATCAATGAATTTTTTCAGTTCAGAAAATTCTTTATGTTTTGATTGTATAAATTCATTCTGCAATTTATTGACCTCCATATTAAAAATATTAAACAACCTATATTATATATTCAGCAATAAAAAATGTCAATCAATAACGATGTATGGAAATATTTTTAGAATAAATTTGACATTTTACTAATTTATATAAAAATTGCTTCAAAACATCCTCAATGGTGAAATCTGTCCCCATTTTGCTTAAAAATATTGCTAGCAAGAAAAAGAGCTGCGCACTTCACTGTGCAACAGCCCCTTAGATTTTATTCCATATATTGTTATTCGTACTAAAAATTGTTGTAGAACGCCTTATATGCTTTATATGTCATATACAAATCTGTTTTAGAAATTATTTCAAACGGTGCATGCATGCTTAAGACAGGAACTCCGAGATCAACCACATCCATATTGTACCTTGCCATAATATATGCGATTGTTCCTCCGCCTCCCTGGTCTACCTTTCCAAGTTCTGACGTCTGCCAAATAACATTGTTTTCATTGAACAGTTTTCTCAGCCTTCCTATATATTCCGCATTTGCATCATTAGCACCTGATTTGCCTCTGCTTCCCGTATATTTTACCATTGCAACACCTTGACCCATAATGGGCGCATTTTGCAGCTCTGAAACTTGAGGATATGTAGGATCTACTCCTGCCGCCACATCTGACGAAAGCATACTGCTGTTTGCCAAAGCTCTTTTAAGCTTAAGCTCACAGTAATTACCTTTATTCTGCATTGCAATCAATTCAGCAGCCATATTGCTAAAGAACAAAGAATGCATTCCAGTATTACCGACGCTTCCAATCTCTTCCTTGTCTACAAACAGTGCAATGGCTGTTTTTTCAGTATTTTCCAGCTCCAGTATGGCTTTTAGAGACGTATATGCACATACTCTGTCATCATGCCCGTAAGCCATAATCATCCCTCTGTCAATCCCTACATCTCTTGCTCTGCCTGCAGGAACTATCTCAAACTCTGCAGTTTGAAAATCCTCTTCAATCATTCCATATTTTTCATTTAATATTTTAAGTACATTAAGTTTAAATTTCCTGCTTTCTTTTTCCTTTTCATCGCTTTCACCTAAAGAAGGCAAACTTCCTATTATTACGTTTAGTCCTTCTCCTTCAATAGCTTCGGACAGCTTTTTATCTTTTTGATCCTTAGCTAAGTGAGGCAGTAAATCAGTTATGTAGAATATAGGATCATTTTCATCGTCACCTATGGATATATGGAGAACTTCTCCGTCTGCTTTGACAACCGTGCCGTAAAGAGCAAGAGGAATAGTAACCCACTGATATTTTCTTATTCCTCCGTAGTAATGAGTCTTAAGCAAAGACATGCCGTGCTTTTCATACAACGGGTTTTGCTTTAGATCGATTCTCGGTGAATCTATGTGGCTTCCAACAATGTTCATACCTTTTTCAATGTCTTCTTTTCCTATAACGGCAAGAACAACATTTTTCTCTTTATTAACATAGTAAATTTTTGATCCGGGTTTAATTTCAGTTGCATCATCTAGGCAGATAAAACCTCTTTCTTTAGCCCTTCTTACAATTTCTTTTACTGACAATCTCTCAGTCTTGGAGGCATCCATAAATGCCATGTAATCGTCAGAAAGCTTAAAGACATCGTTTTTTTCTTGGGTATTTAATTTTTCCCAAATAAAATGTTTTTTGTAAAACAGCTTATCGTTATCCATTCTAGTCTCCTAAATATTAATATTATATGTATGTATTTAGTTATGCCCCTTAAAATGAATTGTTAATCATTTATTATCACCAGGGCAGATAAATATAGTCTATTTTCTGTTTCTGCACATTTGACATCATAGCTTCTTACCACGTTGAATTCTCCGTCATATCCTCTCATCTGCCAAATTAAATCTGCATTTATGCATATGCCATCCTCAACTCGTTCAAGACTGTTGATTTTATCCACCTTAACATTCATTGCAAGTTCATAATCTGTAGGATTATCAACAACTTTACTTAAAATATCCAAATCATTTTCAAGAAGTTTTCCTGTCTCAATTTCCCCGAGTTTATTCTCCAAGGATCTCATATCCTTGACTCCGTAAAGAAAGTCGTTCATAATTTCAATTCTTTGGTTCAGCAAACATTCAATCTCTGATATTTCTTCATGGTATTCATATGCGCTAATGGAATTATAGCTAAAAAGCAACAATGCCAGCATTATGTAAATAAATCTTTTTTTCATATGTAATCCCCCTAAATATTAAAGTGCATTTAATATTATAGAGGGACACTGTTAATTTTATTATCGTTATTTGTCACTTGTAGGACGTTAGTTTTCGCTTGGTTTCAACAAATTATTTATATATATGATTCGATTAACCCTACGCATCCGCACCTATTTTTGCTATTTTCCAATCGTTTTAACGCTTTTTCTCTTTTCTAAAGTAAATGGAAGCTCCATAAGGCCCTGCTGAATTTTGTCGCCTTTAATCATTTTAATGAGCATTCTCATTCCTACTGCGCCAACGTCATAGTATGGTTCTCCTATAGTTGTAAGTTCAGGTCGCACAAATTTGCCTTCTCTTATGTTTCCGAATCCAACTACTGATACATCCTCTGGAACCTTAATATTATTGTCGATGAAACTATCCATAATTCCAATTGCAATTTCATCGTTGCTGCATACCACAGCTGTAAATTCTCCGGCATCTTTAACAATTTCTTTGCCCTGCTCATATGCTTTGCCGTGCTTGCTTCCTCCAACAACATATATTTTAGAATATCCAAGCTCATTATCTTCAACAGCCTTCATATATCCTTCAATTTTGTCGTTTTCTACTGAGGTTCTGTCCTCAAAGTCTGATACATATACAATCTTTTTATGGCCTTCCTGAACAAGGTACTTAGTCATTTCATAAATTGCAGAATTGCAATCTATTGAAATATGATTCATATTATCATGAACATCTCTCGTGAAATAAACGCTTGGCTTATTCAAACCTTCGGCAAGTTCTATTATTTCACTGTCAAATTTATTTCCAACAAGGAATAAGCCTTCTGCCTGCTTTCTATCCAGAAGCTGCAGATATTTTTCCTGAGTTTCCTTATTTGAATAGCTGCTGCAAAGAAGAATATCATATCCGTACATTTTCCCTATTTCCTCTATTCCTCTTACTATGTCAGCAACATAGCTTTGTGCAAGGTTGTTGATTATAACACCAATAAGGTATGATCTCCTTGTAACAAGGCTTCTTGCCACGTCATTCGGTTTATAGCCTGTTTCTTCTATAACTTTTAATACTTTTCTCCTAACTTCGGGACTTACTGGCTTAGAATCATTTATGACTCTTGATACGGTCGATATTGAAACCTCTGCAAGTCTCGCAACGTCTTTAATCGTTATCATTTTTTCCTCCTATGATAGTTTTCCTGGATTTTTTCCCACTAATAATATTATATATGTATTTTTAAGTTTTAGCAATCGTTTTTTCCTGATTTTCCTGCAAAATTTAAAAATTTTTCCCAGCACAGAAAAAAGCGGAAGAGCACAAATGCTTCACCGCTTTAAATTTAATTTTAATAAACCCGCGAGAGCCGCAAATCATTAATTCATACCCGCACCTAAGCAGGTGGGAGCTCTACTAAGTGTTTCTGGTTTCCCGTCAATGCGGGCCTGCCATAGGCACTCGGACGCGAATTCCCTTTTACAGTATGTCGGTTGAATTAAAAGATTTCCGTACACCGCAGGCTTTCTGCTTAATGAAATTATACCACAGCAAGCATAGTTTTACAACTGTATTTTATAAGCATTACTATGCTATATTAACTAATTTTCCCTGGAATGCTAATTAAAATTTGATGTGTCCTTAATTATTTCGCGCAGATCTTCCTCGTGTATTATCTCTTTTTCTATAAGCAGATTAGCAATTTTTTCAATTTTTTCTTTGTTGCTTTCTACAATGCGCAACACATCTTCATATATTTCAGAAGAGAGACTTTTTACGGCTTTTTCGGCAGAAGCTAACGGTATATTGAGTTTCTCTGATAAAACTCCAAGATTGACAAATGATGAACTGTCATCCATTCCGTACTTGGCCACATAATCAACTGCAAGCGAAGTTGCCTTTTCAATATCATTTTGTGCACCGATCGTAATATTATCCCTTCCAAAAAAAATTTCTTCTGCCGCTCTTCCTGCCATCAAAACTGCCAGTTGATCTCTTATTCTTTTTTTCGTTACAACACCATCGCTGTCAGGAGTGCTGAGCGTATATCCTCCTGCGCCCTTGCTGGTAGGAATAACGGATACTCTAATAATCTTTTTATTTGGCATGAGATATTTTGATATAAAGGCATGTCCTGCCTCATGGTATGAGGTTATTTCTTTTTGCCTGCTGTTGTCGTCCGGATTTTTTTTCTCTGCACCGGCTAATACTTCAAGATATGCCTTCTTTAAGTGACAATCTTTTATTTCATTTGAATTTTCCCTAATTGCGGCAAGCGCAGCTTCATTTATCACATTTTCGATCATCGCGCCGCTAAAGTAAACGGTTAGATCTGCAATATCGTCCAAATTGATATTTTTATCTGCATTTTTTTTGGAAAGATAAAGCTTTATAATATCTTTTCTGGCATTTCTATCTGGAAGCATAACCTCTATTTGCCTGTCAAATCTCCCAGGCCTTAAAAGAGCTGAGTCCAAAACGTCTACTCTGTTTGTGGCTGCAACTACAACCGTTCCAGATCCATCTGAAAACCCAGACATTTCTGTCAAAAGTGCATTAAGAGTTCTGTCTCCCTCATCGCTGCCTCGCATATTTCCGTTCATTCTTTTTTTGCCTATGGCATCTATTTCATCTATGAAAATTACGCTTTTCCCGGATTTTTTGGCTTTCTTAAAAAGGCTCCTGATTCTGCCGGCACCAAGTCCAGCATAAACCTGCACAAAATCTGAGCCGGACACAGCAAAAAACGGTACTCCCGCTTCTCCGGCAAGAGCTTTTGCCATCAGCGTCTTGCCAGTTCCAGGTGCTCCGTACAAAAGAACTCCCTTCGGCATTCTTGCATTAAATCGGCTGTATTTTTCAGGATTTTTTATAAAATCAACTATTTCCAACAAGCTGTCCTTAGCCTCATAATTGCCTGCAACATCAGCAAATTTCATGCTTGATGAGCTTAAATATTCAATTTCATTTAAGCTGTTTATTTCTTTCTGCGCTGACTTTTTATTTTTAAAAAGAAAAAAAGCAAAAATCAGTACACCGATTACCGCTATTATCTGATAAGTTTCCATTGTATACCCCCTGAAATAATAAGGAACTAATCAAGTTTTGACAAACAATAAGTTTTGATTGTCCTCTAATTTCTTTATATATGTTAACTTATTTTAACATATGGATATACATATGGATATACTAAATATATTGCTTTATTTCATTGTTTTTCCTTGACTTCCAGTATGCAGACAGCCTGCGCGGCTATACCTTCTCCTCTTCCTTCAAAACCCAGGTGCTCTGTCGTTGTTGCTTTTACATTAATGTTTGAGATATCTGTTTCCAAATCTTCAGAAATATTTTTTTTGATAATATCAATGTATGGGCTCATTTTTGGCTTTTGCGCTATTATTACAGCATCCAGATTTCCAAGCCTGTAATTTTTAATTTTCATCTGTTTGACAACATACCTTAAAAGAATTCTGCTGTCAATATCCTTGAACTTTATATCTGTATCGGGAAACATACTTCCTATGTCTCCCATTCCCATTGCTCCAAGAATACAATCCATAATCGCATGGATCAGAACATCAGCATCAGAATGACCGTCAAGTCCCAATTCATAAGGTATTTCCACTCCGCCTATTATCAGTTTCCTGTTTCCTTTCAGCGCATGTACATCATATCCTATTCCAATTTTCATAGACATCTCCTTAATAAATGCTTGCAAAAATTTCTGCGATTCTTAAATCCAAAGGCGTTGTTATCTTAATGTTTCGCATCAAGCCTTCAATAACCTTTACCTTGTGCCCATAATATTCAACTATGGAGGCGTCGTCAGTAAATGAAACTTCCTCCGTCATCGCTTTGATATAACAATCTCTTATAAGATCATACTCAAATGACTGAGGAGTCTGCACAGACTTTAATGCAGACCTGTTCAAAGTTTTTTTCACAGTATTGTCATCAGATACCTCTTTGATTGTATCTACCACATCCGTAGCCGGTATGCATGCTTTATAAACATGTGCTCCTTCAACGCAGCTATTTATGAGATTATATGAAACAAACGGCCTCACCCCGTCATGTATAAGGACTATTCCACAATCTTCGCTTACTGCTTTTATCCCTTCGTACACCGACTCGGTGCGCGTTGAACCTCCTGCCTTAACTTTTGTAATTTTTTCATAATCAGAAGCTATTTCACTCCTTACATACTCCAAATCATCCTTACCGACTATAAGAATGATTTCATCAACTTCATTACTTTTTTCAAATTTATACAGCGTAGTTTCAAGAATGGTCTTGCCCGCAATTGACATATACTGCTTAGGTATTTCAGCCCCCATCCTTGTTCCTCTGCCTGCCGCAACTATAATTGCAGCAACATATTTATTTTTATACATTTTGTCCCCTTTACAGAATCATAAACAGACAATTGCCATATGGCATATTGTCTGCACATATTTAATTAAACAGTTTTTTTATGCTTAAATCATCTAATGTCACTTCCGGAACTCCAAGCTTTCTGGCAGGTATAAACAAACCGTGACAGTCGGAACCTCCGGATATCATAAGATCATTTTTTTTGCAAAAATCAATATAATAACTTTCTTCTCCCGCATTGTATGGCGAAAAGCACTCTATTCCGTCTATTCCTAATTCAGTCCAGTATTTTAGCTCTTTTTCCGGCATACGGCTGTTTCTGTAATGATATGACGGATGTGCAAGAAATATTTTACCACCACTTTCTTTTGCAATGCGAATTACATCCTCCGGTTTTTTCAGCTCTGCTTTCATTCCTGTTTTTCCGAAATCCTTTAAATGTGATATAATATCGCTGTGAACTCCCTTATCAATCATATAATTGAGCGACTTCCAGCCTCCCCTTTTTCTATCGTAATCATATTTTTCAAAGTCACTCAAGCTTACTTCTTTAAAATTATTTGAAGCGTACGATTTAATATATTCTCTGTTTGTATTTAGCCTATTATTATTTGTCCAGCTCATCATATCCATGAGTTTCTTATTTCTTATATCAAAATTATAAAGAGTCAGGTGGTATTCTCTTTCCTGGTACTCTGCAGTAAGCTCAGTTCCGGGTATAAACAGTAAGTTATCTTTAGGATTTAAAATATCCTGCATGTTCTTAATATTGTCGATACAGTCATGATCCGTAATCGAAAAAATTCTAATTCTGTTTCTGATTAGTTCATTCTTTAGTTCTGATACATCCCACGTGCCGTCAGAGGCACAGGTGTGCATGTGTAAATCTGTTTTTTTCATGTTACCTCTAGTAAAGTGAGTCTTCATTTATTCTCGTGTAAAACATTCTTTTAACTTCATCAAATTCTTTTGTCTGCGCCATTATCCACATCAACTTAGTTACAGCAGCCTCTATTGTCATATCATATGCCTGAAGCACATTAAATTTTTTAAGGGCTTTGACACCTACCTCATATATACCCATATCACTGCCTTCAAACATAACCTGTGTGGCAATAATAATTATTTTTCCATTTTCAGTCAAGCTGCCCAGCCTTTCAAGAAAATTTCTTTTATCCTGAAACGGAAGTCCTCCCACACCGTAGCTTTCAATAACCACACCTTCATACTTTTCCCCTATATAGTCAAGAACATCCGGCTCCATTCCAGGTACAAGTTTTAGCAAAAATATGGAAGGAAATATATCCTTGTAAAACCTTACAGGTCCCGTAAGTTTATCATTCCTTATATACTTTGTTATCCTGCTGTCATCAATTATTGCAGCAACAGGAAAATTTATGGATTCAAATGCGCTGTAACTCTTTGACTTAATTTTCCTGGCTCTTGTTCCTACTATTGCTTTACCGTCAAATACCAAGTATACACCGCTAACATCTTTTTCAGTAGCAAATCGAAAGCTATCCAGTAGATTTTTTTTTGCATCTGTAATATCTGCATTTATTGGTTTTTGGGCACCAGTAATTATAATAGGCTTATCAGTATTCTGAATAAAATATGACAGCGCCGCAGATGTATAGGACATCGTATCCGTTCCGTGAGATATGACAAAGCCGTCATACTTGCTATAGTTTTTCTCTATAGCTTCAGTCATCAAAATCCAGTGCTCAGGCTGAATATTTGTGCTATCAATATTCAACAGCTGTATTGTATCAACTTCGCAAAATCCTTTTATCTCCGGTACAAATTCCAGGAGTTCCTCCGATGTTATCTGTGGTGACAACCCTTCCTCAGTTTTTTTAGAAGCGATGGTGCCTCCGGTAGCAATTAACAATATTCTTTTTTTCATTATTATACTTCCCCCTGAATTCTTTTCATATCTTCAGGCAGCGGGCATGTTATTATCGTCTCTCTGCCTGTAATAGGCTGAACAAATTTCATTTCATAGCAGTGAAGGGCCTGTCTGTTTATTAAGCTGCTTTCGCTTCCGTATAAAGTATCCCCAATTATGGGATGTCCTATATACTTTAAATGGACTCTTATCTGATGAGTCCTGCCTGTTTCCAGTTTTAGCTTTAAAAGAGTCATGCCGTTAAATCTTTTTTGCACTTCATAGTGAGTTATGCATTCCTTGCCTTCAGGGTGAACCACCCTTAGTATATCGTCGGGATTTAACCGTGTAATAGGTTCATTAATAGTTCCGCTGTCATTTTCAACAATACCTTCTACTATTGCATAATAATACTTGTCTACAGTATTTGATTTCATTTGATTAGCAAGCTCATTATGCGCATATGGATGCTTTGCTATAATAACTATGCCGGAAGTATTCATATCCAATCTGTTCACAAGTCTTACCTTTCTTTTGATATTATTCTTTCTGAAATAGTATGCTACACCGTTAGCTATGGTATTGTCATGGTGAGATCGAGTAGGATGAACAACAATGTTCGGCGGCTTGTTAACCACAAGCAGGTCATTATCCTCATAAACTATGTCAATTGGTATTTCTACCGCCATATATTCATCCTCATCTTCATCAAACTCTACAGACAACACATCCCCTTCGTAAACTTTTTTATTTAGCCTTGTCACTTTATCGTTTATAAGTAATTTATTGTTAAGTTCGAGCTTTTTTGAAAGGCGTCTTGAAAAATTTAAATTTTCGGACATAATGCCCTTTACAGTCTTGCCGTTTTCTTGTATTGTATAATTAAGAATATTATAATTAGTCATTGTATGCTCCTGAAATTTCATGGAGGCAGTGTGCCTCGATATAAATATAATATAAATCGGATTTAATGTAAAGGGGATTAATCATGAATCAAAAGGTAATATGTATCAGCTCAAGCCATGATGATTATACTTTGAAAATAAAGGAAAAGCTAATAGAAATTTTCGAAAAACATGGTTATCAACATCATGACGGTTTTAGAAATAACTGTGCCCTTAATATAACAATAGGCGGCGATGGAACCTTCCTAAGAGGTGTGAGGGAAAGTAATTTTTCTAGAATACCTTTTGTGGGTATAAACACAGGAACTCTTGGATTCTATCCAGAAATCATTCCTGAAAATCTTGAAAGCTTTGTTTCTGACTTCGTATCCGGAAATTATGCAATAAATAATATTAATCTGATAGAATGCGAAATATGTTCTTCGGAAAAATCCCAAAAAATCTATGCGGTCAATGATATCATTCTTAAGAGGAAGGATATGAAAACCATGCATATGGACGTCTATATAGCCTCAAATCATTTAGAAAAAATAAGCGGCGACGGACTTATAATCTCATCGCCCCTCGGAAGCTCGGCTTACAACAAATCAGCAGGAGGATGCCTTGTATATCCATCGTTGAAAACACTGCAGATTACTCCATTATCTCCGATTATTTCAAATGCATACCGATGCTTGGATTGCAGCATCATTGTTCCTCCTGAATTCGAAATAACCATTTATCCTGAAAGAAAAGAGGATTACTACGTAGCGCTGCTTGCTGACGGTGAAACCATTGAATATGATGTACTTGAATGCGTACATTTTCGAACATCAAAAAAAATAATCAAAAAACTTTCCACAGGTACATTCAATTACTGGCATGTCATTAAGGATAAATTCCTGTAAAAATAAACAGCGTAACAGGCATATAATAGATTTCTGGAAAATGAAGTTTATTGTAAGCCTTTTTTTATGCAGCAAAATAATTTTCTATATTTAGCAAATATTTTCAAATTTTAATAACTTTTCTAAAAAATATGTCGAATACTATTTTGTCTTGCTAACTACGTTTGTTTCGCAAGTAAACGTTTAAGTCTAAGCATAATAACATACACATGGAGGCATAAAATGAAAAAATTTAAAAAATTGCCAAAGCTTAAAATTAAAAACAATAATAAAAAAGCTTCTGGCCGCCATTTTAATCTGTTAGCTAATTTTAAAAAACTAAAAATTTCTAAAAAATTAATAACAGTTTTTTTAATTCTATCTATAATATCAACTATAACCGGACTTGTCGGCATACTTGGTATGAACACCCTAAGTAATGCAGATAAAAAGCTATATGAAGTTGAAACAGAGCCATTGATATACCTATCATATATGCTGAACAGTCTAAATGATATGCAACTTGACATAAGAGAAGGAATAATAAGCTCAGGCAAATTGTCTGCAATAGAAACCTACGAGAAAAGCTTTAATGAGGATTTGGAGACTTTTAATACTTCTTTGGAATCCTATAAGGCAAATCTAACATCTGCCAAAGATTTAGATGATTTATCTTTAATAGAGAAGATGATCAATAATTTATATATTCCATACACAGAAAAAGTTTTTGACCTAGCCAAGTCCGGAGATTTAACCAATGCATATATTACTGCAGGCTCAATATCAAGTTCGGTAGATTATGTATTTGAATATTTAAATAATAACATAAGTTCAAAGGTAGACAGTGCTAAGGCGACTAGCGAATCAAATGAAAGACTGACGAAAACTTTATCGCTTATAATGATTGCAATTATCATAACAATTTTTGTTTCCTCAGTTATAATCGGAAGATTTGTGTCAAGAACTATATCTGTACCCGTCAATAAAATGGTCTCTGTCGCCGATAAGCTTGCTATCGGAGATACAGACATCAACCTTGATTACGACGAAACATCAAAAGATGAAGTTGTTATACTTTCTCAAGCATTTAATAAGGTAATAGAAGGAATAAAAGAACAGGTCGGTATCATTTCAAGGATTGCCGACGGAGATTTATCATTTACGGTTACCCCAAGATCTGATAAGGATATAATGGAAATTTCTCTTAACAGCACCATAAAAAATTTAAATAGTACTATGCGTGAAATAAACGAAGCATCGTTGCAAGTATTAGAAGGATCCAATCAATTATCTTATGGCGCACAGGAATTATCTCAGGGCGCTACTGAACAGGCAAGTACAATTGAAGAGCTTTCTGCATCTATCAACGAGATTTCAAATCAAATTTATTCAAACGATGAAAACGTAAAGCTCGCTGAAAAGTATGTTAAATCCGCCGAAGATGAGATTATAAGAAGCAATGAGCAAATGCAGAAAATGCTTTCTTCAATGAATGATATAAACGATTCTTCAAGAGAAATAGCAAAAATAATAAAGGTTATTGACGATATAGCATTTCAAACAAATATACTTGCACTTAACGCTGCCGTAGAGGCCGCAAGAGCCGGCGAAGCCGGCAAAGGTTTCGCCGTAGTCGCCGATGAAGTAAGAAACCTGGCTACTAAAAGTGCAGACGCTGCAAAGCAAACCACAGTTTTAATTGAAAAATCCATTAATACTGTAAAGGATGGGACAGGCATTGCAGAAGATACCGCAAGTTATCTGAACAAAGTAATTGAAAATACCAACCTTGTAGCATCTTCTATGGATAAAATAACCCAAGCATCTAGCGAACAGGCAAGCTCCATCAATCAAATAAATATAGGAATTGAACAAATATCTTCAGTTGTTCAAACTAACTCTGCTTCCGCAGAAGAAAGTGCGGCCGCAAGCGAAGAATTATCAAGTCAGGCGAACTTATTAAAAGAACAGATATCCGTCTTTAAACTCAGCACCGAGACGGCAGACAGTTTATAAATTATTAATGAAAATAAAAGCCGGACACAGTGTCCGGCTTCTTACATTCTCAATGTAAACTTACTTCCTTCATTTAGCTCACTTTCAACGGAAAGAGAATACTTGTGCACATCGGCAATCCATTTGGCAATACTCAATCCCAAACCGGTGCCTCCTTCCCTGTGCCTAGCTTTATCAGCTCTATAAAAGCGATCAAATATTCTTTCCAAATCCTTTTTAGCTATACCTATACCTGTATCCTCAACAGTGAACATTTTTCTTTTATTTTTATCTGTAAACAATCTGACAGAAACTTTTCCATTTTCCGTATATTTAACAGCATTGTCCACAAGGATTACAACCAGTCTTCTTATTTTATCATAATCGGCTTTTATTTTAACGTCCTCTTCCAAATCAAACTGAAAATCCAGCCCCTTTTTTCTAGCTATTATCTCCATGTTCTGACACACATTTTCCGCAACTTCCGTAAAAGAAAATTCTGTCATATCCAGCTTTTCTTCGTTCGCATCTGCTTTAGCAAGTATCAGAAGCTGATCAATCAGTTTAGCCATAACCCGTGTTTCGGAATATGCATTATCAAGCCAAATTTCATTTTCTTCAATTGTACCTTCTTCATCGCTCAGTACAACATCCAGATTTGTCTGTATTACTGTCAAAGGAGTTCTAAGCTCATGGGATGCATCAGCAACGAATTCCTTTTGGCGCCCCCATGTTTCTTTGACAGGCTTCAAAGCTTCACCGGTAAATATAAAGCTTATTACAAGCAATATTGCAGTTCCGCTGCAACCCGTAGCATACAAAACAGTTCTGAGGAATGACCAGAGTATTTCTTCATTGACTGTATTTTGATATACCTGTACCACACTTTGCCCGTTGGTGTCAAAATATCTTGTATATATCCTGTAATTGAACCGTCCAATTTTTCTTACCACATATGAATCCTTTTTTTCTTCAAGAGATTCCAAAGCAAGATTCTGTATATCATCGGAAATTTTAACTTCGTCCTCCTCAGAATAAACTACCTCCATGTTGCCGTTATATATTACATAACAGGCATCAAGCCTCTTGCTTCCCATAAGAGCAACAGACGGACCTATTCTTTGCAGCACTGTTCCCTCTGTTGTTCTAAAATTCGAATATGTGATGCTCCTGTAGGCATATATTCTCATAGCTTCTGATTTCATGAGTTCTTTATTTCCATCCTCAAAAACAATTCGCGTAAAATTATAAATTCCTGCAGCAATAAAAGCCATGAACAGAACCAGAATCAGCCCCATGTATGCTGTTAGTTTAAAATGAAGTCTTCTAAACATTTTATTTCTCCTTAAGCATGTACCCTACGCCTCTCACTGTTTCGATTTTTGCATTTGTTTTTTCAAGCCTTTTTCTCAAATGATGAACATAAATTTCTATATTGCTTTCCAGTATATCCGCTTCAAGTCCCCAAATTCTGTCAATAATCTGTTCTCTGGTAAAAACCTGTCTCGGCTTTTTTATAAACATTTCCATAAGCATAGCTTCTTTAAGCGGCAGCTTATGTTCATTACCTTCTATATATATCAGATAATTCTTTACATCATACTTTATATCTTCAAATTCATATATTTCGCCAACATACTCCGTGCTCTTTCTTCTTGCTAAAGCTTTTACTCTTGCAATCAATTCCTTTGTAGCAAAAGGCTTAACAAGGTAATCATCAGCTCCATTCTCCAAGCCGAACACCCTGTCATCAACCGTATCTTTTGCCGTAAGCATTATAACAGGTGTCTTTATGCCGTTTTTTCTTATTGATTTTAATATTTGAATGCCGTCAACTCCTGGAAGCATTATATCCAGCACTATTACATCATATATATCCTTGCCTGATAGAATCATCCCTTCTTCTCCGTCATTTGCAATATCAACGTCAATTTTCTGCTTTCCAAACAAAAAACTCAGGGCCTGGGTAATTTTAACTTCATCCTCTACGATTAATATTCTCAAAATCATTCCTCCCATTTTGCCATTTATGATAGTACCATATTATTATTTAAATCTTAAATTAATATTAATATTATATAATTTCAATTTTATTAACACATATTATATACTATGAGACATTCTATAGCAAATTTAAATTGCACCTCAATAATCAAAGGAACAATATTTTTCAATAAAAATAAGCCCCTCAATACAATATGCATTAACTAACCGCATACAGTAAGTGGAGCAAGAAGTTCGTTCATCTATATAGCTAATTTATAGTAATTAACCTTTTCTTTATTAATTAATTCTTCATATTCATCCATTGGTTTAGGCTTCTCAAATATAAAGCCCTGCGCCATGTCACAACCTATTTTTTTAAGAAAGTCAACCTGATTGCTTGTTTCCACGCCTTCACATACAACATTCAGTTTAAGATTCTTAGCCATATTTACAATATTGCTGACGATTATCTTTGAATTATTTTCCTCAATATTACTCAAAAACATTTTATCTAACTTCAATGTATCAATTGGCATTTCCTTTAAAAGTCCCAGACTTGAATATCCTGAACCAAAATCATCCATTGAAATTTCAAATCCGTCATCCCTAAATTTTCTCATGACTGAAAAAATCTCGGCTTCATTTTTATTGCTGAAAACCACAGACTCAGTTATTTCTATTTCTATAAAACCGTCCCCAATTCTATACTTATCCCTGATTTTTCT
This sequence comes from Sedimentibacter sp. LTW-03, assembly GCF_052059825.1. Lineage (GTDB taxonomy): Bacteria > Bacillota > Clostridia > Tissierellales > Sedimentibacteraceae > Sedimentibacter. The sequence goes on from NZ_CP197180.1 coordinate 2,007,218, forward strand.
ATACTCTGATACAAAATTGCTGCTCGTAAAGTGAATTCTTGAAACATTAACAGAAACAGGATGCACGTTGTAACCCGAATCAATCCATTTCCTGATACTGGAACATACCTCTTCAAAGACAAATTTGTCTAAATCAACAATAAAACCGTTGTTTTCAAAAACAGGAATGAATCTTATGGGAGAAAGCAGCCCCATCTCAGGATGAACCCATCTGACAAGCGCCTCAGCACCTGAAAGATTTCCTGTCTGCAGATCAACCTTTGGCTGCAGATACACCACGAATTCCCCGTTTTTCAAGGCCTTGTGCATATCATTTTCAATTGTTTTGATTTCAATCATTCTATCTGATATGCTGTCCTCATATACTGCGCAGCCACTCTTATAACTATTTTTAAGGTTCACTTTTGCAAAATATGCTTTATCAATTGCAACCCTTATATCCAAATTGTCATTATCAATAAAATATATTCCCGTCTTTACAACCGGTGCAAGATTTAGTTTGTTCCATACACCCATTTTTTCTATCTTATCTGATATTTCGCAGGCTCTTTTGATCAGCTCCTCCTGCTCTTCATATTCTAATAATACAAAAAAATTATCGCCTTCAGCCTTGCCGATAATTTCATTCTTAAGGCTCTTAGTTAAAACCTTTCCTATCTGACGGAGTATCTCATCACCCTTTTTATATCCGACACTGCTATTTATAATGGAAAATTTATTTAAATCATAATGAACCAGTGCATAATTTATTGAAGTATTGCTTTTTATTATTGTTTCCGCATCTATTATAAACTCAGATTTATAGCTTACATCGAACATAAACTCATTTTTCCTGTCGCCTCTATTTCTGTTTGATTTTCTTATGTTCTTTCTTATAAACCTGAACTCCTTTTTTATATTGCTGTACAGTCCAAAAATAACTGCAATAAAAATAATGTTAAGCGAAGCAAAAATCTTCAACATCAGAGTTTTGTCTCCTCCTGCAATCACATGTATAGTCTCAAGCAATACAAAAGCGGCACAAAATGCAGCAATAGCAATGAAATAATTTATATGCGGTCTAAACTTTGAAATGTCATCCTTCAAAAATTTCATTCACCTCCGTCAATAACTGTGTGCTGTTCAGTTACACCATCAGTATTAATGCCCATTCTATTTTATCTTATTTGTAAAGCTAAAACAGAGGTGCAGCATACTGCACCCCTGCTATGTTTTTATAAATTATTGTAATAACTGTAATACACCTTGTGGCTGTTGATTAGCCTGAGCAAGCATTGCTTGTGCAGCCTGAGTAAGAATGTTATTCTTAGTGTATGTCATCATTTCCTTAGCCATGTCAACGTCTCTGATACGAGATTCAGCAGCTGTTAAGTTTTCTGAAGTAACGTTCAAGTTGTTGATAGTGTGTTCAAGTCTGTTCTGAACAGCACCCATGTTAGCACGTTCGCTTGAAACATATGCAATAGCATCATCAATAGCAGCAATTGCTCCGCTTGCACCAGATCTTGTGCTTATGTCAAGACCAGCTACACCACTAGCACTACCGCCAGATGCCTTTAACGCTGCAGATTGCATATCAGCAAAAGTTACTTCTATAGTTTGGCCTTTGTTTGCTCCTATTTGAAGAGTAAACTTACCACTAGCTGTAGTTGTATCCAGTAATTTCTGAGTGTTGAATTCAGTGTTCTGTGCTATTCTGTCAATCTCAGCAATAAGTGCCTCATTTTCTTTTTGCAGCTCAGCTCTGTCAGCTTGAGTGTTAGTATCACTTGCAGACTGAACAGCCAATTCTCTCATTCTCTGTAAAATAGAGTGGGTTTCATTTAAAGCGCCTTCTGCTGTCTGAATCATTGATATTCCGTCATCAGCATTTTTAGCAGCCATGTCAAGACCTCTTATCTGGCTTCTCATTTTTTCAGAAATAGCCAAACCTGCTGCATCATCACCGGCTCTGTTGATTTTATAGCCTGAAGATAATTTTTCAATGTTCTTTCCTGTGTTATTGTTATTCATTCCCAATTGTCTCAATGAATTTAATGCGTTGATATTGTGTTGAATTCTCATTTTTTACCTCCGTGTAATTTATCGGGATCCTTCCCTTTAGCTTAGTTTTTATTGGTCACATTTCCGGCATCGGGCCCTGATACCAGAAACATTTCCTTTATGAACTATATATCGAAACATTAATAAAAAAGTTTAGTTCTTTTTATGATTTTTTTAATATTTTCGTCAATATATATTCAGCCAATTCTAAATCATCTTCCGTATCTATGTCTACAGACGAATTACTGTCCATTATATATGCTAAAGTATTTTCTATTTCAAATGTTCTATGTTTTTTAAATTCATCAATGTCACAAATATAAATAGCTCCATTCAGTCTATATAAAGGCGGAAAGCTCTGTCTCCTTGAATATTGTTTTTTATCATAAGTTATGAAATCTTTTATAATTCCATCCTCATTAATACTTTTTAACCACCATGGTGGATTTTCTTCTTTTGTAACAGATATTAAGGACTTAAAATCTTTACTTTTACTTAACAGCCTTTCAATTGCAGTATCTATATCCGTAACCGTTCTAAAAGGCGATGTGCATTGCAATAGCATTACATAGTTTGGAAAATATTTTTCATTATCCTCCAATACCTTTAATGTGTAGAGCATTGAATCTATAGTAGGCGAATCATCAGCGGCAAGTTCTTTTGGCCTCTCAACTACCTCTGCTCCCATTTGCATACAAGCATCTTCTATTTCTTTATCCTCAGTTGATACTATTATTCTATTTATGTATTTTGATTTTTTCGCTTCTTCTATAGTCCATTGAATCAGAGGTTTATTGCCCAAATTTCTAAGATTTTTCCTGTGGACTCCTTTAGAACCCCCTCTTGCCGGAATAATGCATATTATTTTTTTATCTATCAAAAATATCACCGCCTAAAATTTTATTCTATCTCTTTAATTAAAACAAATGCTTCTGCACTATCGACACCTATGGCAGCTCCCCTTATGGTTGCATAAGCTTTTATATTTTTTTCACTTCTTGGAAAAGGATGCTCCGAAATTTCGCTGCTATAAATCTTAGCAATTTTTGTTTTTTCATCAATAAAATTTGAAATATCCACAAAATAATTTGGCTTAAAAGTATATTCAAACATAACAAAATCTGTTTCAGAAGGAGTTTCCATCATTAATATTTTTTTTATAAAGGGGTACCTGAAATTTTTAGTACAGGAATAGCATAAATTAAATGTAATTCTATGATCAGAATGCACGTCTTTATAATATGGCAGTATAACTACATTTGGTTTAATTTCATTAATCACAGAACCTATTTTTTGAAGTAATTCTCCTTCTAAATATGAATCTAAACCTGAAGGTCTTAATTTTAGATTGTAGTATCCATCCAAATCATATCTTTTAATCATTTCTTCGATTTCATTATTACGTTGTATAATTTTGTCCTCATCATACCCAAATGCTGCATCCATATGTGTCATGTTTAAAACATAAACTTGATTACCCTCTGCCTTTTTTCTGAGCATCATCCCACCGGCTCCTAATGTTTCATCATCAGGGTGCGTGGCAACGATTAGATATTTATCCATTACCCACCTCAAAAATAATCCTTAATTTATTAATCAATAAACTATCTGTTTGTTAATTAGCTTTTTATTTATTTCAGTCTCAGCTATTATTTTAGCTATTCTTTCTCCCGAATATCCATCTCCATACGGATTACTGCAATTTTTACACACCGATTTAAAATCTTCATCACTTATTGCCTTTTGAATTGATTCTTTTATTAACTCTTTAATATGAGGAACAAAAATAATGTTCTCGGAATGTTGTCTTTGTTTTTGTCTATTTCCTACATTGATAACCGGAAGTTTCAAAAATGGCGCTTCTAATATACCTGAGCTAGAATTACCTAATAGTAATGAAGCTTTTCTTTGCAGGTTTACAAAAATATCTCTTGGCAAAGTTTTATAAGCTTTTATAAAATTGAACTGTTTGGTAAATTCATCAATAACTTTAATCATATCGTAACTTCCTGCATCTGAATTAGGATATGTTATAACAGTATCAACTCCTAGTTCCGAAACTGCTTCTAGTGTAATTTTCATCTGTTCGCCAGCTTCTTCTATTTCCGAACTTAGAGGATGTTTAATTAACAAAATAAATGGTTTTTCAGAAGAAAGATTAGTATTTAATTCTTTATTTATATAATTATAAGATAAGTCTGGCTGTTTTCTAATCGAATCTAAAGCAGGATTACCTGTTACATGAATTCTCCATGCTTCTTCCCCCATCTTTAGAATTCTTTCTCCATTTTCAACTGTAGTAGGAAAATGTAAATGAGCTAATTTTGTAACTGCATGCCTTACAGAATCATCAATGTTTCCAACAACCTTATCTCCTCCACAAACATGAGCGATTGGAATATTCATATATGTTCCAACAGTGGCAGTACTAATGCTTTCTTCTCTATCTCCTAAAACAAGCAGCCAATCTGGTTTCTCTCTTATCACTATATCTGTTAGTCCCATTATCTGTATACCTAAGGATTTACTTCTTCCTGACAGAGAATCTGTAGAAAGCAATGTTTCTAATTTAATTGCATCATATGAATCGTTAATATATTTATATGTATTCCCATATATAGGAGATAAATGAGTTCCTGTAACTACAAGCTTCAATTGTAAATCATCCCTATTAATAATTTCGTCTAATATAGGTTGTAATATAAAATATTCAGATCTTATCCCACTAACTGCTAATACCTTCTTCAAAATTATCGCTCCCTATCTTTGATTAAATTATCTTCATCAATTATTACATCTTCAAACGTTCTGAACATATATCTGCCATACACAACTTTTTTAGGTGTATAAGTCTTTCCTAATATAAAACATTCTAAAGCTTTAAACCAATTTTCTGTCGCTGCAAAAGAAAGAGAACTTCCGCCCGCTATTCTAGGATTAATCTCTATAAAATATATATTATCGCCATCTTTAAAACATTGAATGTTTATAATACCTATTGGTTTAAGTCTTTCTACTATTATCTTACAATATTCAATGATTTCTTCATCATATACAGTCACACCTTTTACTGATACCCCTGATTCCACTCCTATTCTCTTGCGAGGAATAATATATACTGGGTTTGAGTTAAAATCGCAAAGGATATCAATAGTGTATTCTTGGCCTGTAACTAATTCTTGAGATATGTTACCTTCCATATTAAAATTATCTTTTATTTTATCCTTGTAATAAATTCCTGCACTGCCTCTTCCAATCCTTGGTTTTATTAAGTCGTATTCTAACAGCAGTGAAGTTTTAGGAGTTCGTATATTGTTCTCATAAAAAAAGTTGTATGTATTCCACTTATCAGCACAAATGTTTATAGATGGCTCGTCAGAAATTACTATTTTTGTTTTATATTTATCAAAAAAATATTTTTTTCTCTTGCTCCACTCTAATAATCCTTCATTTATTGACGGAAATACTAAATCTATATTTTCATTATCTATTATTTTTTCAATTTCTTCAAAACAATTAACATCTGAATACTTTGGTACAATATAAGATTTTGAAACCAAGTACATGCCGCTAGATTTATTATCAATGTCTATGCCTATTATATTCCAGTCCATTTCTTTGTAGTATTTAAGCTGTGTATTAAATACCATGCTTCCTATGCCTTCAACTAAAACATTCATTGCAGCACCTCATAGAACGAAGTTTTTTGGAAATTTATCATAGTTTTTCCTTTCTTTAACGCTTGTTTTTATGACTTTAATTATCATTTAGCATATATATCATTTTACATCCAAGTTGTAAATAAAGTCCTCTATACTTAATCTTCTGTTTAAGTTGTGTTTGTCCATTATTTCTTTTATTTTATCACTGTTCATATAATTTTTTGCCTTTGTATCCTCATACCACTTAACCAATTTCTCAAATGTCAAGTCATTAACATATATCATATTTGAATTATGGTCAATTTCAACTGCCTGAAATGCTCCTGATATCTTCTGTTTATATAAATCATTCACATATATGCCTATTGTAGGAACCTGTTCTCCTATTCCAAATACGACTGGGTGATATCTTGACCCTATAAGAAACTCCGCACCGCTAATTAACTGTCTCATAAATATATAATCCTTGGTAGGTTCAAAAACTATGTACTCTTTTCTATTTTCTATAAACGTTCCCAGTCTTCTTCCACATTCATAATCAACACCTTTAAAAAGGCTAAACGGTAAAAAAAATACTCTTTCTATTGATTTATTATCTAATAGATTTTCCAAAAATTTTGCTAGAGCTTTATAAAATTTTATATAATTATCAGAATACATTTCCACCCAATGATGCAGTTGTACTACAGCATACTTTTTTCCTTCAGCACATATTTCATCACATCTAATATTATCTATATCTTTATACCATCTTGATAAAATATCATCCCCGCCAAAGATTATATCTCCTCTTGTTCCTCCTAGCTTTTTTAATGTATCTAACGAAGTATTTCTATCTCTTATAATAATTGTATTCACCTTCTCAAATACTCCGTAAAATTTGTCAATATGTTCACTATCAAACGGGCCGATATTAACCCCAGATATATATATTGGTTTATTCAGCTTATAGCCTATCGCTATCGGAATAATAAAGCTAGGTATTAGTTTATCCCCCCAGTATTTATTAAAATATCCTCCTCCGATAAAAAATAAAGCATCACAATCTAAAATTTTGTTTAAATATTCTTTTTTCCCAATATGCTCCAGTATATTTTCTTTTACAAGCTTACAAAAATTAATGTTTTCAATTATTTCATTTGGCAAATCATCTATAGTAATAGCATCAACTATATCTGTTTCAAGCTCATTATCGTCCATTTGTTCTCTAGCAATATCTTTGTTTAAGGCAAACATTGTAAGCTTTAAATTATTTTTATTAATATTATTATTTTTTCTTAATAACTCAATAGTTGATTGTAGCATAACTACATCCCCTATGTCTTCTACTCCTATTGCACCTAATAATCCAATATTCAAAGTAATATCCCTCCGTTATGAATAATGTTTTATATTTAATATATAGTTTACTGCAATCAACAAATCCTCTGCAATAAAATCAGCATTAACATCATATATTTCGTCGTCCCCGCCTAAGCCTGTCTTAACCATTATAGTTTTCAATCCTGCATTTTTTCCTGTCATTATATCAATTGTTGTATCCCCAACAATATAAGATTCAGATAAATTAATATTATATTTTTTTGCTGCTTCCTTAATCATGCCAATCTTGGGTTTTCTGCAATCGCAGTCAATTTTATATTCTTTATTTTCTTCCGGATATCCTTTATGCGGATGATGCGGACAAATAAATATATCATCCAAATACGCCCTGTTTGCCTCATATAAAAGCTTTTCTAATTCACTGTTTATATCCCACGCTTGTTCCAACGAACATAAGTTTCTTGCAACAATAGGTTGATTCGATACTACAATACATAAATATTCACTATTGTTTATAAGTTTGATTGCTTCGGACGCTTTTTTTTCTAATTCTATTTCGTCCTTGTTAGATATCAATCCTTTATATACATTAATCGTGCCATCTCTATCAAGAAAAATGCACTTATTTTTCTTCATATTTCTATCAACTCATCTTCCTCAAAATTTCTTTTAGCATTACGCCCAAGAACATTAAACCACCTCATAGGACTTATACCATTCCCAGGTCTTTTTACTGTTATATTTTCTTCTGTAAATAAATCACCTTTTTTTATGGCAGTTTTTGCAATTATACTTTTCCTTGCAATATTTATATTTTTCATTTCTGATTTAGCTGGTTTTTTTTCTCCTGTACCAATTGCTGATTCTACATTTCGAATGGCAGTTATCATCGCTTTTAATTCATCAGGCTGTAAGCTGGCTTTATGATCAGGTCCAATCATATCTCTGTCGAGAGTAAAATGTTTCTCGATAACTTCAGCACCCATAGCTACTGCAGCAATAGGTATTTCAATCCCCATGGTATGATCAGAATATCCTACGGGTATATTAAATTCATTTTTTATTGTAAGCATTGCTTTTAAATTTATATCTTCATAGGGTGCCGGATATTCTGAAGTGCAATGAAGCACAGTTATATCGCTATTCCCATTATCCTTTAAAACTTTTAGAGCCAATCTGATATCATCCATCGTGCTCATTCCTGTAGATAAAATGATTGGTTTATGCAGCTTTGCTATTTTAATTAAATAAGGAAGATTTGTAATATCTCCAGACGGAATTTTCCATCTCGCTATACCTAAGCTATTCAAAAAATCTATGCTGTCCAAATCAAATGCCGTAGAAAGAAATTCAATTTGTTTTTGTTTACAATAATTATACAATTCTATGAAGTCATCAAATGACAGTTCAAGCTTACGCAGCATATCTAACTGGTTTTCATTAGAATTTGTCAGCTGTTTTTGATAATCCGCTTTAGTTGCATTCTTAGTAACAATGTTTTCTGAAACAAAAGTTTGAAATTTAATACAATCAGCACCGGCTTGCTTTGCTTTATCAACTAGTAATTTAGCTATTGACAGTTTCCCATTATGATTAACACCTGCTTCTGCTATTATATAAGCACTCATCTTGATTTAACCTCCTTGCACGGATTACCATATGCAATCATAGAGCAGGCAATATCATGCAAGACAACACTCCCCATACCAATAATTGTATTTGCACCTATCTTAACCTGTTGCTTGACAACACTGTTTGCCCCTATATGTACATTCTCCTCAACATGCACCTCTCCACACAAAACTGAACCAGTAGCAATATGAGAAAAACTTTCCACTTTACAATCATGTTCTATTATAGAGGAAGTATTAATAATGACACCTTTACCAATGGATACCCCTGCGTTAACAACAGCGTTTTTCCCAACATAAATACCGCCGCTCATATTTACGTCCTTGCTAATTATAGAAGTTGAATCCACAATATTAGGGATTTCAAAACCTATCTCCTCAAGCATACTAAATAATTTAATGCGATGTTTTGCATCTCCGATGCTGCCCAACGTTACAAATGCATTGTTATATCCGCTTCTATACAATTTTATTAAGTCATCATCGCAGCCTACAATAGAAATGCCTAGAACATGCTTACCTATGTTTTCATTTTTATCAATTATACCGATTTCTGAATATTGTTCTGCTTGTATAAGGCTATCAAGGACAGATTTGCAATGTCCTCCTCCACCTATTAAAAGTATTTTCTTATTCATTATAATTCAACCTTTTTATCATTTCATCCATCTCATCAAACTGTCCCATGTCCATCCAGGAATTTTCACTTATAGGATAAACCCCAATCTTTTCACCGAGCTGTCTATATTTTTCTATTATATCAGGGAATCCAATCTCTGTATTATTCTCCAATTCTTCAATAACTTTAGGTTCTGCTATATACATGCCTGTATTTGTAAAAAAGGATATTTCAGGTTTTTCTCTCATATTTTCAATTTCGCCATTTATGCTTATATCAATTACACCATAAGGTATTTTAATAGTTTTTAAAGAACAAACCATTGTTATTAAATTTTTTTCTTTTTTATGAAATCTATAAATTTTTTCGTAATCCTCTTCTATTAAAATATCACAGTTAGATAATATGAATGTTGAATCAATCTTTCCTTTTAGCAGACTCAGTCCTCCACCGGTTCCAAGAGGCTTTTCTTCATCGATATAATTAATATTATAATCCTTTTCTATTTCATTAAAATATGCTTTAATCATATTTTTCTTATGATTAATAATTAAAAAAAAGTTATTGCATCCGGATTTATAAAATCTGTTTATTATGTGCTCTGCAATTGGTATCTCACCAATGGGTATCAATGGCTTCGGGAGAATTTTTGTGTATGGATAAAGCCTCGTACCAAGACCTCCCGCCATAATAACAACGGGAATATTCAATTTTTTTCTGTTGATAATTTCTTCGTCATTCCAAAATATGACAGAAATTATATGCATATCACTATCAACTATAGGTAAAGCTTCAACGGAGTGCTTTTTTAAAAGGCTTTTGGCTTTATCTTTGTCTTTTTCATATACAAACTTTGGATTATAATTAGCAATGTATTTAACTTTTGCATCAAGGTTTCCTTTTTTTAAAATCCACCTTCTTACATCTCCATCGGTAACAGCCGCAATTAATTTTCCTTCCTTGGAAACAAATAAAACCTTTTTAGCAACTTTATCAAGTAATTCCATAGCTTTAAGCATAGTAATTTCTTCATCTATCAAAAAATCTTTTATATCCATAATGCTCTCTCCCTGTAAGTAAGATTATAATCTTGGATTTTTCAAGCATTTAACCACATATAGCAAATCTTCTTTTGCTAAATTTGAGCTGCACGGAATATTTACTATGCGTTCTATATAGTATTTTGCTTTTTCTATTTTGTATGATTGGCTTTTAATATATGGCTCTTGTTCATTAATTAATCCCCATATTGGTCTTGTCTGAATTTTTTTATCAGCTAAATAATTAATTATTTCATCTCTGCTCATCAAATAGCTATTTTCGCATTTTAATGAATAAAACCAATAATTACTTCTGATATTATCTTTAAAGTCCAAAATCGATAGCCCGGGTATCTCGTTTATTTTTTCTTTATACAAGTAATAGTTATCTTTTTTTATTTCAATAAATTTTTCAAGCTGCTCTATTTGCGCTAGTCCAAGTGCCGCCTGCAAATTAGTCATACGATAGTTATATCCTATTTCGTCATGTGTATAGTACAACTCGTCGCTCTTAGCTTGAGTGGTAAGGTGCTTCGATTTCTTTAACAGTTCTTCATTGTTAGATACGATCATCCCACCACCGCCGGTTGTAATGATTTTATTGCCGTTAAAAGAATATACACCAACCGTTCCTATTGTCCCGGCAAATAGATTCTTATATTTCCCTTTGGTATAGTAGGTTCCTATTGCCTCTGTAGCATCCTCAATTACTTTTAAATTAAATTTATCTGCCACATTCATTATCTTTTCCATGTCAGCCATATTTCCAAAAACATGAACAACAATAACCGCTTTTATGTGTTTCAGTGTTTTATTATTAATAAGTTTTCCATCAATAAACTTACACTCGTTATTACAAAATTCCATGAGCCTGTCCGCATCCATGGTAAGTGAATCATCGCAATCAATAAATACTGGTTCTGCTCCAATATATTTAACCGGATTAACTGCAGCAATAAATGTCAATGCAGGTACTATTACCTCATCTTCCCTTGTTACTTCGCATACCTGAAGCGCTATGTGCAATCCGGATGTTCCGTTTTGACAAGATACGGCACCCTTTACATTAACATATTGCGCTATTTTTTCTTCAAATTCATTAACATATGGCCCGCCTGTAGAAACCCACTCTGTTTCAACAGCATGAATTACATATTCCAATTCTTTACCCTTTAAGTTAGGAACAGACAGCGGAATAAATTTTCTTTCCATATTTTCTCCTATAAATTGTAAATATCTGTCTTATATTTATCTAAATTGTTTCTGAAGAATTCAATTGTTTCAGCTAATCCTTGTTCAAAAGTATATTTAGGTTTCCAACCGGTTAACCTCTTTATCTTTTCATTGGAACCAAGCAGTCTGTTAACTTCGCTCTTTTCTGGCCTCAACCTTTGCTCATCGCATACAATTTTAGCGCTAGGATTAATTTGACGTATCAGCTCTTCAGCAAGCTGACCGATAGATATTTCTTGTTGAGTTGCAATATTTATCTCTTCACCAATTGTCTTAACTGATTTAGCTATTTCAATAAAGCCATTGGCAGTATCTCTAACAAAGTTAAAATCTCTGGTTGGGGTTAATGACCCTAACTGTATTTCTCTATTCCCCGATAATAATTGAGTAATTATTGTAGGTATTACAGCCCTGGCTGATTGTCTCGGTCCGTAAGTATTAAAAGGTCTTACTATTGTTATGGGTGTATTAAAACTCCTATAGAATGATTCTGATAACCTGTCCGCACCAATTTTTGTAGCTGAATATGGAGACTGTCCTTGAAACGGATGTTTTTCATCTATGGGCACATATTGGGCTGTTCCATATACCTCTGAAGTTGATGTAATAAGAATCCTTGAAGTTTCTAAATCTCTTGCTGCCTGCAGTATATTCAGTGTTCCCTTGATATTAGTGTCAACATACGTATCAGGAGAATGATAGCTGAATGGAATAGCAATTAACGCTGCTAAATGGTATACTTCGTCTATTCCTTTCATAGATTCTCTAACTCCGTTAGGATCTCTGATATCTCCGGTAAATATTTCTATCTCCGACAGTACATCTTTTGAAAAAGAATCTAACCAGCCCCATGAATTAAATGAGTTATAATATACAAATGCTTTTACTTTATAACCCTCTTGAACTAATTTTTCTGCTAAATGACTGCCTATAAAACCATCTGCACCCGTTACAAGAACCTTTTTCATCGTCCACTCCTATATGTTGATTTCAATATTTTTTATTTCAATATAAATTCATTAATGCTGTCTTTCATCTCATCATAAATTGGTTCTATCATTTTTATATCATTAGTACAAATATCTATAAAATTGCCGAAGCTCTTTATAACTTTCTTACCTTGTTCATATGGGTCTTTTTCTTCGTTTAAACTCTCTATGCTATCTGCCAATATCTTGTATTGAACTCTGTTCATAGGAAGTATAAAGGTCTTGTAAAAACTATTGTTTTCTATCCTTTTCAACTCTTTATCCAGCTTTACGTATAAGTTTTGTACTTGAGTATATCTCCTGATATTAATAGTTTTTTCAATTTTGTTTAATATCTCTCTATACTCTTTATTAATCTTTAAAGCACTTCTATGGGATTTATCCATATTTGCTGACTGATTTTTCAGATATTCTTTATCATATTCAATATTTTTAACCTCTAACCAGTTTTTCTCCACTATTTTTTCATTTAAATATCTTTTGATTATTTCTTCCAATTCAATAAATTCTGCACCTTCGATTTTTGCTCCGCCTTTGGTGGAATTTATCACACTTGTACTAGGATATTGTTTAATATAGCTTTCAATTTGCCTACGCATCAAGTTAAATACATCTGTAGTCAATATATCATTGCCATAGACATCCTTTGCCCATACAGCACTTTCTAATTCCTTATCACTTATTTCATCATTGATATATGATATACCTGCGGAATACCGCCTTTTATCACGATAGCCCAAGTTTTGCCCAACTAGTATTATTTTATCAAACCCCAATATAAATAACAGCTGCAGTGTTATTGCAGCAACCGTGGGAGCATCATGAACTATATTTACTGCACTTCCGTCATTGTTTTTTAAATAGTACAATGATACGGCATCTTGACTTGTTATCATATGATATTTATTTCCTGGATAATTTTCCAAGGTTTCATACCCTACAGATGAACCAAAAATCATAGGGATTTCATTTATTCCTTTTTCCTTTATTATTTCATGAACCATTTGGTTTTTAACACTGGGATCAATTGTACATGCCGCGTGGGGATATATGCCATTATAAATAAGTGTATTGATAGCTGATCCTACGCTAAATATATAGGCTAATCCATTATCTTTGATATATCTTAAATTTTCAATTTCTTCATTAAGAGATGGCCCTGCCGCTGCCAAAATGGCTGTTTTATTTTTAAAAGCGCCAGTCTTTTCTGATACTATGTTTGGAGTTGATAATACCTCTTTTAAATTTTTCATGCTGTTTACTATCCATCTTTTTTGGTAAGCATAGTTTATATGCATGTTTTCTCTTTTACTCTTAATTAATTCTTTAAATTTGCTAAAAAACTTATTATATTGTTCTTCAAATACATTTTCATAAATCGGTAAATCCATTATGATAAATTTCTTGTTCGTTTTATTGATCAACGCCCTCAAAAAAACATCTTCTGACTTAGGTTCAAACTCGCATTGTATAATTTCTAGTTTATCAGAGGATAATTTTCTAAAGTTTATCTTTTCTAAAAATTTATGAAACACTTCAACTGATGGTTCATATAGTGAAAAGGACGTATTTGGATGTCTCTTTGTAAATATATCTATGTGATAACCGAGACCTAATCCATAAAAAACAACATGCGAATTATCATCTATGCTTTCTTTTTCTTCAAGTTTACTTATTATAGCCTCAGCTTCTCGTAATGGATTATACTTGCTGTGAAGATAAAAGTCTCTTTCGTCTTTTTTTATTTTTATGGTTTCTTGATTATTTTTTGTATGCTCTATGGAAATATTGCTTTGAAAATTTTTTGCTTCTGTTTTTTCTATTTCTTCGTACAAGTTGGGATAGTTCTTTTTTAAATAAATAATATTATCTTCTAGCATCTTAATTTACCGCCTCAGATTTTAATACACCTAATTTTTCTGTCATAGTTTCAAATACGGGAATTATTTCGTACAAGAGCATGTCCCCAATTAATATGTTATCTTTATTAAGAATTGCATTCTCTAATTCAGGAATAATATCATTCAATTTAGACACCTCTTGAACATATTCATTCCATACTCCATAGTCACTTACAACATCCTTTGAAGCTTCAATTAGATTTATCTGTGAAATGGATTGAATAATCCACTGGATTCCTTCAAATAAGTCTGTAAGTTGTGACCATATATTTTGATTTGGCTTTTGATAGAAACCCTCGGCTAATCTATTAATTATTGGGATTGCATTTTTTGCATATTGTTCAGCTAATATGATAGATTCATTAATCATTTCCACAATGGTTACAGCAATAACTTCAATCTTTTTTACGCCCCTAATATTTTCGGTAATGTAGTTATAGTAATTATCATATATTACTTCATCATCTACTATAAGATGCGAAAACTGTAATCCCATCTTTTCCAGAGTTACATTGATATTGTTAAATATTTTTTCAACATTTTCAGTGTCATTGCTATATTTTAAAATTTCGTCTTTAATATATACATGCATATTAAATAAAACCATCCTTATTTTTAATTATTTTTATCACATTAACTATATTAATATATTTTTTAATCTTGTATATTTATCGGCTGTAAAATGTCATTATTTAGATTAAACCTTTAAAATAAATTGTTAATTTTTGCATTTGGCCTACTAAATTTTATAAATAAAGCAATGTAAAAATACTTGGCAGTCTTACAACCGAAAGCAAATCAATTTAAATTTTTCGATATTTATTTGATGAAACTAGGTTTTTATTATCTCCATTATATTGCATAATACATGCATTTTCAACAATGTTTATTAATTTTTAGGAAATTTTGGAATCTGATAACTCTTGGTGTCAGTTTCATATACTAAAACCAAGTTTTAATTTTATAAATTTGTATAATTACTATAAAGCGGTTAAAATTTTACAGTATTTTAGCTACTATCCAAATATTATAATAAATTTGACAATTAAGGTTATTTGCTATATATTATATATTATAAAACTTATATTTCATCTTATAAAACCGGAGGCTTTTAAATGGAATACAATGTAAGAGCTGTTGAAAGAGCTTTATCCATATTGAAATGTTTTAACAGTAATAGAAAAGAAATTAGCTTGCTTGAGATTTCAGAAATAATGTCACTAAACAAAAGTACAGTATACAGATTGTTAGTTAATTTGAAAAATGCAGGATTTGTAGATACCACTATTGACGGAAAATATATAATAGGAAATGAAATTGTTAGATTAGCAAACATTCGCCAAAATGATGATTTCTTAATCAAAGGATCATATAGTATAATGGAGTCGTTGGCACAGCTGTCAGGCGAAACTATTATATTAGTCAAATATGATAACTGCAGAGTAATCTGCCTAGATAAAATAGAGAGTACCAATGCTTTAAAAATCACTTCTGAAATAGGTGTAAATTTGCCTATGATGAAAGGAGCTACAGGTAAAAGTATAGCTGCCTTCCTTACAGATGCTGAACTGGAAAAATGCGTCAACTTTCAGCAAAGAGAATTTAAAGAACAATATTATCTCCCAAAGCTTAAAAATGATTTTAAGCAAATTAGGAAAAATGGATATGCACTTACAACAAGTGAAATTGATGACGGTGTAACCGCCTTTGCTGTACCAATACTTGGTCATGATGGGCATGTGTTAGGCAGTATAAGCATAGCGGGGCCGGATTTTAGGTTTAATGAAAAAATTATTAATTCATTTAAACATAAGGCTATAGAAGAGATTGGAAATCTATCGAAAAAAATGGGTTATAGTTTAAATTCTTTTAACCCTCCATCATATAATTAGGACAGGTAAATAAAATGATATATCTTGCACTTTCAATTCTATGCGGCATACTTGTTGCTGTTATATTTAGAATGTTTGAAAATCAAAAAATTAATCTTCATGTTATTATAACTTTTAACTACATATCAGCATTAATTGTAAGTCTTATAATAGTTGTTTATAAAAATATGTTCAATCTTATTTCACTAAGCAGTTTGCATAATTTTATGAACGAATATAACATTATATTTCGCAGCACCGGCATATTATCAATTGAAGCTTCCGCCGGATGGGCAATAATAACCGGAACATTGTTTGGCCCTATTTTCTGTTTTTCTTTTTTTCAATATCAAAAAAATATATCTATCAGCGGAATGGGCATTGCAAGCACATTTATGAAAATTAGTGTAGTAATTCCGATGATAATCTCAATGCTTTTTTGGAAAGAATATCCTTCTTTGATGCAGTCTGCCGGTATTATTTTATGCATCATATCAATATTAATATTTAATCTTGACTTCGAAAATATTAGGCATTTCAAGTTAAACAAAAATTTAATTCTTTTAATAATATTGGGAGGTTTGGCTCAATTTACAGCTAAAGTATATCAAAAATATGGTTCTGTCGATTGCCGTGATATTCTCACACTGTTTATTTTTTTATCATCTTTTATCACGAGCCTTATATTACTTTTGAGGCATAAATCATACATATGTGCAAAAGACGTAATTATAGGTCTTACACTTGGAATACCTAACCTATTTAATACTACTTTTTTAGTATTGGCACTTTCATACATTGACACATCCATAGCCTATATGCTCTCCAGTCTTATATCAATTATAATAATCCTTATAATTGGCTTGTTCTTTTTTAAAGAAAAAATCTACAAAAAAGACATATTAGGACTAATAATTGCATTAGTGTCAATTTACTTTATAAATAACTGATTTTTATAAATTTGATATATAAAAAAGATGAATCTTTTATATTCTTAAAGATTCATCTTTTTTTAGCTGTTATAACATCAGTTTTTAACAGAGCCATCCACTGCGAGATTTATTTCAAATCTTCCTATTGCTACCTTTTCGATTTGCGTTATGTCTATGGGTTTTTTGAACATCAAATTTATTGATGAGGATATAGAATTCGTTATATTTCACTTAAAGAGCTTTTTTCCAAATCCGTAAGCGCAAATCTTATGCACAGTTTGTTCTCCGCAAAGCCTATGTTATCAACATATATATCGTAATTATATTTTTCGACAAAAATATTGGAATATTTCCAGGGCAATACATAATTCGGTGCTAGTTTGTAAATATTTTCTTCTTTTTCTGCATCAGCCTCACCTTTAAAATCACCTAAAGCTCTGGCCGCTTTCCTTTATTATCGTTCATTATGTTCTCCTATCAAGAAGCTTCTCAAATATATATTCACATTATAATATAATTTCACTCACATTTTTATAAAAAAACTCTGGGGACGCACCTTTCAAAAACCTAAAGGCTCGTCCCCAAGTTTCAACAACAAAGTAATTCTCTAGAAATTAACTCCGCAATATTTTTATTTTTTTGATCTTGCATATTCACCGATTTTTTTATCCGCTGATGAAATGTGCTTTGTAAGCCATTCTAATATAAACTGGTTCGAGCTTATTACCACTGTCAAATTTGCCCCTGCTGTCTCATACTGATTTCTGAGTTCTGCTAATTTTTTTATAAACCCTTCATGCATTTGTTTCTGAGCACTTAATTCTGGGTAATTAATACTTGTCATATACTTTTCCTCGTCTTTGAAATGAGTCTTTGTATACTCGTCAAGAAAATCGAACATCTGAATTATATATTCCTTCGATTTACCGCTTTTTCCTGCCTCAAAAAGCTTATCTGCCTTTTCAAACCATTTTTTGTGCTGGTTGTCAATTAAGTCAACTCCAACCTCTAAGTTTTTAGTCCATAGCAATGCCATAACTTCCTCCTGATTTTATGAGAGCTGTGCTCTTATATATTTTAAATTATTTTTAATAGTTTTTTCTGTGATGAGGAATTATTTAACTATAAAAATATATTTTTTACCTCTTTTCACAGTTTACTTCCTTAAATCCTTACAAATACTATATCGGGAAAATATTTTAAAAATTCACTTGATATTTATAGAAATAATCCTTAGCTGACATTAAAAATTAGACTCCTTGAGCCTTTCTCTTAGCTTTATTGACTCAACCAGCTTTTTCAACTTCTGTGACTGTTCGCTTAACTCCTGACTGGCAGCAGCACTTTCCTCAGCTGTCGCCGAATTTGTCTGTATTATTGAAGAAATCTGTTCAACACCTTCCAACACCTGAGATATAGCTGACGCCTGATCAACAGAAGCCCTTGAAATTTCTTCTATCATATATAAAGCTGCTTCAGATTTTTCTACTGCCATATCCAATGACATTTCTGTCTGCTTTGATACCTTTGATCCATCTTCAACTGCTTTCAATGAGTTTGCAATAAGCTCAGAGGTAGTTTTTGCCGCCCGAGCACTCTTTGACGCAAGATTTCGAACTTCATCGGCAACAACCGCAAACCCCTTTCCTGCTTCTCCTGCCCTTGCAGCTTCTACAGCCGCATTTAGAGCAAGTATATTTGTCTGGAAAGCTATATCGTCTATAACTTTAATTATCTTCGCAATTTCCTGCGATGACTGACTGATATTGCTCATTGCCTTATTCATATCTTTTACATAGCTGCTACCCGCCTCAACCTGCTTTGATGATTCATGAGATGCTTCTGACGCCTTTTCTGCATTGGATGCATTGCTTTTTATTTTTTTGGATATCTCGCTAAGTGTTGCTGACAACTCTTCTATGGATGCAGACTGCTCCGAGGCACCCTGAGATAATGACTGAGCTCCTGATGCAACCTGCTCTGAACCAATTGCAACCTGTTCTGAACTTTCATTAACCTGACTTACAATAGAATTAAGATAAAGATTAATTTTTTTCATTGAAACGGCTATTGAATTAAAGTCGCCGATGTATTCCATATTTATTTCATTTGATAGATCCCCTTCGGAAATAGCTCCAAGTTGGCATGAAATATCGTTTATGATAATATTTATTCCATTAATTGTATTTCTCAAAGATTCTATTAAAATTCCCACTTCATCGTTTCTGTCTGACAAATTTATTTCACTATGTAAATTTCCTTCGGAAAGTTTCTTAATTCTGTCGGCACATTGAATAACAGGATCTGCAATTTTTTTTGCTGTTTTCATGCCGCCAAAGTATGCTGCAACTAAAGATAATGCCGATACGATTAATATTAATACAATTCCCGTGTTAGTTGATTTCAAATATTCTGATTCCGGAGCACTTACAAAAAAACCCCAGCTATTGCTTCCTGATATCGGAGAATATGCAATAAGGCTCTTTTTACTGTCAAAAGAATATTCCCCGTAATCAATTTCTCCATTCATAAGCTTCTTCTCTGCCTCAGCAATTGACTTAAAGTTTGCATCAGTCTCAAATAAATTTATTGCATTTTCTCCATTTAATACTTTCTCATATTCCGGGTGTCCTATTGTCAAGCCTTCATTATTTAAAATAAACCCGTAACCGTTTTTCCCTATTTTTACCGCACCGGAAACATCTGACAAAACTTTTCCATCCAGAACTATAACAGCAACTCCGTTAACAGATGAACCGTAAGATCCGTTTTTCCATAACGGTGCTGCAACTGTAAGTGTTACCTTATCTAATTTTTTATTTAATTCAGGCTCTGTAATGTATACAGTCCCATCCATTGCTGAAGCAAAATATTCTGTATCATTTACAACATATAATTCTCCTGTTACCGGTGATTCTCCTCTTCCCATTGCATTAACTGTAAAGGCATCTACGAGCTCATATCTTTCAACCATTTGAGAAATGATTTTCAGCTTATCCTTTTTTTGTGACGACAAATCCGACAGCACAGGATTTAATCCAAACTCTGACGCAACTGTTTTATAAACATCCAGCTTATTTGCAATAACATCTGAGGATACCTGTGCAAGATTCACCATTGTCTGTTTCAGAGTCTCAAATGTTGAACTATAGTTTTGGTAGACGGAAAATCCTCCCAATACTATAACAACCACCGTAACGAGAGATATCGATCTCAAAAATATTCTTGTTTTAATGCTTCCTTTCCTAACCCTTGACTCTTTATTGCCTCTACTTCTATTTATTTTGTTTTTGCTTTTCATCCCTTTTGTAATTGCCATTCCTATACAAAACCTCCATATCAGATTAATTCAAATCAATTCTACTAATACAGTATACCACCGCAGTAAAATGTATAAAGAAACCGGAAATTTTTATATTTCCGGTTTTCATGCTAATTATTTTCTGCCGGAGCATTTGTTTTAAAACGGCTTATCAAATCGTTCAGTATCTGTGATTGTCCAGAAAGCTCTTCACTATTAGCAGCGCTTGCTTCCGCCGTTGCTGCATTTTCCTGCACTACAGAAGAAATTTGTTCTATTCCGCTTCTTATTTGATTAACGGAAACAGTTTGTTGTGAAGATGCTTTAACAATTTCATTGATCAATTCATTTGTTTCATTTGTCTTACTCACTATACTTGCCAGCGATTTTTCTGCTTCGTCTGCCAGTACGGTTCCTTTATTTATTGCCTGTATAGAATTTTCTATTAATGTGGTTGTCTGTTTTGCCGCTTCAGCAGATTTTTGTGCGAGATTTCTTACTTCATCCGCAACTACGGCAAATCCCTTGCCCGCAGAGCCCGCTCTTGCTGCTTCAACAGCTGCATTTAATGCAAGTATATTAGTTTGGAAAGCTATATCATCTATTACTTTTATAATTTTTCCTATTTCGCTTGAGGAATTGCTTATTTCATCCATGGCAGAAAGCATATCTCTCATATGACCGTTGCCTATTTCTACTTCTCTTGATGCCTCTGTGGCTTTGTCTCCCGCATTTTCAGCATATTCAGCATTTCCTACTATTGTCTGATATATTTCATTTACTTCAGCTGATAATTCCTCTATGGCGCTGGCCTGCTCTGTCGTTCCCTGAGCCAATGTCTGAGCTCCTGTTGATACCTGCTCTGCGTTCATATTTATTGAGCTGGATGAATTTTTTATTTTTCCAATTGTATCTATTAGTGTATTTGATACATGTATTAACGCTGCTTTTAGTTTTGCAAATTCTCCCTCGTAATCATTCTCCAATTCCATTGCCAGATTGCCGTCAGCAACTTCATTAAGAACTTTTACGCTCTCATTAATATAAAGTATGTAAGATTTTAATCTCAATGTTAAACTGTCAACAGATTTTGCCAGTTCACCTATTTCATCATCGCTTTTTATTTCAAGACTTACATTCAGGTCTCCTTTTGCAAGCTTATTTGTAGTTTCAGTTAATTTCTTTATAGGCTTTGTCATTTTGTTTATCAGTATAGCCAGAGTTATAAGCAGAATAATAAGTACTATCAGGAAAACAGTAATGATTGTAGTAAGCAGCTGCCTTGTATCAGCCATAAATTCTTTCTCAGGCATCGATGACAGTATCTTCCAGCCTGTACTCCCTATAGATACGCTGTTACCAAAAAGTTTCTCATTTTTATAAACATATTCTGAAACTTCCTGTGAATCACTGTTAATCGATGCTATAATGCTGTCGCTCAAACCTATTTCATCTATTGATTTTAATAGACTTTCTTCATTCTTGTGTGCTGCAACAATATTGTTCTTTGTAATTAAAGAAAAGTACCCTGTATCTCCCAAAGCATATTCCCCAACCATTTTTGTAAGTTTTTCTATTGCTATATCTACAGCAGCCAATCCTTCAATCTTACCGTTAACCGTAATAGGCCCGGAAATAGTTATGACTATGCCGCCGGTTATTGCATCTACATACGGATCTGTTATGCATATTCTATTTTCTGTAACCGCTTTATAATACTCCTTTGAAGATACATCATAACCTACTTTTGATTGTACAGTAGGTGACACTAGGTAATAGTCATCTTCTGCTATATATGCAGAAAGTATAACCTCCGGATCCATTTTCTGCGTATCCTCCATTGTCTTTGCAGCTGTCATAAATCCCTCTGTCTGTGTCAGTGTACTTCTTCCCTTTGCATCCACAAGAAACTGCTGCAAATTCTTATCCTGAGCTATTTGCTCAACTATCGCAATGTATCTCTCAAAAAACACTTCTGCTTTGTTACTTACGCTGCTTGATGTTTCATTCAATATTATTTTTTCATTTTCAATTAACCTTGAATTTATAGTCGACCCTATTATGCCTCCGGTTGCAACCAGCATTATGAAACATACAATAAAAAGTGTTAATATAAACTTTGTAGTTATACTCTTATGTGCTTTGAAATCGTTTTTCCCTCTAACGTTATTTTTCATACTTCCTCCTTTTAACGTAACAATTGATGAACTAATCTCACTTCTATAAGAATAAGGTCAAAGAACAGGTTATCCCTGTTCTTTTATGCTCTAATATTTAACGTCTTTTTTGAATGCTGCTCAGGTTGTATTAATATATTTTTGATATCCTTTAATTCAACATTTATTTTTTTTCGTATTGTTTTATCCATTTCCGCTATTTCTGCAAAAATTGCTCTTATTTCCTTCTTCGCTTTTATAGCACTTTCCGAATCAGCATAGTCATAATCCTTGTAATACTCTTCTATCGCTGTGTTTATAGAATTGATTTTTTCTATATGCTTCTTTCTTTCATCAATCATAGAGTTAGCTTTCTCATACTCCGTTTTCAAAGAAACTGCTATTATTTCTTTGGTAAAGTTTCTCAATTCTATGGCGGCCTCTTTTTTTTCTTCCAATAATTTATCCATATTCCATCCTTAGTTTTTTGAAGTTCTTGTTATTTTATCTGCTTCTGCCCACGTATCTCTAAATTCTTTAATCATTGGAAGTATGTCATCTATATATTCTGATGATTTCATAGCTGATGCTTTGATTGTCTGGGTTATAAAAAACCTGTACATATCCTCCAATTCCTTTGAAATAGCATAGTTATCATCTAAAGTAACAATAAGATGGCTAAAAATTTTTCTGGTTTTCTCAAGCATTATACTGGCATTATTATAATCGCTATTATCTAGCAAGATTTTACTCTGATTAAGTTTTTTTATTGCTTCATCAAACAGCAATATAAGAAGCTCTCCTTTTGTCATAGTATTCACTGAAGTTTTTTTGTATTGCTCAAATGGATTTAACATTTTTTATTCCTCCGATTTATCCCATCATATCTGTTAGCCAGCTGCTTTGTGCATTCAGATTATTTAGTGCTTGCTCAAGAGCCGTAAACTTATTCCAATATCTCTCTCTCTCATTTTTAAGGTCTACTTTGAGCTCATCCATCTTATCTTCGTAATCCTCAATTCTTTCAGAAATGTAGTTTTTGTCTTCTGTATATCCTCCTGCCATACCTGCTTCGTCTATCAGTATACCTTTAGTTCCTGAAACTCCGACGTTCGATCTCAATATTGACTGAAGCTGCAATGCTATTCCTGATTTTGCATCAGAATCTGCACCGCTTGCTGACGCAGTAAATAAATTTACAATTTCATCAGAATTTTCAAATAATTGCTCTTTAAATTTCTTTTCATCTAGAATCAACTTACCGCTAGTATCCATGCTTGCAGCTTTAATTCCTATGCTTGACATAGACAAACTGCTTACATCCGTAAAACCCGACATTGCCTCTCGCATATTTCTCAACAATGAATTTATCTTAGAGTCGCCAAAGAGTATGCCTTTTTTTGCTTCTTCAGTCCAATTATTAATTTCATCTTCACTCATATCATCTTGCTGTTCAGGTGTCAGAGGCTGATAGTCTCTGTCTGGTTTTTCACTGGTCTGTGTACCTATAAGCTCAATTATTTCATTGTATTCATCAATGAACCCCTTTACTTTTTCTACAATTTCATCGGTATTATTGGTTACGTCAAATGTAATTGGCTGTTCAGATGTTGCAGCTCCTTGGGCTTTACTGCTTAATTCAACATTTATACCATCAACAGTAAAATTTGCTGTACTTCGAGTGACTTCAACATCTACACCATTTAACGTATATGACATCTTTGTATCATTTCCTTCTGTAACATTTCTGTCACTGCCAAATAAAGCATATGCCAGGCTTCCTTCTCCATCATCCTGTATGTCAATACCTATATGGGAACCCGTTTCGTCGGCAATCACCGAAAATGTATCTGTAGTATTTAAATAAGTAATATTTACTTTCATATCCGAATTGTTGTTTATAGCCTTTATGACATCATTCAATGCAGCTGTTTTTTCAAATTCCAATGTTGTACCATTTATTGTAATTGAATATTTGCCATCTTCACCAACAGGAGTGTTTAAGCCTTCGATCCCTGATTCTTCCAAAGTTGCATACAAATTTACTCTATTTCCTGCTCCGCTTTTAAGGCCGGTTAGTCTGCTCAAGTCCTTGCTTATAGACTTTATACCGAAAACATCAGTATCCTTTGTATCTCCTATGGCAGAAAACGAAAGAGCGCTGCCATTTAGCTCAACACTTAATCTGTCTTTTCCATAAGCTTTATCAAGCTCATTTTGTAAGTATCTTGTTAATGCATTTTCATCATCCAGCGTTATTTCTTCCGTACCTCCGCCTTCTTTTGGAACTTCAACTTTTTCTGCAAGATTTATTGTTTTTGCAATTCCGTTGTATTCAAAAGTTATATATGATGATGTATCACTTAAAACTTCTGATTTTTCTCTTACAAGGTCGGCTTCCAAAACTGCCTCTGAAGAAATTTTGCCGTTTTCTTCTCCCGTACCTAAATTTAAAGTTTCCAAAAACCTCGTGCTTCCGGCAGAGATATAACCATCTGAAAGTTCAAATTTATCTCCGTTTAATCCAAAACTAATGTTAAGCGGATTATCTTCGGAATCCTTCAACTCCCCGAGCTGAACATTTAGCTGGTTTACAACGTCTGCGAGTGTTTCTCCGCTGAATTCTTTATCAATAGTAACTTTGTAGTCTTTACCCTCATAGTTAACAGTAAACGTCTCACCTGCAAGAGTAGAAACTTTATCCTTAATATCGCTGCTGCTGAATATTTCACTCGTTACCTTCTTATTAGAATATAAACTGGCAGCTGATGCAACGCTTGTTATACTGTTTATAGAAAAATTTTTAATGTTATCTGTATTTCCTGTTACATTTACGTAATCTGATGATGACTTATAGGTGTAGGATTCAAAGAAGCTCGAACTTAAAATGTTCGTTTTTGAACCCGTCGAATACGAAAGATATTTGTTGCTAAATGATAGAAGCTTTGAACTAATTTCACGATATGCTTCCTGTTTGTATAATAATTTTTGTTTTGCCTGATACTGTCTGTTTATTTTATTTCTTGTGGTTGCTGTCATTTGCTCTACTAATTCGTCAGTATCAAGTCCCGACAGCAGACCTCCGACTCCCTTGCTTACGGACGAGCCGTAAATACTTGATGAAATTGATGACATATGATTCTCCTTTCTGAGTAATTGCACAGCCTCATTCATAGTTCAATGCAATTAATGCCTTGTAATTATTATCTGTTCAGATATTTGAGCAATATATCCGCAATATTATCTATTGATGATTGCACTTCTACTGCACCTATGTTGAACGCAGCCATAGGCATTCCATAAACAACAGAAGATTTTTCATCCTGCCCTATTGTATATGCCCCGGCCTTTTTCATATTCAAAAGTCCCTGTGCTCCGTCTTTGCCCATGCCTGTAAGTATAATTCCGATTGCATTTTTTCCTGCAGCTTTCGCAACTGAATCAAACAATACATTGACTGACGGGCAATGACCGCTGACCTTATCTCCAGGTTTACATGTTACATAGTAACCCTTTTGGTCTTTGGCAATCCTCATCTGCCTGTCTCCCGGAGCAATCAGCGCAAGTCCATTTTCGACTCGGTCTCCATCCTGCGCTTCTCGCACGTTAACATTGCAAATTTTATTTAACCTGTCCGCATACATTTTTGTGAATCCGGGAGGCATGTGTTGGGTTACAAGTATTCCAGGAACTTCTGCAGGCAAAGCTTTAAGAATTTTTAGTGTTGCTTCTGTTCCTCCTGTAGATGCTCCTATCGCAATAACTTTTATTTTTGTAATTTTTGAAAGCTTATGCATTACTTGTTTTGTATTATCAGTTTTTATACTTTCCTTGGGTATATATTCTTTTTTCTGCCCTGCATATGTAACAAGTTTTGCTATTGAAGCAATTTTAATCTTTGTTTTAAGTTCTCTGAAAAACATCTCGAGATCATTGCCTGATGACATATCAGGTTTCTTAACAAAATCAACCGCACCTGAATGCAAAGCATCAAATACGCTTATATTCATTGAGCTTACAAGCACAACTTTCATTGGGTGTTCAGCCATAAGCTTTTTTATGAAAGTTAATCCGTCCATTTTTGGCATTTCTACATCCAGCGCAAGAATATCCGGATTAAGTATTTTAATTTTTTCCATGGCATCAATTGGGTCTATGGCAGTTCCTACGACTTCTATATAGTTGTCCTTGCTCAACTCATTCTTCAATACATTCCTGAACAAGAGCGAATCATCTGTAATAAGTACTTTTATTTTATTTTTTATCATATTATACCTTCTTATAGATTGCCGGGTTTATATATTGGTATTTTGATTGGTTCCTTTGTATGGTTTCAGCATGTCCAATCATCAAATACCCACCGGGCTTTGTCGCCTCATAAAATTTATTTACCATATTTATTTTTGTTTCAGCATTAAAATATATCATTACATTTCTGCAAAAAATTACATCATGTTTATTTTTAACAGCTATTGGATTCATCAAATTAAACACATTAAAGGTTATATATTTTCTTATATTAGGCAAAACCCGAAATTTACCGTCGTCAGTCTTTGCAAAATATCTTTTCTTATATGCTTCTGGGAGATTCTTTAACGAATCTTCGGCGTAAACTCCCTCACGAGCCTTTGAAAGGACATTTTCCGATATATCTGTAGCCAATATTTGAATTTTCCACTGACCTCTTGAAAACTTAAAATAATCATCAATTACCATGGCCAGTGTATACGGCTCTTCTCCCGAAGAACAACCTGCACTCCATATGCTCAGTATTTTTGATTTATTATTCTTCTCTTCGTAAGGAAGTATCACATCTTTTAAATATTTAAAGTGATTATCTTCTCTGTAAAAATATGTATAATTTGTAGTAAGTTTATTTATAAGTGTTGTAATTTCATCCTTATTATTTTTCTTAACATTTTCGAGGTATTGACCAAAGCTTTTCATGCCTTTTTTTTCTATTATGTTCGATAGTCTTCCCTCAATCAATATTCTTTTTTTAGAAAGATCTATTCCGTAATTATTATGCATATAATGAACAAATTCAAGAAATTCGCCGTCTGTTAATTTTACCATATCTACATACTTTCTATTAAATTTCCTATATCAAGGATTAAATTTATACTTCCGTCTCCCAGTATGGAGCATCCGGAAATTCCTGCTTCTTTTAAATTATATTTATTT
Source organism: Sedimentibacter sp. LTW-03 (assembly GCF_052059825.1). Classification (GTDB taxonomy): domain Bacteria; phylum Bacillota; class Clostridia; order Tissierellales; family Sedimentibacteraceae; genus Sedimentibacter. The sequence continues at coordinate 2,035,103 of NZ_CP197180.1, forward strand.
AATATTTGAGGCAGCGGCTTAACCACAACCTGTTGTTCTCCTATTATGTGATCTACAAACAAGCATATGCTGCTGTCTCCGGACTCCACAAGAATTAGTATTCCGTCATCAATACTTGTAACATCGGATGATATGCCGTACAGTTCATTTACTCTGACAATGGGATAGCATTTTTCCCTGATTAAAATCATTTCCCTGCCGTCAGTGTTGTTGATAATTTCCTTTTCAGTTGTTTTAAATGACTGCTGAATATTTTTAATCGGTATAATAAACTCCGATTCTCCCACTACTACCTGCATGCCGGAAACTATTGTAAGCGTCAGAGGTATTTTAAATGTTATAGTTGTCCCTTCACCTTCTCTGCTGTCCAGAGCAACAGTTCCGCCAACCTTTTCTACATTTGATTTAACAACATCCATACCAACTCCTCTTCCCGAATATTCCGTAACTGCCTCGTTTGTTGAAAATCCCGGTAGCATCAAGAATTGATAGATTTCCTTCGCAGTATATTCGCTTTCAGGTTTGGTCAGCATATTTTTTGCTTTAGCCTTTATGAGAATTTTTTCGCTTTCAAATCCTCTTCCGTTGTCTTCAACAGTTATGTGAATTTCTCCGCCTGTGTTTGAAGCTGACAGTCTTATTATACCCTTCTCGTTTTTACCTTTTTGTATTCTTTCACCGCCCGATTCAATTCCGTGATCCATTGCATTTCTAACTAAATGCATTATTGGATCTGAAATTCCGTCAACAATGGTTTTATCTATTTCTGTATCTTCTCCGGAAAGTATCAGTTCAACATCTTTATCTAATTCCTTTCCCATGTCTCGTACTATTCTTTTCATTTTATGGAACACGCCCGATACAGGCACCATTCTGAGAGACATTACAATGTCCTGAAGTTCGTCTGTCAGCTTTCGCATCTGTCTGGTTGATTTTGTGAAATTTTCAGAATTCAGCTTTTTTATCTCATTATCTGAAGCCACCATTGATTCCGCAATAACCAATTCTCCCACGATGTTCACCAGTTTGTCCAACTTTGAAAGGTTCACAGTAATTAAGCTCTGCTTACTGTGCTTTGCTGTTGATTCCACCCTTGCAGTACTAACGGGTTTTACAACTGCACCTGAGTTCCCGGAATTATCTTTAATCTCTGCATGCTCTTCCTTAGGACTTTGTTTTTGTTCCTTAGAGTATTCTATAACTGTATAATTTTTTACATTTAAAGCTTCTCTTACTACGCCCACAGCAGCATTTAAAGATTCCTTATCATCAACGTATACAAAAAATCCGTTTTTTATTATGTCCTGAGATGTTTCCGAAATACTTTCTATGTTTTCCGGTTTATACGAAAAATCAACTCCTGTTTCTTTTAATTGATTAACTATTAGATATGCCCTTATATTTTCCATTCCAATATCATCATCAAAAATAATCTTAATAGCATATGCATTGCCTGTAAAATTTGTTTTCGCAGCCGTTTCATCAATTTCTTCCTCTTTTTTTAGAACAGCCGAAGATTGAGTCAATGCTGCTTCTTCGTTTGGTGAGGTATTTTTTGCAGCCGTTTTTCCAGATATTATGTTCAAAAAATCCAGTATTTCCTTTTCAAATGGCTGTAGATTTGTTTCAAGTTCCTGCCCTTCTTCTATTTTAGAAATTTCATCTTTTATAAAATCCGTAAACTTGAATACCAGATTTACCAGGTCTTCATTATATTTGGCTTCTACTCCGTTTTCCCTTATATAATAAAACAAATCTTCTACTTTATGTGATATTGTCATAATGCTGTTAAACTGCATCATTGCAGATGAGCCCTTAATTGTATGCATTATTCTGAATATTTCATCGACGCACTCTTTATCAAATGCCTGTTCGCTTTCTGCCCTGAGTAAAATTTCATCCAGTTGTTCTAGCAGAGAATTTGCTTCAAAAAGATACATGTCCAGTACAGAATCAAAATTGTTATCCATATTAATCTCCTTATTCGAATTATTCGAACCTTTTCTTGTTTTTTATATCGGCATTTTTTATAAATTATTAAGCATTTTAGAGTATGTTTTTTATTTTTTGACTTATTTAAACCATATTTTTGCCGATATACTACTTATAGAGTTTAAATTTATTTGATAATATAGTATAATAAATATACCTTAACTCAGGAGACATTATGTTTGACAACAATATAAATATTAAAACAGGCAATACGGTAAATGATAGTTCATACAGTAAACCAAAACTAAAAACAGAACAAATTACACCATTTGACGTAATAGATCCTACCAAAGTAACAAAACCGTCCAAGCAGGATCCAAGCAATCAAACCGGTCAGAACCTTTTTAACTACAATCCTGACTCTGTGTTCGAAAAATTTATAAAAATCCTGCAGAACTCTCCTGTTCTAACAGATGGGGCAAAAAAGCTGCTGCTTAACAGACAGTTTATTAACGCAAACATAAAAAGCGATCCGATATTAAGCGTTTTGTTTGAAACACTTTTGCATGACATAGAAATGAATGATGCCGAAATTTTAAATTTTCTCAAGTTTCAGCAGAATACATATACGAAATTTCACGGGGAGTTTTTTGACAATTTAAGAACTCTTATAAACAGTAATCCAAACAACAAAGATTTTCAATATGTTGTACGCAATTTTTTGAGAAGCTACGATTGTTTTGCATCTGTTGACGAAACTACTCGTTCAATCACATCAGCTTTAAAAAACATAGAAAGAAATATACCTGAGATACTTAAAAATTCTTTTAATGAAATGACCGGAAAAATAATATCAGATAATTCAAAAGGTATTGACTTAAACCTGAATGTATTGAAAAATGAAATTCTTCCATTTATGGGACGGTACATTTCTAAAATGAACGATTTTGGACCGATAAGAGACTATGTATCAGTTCTTGTCCATAATATCGTTAGACTGGAATCAGCATCAAAAGACAGCTTTGCCGACAGCCTTGAAACCTTGTTCGAATATATAAAGTATAATTTTGATGTAAAAGAAGAGTTTATGGAATCATTGAAGGCTTCTTTAATAACTGCTTATGAAGCTTCGTCATCTCTTAAAAACGATGCTGTTGATTCATTTGTAAAGCTACTCGAATCCGGAGTAAAGGACAGTGAAAGCCATGTTAACAAAGGAGTTATGAACGATATGACCGAATCACTTCTGTTTGTGCAAAACGTGCACATTCCATTGATTCATATGTTCCTGCCTTTAAGTTATAACGGCATGCTTATGTTTTCTGAACTGTGGATAGGCAAAGAATACGAGGATAGTCCTTCAAAAAAAAGAAAGCAGGAATATACGCCGACTTACAAGGTCTTTATAACCTTTGACATACAGAATATCGGTTACTTTGAAACGACTGTTGTACTTAAAGAATCCTCACTTAACCTGGACATATATGTACCTAGCAGCATATCGAAGCATGTTGATAAAATTAAGAATGATTTAAACAATCTGCTGAACAAAAATAACATAGGTGTTTCCGGAATTAATATCCAGGAAAGCGTAAAGAAAAGAAAATTCAGCGATGTATTTACAAATCTATCTGAAAGGAAAAGCGGTGTAGATGTCACAATATAACGACAATTCAAAGCGCGCAGCAGCTTTGAAGTATGATCCAAATAAAAATAATTCTCCTGTTGTAATAGCCTCCGGAGCAGGGTATATTGCTGATAAGGTAGTAAAAATTGCTGAAGAAACAGGAGTGCCCGTATACAAGGATGATTCTCTTGCCGTTCTGCTGTCGCAACTTGATATGGGAAGTGAAATACCGGAGGAACTTTTTAGTGCAATAGTTGATATTTATGTTTACTTTCTTAACTTCAAACTACAAAAGGATGGTGCTGAAAATGAATGATTATATATTTTCTTTAGACATTGGTACCCGTTCTGTTGTTGGAGTTGTATGTGATAATGAAGAAAATACATTAAAAATAAGAAGCATTAAAAGCATTTTGCACAAGCAAAGATCCATGGTCGACGGTCAGATTGAGAATATAAAAGAAGTCAGCAGGGTTATAGGTACAGTTAAAGGCGAACTTGAAGAAGAGCTGGGCATCGAGCTTGAAAGAGTAAGCATAGCTGCAGCAGGAAGAGCCTTAAAAACCGAACGAATCATGCTGGAAAAAAATATCGATATAAGATCTCCCTTAACCGCAGAATTTATTTCTGCCATGGAAACAGAAGCTTTAAAGCTTGCACAAGATATATTTATAAAAAATTCAGAAAAAGACTTATTTTATTGCGTCGGGTACAGCGTACTGGGATACAAACTTGACGGCAAAACAATGTCTAATATCGAAGGGCACAGGGGAAATATGGTTTCGGTAGAAATCATTGCAGCTTTTTTACCGCACACTGTAATTGAAGGTTTATATTCATGCATGGACAACAACGGGCTTGAAGTATGTAATCTGACACTGGAACCAATTGCTGCAATGGATTTAATTATACCGCCAGAATTGAGGCTCCTAAATTTAGTATTGGTTGATATCGGAGCCGGGACTTCAGACATAGCCATTTCTAAAGCAGGAAGTGTTGTGGGTTATGACATGGCAACAATTGCCGGTGACGAAATCACTGAGTGCATAATGAAAAATTATCTGGTTGATTTTAAAGCGGCAGAAGAAATAAAATTTATGCTCAATGAGGTGGATGAATATATTTCGGTAACAAATGTTTTGGGAATTACACAGGATATAAGCAAAGACGAGATACTCGAATCAATAAAAACTGCCGTTTATGATTTATGCGCAGATTTAGCTGAAAAAATATCAAAAATGAACAAAGAAACACCCGCCGCTGTTTTCTTAGCAGGCGGAGGCAGTAAAACTCCCTTTATTAGAGAATTCTTATCAGAACTTTTGAATATTCCGAATTCCAGAATAGCATTAACCGATAAAAAAAGCCTTCGCAATGTAGATTTAAACTCCTTAAGCAATTTTGGCCCCGAGCTTATTACTCCTTTGGGAATCGCTTATTCAGTAATTCTTAACAGGAATTACGATTTTTTCAGCGTTAAGGTAAACAATAAAAAAGTAAGGCTTTATGGGATAAAGCAAATGAAGGTTATGGATGCCATACTTATGTCGGGATTTGATACGAAGAAATTGATTGGCTTTTCAGGAAAAAGTTTGAGATTTACTGTCGACGGCAAAGAGCACTATTATGCAGGAGAATTTTCTACTCCATGTCAGATTTATGTTAATTCAGTCTCTGCTAATATTGAATCTGAGATACAGCCCGGAGATACAATTGAAATTATTCCCGCTAAAGACGGAGCTACTCACGTTATTAAAATTTCCGACATTGTTGAAGAAAGTAACAGTGGAATTGTTTATTTCAACGGAGTACCTACAGAATTATGCTCAAATTTCTTTGTTAACGATACGGAAGTTGACAAGGATTACGTAATAGGAAATTCAGATGTTCTGAAAATTATACAGCTAAAAAATATAAGCGATTTGTACAAGTTATACAATTTAGATGAAAAAGAATATAAGAGTTATATCAATGGCATTGAAGCAGACTTAGAATACAAGCTTTATGACGGACTAAAGGTAGATATTTTGAAAATTGAGCCCGTAATTGCAAATAAAGCTGAAAAAGAAGTTCCAAAGGAGGAGCTGATACTTGATTCTTTCATTAGTGTTACGGTTAACGGCAAAAAAATACAACTTCCAAAGCGTGACAACGGGTCCCCATACATATTTGCCGACATGCTGACTTTCACAAATATAGATCCTTCGAACCCAAAAGGCAATATTGTGCTCATTCATAACGGAAATGAAGCTTCTTACCTTAACCCCATAGCCGAAGATGACAATATTGTTATTAAATGGGACTCTGAATATACAAAATAAATTGGATGGGATAAAATGAAAAGCACAGAAAAGCAGGTTAAAATTTATGATAAAAATAAAAAACTAATTGGTGTGGGAATGCTGCTAAGCATAGGAAGCTCAGTAATAAAGGTTAAAGGAAATGACCTGCCAATATTAAAATCAGGATCTGAAATTAACATTGAAATTTACAATGAGTTTTCAGGTATAAAACCATATTACTGCAAGGTAAGCCTTGCCTCAATAAATCAGCTTAATGCTATGATATTGAGAAATGACCCTATTATTGAAAGAAGAAACTCCCTAAAGGTACGCACTGATTTATCATTATATATAGACTACTTATATAGAAATGATGAGGATGTGACAGAAAATGTTCCAAATTTGGAAATTACCATTCTAAACCTTAGCATAGGCGGTATGATGATATCCTCAAATTACGATTTGCTGATAAATGACATAATTGTTTTCAAATTTCAATATGAAAAATATCAGGTTATTGAATTAAAAGCAAAAGTAATAAGAATAGATAAGATTTACGACTCATACACAAAGGAACTGTCTGCCAAAAATTACGGCTGTATGTTTAAAAAATTAAATTCATACAATGAATCCGTAATTACAAAATACTTGTACGACAGGCAGCTGCAATTATACAAAAACAGATAGGAGTACCAATGAAAAAAACAGCAATTATAACAGGTATATTAATTTTAGCATTAAGCATCATCAGCACATGCTACGGTGCTGTAAGCAACAATATAAAAGCAAAATTTACGGAAAGTGATGTTTCAGATACAAAGTTTAAAGAAATTACAATCACTCCTTATGGCAGCAAATATTATGATGAAGATGACGACGAGGAATATACGTATTACATATATCTGCCCACAGGATACTTCGTAGAAGCAGCAAGTACCTCTTTTATAGCCGACAGAAACGGTAAATATCCTTTTACGGTGTATGACGGTAAATATAAAAAAACATTTACATACATCGTAGATGATATTGACGAAATTGAAGATGAAGAGGATAATGAAGCGGATGAAATACATGCGGATTTTAAACTGAAGTATGATTACGAAAAAAAATCCCCTCTTTTTTATATGCATCTTGACAGACAGAGGCAGATATCCGCTCCAAATGGAGATTTTGTAACAAACGAGGTTAATTACTACATAGACAAACTTAAAAACAATGTGCCCTTTGATCTTTCCATAGATGTTGAAGGAAAGATGTATAATTATAAAATTATAAAATCTGGTGAATTTTATCTACTAATACACATTTCACCTGTTAACTATAATGATTACAGCACAGTTGTGGAATATTTCGGATACAACTTCACGAACAATGAATCTTATGAAGCTGTACCCGCAAAGGATATTTATGACGACAACGGTAACTATGTAGTCTTAGTTAAATCGGGAAACTCTCAGCACATATTTAACTTTAATATCACAGGGATAGATTACCGAAGACCTAATGTCGATTTGTCATTAGTAAATGACGATACTTTAAGTTTGGAAGCAGAAGATGATTTCGGTCTTGATTACATTATCACTTATGATGGAAAATATGTTGACATCGACGGAACTGAGGCAGAATACATCCATTCTTCAGAAATAAAGTACATAGGTGAATATATATTTACCGTGGTTGATAAAAGCGGCAACAGAACTGTTGAAACAATTACTGTAAAAAAAGGGGCACGAACCCCTAGGAGCAAGCACAAAATTAATCTTGACGTACATGATTTCGGCGGTACAGAAAAGCTGTTTGAAGATAGAGGTTCTAGATACGAAAAGCCTGATGAGCCAAAAATATTTGAAAATATACTTCCGGCGTATATGAATGGAAAGAGCCCGGTAAGTTTTAGCCCGGACTCATCAATATCAAGAGCTGAAATGGTCACCATATTCTGCAGACTTAACGATCTCCCCTACGATACAAGTGCCCATTTAAAATCAAAATTCACCGATATAAGCACTCATTGGGCGCGCGACTATATATCTATGGGCAGCGCAAAAAGATATGTTTCAGGCTATAAGGACAAAACCTTCAAGCCGGATAATAATGTAACAAGAGCTGAATTCTGCCAGATGCTGACAAAGATAAGCTCTTACAAATCGTTGCTTAACAGCCTTCCGGCTTCAAATAATATTGATTATTCAGATATACATGATCACTGGGCAGAAAAAGAAATTATTAAAATAGCGGGCAGAAGCCTTGTAACAAGCAATTCTGATAAATTTTATCCTGATAGGCCTATAACAAGAGGGGAAGTGGTACATGCGATTAACATGTTATACGGATACAACCCGTCATATTTAGAGCTGTCCTTTGTGAGTTCATTATATAATAAGTATTACAGCTTTCATGATATTGCAAAACATAAATACTACAATGACATAATTATTTCAGTGGTAGGAATGTACAGAGAAAAAATACAATAATCAGGGAGATTATAATGGTAATTAATTACACAGAAGAAATTGTAAAAAACTGTCTAACCGGCTTACTTAAAAATGACCCTGCATACAAAGAAATCTGCAAGTGTGAGCAATGTATTGACGATATAACAGCAAAAGCACTTAACAATCTCAAGCCGAACTACATAACAACGAAAAAGGGAGAGGTTTATGCAGAATATTCATCCCTAGAATTTCAACACCAGGCAGAAGTTATAGCAGAAGTGATTAAGGCTATTGAATTTATTTCAAAGCATCCCAGTCATTGATCAAAATATTATATCATAAAACAAACGACAAGGAGATTAACTTTGCCTCCTTGTCGTTTAATATTTATATAACCTTTAAATTTTTCCCGAATGATTTAATTGTTAAATAACCAGTGGTACTATCAAATATAATTGTTCTCCCATAATTTTTCCCAACGTCCTCAGCAAACAGCCTTATGTTAAGCACACGCAGTGTCTCTTTTGAAGCTCCTATGTTTCTTTCACCGATACTGCCCAAAGAAGAATTACTTTTTATATCAAACATTTTAGCTCCTCCTGCAATTTTTGCAATCATTCTTGCTCTTTTTGCACCCAACTGTTCCATCTGCGTAACCATTTCCGTTATCCCCGTATCTGCATATTTGAATTTGTTCGTTTCATTGGAATTATTTTTATACGGCAGCATTATATGAGCCATCCCTGCCAGCTGAGCCGCCTTATCTATGATACAAATACCCACACATGAGCCCAAAGCATAAGAAATTAATCCCTTGGGAGAAGTTACTATTTTCATGTCTGAGATTCCTACACTTACTTCCTGGCTCATATATCCAATCCAAACTTCTTTAATAAAATCTGCAGGGATGTAATACTTGGGAGTAAAAGCATATGACTGTATACCGTTTCATCCTGACAAAAATATTTTTCCTTGATAAAAATTACTTTATCAGCTGCTTCAGAAAATTCAGCAGTAACAGCATCAAGCAACGCTCCTGACATATCAATATTCAATGATGGAACTGTTATATCTATTTTCATGTTGGTAAGAGACGAAATTGAACTCACATACGAAGAGACCATTATATTTCCTATCTCTGATAACGCAGACATCTCCATATCAGATATTTCCTCAAAATTATGTAGTTCGGTTCCAAGTAAAGAATTTATTATAAGATGAACAAATTCTTTTTTTAGCAAAAATAAAATTACACCGTCAATATCTCCGCCAAAGCTCACAAGAATTCCTACCACAACATTTTCGGCACCTCCGATAGAGTCAATCACATCATTGTAATTTAAAAGACTAACTTCCGGAACGTTCATATCAATTCGTTTGGAAAGCATACTGGATAAAGACGTCGCCGCATTTCCTGCCCCTATATTACCTATCTCCTTTAATACATCTATGTGCATATCATTTAATTCCAAAGTACTGCCCTCCTCTAAAATATATAAGTGGATATCGCTTTAAGAAAATTTTATATTTCCAAGTCAGCCGAATTTAACGTCACTATGGAAATGTCATCGCCGTCATTATAAATTTTGCTATAGCTGATATCCTGTCTGACCCTGAACTTCATCCATCCTATTGATATTCTTGTATTAGAATACATAATACCTTTGCATATTATTTTGTGATTTGCAATATTATCCGTTGGAATTATTTCTGTCAGCTGTCTTTCTATTTCATAAATTTCATTGTTAGCTTTGATCTTCATTAGCACAAGCTGCTTATGAACATTATTTTTATTTTCGCTATCCAAGGATGAATTTAGTATTAAATCCATTTTCTCATCTATTTCTTTTAGTTCTTTCTTTTTTAGTACCAAATCCTTTTCAAGTCTAAAGTTCGATTTCTTTTTTATGTCTATTATTTTCTGCTCTTCCTGATATTTTGTAAGGTCAATAACCAAATTTGTTTCCAAGTTTGTTTTACTGCCAATTGTTTTTGCGTAAATTACATTTACAGCTTCGCTAGTTCCACCAATTATGGCAGCATTGGAGCCTCTAAGTATTATTGAATCAGCAGCTTTTACATTGCTATTAATCAATACTTCTGCATATACGGACTTTAAGGTTTCTATATTAGCATTTTCAATGTATTTGCTTGTTACGTTACCTTTCGCATAAATAGTTCCTTTGCCCATTCCATTCATTCCTTTGCTTATTACGATATCACTGTCTGATTCTATAAATGCGCCTTCAACCATGCCTCTTACCTTAATGTCGCCTACCGCCTTTACAGAAAATCCCTCTTTGACGTCTCCGTTAATGATTACACTTCCCAAAAAATCTATGTTTCCGGTTGAGTTGTCCACATTTTCTACTCTGTAAACGCCTTCCACAAAGACTTTATTGTTTTTGAATTCAACGCAACCTTCTGTTGATGCAAGAAGTTTAAGTCCGTCATCAGATATGTGTGTGTTCTTACCGTAATTAAACGAGACATTTTTGCCGGGTTTGTAATAAACAGGCTTTCCGTAGACATCGATTCCATTTTCTCCTTCTTTTGCCGGAATTATATGGCATAATACCGTATCTTTAGTTACATTTATTACATTGTTTAGATTTCTGAAATCAATTCTTCCGTCCTCATCTTCTATAAAAATATTCTCTTTTGATATATCAAAGTCATAAACGAGTTGAGCATCTGTTCCGTTAACCGGCTCTTTACCTGATGCAGCAACAAGTTCTTTTGAATATTCTTTTTTGATACAGTAATTCTTAATCTCATCTTTTCTTATGCCGTATACAATATTCTGCTCTGCCAAGTAATCAAGTACTTCTTCGCAGTACAACTCTGCCTGATTATCAGGTGACTCAATTCTAATATAAGCCTTTAATCCATCTGCAGAAATAAGGTGATTGATTTTGCATCTAACAGCTTCCTCCTGTACAAATGCAGTTTCTTCAGTATCATCTTTAATTATATTATTTGAATTATTCATGGCATATCCTTTATCAATAAGATTTCTGTTACATTTTATCCTCTTAGAGCATTTATAGTCTGTTCTATTTCATCTGCTGTCTTAATTACACTTGAATTCAGTTGAAATGATTTTTGTGTCTGAATAAGTTTTATCATTTCTTCCGACATCTCAACATTTGAAGCTTCTAAAAATCCCTTTGCAACATTCGCCTCTTCAAACAGATTGTATTCCGCATCATCATTTGCAATTCTGAACAGATTGCCACCGGCCTGGGCCAGATCACCTCTGTTGCTGAATATAAATACTCCTACATTTATATCTTCAACATTTTCTACAATTATAGGCTCTTCATCCTCATTCAGTACATAACCTCCCTGAAATGTCAGGTATTTTTCACCGTCAATATTTGTGAGTTCGAAACTACCTCCTCTTGTAAACATATTTTCTTCTTCAAACTGTACAGCAAAAAATCCGTCTCCTTGAATAGCAAAATCCGTAGGTACTCCTGTTCTTACAGGTGCACCTTGAGTATGTATTACGTCCACTTTGCTGATTTTTGCTCCGCTACCTGACTTTAGATCGGTATTCTCTCCCTGCACACCTCTTATATTAGTATACAATAAATCAGAAAATTCCGGTTTAGATCTCTTAAAACCTTCTGTTTGCATATTAGCCATATTATTAGATAATACATCGAGATAATTCTGGCTACTCAATGCACCATTCGTCGCCGTATAGTATGCTTTAATCATTAATCCTTGTCCTCCCGCTATCCAATTTTTCCTATTTCGTTAACCGCCTTATCATTAATCATATCATATATTTTCAACGCTTGGGCTGCTGTCTGTAATGCCCTTTGAGACGACAAAACATTAGTCATCTCTTCTGTCATATTTACATTTGATCTTTCTATAGTTTTATTCTTTATTGAAGGGTAGTCCACAAGATCAGGTTCAACATCCGATATAAACATTCCTTCTCCGAATTTTCTAAGATCGGCATAGTCTTCAAAATCGTAAACAGCAATACTGTCAATAACCTCATCATCAACTATTATGCTCCCGTCCTCAGAGAAATCAAATGTGTCTCCTCCTATATATATTTCTCCAAATTCACCCTGAACTCTTCCGGCCCCCTCAAGAATTAAATACCCTTCTTCATCAATATTGAAGCTTCCGTTTCTTGTGTATGAAATTTGCCCGTTATTATCAACTGCAAAAAACCCCGCTCCTACAATGGCAAAATCGGTATTACTTCCGGTTTCTTCCAATGTTCCTTGAGAATGTATGGTATTATTCTCGGTTACAGTTCTTATTATGGAAACATTGTTTATTTCCTCTGCTTCTGTATAAATTCCGTTTTGCTTGTATTTATTTATCAGCATGTTTCCAAAATTTGATGTAACAGCCTGCTCTCTTTTATAGCCGGCTGTGTTCATGTTTGCTATATTGTTACCCGAAATGTCTATTTTCCTTTGCTGTGTAAGCATTCCTGATGTTAAAGAATACAACCCTCTTGACATATTGTCACCTCTCGTTCTTCTCAAAATTATCATTTAAATAATTTTTTATATTTTTCCCTAATTTCTGCAATGCTGACGTATGTATCTGCGAAACTCTTGAATTGCTTATAGCTAAAATATCAGCTATATCTTTCAGTTTAAGTTCTTCTTTATAGTAAAGTGAAATAACCAGCTTTTCCTTTTCTTTAAGATTATTAATGCTTTCAATCAAAACCTGTCGAAGCTCCTTTGATTCCATTTTTTGCTCAGGCAGTTCGTATGCACTGTTAAGCTCATTGTCTCTCAAATTTGCTTCCCCCAACAGCTCTTCAAAGGACATAATGCTTGTACCATATGCATTGTTGACAATTTGATTAAATTGACTCATATCCATTTTAAGATATTCTGCTATTTCAGTATCAGACGGAACTCTCCCAAGCTTATTAGATAATTCATTCTCAGCTTCCTTCACTACCTTATAGTCACTTTTTACTTTTCTCGGAATCCAGTCCTGTTTCCTGACATAATCAATAATCGATCCTCTAATACGTATTGATGCATATGTTTCAAATTTTGTATTCTTCGAAGTATCGTACTTTTCTATTACTTCCATTAAAGCAATCATTCCCTCATTTACGATATCTTCCACATCTCCGTATTGCTGATATATACCCCTCAGTTTCAAAGCTATTATTTTAACTAAGTAGCTGTATTTTTCAATTATTAAATTTCTTGTATGGATATCTCTTGCAGCATAATAATGTTCCCATAATTTATCTTCATTGGATTGTACCTGATTATTATCAGTTAAAATCATATGCATCACTCTTTCATTTAGATTGCTATATTACCCATTGCCTGTATCTGGACAGAATTGTCAATTTCATTAAAGGATAAAACCACTGCCTTAGGATAAAACTGATCCAGCAGTTTTCTAAAATATCCTCTCACAAATGGAGATGTAAGGATAATTGGTATGTTTATTTCATCCTTCAATTTATTTATTTGTTCTATCAGCTGACCTACAAGCTTCTGCATCAATTCAGGGTCGGCTGAAAGATATGATCCCCTGTCATTTTTGCTTATTGAATTTATTATTAATTTTTCAACATCTGTACTTAATGTTATGACCTTAATTTGTCCTCCGTCGGACCACTTATGCGTAATTGTTCTCTTTAATGACTGTCTTACATACTCTGTAAGCATCTCGGTATCTTTCACTGACGTACCATAATCACCTATGGTTTCCAAAATAGTTTCCATATCTTTAATCGGTATTCCCTCTCTAAGCAGATTACCTAATATTTTTTGGAGGTTCCCAGTAGACAAAATCCCAGGAACTACTTCTTCAACCAACGATTCATTAATTTTCTTTACATTGCTCAAAAGCTGGTTCATGTCCTGCCTTGATAAAAGTTCATGGGCATGAACTCTTATAACCTCGGACAAATGTGTTATAAGAACCGATAGCGGGTCAATAACCGTATAACCGTATATCTCCGCCAGTTCCTTTTTATCCTTTGCTATCCATCTGCTAGGTATACCATATGCCGGCTCAATTGTTTCAATTCCGTCAACCTCACCGGTCAGACCCCCTGGGTCAAGAGCAAGATAGTATTCAACTAAAATTTCTCCTCTTGCAACTTCTTCCCCTTTAAGTTTAATAACATATTCATTTGGATTGAGATACCCGTTATCTCTCAGTCTCACAGAAGGAATAACCATTCCCATCTCCTGTGCAAACTGGCGGCGGAACATAACAACTCTGTCTATAAAGTTTCCTCCGCTTGCTTCATCAACCAGTGGAATCAAGCTGTACCCTACTTCCATCTCAACGGGGTCAATCTGAATCAGCTCATATATGTTGTCAATATTTCTGAAATATTCATCTTCCGAAGCAGCTTCCGTTACAGGCTCGTTTTCTTCATGTTCTTCCAAACTTTGCGCTAATTTTTCATTGGACTTAAGCAGCCTGCTCCCAAGGAAAATAAATATAGAAGCAAGAATAATAGTCTGCGTCTTAGGAAAATTGGGTATAACTGCCATGAATAAAAGAACTATTCCTGATATTATTAATGCCAAAGGCTGCGATTTTATCTGTTTTGTAAGATCAACATTAAGGCTTGATTCAGATGCCGCCCTTGTAACTATCATGCTTGTTGCAGTTGAAATCAATAGGGCAGGTATCTGCGAAACTAGCCCGTCTCCTACGGTTGCAATTGAGTATGTCTGCAAGACCTCCGAAAATGTAGCTCCACCCTGAACCATTCCTATAATAACACCGCCGAGAAAGTTAATTGCAGTTATTATTATGGACATTATGGAATCGCCTTTTACAAATTTTGTAGCACCATCCATGGCTCCGTAAAAATCAGCTTCCCTCTGTATATCGCTTCTTCTTTTTTTAGCCTCTACTTCTGTTATGATACCTGAGCTCAAATCTGCATCAATAGCCATCTGCTTACCGGGCATTGCGTCCAAAGTAAATCTCGCCGTAACTTCTGCGACCCTTTCCGCTCCCTTTGTAATAACAATAAATTGAACCAGTACAATAATTAAAAATATTACAAACCCTACTACTGCATTACCCTGAAGAACAAAGTTTCCGAATGTAGCTATAACTTCTCCCGCCGCTCCTTTGTTTGTCATTATCAGCCTTGTAGACGAAACGTTCAAAGATAATCTAAATAATGTAGTTATGAGCAGTAGTGATGGAAATACCGAAAATTCTAATGCTCCTTTAATATACATAGTTGTAAGTAAAATAATTATTGATATTGAAATATTGATAATAAACATTAAATCCAGCATAAATGGCGGCAATGGTATTATTATCATTAGTATTACTGCAATTATAAATAAAGAAATAGAGTTGTTTAATATGCGTCTCATTAATGTTTTTCCTTTTCCCTGAGCCTATAAACCCATGCCAGAACTTCTGCCACAGGCTCATAATATTCTAATGGTATTTCATGGTTTAATTCGGCTGAAGCATATAAAGCTCTTGCAAGAGGCACGTTCTCTACAATGCTGATATTCAAGTTTTCAGCCTTTTCAATTATCTTCATGGCAATGTTGTCCATTCCCTTTGCAAGGACTATAGGTGCATTATCCTTGTCGATATCATACTTAATAGCAACTGCAAAATGTGTAGGATTTCTTATAATTACATCTGCTTTTGGAACCTGCTGCATCATTCTTGTCATTGCAGCTGCCCTTTGCCTTTCTTTTATTTTACCCTTTATTAGAGGATCTCCTTCCAACTGTTTGTACTCTTCCTTAACTTCCTGTTTTGTCATCCTGATATTTTTTTCGTATTCCCACCACGAATACAAAAAGTCAAACGCCGAGATAGCCACAAACGCAATAATCACACTTTTAACAATAGCCATAATTGAAGAAAAAATAAATTCAATACCGATTGCAAGATCTACTGAAGCTAGTTTAGGAACCTGCAACAGCTTGTCTATGATTGAAGAATATATTACATATCCCAATATTGCAATTTTAATTATATTTTTAGTAATCTCAACAAGAGATCGTATGGAGAACATCTTTTTAATCCCTGTCAGAGGGTTAAGCTTGGAAAACTTAAATTTTATATTTTCCTTGGTAATAAGAAACTTTGTCTGCGCACCTGTAAATATAATAGATGCTGCCATCACAGAAACCATCAGCAATCCTGCGGAGGCAAAAATCGTAAATGCCATATCCTTGAACATATGCTTGATTAAAGTATCGTTGATGTCATATGTTATTTCCATCAAGTGTATGTATTTCTGAAAAGCACCGGCAGTATAAATATAAATGTGCGGAGCCCAAAAGTTAAGAATTACAAATGAAACAGCTATTACCCCTACTGTTACAATGTCCTTACTTTGAAATACATTACCTTTTTTTCTTTCATCGCGCCTCTTTTTGGGAGAGGCTTTTTCGGTTTTATTTTCTCCTGCCATAGCTATCCTTTTTCTATTAGATCAACGCCATCAAGCTGTTTTCCATAGTATCAAACATAAGTGTCACTATATTATCTATAAATGTCGCATATGTCGGTACAAGTACAATTATCATCAGCATTCCCAGCAAAATTTTAAGTTGAACATTTACAGAAAAAACCTGTATTTGTGGTATTGCTTTCATTAAAATACCTATACCTGATTCAAGTATTACCTCTACTGCTAATATAGGCATTGAAAGCTTCAATGAGAGTATCAATATCTGTTTGAACAAGTCAACCATATTAAAAAATAATTCCTCAGGTATTGAAAAATGACCTATCTCAATTAATTTGCAGGAGGTAATAAATATATTAATCAAGGTCAAATGTCCGCTGGCACTAAAAAATACTAAAATAAGTATTACATTCAAAAAACTTCCCGATATACCGGTCGACATACTGCTGCTTGGATCATAAATTTTGGACATGGACATACCTGTCTGCATATCAATAACTTCTCCCGAAATAACCACGGTGGAAAAAAACAAATTCATAAGATATCCGATTAAATATCCAATAAAAATTTCTTTTACAATTAATAAAAAGTATTCAATTAATGATCCAATAGCTATTATTTTTTCCGGAGGAAGCACTCCATAAACCGTCACCGCAAGAAACAAGCTTACGGATGTTTTAACCAATACAGGAATATTTCCCCTTCCAAATAGCGGATTAAAAAAAATACAGCCGCTCATTCTTGCTAATATTAATAAAAAATACGTAAAATCCCCTGAAAATGTCATATTATCCCCTAATAAACCGTGAGCATCAAGTCAAAAACATAATGCGTAAAATCAGACATTATTTCTGCCATCCACGGTCCCATTATAATAAGTATAATTGCAGTTACAAAAAGTTTGGGAACAAATGTCAGAGTCTGTTCATGTATTTGAGTTGCAGCCTGAAAAACGGCTATCACCAACCCTATCGTTAAACTAACAAGCAATATGGGAGCTCCTACTTTTATAGCCGCTCCTGCAGCTGCCTGCATGACTTCCATAGCAAGTGAAATACTCATTTTTTCTCCCTTTTAAAAATTGAAAGTAGTAACAAGCGTTTTAAACAGTAATGACCATCCGTCAACAAGAATAAATAAAAGTATTTTAAAAGGCATTGAAATCATTACCGGAGGCAACATCATCATTCCCATGGACATGAGAACACTTGAAACTATCATGTCAATAATTAAGAATGGTATATAAAGCAAAAATCCCAATATAAATGCTCTTTTCAATTCACTAGTTACAAATGACGGAATAACAACAGTCAGAGGAAGATTTTCAACGCCTTCGGAATTTTGAATTTCTTGGTCGCCAGACATATCAACAAACATCTTCAATTCATTTTTGCCTGTTTGTTTCAGCATCCATTCTTTTAGAGGATCCGTAGCTCTGTCATAAAATTCTTTCTGCGTTATTTCTTCATTTTTATATGGTTCATATGCCTCAGTATTTATTTCATTTATTACAGGAGACATAATAAACAAAGTTAAGAACAATGCTATTCCTATTAAAACCTGATTAGGCGGTGTCTGCTGCAACCCTAAAGCATTTTTCATAAATGACAAAACTATTATTATCCTTGTGAAGGCTGTCATCATGATCAATATTGAAGGCAACAGTGATACAACGGTTAATAAAACCAAAATTTCAACTGTTTCAAGTGCATCGCCGTTTATATCCATATTTATAACGCCACCGTAGGCGGGTTGTACATTTAACAGCGCAATTAAAAGCAGTATTATCGATATCTTGTATATTTTTATGAATTTTCTTATCATACTTCCTCTTTTCAGACAAAACGGAACGCAATAATTTATGTTGATACTATTTTTTAAGAAATTTATCAATTAATTTACCGAACTCCGCTGGATGCTCAGTTATCTCATCTGTTGCAGGATAAAAATCATCCAGCTCTCTGAGAACGTTAATATTTTTTTCTGTAATTCCAATCAGGTAAAATTTACCATTTATTTCTGCAATTGCAAGGAATTTATTTTGTCCCAGCATTATTTTATCGACTATGTTAATATATTTAGACTTCATGCCAATGCTTGTCTTAGCTGAAAGCCATTTTGTACTGTAATAAGTCAGGAACAATACCAGTACTATTCCTATTATTGAAAATATGAGGGATAATATATCCTTGTAAATTTTAACCAGCCCCTATCCCAGTATTCCTTGAACTGTTTTTAATACTCTTTCTGCTTTAAATGGTTTTACTATAAAGTCCTTTGCTCCATTCCGTATGGCTTCCACAACCATGGATTCCTGCCCCATTGCAGAGCACATTACTATCTTTGCGTTTGGATCAATTTCTTTTATTTCTTTTAATGCTTCGAGACCATTTTTATTTGGCATCGTAATATCCATTATTACCAGATCCGGATTTTCCGCCTTAAATGATTGTACTGCAATTTCTCCGTCAGCTGCTTCAATTAAGTCGTCATACCCATTCTTTTTAAGTGTATCCTTTATCATCATTCTCATAAATGCTGCATCATCTACTATTAAAATTTTACCTGCCATTTTTCCCTCCATTATGTGCTTATAAAGTTATTTTCATCAATTCGTCTTTCTTAATTATTTCTGCTATTCTAACACCGAAATTGTCGTTAACAACCACAACTTCTCCTTTTGCTATCAACTGGCCGTTGACTATTATATCAACAAGAGCTCCTGCTTGTTTATCAAGCTCTATTATTGTTCCCTGAGAAAATTCAAGAATTTCTTTAATCTGTCTCTTCGTCTTGCCTATTTCAACACTTATTTCCAGCGGCACAGACATAATCAATTCAAGATTCGACAGCTGCTCTTGTGAAAAAGATTCTTCATCTTCGCTGAATTCATTAATTCTAACAGGTCTTACACTTACAGGAACCTGCTGTTTTTGCTTCTGCTTAACCTTCCTAGGCTCGTTACTTTTTTCAGGCTTTTCCTCAATATATATCTCTTTATCGTCATCATCTTCAATAACATTTGTAGATTTTTTGACTTCCTCAGCTGTTACTTTGCTTTTATTAGAATCTTCCGATTCTCTCGCCTGATCTATAAGACTTTCTTTTTCATCATTCGAGGGCATTTCAGTTCCCTTCAGGAAATTAGAAATTATTTCTCTTGCAAGAGAAACCGGCATTACATTAACAAACTGACTTTTAACACTGCCTTCTATAAATAGGTCAAAACTGACTGCAACAATAACATCTTCTTCTGTAAAATATTTGCTTCTGAACTCTGTTTTGTTGTCAATTTCATACGCCATAGGTGTCGATATGTTTATAGACTTTCCTAAAAAATCTGAAAGAGCTGTAGCCGCAGACCCCATCATTTGATTCATAACTTCGCATATGGCGCTTGTATTTATTTCATCCATTTCGAATTCATCATCAGATATGGTCTGTCCCAGCAAAATTTCTATGATTGCTTTTGCATCCATCCTTTTCCAAATCATCAGATTTACACCGTTCAGTCCCTCTATATAGTTTATCTCAACACCTATAGCAGGTTCAAGATTTTCGTAGTTGAACTCAACAGCCTCTATTACATTTACCCTTGGTACTGTTATTTCAACTCTTTTACCTAACAGTGTGGACAGCGAAGTAGCAGAAGAGCCAAGACTTATGTTCATAACTTCTCCTATTACATCCCGTTCCATATCTGAAAAAATATTTCCATTTACCATAATAGCTCCTCATTTAATGTATAGTTTTATTTATCTTTATTGCACCCTTATTTTTCCTTGTTCCCCATTTCCCTTCAAACCATTTTTCTCCATCCACATTAACATCAACATCTGAATTAATGCTTTTATCCAATATTATTAAATCTCCAACCTGCATATTTACAATATCCTGCAATGTTGCATTTGATTTTCCCAATATTCCCGTAATTGTTAATTTTGAAGATCTCAATGAATCCATTATTGCTGACTTTTGCTCTTCTATGCTCTGCTCGGACTTCTTGTTCATAGACTTTGATATTATACTTGCTTTTTTTAATATTTCTTCCAGAATATTCAATGGAACGCATATGGTAATTTTCCCGCTTGATTGATTTAATGTTACGTTCAGAACCACTATTACCACTGAATCGTTGTAATTTATCGATTGAATAAATCTCGAGTTAGTTTCTATCTTTGAAAGATTCGTTTCTATTTGCAAAGTACTTTCCCATGTGCTGCCCATCATTTTTACAAGTTGTTTAATCATATTGTTCAGAAGAGATAATTCTATGTCCGTATAATCTCTTATGTTATCGTACTCCTCACCACTTCCTCCGAGAAGTCTGTCTATAATCACAAAAGACAAAGGCTTTGATATTTCCATTAGTATTTGATTGTCAGCTTTCGTATCATCAGGATACTCAACATCTATAAGCCCCATCAGAACATAATCATCCAACGCATTATTATATTCGTGAAATATGCTTTCTTCGACCTGTTCCACCGAAACGTCACACATGAGTCTAAGCATTGAAGTCAGCCTTGACGTCAACATTCGGCAATAGTTCTCGTAGATACCTTTAAGCAACTTTATTGTTTCTTTGGTTATTTTTTTAGGACTTCTGAAGTCATATTCTTTTATCTTTTTATCCGCCGCTTCCAGCTCCTGTATATTAACATCACCGCTGTTTAAGTTGTTCAGCAACTCGTCTATCTGGCTTTGCGATAGTATTTCTGCCATAACTTCCCTCATTCCGTATTTTTAGCTAATTTATATATGAATTTTTTTTGTATTCTATATTTTCATCTGATTGATCATTACTGTTTATAGTTTCCTGAATTTTTTTCGTATAGCTTATGGGATATCCAGCTCTGGAAATGTAAATTTCAACTCTTCTGTTCTTTGCCCTTCCCTCCGGAGTTGAATTGTCAGCTATAGGGCTATACAATCCGTATCCGATGGCCAGATACTTGGCCGGACTTATGACGTCCTTATCCTCCAGATACTTTAATACCACATTCGCTCTATCCGTAGACAGTGAACGGTCAATATCGGTCTTATCATATTCTACCTCAGCAGTATGACCTGCTATTATAACTTCTTCAACATATTCATCCACCAGCACAAGCCCTTGCGCCAACACATCTAAGATATCTCTTCCGCTTTGCTCCAATACATCACTGTATCCTCTGAATGTAACCGCGTCCGAAAACCTAATAAAGACATATTCTTTGGTCTTGCTTATTTCTACCTGTTCTGTAAGATTATTTTCATCAACATATTGCTTAAGAAGAGAATAAAGTGCATCCAATTCATCCGATTCCTCTTCATCATCGTTCATCTCAACCGCTTCACTTTCCCCTTCTCTATCGGAAGGCGAACCTTGCGTATAATATACCTCAGGATTCATCTGTTTTGAAAATGACGCTACAATTGCTGCATACTTAGCTGCATCAATGGTTGACATCGCATAAAGCATTATGAAAAACGTCAGAAGCAATGTTACCATATCGCTGTAAGTTTCAAGCCAACTGGCTCCGCCGCCTCTTTTTAATTTTTTTCTTCTAGCCATAATAATCCCTACTATTCAAAATATTAGGCATTTGCTTCCTTCTTTCTGCCTTTGCCTCTTTTCTTACCTTTGTCTTTTTTATTACCCTTGCCTTCTTCATCCGAGTTATCCTTGCTTCCTCTTTCTTCGTATGTTATATACGAATTTAGTTTTTCCCTTATGTATTTCGGATTCTCTCCTGATTGTATAGAAAGAACGCCTTCCATAATCATTTCTTTAACAATCATCTCTTCGTCATGCTTCGCTTTTAACCTGTTTGATATTGGTGCACAAATCAGATTTGCCAGCATGGAACCGTAAAATGTCGTAACAAGCGCTACAGACATTCCCTGACCCAAGGAACTGGCTCCATTTGTTACATTCATATTCGCAAGCATGTTTATAAGTCCTATCAATGTTCCTATCATACCAAATGAAGGGCCGAAAGAACCGAGGGTGTCAAAAAATTTCCAAGCTGAAGAATGCCTCGCTTCAATACAGTCAATTTCATTTTCAATTTGTGACCTCACCTTTGTTGGTTCAATTGCATCAACTATAAGCATAACACAGTATTTTAAGAACTCATCCTGAAGTTCTATATTAGTGACTTTTTCCTCAAGAACCAAAAGGCCCTTAAGCCTTGCCTCCTTGGCCAGTTCTTCTATTGTGTCTATATACACGCCAAGGTCTATTTTTTCCCTTTTCATGAGCACCTTGAAATTCTTAGGCACATCTTTTATATACTTTATGGGAACTGACATAACTGTTGCAGCTATAGCACCGCCAAAGGTTATAGACATACTCGGAAAATTAATAAAACTCGCCACAACCTGTGAGGTACTTGATCCGCTTTGAAGAATGCCATAAGCAACCAGTCCAATTCCCGCCAGCAATCCTACTAAAAATGATATGTTCATGATGCACTCCTTTGTTATTCAGCAGTTATTCCTCTGATGATTTTTTGATTATATTCAATAATCTTTTTTACTATTCCTTCTTTTGAGTCTTTAACTAAGTAATATCTACCTGTTGTTAAGGTAATTTTAGTTTCCGGAATAAATTCAATTTTTTCTATCAATGTTGCATTGATTAAAAAAGCCTCTCCGTTAATACCCAATACTTCTACCATATATCCTCCCATGTAAATTAATAAAAGCATTAATTATATTCACAAAACTTTTGTAAGCATAGTTAATTCCTCTATCAATATGCAGGCGGCGGTATACATCCGCCTGCATATTATTAAATTTATCTCTTAAGATTAACCAATTCTTCAAGCATCTGATCAACTACCGAAATTATTTTTGTATTAGCTTGGTATCCTCTTTGTGTTATTATCATGTCTGAAAATTCGTTGGCTAAATCTACGTTAGACATTTCCAACCCACCTGTTACCAAAGCTCCTGTTCCGCCCGCACCCGGTGTATTTACTATTGGTGTACCAGTATTATTTCCTGCTGTATAATAAGAATTTCCCTCTAATTTCAGAGCATCCTGATTAGGTATTTTAAAAACAGGAATAGCTCCTATCGGAACAATTACATCATTTTCATCAACAGCTGTTATTGAACCATCGCTATTTATCGTTATATTGTTGTATTTATCGTAATCATTAATTATAATTACATCTAAATCAACACCTAATGTATCTTCTAAATTTATTTTTTCTTTTCCGTCAACGGTATCAGTATCTATTTCATTAGTACCATCATTATCCCATCCCAGTACGCGATAACCATTAACATCTACTAAATTTCCAGCTTCATCAAAGTTAAGTGCTCCAAGTCTTGTATAAAGCGTTTCACCGCTTGTACTTTTCACAGCTAAATATCCTTCTCCGTTGATATATATATCCGTTGATTTATTAGTAGGGGAATATCCCGAAATTGTATGAATTGTATCAACTGAACCAATTTGTGCACCATAACCAACCTGCGATGCATTTGTGCCGCCTCTGTCATCACCAGGTGCTCCCGGATTTTTTATAGTCTGATAATAAATGTCTCTAAATGTAGCTCTTTGCGTTTTAAAACCATATGTATTTACATTCGCGATATTATTACCTATAACGTCCATTTTTGTCTGGTGGCTTCTCATTCCCGAAACACCAGAATAAAGTGCTTTCATCATAATGTTTATTCTCCTTTTTTTTATTAGCTGTTTAAATCCATCAGGAAATCAGGATTTTAGCCTCCTAAAAAGGACCGGCTATTTTATTACAGCTCCATCTATGTTTGTAAAAATATTTTCTTTTAAATCCTCGCTGTTTACAGCAGTTATAACCTTATTACTAATTGTACTTACAATAAAAGCTTGGTTCTCTATCATCACAAGTACATTTTTCAGACCTTTTTCCTTTGCCTGGTCAGCAGCTTCATTTAGCTTAACTGTTACATCGGTACTCACATCTATACTTCTTTCTCTTATTCTTTCATTTGCATGCTTTGAAAAAACTACTCCGCTTTCAGTCTTTTCATTGTTAATTTTTTGATTTAATACTTCTTTAAAGACCGAATCAATATGTTCTTTATTTTTAACGGCGCTGCTTGTCTGCATGCTGTTTAGATTGCTAATTTTTCTTATAAAATTAACATCTGTCATATTACCACCTGCCTTACTTGTTTGTTTGGCTAAATTCCCCCCAAATCAACAGCAGTTGTCTCATGTTTTTGTAAAGAATCATTAAGACCGTTAATTCCTTCCAGAATATCTGTTAATATCTCCTGAACCGGATCAGTTTCAGGTTCTTCTGCCTGTTTTATTTCCATAACATTTAAATAGCTGTACTCTTTATCATTTACATAAATGGTTGATCCTCCTCCGAAAATAGTAACTCTTTGAACAACTCCCTCTTCAATATCCAATTCGCCGCGCGAGTTGTATTCCGCAACAACCACTTGCTTTCCAATTAATGATGTAGCTTGTCCCTGCATTGATATCTCAGTAAGATCTGACATTGCCTGCAATGACGAGAATTGAGCCATCTGTGATATGAATTCCGTATTTTCCATGGGATTCATTGTATCTTGATTTGTAAGTTGCGCAACAAGCAGGTTCAAAAAATCCTGCATATCCAGTGATTCACTTTCATTTTGAACATTAAGATTGTTTGTTCCGCCTGAGCTGTTCACGCTATATGTTGAATTATAAGCATTAATTTCCAATATTAGCCTCCTTTTATAGCCTTGCACTTCTCAAATTCATAAGCTTTGCGAACACATCTTCTTCATCAGTGTCATTTTCATCTTCTTGTCTGTTGTAATAATTTCTTTGCCTTCCGTGTCCGTTTTCCTGGTCATAGTTCTCATTGTATCTGTGCTCGTTATTCTCATTTTGCATCACTTGATGACCATTCGGCAGTTCATGGCTCTTTACAATAATATTAACCGATGAATTTGTTGTGCCTTTCAAAACCTCTGCAAGTTCAGATACCTTTGAATGCAGTATGTTCTGTGTATCCTTATTCAGGGCTTTAATTTCAACAGTCATCTTGCCGTCTTCAATTGTCATCTTGATATCAACCTTACCCAGCTGCTTAGGCTTTAGCTCCATGGTTACATACTTAATATTCTCTTTACCGTTGCAATCCTCTTTCATGAATATTATTTTGTCCTTCACTTGATTCAATACCTGAGGATTTATCATAGAAGACTCATCCGACACTTGAATAATCTTGGTGTCTTGCGGAACAAATATTCTATCAGGAGATATCATCTCAGGGTTGTAATCTGTTCCATTTTTCTGGTGCTCATTAAGCACAAACGATTCATTATTACTTTTTTCATATTGAATTTCTGTAAAAATTTGTTTATTATCCAAAGAATTCATTATCTTAGGCGATAAAGAAATTTCTTTATTCACATAATGATCAAGATTTTCGTAGTTGGTTGCATTCGTTGATACTATTGTTTTCGGCTCTAAGTAGCCTATATTCTCAGGAAATAATTTCACAAGTTCAGCATTTTCATCTACTTGAATCTCGTAATTCACCATGCTTATGAAGTTTAATAATTTTGCTGATGTTTTGTCCTCTTTGGCTTCAGGCTCATCCTCTGTTTTTTCACTATTAACCTCATAACCTTCATCCTGCAATGGGACAAAATCTATAAGACGGAATAATGAAATCATATCCACAGTGCTGAGTTCAGAAAGCTCCGCCGGTTCTACCTGGCTTAAAATGTTGCTGCCAGCCTCCCCATCATTAAGCTGCGACAGTATTTTTAGAAAAGCACCATTATTACCCTTAAGCCCCTTGCTGCTGGTAAACATATTATTCAAGGCTTTTTCAGGCATGACACCGCTAAGATTTGCTGTGATATTCATTTTTTTCACCTCCTTTCAATAACTAGTTACTATATTGCATATCTTTTTGACACGCTATTGTTTGAAACGAATTCTTCAATAAATATTTCCTCGTTTCTGTTCAAAGTCTTGTTATATTTATCCTTCTCTTTTTCCTTGAGCTTTTCAAGACTTGATATTTCCATATTCATGCTTATTATTTCTTGCCTCTTTGCTTCAATTTTTCTTAGAACGATGCATTTTTCTTCTTCCTTGTTCTCAATTTGCTTTAATATACTGCTTGTAAGCATCTTGTAATACGTCATCTCTCCAACAGAAATTAATACAGAAGATTTTTCTATAAATTCTTTCTCTATTTTTTGAAGTTGTGCCTTCAGATTATTAATGCTGGCTTCAATCCTAGCAAGATTATTATTTAACCCTCCAAGTTCAATTTTAAGGTTATCTAGCATCTGCTCTTTTATTTCTAAAATTTTCTGAAGAGTAAAGCTGAATTTTTTCAATTTAATCCCCTTTTTAAATGTAATTGTGAAAAAATTTATATATCTTTAATCAAAGAAAGTGTTTCATCATATGTATAGTTTTCATTTATACCCTGAATCAGAAATTCATTAACTTTATCAATCTTTCCAATTGCAGTGTCCAGCTTTAAGTTTGTACCTTTTTTGTAAGCACCAATAGAAATCAAATCATAATTTGCGTAATATACAGATAAAATATCTCTTATTTTCTTAGCACTGTCATTATGGTCTTTTGCTGCAATGTCATTCATAAGTCTTGATATACTTGCATTTATATCTATTGCAGGATAGTGGTTGGAATTCGCCAGCTTTCTTGTAAGTACTATATGCCCGTCCAGAATTCCCCTTACTGTGTCTGAAATAGGTTCATTTGTATCATCACCTTCAACCAATACAGTATATATTCCTGTTATTGAACCATTTTGAAAGTTGCCGCTTCTTTCAAGAAGTTTCGGCAGCTCAGCATAAATAGATGGTGTATATCCTCTTGATACCGGTGGTTCGCCTGTCGCAAGGCCTATTTCTCTCTGAGCCATTGCAAATCTTGTTAAAGAATCCATCATGAGAAGTACATCCTTGCCCTTATCCTTAAAGTACTCTGCAATTGTTGTTGCAACCAATGCACATTTAACTCTAAGCATAGCCGGCTGATCTGATGTTGCAATCACAAGTATGGATCTTTTTAATCCTTCTTCTCCTAAATCCTTGTCGATAAACTCTCTTACTTCTCTACCCCTTTCACCTACAAGAGCAATAACATTTATATCTGCTTTTACATTCTTAGCAACCATTCCAAGCAATGTGCTTTTACCCACACCGCTTCCGGCGAAAATTCCCATACGCTGTCCCTTGCCTATAGTTAAAAGTCCGTCTATTGCCTTTACGCCAAAACTAAGAGCACTGTCTATCCTAGGTCTCGACAGAGGATTAATGTAGTCATTGTCCACATAGCAGTATTCATTTCCATCAAATTCTTTACCTCCATCAATCGGTTGACCTGTAGCGTCAACAATTCTTCCTACCAAAAAATCTCCAACCGGAATTTTTAATTTATTTTTAGTCGATTTAACTGTATTTCCCAGACCTATACCTTTTATGTCTTCATAGGGCATAAGCAAGACCCTTCCGTCGTTGAAACCCACAACTTCTGCCCGTACCTTTCGATTTAGTATGTCAGTTTCAATCTCACATACCTCACCGATTTTATACCTGCTTCCAGTTGCCTCAATCATCATACCTGATATTCTCTTAACTTTTCCTATGTATGTGCAGAGATCTTCTCTTGCCAACACTTCCTGTATTTTAGCTAATTGAATTTTAGACTGCATTTTTATTTAAAACCATCTCTTTAAGATTTTTTAACTGCGTATTTATACTTGCATCCAATACACTGTCCGGTGTTTCAATTATTGCGCTGCCTTGATCAATATCCTCTGAAATTTCAAATTTTACATCATTTGATATTTTGCTTAAAGCATTTATCAGTTCCTTATCTGTTTGAACTGAAATTGCGTCATCTTTGCTAGACATATACACCTTAACCCATTCTGCATTTCTGTAATTCTTTATTAAATCTTTAATTATGCCTGATATTACATTGTCCTTAACACTGATTTTATGTCTCAGTATCTTTTCTGATATATCTATTGCAAGATTTGTCAACCCATTCTCATATTCTGAAATAATCGAGTCCTTTTCTTCTTCTATTTTTTCAAACATTTTTTTAAGCTCTTCAAGCTTCGCAGAATTTTGTAAGCTAAGCTTTTCTTCAACGCTCACTTTCCCAGTCTCATATCCTTCGTCATAGCCTTTATTTTTGCCTACTTCAACACCTGCATTGTAACCTTCTTCATAGCCTCTTTTTTTGCATTCGGCTATTTCATTTTGAGCATTTCTTTTTGCTGCACTTATAATTTTTAGTGCCTCCGCTTGAGCTTCCTTCAAAATAATTTCTCTTTGGTTATATATATCATATATATCTTCTTTTGAAGTGCTTATTATTTCCTGTTCAGGCAGCTCTGTCTTTTTAATGTAATTTAACTGACTATCTGCATTACTATCAAAGATAACATATTCGGCCTTGATTATATTAGACAATAATATCATCCTTTCCGCTCTTAGCTATAATGAGTTCCCCTTCTTCTTCGAGACGCCTGATTACAGATACAATTCGCTGCTGAGCTTCTTCCACATCTCTCAAACGTAAGTTGTGAGTATATTCAAGCTCTGATCTGATAGTTTCACCCATCTTAGTGGACATATTGCTAAACAGCATATCCGCAACGTCCTTGTTCGAGCCTTTAATTGCATAAACAAGGTCTTTTGAGTCCACCTCTCTGAGAAATCTTTGAATACTCATTGAATCCATAGTAACAATATCTTCAAATACAAACATACGCATTCTGATTTCATCAGCAAGTTTTGCATCTTTTTTACTTAATTCATCGAAAATGTATTTTTCATTTCCTCTGTCCATATTATTCATAACATCCGCAACATAGTTAACCCCGCCAATTTCTGTAAAGTCAACGGATATAATAGAGTTAAATTTCTTCTCCAGTTCTTGCTCAACATACTTAATAATTTCGGGAGATGTTCGGTCCATCTTTGCTATTCTCTCTACTACGTCAATCCTCTTTTCCTTTGAAAGCTCCGATATTACAGCAGATGCTTGATCTGCTCTTGCGTATGACAATATAAGGGCTATTGTCTGTGGATGTTCATTTTGTATAATAGCCAATAGATTCTTATAGTCAGCTTTTCTTAAAAAGTCAAAGCTCTTGGATCTCAGTGTTTTGGTTACTCTTTCTAAAAGACTTGCAGCTGTTTGAGAACCGAATGCTTTCTCAAGCACGTTTTTCGCATATTCCAGTCCGCCCTCAGTTATAACCTTTTGAGTCAAGCATAAGTCATAAAAATCTTTTAGAGTTTCCTCCATTGTTTGGGAATCTAAATGCTGCAATCTGGATATTTCATATGTAAGTTGTTCAATTTCATCTTCTTTTAAATATTTGTATATCTTTGAAGCATCGTCAGCACCGAGTGAAATAATAATCGCCGCAGATTTTTGTCTGCCTGTTAACTTTGTTGATGCCATTAATCATCTTCCCCCTTAAGCCATGTTCTGATAAGCTGCGCCGCTATTTCAGGATTAGAATTTGTAAATTCCTTAAGCTGCTTTTTAATTACCTGCTCAGGTGTTTCCTGAAGTTTTATTTCATCCTGTATATCAGCCCACGAATAATCTGTTGCTGCTGCTTCAGCTTCAGCTCCTTCCTGACTTTTCTTAGCCTTTTTTCTCTTTCTCAAGATTAAAGTCAATATAAGCGAGAAAATTGCTATCACAGCCAGCGCTATTCCGCCATAGATAAGTATATCTCTCAGCTGTAATCCTCTTGGTTCACCTGGCTCAGCAGTTACAGGAACCACAGGTGCCTCTGGATCATAAAACATCATATTGTGCAGTGAAATATCCTCTGTACCTACTCCTGCGGCAAAGGCAATAAGTTCTTTAACTTCATCTATCTCTTCTTCTCTGATGCTTGCTTTATTAATTACTGCAGCAACTGTAAGCTGCTCAATTTTTCCGGGGTTATGCTCTATTTGCTCTTTTAACTGGCTCACCAAATAATTAATTGAATTGGAATCCTTGAAATATATGTTTTCGCCTTCAATTACTACTCCAGGGTACGTTGGAACTTCAGCGTTTGTTTCTGTTCCTGCCATTCCCCCTACAGTCTCGCCAGGTCCTGAAACTTCCCTGTCACTTTTCGTCTCACCAGGAACTCCCAGATTTGTCTGTTCATCTGGCAAGTATTGCAATAGTTCGCTTATCTTTTTATCAAAATTAATAGTGCACTTCGCAGATACTTTTACATTATCCGGGCCATAGATTCTTGCCAGGAACTCTGTGACATTTTTTTCTGTTTCTTTTTCAAATTCCTTCTCGATTTCAAGCTTTAGCTTTATAGTATTTGTCTGACTCATCTCACTGCTTACTACAAGGCTGTTTCCTTCGGTATCAATAATTGCTACATTTTCTTCTTTTAACCCTTCCACACTTTTAACTATAAGCTGCATAATGCCATTTGTCTGAGACTGCGACAATGAATGGCCGGTAGAAAGATTTATTTTTACCGATGCTGAAGATTCTTCTTTTTTTGTCTCCCACGCAAAATTTCCATTTTCAGGTATATTTACGGTAACTATTGCTTCCTCTACTCCGTCTATGGTTTCTATGGAAGCTTGAAGTCTTTCCTGCAATTGAAAAACTTCATATTTTCTCTTTTCATAATCTGTAGTCATGAAATCTATGTTTTGAGTAAACACATCATAATTTGCTCCGGTACGCGGATGACCTGATTGTGCTAACTGCATTCTCAGGCTGTTTTCTTTATCTTCGGGTATAAGAATAGTTCCGTCATTTTCATATTTATAATCAACATTATTTTCTTGTAACTGCTTCATTACTTCTGCAGTTTCCTGTTCATCTATATCGCTGAAAAGAACTACATAACCTTTATTGTTTAGAACAATAGTTATTACTAGTGCCCCTGCTACTAATCCAATAAGTCCGCCGATTATTAACTTCTTTATCTTGCCACTGAGTTTTCCCCAAAACTCTGTTGTGTTTTTCCAAATGTTCCTAAATTGTTCTGCCATTTGTAGCTCCTAAATTAGTTATGGAATCAAGCTATACTCCCATACGCATTATTTCATTGTAAGCATCTAAGGCTTTATTTCTGAGCTGCACCACCAAATCCAGCGATATTTCAGCTTTTTGTGCATTAATCATCATGCTGTGTAAATCATCACTTTCACCGACGCTCAGCCTGTATATGTCTTCCTCAACCTTAGCCTCTGACTCCACGTAATTCTCAAGCGCATTGCTAAATATGGATTTGAATGAGGTTTCACCTTTTTTGTTGTCTTGTTTTATTTGTTCACCTGGCTGCTTTATTACCTGAATAGGCTTTATTGGTTCTATAAACATTTCTACCTCCCTATTTCCAGAGCTTTAACCGCCAGTTGTTTCATAGAATTCAATGCAGTTATATTTGCCTGATATGCTCTGTAAGCTTCCATCATATCCACCGTTTCTTTCAACGAATCAACATTAGGCATGCTTACATATCCATTTTCATCTGCATCCGGATGCTCCGGGTTATAAACCAGCTTAAACTCGCTTTGATCTTCAACTATTTCTGTTACTTCAACATTACCGGCTTCATATTCATCTAAATTGTGGATTAACATATTTTTGAAATTAGAAGTTGATGAGAGTACCGCTATTTTTCTTCTGTACGGACCGCCTTCCTCTGTCCTAGTTGTATCAATGTTTGCTATATTTTCTGATATGATGTCCATTCTCAATCTTTGGGCAGTAAGACCTGCACCACTGATATTAAGCGATCTTAAAAACGACATGAATTACCTCCTTTTATTTTTTACCTTCAGAAATTACCGACTTGAGCTTTGAAAAATATGAATTCATTTCTGCTACATTGTACATATATTGAATCTGTGTTTTTGCAAGTTGAAGATTTTCCTTATCCAAATCTACGTTATTTCCATCCAGCCTCAATGATAAATTTTCATTCTCATCAATCAAAATACTGCTGGAATTTATTTGATTATTAATTTGTGATTTTGTTTTTCCGTCTATATTTTCCAAGTTAGATCTCAGCAAATTTTCAAATTCTACGTACTTGCTTTTATATCCAGGAGTAGAATAATTCGCTATGTTTTCCATAGTGATTTGCTGCCTGAGCCAAAGCCCGTTTAGACTCTTATTCAATAGATTTAAATTATTGCTTTCACTTATATTCATGGTAACCTTCCCCTTACTAAAATTATCACTAAAAATGAGTACAAAAAATATAATTTATTAGTTTTTGCACAGCTGCATAATAAATTATATATATATTCTTTAGATATATAATCAGTATTGGCAACTGGCAACCGTAGATTGCTCCTTAGGTCCTATAGTTTTGTGTCACTGTCTTTCGGCAGTTTTACCTTTTTCAATTCTTAATTTTTTTTTAATAATATTTTAATATGGTTATTATATGATAAAATGCTACAAAATGCAAGCTTTTTTGACATTGCATAATATTCAGTCTATTGATTATTTTTTATTTTATATTTTTCTATTTTTGTATATATATGTAATTTTCTATATCCTGCTTTGCAGCGCAAATACCTGAAATTTTACAAACAACAAAAAAACATACGCGAATATCTATTCATACGCGTATGTTTTTATTAATTTATATTATAAAAACATATACAAAAATAAATAATTTAGAAGAAATTTTTCTAAACTTTTTATTAATTTTTTACAAAAATTTACTTATTTATGTTCTTTTAAATGCTTTTTTATATCGCTCAGCTTTGTTTTGCTGACTTTCTCAGAAGCTGTAATATTAAACTTACATGTTTCAGCTAATTCTTTTCTTGTGATTGTTATTTCTTTAGGAGCATCAATAGCAATCTTTACTTTATCCTGAGAAATTTCAGAAATAATAATTTCTATATCTTCTCCGATAAGTATTGATTCTGAGACTTTTCTTTTTATAACTAGCATTTTCTCTCCTCCCCAGCTACTATTATATTGTATCTGAGAGGATATGAATTTTGCAATATTACCTGTTTAGCTCTTCTAGTCTCAGGATTAACCGCAATCGGACTTTTCAAGTTGACAACTGAATCCTCAACGTTCTCTTTTATAATTGCAATTATCAAAAATTTAAGATCCGCCTCACTTTTAACTTCCAATTCCTTTAAGTCTTCTTCATTTACTATTGGCTCATAGTTTCTGATAACAGCATATGGATCTACAAGCACAAATGACAAATCTGTATTGTCAATTGCCTGCAAAAACATAAAATCGTCTTCAGGATCATCTTTTAATATTACATAATCATTATATTTTTCAAATCCATACATGCCGCATACAAACCTTATAACATCATTTTCTTCAACCGCAATTTCTCCGAAATCTCTTGTGTTTATATATTTTTTAGGCAAATGTATCTATCTCCTTATGATTAGGATTCGCACTTGGCGGCACAAAAATAGGGGTACCTATATAATTAATTTCTACTTTTGGATATTCTTTAATAGTAAATTCTATGCTTCCGGGAATAAAATTTATAACAGGTCTTTCAATATTCCAATCAAAATCAAGCTTATCCATTTCAAAATTCATAGAAATTCCTCCAATATCCCATGAGATATCAGGGCCTGTGTTTGGAATAAATCCAAGGTTAAACTCCACATCGCTGAAGAATTTTTTCATGGCAATTTCGGCTATGGGATTATCTTTAATGTTGATATCCAACATAAGATTTCCATCTCTCGCATATGTGGCAGTAGCTTCGTATGCAGCATGAACACCATTTTTAGCAAAATCTTCTACTGAACGCATTGCACTTTTGATGCCTGCCGAATACCTTGCTTCAACTGTATCGATATTAAGCCTTGTCGGCTTCATCTCCATTTGAAGCCCGCCTTCATCCCTTTTCAATTCAAATGTAGCACTGGCATTTGCAATTTCATAGCGCGCTCGATTTATTTTAAATTCTATAGACATTGGTATAGCTTTAATTTCCAACAGCGGTTCTATCATTTCAAACACTCCTTGCTAATTCATAAAATCTATAAAGCTGTTTTGAAGAATTTTATTACCCATTGACAATGCTGCGTTGTATGAATATTCCTGCATTTTAAAATCCATTATTGCTTCTGCAGAATCAACATACTCCACATCAAGTATTTTATCATTAAGATTATATTGGGCATCCTCATTTCTTAACTTTAAAAAATCAAGATAATTTGTCTTAGCCCCTATATCTGTAATACCCACCAGCACCTGTTTTTTTTGTTCTTCATATTTTTCTATATATGGAGTGATGTTATCTAATGAAAAATCCGGATTATTAAGCTCATCCTTTATTTTTCCTATTAATGTATACAAATTGTTCGGTGTTCCGTCTGTTTCTCCAAACCCCATAAAACTTATACCTGACATGGACATATTAAAAACAGTATCAGTGTTTAAATTTCCCGAACTGTCAAATGTCATTCCCAATCCCAAATCTACGTTTATGGTTTCATTTTTAAGTTCTTCTAAATCTACCAGATTCCCGTCCTCATCTTCTAGTGTGTTAACATTTACACCTTTGAAATATAGTTCTCCGTTCTTCACAGTGAAAGGCAGTTCATCCTTGCTTGTGCCTCCAAAAACATACCTATCCTCAAATTTTGCATTAAGCGAGGTTACTATTGAATCCTGAAGATTTTCAAGTTCTTTCGCAACAACCTCTCTATCCTCGGAACCCATCGTTCCCGTTATTCCCTTTAAATAAGATGTATATACTCTTTCCACATTATTACTTATTTCAGTTAAATTTGTTTCAGCCATAGTTAGAAATGAATCAACATCGCTTATATTCGTATCATAGATTTCAGTTGATCTGTACTCTCTTCTCAACTTATACGCTTTGATAGCAGAAACAGGATCTTCAGAGCCTCTAAAGAATTTCCTGCCAGTCGAAACTTTTTCATTTAAGTAATTCATTTCATAAGCAGATTTACCCAAATTTCTTATATACTTACTTGACATCATACCAGTGGTTATTCTCATAATATCCCTCCTATACTCCCATTCTGTTAATTAACGTATCCAGCATATCATCTAAAGTTGTCATCAAGCGCGCAGCTGCATTATACGATTTACTGTATTGCAGCAGGTTTACTCCTTCTTCGTTCAAATCTACAGAAGATATGCTGCTGCGTGCAAAGTCTAACTGATATTGTGAATCAAAATATGTTTCATATGAAGTTTTTACGTCTTTTAACTGTAAATTCAATCTAGTTGTCGTAAATGACAAAAACTCCTGAAATGTTCCGTTAAATATTGAATCACCTTCATCTATTGTTCCGTCATCATTTATATCAACATTCGGCACATAGTCTTCGTCGGTTTGAAAGCTATTGATCATTCTCAATATATTGTCCGTGGCTCCTGCATTATCTCCTTCTGAAGTACTCGTGGTGTTGACTATATATGAACCTGAGGAATTCAGCCAGTCATCACTTATCTTTATGTTTCCCGCAGTAATATCTCCACCACCTCTGGAAGCAAACAAATCATTGGGCCCATCGGTTGTTTCGTTTAAAGCATTCATATTTTCAGCAAATTTATTTGCAAGCATGTCCAGCATATTTTTATAATATTGAATTCCGTTTACATCAGAATTTTGATATGTATCCGCTGATGTTGAGAAACTGCCCTTTCCATTAAGAAATTTTAAATAACCGTCCAGCTGTCCTCCGTTTATGGAAGATGTAATATCATTTTCTGTTCCAGAAGAATCTTTTTTGTATATTAGAATTTCATTGTTTGCATTTGCTTCGGCTTTTATTTCGTAAGACTCATTTCTGTTTACAATTTCTTCGGACGTACCTCTGAGCCTTATAACCATCTCATCTATAGTTTTACCTCCGCCTATATCAAGCGGTACATAATCCACTTCTATATCCAGATAATTTGACAACTCATCAATCAGCATATTCCTTTCATCATTCAGTTCAAGTGCCGGATTTCCGCTGATGTTATCAGCTTTTATCTGTTCATTAAGCTTAACAATGTTTTCAGTCAGCTGATTAATTTTTACAATCGCACCGTCTTGCAAATAGTTTGTTTGCTGGTTGGTAATAGTATCTATCTGTTCAGAATAATTATTAAACATCTGAGTGAGCATCTGAGCAGAACTGCGAACAACTCCCTCTAAAACAGGATCTGAAGGGCTTGATGTAAGAGATTGAAGCTGCTCTAAAAGATCAGAAAATTGCGCATCTAATCCGTCTGTTTTTATCTCGTCGAATACTTCTTCTAAATCGCTCAATGCTTCTAACTGAACATCTTCGCTTCCTGCCTTTGCAGCCTGCAGCCTGTATCTCAAATCTAGGAATGAATCCCTGTACTGACTCACACCTATAGCCTGCACTCCTTGTCCTATAACAACACCGTTTGTGCCAAACTTTATATTGCTGGTACTCAGAGAAAAAGAAGTTATATCAAGGCGTTGACGGGTATAACCCTTGGTTTTAATATTTGATAAATTTTGTCCCACAATATCGATCATATTTTGATTAACTGTTAGTGCACTTGTAGCAACCTTATATCCTAAAAATGTTGATCTAAGCATGTATTACTCCTTGCTATATTTTTTTTGAAAGCAACAGGCTTTTTGTTTTGTTTTTCGATTCCTGCACCGTGTACGTATTTTCCTTTTCTCCCAGTTGCTTTATCGCTCTGTCTATTCTGTGCATACGAACTTTAATAATTGTTTTGCACAAATCGCTTATCTTTTTGACTTCAGCTATAATTTTAGCAAACTCTTCATATTTTTCCTTCAGCATCGCTGCTTTCTTATCATCAGCAGCTTCTATAACTTCCTTAAGCGTCATATTTTTATATCCCATTGAATCAAGCAGCTTTTCTCTTTTCTGTTCAATGCCTCTGATTTTCAGATAGTATGCCTGTTCCTTCGAAACAATGTCATCTAATGTTTCAATATCATTTTTTATGACCGTATCATATTTTTTATATTCTAATTCAAGAAAATTTTTATATAGGTTAGAACTTTCTTCCAACAATTTTATTAAAACGTCCATATAATCCTCTTATTTTAATAGTTTATTGACTATTTCTTCTACATCAACGCTGTATGTCCTATTGTTTATACTTTCTTTTATTCTGTTTATTTTTTCCGCATCTGTTTCTTTATTTATTTTATTGGTAACATCTTTTTTTATTGAAGTCAGTTTCAACTCATCTTGATCAGTACTGCTTTTTATCTCTATGACATCAAATTTTTTAGATTTTACACTTTCTTCATTTTTTACAGTTCTCGTACTTGCCTTATAATTCATATAATTACTTATATTTTGGATTTTCATAAATACTTCCCCTATCTGACATCTGTTAATAATATCGGCTTTGAATACAAAAAATTAACCGAATATATAATTTTTTTATGCCGCGTTTATAATTTTTTCTTCATCTACTATTAACAGCACGTCTTCGTTTTTGTCTCCCTTAGCTACACCTTTTACAAAACCGTCTCTGCATATTTTCTTTATTTCCTCAGTCTCTTCAAATTCAGTTATGTCTTCAACTGACAGCACTTCATCCACAACAAGTCCTGCAAACGAATTGTCCTTCTCAAGAATTATAACCATTTCCTTATCGCTCTTTAAATCATCTTCTTCATTTTTATCTAATTCAAAAAGCATTTTTAAATCAATCAGCGGAACCACATTGCCTCTTAAGTGAATCAGTCCCTTCATATAGGTTTGAACGCCCGGAACATAAGTTATCTCATCAGGCTTCATGACAATCGATGTAATCATCTTGCTATTTATTGTATATAAGCTGCCTTTAAGTTTAAAAATCAGCCACGGAAACTCTATTTCTTCTATTATTTGTTCTACATCATAGCTCATAATATCACTCCTTATACTGCGCTTTCTGCGTCTTCTGATATTTTCAACTCAAACTGGTCTACCAGTTCTTTTAAGAGCACAGCCTGGCTTCTCAGTTCCTCGCTCGCCGCCGCACTTTCTTCAGATGTAGCTGAATTAGTCTGGACTACATCCGATATTTGTTCAATACCCTTAGTAATTTGCATTATTGAGCCGGCCTGTTCGTTAGATGCCTCTGTTATATCATCCACCATCTTTACTGATTTTCTTATTTCATTAGCCATCAGTTCAAAAGATTTTTTTGTTTCGTCCGCAATTTCAGCACCTTTTTCAACAGATTTTACTGAATTTTCAATTAAGAACGCCGTACTCTGTGCTGCCTCGGCACTTTTTGATGCCAGATTCCTGACTTCATCGGCAACAACAGCAAACCCTTTTCCTGCTGAACCGGCCCTTGCAGCCTCAACAGCGGCATTCAACGCAAGTATGTTTGTCTGGAACGCTATTTCATCGATTGCTTTTATTATCTTTGCTATTTCATCAGTTGATTTTTTAATATCATACATTGCATCTGTCATATGCTCAACCTGGATGCTGCTTTTCTTAACTTCCTGCTCTGCATTCTGAGTAATTGTGCTTACATTGTTCGCATTTTGTGCATTTAATTTTACCTGCTCTGATATTTCATTTATGGTTGCAGAAAGCTCCTCAATTGCACTTGCCTGTTCAGCTGTTCCTTGCGATAATGCTTGTGAGCCGCCTGCTACTTGCTCTGATTCGTTTTCGACATGTGATGCTGCCTCATTTATTTTTGTCATAGTTCCGTTAAATGAATCTATAATTTGTTCTAAAGATGTTTTAATAGGTGCAAATCCACCTATAAAATTCTCTTTGACATGGACGGTAAAATCGCCCTTAGCCATTTCATTCAATACTCTATCTATTTCACCTACATACAGTTTTAATGTCTCTATTGTTCTTTTTATTGTTGCGGTAGCTTCTCCAAGCTCATCTCTTGATGTATATTCAACCTGATAATTTAAGTCTCCGGCACTTATTGCATTAGCTGCATCTGATATTTCTTTTACAGGCCTATTTATGCTTCTTATAATAATTCCTCCTAAGAGTAAAGACATTAAAAAACTGAACACCGCCAGCGAAGACAATATTATCAATGAATTTCTGCTTGCTTCATTGGAACTTTGAACAAAATTCTTTGCAATTATATCAAGATTTTTGCTTACCTCAGTCATTGTGTAATCTATTGAATCCAATATGGGAGCTAATTCTTCATTAAGAATCTCCAGGCTCTGCGTATTTCTGCTTTCACTTAATAAAATTACAAGTTTATCGCTTAATTCAGTAGCCTTTTTCAAATTACTTTCAATTTGACTTACTACACTGGGATAATCATGCAACATTACTTTCAGAAGTGCAAAAGATTCATTAGCTGATTTCATCCCGCTGGTAATTTCCGCAGTATACTCCTTTATCAACGTCCTGCTAGGAGTAGTAGCTGATTTATATATCGACTTTTCAACATTTTCAAGAGAAAACTTCGTCTCCCAGGCTAATATTTCCGATTCGTAACATTCTTCATAAAAATCATTGATATCTCCGGCAATGCTATTTATGTTATATAGCGAAACCGCCATGGATAACGCAAATATTACAAATACAACTCCAAAACCAACAGTCAACCTTGTTGAAATTTTAATATTGCTAATATTGATTTTTCTTTTATTAGACCTTTTAATCTTTGGTTTTCTTTTTTTTATACTCACTTTATTCTCCTTAAACAAGTAATATTATATTAATTCCCCGCCGAAGTAATAAATTCAACTTCTTTTTCATCAAGTATTTTTTTCAAGTCGATAAGCAATACAATATTGTTATCTAATTTAGCTATTCCTGTAATGTATTTATTTGTGTAATCCGAACCCATATTCGGAGGTTCTGAAATATTATCAAGATAAATATTTGCAACTTCATTAACAGAGTCAACAATAAAACCTATATAAGCACCGTTTATACCGGTAACTATTATGCAGGTTCTTTCATTATATTCAATTTCTTGTTTCTTTAGTCTCAACCTGACATCAATGATGGGAATAATAGTTCCTCTTAAATTAATTACTCCTTTTGCATAGGACGGGAACTCTGGAACGGCTGTTATTTCTTGCATTCCGACTATTTGAACAACATCAGCTATAGCAATTCCAAACAGCTGATTCTCCGTATAAAAAGTAAGATATTTGTTTTTTAATGTTTCTTCATTTGAACTATTTTTTATTGAACTTACATTATCCTGCACACGATCACCTCATAATAATTATTCATAATTATTATATCGTCACATTGATATAAAATATTAGTTAAATATTAATTTTTATATCAATGTCTCAATGTCTCGGATTTTTTCTGACAGTAAGCACAGCTTTTATTACTTCTGTGGTAACTTCACTTCCAATATCTCTTATTTCATGGATTTTTTGCGTTATTTCATCCTTAGTAGCAACCATGTACATTGGCTTAAGATTGTTTAGTGCTATGGCTATAATATCCTCTTTGCAGCGATCACACCTGCAGCAATTCATTTTTTTAAGAGTTGCATCCAATTTATTTAATACAAGTTTTTCTGTAACATTGTACAAAATCACATTATTTTTTTCTTCTTTTATTAAATTTAATTCTTTGTTTTGAAAAATTGTTTCTTTAGAATTGTTTTTTTCAGGAATATTTGGTGCGTATTCAACAGGGGCATCTTGCACTTGCTCTGTTTCCCTTTTTAAATTTGTCGGCATAATTTTTTTGTACATTAATTCTCTGTCAAAAGTTTTTTTGATTTTTGCCATCTTATAACCCTCTTTCAAAAAGTTCTTCAACTAAACCCATGTAATCTCTTGCCGCCGCATTTTTAGGTGCATAGCTATAAATATCCTGTTGATTTGTCTGTGCCTCCATTACTACCACACTTGATCTTATTGTGGTGTTTAATATCCCCGTATTCAACTTTTCAGCAATTAACTCAGCGGTACCTTTAATTTCTCTGCTTAAGATTGTTCTCTTGTTAAATTTTGTAAGAATTATCCCCTCAACCTTCAGACTAGGATTACAGTACCTTCTCACTCTGTCAATTGTCTCAGAAAGCTGGGCAATACCCTGCAGGCTGAAAATATCTGCCAGCATGGGAATAATAATATTATCGGATGCAGTAAATGCATTAACTGTCAAAATACTCAATGCAGGCGGTGTATCTATGAATATATAATCATACTTATCTTTTACCGAATTTAGAGCTTCTCGAAGGAGGTACTCCCTTCCCGTCTGAGTAAATTCAAGCTCTATCCCGCTTAACAAAATATTTGATGGAATAATATCAAATGAAGGCGTTTTCTGGATTGCAAACGAAGTCTTTGTCTCACCCTTTAATATTTCATAAATTGTGGCACAGTCTTCCGTTTCAGCACCTGAGCTAAAACTTAAATTAGATTGCGGATCCAAATCCACGCAAAGAACCTGGTATCCCTTTAATTTAAAACCTGCCGCAACCGCTCCTGTTGTAGTTGTTTTTCCAACCCCGCCCTTTTGATTTGTAACAGAAATTACTTTAGCCATTTATTCAAACTCCTTATTACAATTTTTGACTATGTTTTCTAAATTGTAACAAAAAATTTACATTTAAACAATACAAAAAGATTAAAAATCTTAACAGATTTTTAATCTTAGGCTTGATGATACAATCATAGGAATGGATAAATTTTTATTCTTTAGTATCAAGTTCTTTTATCTCTATAATAATTGCTTCCAAAACAGCGCCTCCAATTGCTCTCGCCTTATCGGAAATTGTATAGCAATTCTTTAACTGATCAATCCTAGGATCTATGTCTCCCACCTTAAATCCTTTTGTAACATATGTCCCTCCTCTTATAATTCCTCTTATTATGCCGTCAATTTGTGCGCTTATGGTGTGGCCGTTTACGGTTGCAATTATATCTCCTTGTTTGACAGTATCTCCTATGCTGTGTTCTACTTCTATTATTCCGTCGTTAGGAGATTTTAAAACTCTTTCTATCGTATATCCTGCAATGTTTCCTGGCCTGCCGGTATTTGGCTCCGCATTTCCATTAAAAATCAATCTTCCCATATTGTGCCCGCGATTACTTTCAATTACAACACTTACATCTTTTCCTGCCGTAAAACCTGGTCCTATGGCTATAGTAACCGGAGCAAGATCCTTGTGCATTCCCGTGTTTCGCTTTGCAATAATAGCATCCACGACAGCTAATGGCTTGAAAGAATTTATACATGAACCCTTCGGATCAACTGCAACCGGAACACAGTTTTCTGCCCATGCGTGGTAAATTTCAACTATACTTTCCGCACGAACCGCAGTTATTCCTTCCAGCTCTGTTCTGCCTGTGTATACTGCCTCAGAAAAACATACTGTCCTTCTGATTGAAGTCGGTTTCTCCAGTTCAAGTACCAGCACCCTGAATCCGACTCTGTGAAGTTTCTGTATAACACCGGACGCAATGTCTCCGCCGCCTCTAACTACAACTATTTCTCCGTTCAATATTTCACCTTCTTTTTTACTGCTCTATCATAATCCTCCATGGTATCTATATCTGTAAATTCATAATCAGATTTAAAATCAACATTTAACAAACCGTCCGAATTTTTTTTAATTATAGACTTCCCTCCAGCGTCTCCACTTAAATTCATTAGCTGCTCTCTAAAAACATACGGAAATATCACTGGATTTCCATTAGTCTGATTACAGCACGGAATAATAATTTTATCCGGATTTTCTTCAAATGCCTTTAAAAGTTTTTTTATGGTTTTTTCTTTTATATATGGCTGATCCGCAACAAAAAACATAAATCCATCCACAAGTCCGGCTTTTTGAACTCCCAGCCTTATAGAAACACTCTGCCCCAAAAATGACTCCTCGTTTTTTACATAATTAAAGCCTGTTTCAGAAGCCTTTCGTAAAACATCATTATCTTTTGCAACAACAATAACATCTTTGAAGCAACCTGTGCAGTTCTTAACTGCTTCAAAAATATATTCATAAATATGCTTGTCGCCGATTTTCATCTTAAGCTTATTTTGATTCATTCTTTTTGATAAGCCTGCAGCCATTATTATTGCATCAACATTCATAATATACTCCTTTTTCCAAAGAGCCAAGAATAATTTTAAAGTTATAAGGCTTATTTACCGCACTTTTTTTAAGATAATCTGATAGTTCCTTCACCACATTTATTTCTTCTCTTGTTTCAGCTTTATTAAAAAACAAATAAAGACTGCCTTTTGAGTTTTTAAATATTCCATTTTTATTTGAACAGATTTTCCTTATTGACTCAAAATCAACATATTCACTTTTTTCAGTTAATATATTAAATTCATCAATTCCATATATAAAGTCTTTTTCTGCCCTTTTATTTATATAATCAGCAGGAAAAATACCTATGGTCTTGTTTGTTCTTTTCAGCACAGGAGGTTCATGATCCTTCCAGCCCTTAATAGGAAGATTGCGGGATCCATCTGATTCCAACAGCACTATGTCAAAGTCTTTAACTATGCATTCCAAATCATCATCGTCAATGCCTATTAATTTGTTTGTCAGGGAATCAAGTTTTTTTGACACAACGGTAATTGAATTATTGGCATTTGGTTTATTCATAAAATAACTTTCTATATTACAATACAAATAATCGCAGTCTCCTGCAGATGGCATCATTATTTTTGTGCTTGTGCTCGCAAGAACCCTGTATTCATTTCTAAGTTCGTTTGCCAACTTAAACAACATCGTTGATTTACCGCCGCTTCCTACTATTGATACTACATCGCCTTTTTCTATGCTTAATATTTCTTTGATCTCCTTCATGCTATCACCAATAATATTTTAACATTAATATATATAAATGTCATCCTTGGATGCCATGTAATTAAAAGTTTAGCCATGCAAGCACCGTCCAGGCAGGCATTCGCACCATATTCGTAAATAAGTGTGGATTGGCTGCGTAAACGGCAACATAGCAAGAGGCCTTTTTAGCAACACGAAATATTTCGTAATTAGATGACATTCATACAAAATAAGGCTC
Organism: Sedimentibacter sp. LTW-03; assembly: GCF_052059825.1. GTDB lineage: Bacteria > Bacillota > Clostridia > Tissierellales > Sedimentibacteraceae > Sedimentibacter. The sequence continues at coordinate 2,079,769 of NZ_CP197180.1, forward strand.
TGTTATTTTTTATACGCTGTATTCTCTAAAGGGAGTTTATGTCTAAAGTTTCCGTCTTTTTTATAGTAAGCATTCTGGCAGGCCGGAGCACCTGGTATAACCACTATTTCACCCAGCCCCTTCGCTCCGTATGCTACACTGTTAGGATTGTTTTTCTCAATTAAATGAACATCAACCGGAGGCATTTGAGTTGACCTGAACAGTCCAAGAGTTCCGTATTTGACCTGTGGGACTCCATCCTTCAGCGGCAAATCCTCTGTTAAGCCGTATCCAAGCCCCATGGCTACACCTCCTTCAATCTGGCCTCTTGCGGCAACAGGATTTATTGCTCTTCCTACGTCGTGTGCCGCAATTACCTTGACCAGTTTACCCTGATTATCTATTATAACCAACTGAGTTGCATATCCGTATGCTATGTGGCTTACCGGATTTGGTTTATCTGAACCAAGAGGATCAGTTTTGAAATCAAATTCGCCTTTGTAAATTTTACCTTCAAGCTCTTCAAGCTTCATCCCGCTATCCATATCCTTTTTGAGTTTTAACGAAGCCACGCGAGCTGCTTCTCCGGTAAATACCGTCTGCCTTGATGCCGTGGTAGTTCCTGCATCAGGCGAATGACTTGTATCCGGATGGTCAACAATTATCTTATCATTGGGCAGCCCTGTTGTTTCACATACAATCTGATATATGACAGTCTGAACTCCTTGACCTATTGCACCTGCTGAGGATCTTGCGTGAACAATTCCGTCAATAACCTCAAGATTACACCTGCCTGCATCAGGCACCGCAACGCCCAATCCCGCGTTTTTCATAGCACATGCTATGCCAACATGGTAATTTAAATCTTCTTCATATTTATCAAAATCTGCTTTTACCGCCTCCAGTGTTTCTGCCATTCCTGTTCCATCATCTGCAATCTGGCCATTAGGCAGCGATTGACCCGGCCTTATTGCATTTCTGTACCTTATTTCCCATCCTGAAATACCGGTTTTTTCGGCAAGCTGGTTAATTAAACTTTCTATAACAAATGCGGATTGTGTAACTCCAAAGCCTCTAAATGCTCCTGCCGGCGGATTGTTTGTATAGTACGCATTACCTTCTATATCTACGTTCTGGTAATTGTACGGACCTCCGGCATGAGTGCACGCCCTTTGAAGAACAGGTCCACCCAAAGAACCGTAGGCACCTGTATCAGATGTAAGTCTTGCCTTCATTCCCTGAAAGATTCCATTTTCATCGCACCCTATTGATGCGTATATCTTCATTGCGTGTCGCTTGGGATGATAGTTTATGCTTTCCTGCCTGCTGAAATATACTTTCACAGGGCGCTTCAAAAGAAACGCACAAAGAGCCGCCTGATGCTGCACGCTCATATCTTCTTTACCGCCGAACCCTCCTCCGACAGCCGCACTTTTTATTCTCACTTTCTCCTTTGGTATTCCAAGATACAGTGCCAATTCATTATATTCATCATAAATTCCCTGTCCTCCTGTTATTACCTCTACACCATCATCCCCGATAGGTACGCCGACTGAAGTTTCAGGCTCTAGGAATGCGTGCTCGGTAGGCGGAAGATCAAATGTACCTTCCACAACATACTTAGAATTTTTCAGCGCCTTTTCTGCATCCCCTCTTTTAACTTCTTGATGCGAAAACAAATTATTTTCAGGGATAACCATTTTCCCAAACTGCATAAAGCCTTCACTATGAATTTGGTGAGCCCCGGGAGCTGCTGACTCATCGGGGTTTGTAATCGGTATTAACTCTTCGTATGATACATTAACCGCTTTAACAGCTGCTTCTGCCTGTTCTCTTGTCTCTGCAACAACCATTGCAATGGTATCACCAATGAATTTTGTCTGCTCGCCCACATCAATCATACCCGGCCAGTCATGAGCAAGATGCCCTATATATCTTTTCCCCGGAATGTCCTTTGCTGTAAACACCGCCACAACACCCGGCATTTTTAAAGCTTCTGAAGTATCTACAGACAGCACTTTTGCACGTGCGTACTTGCTGAATACATTTTTTCCGTAGAGCATACCTTCAAAATTGAAATCATCTGAATACTTTGCTTTTCCAAGAGCCTTATCCTTGGCATCTATCCTTAAAATATCCTGACCAATTCTTACGCTTTTTTCTTCTTTTGGTATATCAGTATTTTCTCTTAAAATTTTTGCCGCCATCATAATAGCTTCTTCAATTTTTGCATACCCCGTGCACCTGCATATATTTCCTCTTATTGCCTTCTTAACATCGTCCTTTGAAGGATCACTGTTTACATCAATAAGTGCTTTAGCACATATAACCATACCTGGTATACAAAAACCGCACTGCACAGCTCCGGCTTTTGCAAATGCATAGCTGTAAACATCTTTTTCTCTATCCGACAAGCCTTCTACAGTCACAATTTTCTTGCCTTCAAACTTGGACAGCTTCATTACACACGATTTTACAACCTTTCCATCTGCAATTATTGAGCAGGCACCGCAAGCACCTTCATCACAGCCGTTTTTCACAGAGATTAATTTCAATTCATCTCTTAAGTAATCCATAAGACTTTTATCTTTATCTGTTTCATAAACTACTCCGTTTATATTTAAAGAATACATATTAGTCTTCCTTTCCTTTTTTATTTATTCTCTGAATAAATTTACCGGTACATTCCTGTATCTTCAACTTTTCATTTTCGACGATAATATTTCCCCTCTGTATTGTTGTTTCCACAACATAATCTATTTCAAAGCCTTCATATGCACAGTAATCAGATGCACCATGCCTGTTTTTCTGACTTATTTTTTGCTTTTCTTTTTTTAAAATTATGATATCGGCATCAGCCCCTATTTGCAGGCTGCCTTTTTTAGGGTATAATCCAAAAATTACCGATGGATTAGTACAAAGTTTATCGATAAGTGTATTAATCGATATACCTCTTTTTATTCCTTCCGTCAGCACAATTTCCATTCTTTCTTCGACTCCCGGTACTCCTCCCGGAGCAATTCTGAAGTCAGCTTTTCCATCTAGTTTCTGATTAAACAAAAATGGACAATGATCTGTCGCTATAACATCTACATCGTTATTCTCTATTCCCATCCATAAAGCCTCAACATCATCCTGTTTTCTCAATGGAGGTGACATTATATATTTTAAACCTTCATTGTTTTCTTTTCTGTAGCATTCTTCTGTCAAAATTAAATATTGCGTGCATGTTTCACAATATATGTTTTTTACTCCTCTTCTTCTTGCTGAAATAATTTCATTAAGACCTTTTTTTGTAGATACATGTACAAAATACAGGTGCGGATACCCTGCAATCTCACTTAAGTATATCATCCTGTTAATAGCCTCTGCTTCAGTAAAATCAGGCCTGGTAACAGCATGGTAAATCGGTTTTGTTTTTTCCAGTCTGCCGTAGTATGATCTTAAATATTGTATAGCTCCGTCGTTTTCCGCATGTACTGCAATTACAGCGCCAGTTTCTTTTGCCTTAGACAAAACCATTAATATTTCTTTGTCGCTTAGCATATGGCTGTATGTCATATATATTTTAAAGCTTGAAATTCCCTCATCAGTAAGCTCCCGCACTTCGTTTAAAATGTTTTCATCAACATGCTGAAAAACGCCGTGAAAACTGTAATCAATTAATGATTTTTCTTTTGCAAGCTTGTGATATTCGTTAATCATATAATGCAAATTAGAACCTTCGGGCCCAAAAGCAATATGATCTATAATCGTTGTTGTACCTCCAAAAGCCGCAGCTGTCGTGCCTGAGTTAAAATCATCGACAGCCCTGTAATTTCCTAAATCCAGATCCATATGAGTATGAACATCGACTCCTCCTGGAATTACTAATTTTCCGGATACATCTATTTCTTTATAATTATTCTTATTATCTAAACTTTTTCCTATTGTTTTTATTGTACCGTTTTCAATCAGTATATCGGCTTCATAACCTTCACTGTTGTTCCTTATTAATCCGTTTTTTATTAATAGATTCAAGGTAACCTCCTAATAAAAAGCACACTTTATCAATTACAATACTGCACGCTGTCAAAAATATTGCTGCATCATATATAGCCTCAGGTAGCCAATACGCGCAAGAATACGCGTATTGGCCTTCTTTGAATGATGTTGACAGTCTGATTCTTCACCATCCGTAATTAACAATGCATATTGCTTTATTCGCTATTTCTTTTCCATAGCTTCACGCTCTGCTTTTTCTTCTGCTATGGTCTTTTTAGGTAATAAAAGATTTAACATAAATACTACAACTGTTGCTAAAACAACCGGGGAGCTTGCAAATACCATTTTAAACCATGACGGCAGATATTGAAGTCCCTCACTAGGTATTTGAGTTATACCCATGCCAAGTGCAATACCAAGGCCTACAATAGTTGTATTTCTTACAGACATTTCGTCCTGAACTATTAACTTCATACCAGTCATGGTAATTTGAGCAAAAACAGAAATAGTTGCACCTCCGATTACACACTGAGGTATTGAAGTCATAACAGCACCAAATTTCGGTATGAATCCTGCGAACAGTATCATGAGAGCAGTAATTCTGAATACTTTAAGGCTTACAACCTTGGTCATTGCTACTATCCCAACATTTTGACTGTATGTAGCCGTAGGAAGAGCCCCTATTAAAGAACCTATAATGCTTGTTACTCCGTTTGCCTTAATACCGCCTGAAAGCTCTTCATCTGTAGCTTCTCTGTCCATCCCACCAACTGTTGTACCAGATAAATCTCCAACAGCCTGCACTGAATTCACTACAAACATCACCGCCATACTTATGACCGCAGCAACCGGAAATTCCAATTTGTACGGCATTATAGCAGGAAGATTAAACCAATCTGCCGAATATATTGAATCAAATGATACTATTCCTGCAATTAAGCTTGCTATATATCCTACAACAATACCCATTAATATTGCAGCTAACTTTATATATCCTTTTCCAAACATGTTACACAATAAAACCACAGCAAGTGTTAATAAAGCAATTCCCCAATATACTAATCCTCCATATCTTGGATCCGTAGATTGAAATCCTCCTGCCATATAGTTAACAGCAACTCTGTATAAAGACAACCCTATAGTAAACACCACTGTTCCTGCTACCATGGGAGGAAAAAATCTTCTGATTTTCTTAATAAATACACCTACCAAGAAAGCTGTAAAACCACCTATCATCTGTGCTCCCAATACAGCACCTATTCCATATTCTCCGCCTATAGCCAATATTGTAGGTATATATGCAAAGCTAACTCCAATAATAACCGGAAGCTTGGACCCTATTCCAAACATAGGGAAGGTTTGAATAAGTGTTCCTATTGCTGCAATGAACATACTTGCCTGCACCAGCTGAATCTGCTGGCTCGGACTAAATCCTACAGCCCCCGCCAACACCAATGCAGGCAGTACATTACCTACTATCATTGCAAGCAAGTGCTGCAACGACATTGGCATTGCCGAACTCAATCCTGGGTTACTGTCAAGATTGAACAATGATTTGTTAGCAGTTGTATTGTTATTTTTCATAATTGTTTCTCCTTATTTTTAGTATTGGCATGCATGCTTTCAAACAATAAAAGTGTGCGGCTGCATATCAAGCCTCATACATGCCCATATCATGCTGCTTTGCAGAATAATTAATATGCTTCATTCATAATTACATCAACGGCCAGATTTTCTTTACCCTATCTCTCGACTCAGACATTATTTTCTTTGTATCTGCTGTCTGTATTTCCCTGTTTCTCATAACAAATCTACCGTTTATAACAGTGTCGTTTACAAGCCTTCCGGATATTCCAAACAAGACATGCCCAAACCAGCTGTTTTCATTCATCGGTGTAAGCGGATCATAATCAATCGTAATAATATCCGCATATGCACCTTTAGCTAGAACTCCCAATTTTCTTTTGAAATACTTTTCAAGAATTTTAGGATTGTTATTAAACTGCATTTTTTTAGTTTCCGCAAAACCTGCGGTAGGGTCGCAAAGATGATGGCTTTGCAATATATTTGCTACCTTCATTGACTCAAACATATCATTAGTATATGCATCTGTACCAAGTCCTACTCTCAGCCCATGCCTAAGCATTGACAACACGGGCGGACATCCTACCGCATTGTTCATATTTGATTCAGGATTGTGAACCACACTTGTATCTGTCTCTTTTAATATTTCAATTTCTCTTTGATTTGTATGAACGCCGTGAACTGCAATAGTTCGTTCACCCAGTATTCCAAAATCATGTAATCGTTCAACTACCCGCCTGCCATATTTTTTCAGGGAATCATACTGGTCTTCAATTCCTTCAGCCACATGAATATGATAGCCGTCATACAATCCTTCCATAGCTTCTCTTACTTTATACATGGTTTCGTTTGACAATGTAAACGATGCGTGTAGGCCGAATAATGCCTTTACCATTTCACTGTCATTATTTTGACAAGCTTTAATAAAGTTAATATTTTCTTCAATTTCCTTTAATGCAGTTTCTTTTCCATCTCTGTCAGACACCTCATAGCATAGTGAAGTTCTTATCCCCAGCTTCTCTGCTGCATCTGCAATGGCTAACAAACTCCCTGTAGCTGAATTTGGTCCAGAATGATGATCTATAAGGGTTGTTACACCATTTTGAATTGATTCTATATAGGTAGTCAATGCATTCAGTCTTACATCCTCAAGAGTCAGTTTTCTATCCAAGCTCCACCACAAATTTTCCAGCACGGTGAAAAAGTCCACGGCAGGCTTTGAAATTGACATCCCTCTTGCATAAGCACTGTATATATGACTATGTGCACATATCATACCTGGCATTATTACTTTGCTATTAACATCAATGAATTGTTCTTCCGGGTATTTTGCTTTGATGATTGCAGTTTCACCAACATCTTCTATAATGTTTTCCCTAACCAGAACTGCTCCATTTTCAATGAATGTATTAAATGAATCATTAGTAATAATTTTACCATTGCCTATAATCATAATTAACTCCTTTTCATTACGAGTGTATCCATGTACCGGTTTTTCCAGCCAGTCCGTCAGCTGCTTTTTCTAACGAAGTAATCAATGCCTTTCGTCCTTGTTTCGATGTTACAAATGACATCGCAGCTTTAACTTTAGGAAGCATAGATCCTTCCGCAAACTCCTTGTCAGCAATATATTTTTCTGTTTGCTTCAACGTTAAATCTGACAGCCATTCTTGATCAGGCTTTCCAAACTTAATTGCCACTTTTTCTACTGCTGTTAGAACAACAAAGCTGTCTGCATCTATTTTATCAGCCAGTAATGAACTGGCAAAATCTTTGTCAATTACAGCCCCCACTCCTTTTAAGTGATTTCCTTCTCTAACAACAGGGATTCCGCCTCCGCCGCAGGCTATTACGATTTCACCCCCCTTTAACAATGTTTCAATAGTTTCAATCTCTACTATATCCTGTGGTTTTGGAGAAGCGACTACTCTTCTGTATCCGCGACCGGAATCTTCAACAACTGTAATGCCTTTTAAGCGAGCATCCTCTGCTTCCTGCTCTGTCATGAAAGGCCCTATAGGTTTTGTAGGTCTTTCAAAAGCCGGGTCATTTTCGTCAACTACAACCTGAGTAATAATTGATGTTACTGATTTCTTAATTCCTCTGCTTAATAATTCCTCGCGCAATGTGTTTTGCAAATCATAACCTATATATGCCTGGCTCATTGCAACACACATAGATAACGGCATAAACGGAAATTTCTTATCTATCTTTCCGTATTCAGAAAATGCATTGTTTATCATGCCTACCTGAGGCCCATTTCCGTGTGCCACGACAACATTATATCCTGCATCTACCAAATCGGCTATGGCTGAAGCGGTATGCTTAACGGCCTCCATCTGTTCAGCCAAAGTGCTTCCGAGAGCATTTCCTCCCAAAGCTATTACTATTTTTTTATTCATAACTTCTTCCTTTCAGATATTTTCCAATAACATTATTATTGTAATAAATATGGGTGTTCTCTTACCATGGTTTCAAGAATCTTCTCAATTAAATTCTTATTTTCACCTGAGTTTTCAAAATCATATACATACTCTTTTTTATCTTCATTTCTTAATAAAAATTTATTATCCTTCATTTTAAGGATACCGGCATTTTCAGAATTCTCAAATTCATCCTTATCGGCAAATACTGTTACTTTTTTAAGATAAGGAAATCCTCCTCTGGTGCAGAATGTATGACAGTTGTCACATTCATTACATCTGTTTTCGATGTGCACAATCTGATACGGAGCATCAAATCTATCATCGTACACCTTTATATTAGCGCGATTCGGACAAACGTCTACACAAATTCCGCAATTAACCTTGAAGCAGTCATACACAGGAAGAGTATTATCTAAAAATCTTCCGTTTCCTTTGTTTTTATACTTTAAATCAGTCTTTGCTTCTTCAGCAACGTATTTTACAGCCTTAACATCAAGTTCGCCTAACTCTATTTGCTCTTCTAAAATCTTTTCCATCAATACTTTAAGATTTTTATACCCTCCAGGCTTCAGTAAAAGCGTAGAAACAGTAAGAGGCGCAACTCCAGTTTTAAGAACAGTCGACACGTTGTTTTTGTCAATTCCCCCTGATAGTGATATGTGTACATTTCCTTCCAATGCCTCGGCAAACATTGCTGCCACTCCCATAGCTATAGGATATAACGGCTTACCGGAAAGATACATACTGTCACCGGAAAGAACTTTCCTGGAATTATATACGGGCAAAGTGTTCGTCAGCTTTATACCTGTATGCACACCATGTTCATTGCCAATCTGTTTTAACTTTTTAACAATATCCACTGCCATATCGAATTTCAAATCATGATCAAAATCTTCCTGCCTTATGACAACATCGTTATAACCTAAATTATCTAATATGCGTCTCACATTTTCAAATCCTAAAAGCGTAGGATTGCATTTAATGAACGTATTTATTTTTTTGTTTTTAATTAGATGAGCAGCTATGTCTAAAATCTCCTCCGCTTTAGCACCGTGCATTGTTGAAAGCGTCACGGTATTCGTAATTTTGGGGGTAATTTTATCCAAGTCCTCAATTCGCAGTTTTTTAAATCTGCTTATGTTGTTTCTTAAAATACACATGCATTCATTGTATATTTCTGTGTTTTTTGCATCCTTCAAATTATCTATGAAATCAGATATCTTCTTGGACTGTATGCCTTCAAGGTTGTATCCCACACTAATATTAAATACAAAGTCCTTTATATCGGACAGCCCCAATTCAATTGCCATTGCCTGAATTAAAACCGATCCCTTAATGTATTCTGCTGCCGCTTCCTCTACAGTAAGCTCTGTGGACCATTCAACATTATAACCTACATTTTTTACATCTATGCACGGTTTTTCAATCATAGCCTGCATTTGTTCACCGTCGATTATTTGAACGGTCTTAAGCTCAAAGAACCTCGCTCCTGTTACATAAGCAGCCAGCAGATTTTGTGCTAATTGGGTGTGGGGGCCTGCAGCCGGTCCCAATGGATATCTTAAATACTCGTCATTAAAGATCATTTTAAGCCTATCATTAACATCCGTAAAAAAGTCCTTCTTGTCAATTTCAAATATCCTGCTCTTTGTGTAATAATCCTGCAGGCAATTTTCAACAAGATATTCAAATGGTAACGCATTCATTATATCGCTCATAGTAATCGCCTTTCTTCAGTAACGAGACGGGGGACGGAAATTCCGTCCCTAGCCTGAACCTATTTAATTATTTGTTATCAGTGTATATTGTAGGAAGTGCAGCATATACCGCAGCACATTTAACTAAATCCTCTTTCCATGTTTTTTCGTTAGGTGCATGCGCCTGTGCTTCTGCTCCCGGTCCGAAGCCTATTACAGGAATACCATTTCGCCCCATTATAGAAACTCCATTTGTTGAGAATGTCCATTTGTCCGTAAGTGGACGAACCTTTCTCATTTCATCCGTTTCCGGAGAACCGCTTCTGATCGTTCCATAAAGTCCCATATATGCTTCTTCCATTGCTTTTGTAACACTGTGATCCTCAGGAATTACCCAAGTTGGGAAGTAACATTCAATAGGATATACCAATCCTGTGTAGCTTGGCCTATCATAATTATACATACTTACTTTTGCGCCGTATTTTTTAACAGCTGGCAATTGGCGAATTTCCTCAAGACAACTTTCCCAGGTTTCACCGGCAGTCATACGTCTGTCTAATGAAATCGAGCATGAGTCTGCAACTGCACAGCGGCTTGGTGAAGTAAAGAAAATCTGAGAAGTTGTCACAGTTCCTCTTCCAAGGAATCGAGCTTCTTTCCATTCGCCGTTGTATTTTTCATCCAGCATCTTTACCAGGCCTTTAACTTCTTTATCATCAGTAGCATCATTTTCATTAAGATCTCTTATATTCATTAATATTTCAGCCATTTTATAAATTGCGTTGTCTCCTCTTTCCGGAGCCGAACCGTGGCAAGATACGCCCTGAACATCAACGCGGATTTCCATACGTCCTCTTTGACCTCTGTAAATACCGCCATCGGTAGGTTCTGTTGATACAACAAACTCAGGTCTTATTTTGCCTTCTTTAATTATATATTCCCAGCATAGACCATCACAATCTTCTTCCTGAACAGATCCGACAACCAATGCTGTATATTGATCATTTAAAAGGCCTAAGTCCTTCATAATTTTTGCTCCGTAAACAGATGATACAATACCTCCCAACTGATCGGAGGTACCGCGCCCGCCTATCTCAGTTTCAGATTCAAATCCCTCATACGGGTCAAAATTCCAGTTTGCAATATTTCCTATACCAACGGTATCAATATGAGCGTCAAACCCAACCAATGTTTTTCCTGTTCCCATATATCCGAGAACATTTCCCTGAGGATCTATCTCAACCTTATCAAATCCCACCGATTTCATTTCTTGTGCAATGCGGTCAACTACGCCTTTTTCCTCACACGACTCACCGGGAATAGCTACCAAATCTCTTAAAAATTTAGTCATTTCTTTTTCATATCCTTGTGCAGCCTGCTTAATTTTATTAAAATCTAAATTTGCCATTTCTTCTTCCTCCAACTATCTTTCTAATCTTGCTTTATTTTTATCTACCAAGTTTTGTAATGTCTCTACTGGATTTTTAATTTTCTGTAAGAATATCATAGATGCTATAATATAAGGTTTGTAGCTTGCTTCTTTATAAAGAGGAATCCTGTATCTGTCAAACACACTGGCATCAACTTCACCTTCCGCACAGCTCAAACCAGTTATATCAGCAGGAAGACAGTGAAGATACAGAGCTTTCCCCTCTTTTGTAGTCTTCATCAGCTCCTCAGTACAAGCCCAGTCCTTATGATTTGCATTTTGAGCCAGCAGCTTCTTTTCCAGCTCTTTTATTTCATCGAATTTGCCTTCACCATAAAGATTTGTTCTTTCTTCCATTGCCGCGAAAGGAGCCCAGCTCTTAGGATATACTATATCAGCATCTTTGAATGCTTCAGCCATGGAGTTTGTTTTTGTAAATGACCCTCCGTACTGCTCGGCGTTTTTCTTTGCAACTTCTTCAACCTCAGGCATTATTTCATATCCTTCAGGATGAGCAAGAACTACGTCCATTCCAAATCTTGTAAGCAATCCGATTATCCCCTGAGGAACAGACAGAGGCTTTCCGTATGAAGGTGAATATGCCCATGTCATAGCTATTTTCTTGCCCTTAAGATTTTCGATTCCTCCAAATTCATTTATCAAGTGAAGAGCATCTGCCATTGTTTGAGTTGGATGATCTATATCACACTGCAGATTAACAATTGTGGGTCTTTGCTCCAACACGCCATCCTTGTAGCCTTCTTCAACATATTCCGCAACAGACTTCTGATAAGTGTGACCTTTCCCGATATACATGTCATCACGTATGCCTATTACGTCAGCCATAAATGAAATCATATTTGAAGTTTCCTTTACAGTTTCCCCATGAGCTATTTGTGATTTACCCTCATCCAAGTCCTGAATTTCCAGTCCTAAAAAATTGCAGGCAGAAGCAAATGAAAATCTTGTTCTTGTTGAATTATCTCTAAACAATGAAATACCCAAGCCTGAATCAAATATTTTAGGGCTTATATTGTTCTCTCTCATGTACCTTAGAGTTTCAGCAACTGTAAATATAGCTTCCAATTCTTCTTGAGTTTTATCCCATGTCAAGAAAAAATCGTTGTGATAAAGATCCTTGTAATCTAATTTTTTTAAATTTTCTAACAATTCATTGAAATTCTTATTCATTTCTCTCTCCTTAATAGTCATTTAATTTTTAATAGAACCTGAACTTTATTTATATATTGGATTATTCTTATTTATTTGGATATAATCCATTCCAAACAATATCCCTGTATCCTTCGAAATATGTGTCGCCTTCCGTGCTGAACATAAGTACAACAGAATTTTGGTCAAGCTTCAAAACTTCTTTGATACCTTTAAGCTCTCCTGACTTCATTACCTGTGAGACAACTCCCATAGTAGCTGCTCCGCTTTCTCCTGATATAACTCTTTCATCTCCCTTAAGAGGATTACCTAAAACTCTCATTCCATGCGCAGCCGTTTCTTCTGGGACTGACAAAAAGTTATCTGCATACGCATGTAAAACAGGCCATCCTATTGTGACCGGCTCTCCACACGCAAGACCTGCCATAATAGTATTCATTTCTCCTGTAACAGGATGCAGTTTACCATCATCAGCTTTAGCAGTTTTATACAAGCACGCCGCCTTGCTAGGCTCAACAATAGTTATCAAAGGTTTATCATCTGCATATATTGATGAAAAAAATCCGCACACGGCCGATGCCATAGAACCAACACCTGCCTGCAGAAAGATATGAGTCGGTTTCTTATTTTCTTTTTTTAGTTTCAAATAAGCTTCATATGCCATTGACATATATCCCTGCATAATCCACCTTGGCAGTTCCTCATATCCTGGCCACGATGTATCTTGAACCATCACATAGCCGTTTCTTTCAGCTAATTCATTGCAATACCTTACAGTATCATCATAGTTCCACTCAGTTATTTCGCATACAGCTCCGTGAGCTCTTATCCTGTCACGCCTTTCCAGAGCACTGCCCTTTGGCATATATACTATGGCTTTTTGCTTTAATTGCTCAGCCGTCCACGCAATACCTCTGCCGTGATTTCCATCAGTTGCCGTTATAAATGTAAGTTCACCTAATTTCTTTTTTACCTCATCGGAAATAAGTGTATTATACGGAAGCTCATCGATATCCTTCCCAAGCTTCTTTGCTATATATTGTCCAATTGTAAAACTTCCGCCCAAAACCTTAAATGCATTTAGGCCAAACCTATAAGATTCATCCTTAACAAACACATCACTTAACCCGAGATATTTTGCTAACTCCTTTAATTCAACAAGTGGAGTTTCAGAATATTGATCAAAACTTGAATGATATTTTAAAACCTTTTTAGCTACATCTTCATTTAAAAAACTTAAATCTGTTTTATCTCTTTTAGAGACGTTATTTTGTACTAAATCATATTTAACAGTCATTTCTACTACCTTTCTTAAATAATTTTACAGTAATATTAATAGCAAAATACGTGCCAGCTTTTTTTCGCATTTCAATTTTATTTTTTTAGTTTTATACAAAGTGTAATTTTTATTCCTTGATATTTCAATATGTGCACTATTCATTAAATTTTGCTCAAATTATTCAATTCTTACAAGAAATATTATATTACAACGCTTTTTATCAAATTGATAAAAATTTATCATTTTGATAAACGGTTTAAGATTTGAATTTTATTAACAATAATTTTATGATATTATTACGAAGTGCAGTTTTCATATGGTTTTCATTGATTAATAATTAACAAATTAAATAATATTATTTTGCCACAAACAAATTTTGATAAACATTATTATCATTTTGATAATTTTTATTAAAAGCAAATGAAATTCGACAAAAAATATTGATTATTTTTACTACATACACAGATAAAAGCCCCTACAAACAATATTTATTATTAAAATCTTTTAAAGCGTGTCATAATAAAAAAACCTCCGTCGCTTAATGCGCAACGAAGGTTCAATCTTATTGCAGCTTCCTGTACAACGTAGCAATTCCTATACCCAGGGCGTTGGCCGCCTCAATCTTGCCTTCCGTTGTATTTCCGTAATATTCTACTGCCTTTCTAATTTCCTCATATTCCATTTCCTTTAAAGTTCTTATTTTATCTTTTTTTATACTTACTTTGTAATCCTCTTTCTTTATATTAATAGGAAGAGCATTATCGTTTATGATACCTCTCTCCATCATATTTACCATAAATTCAACAGTATTTTCCAACTCTCTTACATTGCCGTACCATGGATATTCAATAAGCTTTTGCATGGTTTTATCTTCAATTCTAACAAAATTCTTACCGAACATCTTTCTATAGTAATGTACAAAATGATAAATCAGATCTTTAATATCCTCTTTCCTTTCTCTAAGGGGAGGAATCTCTATAGGTATAACATTAAGCCTGTAATACAAATCTTCGCGAAATTTATTTTCTGTAATCATTTGTCTCAAATTCTTGTTTGTGGCAGCTATTATTCTCACATCAAGCGGAATGACTTGGTTTGAGCCTATTCTTATTACCTTTTTATCCTGAATAACTCTCAATAGTTTTGATTGAAGATAAATAGGCATATCACCTATTTCGTCTAAAAAAATCACACCGTGGTTTGCCAGCTCAAATTTTCCTATTTTTCCGTTAGGATCTGCTCCTGTAAATGCTCCCTTCACATAGCCAAACAGTTCACTTTCCAGCAGAGGCTCAGGTATTGCCGCACAGTTTATAGCCACAAACCTATTATTTCTTCTATCTGAATTCTGCCATATTGCCGTAGCTACGACTTCTTTTCCGCTTCCGCTTTCTCCTGTTATAAGAACTGTTGAAAATGAATTTGAAACCTTTATAATCTCTTCTTTAAGCTCAATCGTTTTTTTGCTGCTCCCTATAATTTTGTCAGTATTCAGCGCATTAACCGTTGAAGTCATAGCATATATATTTGACTGAATGTCGTTTAAATCTTTGAACAGCATTACCTGCTTATACATAGGGTTTTCAGAAACATCATATATGTCA
This sequence comes from Sedimentibacter sp. LTW-03, assembly GCF_052059825.1. Lineage (GTDB taxonomy): Bacteria > Bacillota > Clostridia > Tissierellales > Sedimentibacteraceae > Sedimentibacter. The sequence continues at coordinate 2,094,921 of NZ_CP197180.1, forward strand.
CCGATAACCGTATTTACATTTTCTCCTATCCTGACCCTGTACTCCTTACTGTTATTGACAGTGTCTCCTGTTGCTTCTATAAAAATTTTTTCATTATTTATTACTCGTGATATCCCCAGCTGTTTCTTAGCACTGAGATTTATAGTGTCTACATTTCCTTCGTTGTTAATTATAATAGCCCCTTCATCCATGCTTCGTGTTATCAGCTTAAGCATATTTATAATTGCTACTTTATTCTTTTCCTCTTCATATTCATAAGCTTTTGCAGCAATGAAATCAGCAATCTGTGACAAAAAATCCAGGTAGCTGTCCAGATTGTCCACTATAAACTTCTTTGATTCCAAACTGGCACAGGCCATACCTATTACACCTATTATTTGTCCCTTCATATTTATAGGCATTGATATTTCAAATGCTTCGCCGCAGTCTTCCTTAAGACTACAATTTTTGCATCTTTCATCTTTCCCGGGTTCAAGCACTATTTGTCTTTCACCGGTTGCTATGGCATTTTTATAGACATGAGAATTTTCAGATACGTCCGTATTTATTCCTTCACTGAATATACCTGTGCCCGCAACTCTTATTAACTTTGAGTTAACTACCTCTACATCAACCTTGGCAATTTCAGCCGTAATTTTCGCATACTTTTGGACCGTCTCAGCAATGTTAGACAAGTTATACATAAATTTCACCCTAATAGTAATTTTGCTTTACATTATATCATATTTGTTTTTTAAAGAAAATATAAAATATTACGGCTAATTCATATATTAGATTCATAAAAAAAGAGGCATTTCAAAATTACATAATTCTGAAACGCCTCTAAATATTATTAAATTAAATTTTTATATATAGTTATTGGTTCTCAGCGGTTTGGACACTTATTACATCATGCCGCCCATTCCACCCATACCGCCCATGCCGCCCATGCCTGGGTTCATAGCCGGCTCTTCTGTTTTAGGTTCATCTGCAACTGCAGCCTCTGTTGTCAATAGCATAGAAGCTACTGAAGCCGCATTCTGCAGAGCTGATCTTGTAACCTTAGTAGGATCAACAATACCTGCTTCAATCATATTTACATATTTTTCATTTAAAGCATCAAATCCTACACCTTTGTCGCTGCTCTTAATTTTGTCAACTATTACTGATCCTTCAAGACCTGCATTAATAGCAATTTGTCTGATTGGCTCTTCTAATGCTTTTTCTATAATTTTTGCACCTGTCTTTGCATCTCCTGCCAGTGACTCTGCAACTTTAGATACAGCTTTTGCAGTAGCCAGCATAGCAACTCCTCCTCCTGCTACAAGTCCTTCTTCAACTGCTGCTCTTGTAGCATTTAAAGCATCTTCAATTCTTAATTTTTTGTCCTTCATTTCAGTTTCAGTTGCAGCACCTACGTTTATAACAGCAACTCCACCTGTTAATTTAGCCAGTCTTTCCTGCAATTTTTCTTTATCAAATTCAGAAGTTGTATCTTCCCATTGAGATTTTATCTGTTTTACTCTTTCGCTGATTTCTTCCTGTGAACCTGCACCGTTAACAATTATAGTATTTTCTTTATCTATTTTAACTGTTCCGGCACTTCCCAGCATATCTACAGTTGCTTCTTTCAGATCATATCCTAATTCTTCAGTAATTACCTGACCACCTGTTAATATAGCAATGTCTCTCAACATTTCTTTTCTTCTGTCCCCAAATCCTGGAGCTTTTACAGCTACACAGTTGAATGTTCCTCTTAACTTATTGAGAACCAGTGTAGCAAGTGCTTCACCTTCTATGTCTTCAGCTATTATTACAAGTGATTTTCCTGCCTGAACTATTTGCTCTAATATAGGTAAAATTTCCTGAATATTAGTAATTTTTTTATCAGTTATAAGTATATATGGGTTTTCCAAAACAGCTTCCATTTTTTCTGTATTTGTAACCATGTAAGCAGATAAGTAACCTCTGTCAAATTGCATACCTTCTACAACTGTTAACTCAGTTCCCATAGTTTTGGATTCTTCAACAGTAATAACTCCGTCTTTTCCAACTTTATCCATAGCATCAGCTATTAATCTTCCTATCTCTTCATCTCCTGCAGAAATAGAAGCAATCTGTGCGATTTCCTCGGAAGTTTCTACTGTCTTTGTTGAACTTTTAAGTTCTGCAACAGAAGCTTCTACTGCAGCCTTGATTCCTCTTCTCAAAATCATTGGGTTAGCTCCGGCAGCTACGTTCTTTAATCCTTCTCTGATTATTGCCTGAGCTAAAAGTGTTGCTGTTGTAGTTCCATCGCCAGCTACATCATTTGTCTTAGTTGCAACTTCTTTTACCAACTGAGCACCCATGTTTTCATATGGATCTGATAATTCTATCTCTCTAGCTATTGTAACACCATCATTAGTTATTACAGGTGATCCAAAAGATTTTTGCAATACAACATTTCTTCCTTTAGGTCCTAATGTAACTTTTACTGTATCTGCCAGCGCATTAACGCCTTTTTCCATTGCGCGGCGAGCATCTTCATCAAATTTTATTATTTTTGCCATTTCATACACCTCTCTTTTTTATTATTCAACAACTGCCAAAACATCAGATAATTTGATAATAATTAATTCTTCACTATCAATCTTAACTTCTGTTCCTGCAAATTTAGAAAAAATTACTTTGTCTCCAACTTTTATTTCATCTTTTTTCTTTTCATCAGAAGTAATTCCGGCTCCAACCGCAATAACTTCAGCTATCTGAGGTTTTTCTTTAGCAGTACCCGGCAAAACAATGCCGCTTTTAGTTTTTTCTTCTGCTTCCACCATTTTAATTACTACTCTTTCACCTAGTGGTTTAACTGTCATATCTTATTCCTCCTATTTTATTTAATGTTATTATTATCCAGATTATTGTTAGCACTCGGCAACTTAGAGTGCTAACACTTATAATGTATATAATAACCATTAGCAGAATTGTTTTCAAGTGCCATATTATCTAATTTTACTCTATTTTGCATTAATAATTCCATTTTTGTGAGTAAATTTAATCTTTACTTTAACTTACTCATTATTTCTTTATTTAATTCTATTATACATATTTTATATCGGAAAAATTAAAAGTATTCAAAAATTAAATAAATTTTTAAAAATATTTGATGTTTTTTACATATTGATATAGTATAATAAACTTATTAATAGTATAACACATTTAATAATATATTAGGAGGAAATAAAATGTCTCTTGTTACATCAAAAGAAATGTTTAAAAAGGCATATGAAGGGAATTATGCTGTAGGTGCATTCAACGTAAACAACATGGAAATAATTCAAGGTATTGTTGATGCCGCGAAGCAGGAGGATGCTCCATTAATACTTCAGGTTTCTGCAGGAGCAAGAAAATATGCTAATCCTATTTACTTGAGAAAGCTGGTTGAAGCTGCAATAGAAGATTCCGGCCTTGATATTTGTCTTCATTTAGATCATGGAGAGGATTTTGAAATCTGCAAGCAATGCGTAGATGGTGGATTCACTTCTGTTATGATTGACGGTTCAAAATATCCTTTCGAGGAAAACATAGAGCTTACAAAAAAGGTAGTTGAATATGCCCACAGCAAGGGAGTCGTAGTCGAAGCCGAACTCGGAAAACTGGCAGGCGTAGAAGATGCCGTTAAAGTAAACTCAAAAGATGCTACATACACAGATCCTGAACAGGCTGCTGAATTTGTTGAAAGAACAGGAGTTGACTCCTTGGCAATCGCAATCGGAACAAGTCACGGAGCCTACAAGTTCAAGGGAAATCCAAACCTTGACTTTGAAAGACTTGAAACAATTTCAAAGTTGCTGCCTGATTTCCCACTGGTTCTTCACGGTTCTTCTTCTGTTCCAAAGGAATTTGTAGATTTGTGCAATAAGTACGGCGGAAAAATTCCGGGAGCAGCAGGTGTTCCTGAAGAAATGCTAAGAAGAGCTTCTAAAATGGGAGTGTGCAAAATTAATATAGACACTGATTTAAGGCTTGCTATGACAGCTTGCATAAGACAGCTGCTTGTTGAAAGCCCATCTGAGTTTGACCCAAGAAAGTACCTCGGCCCTGGCAGAACTGCCATAAAAGATATGGTAGCGCACAAAATGAAAAATGTTCTTGGCTGCAGCTCAAAAAGATAAATAATATAATAAAAGCAACAGAGGAGCTGAAAAGCTACCTATCTGTTGCTTTTTTCTGTTCCTCTGTTGTTTACTAATCTCATCTGTTCATAATAAATAGTTTTCAGGTAAGTTTTTATTACATTTTTACTCTTTTGTATGCTGCTTCTAAAAGCTTGTCGTATCTAACAATTGCCTTAACCAACGTTCCTCTGCAAAATTCTCCTATGTGGTCTGTTCCAGTAAAATTAACATGAATTTTGTCATATTCAATTTTTTCAACTACTAATGAAAATTTTACCTTTTCTCCAACAAGTGTAGGTTCATGATGATTCAAATAAAAATCAGTTACGACTGTTATATGCTCTGTGGGTATATAAGGTTTAAGCATGTTCCACGACGCTTCTATCACCGTTGACAATAGAGCAGGAGTAGACATAAGGTTGTCAATCATTACAGCATTTGACAAATATGAGTCAGATGCAGTTATGACTTTCTCATAGGATGCTGATAATCCTGCATAAATCTTATGTTCAATCATAAAAACCTCCTATATTTATATTAACCAAATATTGATAACAATAGTCCCGCCGCTATGGCTGAGCCTATAACTCCCGCAACATTGGGCCCCATAGCATGCATCAGAAGAAAGTTCCCAGGGTTTTCCTGCTGACCTACAACCTGTGAAACTCTTGCGGCCATAGGTACAGCAGATACTCCCGCTGAACCTATCAATGGATTCACTTTTCCTCCGGAAACTTTGTACATGATTTTACCAAAAATAACTCCTGTTGCAGTTCCAAAGCTGAAAGCCACTAATCCCAGTCCTATTATCATCAAAGTTTCAGGTCTTAAAAATGTTTCGGCGTTTGCTGTTGCTCCCACTGATATTCCAAGGAATATGGTAACAATGTTCATAAGTTCATTTTGAGCTGTTTTTGACAATCTTTCCGTTACTCCTGATTCACGAAGCAGATTACCCAGCATAAGCATACCTACTAATGGAGCTGCTGACGGTAATATAAATGAAACCAGCGCCGTAACAAATATAGGAAAGATTATTTTTTCTTTTTTGGATACCGGTCTAAGTTGTTCCATAACAACATTTCTCTCTTCTTTTGTTGTTAGAGCTCTCATAATAGGAGGCTGTATTATAGGGACAAGTGCCATATAAGAGTATGCCGCCACAGCTATCGGCCCCAGTAAATCAGGGGCAAGCATAGAAGTAAGATATATAGCAGTCGGTCCATCAGCTCCGCCTATTATGCCTATGGATGCAGCTTCAGGTCCTGAAAATCCAAGTAGCGCTGCCCCTATAAAAACTGCGAAGATACCAAACTGTGCCGCAGCTCCCAGCAATATACTTTTAGGGTTCGCTATTAACGGGCCAAAATCCGTCATTGCTCCAACGCCCATAAAAATTAATGGAGGGTAGATTCCCAGCTTTACTCCCATATATAAGTAATATAAAAGTCCTCCGGCTTGAAATCCTTCTTCTCCGAAGCTTCCTATCGGATGCGCCATAAGCCCTGCAAAAGGAATGTTAGCCAAAAACATTCCAAAGCCAATGGGAAGTAACAGCAATGGCTCAAATTTCTTTGATATCGCTAAATACAAAAGAACAAAAGATATCAAAATCATTATTACCTGACCACCTGTTACTGTAGTAAATCCCATGCCTTCAATAAATTTTTGCAGACCTATAAATAATGTATCTAACATTTTATTTCCCCGCTTTCTGCCGTAATTTTAGTTAAAAGTCACCAAGACATCTCCTGTACTAACAGTTGATCCTTCAGCAACTGCCACAGAAGCAACTACTGCATCACTTGGAGCCATTATTTCATTTTCCATTTTCATAGCCTCCAACACTAACAGCACATCTCCATTTTTAACTGTGTCTCCTGCCTTAACCATTACTTTTAAAATAGTTCCTGGCATTGGAGATGTAACGCTGTTTGCACTGTCTGAACTCGATGCTTGAGGCTTTGCAGCACTGGCCTGAGGTTTTGGAGCAGCAGCCTTAATTTCTGGCGAAACAGGCTTTGCCTGAACACTTTCTGTTTTACTTGCTGCTATTCCATCTTTAATTTCCTCTACTTCAACTTCATATGAAACACCTTTTACAGTTATCAAATACTTTTTCATGATTATCTCCTTATTTTAGCAATATTATTTGCGGCCATTAGCTGCTGTCTTCCTGCCGATGCCCATATACTTCTCTTTTGCGGAAGTTCTCTGATAGTTTTTACTATTATGTTATTGTTGTGTGTACCTTCAAATTCTGCAATGGCGGCGGTTATTAAAACTACAAGCTCGGCATCCTCATCTTTATTTTGAACTTCGTGTTCTGCCGTATCATATTCCGTTTTTGTCTTTAACTCTTCTGATTTCTGTGCTGGTACTGCCTTTGGCTTATCTCCAAAGATTATTCTTAGCAGTCCCAATGAATACGAAAGTATTACCAACACAGCAAACACAACCAACATGCCCAAAATTGTTATGGACAATGCGCTTAATAATTTCTCTCCAATAGGCATGGATTCTGAAAATATCATTGTTAACACCTCTTTTTTATGTATTATACAGGCAGATTACCATGTTTCTTAGCAGGTCTGCTTTCTCTCTTACCTGACAGCATCTCAAATGCGCTTGCCAGTCTTACCCTTGTTACTGCAGGTTCTATTACATCATCAATATATCCCCTTGCAGCCGCAATATACGGATTAGAGAATTTCTCTCTATATTCGCTTATCTTTTCACTTCGAACCTCTGATGGGTTCTCTGCCTCTTGTATATCCTTCTTAAATATAATATTTGCAGCTCCGTCCGGACCCATGACAGCAATTTCTGCATTAGGCCATGCAAGAACAACATCTGCTCCCAGCTCCTTGCTGCACATTCCTAGGTATGCACCACCGTATGCTTTTCTTACAATAAGAGTAACCTTAGGAACTGTTGCCTCAGAATATGCAAAAAGCATTTTTGCACCGTGCCTAATTATACCTCCGAATTCCTGAGACGTTCCTGGCAAAAATCCCGGAACATCTACCAGATTCAATATAGGAATATTAAACGAATCACATGTCCTTATAAATCTGCAGGCTTTATCTGATGCATTTATATCAAGACAGCCGGCCAGAACGCTTGGCTGGTTTGCGATAATTCCTACAGATTGTCCGTTTATTCTTACAAATCCGGTAATAATGTTCTTTGCGTAATATTGCTGAACTTCTAAAAATTCTCCGTTATCTGCCAAAGTAGTTATTATGTTCTTCATATCATATGACTTGTTAGGATTTTCAGGAACTATTGTGTTCAAGCTCTCATCTGTTCTGTTAGGAGTATCCCCTGTTTCATAAACTGGAGGAGTTTCCATGTTATTTGAAGGCAGAAAACTCAAAAGTCTTTTTAAATCCTCCATGCAGCTTTTATCATCGGCGCTTATAAAATGTGCAACTCCACTTACGGAATTATGAGTATTAGCTCCTCCTAATTCTTCAGCGCTGATATTTTCTCCCGTTACCGTCTTTATTACCTGTGGGCCGGTTATAAACATCTGACTTGTCTTGTCAACCATAAATATAAAATCTGTTATTGCAGGAGAATAAACCGCTCCTCCGGCGCAGGGACCCATTATTACTGATATCTGAGGTATTACTCCTGATGAAATTGTATTTCTGTAAAATATTTTTCCATATCCGCTTAAGGCGTCAACACCTTCCTGAATTCTGGCTCCTCCTGAATCATTTAATCCTATTATGGGAGCTCCCATTTTTAATGCCATATCCATTAACTCAGCAATTTTTTTCGCATGCATTTCACCCAGTGATCCTCCGAGCACCGTAAAATCCTGAGCATATGCAAATACTAATCTTCCGTCAACTGTACCGTAGCCTGTTACAACCCCTTCGGCAGAGGCCTGAATTTTTTCCATTCCAAAGTCTGCACATCTGTGCTTTACAAACATGCCGGTCTCCACAAAACTATCTTCGTCAAACAATAACGAAAGGCGCTCCCTAGCAGTAAGCTTTCCTTGGTTATGCTGTTTTTCAATTTTTTTCTCTCCGCCTCCGGCATAAATCTTTTCTTTCCTTAATAACATTTCATCAATTTTGTCAGGCATATTATCCTCCATTTATGCTTTTTATTTGATAACGTTCGCAAAAATTGTAAAAAGTTTTTTCTACTGCATAATTATAGCACATAAGCATTAAAACTTAAAGAAAATATTGCAAAAAATCGCTATTTTTCAACTTTTCGCAAGCTTTTTGCGAGAAGTTGCATAAATAGCAATTTCAATGTTATGCAATACAAATATTTAGCTTTTTCTCTAAAAATACCAGCAAGTTATTAAAAATAACTTGCAGTAGTGTTACATCATTTTAGGGTCATTTACGTATGTGGACACATAATTTTTATCAACAGTCACAACAGCATAGTATTTTTGGTTTACCGTTTTAATCGACTTCTCAATTTTTTTGACCAAATCACTTGAGTTCATATCATAACCTACAGGAATTACCACATCAAATATTATGTTAGTATGTGTTTCTCCCTTTACGACTCTGAAATCATGCATGGTGAGCCTTTCATCTATTTTTATGATAATTCCCTCTGTCATCTTTCTAAGGTGGTTTATTTCTTCATCGTTCGTTATTATGGGGTCTAGATGTATAACCAAATTTATGTCCATGTCTCTTGCGAAATCTCTTTCAATATTGTCTATCATATCATGTGATTTCATAATATCTTCATTTGCATCTACCTCAGCATGAACAGTGGCAAAATACCTGTTTGGCCCATAATTGTGTATCACCAAATCGTGTATATTAATTACACCCTCATAAGATAAAATCTTATTTTCAATTTTTTCAACAAACTTGGGATCAGGCATCTCTCCAAGCAGCGGACTCAAAATATCCTTTAATATGGAAAAACCGGAATACATAATAAATAAAGCAACTAAAATTCCCATATATCCGTCTATCTCAAGTCCAGTATATTTTGATACAAACAGTGAAGCAAGAACAGCTGCCGTTGAAATGCAATCATTTCTGGAATCCATTGCAGTTGCTTTCATTGTAGAAGAAGAAATCTTATCAGCAAGTTTTAAATTAAAATAACTCAGCCAAACCTTAACAGCAATAGAGAACAACAGCACAAAAACCATGATCCACGAAAACTCTGTAATTTCAGGATTCCTTACTTTATCAACAGATGATTTTACAAGCTCTAAACCCAAAATGAAAATGATCGCTCCCACAGCAAGCCCAGTAATATACTCAATTCTTGCATGACCGAAAGGGTGATCCTTATCAGCAGGCTTTCCTGATATTTTAAAACCTATAAATGTAACAACCGATGACCCTACATCGGACAAATTATTAGCACCGTCAGCTGTGATAGATATACTTTTGAATATTGTCCCTATAGCAATTTTACTTATACTAAGTATTATATTAAGCAATATACCCACAACACTTCCCAGCATACCGTACGCCTCTCTTACAGAGGGATCTTTCACGTTTTCATGTGATTTTATAAACTTTCTAATTATAAAGTCAATCATTTTCTACCTCTTCTGATAATTTATATAATTCTGCATACATGTATTCTATACTATCTTTCAATTGAGTGTATTCATTGTATTTATTGTTATACTCGGATATATCCCATTCACTGGAATCAGTATTCAGTATATTTTCAAGCTCAGCTACTTTTTTCTCTGCTTCAATAATATTTCCTTCAAGTCTAGCCAAGTCTCTCTTTAATTTCTCTCTTGCTCTTTTTTCTTCTTTTTCTTTATCAAATGCTTTTTTACCTGAACAATTAACCTCTTGGCTACTAGTCATAGCTTCTTGGTAAGAAACTTCATTTTTTTGTTTTTCCTGTTTATATCCCTCATAATTAAATCTATATATGCTAAATCTTTTATTTTCAATTTCACCTATGCATGTGGCAATTCTATCTACAAAGTATCTGTCATGCGATACAAAAAGAAGTGTTCCCTCAAACTTAATAAGACTTTCCTCCAGCATCTCTCGTGATTCAATATCCAGATGGTTTGTGGGTTCATCCAGCATAAGTGTGTTTACATCTTCATATATAAGCATTCCCAGCTTTAGCCTAGATTTTTCTCCTCCGGATAAATCGTCTATTATTTTGTATACATCTTCGTCCACAAATGATAGTTTGGCTAACTCTCTTCTGGCATCACTTAGGGAAATACCATAATGATAAGAAAAATAGTCAATTATTGAAATGTTTTCTCTGTCAAAAACTACTTCTTGAGGCAAGTATCCTATTTTTACTTTAGCTCCTATTCTGACTTCTCCTGAATCCGGACTTGTTTCATTCATAATAATTTTCAAAATAGTTGATTTCCCGGATCCATTTTCACCGAGCAGGCAAAGGCTGTCTTTATAGTACAGCGTGAAACTCACGTCATCAAATAATTTATTATTACCAAATGCCTTTTTAATTTCCGTAACCTTTATTACTTCTTTGCCTGTTCTTTCGGTATTACTTATCTGAAATTTTGCAGCCTTCTTATCAAACACGGGCTTATTTATCCTATCTATCTTTTCAAGCCGCTTTTCAAGTTCCTTAGCCCTTTTGTACATTTTATCACTGTCACGCATTTCGCCCCATATGCGATATCTTTGAATCTGTTCTTCCATCTTCTTTATTTTTTTCTGCTGACTGTTATATTCTTTCATAGCCTGCAGAAACCTCAGCTCTTTTTCAGCTGCATATTTGGAATATCCTCCATAATATATTTGTGCACAGTCAGGCTCTATTTCAATTATTTTATTAACAACTCTGTCAAGGAAATACCTGTCATGGGATACAATAACTATTGTTCCGACATATGATATTAAATATTCTTCAAGCCATTCAACAGATTTAATATCCAAATGATTTGAAGGCTCGTCAAGCAGCAGAAGCTCAGGCTCTTCAAGCAATATTTTTCCCAAAATAACTCGTGTTTTTTCGCCTCCGCTAAGAAGATTGAACTTCCTTTTTTGCAAATCATCTGATATTTTCAGACCTGTTAGTATCCTGCCAAGCTTTTCATTTATGTCATAACCGCCCAAAGCTTCATATTGTTCGTGAAGCAAGCTGTACTTGTCCACGGCATTCTTCAAATCATTATCATTAAGGTTATCAAAGGATTTTTCATACTTCTTCATTTGAATCGCTATTTCATTCAATTCACTGAAGGCTTCATTCAATACATCCAATACTGTATCGCCATCATCACAACTTGGAATTTGTTCTAGATAACCAATTGTAAGCCCCTTGCGTCTGTTAACCTGACCTGCCTGATAGTCTTCACACCCCGCCAGAATTCTCATAAGTGTTGTTTTCCCAATACCATTTCTTCCTATTAATCCTATTTTATCCTTTGTCTTTATATCAAAAGTTATATTTTCAAATATTTTATCCGCGCCAAAAGCCTTAGCCAAATTACTAACACCAATTTCTATCATACTTACCCCTTAAAATAAAAAATACCTGTGGGAATTACCATCCCACAGGTAATACCTGTTTTCATATCTTACTATACCCTAAAAAATTTGTCAACACTTTCAAAATTCCCCATCAATTACTTTCTTTTGTTAGAATTCTTTCCGTCTCTTTTTTCGTCATCAAGTTCTTTATCAGTTTCTTTGACGTTACTCTTTTTTTCCTTATATTCTTTTCTTTCTTCTTTATTATACTCTTTATTGTTTTTATCTATTTCCTTCATAATATCACTTACAGATTTTTCAAGCCATTTTTCTATCTCTTTTTCATCAAAATCACTCTTTGAACTCTCCTGAAGTTTTTCTATTAAACTCCACTTGCCCGGAGTAATTCCCATGATCTTGGCATTGTCTACCTCATCAAGACTAACTTCAATTATTTCCACTTCAAATTTTTCATAGTTATTACTGTTTTTCTGCTTTTTATCATTCTTTTCCTTTTCATTACGAGGGCCTTTCAGTTTATCTTTGTCTTCACTGTATAAGGATTCTTTTTCAGCCTCGTTTTCTTTGCTTTCATTTAATTCCTCAGATTTTGCTGTAGGTTCTTCTAGCTCCTGCTGTTTAACTTCAGTTTCTTTTTTTTCATCAGGGCCTTCGCTTAAATCTCCTTTTTCCGCCTTATCTATATCTTTCTGTTTTTCTTCTACAGTAATTTCTTTTTCTTCTGTTTTGACGGAAACTTCTTCTTCTACCGCTGTCTTTAAAGAAGCGGCAAGCTCATTAATTTTTTCGCTGCTTTTACTTGATGCAGCAACCACCACACCGCCCTCTTTTCCGTCAATAATATAACCCTGATCCTTAAGCTCTGATAACACACTTTTTACAGCTTCTTTTATTTCTTTGTTTTTAAGAGTTCCCACTTCCATGCTTTCAACAACTTTTTCTCCGTCGTTATTAAGAGCTTTAACATCAAGTACAAGGTCAAACCTGTTTATGGAAAATTCAAATGAGGGATTAATATCCAAACTTACATATGAATAAGGAGTAAAATATGCCCATGCAGGAGTTACAAACAATATAAGAGCTGCAGCCGCTGAAGCAGCAATTTTCATGTACTTGCTGCGGTTGCTTAATCCTATCTCCTGCCCTATGGAATAATTTTTGTTTTTAATTTTTATAACTCTGCCATCCTCACCTAGAGCTGCTGCAAATTTATCTCGAATTTCTACTATTACTGCCTTCATTTTTCCAACTCCTCACGAATAAATCGCATATATCCTGCCAAATGAGGATAATCCCCCGTCATTATCTCCACTGCTGCTACTATATATTTTCGATGACGTTCCAGCAATTTGCGGGGTACTTTTGTGTTTCTTTCAATTAAAATTAGCGGTAACTGCTTCTTTACTTTCATTTCACTTGTTAAAATAGGATTCTTTAACATAAATGCTACCGCTTTTGCACATGACCTTTTTGTTTTATATGCTTTCGGCGAACATTCAGACAAATCCATGAATGAAAAACCATAGTCAGAAAATATTTCATTAATAAGATATATTTCCAGCTTTAAAGAATTATCAGATGATGACGAAACTTTTTCGGCTATTTCCGATTGAAGTGTATAGTCTGTATCATCCTCAACTTCCGATTCAAATAATGAAGGCTTGACCAAAATTTCAGGAGCATATCTTGACTTGCTTCGTATGTAATCTATAATCCTCCTTCTGATGACTAACTCAGAGAAATTCAAAAAGCTTCCTTTTTCACAGGAATAGCTCCTAACTGCCTCTGTAAATGCTGCCAAAGCGATTGACCACTCATCATCACTTTTTGAAATATAGCTGCGAGCTGACGAGGATGCACATTTCAATATGAAATTTTCATATTTGGATATAAGTATGTTCATTGAATTTTCATCATTTTTAGCATTCACTGCCAATACATCTAATTCGCTCACATGTTCACCCCTTTATAAAGTACGTTATATTATATCACCTTAAATTTTTTATTACAATAAAGTTATTTTTCCAAATAACTCACCTGTGTTTGTACCATAGCAAAAAAATAAATATTTTGATATTAAAGTATTGATAAAGTATTTTTTGTGTATTATAATAAATTTATTGTCTATTAGAATTATATGGGGGCGTAGCTCAGCTGGGAGCACGAATGAAGGGTTTACACTAAAAATTTATTTATGGTAACATAAAATTATGGTTTCCCGTATTTGGGGATATAGCTCAGTTGGGATGAGCGCTTGAATGGCATTCAAGAGGTCAGGGGTTCGAGCCCCCTTATCTCCATCATTATAAATGAAGGTTTGTAACTTTGTTATGAACCTTTTTTATTGTATTTTGTAATTTATAAATTGTTCTACACTAATATTGAATTCAACATCTATTATATAATCTGTAGATACTGTTATCCGATCAATAAGATGCGCAATAATCATTTTCTTGACTTCTATCTCGCTATCACTGATAAATCTGATAGGAACAAAAGTTGAATTGTTTATTAATTTTGAAGGATTGTCCAGTATAACTGTATTATTTCCGTTTATATCTCTAACATTTGCAATATTATCTCCAATTTTTAAAGTTATGACTATATCACCGTTTGATGCAGTAATGTTCTGAGAATATTCATTCCAACTAACCTTTAGCCCCAGACTCTCAAATATTGTTCTCATAGGAACTAAAATTCTACCATTTTCAGATATAGGATCTTGTGAAAATACTATATCTTCATTGTTAATTTTAACAGTAATTATATCTGAAGGAATTTCAGCAGCATAGCATACAGAAAAAGAAAATATTAATAACATTGTTATAAATACTGTAATTATTTTTTTCATTCACTGTCCTTCTAATTTATCTGCATTTTTATATTAAAATGTTTTATAAGTTACTTTGTGCCTTAAATGTAACTCATATTTGCATTTACTATTGATTTTTAAGTATAAATGAGTTATAATATACATAAGATATGAATAGGTAGCTAACTAAGTTGGCTGACCTTTAATAAAATAAGTTAAAAGTCGTTAGTAAATACTCTGTGCCAGCAGGGTATTTACTTTTTTCTGCTATCTTTAATGATTATCGCAACTAATGTTGCAAATGCAATCATTAGCGTTAATGTCTCATACACCGATAACATCAGGCATCACCACCTTTCGAAGGACTCTTACCTCCTTTCGTTAGGATGAGTCAGCCATACCCTGCTACTACCTATTCACATATATTTTACCATATTTTCAACATTTTTGCAAGTTTTAAGTTTAGATTTTTATTGATTTTGCAATGTTTTAGAGCCTTTTTCTTTCAGTGAGCAAGTTATATTTACAATCAAAAAAACAGATAGCATCAAACTGTCTGTTTTAACATTATTGTGATAGTTTTATCATATACATCAGTTAATGTTATAAACTCATTAATTCTGTAAATCACATCTATATAAATATCTATGCTAATCTCAATTATATCGTTTAGCACAAATCGTTTTTCTTCGTCCTTTTTTCTTTTCTCACGAGCGTTATTTTAGGCATTTATAATTACACTCACTACTAAAGAAGTTAGTAGCCCCGTTCCAACACCACTAAAAATATTTATCCAGTTATCTTTTGCATAAAACGATAAGTAAATTAATCTCACCCCACAAGCAAAAACAATTAAATAAATTATTTGTCTTGCATTTTTTTTTAGCATGTTGCAAATTATCAAATCTTTATAATATTCTTTTACTGAACGTTGTATTTTTTGAAACCTCTTTTCATAGATTTCGTTAACCGGAATCATTAAAAAAAACATTAGTATTGGTATAATTAAAAAAATTGTTTTTGCAGTTACTATGCTAATGGCAATTAATGTATATGATATAATGTAGTATGTTAATATTGCTAATAGATCTTTATGCTTTTTTAATGCTTCTTTTTTTGTCATATCTACATTATTTAAATCTCCCAAATCACCAAGAAAATACCTAAACAATTTTTTACTTATTATTACCATAATTAAAATAAGTAGCACAAGCAACACCATTATCCAGATTCTAAAATATTTATCACCCTCAAATATCGGCACTAAAACTTTATTTAATAGAAGAAGGCTTGCTCCTATATATGCCATCAAAACGATTAAAGTATAGTTAGAAAAGTCCTTCTTTCATTTAGCAACATTATACTCATAATTGAAAACAAAGGTATTTACATTCATATATTTCTTTATATTGTAACTTACATCTTTTTTGTAATGCCCTTTTACAAGATCTGCTATTAATCCAATTAGATAAGTCGATTTTAATCACCCTGCATTATTCTATTACATTATAGACATAAATACAATATTTTCCTTTCTATTATTTTAAGTCACAATTATAACAAATATAAATTGATTCAATCATCCGGCAAATCATATTTTTCAAGTATTCCAAGTCCCCATTTGTTAGAATATATTTGATTAGTGAGTTCTTCTAATCTTTCCTGTCCTACTTTTATATCTCCTAAGATATTTTTAATTAATGTTTTTACATATTGTTTTGCTGATAAATTGCCTGCAGAACAGTTTATAAGATTCTGAGTATGTATTTCTCTTAACTCCTTTGTTCCTTCTTTGTTTATTATTTCTTCGTACACATAGTTTTCAATTTCTTTGTATTTCATTACCTTTCCACCTTTAACTTTTTTAGACAATATCTAGGATAACTGAATATAAAAATTGGTTTGTCTAAAATAGACAAACCAATAAGTTTTTATTAATGCTTTCAATACAATATTTATATTTCTATCTCAAATTTTTTGAACTATATAATCTATATATCCCTGTTTTATTTTTTCGCCTTCATATATTCTCTCTAAAATCCTGTTTTCTTTAAATAATATTCTCATATCTTTAAAGTGTGTTTCGGCCTCTTCAATATCATAATAAGTATGAATAATTTTCTCGTCACCTTCGCTCTGTAAAAATTCTCCTTCTCCCACTTTTTCACCTTGGCCATAATTACAATCATTTACGGAAAGAAAATTCACAAAACAAATTCCTCCTGGTTTTAAGACTCTTTTTATTTCTTCTATAGCCTTTGCAATATCTCTTTTTTTCATATGAAAAATAGTATTATAGGAATAGATATAACTAATTGAATTATCTTCAAAAGCAAGCTCCCTCATATCTCCTTTAGAAATATTAAGTTCAACATTATGTTCTTTAGAAAAAGTGTTAGCCTTTTCAATTTGTGAATTGCTTATTTCAATTCCATATGTCTTATATCCACATTCTAAAAAAAGGGCAAGTGGTGGACAGTTTCCTCCGGCTCCGCAATCTAATACAATTTTCTCTAAATTAACCTCGTTGCAATATTTTAAAAACTTATACAACTGTGTCTGTCTAAATACAAATATCATAAGAATCCTCCTTGGCTATTTAAAATATTTTTTTCTACTTACTACTAACTTTTATATAACAATATAGCAATAATACATAAATTTAAAGACTGTAATAAAGTTAATTATTGTGATATAATATATATACAAATTGTAGTTCTTTTATAATTAAAAAATGTATTTCATATAATAAAATCTCCTTGTAATTAAGGGTTAATACAAACATTAATTTTTTATTATAATTTTTATAATATTTAGTCTTTTTTTGTCTTATGTTTATCTTTCTCTCCTGTTATTTTTTCAATCAGCCTTGAAATTTCTTTTTCATTTTCTTCTGGAAGATTCAACTCATAACCATTTGTAAAATTTATTATTTCTGAACAAAAATAGAGTTTAAAATCTTCTTATGAAGTTTTAAACTCACTCTATTTCATCTGTGTATTTATTTATTAGGATATTTAACTTACTTAATTCTTCATCTTTTTTTGCTTCTATATATTTATGATATTCGTAATATTCATCACGTGTGACTTTATCAAAGCTAAGCTCATATCCTGCGACTTTTGCCAAGTATGACATAAATACTCTTTGTGAACGGCCATTTACCTTCTCTAAAAGGATGCAGGCATTTATTTCGCTCATAAAAAAAGAAAGCCTATCACATATAGCATTTTGTCCTGCATTAATAAGATAGTTTTCTCCCTTAAGTTTTATTAAAAATATTATCCGCATAACTTTCAATATTTTCATAATAGCAAAACACACTGCCCTTAGAAATATTCTATTCTAATCTTACGACTTTGTCTACATTCTGAATCAAGAACTTATTAAGTCCTTAACTTATTTTTTTGATAATTTAATGCTAATAAATAGATGCATGATAGATAATAATACTATAATTATGCCTTCAACAATTATAATAAATTTACTTAAGTTATTTATTTGGCTTAAGGTTATAAAAAATATAGGTAAATAAATTATAACAATTGAAACAAAAGTAGAATATTTAATCTTTGTATTCAAATATTTATATAAATAAACAAAGTTTTTTAAACTACAAAGACCATATAAATAAAATAAGTTATAAAATATAATCGGCTCTAGATTATTCCAAAATAAAAAAATAAAGAACGGAATACCTATTATATAAAACAATGTTAAATGTGCATATATAGCCGTTTTAGGGCTTTTTTTCATGAGATAATTAGATACAAATATTGCGACTTTATAAAATATGAATAATACTACTAAATACGATAAATAGTATACAAACAATTTTAAATCCCCCCATTTGTTTTTACAATTATATACATAATATCATTTGTGGAATAATTTTACAATGGATTTTAAAATTACTGTAGAAAAAACAAGAAAATAATAGCCTGTCCTTTAACAATGACAGGCTATTATTGCAATCTTTATCTTTGATTTTTATCGTGTATTATTTTAAGTCCCTTGAACAAAAGCTGAGAGTCATATACATCTATCGTGTCTGTTTCATCATATATTATTCTTCCCAGGCCTCCTGTAGCAATTACTTTCATGCACTGGGTATTCATTTCTTCTTTTATTTTTTTGATAATGTACTCAACTTGTCCAATATATCCGTACACTAACCCTGCCTGAATACTTGTAACAGTATTTTTGGCGAGTATTGAATCAGGTTTTTTTATTTCAACACTGGGAAGCTGAGCTGTTTTTTGCCACAGAGCATCTGCGGTTATTTGTATTCCCGGAGATGTTATTCCGTATTTGAATTCACCTTTTTCACTGACAACATCGTATGTTGTTGCAGTTCCAAAATCAATTACAAGTAATGGCCCGCCGTACATATGATATGCCGCAACAAGACCAACAATTCTGTCTGCACCTACTTCTCGAGGATTATCAGTAGATATTGTTATTCCTGTTTTAATTCCCGGGCCCACTATTATAGGATCAATGCCAAAATATTTTCTTAACGCATTTTCAAAAGAATGCATTACATTGGGAACAACTGACGAAACTATAGCACTCTTTATTTTTTTATTATCGATGTTGTTGTGATCTAATAGATTCAATATAAATATACCATATTCATCTGAAGTTTTTTCACTTCTGGTTACCATTCTCCAGTTTCCGACGATTTTATCCCCGTCGTAAACACCAACAACTATATTTGTATTTCCTATATCGACCGCTAATATCATGAACTTCTCCTTATCTGTTGATTTTATTATATACCTTAACTACCGCTGCTGTTCCAACTCCTGCGGCGGTACTTTCTATCAAAGCACTTGTAGTTACTAAAAAAATGGCAAATGCCGCAAATGTGGTTCCAATTCCAAACTCTGTACTTAACCTAACTATCTCATCACTGTAAACAACATAAAGCATAAAAATAACGAGTCCCGTATTCGTAAGCGCTCCTGACACTCCTGCAGCAAGTAAAGACACCGTTTCATTTTTGATTATTTTATTAAACAATTTAAAAATATAGTATGGGATAACACCTATAAATATTCTTGGCAAAACAGCAACCAGTGGGTTTAAAAAAAGATAGTCCAGCGGTGATGCCGGTGCAGTCAAAGCTCTAATAAGTGTTGCAAAACCTGCAAGTGCACCCATAACGGCTCCTGATTTAGGCCCGAGTATAACACTTGTTATTATTGTCGGCAAAAAAAGCAAAAGTGCCATTGATGCAGAAGTTGTGGGAATTGCCGTCAAAGCAACAAAGACAATAGTAAGTGCCAGCATAACTCCTAAAAAAGTGAGTTTGCTTGTTTCAAATTTCCTATTCATTTAAATTTCCTCCTGTTCTCGTTCTGCAAGCAGATACAAGACTTTTTTTATGATATTTTACCACACTTTTTTATAAATTCAAATAATTTTATTCCTTGCTAAGTTCATCAATAGGTTTAGTAGTAACCTGGCTTCTATCCAAGTCCAAAAGTGTAATGGCTTTTTCCAGATCCTCCTCAGAAGACATTTCTATTTCCAGATACGGTTTTGAATATGTTTTCTCGTCCCATGTATCTATTTCAAATATAATATTGTCATATTCATAGGATCTTCTGTGCTTATATCCCGGTTTTTTTTGTTTATACCCTAAAAGCTTCAATATCTCTGCCGTACTTTCCCAGTCAGATATCTCAGTCTCAATTTCTTCATTTACTCTCAATGTAGTTCTATTTAAGCTTCTCTTAAATGTCAAGGTGTGTTTTTTCTCTCCGTTCAATAAATTCTCTGTTATCCTGATTCTTAAATATCCGTTGTATGTTTTTTTAAGAAAGCCGTCACCAGTCTCAAATCTATAGTTAACCTGATTCTCATCCTTTATGAGTTTCGCTCCCACATTAATGAGCTTTTTTTCAATCTCATCTTTATCTATATTAAGAACTTTAACTTCCCTTTCTTTCATGTTTTTCCTCCAAGATTGCATTTTAGACATTATATCACAGAATAAATATATTTACATAATAATCATAAAAAAATGTTAATATAATAAAAACCGTGTGCTATAATTAGTCATATGTGGAGGTGATATGTTGAAAGTAAACGCAAATGTTCTGTTAAAGGTAATCAAACTCTCCGCTCAAATAACACTTGAAAACGGAGGAGAAACTTACAGAGCAGAAGAAACCATCAAGTTTATATGCAAAGCATTTAAAGTAAAAGAAATTGACGCTATTGCAACTCCCACTGGATTTTACCTAACTGTATCCATAAACGGAGATGATCACTATACAATTGTAAAAAGAATAAGAAAAAGAACTATAAACCTCCAAAAAATTAATGATGTAAACAATATATCCAGACAAATAGCTTCATATTCCATTTCATTGAACGATGCACTGAAAGAATTAGAAAATATTAGCAGCAACCGCGTCGATCAATATAAATATCCGCTATTGTATACCGGAGTTTCTTCCGCTTTTTTTACGGTGCTTTTCGGAGGCGGTGCATTCGAGTTTATGGTTGCGTTTTTAACCGGAATTTTGATTTCCGCCATATCGAAAGGATTTGAAGAACTTCAGTCGTATCAGTTTTTCTCAAATATTATGTCAGGAGCTGTATTAGCTTTCACTGCCATTACAGTTACTACGCTTTCGGGAATAGGAAATTATAATTACATTATTGTCGGCGGAATAATGCCGCTGCTTCCCGGTCTTGCAATGACCAATGCAATTAGAGATACAATTAGAGGCGATTTGATTTCAGGTATAGCACGAGCTGCTGAAGCCATGCTTGTTGCATCTTCATTGGCTGCCGGAGCCGGTGCTGTTATTTACACGGCTTATTCCGTGGGGTTCTTAGGAATATAGGAGGGTATTATGTATGTTATAGCAGAAATGTTTTATTGTTTTGCAGCCACACTTTTTTTTGCAGTTTTAATGAATGCTCCAAAAAAAACTCTTATTTATTCTTCATTGACGGCTTCGCTGGGATACATTATTTATGAATATTTTATTTTAAAAGGAAGCGCTTTTTTAGCTTTTTTCCTGGGAACTGTTTTTGTTGCTACATTTGGGGAAGTTTTTGCCAGAAAGCTTAAGATGCCTGCAACTATATTTATTTTTCCTGGAGTAATTCCTATCGTACCTGGGCTTGGGCTTTATGAAACTATACTTGCATTTGTTCAGGATGACATATTTCTTGCTCTTGAAACAGGTGTAAGCACCATCCTCAATATTGGATGCATGGCAGTAGCAATGGCTCTTGTAAGTTTAATCGCAGTAAAAGTTAAAGTAAAAAAAGTTGGCTGATAAAATTAATATATGTTTTAATCAAATATTATTGGGTATATAATAATCGTTGGTTGATACAATAATTAAAATTTAGATATAATTTATAGGAGGGTATTATGTGCAAAGTAAAATTCTTTTTATGTGAAACTTGCGGAAATTTAGTAAGTTTATTAAATGAAGGTGGAGGAACTCTTGTATGTTGCGGAAGTGATATGAAAGAATTGACTCCTAACACAGTAGATGCTGCTACTGAAAAGCATGTACCGGTTGTGGAAGTTGAAGGTAATAAAGTGACAGTTAAGGTTGGAAGTGTAACTCACCCTATGGCTGAAGAACATTGGATTCAATGGATTTACCTTGAAACTAAGGAAGGCGTTCAGAGAAAATGTCTTAACCCAGGAGATGAACCAAAAGCTGTCTTCACACTGAATGACGGAGACAAAGCAGTTGCCGCTTATGAGCATTGCAATCTTCATGGTTTATGGAAAAAAGAAATTTAACAATATTATTAGAGAGCTGTACATGTACAGCTCTCATATTATTTCCCTAATCCTAAGATACAGTTGCCCCGCTTTCGATGTCCTCAAGCGTAGAAAGCATAGTTAGTTTCTTACCTTTTTCTGCTGCCATAAGCATTCCTCTTGATTCAACACCTCTTAGATTTACAGGTTTTAAGTTATAAACTAATATTACCTTTTTACCTACTAAATCCTCAGGCTTATAATACTTCGCTATTCCCGATACGACCTGTCTGGTTTCATCTCCTACCTTCACTTGAAATACCAGAAGCTTATCAGCATTCGGATGCTTTTCTGCTTTGATTATTTCTGCCACTCTCAAATCAAGCTTGTCAAAATCATCAATTGTTATTAGTTCTTCTTCGCTTTCTTCTTTCTTTTCAGGCTGTACTTTTTCGGCTACACCAGTTTTCTTTTCATTCATTTTATTAATTTCTTCCATTTTTTTAGCAGCATCTATCCTTGCAAATAATATTTCCGGTGTTCCCACCTTTTCGCCTGGAACCATACCGTTAAATTTCTGAAGTGACTCCCAATCCTTTTTGTCTGTATTAAGCTGAGTAAATATTTTTTGAGCAGTTTCAGGCAAAAAAGGCTCCAAAAGCACAGCAGATATTCTGATGGACTCAAGAAGGTTGTATAAAACAGTTCCGAGTCTAGCTTTTTTGTTCTCATCTTTTCCAAGAATCCAAGGCTGAGTTTCATCAATGTATTTATTGCTTCTTCTCAGCAAAGTAAATACTTCATCTATTGCATCTGATACCTTGAGCTCATCCATTTTCTTTTCAACTTTGGCCGGAGTTTCCAGCGCAAGATTGATCAGATCATTATCAATCGGCTCGCTTTCCGATTGCGGCAGAATCTCACCGTCAAAATACTTGTTAGTCATTGTAATAGTTCTATTAACAAGATTACCTAAAATATTTGCTAAATCTGAATTGATTCTTTCTATTAATAATTCATATGTCAGTGTTCCGTCATTAGCAAATGGCATTTCATGAAGCACAAAGTATCTTACAGCATCTACGCCGAACAAATCTACCAAATCATCGGCATAAATAACATTTCCCCTTGATTTGCTCATTTTACCTTCTCCGACTAAAAGCCAAGGATGGCCAAACACCTGCTTAGGAAGTTCTTCTCCCAATGCCATCAATAATATAGGCCAGTAAATTGTATGGAACCTTAAAATATCTTTTCCTATCAAATGAACATCAGCAGGCCAGTATTTTTTATACAAGTCACTATGGTTTCCGTCGGCTTCATACCCAAGGAATGTAATATAGTTGCTCAACGCATCAATCCATACATAAACTACGTGCCCCTCGTCAAATGTCACAGGAATTCCCCAGTCAAATGATGTTCTTGAAACACACAAATCCTGTAATCCGGGTTTTAAAAAGTTGTTTACCATTTCATTTTTTCGTGATTCGGGCTGAATAAATTTAGGATGCTCTTCTATATGTTTCATGAGTCTGTCTGCGTACTTGCTCATCTTAAAGAAATATGCTTCTTCTCTTGCCATATGTACTTCTCTTCCGCAGTCAGGACATTTTCCGTCAACCAGCTGTGATTCAGTAAAGAAAGCTTCATCCGGAGTACAGTACCATCCTTCGTAGTATCCTTTATATATATCTCCTTGGTCGTAAAGTTTCTTAAATATGTCCTGAATTTTTCTAACATGCATCGGATCTGTGGTACGTATAAATTTATCATATGTTGTATTCATCAAATCCCATATGCGCTTAATCTCAGCCGCTATCTCATCGACAAACTCCTGAGGAGTCTTATTTGCTTCCTTCGCTTTAATTTGTATTTTTTCGCCGTGCTCATCTGTTCCGGTTTGAAAATATACGTCGTATCCATTCAGTCGTTTAAATCTTACGATACTGTCAGCAAGTACAATCTCATATGTATTTCCAATATGAGGTTTGCCTGATGTATACGCAATTGCAGTCGTTAAGTAATATTTACCCTTGTTCATATTTTCCTCCCATTAATATTTCATTTTTGCAATTCATTGCGCCTCCGAATAAAAAGAGAAAGCCTCTTTGCCAAAAGGCAAAGAGGCGAAGTTACGCGTTACCACTCTTTTTCGCACATATCTCGCAATATGTGCCTCAACAGGTCAAAAAACCCGTGTACTGTAACGTGTACTCACGTTATGCCCTAGCATCAGCTCAGGCACAAAGCTCCAAGGCCATATTCATTTTATAACCAATCTCCGGCTCACACCATACCCGGTTCTCTATGTCATGATTATAAAACTACTCTTCTTTTCATCGCTTCTGGTTATTTTATTTATTATTGTTTATCTTATGTAAGACTATACATAAATCTCAAACTTTTGTCAATATTTTTTAACTAAAATATAAATTGTATACACTTAACTATTGCCACAATTATACCTATAATTATAGCCGGAATTATCAATAATCCTATTCCAAGTGGAATTAAAGCAATAATTACTACAAGTCCTACAAAAGCGCCTATAATCGTAAACAGAATTTTAAATAATATAACTCCTATATTTACTGCTGCAAATATAAATATAAAAAACACAACTAATCCTATTAATATTTCCATTGCACATCTCCCATTTATTAAATCATATTATATATTATATTTTATATATTACGCGCGAAAGCTTCAAGATATATTAGTATAAAATTAAAATATGATTAAAAAAGTTTATATATGAGCATACTCTTTTCGACATATAAATAATTAGCAAAAAGTATTAAAAAATGATATAATAAAGTAATATAATTTGGGAGCATGCGATGATTGATTTACACATTCATTCCGTTTTTTCCGACGGAACCGATACTATAGATGACATAATTAAAATCGTAAAACAAAAAAATATTCCTGCTATTTCATTAACAGATCATGATACTACCTACGGAGTAAAGGAAATTCAAGAAAAAGCCTCAAAAGAAAATATAAGGGTTGTTCCGGGAGTTGAAATATCCACTGTATCAAACGACCACATAATCCATATACTCGGCTATAATATAGACACTGATAACAATCAGCTTCAGGAGCTTCTAGGCACTATTTCAAACTACTTCGGCAAAACATTTACAGAGCATTATAACTGGCTTTATAAAAACCACATTTTGGATTTTGATATTAACAAGGTGATAAAGTATGCCTCATACAAACAATCCATAGCCTTGTCAGACATATTAAAAGCCATGATAGCTGATGGCGCCCCTTATACTCTAAAGGACTGGCCTGAATTTTTAGAAAAAAAAATAATGCATTTTCATGGACATTTCAGAGAAAATTATCCTGTTCACCCCACCGAAGCAGTGGAAGTCATCAGACAGGCTGGAGGAACTGCCGTATTTGCTCATCCGGCACGAATCGGTAATGCAGATATGGGAGAAATGGAAATACTTTTGCCCCACGGTCTTGGCGGTGTTGAGGTATATTATCCTTACCACAATAAAGAACTGGTAGAAAGATATGAAAAGTTTGCCGATGCCCATCAATTAATCAAAACAGGCGGCACAGACTGGCACGGTGAAGAGCTAACAACATGGAATGTTGAAATAGGAGATTATGGAATAAATTTAACTGATTTTATTTTCGGAGGATGTTAAAAAAATGCCATCCTCCGGTTTGTTTTTTATTCTTGCAACTTTTTTACAATATTGTCAAGTACCTTATTTACATTATCTATCACCTGGCAATATTCCTGCTCTGTAATATTGTCAATATGAATTCCCATTGCCGCAACAACAGTACAGTCAAGTGCAGTTGCCAAATATTTTGCCGCCTTATATGTTAATTCATCCTCTCTGTGTCCCTGAACACATATGACGCTTGTCGATGCTGTTCTTTTCACTTCTTTCTTGTAATCGAATCTGGGTACTGCAACAGCAGCGGCACCCAAATGATATTTTTCTCCTCCTCCGATTGCAACATTTATATCCCTTCCACACTTTACTACCATTGCCTCAACAACGCATTTACCAGCTCCTGCTCTTAATTTACAGCTTTCAAGCATATTTATAACCTCACAATAATGAATTTTCACACAAAAAACCGCAAAAAATATTACCTTATCCGCAGTGTTCCACATCTTGTCATGTACTTACTTACCTAAAATACTGTTACTTATATCATTTTTAACATATTCCTTTATATAGCTTTCAAAACATTTGACCGTATGAGTTTTACTTATATGTTTTTTAGTAACAAAATAAACTTCCCATACGGGCCCGTCTTTCTTAAATGGTATTGCTTTAAAACCAGTCAATGGCATATCCTCAACAGCAAAATCAACTGTTATTGCTAATCCGAGCCCCTGCTGGCATAATTTATGAGCAAGACTCAGCTCAGTAGTTTCAAAAACTATAACAGGAGAAAAACCCGCTTGTTTGCATACCTTTTTAAAATTATGATATATCTTAAATTCGCGGCTTTCAAGTATAATTTTTTCATCTCTCAAATCATTTATACTAAGTTTGTTTTTAGATGATAATTTGTGCTCATTCGGAACTAAAACCATAGGTTTGTATGAAGCTATAAGTTCGCTGTCAAGTTCTTCATTATTTATGGGACCTTTTATCAGCCCGCAATCGGCATCCCCATC
Source organism: Sedimentibacter sp. LTW-03 (assembly GCF_052059825.1). Lineage (GTDB taxonomy): Bacteria > Bacillota > Clostridia > Tissierellales > Sedimentibacteraceae > Sedimentibacter. The sequence continues at coordinate 2,121,733 of NZ_CP197180.1, forward strand.
CAAAATTGCTCTTTCAGCCTTAAAATCTGAATACTCCCACCATTTTAGATTGATATTAGGAAACCTTTTCTTAAATTCAAAAAGAAATTTAGGTGAAAAAGCTGCAATAACTCCATAAGCAGATGCCAGACTTAATTGTCCAGATATATTAATATAATTTGTATAATAATTCTCCATTTCTTCTAACTCCGAGATAATATGCTTAGCTCTTTCTGCTAATATTTCTCCATGCTCTGTCAAAGTTAAACCGTTTGCAGCTCTGTAAAAAAGAGGTATATTCAGTTCCTGCTCAAGATTAATAATAATTTTACTTAATCCCTGAGGCGTTATGTACAAGGACTTAGCAGCTTTTGTTATGCTTCCGTCACGACACACTTGCAAAAAACTGTTTAAATCTTTTGTATCCATACAAACATCCTTTCTCTTATAACAATTATTAGCCATAATTATACCATGAATCACTAAAATTTGAATCCAAACTTTATTGTATTTTACATGAATCGATATTTAACATCAAAAAAGCAGGATTTATTCCTACTTTTTAGTATAATATGCCTTTAGTACTTCTTAAATTATTTATGTTAACTATTTATGGGATATATAACTCGCTTTACTTTCTCCTCGAAGGGCTTCTAAAGCTCCTCTCGCCAATGACTCCATTTCGTTTTCTCCTGGATAGACAACTATAGGCGCAATAAATCCTACACTATCTTTAATTTTTTGTACTATCGTTTTAGAGTGAGCAATACCACCTGTTACTAAAATAGCGTCTACTTTACCTTGGAGAACTGCAGCCATTGAACCTATTTGTTTACATACTTGATATATCATAGCATCTAAACATAACCTTGCTTTTTCATCAGTCACAGCTCTTTCTTCTACTTCTCTGCAATCAGCTGTACCTAAATAGGCCATCAAGCCACCTTTGCCGTTAAGCATTTTTATTACTTCATTATAAGTATATTTTCCGGAGAAACATAATCTTACTAAGTCTCCAACCGGCAATGCACCTGTACGATTTGTTGAAAATGGCCCATCCCCTTCTAGTCCATTATCTCCATCAATCATACGTCCATTTTTATGAGGAGCAACAGAAATTCCTCCTCCTAAATGAACCACTATTAAATTTAAATTTTCATATTTCAGGTCATATTCCCTTGCATATCTTTTTGCAGTAGCCTTATGGCTCAAAGCATGGAAGCTGCTTCTTCTCTCTATTAAAGGATGTCCTGATAATCTTGCAACAGGTTCAAATTCGTCTGTTATTGGAGGGTCAACTATTAAAGGAGTAGCTTTACAACTCTGGCTCATCTGGTATGCTATTTTGCTACCCAAGTCACATGGATGCTGTCCCCATTTACCGCTTGCCTGCTGCCGCAGCATTTCCTCATCTACTTTATACACTCCACCTTCTAAAGGTTTTGTATGACCTCCTCGGCTAACGACTACATCCAAAGAATTTCTGTCTATATTATTTTCTTTCATAAAATTTTCTATTATGTCTGTACGATATTCATCTTGCTCCCAAAAATTTAAAAATTCCTTTATTTCCGAAGAAGGATGTTCTATATTGGACTTTACAACACAAGTATCATCTTCATAGTATGCTACCTTTGTAGAGGTAGAACCCAAGTTTATTACTAATATCTTATACAAATTGCCACCTCATTAATACATTATATTTTTATGATATATAAGATGCTAATGCTATTGAAAGAAGTTTCCCTTCAGTAGATTCTGTTCTTGAAGTAAATACAATTGGAACAGCTGCACCAACTGTTGCTGCAACAACTGTCTTTCTGGCAACATATGTAATTGATTTAGTCAATGCGTTTCCAACCGTAAGATTGGGTACAACAATTATATCCGCATTTCCGGCAACAGGGCCTGAAATCCCTTTCGCTTTTGCTGCCTCCAATGATACTGCATTATCAAAAGCAAACGGGCCGTCAACTACGCATCCTTTAATTTGTCCTCTTTCAGCCATCTTGCTTAATACTGCCGCATCTATAGTATCCTGCATACCAGGATTTACTACTTCAAGTGATGCCAATACAGCAACCTTAGGCTTTTCATTACCCAGTTTATGAGCTAAATCCACTGCATTTTCAAGAACTTCTTTTTTGCCTAATAAATCAGGATTAACTGTAATAGCACAATCAGTAATAAACATTAATCCATCTTTATTTTTCTTTTCCAAAATAGAAATCTGAGTTATATGCCTGCCGGTATTTAAGCCCTTTTCTTTATTTAGTATAGCTTTTAAAAATACCGATGAATGAAGCATCCCTTTCATTAAAGATCCGGCTTTACCTTTAACCACCAAATCTACTGCTAAATCAGCGGCTTTTTTATGATCGCTTTCATCTATAATTTCTGATTTCAACTTCAAATCGCTTGAAGAAATTAATTTTTCTATCTTTGCTTTATCGCCTATTAATATGAATTCAGCAAGTCCATTCTCTTCAGCTTTAGCAACTACCTCCAGGACCTCATTATCATCTGCGGCAACTACTGCTATTTTTTTTGATTTTTTTTCCCTTGAAAGTTCCATAAGATGTGCAAAATTTTTTACATACATGATTAATTCTCCTTTTCAACCAAGCTTGCATACTTGTTTTTAAAGCTATCAGGGCTTAATCCCATGTACGCCTTAAAATCTTTGATAAAGTGAGCCTCATCAAAATACCCATTCTCATTTGATATTTGAATAAGGCTGCGTTTAAATCTTCTGTCAAGCAGCATACGCAAAGTGTTTTGAAATCGAAATATTTTTATATATTTCTGTGGTGAAATACCATATTCCGATGTAAATCTTTTTCTGCAATAACGTTTGCTGTAGCCTGAAAGCTCTGCAATCTCATCCATTGTAATTGTAAGATGATTCATATACAGAATTATGGCTAGATACTCTTCAAAACAAACTGAATAATCAACGTCCAACCAATTATCAATATAATGCTCCTTAAACAGATCTATTCTGTTTTGAAAAGTTGATGCCTGAATTATTTTATATTCAATATCATTTGTTTCCAACAAATTATTCAGAAGTGTATGCTGATCGCGACATTCTGTCGGCGGCATTTTCCAGCCTTTTACACCAAAAAGTGAGTATGGCTTGACAATAAAATATGTAGTATTAGGTTTCAAGGGGATCGTTTGGCGTAATAAACTTGTTCCATAGAAATATGCCTTTGGCTCTGATGGAATACACTCAAATACGAAATTTGTTGAAGCATCTGCTATGAGTTCAAGATTTGCGCTTTCTCCCTTTCCTGTTGTAAATTGACTAAACAAAGCATTCGATTTAATAGATATTGGATTTAGTTCTTGACATGATTCTATGTAATCTATTGCTTCTGCTTTCACCCATGGTTGGATCTGTGACGGAGCTGTTGCCATAATCTTTTTCATATCTGCAACTATCATGAATTAATCCTCCATATCAATATTCTATAAACTATAACATTTTGAATCAATTTATGCTATTACAAATGCAGCTGAATTAATTATTGTCATTTTAAGGGCATGAAACCGAGTAAAATACCGCAATTTTATTTTTTAAACTAATCAGCCCAAATTTCTTCGGAAGTCTGAGCTTTATTTTTTGATGGTAAAGCAATGACCGAAACATTAATAAGGTGCTCGTATGTAAGGTTTTCAGAAATGCTGTTGTTGCCCCACGAACCACATCCTATACTTGGTGTAGGTTTAATGTTTGCCATCATACCTATACCAGTCGAAGCAATTCCGGGAACATTGACAAGAAGCCTGCACACAGGAATTCTCAAGCTGGCATATTCAATATATTCCTTATTGTTTGAATGAAGTACGGCAGTATGACCGGCTCCTTGGAACAGCAAATTTGTTCTTGCAATTTCAACAGCTTCCTCAAAGTCATCATATGTCAGTAATGTAAGCACAGGACACATTTTTTCAGAACACAATGGTTCTTCAGCTCCGTGTCTGAAAGCTTTCAGTACCACAATTCTAGTTTCTTCAGGAATCTTTACACCAGCCTTTTCAGCCACTTCAAGTATCGGTTTGCCAACTGCTTCTTTTGCTGTATGTCCATCTTCAAATATAACCGATTTGAATTTTTCTATAACATCAGATTTATCGCTATAATAAGCTCCGTTTCTCACAAGCGCATCTACAAGCAATTGTTCGCAGTCCTTATGAACTATAGCACACTGATCTCCTGCGCATATTATACCATTATCAAAGCTTCTGCTCATAATTATGTCGCGTGCAACCTTATCATAATCATTACAATCATCGCCTACAATAACCTGAACATTACCTTGCCCTACGCCAAATGCCGGCTTTCCGCTGGAATAAGCAGATTTAACCATTGCCATTCCTCCTGTTGCAACAACAACATCCACAGTGCTCATAAGTTCTTTAGTTTTTTCAATAGAAGGCTCTGTTATAATCTGAATAACATTTTCAGGTGCTCCAATACTCTTAAGCGCCTTATTCATAAGATCAACTGTATATTCGGTAACGTTTTTCGCTCTAGGATGTGGAGCAATAATAACCGTATTTCTTCCTTTAAGAGCTAGCATAGCGTTGCCAAGTGAAGTCAATGATGGATTTGTTGTAGGAGTTACACAACCTATGACTCCCTTTGGCTTTGCTACATATGTCAACCCAAGTTCTTCATCTTCTCTAATGATGCCTACCGACTTTTGGTTTTTCATTGTTGTCCAAATGCCATCTCCAATATTAGAGTTTTTTAAAACTTTGTCCTCCACATTGCCCATACCAGTTTCTTTTACAGCCATTTCAGCAAGCTTACGAGCTTCACCTGCTACAGCTTTAGCAATTACTCTACACATATTATCAGCTTGAGCTTGAGTACAATCTTCAAGTTGTTGCAATGCTATTTTGGATTTTTCAACCATGTTTTTTATTTCGTCGTTATAGTTCATAATATACACCATCCCATTCATTAATTTATATGACACATAGATGATATTATAAACATAAGACTTGCACATTGTAAAAATGGGAACATCTTCAAATTTTATGTGATTTATATTAACAATATATTGCGTGCACTCAGCTTAAAGCTTCGAATCACCACAACTTTTACCTTCCCATGCGATAAATTTTTTGTGGTCAAATCCAAACTGCATGAGCACTTTCCCTATTATATGATTAACTTGTTCCTCAATTGTTTGAGGATTGTTGTAAAATGTTAATAGAGGAGGAATTATAACACATCCTAAATCCGAAACTTCCTTCATATTTCTTATATGTACCTTTCCAAATGGCATTTCTCTGGGAACCAACACAACTTTTCTATTTTCTTTTAAGCATACATCAGCTGCACGTATGAGCAAATTTTCTGCATACCCGCATGCAATTCCTGATAAAGTCTTCATGCTGCAGGGTATAACAACCATTCCATCCGTCCTGAATGAGCCGCTTGAAATAGAAGCCGCCAGGTTATTGTTGCTGTGAACAACATCAGCAAGGCTTTCCACATCCTCAATCTTTAATTCTGTTTCAAGTCCAAATGTTACTCTTGCTCCCTCAGAAATTACCAGATGCGTTTCACATTCTGGGTAAGCCTTTAAAGCCTTCAACATATGGTATCCAAGTATTACTCCGCTGGCACCTGAAATTCCTACAACTAATCTCATAATCTCTCCTCTATATATAAAACATATTTTCTTTATTTATTAAAATAAACCTATCATTTTCCAATATGGCACTTCTAACAAAACAATTATAAAAACTACCGCAATCAATGGGATTCCCAGCTTCATTACTTCTTTTTGCCCATACATACCGTTTTCTTCTCCTTGTCCCACAAGCATATTCAAATGGTGGAAAGGAAGAATGTAGTGTATACCGATTGAAGTATATACCAGTAATGTAGTTATTATAGGACTTATTCCCATAGGTTCAGTAAATATTAACAGAGCTGGAATAGCTATTCCCATTACGGCTATTACACTTCCCAAGAACATATGTATTCCCATGGATATTACTGCTATTATAACTGCCAGTATATACGGATTTTCAGGAATTGATGAAGGCAAGATAGTGTCTGCTATCCATGTATTCATACCGGTTACTCCTCCAACCTTTTCTATTGTCATGGCTGCGGTTAGAAACAAAAGCACATGTACCGGTACTTCCCCCCACTGCTTCGGTGTAAGTACCCCTCCAATAGCAGGTAAACTCATCAGCATGGCTATGAGAAGTGTAATCCATCCTATATTTATACCGTGTATGGAATCTGTCATCCACAACACAACTGCAATAGCAAGCCATATAATTGTTCTTTTTTCTATACCTGATATTTGTCCCAGAGAATCTAGTTTTTCTTTTATCTCTTCTTTATTTATTATAATTTCTTTAGTCGGTTTAAATAATACGAGAATCAGTAAGCAGGTTATTATACTTGCAACAATGTTGGGAGGTCCCATGTAGACAAACCACTGCATCCAGCTTATTAACTCTCCTGATGCCTGTGCTGCCAGAGGATTAATAACACTGTCTCCGGTTAAAAATATCATTGAAACAGGAACAGATGATGCAAAAACAGTGAATCCTATTTTAATTGCATCCTCCTTAGGAACATTTGCGCTTTTTATTACTACTGCCATAACTGACATAATTAGAAAAGCTCTTGGCCAAGGATGAGGAATTAGTATACTTAAAATAAAAGTAAGCACAAATATAGATATAATAATACTTCTATAAGAACTTACGAATTTTATTATAAACTTATATGCTATTCTTTCTCCTAATCCAGAACTTTTTACGGCAGAAGCAATTAGATACGCGCCGATTACTAAGTACATTGTGCTCCCAACCCAAGGAGAGAACACGACTGATGGTTCAGCAACATTAAATATAACAAGCAGTGCTAGATAAAGTCCTGATGCATAGCCTGACTGAACGATTTGAAAAGCCCAGAACACTACTGTCATAAGTGTTAATCCCAAGCACATTTTACCTTGAGCTGACAAGCCTTCCAATGGAAGAATGTTTATAACAATTGCTACAAGAATGCCTAATAATAATCCTAATAGCTTTTTATTCTTATTCATAATAATATCCTTTCAAAAAATAGAGGGCATAAGCCCTCTTATATTTACTTTTTCAGCGGTGGAATTGGCGGTATTAAACCCATATGAGCAATTTTCTCATCATCCAATTTGAATTTTTCTATTACAACAGGGTTTTCAGTTGAACGCCATGAATACCAGCACTTTTCGCAAACATACACTTCCCATGCATTGTCTTTCGGGGCATCGGTAATTTTTTTTATTTTATCCGACTCACAACGTGGACACTTCATAATAATTGCCTCCTTATTAATTGTTAAGATTTTTTAGTAACTCTTTTAATTTTTCTTCCCACTCATCAGTTCCAGCAGGCGGTTCCAGTATTTGTGTTTCTCTAGGATTAGGTTCCGGCGGAACAGGAGTAGTTGCATCAATTATCATTTTCGTATGCATTCCCGGAGGATTTGTTGATGGATCAAGAGGCATACCAGGGCAGTTTTCAATTATTGAAACGTCCTTGCTTGGATGAACTCTTGTAGTTAATGCCCACATAACCTGTTCCAGATTGAATGGGTCAACAAATTCATCAACAACTATTACAATCTTTGAATAAGGCATTCCGTGAGGAGTTGACAGTAGTCTAAATGCAACACCCTTAGCATACCCTCCGTAACGAACCTTTGTAGATATAATAGCTCCGATACCATGAGTGTACATAGCGTTAACTGCAACAACTTCCGGCATTGTTTCTTTTAACTGCTTATATAACGGAACGCTTGTATTTAATGCCATTAAGTAATCAATTTCAGTCCAAGGAATACCTAAGTAGAGATTTTCAAATATTGGATTTGTTCTATGTGTTATCCTATCTATTTGAACTTCACACTGCAATCTTGATCCTGAATAAGAACCAGGGAATTCTCCAAAAGGTCCTTCAACAGTTCTTACTCTTGGAATTATATGTCCTTCCAAAACAACCTCTGAACCTGCTGGAACATATAAATGATCATATAAATCTGATTTAACTATGTCTGTTGGAACTCCATCCTGCAATGCCCCTACAAATTCATATTCATTTTGGCTGTAACCAACAGGAGTACTTGCCATAAAAGTAACTAACGGGTTATTACCAATTGTAATAGCTATAGGAAGCTCTTTGTTTTCTGCTTCTGCTTTTTCCAACTGCACTGCTATATCATGCATTGAAAGAGCCTGTATTCCAACTCTGTCCTTATCTTTTACCTGAATGCGGTACGTTCCGACATTTAGCTTGTTGAAATCATCTGGAAATTCAGGATCCGCTGTAACTACAGATGCCTTTGATATATAGAAACCACCGTCTTGATCATTTATTCGGTACAACGGAAGGACATCAAACAAGTTAATATCTTTGTCAATAACATTTTCCTTACATGGTGCTTCTTCTCTTTTTACTACATTAGGCGGCACTGGAAACTTGTCCCATCTTTTGTTTAATTCGTAGAATTGATCCTTTGTTGATGTGTTCTTGTCAAGTCCCAGCATAAGAGCATGATTTTGCCACGATCCGTGAACATTAGTTACTACGCTATGCTTGTATCCTTTGACTTTTTCAAACAGTACTGCCGGCTGGTTTTTGCCTAAATTTGAAGCGGCACGTCCTGCTGCGGCAATGTCCGGTTCTGGGTTAACTTCTTCTTTCACCCTTACAAGCTGACCTTCTGCCTCAAGCACTTCTAAGAATTCTCTTAAATCCTTATAAACTTTAGCCATTATAAACCTCCATAATTTTGTATATGTTAATTATATAACACTAAAGTCCACAATCTGTATCAACTAACAGTTTATGTCATCAACTTTATTTTTATATAAAAAACGCAGAAAAATATTTTTCCCGCGTTTTTTATATGTTTTTAATTAGCCTTCTATATATAATTTTAATATAGGAATTACGTATTCTGAAATTTTATTTCATAAAATTCTCAATATCATTAACAGTCTTAATAATATCGCTAGAGAGATTGATTATACCTTTTTTAGTAACCCATACATCATCCTCTATTCTTATGCCTATGCCCTCTTCCTTAATATAAAGGCCCGGCTCAACAGTGTACACATTGTTTTCCTGCATAGTTTTGTCTCTTCTTCTCAAATCATGTACATCAAGTCCTAAAGGATGACCTATACTGTGATAATAATATTTATCTACATCTGCATCTTCTCTGATAATGTTCAAAGCTTTCAGCCCCTTTGCAAAATGCTTCTTAACCGCATCATTCACAGCAATTTCTGAGGCTCCCACATGCATGGCATCTATGGTTACATCCTGTGCCTCCAATACTATGTTATATATATCTTTTTGCCTCTGGCTGAATTTTCCGTTTGCAGGGTAAGTTCTTGTAATATCTGAAGCATAGTTGTTGGATAAAGCTCCTAAGTCAAGAAGTATCAGGCTTCCGTCCTTTATTTTTTGTTTCAGGTCTACGTAGTGCAGAATTACCGCTTTTTCGCCAGACGCTCCAATTGTCTTGAAGCTTGGTCTTGACCCTCTGAGTTGCAACTGGTACTCAAAATCTGCCTTAACCTGGTATTCAAATTTCCCTGGCTTCAAATTCTTCATTACAAATTCCAATGCTTCCTTTGTGTACCCTATTGCAGTCTTAATTTCATTCACTTCATCTTCTGTTTTGGAGCTTCTTAACTCAATCATCAAATCAAGCGAATTTTTTATATTAATAGCTGGGAATTGATTTTTCATCCAATGTGCAAGCTTTCTGTCGTGGTCATAGGATTCATCTGCACCTGTTATATATGAAAATACATATACATTGTCCGGTCTGTCAGAAGATGAAAGTTTTTTTGCAAACTGATCCATGAATTCATTTTTATTCTGAATTGATTTTATCCCTGATACCTGAGTCGCTTCGTCTTTTCTCATTAAAATTCCGAACCATTTTTCAAAGTGCTCGTCAACAGGAGGAATATACAAAGTTTCTGTAATCTTCCCATTAATTTTTTCAATTAAAAGTATCATGTCTTCTCTATCTATTCCTGTAAGATAGAAAAAATTTCTATTCACTGAAAAGTCATACAATTGATCAGCGCTTTCCCTTGGTGCTCTGCCGGAAAAAAATACCGCAGATGAACAATCCTTCATTCTTTCAGAAAATCTCATCCTGTTGTTAACAAAAAAATTTGTGTCCATTATAAATCCTCCAATATTATTTTCAATAATTAAAAAATTCATATATAGTAAATTTCATATATTTTATGAAGTACCTCGTCATATCCAATTCTTTGATCTGTCAGCTGCTTTTTGCCATCCACTGTAAAGTTCTTTTCTTTTTTCTTTATCCATTTGAGGTTTAAAACTTTTGCTCATGCTCCAATTCTGGGAAATTTCACCTTTAGATTTCCAGAATCCTACTGCAAGGCCTGCCAGATAAGCCGCCCCCAAAGCTGTTGTTTCTGTAACTTCAGGTTTTTCAATTTTTACATTCAGTATGTCTGATTGAAATTGCATCAAGAAATTATTTGCCGTGGCACCTCCGTCTACCTTTAGTGCTGTTAAATTAATGCCGGAATCGTCAATCATAGCTTCAATAACATCTTTTGTCTGATATGCAATAGATTCCAGTGTAGCCCTTATTATGTGATTTCGATTTGTTCCTCTTGTAAGTCCTATAATTGCACCTCTTGCATACATATCCCAATATGGAGCTCCCAAACCTGTAAATGCCGGAACAACATATATTCCGTTGCTGTCACTGACCTTTTTTGCAAAATATTCAGAATCAGCGGCATCATGTATTATTTTTAATTCGTCTCGCAGCCATTGAATTGCCGCACCGGCAACAAAAATTGAACCCTCTAAGGCATATTCGACTCTTCCACCTATTCCCCATGCAATGGTGGTCACCAGCCCGTTATGAGATTTTACTATTTTTTCACCTGTATTCATGAGCATGAAACAACCTGTTCCATATGTGTTTTTAACCATTCCCTCCTGAAAACAAATCTGACCAAACAATGCTGACTGCTGATCACCTGCGATTCCAGATATAGGTATTCCTATACTGAATACTTCTTTATTTGTTTCTCCGTAAAGTTCCGATGACTGCCTTACATCAGGCAATACCGAAGAAGGTATATTAAGAGCACTTAATATGGTTTCATCCCACTTCAGCTCTTTTATATTATATATCATAGTTCTGGAAGCATTTGAATAATCCGTTATGTGAAGCCTGCCTCCTGTAAGATTCCAAACAAGCCATGTGTCTATTGTTCCAAACAATATATTTCCCTTTTCAGCACTTTCTCTTGCACCCGGCACATTGTCAAGAATCCATTTGATTTTCGTCCCAGAAAAATACGCATCTATTACAAGACCTGTAGTATCATTTATGTAAGGTTCAAGTCCTTCCTTTTTCAACTCATCACATATCTCTGACGTCTGCCTGCTCTGCCATACAATGGCATTGTACACAGGTTTGCCCGTATTCTTATCCCACATTACCGTAGTTTCACGCTGATTTGTTATTCCAATGCATGATATTTCAGATGGATCAATGTTAGCAATTGCCTCTTTAGCAGCATTTAATTGCGTTTCCCAAATTTCTACCGGATCGTGCTCCACCCATCCCGGCTTTGGATATATCTGTCTGAATTCATGCTGAGCTATATTTATTATTGTTCCGTTTCTATCAAAAAGTATGGCTCGAGAACTCGTAGTTCCCTGATCTAGTGCAAGTACATATTTTTTATTCATAGAATCTCCTAAAACAAATATTACTTCAATTATATACTTCAAAATTGAAATAATCAACGAAATAACCAAAAAAGTAATTCATTCAAAGATTATGTAAAATGTTATAAATAATACCGTTTTCTGTAATAAATCATGTATTGATTTTTATTTGACATTAATATATCATTATATAAAGCAACAAAAATAGGAGGATAATATGAAAAAAATTACTTTATTGCTAAGTTTAGTATTAATATTAGCATTAGCACAGGCTACAGCCTTTGCACAAACTACAGATACAATTTCTGTGAGAATAGATTCTGTAGGCGTTGAATTTTCAGAAGATACAGGTATGCCATTCGTAGATGAAAACGGACGAACTCTTGTTCCGTTCAGGAAAGCTCTTGAAGCTTATGGCGCAAATGTTGAATGGGACAATGACAACCGCATTGCCACAGCAGTTAAAGATGATACCACTGTGGAAGTTCCAATTGACCAAGATTACATAATAGTAAACGGAGAACAGAAAGCAAATGACACAGCAGCTAAAATTGTCAACAGCAAGACATACCTTCCCATAAGAGCTGTTGTTGAAGCCTTCGGTTCATCTGTTGAATGGGATCAGAACTTAAAAACAGTCGTTATAGCTACCGAACCTGTTGATGCTGAAACAATCTTAAAAGAAGCTACCAACAAATCATATGACTGGAAAAACTATGATGCCGATATACTGGTAAATATGTCAATACCTGTTGCAGATGATGCTGGAAGTGTTCAATCAGTAGATATGGATATGAAAATGTATATGACTATATTTATGGAGCCGGCATTAAAGGCAAAGATTAATTCAAACATTGTGATGAATGTGATGGATCAAGAAATCACTCAGCCTGTAATGGACATGTACATGGTTTCTGATGATACAACCTTTACTACATATATGGGAATAAAAGACCAAGACGATTCTACCACATGGATGAAATCCGAATATGAAGACGAAATGTTTTCTGGTCTGCTTAAATACAACGCTGAAACAATAAAAGCAAATCAAGAATTATCAGAAAAATACATCAAAGATATAAAATATTTCGGAAAATATGAGGATGAATCAGGCAAGTCAATGCTGAGAATGCAATATACACTTTCAAACGAAATCTTCAAGGATATCTTCGGAGAATATATTGACGAAATGTCTGCTTCAGAAAACGAGCAGGATATATTAACTGCAGAAATGATTAAGGGACTTGCAGATGGAGGAATCGGAGATTTAGTATACATCGTATATATTGACGAAGAGTCAGGTGAAATTGTTAAATATGAAGCTGATTTAGGCAGCCTTGTACTTTCTATGATGGATAATATGACTGCTATGATGGGAGAAGTACCTCAGAGCGAATTGGAAATGTTGAAGCAAATGAAAGCAACAATGCAGATGGAAATAAAAAATATTAATGAAGCAGAGGACTTTGAAATTCCTGAAGAAGCTCTGAATGCAACTGATATATCAGAGATGATGCAGGAACTTGAAGATCAGATTGAAGCTGAAACTGAAACTGATGCTGAAACTGCTGTTGAAACTGAAACTACTGAACCTGAAGAAGATACAATTCAATAAATTTTAAAGCGGGTCACTTAAAAGTACCCGCTTTTTGTTTCCATATTTTTTTAATTTGATAAAGTTATTTTGTATGGTAATATTATTGATATCACTATAATCGGAGTAAAACATGAATAAAATTTTAGTACTCATAATAACTTTAGTATTGTCGGGCTGCTCATTGATATCGTCACCACCGGATACAGATGGAGGAAACGATACTTTTGTTCCGCCGGCAGAAGAACCCGCACAGCAGCCGGAACCTGAAGAACCCGAGAAAGATTCTCAACAGAAAGATACAGGCATTTTTAACAAATACAGACAACAGGCATTAAACATATTAGACTCAATGTCAACAGAAGAAAAAATCGGACAAATGTTCCTTGTTAGATGCCCGGATGAAGAACAACTCGATAATTTTCTTTCAATGAAGCCGGGCGGCTTTATATTGTTTGGAAAAGATTTTTTACAGAAAACAAAAGAACAGGTAACAGAAAATATAAGCTACTATCAGAAAAGCGGCAGCATACCTATGATAATAGGCGTTGATGAAGAGGGAGGAACAGTAGTAAGAGTAAGTTTAAATCCACTTCTTGCCACTGAAAAGTTCAAATCTCCTCAAGAGCTTTATGCAATAGGAGGATTTGAGGAAATAAAAAAAGACGCGAAAGAAAAATCGCAGCTTTTGCTAGACCTTGGAATAAACTTGAATCTGGCTCCTGTTGCTGACGTATCTGAAAACGAATCGGATTTCATAAACTTAAGAACATTAGGAAAAAGTGCTGATGAAACATCTGAGTATGTAATAAACGTGGTCGAAGCCATGAAGGAGACAGGCATATCCTCAACCTTAAAGCACTTCCCAGGATACGGAAACAACACCGATACTCATAACAGTTCGGCGCATGATTCCCGCCCATACGAGCAGTTTATAAAAAGTGATTTTCTTCCCTTCAAAGCCGGAATTGAAGCAGGAGCAGAAAGCATTCTTGTTTCTCACAACATAGTCGAAGCAATAGGTAAAAATCTGCCTGCCTCTCTATCAAAAAATGTCATTGATATCCTGAGAAATGATTTGAATTTTACAGGAATTATAATGACAGATGACCTTTCCATGGGTGCAATAGCACAGCTTAACACTGAGCTGCCCCCTGAAGTTATGGCATTGATGGCCGGAAATGACATGATTATCGTAACTGATTTTGAAAATAGCTTTAATGTGTTATTGAATGCACTAGAAGCAGGCGATGTCTCTAAAGATAGAATCAATGAATCTGTATTGAGAATTCTGCAATGGAAATGTTATATGAATTTAATGTAAAAATCATCTTTGCAAAAAAGTTCTCTGGGAAATGTCAGCATAATGATAGCCATTAGGCTGACCCTTAACTTGCTGCAATATTTATTCGTCATATTTTTCGTTCATATATTCTTTAGTAAGCTTCGCCAGCTTTTGTACAACCTTCAAATTCCCGTTATCCGGCTTGCCTGACATATCTGCTCTTATTAGCTCAAGCATATCGTCAAGACGGTCTTCTCCTACTGAATCTATGAATTTTTTAATTCCGTTTTCTTTTACATTTGAAATAATTTCTTTTATGTAATGATACTTAATAAGTATAGTGACTTCATCTATAAACTTTTCATCATACCCCATCCGTTTAAGTATTTTTTCACTTTTTTCTGCTGATTTTATATGATGTCCATAAAAATGACCTCTTCCCTTAGAATCAATTGTAAAGCACTCAGGCTTGCTTATATCATGAAGCAGAGCTGCCATCCTCAAGTGAAGCTTTGGCTTAATTGAATCAAGAACAGCCATGGTATGATCAAGAACATCTTTATCATGGTAGGGAGTACGCTGATCAAACCCCTTCAGTTCCATCAGCTCAGGAATGACTTCCATAATTTCATTTGTTTCTATAAGTCTATAAATGCCTTTCGAAGGCTTTTCACTCATCAATATATTGTTTAAAAATTTTTTATACATATTTTCTCCTCACATGAAACTTTTTCTATGTAAATTACGTCTATTAATTTAATACTTCATTTATTTATATAATATTAAATATACTACATTAAATTAATTTATTTTTCAACACATACGCTGTCAATTAATTACACTTTATATTTTCCAAAATATAGTATATAATTGAATGAGAAATTTGGGAAGGTGATAAAATGAAAAAATACATCATAGCATTAGCTCTAAGCTCTGTGTTGATAGCACATACATGCAATGTATTCGGAGCTGAATTAAATGCTGCAGGCACTAATGAATTGGAAGATATTTTATTGCAGCAATTAATCCAGTACAATCAAAATTTTGAAATAAAATATAACGGATCATGGGACAGCATAGAGGAAATACTCAAAAATTCAGTTGATAAATATCCTCATATTAACTCTTACGTTAAATCTGTAGGATGGGATGTGACAGGCACAGCCAAGGCAAGTAAAATTGACGTGAATGTGGATTATATTATCACAAGCTCCGAAAGAGCCGAAGCTGACAAGCAAATTAAAAACATTTTATCTGAAATCATAAATCCATCCATGAATGATCATGAAAAGGTTAAGGCCGTTCATGATTACATAGTGCTTCATGGCAAGTATGATGAATCCATGCAGCTGTATTCTGATTATGACCTGCTTACACAGGGGACTTCTGTATGCAACGGCTATGCTCTTTTAACATATAATATGTTAAACGAACTGAATATACCGGTAAAATTGGTTACAGGAACTGCAAATGGAGAACTCCACATTTGGAACATGGTTAAACTTGGAGATTGGTGGTTTCATTTAGACACAACATGGAATGATCCTCTTCCAGATGTAAACAGGGTATCTTACAATTATTATATGCTTACCGACAAAGAAATTCTAAAGGATCACATAATTGACGAAGGCTTAGATTTACCTGAAGCAAGCAAAAGTTACTATGAATATCTTAAAGAATTATCATACAATAAATTATTAATGGAAACAGGACTTGACGTGTATGATGATGTAAATACCGCAAAAACAGAAAAAGATTTGTCTAATATACTTGAATATAAAATTAGCCACAGACCATTAAGAATATCCATAAGAATCAGCAAGTCACTGTCACAAGACACTATTTACAATGCAATGTCAAAACTGCTGAGCAAGCACGACTACATATCGTTGATAAGCTATGGTCAGCTTAACAGCGACAGCACAGGCGAATATTATATTCTAAATTTATACAATACATATAAGGAAACACCTGAAAGCATCGTACATGATTTTAGCAAAAAAATCTATAACACAGCTACTGATTTCAAATTCAACGTGTATGCAATGTATGGAGATAAAAAAACAAACATTACCAAAAATGTGCTTATATATCCGTACGACAGCGATGGTATAAGCATTTACAACGGTACTGTAACATTTAAGAAACCCGGCAGCTACACAATACAATTTGAATATCAGGGAATACAGGAAGCTGTAACAATTACTGCTTTAAATTCTCAGGCGTTTGAATATATAACAGACAAAAAACCAGACAACCCTGTAAATGTAAAAGTATATGATCAATATATAGATTTCAGCTCTATTGATCAATGGCCCTTCATTCAAGATGGAAGAACCCTGGTTCCATTAAGAGCTGTTTTCGAAGTTATGAACTGTGTTGTATCATGGGATAATGAAAAAAGTGCAGCTGTTGTTCAGTATGAGGATAAAACAATAATTATTCCGTCAAACAGCAAATCCGCTTACATCAACGGCGAAGAAAGCACATTGGATGTACCTGCTAGAATAGTCAACGATCGAATTATGGTACCTTTAAGATTTATTAGTGAATCGATTAATAAGACTGTTATATGGGATGATGCAGACAAGACAGTATTAATATATTAAAGGAGAAATTATTATGGCACATTTTAATTATTTTTGGGGACACGGTATAATGTTCAGCCTGTTTCCAATTATATTTTTATTTGTATTCGGGTATATAGTTTATACAATTATTAAAAATATTCAGACAAATATGCACAATAACAAACAGCCCATAATACCTGTAGAAGCGAAAATAATTTCCAAAAGATATGATGTTACAAGCCGCCATCGACACAGGACAGATAATATGAATATGAATCTTCATACAAGCAGAACACTGTACTATGTAACATTTGAACTTACCAACGGCGAACGTATGGAATTTCAAGTTCCGTCCGGAGAGTTTGGAATGCTTGCAGAGGGCGACGTAGGAACGCTTAATTTCCAAGGCACAAGATTTATCAGTTTCACAAGATAATTAAAATAAAAAGAGATGGATTATTTAAAAATAATCCATCTCTTCTGCTATTATTGATTCATTTTTCCTTTTAATACTTCTACTGATTTTTGCAGCTGATTGTCTGTATCATAGTATTCATATCCGTATCCTAACGAATCTTCAGATAATTTTATTTCTATATCAGGCTCTATTCCTATACCGTGAATGTTTATCCCATTTGGAGTAAAGTACTCGGAAACAGTCATTTTAATTCCTTCACCATCACTTCCGAATCTTTGGACTCTCTGTACAATACCCTTGCCAAATGATTTTGTTCCTATAAGAGTTGCTCTTTGGGTATCCTTCATCGCTCCGGCCATAATCTCAGAAGCACTGGCACTTCCCTCGTTTATAAGCATAACAATCGGTATATCCTCAGCATTTGCATCCGATTTAAAATATTCAGTTTCTCCAGATTTAGTCTTAGTGTAGGTCACTATTCCTTCACCCATGAACATATCAGAAATATCAACTGTTGCATCAATTATTCCACCGGGATTATATCTAAGATCAATTACAAGTCCCTTCATACCTTGATTTTTAAGCTCTGCATATGCTGCTTTAAAATCTTCTGCTGTATGCATATCAAATGTTGTTATTCTAATGTAGCCCGTTCCATCCTCAAGCATTGCCTGCTTTATTGTTTTAATTTTAATTTTTTCTCTATTAACAACCACGTCGGAAATATCACTTGTATTATCATCTTTAAGGCGCTGTATTGTCAGAGTTACGCTAGTTCCGGGCTCTCCCTTCATAATACTTACCGCTTCGTCAATTTTGTCAGCAGTAAATTCGGTTCCGTTAATTCCGATAATTTTATCTCCTGTCTTTAGCCCTGCTTTTTCAGCCGGAGTATCTTCAATCGGTGATACTATCATTATTTTATTATCATCACTTGCAGTAATGTATACACCAATACCTTCATATGTACCCTCAGTATCCTGCATAAGTGCTTCAAATTCTTCCTTGGTCATAAACTGCGTATACGGGTCTCCCAAGGCTTTCAGTGTGCCTTCCAATGCTCCTTCAAGCATTTTTCCCTCATCAGCCTCATAAAGGAAATCCCTCTGTGCAATTTTCATTACACTTTCTTGCTTTGCATACTTTTCATATATTTCTTTCATTTCAGTGTATGCTTCATCAGATAAAACTACCCTTTGCCCTACTTCAACTAAAAATACATTTCCCAGTGAAAAAGTCAAAAAAGCAGTTACAAAAAAAACCACGATAATCGTAAGAATATATTTTTTCTTAGATACCATATACTCACTCCTGACAATTAAAGTTAAGCTCAAATTAAACGCTTATAATTATTTATATGCTACGCCGTATTATTTTATCCTATTAAATTAATACAACCTTAAATTGCACATCTGTGTTATTATAGCACAAATTGTTCTAAATAAAAATATTTAGTTTATTATTTTTATATTTAAAGTATGAATTTAAAATAAATATATTTTATTCTGTCTTTATATTTATAGCAATTTATTTATTATAATATTAATTATATAATATTAATTTTTTTGTCCATAAATTAGCATTTAAAATTAAACTGTTGACATCTATGTTTATTATGATACCATTTTTAATATAGATATACAATTAATGGGATTATCTATTAAACAAAAACTATTAAAAAATTAAAGATAGCTTAGTATAGAATATTTGCATATTGGAGAAATATATGAGAATTATTATTTCGCCGGCCAAGAAAATGAAAACTGACACGAATTTTCCGGCTGATGTAAAGTTTCCGCAATTTATTAAGGAAGCAGAGTTACTAGCTGAGCATATTAAATGTCTTAGCTACGAAAAGTTAAAAGAAATATGGAAGTGTAACGATAAAATAGCTGCATTAAATTATCAGCGGTTTCAAAACATGAATTTATACAAAAATCTTACACCTGCTATTCTTTCATATGAAGGAATACAATACAAATATATGTCTCCAGATATATTTAGCAATGAAGAATTCACATACATAGACGAACACCTAAGGATAATGTCAGGCTTTTACGGATTGCTTATGCCTTTTGACGGCATTACACCATACAGATTAGAAATGCAGGCAAGACTGAACACTGAAGAATTAAATTCGCTTTATGATTTTTGGGGACGAAAGCTTGCTGACAGACTATTTTCAGAAAGCAGATGCATTATAAATCTTGCATCCAAGGAATACAGCAGATGCATATCAGATTACCTTGAGCCTGATGTGCAGTTTATCACATGTGTTTTCGGCGAAATTAAAGGTGAAAAAGTTATTGAAAAAGGAACGCAGGTTAAAATGGCCCGAGGGGAAATGGTGCGTTATATGGCAGAAAATAAAGTTACGGATGCACAAGGCATTAAAAATTTTAACAGGCTTAACTATTTATATAAAGAAAAACTATCTGATGACAATACCTATGTTTTTATAAAAGGAGGAAACAACAATGTTGGAAAAAAACACTAAAGCACCAAGCTTTACTTTACCTGACAAGGATGGAAAAGAAGTATCTCTTGAAGATTTTGCCGGCAAAAAAGTAGTATTATACTTTTATCCCAGAGATAACACTCCGGGATGTACAAAACAAGCCTGCGGATTTGCCGGAATGTACGATGAATTTACCGAGCTCGGTGTAACAGTTATAGGAGTAAGCAAAGACAGCATGAAATCACATCAAAAATTCGTGGATAAATATAATCTGCCGTTTATATTACTTTCAGATCCTGAACTCAAAGCCATAACTGCTTATGATGTATGGAAAGAAAAAAAGCTGTACGGAAAAACAAGCATGGGAGTAGTCAGAACAACCTATATAATTGACGAAAATGGAATCATCGAAGATGTAATGCCCAAAGTAAAACCTGACTCAAACGCTAAGGATGTGCTGGAATATCTGAGAAACAGCAAGTAATATTATTAAAATTATTTTTCTTGAAATAAAATAAGCTCCTCTACATTAAACCAGAGGGGCTTATTACTTGTACATGCTTTATTCAAATATGTCCTTGAGCTGATTTGCAACTCTATACAGGTTTCCCATAAGTGCATTCTGCAGATCGCTGTCCATATTTATTTTCCACTGTTCATCAACTTTCGTAAGCTTGATATCAACAGTGTTTACAACCTTCGAGTCTTTGTTATTTTCAATTGCTTGCTCAAAGTGTTCATTAAACATATCTTCGCTTTCTGCTTCACTCTGCTGCTCCCCTAAATTGGAAAAAGCTTGGCTGAACACTTCAGCAAGTGAGTTTTTCATTGCTTCACCCATTACTTTTTCCATATCTATGTTTGTAATGTCCGCTTTCACAACAGCCTCGTTTTCTTTCTCTTCTGAAGATATAATCTTATAATCTAAATTTTCAAATATTTTATTTATGTATTCTGATTCACTGCCGTCGTCCGACTCAACAAGCTCATTATAATTCATGTATTTGCCTAGAGTTTCCTTATCCAATGTCTTAACAGCATCAAGAGCATTCACAGTCGCCTGTTCTGCCGTTTCTCCCTTGCTGCACCCTGTTACCATCAGTAATACCGCTATCAATAAAAAAATTCCTATCTTCTTCACTATATTTCCCCCTCACTTTGTTGGTTCTACAATTATACCATATTTTAGTAATATGTCAAAAGATAAAAAGTCCGGGAAATACCCGGACAAAATAAAGTAATTATATATAATATTAATGCTCCATATCTTCTGCAAGCTTTATCAGCAGAGCTTCTCCATACCTGTAATATTTAAGATACTGCATAGTATTATCATCAAGTCCTGCTCTTTCCTTCACTACCTTTTCTGCTTCCTGCACCGTCATATCATTCACCCACAAAAATTTCAAAATCATCTCTGCCTGTGCCTGCGCTATTTTCCTCAGGTTTTCATCAACTTTTAGAAATGCTTCATCATCGGCATTATCGTGAAAACCGCTCTCAATAAGAAATATATGTTTGCAGTCTGTAGCTCCTGCACCTCGTATAACTCCGTAATAGTTGTATATTTTACCGCTTTCGGTGTATACTCTCGTCTTTGCACCCCTGCTTGAATTTCCCATTACCGAAGAAACATTGTCAGCTAATTGTTGTGCAAATTCAACATCTTGAGGCTTTGAATAATCATAAAACACTTCTACTCCACGTGCCCTGCCGTCACCACTGGCATTGGTATGCTCCGATATAAATAAATCATAACCTGCCGCTTTCTGACCTCTTTCATAGGGATCAGGATTCTGGTCCCATGTACGGGTAAACTCGGTCTGAATTCCTTTATTTTCGAGCATCTCCTTCAGATAAGAAGATATTGTCCATACTCCCTGATATTCGTAATAACCAGTAGGTCCTTTATTGGTATTCCCCGGCGCATGGCCGGGGTCTATGAGTATCTTAATCATCACTGTCACCATCATTCGGTATATTAATCTTGCTGTTGATCAATTTCTCTGTAACAGCCAGACCTTTAATCAAAAAAAATGGAACATTAATACCTATTTCAACTAAATTTTCAAGAATACTTCTTACCTCATTTACGGTCAGGCTGGCTAAAGTAAACCATCCAAACCATGTTAAAAAATCAAGTTCAATATTTAAAAGTTCATTTCCTAAAACTATAAATATATTTGATATCATAAATGCCACCAGGATGAGCACCCAACACCATATTTTTTTTGCTATACCGCTTAGTCCTTTTTCACTGTTTTCAATCTTTAGCTTTCTTGCTTTGCTCCAGCCACTTAACCAATCTATTATATTAAAAACCAAAAACGCAGCAAATAAATACCAAAATTCTCCAAACACTGCTGTCATTATGGTCACCACTACGCCTATCAAAATGTTATATCCTGATATAATTTCCATTGTATATCTGTTTAAATTTTCCATTATTTATTTCACCCCTTAAAAGAGCATTTCATCTCTTATCATATTATATGCCATTATCTTGTACATGCTCTATAGCTGCCGCAATTACCCGAACTCCGGCAACTTATTCATTTAACTTGGCATAATTTAATTTTCTCTATTTTGATATAAGTACTGAGTAATTTGTATGTTTTTCTACTTAATTAAAAAAAGGACCTCTGCTGAGACCCTTTTAATAAATAGTAGATTATTTTTGTTCCCTATATTAACTTATACTGCGGTTTTGCTTCCCCGAACATCCAATATCTCAGATAGTCATCCAAGTATATTGCAGGCAGAGCAAGGAAAAACCATACAACGCTTGTTTGCAGACTTATCTGCCCTAATATATTGAACCTTAAAGTACTATAATCCCAAATATCCAGCTTCAGCCACATATTTAATACCACTCCCGCAATAAACTCTATTACCGTAACAATAAAAGAAGATATAAACATTTGCTTTATAAGCGGAATTTTATACGTATAAAGTTCATTCAAAAGCCCTATACATATAAAGCACAGCCCACCTACCAAAATCATAGCATAATGGCTGTACCCTCTGTAAATTAGCTCTATAAAATAATATATCACACCGCCGTATATAAGCAGTACCGCATACTTAAATATTTTTCTCATGTGCATTACCTCAAGCTTCATTGTAGTCTGTTATTAGACTTTCCAAATCTTCTTGAGTAATACGGTTTTAATTTGAATTAATTAGGAAGCTAAATTTTTCTTTTGTTGCCTATGCCGTTATTAAAGCCCCTCTTATTTCTTGCTTTTCTGTTTCGTTTAATTTAACATAAGATATCAAAATATCTTCAAGCTCTTCACCTCGTGCTAGTTTTATCTTAATTCCTGCTATTAATATTTTCTTTTGAATATCAGTCATTAGATAGCTCCTCCAATCATGTCCGCTAATGTTTCTGTTAACATATCTATGTTTCCATTTGCTACTTGTAATTCATTTTTTAAATTCGTATTTTCTATTTTTAAATTCTCTATTTCTAATAATTCTTCTGTTGCTGTGTTTTGATATTGGATTTGCGCCCACTTGAAAGTTTTATTAACTTTATCATACATTGGGTAATTAATCGCTAGCGGATTGTCTAATACAAATGGTTCGACATAATCCTCTATGATAAAATATTCTAATCCTGTAGGATTGTTTTCGATTATTTCTGGTTCCGCTATTGATAGAATTCTTACTACATTCTTATTACTACATTCAATATTTATTGCTTTTTGCATCCTAATTTTCTCCTATCTTAATCAATATTATTTTTTTTTTCTAATTTATAAACAATTGAACATTTAGAATGTTTCCATTTGAATCACGAATGGTAAATGTATTTCCATAAGGGTTGAATATTAAAAAAATAGTTGATGTACTTGATACCGTAAAAACATATGGTAATATAACTTCAATAACTTTACCATTAGAAGATAGCTCTTTTAAAAAAATACTCCCATTTCCATCAAAAGTTAAATAATTTATATATCTTGTATCCTTTTTCATTAAGCTTAGTAATACAGTTGCAGGAGTTTCTATAAATGATGTAGCTCCTATTTCATCACTATAATGAGGTGTTTCTACTGTTATATCTGATGGTGAATATGTTTTAACTTGTTTTAAAGTTCCTACCTTTCCCCACATATTAACCCCATCTTTTATATTGCTTTCTATAAAATTTGCACTACCTTGAATTGTCTGAGCACCTGATAAATATTGCCCTGCATTTATAACCTGATTTGTTGTTCCAGGTGTATATGTTTGTGCTCCTTTACTTAGTATTGTACCTACTACTTTATTTCCTTTAACATAAGCAATTTTATCTTTCAGTATTTGAGCCGCTGTTGCTGTAGCATCATTTGTAAATGTACCAAGTATACCGCCAACCGTAACTCCTGCTTTTATTACACTTGCTACAAGTCCTGTTATAACAGCTTTAATTTTACCTAAACCGTTATGATACCCCTGCGGAATTGTATATTCTTGAGCCTCTGCTGTAAGGTTTTGATTTACAGCTCCACGATTGGGCATTGTGCCATTGACCAATCCATCATCTGTCCCAATTGTTTTTCCTGACAACACTTCTGAGACTGTTGCTGTTCCATACTCACCCCCTTCACCCAATAATTGAAAATTTAAGCCATTATATACAAGGTTGCATATTTGACCTGCTTTAATATTTCCACTTGATAGAGCATTGCCATTTCCTTTTAAAATTGATTTTGCTCCAATGCTATTAATATTAAGAGTACTTGCTCCTGTATTTGCTTTTGTAAACTTAATTTTAATACTGAAACCTTCTGTTAATGCTGTTATTCCTACAATTGTTGCTGTATAGGTATTTGTTCCGCTTGCCACTGCATAGGCTGTCAAATTATCATTTTGTTCCCTAACCTCATTAACTGCTGCAACTAAATTTGACTTATTCTCTGTTTTAAGACTTTCTAATTTTCCTATTGCTTCGTCTATTATTTCATTGTCACTAACAAAGTCTGTTCTTTTTGGATACTCGTTTCCTTCCCATTTATTGAGCCCCAAGTTTTCTGTTTTTATTTCACTTGGCATTATGCCACCTCCCTGTATGTTTCAAATTCGTCCCATGATAAATCCAACTCATCCCACTCATCAAACGTTTTGTTGTAATTATCAAACTCATTCCATGTTATCCATGTATATTCAAATGAAAACGTCAAATGCGCCGGCTTGATTTCCTCAATAGTAATTGCCAGATCTGATATGTTTGCCGGGATTCCCTTTGCACCTGTAAATTTGATTATAAAGCTGTAGCTTTTAGGGTTTTCAATTACTTCGACCTCGCCGTTGCTGTATGCAGCTGCCGCACTGGCTATCATTTGCTTAGTTACTGTTCCGGTTCCCTGTATTTTTGCTCTTATGCGCTCTCTTCGGAAATCATCAGACTTATTCACATCCACCTGTATGCCATATATTTTTTCATATCTTGACAGTAAAGCGGATGCAGTATTGACAAAGCACTGGTTAATTGTTTCATTTAGGCTGTCTTCAAGATCATTTATATTCTTGCCCAAAATGTTCTGCAGCTCTTCCATAGTCACATTGCCTTTATAATAGTCAGGCAATAATGTCATAAGATTCAATTACATCACCTCCGTCAGTGTAACAGCTCCGGCAACAGGTACTTCTTCATCGTCTAATTCTATATTTGTAACACCGGAATTCACAAGCAGCGAATCATAATCACGAACTCCCTCTGTCGAAAGCAGAATGCTTCCTATTTTAGCATAGCTAATATTGTAGATTTTAAATGCCGTATCCTTTAGATACTCAGCTAATGAACTGTCAAACGCTGACTGCACATCATTCATTGTCTTAGTTCTGTCCAGCACAACATTCGCGGCAACATCAATGGTCAGAACCGAAGGGTTTGAAACTGTAACTGATGCCCCAATCGGTCTGACAGATTCAATGTGTGACTTCACCTTTGACGGCAATGAAGTATCTATGCACATATCGCCGTCTATAACAAGCACCTTAACCGTTCCCGGCCCGTTCCATAGGGGAAATATTTTGGCATCCCCCACGCCCGGTACTTCCAGAGCCCACATTTTATAATTATAAGCATTGCCGGATGTACTCGGCGATTGTATCTGAGCATAGAATCTTTCACGCAGATTCTCATCTGTTTCCTCATCTGATCCTGAAGCAATTATTCCTGTTAATGAAGCTGTAATTCCCGCCACATTATCAATATTTTCAAGCGTGCCGGTATATTGATTACCTACCGTTCCCAACTGTTCACACCTAGCCTTATAAATATTTGTTGAAACTGATTCTGTAATAACATAGGTTGTATCTTCCAATCCCCATCTTGTTCCGACAGTGACTTCTCCTGTCGTTTCCACCTGCCTTACAGCATAGCTTGCAGATTTCCTGCTGATACCATAATCCGCAACCACCCTGTCCAAATATTTCCCTACAGCAGTATCTCCGCTTACCAAATCAATAAAATTATTAAGATAAAAATAAGTTTGTGCAATCTGGTATGCACAAGGAGCAAGGGCATCATATATAACAGACCCCTCACGCTTATCCACGTCACTTGTAACTTTTCCGAGCATATCGCCCAAAATATATTCATATGTCATATTCTCAAACATTAAATATTCACCTCCCTTGTTACAGTTAAATTGCCGTAAAGGAATTCTTTCAAGACGCCAAATTTTTCTTTTGTTGCCTATATTAGTTTATAACGTGGTTTTTCTTCCCCCAAAAACCAGTGTCTGATATAATCATCCAAGACAATTGCCCCAAATGACAGAAAAAACCATAAGATTGTATATTGTAAGCAAACTTGTCCAAATAAGTTAAATGGTAAGTTGCTATAATTCCAAATGTTTAAGCCTAATAATAAGTTTAAAATCACCCCTGAAGCAAATTCCAAAGTTGTTACAATACTTGTTGCAATTAGCTGTTGTTTCCATAGTTTTGTTTTCCATGAAAATTTTTCATTAATTAAACCAATCAGAATAAAACACACACCACCAAGTACAAACATAGTCAAGTGGGAATGCCCTCGCCATAGAATTTCAATTGTGTAATAAGCACCCCCACCAATCAAGAACAGAATTAAACCCTTAAACCATTTCATAATTGATTTCAATTCCTTCCAGTTCTTCCAAAGTAGTGGCATTTCTAATTTGAACTTCCAATGATTGTTGGTGGGCAACCAAAGGTTCAACATATTCTGCAATTGCCAGTGCCAATGTGGACAGTTCTTCAAGCGTCCATTCGGTACATTCTTCACCTGTTGCATTCCACTTTAACGTGGCAAGAAGCCCTGCTTGAACTTTCATTTGATACACTTGAATAGCATTTGCCAATAATGTTTGTTTTTCTTCCGTAACTGAATAAAGCTTTCCATCTGTGAACTGCAATGGATTTTGTTGCAAAAATTCAGCAAGCTGTTGTTTTGACTGTGCTATCTTAACCTCCTTTGAATTTGTTAGTATATTAGGATTGTCTAAAACTTCAACGTCGATTAAATTTCCTTTACTATCTGTTATAAATTCATAATATGGGTATGCTTGTATAATTTTACCTGCCAATTCTGAATTGTCTTCAACAACAAAACAATCTTCATCTGCCCAATTTTCATTTGGTTTATCTGAACGCTGTTCAAAACCCTTAGTCTTTTTATAAATAATCAACTTTAACAACCTCCTACGTTATTTAATAGCCGTGTAATAATAAGTATTACCTGACGAATTTAGCAAAATATCGTAATTAATATTATTAACTACAGTATAGCCTGTACTTGTTATAGTAAGTGCATCCCTATCTTGAAGTGTGGTAGGGTAGCTACTAAGTGCCAACCCCCCTAGTAAATTGCCTGCTCTATTTTCACCCATAACAGAACCAAACCTCGATAAAAACACTGCTTTTGGTTGAAAGCCTAAAGTTATATTTCTTGAAGATGTGCCATCACCTGCGTATACTCCAGTTACAACATCAGGTTTTGCATCAACAAGGTCTTTCAACACTTTACCTTGATAAGCACTTAATGCAGTACCATTTGCATGACTTGATTGGGTTAAACTGTTTATCGTCTTTACATGACCGTAATTAGACGTAGTTCCAACACCATAAGTTGTTCCAGTGCTTGCATGAGATTTTGGTGCTTTAGTATCGTCTGCTATGGTTATATTTGCAGTTCCGTCAAATGCGACTCCGTTTATTTGCCTTGCTATTTGCAACTTTGTTGCTGTTGCCGAATTGCCACTGCATGCCGCAGATGTACCACCGTCAGCTGGCAATGAAGTAGGTTTATTGCTTAAATCTGTATAACTACCTGTAAACGCTACTGTTTTTAAATCTGTGAAATATTTTTTTATTTTGCCAAATAAAACAGATAGCTTTTCCGTTGTATTAATATTTATTCTTGAACCAGATTCGGTAAATGTGACTGTAACATCCTTACCATCACCAGTGGATGATAAATAATTCATCTCCGGAAGCTGTTCTTTAGGCACTTTCCCATCTACTAAATCTGCTTTGTAGGCATCCAAATTATCATTTTCTTCCTCAATTTCTTTCAATCTTTCATCAATCTTATCCCAGTTTGGGTTCATGACTGTTATGTCGGGTGGGCTATCGGTTAGCTCCGGTTTTACAAGATTATAATTTGTTGTTTGTTTCATTTTCTATCACACTCCTTAATCTAATATATCAACGGTAATAACGTAGTTTTATCCTACATTAACCATGTTTTATGTATTATGGTTATCGCTAATCATAGATACTACCGTATCAACTATCCTTGTTTTTGATTTTTCTATTCTTATTATCATTATTGCCTCCCTTATTGCGGAGGGATATAGCTTTTGACCGATTCCCAGTCGTTCATGGAAGCTACGGCATTCCAGTCAGCAAAATTGTTCTTTACATCTGCCCAAAGAGAAAAGTACTTTATAACCAACAGTTTAATATGTCCGGGAACTAAAGGCTTTAAAGCCCTGAAAATATCTTCATAACGGTAATCCTTACTATTGTCCGGACTCAGAACCTGGACCCTTAGCAGTCCGTAGCCTGGGACAGGGTTGCTTGATTCGTCAGATCCAAAGAAAGTAACTATACAGTTACTTCCTGTTATTGCATTAGTTGTATTTTTTATGCTGTTTTCACTAAGCTTGTTTCCTTTCTGGAGCATGGAAATTAAATAGCTTTTCCTTTGCTCAAGTGTGCCCAGTCCTTTAATACTCATAAAATCTTCAAGCCTGACAATTGCATCATTAGATGCAGTTGTAATGAATGCATCAGATTTTATCTTTTTAATTTGAAAATATAAGTCGTCAAGACTTTCATTTTCAATATCAAATATGGTTCTGAACTGCTTTGTTCCAGCCATAAAATCCGGAACATATTTTTCAAGACAGGCTACTCTTTCTGCTTCCATTATTACATTCAAATAAGTTTCATACAGGTCATTTGAACTATTGATTACAGTGACAATTCCGTTTTCACTTATAATCAATGTCAAAAGATAATTGCCTGCTACGCTTGGAGCTGTTTCTTCTCTGCTCCAGGTATTGTCGCCGTTATTAGTGAGGCTGTATGTAACTCCGTCTATGGTATATTTAATATAATCGATCATACTTCTGCCACCACCAGGTTGAGGCTGTTTAAAACAGGGATTTCATCACCTGCCATAGGGATATCAGTTATGCCTTCGTTTATTGTTAAATTACTTAAATCTGCTATACTGGGACAATCTAATAAAAAACTTCCTATCTTCATATAGCTTACACTTGATTTGGCATATGTAATTGAAGCCAGGTAATCTGCTATTGCGCCTGCCGCCCCCTCTGCTTCTGAATATCCTTCTGCTAATACAATTGAGCCTGATACTGATATATTTAACTGAGTTCCCCCGGTAACAACCACCTTGCACCCAACCGGAGCAGCTCCATTTCCTAAACCTGTGCAGCCAGGGTCCATGTATTTCTGGAATTTTTCTGTTAATGAAGTCTCTGCCGGGAGATATTGGCCATTTGTTATCGCAATTTTCAAAGTGTTTCCGCCTGCCCAGAGGGGAAATACCTTCGCAGTGCCGATACCTTCAAAATCTGTAGCCCACTTAAGGTATTGAGCTGTATTTCCATTCTGATAAGGAATAGTCAGATATTGTTTAATTCTGTTTCTTAAGCTGTCATCGCTCTCCTCATTATTTCCTGCTGCAATTATATCTGTCAGAACAGCTGTAACTCCGTTTATGTTATCAATATTTTCCATCACTCCATTGTACGCATTTCCTATTTCTCCCGGCTGCTCACATACAGCACTATATATATCATTACCTAGTACTTCTATGATTTTATACGTAGTTTCTCCTATCCCCCATCTTGTTCCCACGTCTATTGCCCCTGTAGCTTCAACCCGTCTTACAGCATAGGAGGCAGCCTTTCTAGTAATTCCGTAGTCGGCAGCTTTCCTGTCCAGATATTCGTCCATAGAGGTATCTACATAAAACAAATCAATATAATTATTTAAATTGAAATAAGCTTGTGCCAATTGATACGCACAAGGAGCAACAGCATCATAAATAACGGAACCTTCCCTCTTATCTACATCGCTTGTAACCCTGCAGAGCATATCAGCCAGAATATATTCATATGTCATATCCTCAAACATTAAATATTCACCTCCCTTGATACGGTCAAATTGCCGTAAGTGCTATGTACATCAAAGGTGCAATTCAATATATCTTCGTCTTCCGTAAATTGAAAATTATCAACTTCTGTAATTCTTTCATCCCGGAGCAGGCATTCTCGAATTCGCCTCTTCAACTCAGTTTTTACATAATTTTTATCCTTGCCAATGAGACTTTCCAGCTCAATCCCATAATAAAAGCTATATATGGGATACTCATACTTTTCCGTATTAAGCACCTTATATATAGCCTGCTCGAGAGCTTTCAATCCGTCCGTAAATCCTTGAATACTTGCCTGTGACATTTTATATGTCCGGGTTGTTTTGACTTCCTCTGTAACTTTTGCATCTGCATCGATTTTTCCTCTTGGTATCACTCTTCTATCACCTCCAGAATATAGAACTGCTGGCCGCCGTGATTTCTCAGCAATCTTACCTTGCGGCCGGCAGTTAAGGAGCCTTTTAGGTTCCCCACTACTAACTCATTCGGAATAATAAGCTTATCACTTATTTTAATTCCGCCGGATGACACTGTTCCGACCATCAGGCTGCATAGCTTTGCATTGCTAAGATAATTTTGAACAATTGTTTTTATTTCATTAATCATATAAACACCTCTAACGACATTGTATGAACAGGAAGAAATTTATGGGTAACAGATTGAACTATCATGCTTTTGTCAAGCTCTATATCTTCAATTCTGCCATAAAAACTACTTCCTGCTCTGACTCTTGTATCGCCCAAGCATTCTAGGCTTAATGATTCGACTTCCTTGTTGTATAATTGAAGAAACATGTCTGCCTTCGATCTTGCCTGGGATGGGTTTAAATTCTTGTCAAGGACTTCAAAATACTGCAACATTCCGAACTTATCAATTGAATTTTCATCCTTTGCAATATATAAATCTCTCTTTCCTGATGATTCATTATCACTTACAAGCTTTATTTGATTATAAAAGCTATCTTCTATGGACTTTTCGAAGCTGTAGTCATAACATAGACTTTCATCTCCCAATACAAGATTAAGTTTAAGTTCCGTGATTTTACGCAAAGAAATTTTGCCGAATTCATCCCTCAGCGAATACCATTCTCCTTTATTGGCCAATGTATCTTTTATACCGTCATAGATTATATCCAGCCATGTTTTATCATCCTGAGCACTTGTGGCAAGAATATAACTTGTATCAGACAAATTACCTGTTTTCAATTCAAAATACAAACACATCTTCTTAACTAAATCCGCTATAGTGTTATTTTTAATTATTATTGAATCTTTAGCCTTACAATATCGGAGCTGGTCATATGCAGTAACAGATATTTCTCCTTTGCTGTTTCTGCCGTGTTTGAAGACATAACCGTAAAATATGCCTGTATCGTTATATTTAAATGTTACGATACTTCCGTTTTGTATTTTCAGCTCATCATCAATATAGGAGAATTCAAGCTTACTGCAACCGTCATTCAGTTTGTCGGTATATGTTACTTCTCTTACTAGTTCACTGATATCATACTTTTGTCCGTCTATTTCTGTTAATAATTCCATCATGGTATCACCAGCTTTTGCCCCGGATAAATCAAGCTTGGATTTTTTATATTGTTTGCTTCTGCAATCCTATTATATTTTGAGCCGTCACCGTAATATTTTTTTGCGATAGCCCAGAGACTGTCTCCGCTTACGACTACATAAAGACCTGTTCCTTTAGGATTCTTTTCTGCTTCTGATGACTTTCCAAAAATAATTCCTGCTTCGGATTGAATCGGCTTATAATTAAATTCCTTATATTCGGATAGTTTAAAGGAAACATACTTGTCCCCCTCTTCTCCCGCTTTTTCCGTTATTGTCAGCTCTTCAATCAATACAAAGGAATCTATGGCTTCTCCCAATTCATTGCTTGCTTTAAACAACACAGGCTTAAGTTCTTTTCTCCAATCAGAAAAAAGCTTTAAATAATAATCTGATGTTTTAAAATCTCCCGCGTTCTCGACATAATGGCGCAGGTTATACGGAAATTCTGCATCAAAGCTATACTTTGTAAGCTCCATATGCGTTGGCACAACTATTTGCCCCAGCTTCAATATATTATATTTTTCATTGGCCTGCACAATTGACATTTCTATCTGCTCCGGATTAACAGGCAATATATGTGTTTCATTGTTATATTTAAAAGATACTGAGTAGCTCATTAGCTATACACCCCCTCTGCCGCCATTACTATTTCTTCCTGTAATATTCTCTTTATACTTCCTGCTACTTTATTCGCGTCTGCTTCTTCATGTACATCTCCAAATGACACCTGTATGCTTGGAGCCAGTGTTGCAGTACTGAATTGATTAATATAGTCTCTCTCGGCTATATCTCTCATATACTGCAAATCTTCATCCTCGATACTATCTACATTCATTCCGTTGTTTGAAATTGAGTCCGCATTTACAACGTCTGAAGAAGCGCTGTAATCGTATCCCGGTTGTGTTCCTGCGGCCTTCTCTTCTGATTTTTGTTTTGCAATGTCAATTTCTATTTGTCTGGTGCTGGCTCTTATTTTAGCATCATACTCTGCGTTTTTTAATTCATCTAACAGTGCAGCTTTGTTAGCTTCATGCCCTTCCATTGCAGTTGTTCCAAATGTAAAATATTCTAAAGTATCGAATGACTTTCCAAATATTTTATTTATAGTATTAATAAAGCCATTAATTACATCAATCCAGCCATTAGCCATTGTTTCTACATTAGTCAATACTTTGACTCCTATATCACCAAAAAAATTACTTATTGCCACACCGGCTGAAAAAATACCCAATCCTATCTGATCCAGCACAGTAAAAATTACGTTTTTAACCATCATCCAAGCTATTTCCAAACCTCCTACAGCTTGAACCCATTTGTATATTGCTGCAACAACAATACCTATACCCAGTGCTACCCACATAATAGGATTAGAAGACAAAGTAACGGTCAATCCTTTGTTAGCAATATCTGCAATAGTAGTAGCAAGAGCAAATGCAAGCATACCCGCTGCAACACCATAAAAAACAGGCACTATATTATCAAAGTTATCTCCTATAAACTGCGCAATCTGTGCAACCGCCTGAATTATGAACCCAAAATTTTCTAATAAATGATTTTTTATCTTATCTGCCAAGTCAGCAAAAGTCATGGGCATGGTTTCAAATTTATCATTTATACCATCTGATGACATAAACATTGCATTCTTGATAATGTCCGATGTTATCTCACCTTCGGCTGCCATTTTTTGAAGCTCACTTTTTGATTTACCGGTAAATTCTGCAATTGCGTCCGCCATCATTGGAGCATTTTGGGTAATATAAAGGAAGTCATCTCCGCTAAGGCTGCCTTCTGACATAACCTGAGCGAGCTTTTGCATTGCATCAGATTGCTCAGACGCACCGGCAGCTCCCATCTTGAACGATTTTTGCGCCAATTCGGCAAATGCTATTAATTCATCATTTGATTCAAATGAATTTCCCGCCATATTACTCATGTCGTATATAGAATTGGCCATGTCAGCATAAGATCCCCTTGATCGTCCTGCTGCTGCAAATACCTTGTTCTGCAAATCTTCCTGAGTTTGAAGTCCATCATTTATTAATGAAAGCTTAGTTGAGGTATTGGTATATTCATCTGCAATATCCATACCTTTTTTTATATTTTCGATACTAATCAATGATTTAAAGAGCTTACTTATTCCCAGGCCTGCTTTTCCTGCACTTGTTCCTGTTTTTTCAAGCTTTTTCCCTAAGTTATCTGTTTGTCCGCTTACTTTTACTATCATTGACGATGCTTGATATGTCTTTTTAATCACATTATCAATATTTGAAGAGTAGCCTTCAAATGACATAAGCATCGCTTCTAATGTTGCCATCTCTTTCTGCCTCCTTTCTGTTTCAGTTTGGCTGTTTCCTTTTTCTCCGCTTCGGTTCGTACTTGTATGCTCGCATAGATGAAGGCCTTTTCTCTTTGAGACATTTCATTAAGAACCGATGGAAGAATATGAAGCTTATGCAGGGCAAAATGCGCGAGATTTAATTCCGCATCACCCTGCTTTATTAGTTTTTTGCTTCTTCTGTATCCTCGTTTATGTCCGTATCTAGACTGCTTAGTCTTTGTACTGCCTGCGACAGCTCCGCATATTCCCCGACAAGCAGCATCTTTTGAAGCAATGCTGATTCGCCTAATACACCATATGCCCCCTGCAACTCCGAGCTCTTAAGATCCGGAAAAACAACGGCACTTGCAGTTAATGCTGAAACATATTCCGTCCTGTCAAATGTTTCCATACCCTTTTTATCTCTTTTTGTAACTTTTTTAATAAGCTGCTTATTTTCTTCCTGAGATATGGGTCGGATAATGAATGGAACCGGCTTTCCGTCTTCAATAAATCTGTTTGAAATAACAACCTCTTGATTTTCTACCTTCACAGGATTTAAAAATGCATTTAATGAACTCATATAACTCTTCCTTTCTTAATTAAATTAATTTTTTATAAATACATATATTGTTTTTAAGAAAGCTCGTCTGATGAAATTCAGAAGTACAGTAAAATTATCTGATGTGCTTCTCCTATTAAAATCATAAAAACGAGCTCTCTCTAAAAACTTATAATCTACGCTGCCTAATTCAGATGTTATCTGTAATTTTCAGGCAAATTGAAGTAACTTAATACTTCTATATCATCAAAAGTAAAATCAGCGTCAACAGTAACAGGATCATCTGACTGATCATCAATCGTTGCAACCGGTATTGAACCCAGCAATACATTTAAAAGCATAACCTCCTGGGCCCCAACTGTAGACTGCTCGTCTTCATTTTTTACCTGTATTTTTATTCCGCCGTATGATCCTTTCTTTATATAATTCAGAGCCTGCTTCAGCATGCTGCTGTTCATAAAGTACATTGTCATACTCCCTGTACCTTCTGCTCCAGTAACCTTGTGCTGTGTCATTCTATGTCCCAGCATTCTTCTTGCTTGAATATTAAGCTCTAACTGAGCTGACAAACTGGATATTTCAAAAAGTTCTCTGTTAATTCCATCAATAGTTATATAAGCCTTTCCTTCTTTCGAAGATATTGTATCAGCCAATCTAGTATAATTATTATCCATAAAAATTTACCTCCTTGTTTTATGCCAAATTGACAGTAATATAAATCTTTTCCACACTGTCAACCGGCTGAATATAGCAATCAATAACAACCGCATCCGAATCATTTCCTGAGGATACTGTTATGTCCTCTGCAGTAAAATTCTGAATTGCATTTAGTCTTTGAAGTTCATTGAAATATTCAATCAACGTCGCGCGAAGCAAGGATCTGCCATCAGCGTTGTTGTTGATTTTTCCTGCATAGTTTGATTCAAAGATCTCAACAACATCATTATTTATACCGTCCAGTGTTCTTACGACGCGGTTTTTCTTAAACATTTTTCCTTTTTCCACAGTTTCGGTAATAAGTGAATTGATATCATATACTGCTGTAACGTTCTGAGCAGAATCAACCTTAAAAATAAATTTGCCTGCGGTAACAGCCGCTTCCATTTCTGATTTTGTCATGCGAGGTACTATATCAACAGCTCCCGCATATTTTCTGCCTGTATTTGATTTATTTATTCCTGCTCCCGCTGTTATGCCCGAAACCCACGCTACAGCCTGTGATGCTGTTAAAGATGTTCCGTCGGACAATTTAACTCCCTGCGTAACGTTTATTGATGCTTCCGAATCAGCTTCGTAATTTGCAAATACTGTCTGTATTTTCTTTCCTTCATCATCTCGCATTGATTTTATCCATGTAGCTATTGTAAGCTTGTTTGCATCATATTCCGTTCCATCATACGGATATGCCATAACATTAAATTGAACGGTCTTAAGAGCTGTTAATGCATTTGTAATATCTTCCGCACTATGCTCTGACCCCAAATTATATATTATTACGGTTTTTGCCCCTTTCAATGCCTCTTTTGCCAAAATTCTATCGGATTCTTCCACTCCATCCGGATAGTTATTTTCCGTTGCCGTAACGTTATACATTTCTCCGACTGTGCCTGCACTCATTTCCTGCAATAAAATTACAGTTCCTCTGTCACCCGGTGTAATAGATAACGGTGCACTGGTAAGAAAATTCATGTAAGCTCCCGGTAGTATTTTATTTTGATTTTCCCATGTTCCTGCCATTTTTTTACCTTCTTTCTTTAATTATTTGTATTTGTTTGCTGTCTCTGCATTTTATCTGATATCTCTTCTCTTATTTCATAAAAAGTGACATTAAAAGTAAAATGCAGCACATTATCTGTTATTGCTGCCTTCTTATTTAAGACCCTGTATATTCCTGCCGAATCAAAATTTCTAAGCAAGGATATTTGAACATTCTGGCAATCTGCTTTTATTTTCCCTGCTTCCTCATTGCTGAAATATGCAATATCAAAAGACACTGAGCTCTTGAACTTATTATTAAACCTCTTACCGTAATCTTGACCGGTAATGGCTATAAAAAATGATTTTTCATTAGTGCCCTGCGGCATTTCTTCGTCATAAACTGCATATTCCGGATACAATTCAATAAGTTTATCAACAATAGATTGTTTTAAATTTTCTATCATGCTTTTACTTAATGCTTTTCACCTCTTTTCAACAACTTCACTTCAAATTTATTAATGTATGAACTGTCCTCCTGCTCCTGTTCATAAACATAGATTATACTGAATAATATTAACTATTTTTTAATCATAAACTTTACCTCTCTTTCTTTTTTGCTTTTTTAAATTTTCTTTATACCGCGTATTTCTTAGCTAAACTAAGGCCTCACTTATTTTAAAAATTCCTATTACTTCAGCATGCTGCGGTTACTTCCAAAGCGAAGCTACAAAGTGCAATAAAAAAACACCGCTGGAGGAAGCAGTGTCATTAGCTGATGTCAAGCAGCAGTTCAGATATCTATTATTTTTATTATTATACCTGAATGCGTCAGCTGTGCCAGATTTATACCTAATTTTCATCAGCCATTGCTTTGGATGATATCATAATATCAGATCTTTACCCCTTACTACTATCAACCTAATAAAATATTTATCTGTATACCTCAAAAGACACCGCATTAAAAGCAGCAGTGTCTTTAATTAACAGAAACCGTAATTTTGGTACATGTTATGTACTTATGGTTGTAATAGAATATGGCAACTGCGTAAAATTATATACCGCATTGTTATCAGCCATCGCTTTGGATAATATCATAATATCAGATTTATACCCCTTACTACTATCAACCTAGTAAAATTTATTTTCTTAGCCCCCTTTCATATGCAAATAAATCTCTTGCTTTTTTTAAATATCTGTATACTGTAGCAGTACCGACTGGAATTTCAATACTTGCCTTATTAACTCTATCTTGAATATCGCCTTTTTTTATATCAGATTGCGCATGTGAAAAATAAACTATTTCTACGGCTTGTCTTTCAAGTGGATGTAATTGTACAATTGTTTTTTCTACAGCCAATATATCCCATAATTCAGCCTGCTTTTGCCTTAAAACACCTTCGGCATACATAACAGCCTGCTCTGTTGGCTTGCTTATCCCTGTTCCACCTACTTGCTGCCTCCTTTGATAACTGTCAAGTGCCTCCTGATAATATTTTTTTTCTAAGTCCTCTTTATGAGGCTTTCCCATAAAAGCATAATATAGAAATGCTTCTGTTGCATAATCTCTTATATGATCTTTCTTCAATTTTTTTACCCTCTATTTGGTATTTTATACGAATATTCGTTAATATTATTTATTATATACGATTTTACGTTTATGTCAATATATTTTTATGAATTTTCGTAAATTATTCTTGTTTTTACGTATATAATATGTTATAGTACATTTGTAATTAATTTTTAGGAGGAATATACTGTGTCGGTAGAATCAGAATTGAAAAATTTAATTTTAAATAAATATAAAAGCTTAAGAGAATTTGCAATTAAAATTGACATGCCCTATTCAACAATGGATACCATATTGAAAAGAGGGGTTGATAAGGCAAATATAAACAACATTATAAAGATATGCAAAGAACTAAATATTGACACAGAATCTCTTGGTGAAGGCCGAATTGAACACAAACAACATGAAAGACATGTTAATACCATAGCTGCACACAAGAATGAAATTGATGTTGATTGGACAGAAGAAGAGCTAGAAGATATTGAAAATTTCAAAAAATATGTTCTTAGTAAACGAAAAAATAGGGAATAACTTCTTGGGGGGAGGACAACCATGACTTCATATGAAGAATTATTGCAGACCGCAGATGATGAAGGTATTGAAGTAATAGAATTTACCTTTAAAAGTGATATCAAAGGATTATATTCTGATAATTGCATAGCAATAAGCCGTAAGTTGAATACTACTAAAGAAAAAAAATGCGTACTTGCCGAAGAACTTGGCCACTATTATACATCTGAAGGAAATATTATAGACTTAAAAAATATTACTAACCGAAAACAGGAAAAGCAAGCCAGAAAATGGTCTTTTGAGAAACTCCTGCCGTTAAAATCAATTATAAAAGCTTCCTTTGCCGGCTGTACAAATCTGTATGAATTGTCAGAGTACTTGGATATTACAGAAGAATGCCTTAAAGAAGCATTGGTATACTATCAAGGCAAGTATGGTCTTTACACGGAAGTGGACAATCACTGTATATACTTCAATCCTCTTACAGTTTGTAAATATAAATTTAAAAACTAATACTAATAGCAGCCATTGTGGATAATACTTATAGTTGATATACTGCTTAATTTAGTATTGCTTGTAACAATTATATTTTTCCATGGCTAACTTGACATGCCATGTTAATAAGAATTGAAACTATTTTTTATTATAGCCAATCATGCTATGCAGATTAAAAATAATTATATAATTAAAAAAGCGTAAAATTAAATCTGCCATAATTTATCTGCCTGCCCCCACCCTATGCATTCTAAGTCATACCTGCATCGTCACAAAATTTATGGTATTAAAAAAGCAACAGATTGATTTCTGCTGCTTCTAACTAAAAATTTTATCTATCTTAGCCCCTTTAATTTCTTTATTGACTCTCTATCATGTTGCAATATTTCACCTGCTACATTTCTCGATTCATTATCTAAATTACCTCTTAAAACTTTTTCTGCCATATTTACGCCTTTTGTTTCCCCAACAATGGCCTTTTTAATGACTTCATAATCTAAACTTGAGCCTAATTCCATATTTA
Source organism: Sedimentibacter sp. LTW-03 (assembly GCF_052059825.1). GTDB lineage: Bacteria > Bacillota > Clostridia > Tissierellales > Sedimentibacteraceae > Sedimentibacter. Next base: position 2,161,712 of record NZ_CP197180.1, read on the forward strand.
GCATAATATCTCCCATCTTTCCTTTTATACCGAGATTTTCGTCTGGTCTACCTCCTATGTTTTGAATGTAGTTTGCTAAAGTCTCGGTATTCTTCCTGTGTTGTTTTTGAATGTCTTGAAAAGCTGTTTTGATATTCTTCTCTTCTACTCTGTTAATAAAATTATTAAAACTCTCTATTGCCATATATTCGCCCTGCAATAGTTCATTAAGTGATTTTATTAATTCTACTTTATTGTCCAATTTTATACCCTCTGATAAAAATTTATTATAGCTTTATCTTTCCACTGTTTTAAAATCCTATTCTATTTTTTTGATATATAAAAGGAACTCGGTTAAGAGTTTTTATGTTCTCATGTTTCTTATTTCTTCTTTTATAACTTCTGTAGCAACGTTCGTAATAACTTCTTTTACATCTTCTCTAAATACGTTTTCTATTTTCTCCAAAAACGTTTAACAAAATATTACAATGAAAATTGTTTTTCTGTATTAAAAAAGCAAATTAGATGCCTTAATTTATAGAGGTGATGAAGATTTGCCTGTGTTTTTGGCTGCTGATACTGGAGGGTATGTACATTTAATGGTATCAGAAATAATGAGGCTCTAAATAGAATTTTATCGGCCTCAACGACTTAACCTTTGGTTAAACCGCAAGGTAATTGGAACTTTTCCGAAGCTAATACAACAGGAATTGTGGCTAGAATTGCTCCATAAATAAATATCAATAAGGAAAATATTTACAAAAACCTTTGCGTAAATTTGTCAAATTGGATATAATAAGAATACAATAAAACAAAAGAGGAGGGTTTTTGTGAAAAGATTTAGAGACATTTTTATTGGCGTTTTAATAGGATGTATGCTTGTAGCTACTCCTGTGTTGGCAGATAGTATATTAACGAAAATAGATGTGGTTTTAAACGGAATAAATGTTCAAGTTGACGGAGAAGATGTTCAGGTTGACAGCATTTTATACAATGGATCAACCTACCTTCCAATGCGTAAAATAGCTGAATTAGTTGGCAAAGATGTTAATTGGACTCAAGAAACTAAAACAGCTAATATAATTGAAAAAACAGAAATAAAAGAAGGTGATTCTGTGATAGAACAACCGATAGAAAATTATAAAGTTATAAAAAAAGATGAAGATGAAAAACTTTTGATTGTTGAAAAAGACGGGAAAGAGTATTATTCGTGGATTCAAATTGCACGATTAATAAAAGAATTTGATTTTTACTTAACTTATGGTTTTAATGAATTTGCATTGTGGAATAAAGATGGTACTTTTCCTACTGAATTTATAAAAGTAGATAAGGACAATTATATAAAAATTAATGTAAATTATTATATTTCTAAAGATTACTACGAAACTACTATATTGCCGTTGATTAAATAAATAAAAGATGAAATAAAATGAATTTACGGGGGACATCATGTATTGGCTAGTAATGTTATTAAGCGCATATATTAGAACCTTTATTTTGCCTAATCCTTTTGGAACGTTACCGAATGGTGAATTTATTAATGCAGTGGAAAAAGCATTAAGAGGCAAACTTATTGTAAGAGAAAAAGGCATTGAATTTACTTTCGCAACTTTATGCAAAAATATTTCAATGGCCAGATAATGCTTATTATGGATCAGGAGCGTATTTCAAATATATAATTTGCATAATGGTATTACAACAATGCTTTAATATCGCTTATTCTCATAGTATCAAAAAGAAAAGTGGTGAACATAAGTCCCCAAATAGTCCCCTAAATTAATATTTTGTTTTATATCGATAAAAGTATAAAAGCATTGCAATTTAGTTATTGCGATGCTTTTATATTAGTGAACCATGAGGGATTCGAACCCCCGACGCGCAGAGACTATTTTTACGAACTAAGGCATTCTATAGTTTACTAGAATCATTGAATTTTCAATATTATTATACTTGCGTATACTTTGCATTACCATAATAAACCGAAGTGTATTGGCGAATTTTTGGCGAAATTATTTCTATATTTTTGCCTTTTAAAAAATGTTCCTAGCTGCATTATATTTAAGACTTGCTTATGTAAATATCTTTATTTATTAAATAATAAATATATCAATCCAAAAATAATTGCGGCGATTATTAGTAAAACATAATTTGCGTTTAGGTATGTCCAAATGCAAAAATCGATTAGTGTTAGGCCTAAAATAGCTACATTAAAATAAAAAGGTATTGGATAAATATTTCTTAGTCTTTCAACAGGGCCGCATGTTTCAGAACATATATTATTTGTTCCATTACTATCACAAGTCATTGCTATTTGATCAGTGCATTTTCTGCATTTTGATCCTACGCTACTTTCAACTAATTTAGCTACAAAATACAACAATAAAAATATAGAATTAAATAAAATAAACCCAACTAGCAATATAATAAACGTTAATCTGTATATGGATACTCCCGCCATATTAGTTATAACTGTTCCCGTAAAGCTGATTCCTCCAAAAAAAGCCATAACTATACCTGAAAATATACCTAAGACGGTAATAGACATAGAATTTATATTACTTAGCTTAGTTTGACTGTCTTTAATGCTATTATTTAATTCTTCATAATCATTTGAAATTTTATGCGACTTTGATTCAACTTCTTCTAATTTTTTTGAAATTATATATCCTTCCTCATCATACTTCTTAAGATATCTCAATCTTGTTATTTCTAAATTAACATGATCCTTAAGCTTAAATAACTTTTCAGAAAGATGGACTTTATCAGAACCAGTTCCCACCGTATCATACATCTGTTCTAATGTTAATGATAGTATGTCTGCCTCGTCATCATTCAAATTTAAAACAACTCCAGCTATATCGGCATAAGAATGCCTGTAATCATCTTGATATATTATTTCTAGTTGTTCAATTACTGATGCTATATCAAATTTTTCGGTTGAAATTAGCTTTATCAAATCTATCAAATTATCCACTTTATTAATTTCATCCATGTGTCACCTATATATCTTTATTCTCAAAATACTCAATTATTAATTTTTTTTCAATTACTGAATTTATTCCGCCTAAAGCCTTCGTTTCCTTCCAGGGCAATTCACTATGAGTATCATTTACTAAATCCCAAGGTGATTTTTTATATTTTTTTAAAATCACCTTATCTACAACATCTCTATGACTATCTAAAATCAACGGTAATTCGCACGGCTTATATTCCTCTTTAATTGGTCTTGATATATAATGATTATATTCATAATAAACATCTGGAACAACAGGGCCTAATTTCCACGCTACTATATCTTCATCAAATGCGAACTCCTCAAAATGTTTGTAGAAATAGCCTTGAATATAATAAAGTATTTTCTGTAGTTGTAAATTGCTTATCGGATTTCCGTTTTTCACACAAAAACTAATAACATAATTAGCTAATTTTATTACATCATACACGCAAATCCCCTCCTATTTTATAAAAATAACTTTACCGATACATTAAATGTAATGTTTAGTAAAGTCAAATAAATCTATTTGTACCTGTATATTTATTATATCACGATTAAAGGAGTTTGCAACACAATTTACTAAACTCAGTATCTTTTTTATACTTTTCATAAATTTTATTATATTTTATGATAATTTTATTGTGTTTTTTGATAATAGACATAAAAATTCTTGCTTTTATTTTTATGCTTTATTAGCATATTTTATACATATAAAATAATTTTCAGAAGCCGTTTTTCAGTTTTTCCTAACCACTGACTACCGCTGTTTCTTTAAATAGTTAACATGCCCTTAATAAAATTATTATTTACCTTTCCATCTTCATCAAAGCTTATGATAGTGCTACCAAATTTCTTTATTTTCCTTTTCTCTTAAAGCTTTCTATTCTGGCATTCTGTCTTGTATATACACTGTAACCATTACTCCGTTTTTGTAAATTAAAGATTTTTTCATATTATATTCCTCCTAAAATATTTATTTACATTGTTAATTTTATAAATTTAATTAGATAGAACCCAATTTATAAATAACTACCCTCTATATTAAAAAGGCAGCCTCTTTAAAAGCTACCTGCATACCTGTTCTTTTAGTTGTTCCTTAACTTATTCCCGATATGGAATAACCAGATAGTTAAATAATATTTAATTATCAATATTTTTTTTACTTAAAAATTCCATGAAATAACCTTTGGTTATTCTTTCCCAATGTCTAAACAGTGTGTAATTTGTACCTCTGTTATTCAATCAATTTTAAAACATCATTTTCGATATCTTTTTTATTCAACACAATTATCTTGGCTTCTTTACCTAATTTCATTTTGATATATCTTTTAACCGCATCAATTTTTTTATTTGTAGTTTTATTGAAAATGTCGATTTCAATTATATAAATATTTAGATATTTAGTTAGGATAAATATATCAACGATGTGTTTATCTAGCTTAGCTTCCCTCTTAAATTCCTGTATAACATCTTTATTCTTAATATAAATATCCTGCGCTATAATTTTATGGTAACTTGGTATTTTACCTTTAAAATAAACCTTTCTGTTTATTATTGGATGTTTAGCTCCTTTGAAATATCTTTCTTTTTCAAGTATTCTCAACCTATGTTTAGCCGCTGCATAGCTACCGTTAAAATATAAATCCCCTATTTGCTGTATTGTGGCGCCGTTTTGCTCCAGGTAATTGATTATTTTAATATCTCTATCTTGTAAGATCATAAGCCTAGAGCATTTAATATATCAACAGCATTTTCAATTTTCTTTTCTACAGGGGGCTCCGTCTTTGGTTTTTTCTCTACTACTGAATTTTCAATGTATTCCTGTATTTCCGGGAAGTCTATAGTATAGCTATATCCTGTTTCTATCTCTTTAGTTCGGCATACTAATTCTCTTAAGCCTAAGTTTACAGCTGAATTATTTCCCATTACTACTTGACAAGTGCTTTTGTCTTTTATGGTTAATGCAATTCGTGAGGTTAGTTGTGCTTTTATGTCCGTTGGAATTGAATCAGATGTTGGTTTTTGAAGTGAGGTCAATAAAAATATTCCTGAAGAACGGCCAACATTTACGATTGACTTAATATGTTTCATACATTCAGCCTTTATTAGTTTTTCTTCTTTACTATCAGCTTTTGAAGTGTTAAGGAATGAGAATTCTTCTATAACCACATAAATATATTTTAAAGTTCTTTTGCTCTTACTGTTATAATCAGCTATATTTAAATAACCCTTTTCAATCTCAAGCAGCTGTTCACGTCTTTGTAGTTCCAATTCTATTTCTTGAAGTGCTTCCAAGACTTCATTAAGAGTTCTGCTACAACATTTAACTTGCTTACAATTTCTAAAAATGGCCAGATCATTTTTTCTTATTTGAAGCAAATAAAGGCTTATTTTATTAGAATTATTAATCAAATTTGTAAGTATTGTAAATAAAATTCGGCTTTTGCCGGTTCCGGTATCTCCACATATTAAAGCATGAGGAAATTTGTTCATATCTACTACTATAGGTTTACCTATAAATTCAGCTATCAATATTTTATTTGGTGGCAATTTGTATGGCTTAAACTGCTTAAAATTGTATTCTTTTATTCCATATAGGGTAATAAGTCGATTTTCATTTGTGAAGTGTGTATAGTTTAAATTAAAGGCTTGTTTTACATCTAATATATGCTCCTGGAGCTTATTTGTTGTAACTCCGATAGGTAACATGAATTTTATTTTATATCCATATTCTTCTGTATCATAACTGAATAAATTCAAAGTTTCACTCTTATTATTTTTTAAGTCCGGTATTCTTGTAATAATTTCATCAAATTGTTTTTTGAATTTTTTAAAGCCTCGTTTCTGATAGGCCTCCATTATAAAGTAACATCCGGACGATAATATTAATTCAACTATCATTTCTTATGTTCACCACTTTTCTTTTTGATACTATGAGAATAAGCGATATTAAAGCATTGTTGTAATACCATTATGCAAATTATATATTTGAAATACGCTCCTGATCCATGATAAGCATTATCTGGCCATTGAAATATTTTTGCATAAAGTTGCGAAAGTAAATTCAATGCTAATAAATCTAAAGTAAACATATACTACCTCCCCATTTCGACATACATTTTTTAGGCAGCATGTTAATATAACAAAAACATCATCACGGTGTTACTCTCCTTGTGATAGCTGCCAGGCGTTCAAGGAGAGTTTTAAATTTTTTTGAAGACTTCTTCCTGCTTTATGTATTCCCTTAACACATACTCAATAAATTTGCTCCTGCTTCTTAATGATTCTTTTGCTTTTTCATCTATTTTCTTCAGTAAATCTTCATCAATAAGAACAGATATTTTCTTTACCATTTATTCACCTCGCTTTATCTTCTTTCTTACTTCATATATATTCTTTTATGCGCAATTGATGCTCGGATATTTCCAACAAATTATGCAATGAATATAATTTAGCAATGTGGACATTTTATAAAATAAAAAGAGGGTGATTATTCTAAACTGGTTAGAACATACAATATTCGCTTTATTTGTCGGTTGGTGGATATTTGCTTTATTGAATTTTACTTTAGTAGAAAGTATAATTTATTTCATATGCATTCCAATTGGTGGGTTATTGCCCGATATTGATATGCCAAAATCTAAGTTGGGAAAAAGAGTTAAACCACTCGCTAGATTTATTAATAAAAAAGTAGGACATAGAACATTAACGCATAGTTTATTTTTTATTACGGTATTGTTCTATTCAAGTATAATAGCGTTTGGTTTTAATACCATTTCTGTAGGATTGATGGTTGGATGTGTAATACACATGTTTTTTGACATGATGACACCAAGCGGTGTACCTTTGGCGTATCCGTTTAGTAATAAGAGATATAAATTATGATAGTATTAAATTATAGTTCAAATAGAAGCCATGTACAAAGTCAAATTGAATAGAGCCGAGAATTCGACTGTACTAATTGTATCTTCAAGCCAAGTGTATTTACACTTGGCTCAAAATCATCCATTATGCCATTTACATGCTTGCAATCTCTGTCGTATCCGTGTATTCTTTTTAATACATCTGAATGTTCCTTATCAAATTTTTCTGCAATTATCCTTGTGCTTACAACTGGCTTTTTCTTTCTTTACGAATAATCCTAATTGTTCTATTTCATTCATTTTTCAAATCTCATCTCATTTTTTGTATAAAAAAAGACGGAAAAATCCGTCTTTTAAGAGTTAAGGGAGTGTTTTACGACACTCAACGCATGTATTATTTTTTTACGGCGCAATCCTTGCTACTATCCCTGTTGTATTAGCTTCAGAAAAATCCCACTTCCTTTGAGGATATGTAACATCACCGGTAGTTTTTAAAAATGGGTTATCTCCTATTGCTTTTAAAGTTATATTCGTAGCATCATCATATATCTGAAATGCCATTGATGGATGATCTCCACCTCTATATAAGGTGAAATCTCCTAAGTTTCCTCCGCTCCCTGTTCCAATCTTTGCATAAGCAGAATTTTCATAAGGTCCATAGAACTTGGAGCCATAAATATCTCCCCCCCTAATTATTGGCGATAGCATCTCAATTACTACCTCGATAATTCCTGCCTTAATCTTATCAGCTGATAAACTTTCGATTTTAGCATCTGTTATAGCTCCATCAACAACCTGGTTTGTGTCTACAACATTAACCCCAAGCCCCGATGCTCCTAAAATTTCTTTCCCATTTTTATTATATATCCATATACCGTAATCATTTCCGTTATAGCCCAAAACAACTCTGGTTTTAGGCATTGCCTGAGTATCTTTTATAATCAGCTGCTTATCTTCTGCTACTAGTGCAAAGCTTGTGTCACCAAGATATATGGCTCCAGTTGTATTGATTATCCCAGCAATTAGTTTATTAGCTGATAAATTAGCAATATGAGCATCAATAATCTGCGCCAATCCAATATGAGCAGTCTTTATAGCTGCATCCGCAATAAATGCACTTGCAATAAATTGTCTAGCCATTCTGTTATACCAAGCTATATCATGAAGTCCGCTGTTATTTACAGCAATTACCCAGTCATAATCTTTAAGTGTAACGCCGTCAAATTCCGTTTGAGTGTATGTTCGATAAGACGTAGCACTTATATCCTTCTGCCACACAATATACTTTTTATTTGTGTTTCCTGAGCTCATGGTGTATTCAGTACCTTCATAAAATAATTTATGAGAATTCCAGGACACACGGCCGCCGGAAGGAGTATTATTGCTCCATTCATCCCCGGTGAGAATTAATTGTTTTGTATTAAATTTAGAAGCATCCAGTGCTGAATCAGCTATCGCATTCGCAATAACAGAGCCGTCAACAAGTTTTTTACCAGATATTTCGCCAACCGAATTAAAAGTTTTGTTAATAACACTTGTAGCATTAAAAGAAGCCTTTAACTTCTTTGAAAATCTCTCATTCGGTTCTCCAAGTTCAAATTCACATTGCCATGGCTGAAAAACATTATATTTATGCCGGATAATACGAGCGGTATCAGCAATATTCATTTTAGAGTTAAGAATGTCAGCCATATCACCAAGTGCAAATTCTTCGTGAGAGTATTCAGGAAGTGTACGCAAATCAACCATCTTAGTTTGATAGTAATATTTAGGCCTGCAATTCAACGCTAATTCGGCTATGCCTTTTTGCTTCAACTCTTCCGCATTCTCAATATCTGGATTACTGTACACTGCAGAGTATTCTCTGCTTGTATAACTATAATCAGCTACATACATCTTGCCATCATTAACAGACGAGATATCTAAATTATCTTTACCAAAACAATATAACTTCGTAACAATTTTGTTTGACTGTGTTCTTGTGATATTTTTCATGTTTTTAGCATATCTTATTTGAAAGCCTGTATAGTTTTGCCATTGCTTACCGTCTCTAAGATGAGCAATTTTATTAACACTATCCCACACAAGATAACCGCCCCAAATTTCCTGAATTTGCTTAATAAGTTGCAAACGGCTTACTTTTTCCGCTTCCAAGTTATGTATGCCAGTAACATCACATATACCCATGCTCCAATCAGAGCCTTGCAATACGGCATACAATGCATGCGCAGCACTTCCTGTTGTATATAAATTATTAGATAAGTTTGTACCTTCCGCAATTACCTTGACAGACAAAGAAGCAGGATCTGCAGAATCATATGTATTATTTATATACGGTTCTATAAATTCACCGTTTAGCTGATTCCAGCGCTCAACAGCCATATACTTGGTCCATAGGGAACCTGATTCATCCATAACCTCATCAATAGCATCTTCTAAAAGAAGGTTATAAACCTTGCCACCAGTATATACCTCACATTCAGAAGTAATATATTCATTTTTTTCGTTACTAGATGGCAAACTGAATTCTAATGCTGATTCTCCGTTCAATCGTGCATCAATGTAAGCCTCTTTTAATCCATCGCTTGACGGCGATAAAAAAGCCACTGTTTTATCAGCAGATTTAACTTCTATATATTTTTGTATCTCCATTTTGTTGCCCCCTAAAAAACATACTATGTTTATTATAATAAACGAATCAATCTTCCCATTTCTTTTTCCAGAATTTCAACATCGACATCATCTTCCATTATGTTTTTTTCAATGTTCATCAATGTTCCTATTTTAATTTCTTTACGAGTCTTATCAGTCGAATCAGAAGATAATTTATGCAGCAATAGAGATATAATACTTATTAATTCATCCAACTTTGATGAAGAATTAGCCGGCAATACTCTTTCGCCTCTGTGTAACTCTGCAACATATCCGTCAAATGGAACATAAGCCAATCCGCTTGCATGACTGCCATCTATCCTTGGGTTGTTGGTTGATGATACACTTACATCCTTATTCTTCACATCTGTGTTGTTCCATGATGCAAGCCAATCAATAGCAGTTCTAATCGCACCTGCCACTCTTTCAAAAACACTTACAACTCCCTCAACAGTATTCGTAATTGCCCCAAATGTTGTTTCAACAACTTTTTGTATAAGCGGAAATGTAGGAGATATAAAATCCCATAACGCTCTTAGTATTGGTAGTAAATCATTATTGAATATTCGCCATACCCTTTCGACTATATCTGCTATACTTTTAAATGCAGTGTTAATAATTCCTGAAATTGCCGGCCAATTGCTCTTAACCCATGAAAATATCACATCAAATATAGGCAATAAATAATCATTAAACCAATTATATGCAACGCTTACTACTTGATTAATTACATCAAATACTGTTTTAAAAACATTTTGTATAACTGGCATGTTGTTTATTATCCAGTTAGCAAAATCTACAAACATAGGCATTACTGCTGCACCTACTTGCGTAAACACTGCTCCAAAACTCCGCTTTAGTTGGTCCATTGTATCTGTAAATTTAACTCCGGCATTAACTGCATCATCAGACAAAACAAGACCTAAATCTTTAGCCTGTTTTTTCATAGCTTCAACCGAATCGGCTCCAGCATTTAATAGCGGGGCAAGTTCAGATCCGCTTTTTCCCAATAAGTCATTTGCTATAGCTGCCCTTTTAGTTGTATCTTCTACTCCTTGCAATGCTATAACAGTTTTTTCAAAGATTTCCTCTTGGCTTAGCCCTGCCATATCTTCATAACTCAACCCTAATTGACTAAATGCATCAGTTGCTACTTTACCGCCCTTACTAAGTTCATCCACCTGATTTGTTAGTGTTTTCATACCCGATTGCATACTATCTATAGATGCGCCATTTTGACTAAGTATAAAATCCCATTCCTGAAACCCTTCTTTTGACATACCTATCTTTTGGCTCATCTTATCTATATGGTCCGTAGTTTCAGCTGCTTTGTTTGCTACTCCAAGTAATGCCACTCCTGCTGCTGTTGCTCCTGCACCTATTGCAAGTCCCCATTTGCCTGCTGTCTTTATTCCATTTCCTAGCTTTGTGCCTAAACTGTTAGCGCTTTTTTCTGTTTTAGATATGCTTTCTTCTGCCTTGCTTGAATCGACCAGAATACTACCAAACAATTTGAAAATTTCTATAGCAATTACCCCCTTCCCTTGTTGAATAGGGTTATGATATCTTTTACATCTTGCAAAATTTCCTCATTATCTTTTTCCTCAATAGCACCGCCTAGCATTAACAGCTTTTTAAAATCATCAAAGCTACCTGTATCCTGGTACGGAATCCATCTTAGAAACAAGAGTTCATCTTGGTATTTTTTGAATACATACTCAACAAGAGAAATAGCAGAATCAATATCTGTTTTTAAAATATAATCTAAAGAGCCGTATCTCTTTAGAAGCAGGTCTATTGTTTCTTCGTAATTAAACCTGCCAATAAAGTAAAAAAACGCTTAAGGTCATTCTCTTTCCCTAGCGTTTCTAAATTCTCTGCAAGTTTCAATATATCCATCTGCTCAACATCCTTAGCTTTCATTTCAAACGGCCCTGAAAGAATATCGTATATAGCCTGTTCAGATTTCTTCTGTGAAAAAATTTCAATCAATCCAAGAACGCCTTCAATTCCAACATCTTCAACGTTCATTTCTCCTGCATTTGCCTTTTTTAATATAGGCTTTATTTCTTCCTTTAAGCTTGCCTTTCCTATTGCTCTTAATGCGTTAAATACATCTTGTGTTTGTAATTTTCTCATTTTATTCTTCTCCTGTAACTTCTTTATTCGGATAATATATTTCAAAAGGTGGTACCAAAGGGTCATTGTTTGTAAAATGTCCTGTAAAAGTCATTGCTATAACTGCTTCCGCCTTATCTGCCACGTTTAATGTCAGACCGCTTGTTGCCAACGCATTTTTCACAACAATAATTACCGGCATTTCGCTGCCTGACAGTTTACCAACCCAAGTTATATTATCTATATAATCAGTTAATCGTATCTGATGGTTGGCAGTAATTTTTTTATAATTATTCGGCCCATCTACAACATCTCCAGAACCTAATGCTATTTTAATAGTATCTTGGCTTATTTCTTTCACATTAGCGGATATAGTAACAACCCATTCATCTATATGTTGCAATCCTTTTCTTACTCCCATAGTTCCATCCACATCTATTTTCCTAATTGTAGGTATCGCCGAAAAAGAGCCACCACCTTGTGTTGCACCTATTAATTTATTTGCCGTCACTGCAGACTCGAAAGTATCTGTACCTACAATGAAGTTTTTAAAAAAAGCTCCGGCGTCCAGCAAAAGATTATCGGCTGTTTTATCTGTAATTCCCGAGTATTTCATCTTGTTTATTCTCCCTTCAATTCATGTAAATGTATTTCGAATAATAACCTACGCCTGATTATTTCCTTATCATCCTCTTTGATATTTTGCCGTGAACCTCTATATGAAGTGAATTGTATTTTATCGTTTCTAAAGTAGCACTTGTTTAACGTATACTGAATATTGTCTGCTAATTCTTCGACAGCCTGTGTACTTGTTCCGCAATCAATAACATTAACTTCAAGCTGAAACAAGGTCTTTCCTGAATTATAAGACACTTCGCTAAGCTCATAAACCAGACGAGGATAGATGTTAAAGTCCTGATTGCCTTCATAGAAGACATTATTCGTTAGAACTTTAAAAATTTTCTGTAATTCAACTCTAAGTGCCCAGGTTTTGCTCATCTCCAGTTTCCCCTTCTTCATTTATTAACGATTTTGCTTTTACTTCGTCCTCTACAGCTGATAAATATTGTGCTTCTATTTTTTGTATATCATCAACACTTTCAAATACTGTGTCGCGTAGTACGCTTCTTTTAGGCTGATTGTTGCCGCCAAGTTCCTGTAAAACTCCATACCAGGTGTTGTGTTTGAATCCCATTTGTAGATCAGTCTCTTTTTTCCTAACCCAGTACTGAGTCGACTTATAGAGCCTTTTATTTTTCTTCATGCCAGGAAGATTTTTCAGTTTTGCTATCATCTTCTTACGCAGTACTTTTGCAACATCTTTAAGGGCCGCCCTAGACAGTTCCCTGATAGTATAGTTCGCGCGGTCTACACCTGATGTAAATGTTAAACCATTTTTATTAGAGTATTTTGTTACACTCTTAGGCATTGGCATTTATACCACCGCCTCACACAACAAAGCAAGAGATTCAAATTCACTCTCATCTTTTGCTTTAACCGGGTATACATCTATGATCTTGTATCTATCATCTTCAAATTTTAGCACTCTTTCGTTATCGTATTCATATTTATTGACAGCAAAGGTAATAGAAGGTTTTAATCCATTCGTAAAAGCTTGATAAAATTCTTTGCTTCTGTAATCAAGTTTTGAAGCAAGCACGCTTCTTTCAGTTTCTGTCTGAATCGTATCTCCACCCTCATCAACAGCATTAACGGCTTTAATTAGCAATACCTCACAATCGTATGTCATGCAATAACCACCGTCCAAATCCCGTTCACCATATCTACAGCAGTCCATGCGCCATCGATATACATTTGCTTTGAGCTGTCTTGAAGGATGTAAACTGTATTCTCAGCAGGTAATAATGGCAATATGCCAACTATCAGAACATCGCTGACTATAAGATTTTTAATACCAACATGAATGATAAGATTATGAAGCCTATACTGTAAATGTCTAGGCATACCTTTGTCACCGTCTCGGTTTTGGTACCTCCAAGTAACATAGTCTACTACAAATATCAAATGATAAGGGTTAGCACCATCAAGCACTAACCCCTTCTCATCCTCTAATTCTGTAATTACACCGTTAACTATTGCTGATATGTATGTATCTCTCACTGTCCCGTTAATTCCAAGTTTTGCTTTGACTAAACCTGTCACTATTGATGTGTCCATTATATCAGCTCCTATTCCTTACTTTTTAGTGCTTCCTCAGCTTTTAAAACAGCATCCTTCCCTTTGATTTTTTCGCCGTTGGATAATTCATAATATCCACCGCCCGTATGTTTAGGAAACTCAGGAGTGTCTCCTTCTGCGTTTCCTATCACTTCAATTAAATCTGGGCGAATAGATATAATTTGCTCCGCTCTTTCCTCTGTTATTTCTATTTCTTTGCCCTCTTTTTGAATGCATTTATTCTCCGCATCTAAAAATGTTTTTAATATTTGAACCTTCATAATTTAGCCTCCATTAATTTGCTGTATCAGCTGCAAAAGTCACTGCAGTTGCCGTAGGAGGTGTTTCTAAATCTTCCTGGCTGATATTGATTGCAACGAATGCCTCACCGATTACTGGACGGCCATCATAACGAGCAGTGCCTTTGAATATTGTATTGTCTTCTATAAATTGAGCGTGCTCAGATTGTGCTAAAGTAGCTCCTTTTCTTTCAGCCAACAAATACAACGACATGTATCCACCAATTATTACATTGTCAGGAATAAATTCTAAGAATTCTATCTCTCCGCTAACAACAGGCATTGTTTTTGTTTGCCCTGATACGATTGCACCAGAGGCATTAATTGATAGTGCCTTTGCTTGAAGAGTAGCAAAAGTATTTTCATTCATACACCAAGTTTTTCCACCAGTTGCATAGTTTGCTTTCACTTTTCCAAGTTTTAGAATTAAATCCTTGTAAAACAAAACGTCAGTATTAGCAGCTGCATCAATCAGCAACAAGTTAGTTGTATGTAAATCAGTCCAATCTTTCTCTTTCGTTCCCCAGTATGCAGGTTGAGCAGTTTCGGCAAGTCGTGTTACTATACCTACCGGCATTTTTACGCCTTTACCGTAAAGGATAGCCTTATCAACTGCAAGGCCAATCGCCTGACCTAAAGTAACTAAAATTTCATTCGCTAAGTTAATATCAGAATCTTCCAATAATGAATTAGCTACCGGGATAAATCCACCGACCTTGTATCCATCGACCTCAAATTGATTAAATACAATGCTTAATTCGTTGAGTTTAGCAACCATTTCAGTCCATATTCCTTCAGGAACAGTGCCGGCAATGTTTTGTCTTGCCTTGCCATTTACAGGCTTTAAATTAACTCTTGATATTAGCTTAGAGTATTTGTGAAGATTGTCTCTTAACAGTTCAAGCATAACATCAGGAATGTTAAGTTCTCCACCAGTTACAGCTCTTTTTTGGCCAATAAGTTCACGAGTTCTGGTTAAAAACTCTTGAACTTCATTTCTAACTAGTAGAGCGTCCACTGCTTCTCTTGTCATTCCGCTGAAAAATTTGTATCTCTTCATAATTCCCTCTCCTTTAGGATTTGATTTTATTTGTTCGGGTTCTTTTGAATCACTCTTTGGTTCCTTGCTGTTAAGTTTTTCGAGTTCTCCTTCTAGCTCAGCGATTTCACCTTCAAGCTTAGATTTCTTTTCTTCGAGTTCTTCTTTTTCTGTTTCAAGCTTGTCTGTGTT
This sequence comes from Sedimentibacter sp. LTW-03, assembly GCF_052059825.1. Classification (GTDB taxonomy): domain Bacteria; phylum Bacillota; class Clostridia; order Tissierellales; family Sedimentibacteraceae; genus Sedimentibacter. Next base: position 2,177,027 of record NZ_CP197180.1, read on the forward strand.
TTCCTCTACAAGAGCAATTTCTTCGTCAGTTTGAGCTTCTTCCAAAGCTACCTCTAATTCCGCTTCTCTAGTCTTCAGCCCTTCCTCTTGAGTGCTTAATTCAGCTAAGCTAGCGTTTCTCTGTTCAATTTTCTTAGCTATCATTAATTGTTTGAGTGCCATTTATTAATCCTCTCTTTCAATTTGTTTTTTCTTTGCTCTAGTTGCTTTTCTTTATGCTGCTCAACTTCTTTTTGTCTTGCCTGTACTCCTGTTTCCTCATATGCAGGGAATGTGCATACGGAAACCTCATGCAAATCAATTTCCTGAATGGTCCATTTTACGGTGCCATCATCTTTCCAGTCTGTTTCCTCTTTCAAGATATTAAATCCAAAAGAACATTGGTCCACATCACCGCGCTTTACTCTTTCGTACAAATTAACAGCATCTGAATCCTTGTCATTTATTCGGATTCTTCCCCAAAGTCCATGACTATCTGTCTTAAGCTCTAAAGTATTTGCTTTATTTCTTCCGAGCACTAAAGTCGTATCATGATTTATGAGTGCCCTGATATCATTTCCAAGCGTATTGTCAAATGCTCCCGGCGAAATTTCCTCAAATGCTCCCGGCCATAATTCCGTTTGTTTTCCAAACACAGAAAAATAACCCTCTATAAACATGTCTCCGGAGTTTTCTTCTGCCCTTGTCGCTTTGAAGTCAGCTTGGAAACTTCGAGTTTGTTCTGCGCTTCTATTTATAATCTTACTCATCTGCACCACCTCCTTGTATTAGTTTCTTTTGCTCTCCTATCATGCCTCTTGGTATGTAGTTCTCTAGTATGATCAGCTCGTCCAAACCTTCTTTTGGTGAATCGCCTATAAGATTTAATACATCATTGCCAGTGTAAATTCCTCTGATATACAAGTCCATTCCCATGGAAGCCAATTCTTTTGTGTCATACGCCATAAGACTTTTAGCATTGCATTTAAAATACCAGCTAGGATTTATAATTAACCCTTTCGTTAATACTTGTTGGAACATTTCAGCAATGCTCTTTATTCTTGTGCGGATAAAGTTGTTGTACTCTTCCTTATTAAAACTTCCAACACCCAATAAAAAAGCCGGGATATCTAATATTCCAGCCACAGTCCTTTTATCTAGTTGCACAGCATCATTTATTGCTAAATCATTCAAAGAAAGAGGTTTTACTTGGTCAACTTTAATCAAGTCAGCTGGTATTACCCAGGGTTTTCCTTCTCCAGTATCATCAACGTACTTTTTTAGAACCGCGTCTCTTCCATCCGGAGTGGTAAACTCTTCCGTCATAGCATCAACAGATATGATTACAGAGGGTTTCCATTTATCTGACATAAAAGCATTTTTTGTTTTATTTGCTTGTTTCAAATTTGTAACAAGGTCCTTTAAAACAACTCTATAACCGGTACCCCTCCATGGCTTTTCAGGATCAGGATTAACAATAAAATGCAATATCTCGTCATAGTTGTAAGTCTGACTTCCATATTTCACTTCATATCCACCCTGTATTTCTGAAAAGCTAATCCTTGAAGGCTTTAATGGAATAAGTTCCTGAATCAACCCATTTTCAACCTTTGGGAATACAACGCTGTTTCCATCGCCAGGTAACAACATTGAATAAATTATATTGTAAACCCATGTCTTTCTTGTCATCAGCTTATATGGGTTGATGTCAATTTTACGAGATAATTCGTTTTTAACTCTTATATCTCCACTTTTTGTATTTTCCATAAGATGAATTGTCATGCTAGAAACTAGATCAGCTATTTTACTCACAGCCATCTTTACCTCTGGATTGTCAGCTAGTTTTGTATATCCAGGAATTGCAAGTGTATCATATGCGTCGGTAGATAAGAACCAACTCAAGGCCGTCTCTCTTTTTTGGCTGCCTGGTTCAGCACGTGTTCTTTTATTTTTGTTGCCTTTGTTTTTGCTCAATTTATTACCTCCTAACTATTAAGCCAGTCACTGGCTGATGTTGATTTTTCCATATTTTCTATTAATCTGACAGCTCCAAACACGGCAACATCAAATAAGTCTATTCTCATTTCAGTCATTATTTTTTCGTACTGTATCATGTCATCTGTTTTTTCTATTCCGAGTACATTTTGGACACAGTATTCAAATGCCGATGAATGCAAATAATAAAATTGTTCATCCTTAACATGCTTCTCTATCCGCCTAAATCCTTGTGATTTTTTCCAATGATATTGAGGCTCATCAACAATATTGAAACCTGCTTTTTTCATGCCTAAGAAAAACTCTTTTCCGAACTTTTTATCAAATCCAACTTGCTTTATTTTGAATCCCATCTTTTTCATTTTAATAAACCAGTTTATAATATCCGAGTAATTAACTGTAGGTGTATTGCACATATCAAGCCAGCCATCATCCTGCCATCCAAACAACGGTATTGAATCTTCCTCTGCTTTCTGCTGTGCCGCAACTATAGGGAACCATGCATGAGTAATTGCTATATCAACGCCCTTATAGTTTCCGTATAGACCACCAGCTGTAAGGTCATGCATCTTTGAAAGATCCGCTCCACCATACCAGTCTATTTTTAACTTGGTAAGCTCCTCAAGCGTCCAACTGTATTTTCTATCGCTTGTCTTAAATTCCTCTATATTGAAATATGCTTTCATTGCAGCTGTATACACGTTTAAACTTTTGGAAAAAAAATCTTTTCGCTGTTGAGGATCCTTCTCTGCTTGCATAGCATCATTCATTATGTCATCAGGACGTATTGTTACACCGTAACCAGGGTTAGCCATTTGATGCACTAATGGATCTGTGTAATCAACTTTGCCATTCTTTCCTTCAGGAGCTTTTGCAATAAAGACATAATACTGCTCGTCTATTACAGAGCCGGCTAAAATTTTCGTACAATATTGCAATCTTCGATAACAAAATGAATTCATATTATCGCCAGCAGTTGTTATACCTATCATTAGTTTGTTTGTATATGCTTTCATAGCTTCTTTGATGATATTGTACTGTTTAGGCTTTGTGTATGCATGAATTTCATCAGCTATTGCAAGATTGCAATTGAAACTATCCTGACTGTCTGGGTTTGCGGCCAACGCTTGAATGTATATAGACCCTCCGTCTAAATCTCCCTGTATGCTATGTTCTTGATTGTTGTCGATTATTCTGAAACTTTCTTCTTCACCCATGTATTTGATGTTGAAATTAATAAAGTCAAAACTTTCTAATGACTGCTTAAGAGCATTAGCTGTAATATAACATTTTGCGCCGGACTTTCTGTAATAGATTGATAAAGCCCACGCGAGAGCAGCTGCAAAAGTAGTTTTAACGTTCTTGCGCGGAACAAATATGAATGCCTCTTTATATTTTCTTATTTTTGTACCAACATGATAAAAACCCATGATATTGTATATCGTGAACTTGTGCCATGGAAGCAATAAAAAAGGCTTACCTCTCATCGGTTCGCCTTGTAGATTTTCTCCTTGTTTATGCACGAATGTTCTTTCGATTATTCCAATTACTGTTTCTGCCGGTTTGGGGTCAAAGTAATATGCTTGATTCTCCAGGTCCCGGAAGAATCTCTCACAGCCTTGTTTTTGTTCTTCATTTGCGATTACTTTACCGCTTATAATATCTTTCGCATATTGAAAGACTATATCGTGATTTGCAAAATTACTCAAAGCTTAGATAACGCCTCTGCCAATGCTGATTTTTTAGGGACCTGTATTTTAACAGTATCTACGGCTTTTGGATTGAGACATAATCTATCTGTATAAGTTATAATATCTTTTCTCAGGCTTTCTAACGTAGCTACAATCGGGGCTTTTTTAGTTCCCCCCTGCATGGTCTCAACTTCGAAATCGTATCCGGAGTCTTTGAATTTTTCTGTGAGGATGAAATACTGTTCACGAAGTTCTGAATATATATCTATAATTGGTTCATACTCCGGCTTATATACTCCTAATTTTTTCATGTCCCTAATTGTCTTTTTTCTGATTCCTTCATATGTTGTTGCCTTTCCTGCCACAGTAAAATCACCTCCCAAAAAATATTTTTAAAAAGTCGCTCTATTGGAAATGGCTCCCCCCTCCGGTCCTTTTAATTATATAAATAGAGCTTAAGACCAGGGGGGTTATATCTTTCCAATCCTTTCAACCCAACTGATTCCAAGCTCTGTAAGTTCGTGCGTGTCTCTATCATGCATCTTATTATGGCAAGTTTCACATAGACTGATCAGGTTCTTGCTAACTAATGCTAGCTGCCTGTTATGCTCCAATGGATTTACATGATGCACTGTAGTTGCTGGTGTAGTCTTGCCATACCTGAGACACTCCTTGCATAGATAGCTGTCACGCTTTAAGATAATAACTCTTTTATCTCTCCATCTCTTTGTCTTGTAGAAACTCAATTAATCACCTGCCTTATTTCTGCCCGCCCCTCACCCTATGAAGTCTAAGTCATACCTGCATCGTCTCAATTTAATTAGCCTTCATATTGTAAAAAGTTTGGATATATTGAATTTGTTAATTTCTTTTTTATTTCTTCCAAATCAATTGTTTCTATCGTATCGACACCTATCTTAATATTTCTATAATCCTTTTGCTGTATCATAGGCGCAGTAGCATCTGCCATTCCATTACTGGAAGCTTCAAGATAGGCTAATGCTTCCATCCTTTTATGATCGCATATATCTACATACTTGCACTCCCTGCACTGCTTGCTTAATCTTGATAAACCCATGCTTTACCTTCCTTTCGTCACAATAAAAAAGCCAACGGTTTTGAAACCAATATTCTTTCATAAAAAAAGAGCCTTATCTTAAAGACTCTTCTCTTAATATTAAAAACATTCATTGACAACCCATATAGCCTTCTCGTCATTCTCATTATAAAAACTAGTTAGCTCCTTAAAAGCTGCATTTAATGCTTCACTTTCAGAATCCAACATTACGCATCTTGAAGATATATATGGAGCAGCTTGCTCGCTACCATGATAATGATGACTGTTTGAATAGCTATATTTACCACTCCTTAAATCTCTTTCAATCTTGATTTTAATTTTTTGTGCTTTGATATAAATTTCATATAAATTTACTACGACATATGCCTCGCTGATATTATGATATGATTCAAGCATCTCACTATAATTCATTATACTCTCCTCTTTTGCTTAAATAATTTACCAATATTATACAATGCAAAGCATTTTTTAACAACTATAATATTGCATTTTTTACATACAGATGTATATTACTTAACTTAAAAAAGAACCCGGTTAAGAGTTCTCCTACATTATAAATAATTTTAATTAGAAAAATTATGATCAACTATATTGAATATCCTTTTCAAAACGATAAATAAATTAAAAACTAACAAAAATACTAAATAATATATTATAGCACTTATAATACAACTTATCTTTTGAGTAAACAAGTAAACAAAAGATAATAGCAAAACAGAAATAGAAATTAGAATTTCAAACATTACAGTATGATACGTTTCTTTTATCGCCCGTTTTATTATATTTATTTGATTTGCATTTTGAAATTTTTTTAGATCGATTTTATCCTTCATATCAATCAACATAACAAGTAAAGTAAATAGCATAGAAGTTAATATAGATATTATAACAGTTATAATATTTACCATATCACTATCAATAACCTTAATTCTATTAACCCCTAAAGCTATTAAAAAAGGTAAAATATTGTATGTAAGAAATGGAACTAACAAAAGTTTTCCAGTTTTGTTATTAAAAACGTTAATATGGTTATTAACTATTTTAAAACAATTCATATATTCAATTTTAAAAATAAATTTTGAAATTAATAATCCTATAACACATATAAAAATTAGCGTGTACGGATTTTTAATTATTTCAAATAAGCGCAATTTGTCACCCTCTTACTATTAAACCCATTTCTTCTAAATAAGTCATTGCTGTTTCAATAAGTATAGGCTGCATACTCTCTACCGTTGGATGTCCCCCATTCAGTGTAACCAAATTGGTTATATCATCATTAAAGCTTATGCTCGAAACGTCACTTAAATTAATAGTTTTATACTTTGCCCCTAACTTAAATTCCAACTTAATATTCTCATATTCAAAATTATTAAGTTGAACTATAGTAGCTAAATTTCTTTGTCCTCTTATACATTCGCGAATTCTATCTATGTTATTTCTAATAAAACCAGTCGGTTTATTAATAACATATTCCTCATAAGATTCATTAACTCCATTGTTTAATAATCCTATTTGATTACCTATATCGTTCGGAATTTCATATCTAAAAAAACGAATTCTCTGCAACACTCCATATTCAAAGAGTTTCTCTAAATAAGCCATTGGAGCAACATTTCCTAAAAATAATTTATAATCGAGACTTACAGTTTTCAAATAATCCGACAAAATTTTTTCAAATAAAGTTTTGATTCCAAATATTCCGTTTTTTTGGAGAATTAAGATTCCCCTGTTTACTTCTCCAGGTGGAATAGCTAAGATGAAATTAAACGGCATAACTTCCGCATCATCTTCATTCTTATTAAACCTAAAATTTCCCGTTGTACTATTGATTATCTCAGCCTCTTGGCCATAAGAACCTGTTTTTATTCTCCCAATTATATAATTAAATAAACAATTATTATCCTGTGATTTTTCTTCTTGAATACAACCTTCAAATTTAAAAATTTTTTCTAATACTTCATTATTCTCATATATCTGATTGTTTTCGGTAATAAAGTTATCGAATATATCTATAAACTGTAATCCGTCAATATTATTTAAAGAATAACTTTCGTCATCATTTTTATTTTTTATACCTATCGTATATGATGCTATTGATATATTAGACATTTATGATTTCCCCCACATATAATATTTACCAATATTATACCAAGGAAAACCTTACCTGTCTACAATCGTTGACAAAATATTACATATGAGGCATGATTGTCTGTATTTAAAGAAGCAACAGATTAATTTCTGCTACCTAAAATATATCAAAAAAGAACTCTGTTAGGAGTTCTTACATTGTATGTTAAATTACATCTTCTAACTTTCTGCTACTTTTTATTGGCATAGCTTTATCCCTGCCGCCACCTATAGAAATTCTAAAGGCCTTTTCGCCTTTTTTTCTGCTAATCGTTATCGATTGCTTGTTTAAAGAAAGAATTAATTTAATTTCATCTTTATTTAAAATTGCAAGTTCGCTTTCTTTTAAATTCTTTGATCCGCACACTAAAAACAGCACAATATTATAATTGTCGTCTATGTACTTTTTTATCTCATCTATATCATTTGTAAGAACAAAGTCCCAACTAAAATAATTATCTGATTTTAAATTTTTCTTTGAAGTGCGATATTTTATGTATGCTCTAAAATCACCTTTATCAGTAGAATAGTCATACACTTGTCTATCTTTATCGTTTTCTATTAAAACAGGCGTAATATGATTAGTAAATAACGTAGATAGCACAGAGCCATAATAAAAATCTGCTTCTTTTAACTTTGACATTATATACTCCTCCAATAATTATAATATTTTAACATCATTATACCTCTGCAAACATTTTCTTGCAACGATAATATGACAAAATATTACAATGTGGGTAATCTTATCTAGCCAAAATTAATTTTTAACACTTCATAGTCTTCAATCCTTATCCTTGCAATTATATTAATTTTCTGTATAGCTTTAGCCGCAACTCTCCTAGTTTGAGAGACGCTAAGCATGCTTTCCCGTGCAACTTCATCCCATGTTTTCTTTTCCCAATACTTTGAAACAATCGAAAGTCTTTCATCTTCTGAAAGTGAATTAAGTGCAAGATCAACTTTTTGTAATAAGTTATCAACGCATCGGATCTCATTCAATATTTGTTGTAATATTTCACGTTTTTCCTTACAAGCAATGTCTTCAACTTTTAATGCCGCCTTTGATGTTTTGTCAGAAATATTGCCGCTTCTAGGCATATCCGACAGTATGAAATTAAAGTTAATTGCATCTATTGCATCATCTTGCCACGAATCGTATTCAGTAACTCGTTTTAAATCCGATTCTAAAGAAGTTTTTACGCTTTTAAGCAAAGGAATCTTAATAAAAAGTTCTTTCATCTGATTATCAGTTATTTGTTTCACTCTGTTCTATCCCCCTCATATCTTTTGTTGCCATTTTCTACGAACTTTTCTATGTGAATCATGCCCCATGCAACTTTTAAGGCCTTGATATTTATCATATTTAAATTCTTCAATTGAGCAAGAAAGAAATTGATCGCAGGCCGGATTGTCCAATTTACACAAGCATTTTAATTCTCCATTGCTTCTCCATTGCGTGTAACATTTAACAAGCACCCATGCTCACCTCCATATGTTTTTATAAAAAGAAAAAACACTCTTTGTCCCTGTTCAAAAAGTGCTTTTTCTCATATTTTTATGTTAATTAAGAAAGGATTGTTTATATACCAAAATATATTTTTCATAGTATCATATTAGCACATGTCCGACCGACATTTCACCGACATCTTTTCTTTTTCTCTAATATTTTTAAAAATTCTTTCAATATGCCTTTGAGAATAGCTCATTTCTTTTGCAATTTTAGAATTAGAATACCCTTTGATTCTCAGCATTAACGCTTTTTTTTCAACATCTCTAAATCCGTCTATGATCTTTTCAAGCTCATTTCTCTGGTTATATAGCAAGTTTAATTCTTTTTTTAAATCACTTGTTTCCCTCTCATATTTACACAATTTTAAATATGCCTCATAAGCTTCCATTTGATTTCTTGATTCTTGTATAAACGGATTTTCATAATTTATGGCTGTCAATCCTTGAGGTCTCCAAACCATCATCAGCTTTTGAATTTCTCTTTTTATAGTTTTAATATGTGATTCTATCGTTGCAATATTTTCTGTTAGATCCTTATATTCCTGGATTATCGAATTAGTCATGCATTCCTCCTTGTATTGCATGCATTAACCGCTTGGACATTGATATCGAACTCCTCAAAGTGCAATTTGTGATTTTTTTTATTTTATATTGCAAGCTGGATTTTCTATCAAGTGCCGTTTTGTACATGTCAAGTAATTCAGGACTGTTTTTTACAACACCACTCTCCAGCAATTTAATACATTGCTTCAACTCATATACGTCAAGATTATCAATTTCATATCTAATCCCTTGCTTAACTCGTTTTGCATCATTCAGTGATTTTAAATATTTACGCAATTTTATTAGCTCAGGTCTATCAAAGTATTTAGACAAAATACTTGAAAATATCAATAATCCATTTTCGTCAAAACGTAAATCTGCATAATTTTCTAACTTTATCATTACAAATTCACCCTGACATGCATCTTTTTCAATTTCCTCAAAAATGTTATCGCAAATTTTATTGAAGAAAATTTCAACGTTATAAATTTTACACATATTCCGCAAGCTTACAGAATACGGTACAAATGCGCCTGACTTTTTAATATTATCTTCATTTTTCTTTACAGCTTTTTTTATTGTTTTATATAAAATAGTATTCATTTTCTAATCCTTCCAAATTATATTTTAAATCCATTTATAATCTCATGTTCGTTAGGCTTTAACTCTGCACAGCCCTGTTCTAAGTCGCTTAATATTTTTTCAAAATCAGGCAAATATTTTTCTTGCTTTTTCATATCCTTTGAACCATGATACCAATTCATAGCCTTGTGATATCTTGCTAAATGTTTATTGTATTCTTGTTTTGTCATCTGAATACCTCTCAATCCCATGGAGCTTTTTCAATCTCTATTTGCCTTGGCTCTTGTTTTTTTATATTATCAACCCATGAATATTCTTTGTCTCTTTCTAAAACATCTGTATAATACCTCTTAGAAAAATAGTCAAACTTGAATAAAATTTCTCTGTCAAATACACCAAATTTTCTATCTTTGAAAACAATCAAAGCATTATTATAATTTGAATAAATTTCATTTTTCTCTTTTTCTTCTTTTGTTAATCTGTGAAACCCTATAACTCTATCAGCTAAATCTGTAATATTAGCCGTACCGCTGACAGAATATTTATCTACTCTTATTTGTCCTTGCCCTGGCTTTCTTGGATGAGCAACTAAGTGAACTACTGCATTAAATTTTCTTGCAAATCCCTTTAATTTGATAATTAACTTTGCTTGTTTTTCGTTGCTGTCACCTACTTCTGTTATGTTCATTGTCAGCATGTTATCTATGGCAAAGACTTTAATGCCTTCTCGTTTAGCCATATATGTCATAGCTGATATGATTTCATTATCCGTCGCATAATCTTCTGTATCAAACAAGAATATTTTTTCATCATAAAACTCATCAAAATATTTATAATATTTACTGTTCGGAATAGATATTGATTGCTTTTTTACAGGACAATCATATAAAGCCAGATAATTTTTTCCTGAAAGTTGCAAATCCATCCACTCTTTAAAATCTTCCTTTGGAAGTTCTCCGGAATATACAAAAGCCCTGCTTCCTATTTCTATGCCATTCAAAATTATATTTGACAATATAGTGCTTTTACCGCTTCCGTTATAGCCTGTCCATATAACTAGCATACCACCGTACATGCCACCTATTAAGTTATCCAATTCCTTAAAACCGGTGGATATTGCTTTTATGTTTCTATAGTCCTTTCGTTTCACATCAGCAAGATTTGTTATGTATTCTTTCTTGACTATAGACGCATTATTTATATGCTCTTTGACAGCATTTTTAGCTTCATCTGTCCCTTTTTCTTTGGAAATACGGTATAGCATATCATTAGCATCTTTATATTCGCATTTGACTACTCTTAACTTCCAATCATCAAGCCTTGCAATGGCTTCCTGTTGAAATCCCTTACCTGCACTATCATTATCACCCCATATAATTACTTCATCAAATTTTTCTAACCATTCCCAGCATTCATCAATCCAGGTGAAATCATTAGTACCGCTTGGTATTGATACAGCATTTCTTATTCCGCATTCATCCAAGACCAGCTTGTCCGGCTCACCTTCGATAATTATCAATGGATATGTGAGATCACAATCATCCATACCATACAGCACAGGACGCGTATCTGCTTCTCTCCATGATTTTCTTTCATTACCTCTTGGTTTTCGTGGAATTTTATATTTAATAAAAACCAATTCGCCATTGAGATAATAATTAAAAACTATGTTTTCTTTTTCATCAGAAGTAACTTTATTTTTTATTAATGTTTCCTCAGATATACCTCTTTTTTCAAAGTAATCAATAACATTCTTAGATAGGTTCCTATATGTTACTTCCGGCATTTTATATGCTTTTTTAGGCTTCCTGTATTCCCTGAAATATGATTGCCTTTCTGCCACTATATCAACCCCTAAATGTTTTGCTAACGTGAATAAATTTCCTGTTTGATTACAGCTGCCACGCAAGCAATTATACGCACCTGTAAGCTTATTTATAGCAAAGGTCTCTTTATCTTTATGTTTCCCGCCGTAGCAGAAAGGACAATATACCGGAATTATTTCATTGCCTTTTTCTTTGTATTGCCCCAAGTGAGGTATTATTTTATATAATTGCTCCTGTAAATCGTCCATTCTATCAGCCCTCGTAATCGTCATAGTCATCAAAATTAATTTTTGGAATGCCCGCTTCTCTTGCCATTTGTTCCATAAGTTCAGGATTAGCATATGGATTTTCGTCATCGCTGTTATAAGTTTTGTTTTCTGCAGCCGTAGGTGATGCCTTTTCTGATTCTATAGATAAATAATCTGTAAACCTCCCATTAAAAAATGTGCTTCCGTTCATTGGTTGCTTCCATGTCTCTTTTGCCAATTCTTTTTTATATGACTCAATTGCCGCAGTTATTTTTTCAATACCCAGTTTATAGATAGCATCTTTAGATTTTTTTGATACAGCTGTCTTGCCTTTTTTATTCGGATACAATTTCCATACGGTTTCAAAAAATGCATCAGTAGCATTCGCAGAATGCACATTATTCTTTTTATTATTTACTTTACTTTCTTTTACTTTACTTTCCCCGTTTTTGTCGGTAGAAATGTCACTTGCAGAGGGTTTCTGTATACATTTACTCTCTTTCATTGGGGTTTCTGTATGCAATAATGGCTTTTTTGGTATTTCTGATATTCTTCTTTTGAACGCATCAGTTACGTTGTTAATCAAGTTTTGGCACCATATAATTTTACTTTTATACCATAATTCTTTATCAATTGTTTCTAAATCTGCCAGTATATTAAGGATGTTGTATGCAGTTTCCTTGTTTACATGAGTTTTTGCTAACAGGAACTCTAAATCGGGGACATTATTGCAGTCATAATACATTCCGTTTGTTCCTCCGAGCAACTCAAGTAATTTAAACCAAAATGCATAGCCATTATTGCCGTAATTACTTTCTAATATAAAAAGCGTCTTTCCGCTTGTAGTGTAATGGGGAAAGTATTCAACTGTTTGTTTTTTTGGTCTTGCCATTTATAATCACCTACTTAAGTGATAAAACAAGCATTTAAGCCTGTCCCATATATTCTGGATACGAATAATTCAATTGTTCAAACAACTCTTTGAACGCTATCAGCACTGGGCTTTGTGCATTAATCTCAAGAACAAATTTGCCATTAACCTCTAGTATTATCTTATCAGTACATAGCTGGAGAATAAATAGTACGCTATCTTTGCTGTCACAGATTATATTTGCTCCGATTGCTTCAACTCTGTCGTTACTCTCGTTAGTAATACAGATGTCCGCAATTTCAGTTATGATATCAGCAACCCTGCTGAACAGCAGTCCTCTTTCAATTTCCACTTTTTCGGTTGCCTCCCGGCATCCAATCAACATCTCGCTTACTTCTTCTAAAAATTCATCAGTTCCAAACTCTAAATTTTGAATAATTTTCTTTATTAATTCTTCTCTCATTTCTATGCACTCCTTTTGCTCTTATAATGAATATATGCTTTTACATATGCTAAAACTTTTTTAACTAATATATAATCTTTTTGTAGTTCTAATAACTCGGTAATTTCTTTTATCTCTTCATTCATATAAATTTCCCCTTTTATTTGTGTTTTGCTTTGTATTTGATTTTTTATCCTTCAAATAAGCATTGAGAAAATCATGCAGAAAAATTATGCGCTCTTTATCATCTGTTTCTAACAACATTTCAATAATGTTAAACTTGGTCACTTGCATCGCCATAAAATTCTGTTCTTCTTCTGTATAAACTTCATCGCACACATCCATTGCCATTTCAGAATTTACATTTACAATTTGTCTTTCGATTTTTCGCATACCTTCGGATAGAAAATTCTTAACCTCATATTTTTTTATATCATAACCTGCCTTTGCTCCAATCATTTTTTATCTTCCCTTCTATAAATTTCATTCAACAAACCACATAGTATCTTTAAAAATTTCACATCATGCAGCCGATCAACCGTTTTTTTTATTTCTCCCTGTAAAAATTCTCTTTCGTTCATATTTCACACTCCTTTAATCAAATCTTTAATTCCTTAAGAAAATAAAAACACCACAAACCACTATTCATCGAATAATAATTTGTGATGTTTAAGAAAATCTGATGCAACATCTAACATGTATTAATTTTATAAACAATTGTGATAAAACCACATTGCCGTTCCTTTCTTTGGGAACCCCAGTTCCTGAAAGTTTTTAATTATGTACTGGCGTAATTCTTCCCCTTGCAATCCTACAGCCTTAATTTTATTCCTATAAGCTTTGATTCTGTGCTCAGGCACTTTGTTCACTCTCCCTATTCAACTTATTTTCCTGTTCTAACACGATATCATTTTTACTTTTATACCTAACTGTTGCCGTTTCTCCATTTATATCCTCAATGAGTACCGTAGCTTTATCAATAAGAGATATTTTCAGAGCTTCAATGTAAAAGTTTTGCTCCAACCATTTTATGATTTGATACTGTTCCACTGTTTGCGCTTTCACCATCAAGGTACCTCCTATAATTCACGACCTGCAGCAGTCGCATTATCAAGCCATTCGGCCATCTTAGGAATATTAACTTTTTTTCGGCCATTAACAACTAAGATTGGTATATCCGGCTCTGTTCGAGAAAGTGCATATAAGCAATCCCTTCCAATTCCAAAATATTTTGCCGCTTCTACTATTGACATAAGTTTTTTTGGTTCGTTTAATTCGTTCATACTTTTCTCCTTCTATTTTTTATAATAAACCACCACTACCCGTAAATAGTTCAAGTAAAAATTATTATGATATTAAACTGCTTGTCCACATACTGAATATTTATTTTTTATAAATTTACAAGTCTTTATCCAGGCTTTTTCCTTTCTTTATTTAAAATAAATGTCATATCTTTATTATATGAATTTTTGTAAAATAATTTCATATTTTGCAAATCCCTGCACCCAAATATCATTCGACAATCACCTTGATGAAATATTTTGATAATTAATTATAGATTCTTGATCAATTTTTAAAGTTGATTTCAAATCACGTTATTTAACAAAAAAAATTTCTTCTTTTTCTTTACCACCCTTGATGTTTAATATTTTTGATAATTCCATTATTTCGCTTGCTTTAAATTCCACAACATTATTCATTTTTTTTTGAAGCGAAAAATATGAAATGCCCATTTTTTTAGCAATATCTTTAAGTTTCATATCTGACTTTAATATTAAACATTTAAGTTTATATGTATCTGTCAATACTATGCACCTCCTCTTATCTGTTGATTTTTAATCACATTTCTATATTAGCATATTGGTGATTTAAAGTCAACATTTATTTTTAAAATTAAATTTTTGTTGACTTATAATACACGATATTTTATTATGTATATAGAACAAATTTGGAGGAAAAACAGTGAGTATACTATCTAAGAGAATAAAGCAAAGAAGAGAGGAGTTAGGATATTCGCAACAAGAACTTGCAACAAAATTAGGATATAAGTCACGCTCAACGATTGCAAAAATTGAAGGAGAAGATAATGATATACCTCAATCTAAAATAAAAATATTTGCTGACGCTTTAGAGACAACGCCAACTTGGTTAATGGGGTGGGAGAGTGATCCAACCAAGCTCGGTGACAACAAATTTATGGGACAAAATATAAAAAACACACGCTTGAGCAAAGGTTATTCTTTAGAAAAACTGTCGAAATTAACTAATAGAGACATTACTTATTTAACAAAATTAGAGAACGGGGAAGTTGAAATTATAGTCTCAGAAATAGTAGATATTGCCAATGCATTAGGTAAATCGGTTTTAGCTTTAGTTGGTTGGGAAAAGGAAAGAACTGAAAAAGAAATAAAGGAAGATGAAAAAGAATTTGCCTTACATACGTATGCCGATTTACTTGCTGAGTATTTAGATGAAGGTGTAAAAAAAATAATCAACAGTTATTATCAACTGAACGATATAGGGAAAAATGAAGCTGTAGAAAGGATAGAAGAGCTAACTTATATTCATAAATACAAAAATCAAGATGATGATACAATGGATAATGATAACTTTTAGCTACACATAGTAGAGTTTTAATAAGTAGGATATGTATATCTTTTAGTTATGTAGTTTAATAAAAATGGAATTACAAAAGTATTGGACATCAAATCGATTGTTAGAAACAAGTGGTAAACTTTAATTGAATTATCCGTTATAATTTAATTCTGGAGGTTATAAAAAAATTATGAAATTCGGACTAAGAAAACCAAGCCTTAAGAAAAGCATAAAATCTCGTACCACTGGCAGGCTGAAAAGAGAAGTAAAAGGAGCAATTAACCCTTTCTATGGTAAAAAAGGGATGGGATGGGTACGCAACCCTAAGAAAGCAATGTACAACAAAGTCTACAATAAAACCTCATTCAGTATATTTGACATTATAAAAAAGATTATTAAATAAGTATTGAATAAAACTAAATAAAAAAACAAATATATTTGGGAGGAATTTATGACAAAGGAGATATTAACAACTGATGATGGAAGAATAACCGTAGCAGAAGCAGCGACAATATTGAGAATGTCACCCATGGGTCTTAGAGTGGCACTAAGACACGGGAAGTTTAGCTATTTTGGTGAAGCTTGGAAGAGTGACGATGAAGGAGACCGCTGGACATATTATATTTGCCAAAATAGATTTCTTGAGTATGTAGGAATGGCGGAGGCACGGGGTGTTGATTTACCTGAGATACAAAATTATTTACAAAGAAAAGCTCAAGAAGCATCTCAACCTAAAAATTTTTCTCTGTTAGAAAAAGCAGATCTAGAAAAAGAAATTAAAAAGCTCAAATCTGAAAATAAAAAACTTAAAGGGATAATCAATCGATTTTTAGAAGAAGCTTCGGAAGTTGTAGACAAATAAAATTAAACAATAACGTCATTTCGCAACATAATGCGAATATCATTAAAGAATATTTAACCTTTAAATAAATTTGTAATTATATACCAAGGAGATTAATTATGGCTAAATTACCAGATAGAAAAGTAACTTTAAAGTTTGCTGAAAAAGACGAGCTACCGGATGATTTTCCTATACACTTCATTAATTTTATTATGGCTGCAAGACGAGTTTACAAAGATACTTTACATGATGCCAACCAATCAAGCCTATCCGGTTCTCCAGAAAAAAATCTTGATTAACTTCATTGTACATGTAGATTACTTACCAAAATTATTAAGTTTATAAGCAAAATGAAAGGATGGAATATGGCGAACAAACCAAAGACAAATGCAAAGGCAGGAGACAAAGAATACTTCCGAATTCGTGAGAAAATTGGCGAAAACAATAAAGGTCAACCAGTATATAAAAATTTTTACGGAACATCAGAGTCCGACGCAAATAGAAAAAGGAAAGAATACCTTGATTTGCTTGCACAGGGTGTAAATCCAGACTTAGGCAAGCAAAGCTTAAGCAAAGCAATGTTTGTATGGATTTGGGAAATCGAGAGATATAATGGCAATAGTAGCTCCACGTTTGAGCGCTATGAATCAATATATCGAAACTATGTAGAAGACCTGCCATACGCTATTGCTCCTGTATCTGATATTAAAAAGTTGCAGATTCAAAAGCGTTATAATGAAATGTTATCCAAAGAAAATAAAACAATATCGCAAGTTAAAAATCTGCACAAGCTGCTAAATAAGTTCTTTAATTACGCTGAATCTGAATCCTATGTTGCAAAGAATCCCCTCAGAGGCCTTAAGCTTCCAAAACCACCTGAAGATGAAATCATAGACGATGAAGATGAAGAAGATATGAAAAATATAGAAGTCTTCACCGTGGATGAGATAAACAAATTAAAAAAGATAGCTGGACATACTAAGATTAGATATTTAATGATGTTTGCTGTTAACACAGGAGCAAGAGAGGGTGAGATATTAGCTCTTAACAAGAAAAAGAATATAAAAAATAATTTAATAAAGATAAGAAATACTCTGAACAGAGTTAAAATTTTTGAATCCCCTACTAAGTATCGCTATGAATTAAAATTAACTAAAACCAAAACTAAAAAATCAAAGCGTGATCTGACTATAAATGCAGTACTAGAAAAAGAGTTAATTCAACTTGAAAAGCTCATTGCTGAAGAAAAGTTATTACTTGGGCCAACTTATACAGAAAATACTATTTTATTCCCTTCATCAACTGGAACATATATAGATGCTAAAAACCTAAGAAGGTCATGGGAAAGGTTATTAAAAAGAGCTGAGATACCTTACAGAAAGTTTCATGCTCTTAGACACACATTTGCAACTACTTTGCTAAACAATGGTATTGATATAGTGACCGTATCGCAACTATTAGGGCATTCATCTATAAAAACCACAGAAATATATCTACATTTATTGAAAGAAGCGAATATAGAAGCGACCTCCGTTTTAGATGATGTATTCAGTCAATAAATAACAAAAGAACCTAATTTATACACTCAGGTTCTTTTTATTATTTTTTAAGTTGGCGAATTTTTGGCGAATCAATTTTTTATCGACTCATTTTACACGCTACAACCTTTGCAATTAGTGAACCATGAGGGATTCGAACCCCCGACGCGCAGATTCGAAGTCTGCCACTCTATCCCCTGAGCTAATGGTCCGTGATTTATAAATTATATTACATAATGACTACAATTTCAATAGCTATATAAAATAAATATTTTTCTTGGTGTAGGATTACAATACATGTGTTACATTTAAAAAGTTTAAGCTGTTGATTTATGGAGCATTTTGCGAGTTTACACAATCTCCACAAAGTGCTACTGCTACTAAAAGTTAAGCTATTTGCATCCGCACTATTGATGTTGCTGTTGAAATACTAAAATAAAGATTTAGTAGAGCAACATCTCTTTTTTTGTAATGAAAAAATAGATAATATTTTACTATTTAATTCTTCATTTTTTTCATAAAAATAAAATTTTTAATTTATTTATAAAATAATATATTAAAAAAATAGAATTTTCATGTACATAAAAAAAATGCCCTGTAAATAACATTTTTTTATTAACAAATTTGATATATGTAATTCTTTTATATATAATTATAATATATTTTAAATTATGTCGACATATTTAAAAATGTTGTTTATGTACTGAATGGATATGCCGGAATAGTACTATTGATTATTATAATTATAAAAATATACGACTAAGAGTAGCAAAGATTTATTCTAAAAACTTTAAAATCAATTCCAATTTTAATCTATTTAGCTCGTTATTCAAGTCTATATTCAAAATATTGTTAACCTTTTCAATTCTGGCTCTAACAGTATTAATATGCAAAAACATTTTATCTGCAGTAGAACTGAAATTCATCCTGTTTTCCACATAGACTTTTAATGTTTGAATAAGCTCAACATCACCAATTTTTTTCAATTTGTTGATATCTTTTTTCATAACTTCCATTTCATCTTCTTTTATATCAAGCCATGCAAGAATACCTAACTTAGAATATACCCACAAATTATCATTTGGAAATAAATGAGGCCCGATCTCTAAAGCCTTAAGACACCTCATATAACTTCTTTCAGTCTCTACTATATTTCCACATATATCTGACAACCCAAAATACAGCTTAATGTTACTAATGTCCAATAACACTCTCTTATAAAAATTGTCTATTTTTGTATACAAAAGCTCTAATTCTTTATCCAGTTCAAGCCCTTCGGTTAATTCATACAAAAATAAAAAACTATATTCGTCAATAACAATGATATGACATTTATTATCACTTCCAAATACGCGCTTCTTGTTAGAATTAATTATATCTTTATAATTATTGATCATTATTTCTTTATTGCTCTGCTTCATAATGAAAAAACAATATTTCTTATATATATTTATATCAAATTGTATTGCTTTTAAAATAATCGTTTTCTTATCTTTGATTTCTCCGCTTATTAACTTATTCATAAACTGTGTAAATTGAGTGTATTCTAACCCTTTAACCACTAAAATTTGTTCGTACATGGCCTGGAGCTGAGCCAATCCAATGCTTAAAGCAAATTGATCGAAGTAACTTAATTTACATTTAGGTTCAATTATTACAAAATATGCTTTTATTTTATCATCGACCATTATAGGTATATTAATCCAGCTAAAATCTAAATTTTTCCCTGTACCTAACTTATACCTAGCCATTCTGCTATTATTAAACAAATATTCTTTACTGTAGCTAAAAGATGGATTCCAATATTCTTCTATTTTAATATTTATTGTTTCTTCCTTGAATTTATTTGAACTGTAATAAGCTTTTTCATTTATTAAGTCAAACAGCATTGCAGGAAAACTTGTTTCATACTCAAATATATTAAGTATTTTTTTTATTTTTCTTTCCTGATAAGATAAGTTATAATATTTAACGTTACTAATTTTACCAATATCAAATTTTTTAATAATTTTATTTAAAATAACCGCATTAATAGCATTGAATATCTCTACCCAACGTCCTGTTGGAGGTATAAATATTAAAGGAATTTTATTATCATTAAACACTTTCAACATTTCATTAGGTACTTCTCTTATATACCTTTCTTTAATGGCCAGTGCAGCATGTTTTTTGATTTCTTGAGAACATAAATACTCTTCAAGATTATTTGGATTAGTTGAAAATATATATCCAGTTGTAAATACAAATTCATTCCTTTGAGTCCATTTATAACCGCACTCTGAGTCAAGAACGGTTATACCCCTTACTTGATTGTCTAATCCCTTATTGCCTGCAATGACCTTATAATCTTTAAAAAATTCCGCGTCTAGTATTTCCCTAACTGTTATCATTTTATCACCATGTATTTTTTGTATAGAGAATATTATATATTACATTATATACTTTTTCAAGGAAATCATTTTCGGCCTATATTGTTAAAGAGTGATTATGTGCATGCATATAATCACTCTTGCTATACGTAGATACATATGAATTACTTTCTTCTAACAACTCTGCCTGAGGTATTACCCGTTGATTTACCTTCTTTTATTGCCAACTGACCATTTACTAAAACGAAATTAATACCTATAGGTTCTTTAAACGGATCTTCATAAGTAGCACCATCTATTACTGTATCAGGATTAAAAATAACAAGGTCTGCATCATACCCAACTTTAATTAATCCCTTTCCCATAATATTAAATCTGCCAGCCGGATAGCCGGTAATTTTTTTCACTGCATCTTCAAGAGTTATAACTCCACCTTCTCTAGCGTATTTTCCAAGGACTCTAGGAAATGTTCCGTTAGTTCTCGGATGACATTTTGCACCTGGTGCAACAGGAATTGAATCTGACCCAATCATTGTGTATGGACTCTTCATAACATAATTAATATCATCTTCACTTAACATATGGTAACAAGCATTGTCATTGCCTTTATTAGCTGCAATAATATCACATAAAACATCCAATGGTTCTTTTTCAACCATTTTACCCGCCTCATAAAGAGTTTTACATTCAAATTCCGGTGTATATGGTGTATACGAAATTACTACTCCCTTTGCTCCATTACTATTTTTGTAAAAGTTTTCCCAATTGTCAGTATATTCTATATCAGCAATTATACGCGCTCTAGTTGAAGGATCATTTAGCCTTTCAATTATCTTTTCAATACCACCTTCATGAACCCACGGAGGCAAACATGCTCTCAATGTGGTGCTGGATGCAGTATATGGATATTGATCAATTGTAATATCCAGTCCTTTTTTTCTCGCTTCTTCTATTAATTTAACAGACTCTTTTACCAGTCCCCAGTTTTTTATTCCCATAGCTTTATGATGATGTACTTGAACTGGAATATTAGCAACTTCTGCCACGTGAATTATCTCTTTAACAGCTTTTAATAAATTATATGATTCATTTCTCATATGGGAAAGATACACACCATTAAATCTATTAAGTTCTTTTGCCATTTCTTCTATTTCTTCAGGCTCCGAATATACTCCCGGAGGATAAATCAATCCAGAACTCATACCGAATGCTCCGTCTTCCATCGCTTCTCTTACTTGTTTTTTCATTTCTTTAAGCTCTTCTTCAGTTGGTTTCCTTGATTCAAATCCCATAACGTTAATTTTAACTGTTCCATGTCCAACATAAGCACCTATGTTTGTTCCTAATGGCAACTTATCGATAACATTAAGAAAATCTCCAAAGGTTTCCCAATTATATTCAGGTTCGACACCAGCTTTGGCAAAACCAGCATAAGCATCCAACAGATTTACTCTATCTGGACTTATGGGTGCGGCACTTATACCACACGGTCCAATTAATTGAGTTGTAACCCCTTGTTTCAATTTTGATAACATTCCCGGGTCTCTCAATAACGCAAAATCAGAATGAGTATGACAATCAATAAATCCGGGAGACAATATTTGGTGCTTCGCATCAATTATTTCGCAACAATCAATATCATCATTTAAATTACCTATGTAAGCAATTTTCCCATCTTTTACGCCAACACATCCATAAAACCATGGGTTGCCAGTACCATCAATAACCTTTGCATTTTTTACTACTAAATCAAACTTACACAAATTTATCACCCCTATACAAATTTTAGAAATATGACAGTTCATATTTTTCTAATCTATTTATAAATATTGTATTATTTTGATAATACTTCTTTTGGATAATACTTGCCAAACCATATCATAATTATTCCTTTAGGTGGCTTTGGTGTTGCCAAACTTATAGATACTGTCAACAATAAAGACACAAATAGAGCAACTACTACTGCATTCATTCCCATAGCTATTGGTAAGTAGTTTCCTGCACCAAGTATATAGGTAACCATTCCACCAACCATTCCGGCAGCAGCTCCATATTCGTTGGTTCTCTTCCAATAAATTCCTAATAGCAGCGGCCAGAAGAATGCTGAACCTAATCCTCCAACTGCAAATGTTATCATAAACTGAAGAGCATTAGGCGGATTAATGGATAGAATGAATATTGCTATACATATTGCAACTGTTGACATAACTGTAACTTTTTTTAACTTTTTACTGTCAGCCTTTGGATTTATCATTGATTGGTATGCATTTTTAACAAAAGTTGAACTGATAATAATAACCATGGATCCTACTGTAGATTGTATTGCTCCAGCAACACCTGCAAGTGTAAGTCCTGCTAACCATGGTGGTAAAACTTTCATGGCAATAGAAGGTATTATTTGATCTGGAACCTCTAAGTCTGGAAACATTGCACGTCCTAAACTTCCTGTCCAAATTAATGCAAGTGTCCAAACCAATACAAATAAAACTCCCATTATTATTGCCTTATGCATTGATTTTGTATCTTTATATGTAAGTGTAGCCATAGCTCCATGGGGTAATCCAATCCAAACAAGTCCATATACAATCCACATAGAAAATTGATACATTGGACTCCATGTCCAAGGTGTAACAACAGATGGATCTATTGAAATAATTTCTTTGTATACAGAAGTTAATGGTCCAAGATGACTTAAGGTTAATATAAATAACATAATTACTGATACAGTCATTATTATTCCTTGAAATACAATTGCAGCTGCTACTCCTTTTATACCACCTAATGCAGCTGTAACTAATACAAGTCCTGCAAATAATACCAATCCTAATGTGTATGAAAGGCCCGTCATAGATTCAAACAGTCTAGCGCCTCCAACAAACTGTGCCACAACATAACTGCCTAAAAACATCATTACAGCTAGTATTGCAAATACACCAATAAATTTATTACTGTTATAGCGAGATACAAATAAATCAACATAGGATTGTGCATTAATCCTTCGAGCAACTATGCCAACTTTCTTTCCTATTTCACCAAACACTGTAAAATTCATAAATATCTGAGAGAATCCAGCTAAAACCCATGTTAATCCAACTGAGTAACCAAGACCAGGTCCTCCAAGAAATGTTCCAGCACTACATAATCCAGCGGCTACCATCATTGCAACAACTATAGCTCCCATACCACGTCCGCCAGTATAAAATTCATCAACATATTTATCTACTGCAGTTTTATCCATTGTTTTTTTTGAATAAAGTCCGATTGCAATCATACCCAAAGTATAAATAGCAAAAGTAATTATTATTGCTGTACGACTACTTGCACTTATTTCATAACCCATTTATATGTCTCCTTTTAATAATATTGTTGTATTTGTTTAGTAATTATTTTACTGCTAAATCGTCATTCTCAACTTCATCACTTAATTCCATGTCCACCAACTTAAATTTAGTTATATAAATTACTACTCCAGTAAATATTACACTAATGACAATTATTGCAAACCACCAAGTAGGCAATCCTAAAATATAACTGTAATTATTAGGATCTCCACTGCCTAACAAGTAGGCTGCAATAATACTAACTAGTGTAAAAATAATTTGCACTCCAAAAACTAATTTCATTTCTTTTTCACAAATAATAAATCGAGGGTCCATTTCAATTTCATCCAAACTATAATTAGTTTCATAAAATTCTTCTTTCTTCATTCAATAACCTCCTAATATTTTTTAATTATTATTACGACTATCATTATACTGCCTACCAGACAATTATTTAGATTCTTCTATAAATATATCTAAGTAGCAATTTTGTTATATTCTATTCACTTGTGCAAATGTTTTCAATAAAATAATTTCTATAATAAACTTATTGCTCCCAAAAACTGAAAATAATTTCAAAATACACAATTATATTTGAATTATTTTTCAAAATATTACTTTGATGCTACAACTTAATTGTACTTGGTCATATCAAAGGTAAAAGTAGAACGCTTAAATAATCTGATAATATAAAAAAGCTGTGTTTTTTCACAGCTTTTGTTTTATCCAATTATCCTAATCAAATTATGCAGTAAAAAAGCAGCCGGATTTTCCAGCTGCGCTTCTGGTGCCCAAACGCGGAATCGAACCACGGACACGGAGATTTTCAGTCTCCTGCTCTACCGACTGAGCTATCTGGGCAAATTCGGTCTCATTTCCCATTTTTTTGCTCCTTGCGTCGCATAAATTGAGTCATGAGTGGGCCTTCAAGGACTCGAACCTTGGACCTACCGGTTATGAGCCGGGCGCTCTAACCAACTGAGCTAAAGGCCCAAAACAAATTGTTTTGGTATAGTGGGCTTAGATGGACTCGAACCATCGACCTCACGCTTATCAGGCGTGCGCTCTAACCACCTGAGCTATAAGCCCGTCTTAAGTATCGGGGCGGCAGGATTTGAACCCGCGGCCCTCTGGTCCCAAACCAGATGCGCTACCAAACTGCGCTACGCCCCGAATATGTAGTAACGGAGAAGGAGGGATTTGAACCCTCGCATCCTTGTCAGATCTACTCCCTTAGCAGGGGAGCCTCTTCGGCCACTTGAGTACTTCTCCATTTATATTGAATGATCCATCGGCGATTCGAACGCCGGACACCTTGATTAAAAGTCAAGTGCTCTGCCTGCTGAGCTAATGGATCATAATAAATTAAAATGGCTGGGATGGCAGGATTCGAACCTACGCATACTAGAGTCAAAGTCTAGTGCCTTACCGCTTGGCGACATCCCAATTTTTAACTGGGGTAGTAGGATTTGAACCCACGAATGCCAGAGTCAGAGTCTGGTGCCTTACCGCTTGGCGATACCCCAATAAAATGCACCCAGGAGGATTCGAACCCCCGGCACACGGATTAGAAGTCCGTTGCTCTATCCTACTGAGCTATGGGTGCAAAGAATTTTGGAGGCGCCATCCAGATTTGAACTGGAGATCTAGGTGTTGCAGACCTGTGCCTTACCACTTGGCTATAGCGCCTCGATGTTAAGTATTGGGGTGAATAGTGGGAATCGAACCCACGACCTCCAGAGCCACAATCTGGCGCCCTAACCGACTAGGCCATATCCACCAAAACATAACTTGGAGCGGGTGAAGGGAATCGGACCCTCGCGACCAGCTTGGAAGGCTGGGGCTCTACCATTGAGCTACACCCGCAAAATAAATTTATATTGGAAGCGGAAGACGAGATTCGAACTCGCGACCCTCGCCTTGGCAAGGCGATGCTCTACCACTGAGCCACTTCCGCATTGGTGGAAGAGATTGGATTCGAACCAATGAAGGCGGTGCCAACGGATTTACAGTCCGTCCCCTTTAGCCACTCGGGAACTCTTCCGATTTTAAAACACTCTTACAACTGAGCCAAGCCTAAACTATGACCCTACCGGGATTCGAACCCGGGTTATCGCCGTGAGAGGGCGGTGTCTTAACCGCTTGACCATAGGGCCTTTATAGCCATCGTAGTTTCTTTCACATATTTGCTTACTCGCTGTCGCTCATGCAAATCTGGAACTCATTGCGGTTGACCAACCGTCGATTTTTCAGAACAGAACTCTGAAAAATCGGTTAGGTCATACCCGGCGACGTCTTACTTTCCCAGGCAGTTGCCCGCCAAGTATCATCAGCGCTGAAGAGCTTAACTTCCGTGTTCGAGATGGGTACGGGTGTGTCCTCTTCGCTATTGTCACCAGATAATGTTTTTGTAAGTTTTGAACTGACTATCTAAAGCCTTTGCCCTAACAACATCGCAGTCTCATTCACCAAATTTTCTGCTCCTTACGTCGCAAAATTTGGGAATTCGTTGCGGATGACCTACCGCCATTTTTCAGAACAGAACTCTGAAAAATCGGGTTAGGTCATACCCGGCGACGTCTTACTTTCCCAGGCAGTTGCCCGCCAAGTATCATCAGCGCTGAAGAGCTTAACTTCCGTGTTCGAGATGGGTACGGGTGTGTCCTCTTCGCTATTGTCACCAGATATATAAAAGTTCTTTCAGAACTTTCAAAATCGCATAGGAATTTTTAGATTAGACATTTTTGCGCAGTCTCATTTACCAATTTACTTGCTCCTTGCGTCGCATAAATTGGGAATTCGTTGCGAATGACCTACCTTCAATTTTTTTCTCCTTTTAGTCGAAAAAATTGGGTTAGGGCATCTTTGAGGTCAAGACCTCGACCTATTAGTATTGCTCAGCTGAATGCATTGCTGCACTTACACATGCAACCTATCAACCCGTTAACATATCGGGGGTCTTACTCACTTGCGTGATGGGAAATCTTATCTTAGGGCTAGTTTCGCGCTTAGATGCTTTCAGCGCTTATCTAATCCAGACTCAGCTACTCAGCTATGCCACTGGCGTGACAACTGATGCACCGGCGGTCTGTCCATTCCGGTCCTCTCGTACTAGGAACAGCTCCCTTCAAATTTCCTGCGCCCACGGCGGATAGGGACCGAACTGTCTCACGACGTTCTGAACCCAGCTCGCGTGCCTCTTTAATGGGCGAACAGCCCAACCCTTGGGACCTGCTTCAGCCCCAGGATGAGACGAGCCGACATCGAGGTGCCAAACCTCCCCGTCGATGTGGACTCTTGGGGGAGATAAGCCTGTTATCCCCAGGGTAGCTTTTATCCGTTAAGCGATGGCCTTTCCACTCGGTGCCACCGGATCACTAAGTCCAACTTTCGTTCCTGCTCGAGATGTCTCTCTCGCAGTCAAGCTCCCTTCTGCCTTTACACTCTTCGCACGATTTCCGACCGTGCTGAGGGAACCTTTGAGCGCCTCCGTTACTCTTTCGGAGGCGACCGCCCCAGTCAAACTGCCCAACTGACAGTGTCCATATACCGGTTCACGGTATCATGTTAGAAATTCAGTAACAATAGAGTGGTATCCCAACGTTGGCTCCACCGATACTGGCGTACCGATTTCTCTGCCTCCCACCTATTCTGTACAATTGCTACCGAATTCCAATGTCAGCCTGCAGTAAAGCTCCATGGGGTCTTTCCGTCCTGCCGCGGGTAACTCGCATCTTCACGAGTACTACAATTTCACCGGATCTATTGTTGAGACAGTGCCCAAATCGTTACACCTTTCGTGCGGGTCGGAACTTACCCGACAAGGAATTTCGCTACCTTAGGACCGTTATAGTTACGGCCGCCGTTTACTGGGGCTTAAGTTCAAAGCTTCTCTTTCGATGACTTCTCCCCTTAACCTTCCAGCACCGGGCAGGTGTCAGCACCTATACTTCATCTTTCGATTTAGCAGATACCTGTGTTTTTGGTAAACAGTCGCTTGGGCCTGTTTTCTGTGGCCCTTCTAAGCTCCAACAGTTCTGTCTTCACTCTGAAGGGCACCCCTTCTCCCGAAGTTACGGGGTCATTTTGCCTAGTTCCTTAACAATAGTTCTTCCGCTCATCTTTGGATTCTCTCCTTGCCTACCTGTGTCGGTTTACGGTACGGGCACCTTCTTGCTCGATAGAGGCTTTTCTTGACAGTGTGGGCTCAGCTGCTTCACTACTTATTTTCGCTCCCATTCGTATCTCAGGATTGACGTTACGGATTTGCCTGTATCGTCTCCCTACTTACTTAGACGCACTTTTCCAGCTGTGCGCCAGCTTACCCTCCTGTGTCACCCCATTTCTCAAACGCTTAAAGGTGGTACTGGAATTTCAACCAGTTGTCCATCGCCTACGCCTTTTGGCCTCGGCTTAGGTCCCGACTTACCCTGAGTGGACGAGCCTTCCTCAGGAATCCTTAGGCTTTCGATGGGTGAGATTCTCACTCACCTTTCGCTACTCATGCCAACATTCTCTCTTCTGTACAGTCCACGACTCCTTTCGGTAGTGCTTCTATCCGTACACAATGCTCCTCTACCGATGTCGTAAATCTCTTCATTCGCTCAATTTTGATTTTAGCCCCGTTAGAGCTTTTCAAAATCCTTCCTTTTTATCTATTTTAATTAATGAAGGATTTTGAACTGAGATGTCCTCAGTTATCGTTTCATTGAACAGATGAAGAGCTTTACGACATCCCACAACTTCGGTAATAGATTTTAGCCCCGGACATCTTCGGCGCAAAACCACTCGACCAGTGAGCTATTACGCACTCTTTTAATGAATGGCTGCTTCTAAGCCAACATCCTGGTTGTCTGTGTAGTTTTACATCCTTTTCCACTTAATCTATATTTTGGGACCTTAGTTGGTGATCTGGGCTGTTTCCCTTTTGACTATGAAACTTATCTCACATAGTCTGACTCCCTAGCAACATATATATGGTATTCGGAGTTTGATAGGTTTTGGTAACGTATAACGCCCCTAGACCATTCAGTGCTCTACCCCCACTATACTTACTTGAGGCTAGCCCTAAAGCTATTTCGAGGAGAACCAGCTATCTCCGGGTTCGATTGGAATTTCACCGCTATCCACACGTCATCCCGTAGCTTTTAAACGCTAATGGGTTCGGTCCTCCACCAGATTTTACTCTAGCTTCAACCTGCACATGGATAGGTCACCCGGTTTCGGGTCTACAACATACAACTTTCGCCCTTTTCAGACTCGATTTCTCTTCGGCTCCTAACCTTTGGTTATTAACCTTGCTGCATATTGTAACTCGTTGGCCCGTTCTACAAAAAGTACGCGGTCACACTTTTGTGCTTCCACTGTTTTTAGGCTCAGGGTTTCAGGTTCTTTTTCACTCCCCTCCCGGGGTTCTTTTCACCTTTCCCTCACGGTACTGTTCTCTATCGGTCACTGGGTAGTATTTAGCCTTGGGAGGTGGTCCTCCCTGCTTCCCACAAGATTCCTCGTGTCCCGTGGTACTCTGGATCATATCCTCGCTTCAAACTGTTTTGCTTACGTGTCTATCACATTCTTTGGAGGAGCTTTCCAGCTCTCTTCGGCTACAGTTTTCTGTCTCTTTGATATGTCCTCAACCCCAAGTATTTCTACTTGGTTTGGGCTCTTCCGCTTTCGCTCGCCGCTACTTACGGAATCATTTTTTATTTTCTCTTCCTAAGGGTACTTAGATGTTTCAGTTCCCCTCGTTCCCCTCATACAGCTATTTATTCACTGTATGATACATAAGGTTTACCTTATGTGAGTTTCCTCATTCGGATATCTGCGGATTATCGGCTGCTTACGCCTCCCCGCAGCATTTCGTAGTTTGCCACGTCCTTCTTCGGCTCCCAGTGCCAAGGCATTCGCCCTTAGCCCTTTCTATCTTGACCTGTTTGTCATTGTTATGTCTTCATAACATTTTTTTTTGGTTAAATTGTATTTATTATTTAAAATTTGAATTTAACTTTTCTCAATGTCTCGCAGTTTCATTCTCCAATTTATTTGCTCCTTATGGTCGCATAAATTGGGAATTCGTTGCGAATGTCTTACCTTCAATTTTTTTCTTCCTACGGTCGAAAAAATTGGGTAAGGCATCTTCTCTTTTTTCCTATGCAATTTTCAAAGTTCTGTGGTTTTATACTGTATCCTTCAGTCTTGCTTTACTTTTGTTTAAAGCAAGCAATAAAACAGCATAAGTCCTTTAGTTCTCCTTAGAAAGGAGGTGATCCAGCCGCACCTTCCGATACGGCTACCTTGTTACGACTTCACCCCAGTCATTGATCCTACCTTCGGCGCCTGCCTCCTTGCGGTTAGCTCAGCGACTTCGGGTATTACCAACTTCCATGGTGTGACGGGCGGTGTGTACAAGACCCGGGAACGCATTCACCGCGACATTCTGATTCGCGATTACTAGCAACTCCGACTTCATGTAGGCGAGTTGCAGCCTACAATCCGAACTGGGATCGGTTTATTGGGATTTGCTCCAGATTGCTCTTTCGCTTCCCTTTGTACCGACCATTGTAGCACGTGTGTAGCCCAAGACATAAGGGGCATGATGATTTGACGTCATCCCCACCTTCCTCCGATTTATCATCGGCAGTCTCTTTAGAGTGCCCAGCTTTACCTGCTGGCAACTAAGGATAAGGGTTGCGCTCGTTGCGGGACTTAACCCAACATCTCACGACACGAGCTGACGACAACCATGCACCACCTGTCTCCCTTGCTTCCGAAGAAGAGAGTACATCTCTGCACTGGTCAAGGGGATGTCAAGCCTTGGTAAGGTTCTTCGCGTTGCTTCGAATTAAACCACATGCTCCGCTGCTTGTGCGGGTCCCCGTCAATTCCTTTGAGTTTCAGTCTTGCGACCGTACTCCCCAGGCGGAGTGCTTATTGTGTTTACTTCGGCACTGACCATCGCTGGCCAACACCTAGCACTCATCGTTTACAGCGTGGACTACCAGGGTATCTAATCCTGTTTGCTACCCACGCTTTCGTGACTCAGCGTCAGTTACAGTCCAGTAAGCCGCCTTCGCCACTGGTGTTCCTCCTAATATCTACGCATTTCACCGCTACACTAGGAATTCCGCTTACCTCTCCTGCACTCAAGTAATACAGTTTCAAATGCTAACTATGGTTAAGCCTTAGCCTTTTACATCTGACACATACTACCGCCTACTCACCCTTTACGCCCAGTAAATCCGGACAACGCTCGCCCCCTACGTATTACCGCGGCTGCTGGCACGTAGTTAGCCGGGGCTTCCTCCTTGGCTACTGTCATTTTTTTCTTCACCAAGGACAGAGTTTTACGATCCGAAAACCTTCTTCACTCACGCGGCGTCGCTGCATCAGGGTTTCCCCCATTGTGCAATATTCCCCACTGCTGCCTCCCGTAGGAGTCTGGACCGTGTCTCAGTTCCAGTGTGGCCGTTCACCCTCTCAGGCCGGCTACTGATCGTCGCCTTGGTAGGCCTTTACCCCACCAACTAGCTAATCAGACGCGAACTCATCCTATACCTCTAACGATTTGACTCATCGACCATGCGGTCATCAAGTGTTATATGGTTTTAATCCCGGTTTCCCGAGGCTATTCCTTTGTACAGGGCAGATTGTTCACGCGTTACTCACCCGTCCGCCACTAGATTTACCTTTTCACTTAGCTCTCGAATTTCAAGTGTGTTGTCACTTGGGTTTAGCGTGAAGCACAAATGTGCAACTCGCTGTTTTTCTACATCTTATTATATTATGCACTTTTGTGCTTGTTGTAGATGTTCGAGTTCTCAGTGAAAAAGTAAATCTCGTTCGACTTGCATGTGTTAGGCACGCCGCCAGCGTTCGTCCTGAGCCAGGATCAAACTCTCGTTTTATATTCCTGTCGCAGTCTCATTCACTAATTTATTTGCTCCTTGCGTCGCATAAATTAGGAATTCGTTGCGGTTGACCTACCATCGATTTTTTCTCCCTTTTGGTCGATAAAATCGGGTTAGGACATACTCAAGATAGCGCTTAGCTTATCTTTGTCTTTCTTTACTTTGGTTCTTTTTTTCTTTGAACTCTCAAAGGTTTCTTATGCTGTTTTATTGTCTAGGTTCTCTTCGCTGTTACCCTAACAGCTTGAACAGT
The DNA here is from genome assembly GCF_052059825.1 of Sedimentibacter sp. LTW-03. Classification (GTDB taxonomy): domain Bacteria; phylum Bacillota; class Clostridia; order Tissierellales; family Sedimentibacteraceae; genus Sedimentibacter. The sequence continues at coordinate 2,208,744 of NZ_CP197180.1, forward strand.
TTATCACATCCAAGTGATGTTGTCAACTATTTTTTTATTTCTCTGTTTACTTCGCATTTCCTTGTGAAAGGAATGTTATCTTAGCACATATAAAAGTGATTGTCAACATCTTGTCCCTATCCATATTTTTCATACTTATTATAAATTTTCCTAAAACTAATTGCAATATATAGGACTATATGATAAAATAAATTAAATAAAACTTATATTTTCACTTCAACCGATAATGGCAAACCTAATGAAAATTAGCGGCGCAAAGCTATAGGGCCTTTAAACTGGCAGCCAGCTACCGAAAGGAAGTTTTTTATTTTATTTCCTTCATATAGGTTGAAGAACGTTAAAGGAGGATATCAAAATGTACAAAGGAATTAAGAAAACAGCTTCTCTTTTGGTCATCATGATTGGAATTCTTGCTTTACTTGGCCCTGTTGCACAAGCCTATCAAAAATCAGAGCAGAACATAAGCCAGGAACTTTTAATTATGATTGAAGAGACAAATAACTACATTTACAAAGAGATCGATAAGGCTGTGGAAAAAGCAGAAAAAGAGGTTCTCAAAGATCAAAGCGAGCAGCAGTTAAACAGGTCAATTGATAGAATTATTGAAAACCTGTTAAGGAAAACCAGCAGGAAAGTAGACTTATTAATTAAAAAAGCTGCAAGAGAAGGTGTAGTATTAACAAAGACATACGTTGAAGTTCAGATTTATGACAGAGTAGTATTAGTCGACCCTTGCTATGCTCATTAAAAAAATTTAGGAGAGATTGAATCTCTCCTAAATTTTTTGCTTTAATAACATAATTATTATACGATTTATTTAATCAAAAAAACATAATACATCACCTATTTAATATAGATGCATTTTGATGAGTATTTACTGTTGAAGGGTTTGAATCACATCTACTGCCAAAAAAATAACGCATACCCCCCAGGCTGATGCCGTTTTTGGAAAGGAGAATTGTCTTGTAACTGAGGCACTGCAAAAGTCATAACCGAAGACATAGTAGAGAGACAAAGCGCTAATTATAACTAAATATTTTCTTTTTTCCATATAGTGATATAATAGATTAACACTATTGATAAGGGAGCAATTACATGGAAGGCTTGTATATTTTTAAAGATAGCAAATGCATTGATCAGATAATAGGAACTTCAACGCTGAACCTGCTTGCTAAAAAAGATGATTTTGAGATAATGCTGTATGAATTTAGGGCTGATCGCCCAAACAGTATTACTCCTGGAAACTTTAAAGATTTAATGGAATTTTATTATATTATTGAAGGTTCAATAGTTATAGGTACCGGAGGCGAAAGCATAAAAATGCAAAAGGGTGATTATTTTTATGTCCAAAATATAAAAGAAACTGTTCCTTTCCGAACAATCACTGATACCAAAATGCTATATATCACTTCTCAGCCTGTTTACAACCTTTTGTCTGCATATACCCACGACCTAAAAAACTTATTGGAAAAATCTGAAGCAAAGGATCTATATACTCACAGGCACAGTAACAGAGTACAAGATTATTCAGTTAGAATTGCAGACAAGCTAGGGCTTTCCGGTGAAATTAATTACACAATAGCTCTTGCATCTCTTTTTCATGATGTGGGTAAATACTTTATACCGGATGAAATACTAAATAAACCTTCGAAGCTTAGCAATGACGAATTTAATTATATAAAAAAACACAGCACATACAGCTCTGAACTTTTGCAAGGAAAGTTTTCAAAGGATGTTGCAACTATTGTTGAGCAGCATCACGAAAGGCTGGACGGTTCAGGTTATCCAAATAAATTAAAAGAAAATGAGATACGAATGGAAGCAAAAATAATTGCTGTTGCAGATTCATATGATGCCATGACATCTGACAGATCATACCGCAGCGGAATGCCGCCTAACCAGGCAATTGAGGAGCTTAAAAGTTTAATAGGAAAATTTTATGACAAAGATGTTGTTTTTGCTCTTGAAATGATTTTAAAAGATGATGGCATTTTATAATTTATTATATAATCACTCCTATAACGATTATAATAATGGACTAAAAGCGTGTTTAAACTAAAAAACTATAAATTCTGTTTAATTTTTCCAAAATAATAATAGCCATACAGTAAATACTAAATTATATATTATTATAAGGAATGGTGATCATGAATAAAGTGCATTACACTGTGTCGAGACTTCAGAATAAAAACATGAAAACTCAATTAAAGAATGTCTTAGAAGATATTGAAGGAGTCAGCATGGTCAATATAGATATTGGCAGAAGTTCTGTAGAAGTGGGATATGATGATAACACAGATGCTGGCAAAATTAAACAATGTATTGAAAACACAGGATTTAAAGTTGAATAGAAACCTGCCTCATTTGCAATATATCGCAAATGAGGCAGGTTATTTATTATTCTTGCCATGTATGAATAAGATTTTCGTTTTGGCCCCTTGCAAACACATCCGTTCTATTTGTTCCCCACGAAACTGACGCCGGCTCTGAATTTATATTCCCACCCATGTCCTGCCATTCATTCCACTGAGAACCATTCCAACTTTTTCTAAATAATCTGTTGTTTCTTCCCCCCGCAAATACGTCTATATGTCTTGGCCTGCGCGAAGATACGGAAGGTCCGGAAGTTAGTATTCCTCCTAGACTTTCCCAATCATTCCATCGCCTTCCGTCCCACCATTTATGAATTAAATCGCTATTAGCCCCCCGAGCAAATATGTCTATTCGATTTGGTTCCCATGATATCGCTGCTGGTGCCGACGTGAGGATTCCGCCAAGATTTTCCCAATCGCTCCATCTTATTCCGTCCCACCATTTATGCCACATGGCATTATCATTTCCTCTTGCAAAAGTATCTATTCGATTTGGTCCCCATGATGAGGAAGCAGGTGCTGATGTTAGTATCCCTCCTAAACTCTCCCAATTGCTCCACTGCCTTCCGTCCCACCATTTATGCCACATAGCATTGTCCGTTCCTCTTACAAAAGTATCTATGCGATTAGGCCCCCATGATATTGCTGCTGGTGCTGATGTCACCACTCCCCCTAAATTCTCCCAATCCGTCCATCGCGTTCCGTCCCACCATTTATGCCACATAGCATCATCCGTTCCTCCTGCAAAAACATCAATGCGTCCTGGTCCCCACGAAGATGCGGCAGGAGATGTAGTCAACATACCCCCAAGATTCTGCCATCGCGACCATCCACTTCCGGGTGCAGGCTCAGATACAGGCTGTGTATCCCTAATTAAAAGCAGCAGCATCTCAATAATTCTCAGCATATATCTGTCAGCTAGATCTCTCGGTATATTATATTGTCTGATCATAAGACCAAGCAAAGGATACCTGCTTTTAAACTGATTGTATATCTGTGCCGGTGATCTGTTCACATCTGTCTGACCTATCAAAAATGAAACTAAGAAAAGCAATAAGTAATCAACCCTACTGCTGTTTAATCCATTACTCTCCAATTCTCTGTATATTTCATCATTCTGAATCCTAAACCTTCTTACTATGTCTTGTGCATTTCTCTGCCTCTGAGCTGCTATAAAATTTGAGTCGTCATAAATAGGAAATTGAAATCCTTCATATGTTTTTTTGTCCATGTTAACCTCCGAAATATATTTATTATATTATTTTATTTAATTATTTACTTCTTGTTCCTCTTAAGAAATAAATACTTTGCATGAAGGAACTTTTTTTATGTGGGCCCGTCTATATAGTATACATTTTAATTTATCAGGGAGGTTTTTATGAAAAAATGGATAAAATTAATCACTATAACATCGGTGATACTGTGCATATCAATAGTCACGGCATTAGCAGTTCAAGCCGAATATACTCATGTGCAGCCGTTTTACTTATCATTTACTGGTAATGTAAAAGAAATTGAAAAAACTGGCGAAGTTATTACAAAAATATTTTTAGAGAATGAAGAAGGTTCGCAAGCATATTTTATGTTCAACGAAAATACGTATTTTGCAGATGACATGCAAATTGAAGAAGGCGATAGAATAACAGGATATTATGAATCTGACAAGCCTATGATTTTAATTTATCCGCCACAGTATACAATTTGTATTGTCACTCCGGTTTATGAAGATGGATTTGTTAAGGCAGATAAATTTGACTCTGATCTTACCAGCAGAGATGGACAGCTAAGGATTAACATATCTGAAGATACAGAAATCTTATGGGAAAACAACACAGAAATTAATTGGATAAAAAAACCGACTTTAGAAGAAGTTGAAAAAGTCCTTTCAAATAGACAAATGCTTGTATACTATGATGTAACCACAAAAAGCATCCCTGCTCAGACAACACCTAATAGAATAGTTGTATTGTCTCAGCAGACAGAAGATAAACCTGTAATATTTGTAAATGATGTAGAGCTTGAAACCCCTAATGTATATATAAGCGAAACCGGAACCGTTATGATTCCTGTTCGCGTCATATCGGAAGCTTTAGGCTACGAAGTAAAATGGAATGGAGATGAAAGGGAAGTGACAGTTGGTAATGATATTTCATTTGTAGTGGGTGAGAACAACTACTTGTCAAATGAAACCTACATATCACTGGAAGATGCAACATCTTTAAAAGATGGCAGCACATATGTTCCTCTAAACTTCTTCAAAAAAGTTATGAATATTGATAATCTCAGTGTGGTCGGAAGTAAGATAATCATAAATGCATTGCCTTAGTTTCTATGCTCTACCTATTTAGAAGATTCTCTCAACCATGACTGGAGTTTTTACCCAATCTACAAAATTTATAGCTTGTAGTAAAAGTCTTGGGTATCCAATATAAGAAAGCAGTATTCGGCACTTGTCGAATACTGCATCTAAATTTATGTTTGTGATTTTACAATTTATAATTTATTTAAGTAGATTCATATCTGCAATTTTAAATTGGGCACCGCAAACACTTGTTTGAAATTTACATGTATGCAGTCCATCCACCGTCAACTTGAATGCATTGTCCATTAACAAATCCTGATTCATCGCTGGCAAGGAATACAGCAACCGCAGCAATTTCATTAGGAAATCCATATCTTGGATTCAGGCCTAATCCCAATCCTGTGCGTTCCGCACCCTCTTTGTTAATGTTTTTCATATATTTACCTTCACCTATTTCAGTAGCAATTCCTCCCGGACATATTGCGTTGCATCTTATGTTTTTCTTTGCATACATAAAACCTGTATTCTTAGTAAGACCGACTACAGCATGTTTGCTTGCTGTGTAAGTTGCACCGGCAATACCTCCATGTAGTCCTCCTATTGATGCAATGTTTATTATATTTCCATTTCCTTTTTGCTCAAAATATTTAACGGCCTTTCTCATTGAAAACATAACAGATTTAACATTTAATTCGAATACCTTGTCAAACATTTCATCACTTATATCTCCTACTCCGCTCATGTCATCCATCATTCCGGCATTATTAACCAATATATCAAGAGAGCCAAATCTGCGTATTGCTTCATCAACCATACCTTCTGCCTTTTCTTTATCCGTAATATCAGCTGCATATGCAACCACGCTTCCTTCAAACTCTTTTACATCATCAACCAATTGTTTTAATCTTTCTTCGCGCCTTGCAACCGCCAGTACGTTTGCACCTTCTTTAGCAAAGTGATATACTATTTCTCTTCCCATACCAGAACTAGCGCCTGTTACAATCGCAGTCTTGCCTTTCAGCCTCATATTGCCTCCTTAATTATTATAGTATTTGCTTAACATATACCCTTTTACTAAATAATTAAACTTGCAATTGTTAAAAATCATCTACTTCCATCAGCAAAGGATGCATACTGCTGTTTTTTAAAATTATATAAATAAATCAGGTTCATTTCTTGTGCTAAATTCGATTTCAAGCTCATGCTTATGAAGCAAATAGTTTTCATCGTCATAATACTTTGCATGGACAGGACATTTTTTAATACACGCCCCGCACTTGATACAAATGCCATGTATAATTGATACATCCTCAAAACTTATTGAATTCATAGGACAGATTTTTGCACAAATTTTGCAGTCTATACAATTGCTGCTTGTCTTAGGAGTTATCTTACGAAAATCTACATAATTCCCATTTTTATCTTTTGGCCGATAGTACGGTCTGTATGGTTTATTACCTGGTATCTCCAAATTACCTGACAATGCACTATCCTTTATGCGATTGAATATTTTATTTGCAAAGTTTTCGGCAATATGCAAGTCACTTTTATCAGGCCTGCCTTTAGCTAGCAAGTCAGAAAAAGAATGCTCCCCTATAAAAGCGCAGGCTGCAACCACACGAAACCCGCTTAATTCCAACACATCCTTAAGTTCAATTAATGCATCATCATAATTTCTATTTCCGTACACCACAACAGCAACGGCAAGAGATCCTTTTGATTTAATTGACCTAAGATATTTTAGAAGTATGTTTGGTACTCTTCCAGCATATACAGGCACTCCAAAAACAACAATATCATCTTCATAAAAATAGACGGGTTCCATTCTCTCAGCATGTGGAGTAAAGTTTATATACTTAATGCTATCGTTTTCATTTATGTGCCTAGATAATTCTCCTGAAAGCTTTTTTACTACTTTCCCAGTTGTACCGGTTGGACTGAAATACATAGCTTTTACATTATAATTCATAAAATTCCGGCCTTTCATCAAAAAAGAAAACTCCAACTCCACCTATTCCCAAATGCGTTCCAAGTACAGCTCCTATTTGAAAAATGGTAGTCCTGCATCCTTTAATTGTTTCTTTTATTTTTTGTTCAACCTTAAGTGCTGCTTTTAAATCGTCTGCGTGACTGATAGCTATAACTTGATTTGAAAACTTCCCCGTACCTTTATATACTTCTTTTATTAGCGTTTGTATTACCTTTTTGCTTCCGCGAACCATTTTTGATACTACTATAGTGCCATCTTTTACAGTTAAAAACGGTTTTATATTAAGGATATCTCCAACATAACTCACGGGCTTACTAACTCTTCCGCCTTTGTGCAACCAGTCCAAATCAGCAAGTGTAAAAAAATATACTACGTGGTTTGCCATAAAATGAACTTGTTTCACTATTGCTTCAAAGGGTATTTTTTGTTCGATCATTTTCAGTATCTGAACAGCAATCAAGGCACTTCCTCCGCCTCCGCCCCTTGAATCTACAACCTCCATCTTTCTTTCCGGATACTTTTCCTTATATGAATCAATTATTTTTTTAGCAAAATTATATGTGCCTGACATCTTTGATGAAAATGATAAATAAATAAAATCTTCATTATTAGCAACACATTTTTCAATTGACTCAACAACTGATTTGTAAGTTATCTGTGAAGTTTTAGGAACCTTTCCTTCCCTCATATGCATGTACACAGTATCTACATCAATATCTACTCCATCTAAATAAGATATCCCACCAATTGCAATGCCCAAAGGAATGATATCAACATCATAGTTGTCCGTTATTTCATTATTTATGTCACAAGTACTGTCAACTATTAATTTAATCATTTTCATCACCTTCCAAATATATTATAGACGTAAAAAAGACGTTAAATTAAGAATTTGACTTCTTCTATATTAATGTTACTACTTTTGACGTTGATTGTAAATATTTGTATTTCACCATTTTATACTAATCTAAATTATTCTTTAAAACTTCTTTGATTTTCGGCAAAATAATTACGAACCATGGCGTAAACTCGTGAGGTTTAGATTTCATCCATTCCATAAGTTCGTCAATATCAACCCATTTCGCTTCTGCTACCTCATTTGAATTCAACTTGAATTCACCATTATATTCACCAACAAAAACATGATCATATTCAAATTCGGCTAAGCCGTTTTCAAACTTATAATAATATGTAAAGCTAAAAATTTCTTTAAGCTCAGCATTAGCTATTCCCATTTCTTCTTCTAATCGTCTTTTTACAGCATAATAAAGATCTTCATTCCATCTGGGATGCGAACAACATGTATTTGTCCACAAACCACCACAATGATATTTATCATACGCCCTTCTCTGTATCAGTATGCTACTCCCTTTATACAATATTGCTGAAAAAGCGCGGTGCATAGTACCATGCTTATGTGCATCTTCTTTTGTTATTTCCTTTATTGATCTGTCGTTAAAATCTACTTCTATTATTTTATCCATTTCTAACTTCCTTAATTATATTATAACGGTAATAATAACCATTCTTCATCTAATATATTATAACTACCATTATTATTCAATAAAAAAATAATAATTTATTACATTATTGCAAATAATCATATTAGATATTATAATTATATAAATACATAGAAAAAGAGGTCTAAAATGACTTTAGATGAAAAGAAGAAATTTGTAATAAATGTTGCATTCATTGTAACGGTTTATGCCATCTTATACTTTATATTTGTTTATGTAATTCATTGGATAATGCCGTTCTTAATTGGATTTTTGATAGCGCTTGCCCTAAGACCTATCGCAAAGCTCCTTAACAAACTTTTTAAAAGCAAAGGCAAAGGTGTAGCAGTATTTGTAGTAGCTTCTTTTTATGCTTTAGTAGCTTTGATACTGTGGCTTTTTGTAACATTTTTAATCACTCAGATGACTGATTTGATAAACATTATTCCTAACCTGTATTTCAACCGCGTTGAACCGCTGCTTCTTGAATTTAATGACTGGATAGTGGCAAATACAAAGCCTGTTTCTACGGAAGCGGCAAATACAGTTTCACAAATAATTACTAACAGTATCAATTATATCTCTGACATAATTAAAAACACATCAATATCAATTGTTCAGAGGGTTACCAAACTTATTTCTAATTTCCCCTTATATTTAATTTCAGTAATATTTACTATTGTACTATCAATATTTATAAGCGTGGAATACAGCAATATAACTTCCTTTATAAAAAGGCAGCTCCCTGAAAAATTCAGTTCAACCTTTGATGAATCGCGTCTGTTTCTAACAGGAACAGTATGGAAAATGATTAAATCATATATGATAATTATGTGTATAACTTTTATAGAAGTGTTAATCGGTCTATCATTTCTAAATGTTAATTTTGCTCTGCCTATTGCGGCAATCATAGCTATTCTTGATATTTTGCCAGTATTGGGGACAGGTGGTATATTAATACCATGGGGTATAATAGAATTAATCCTTAAAAACTACCATCTTGGTTTTGGACTTCTGTTTTTATACCTTGCGGTAACAGTTATAAGGAATATTATAGAGCCTAAAATTGTAGGCCATCAAATTGGACTTCACCCAATAATTACAATAACAGTTATGTATGCCGGGCTTAGGTTGTTTGGATTCTTCGGACTATTGGTTGCCCCCGTAATAACAATACTCGTAAAATATTTGAATGACTCCGGAAAAATTCATTTATTCAAATAATTAATTGTTTTCATTAAAAAAAGCAAGGTCAAAACCTTGCTTTTTTAATAAATTTATTTTCTTATATAACACCCTGAGCCATCATAGCATCAGCAACTTTTTTAAATCCTGCAAGGTTAGCTCCTGCAACCAGGTTATAACCTAATCCAGCTTCTTCAGCAGCTGCAACGCTCATGCTGTAGATATTTTTCATTATTCCGTGTAATTTTGCATCAACTTCTTCAAAAGACCAAGAATATCTCATTGAATTCTGGCTCATTTCTAATGCAGATGTAGCAACACCGCCAGCATTTACTGCTTTTGAAGGAGCAACTACCATTCCGCTGTTCTGTATGAATTTCAGTGCTTCATTTGTTGTAGGCATATTTGCAACTTCAATGTAGTACTTAGAACCACTTGCTACTATTTTCTTAGCTTCATCCATATTAATTTCATTTTGTGTTGCACATGGCATAAAAACGTCAGCTTTTACTCCCCATGGTTTCTGTCCAGCAACGAACTCAACACCAAATTTATCAGCATAGTCTTGTACTTTATCTCTTCCAGATCCTCTCATTTCAAGCATGAAATCTTCTTTTTCACCTACAACACCGTTCGGATCATAGATATATCCGTCAGGACCTGATATAGCAACTACTTTTCCACCTAATTGATTAATTTTTTGAACAGCTCCCCAAGCAACGTTACCGAAACCTGATACTACGAAAGTTTTGCCTTTAACTTCTTCTCCGAAGTGTTTTAATACTTCCTGAGCATAGTATACAGCACCATATCCAGTAGCTTCTGTTCTAGCTAAGCTTCCGCCGAATGGAATGCCTTTACCTGTTAATACTCCGTTTTCAAAAGCTCCTCTTATTCTTCTATATTGTCCGTATAAATAACCGATCTCTCTTGCACCTACTCCAATATCTCCTGCAGGAACGTCAACGTCCGGTCCTATATGTCTAAATAATTCAGTCATGAATGCCTGACAGAATCTCATAATTTCTGCATCTGATTTTCCTCTTGGATCAAAGTCTGAACCACCTTTTGCTCCGCCTATAGGAAGACCTGTTAATGAATCTTTAAAAGTCTGTTCAAAAGCAAGGAATTTCATTATGCTTAAGTTTACTGTAGGATGGAATCTTATACCGCCTTTATAAGGTCCAATCGCTCCGTTAAACTGAACTCTGTAACCTTTGTTAGCGTGAACTTGTCCATTATCATCTACCCATGATACTCTGAATGATATTACTCTTTCAGGTTCAACCATTCTTTCTAATAATCCAGCTTTTTCATATTCAGGATGCTTTTCAATCATTGGCTCTAAAGTATATAAGACTTCTTCTACTGTCTGAATAAATTCGGATTCATGAGCATCTTTCTTTTTAACTGAGTCGATGATTCTTTCAATATATGCATTCATTTGTATAACCTCCATGAAATTTAATGTTTTACCCATTCATTATATCAAATAGTATTCCGAATACAATTAATTTTATATTAACTATTTGTAATTTAAACTTTTTAGGTTGATAAGCAATTGCATCATATCGTTTTTATTAATTATTAATTATTTTTTTTAATTTTAGATTATTTACATATTAATTTTTTGTAACATTACCCAAATACTACTTTTTATTTTTAGAATAATTAAATTTAGCTTTGGCCTCAATTTTTACATAAAAAAACAGAGACCTATTAATCTCTGTTTAGTTTTTATTTTTTGTTTTTATTCATTTCATTGTAATAATATGTTAGCGAAAACAAGCTTTCATTTAAATGTACATTTTCAACATGCACATACTCCGGCATTTTTAAATCTTTTGGGGCAAAATTCCAAATAGCTGTAATACCACACTGAACCACAAGCTCAGCTATTTGTTGACTTACACTCTTCGGAGTACATATTACAACTATATCAATTTTTTCCTGTTTCAGAAAATCCTCTATCCCGTCAATGTCTTTAATTATAGCGTTTCTGATAGATAATCCGATAAGCTTTGGATTTTTATCAAACAAAGCCACAACTTCATAGTCAGCCTCGTAAAATCCTGTGTAATTTGCAATCGCCTGACCGATATTTCCTGCACCGATAATTATTATCTTGTACTTATTGTCCAAGCCAAGTATTTTTGCTATTTCATTCCTTAAATTTTCAACATCATACCCAAATCCTTGTTGCCCGAATCCTCCGAAGTTATTTAAGTCTTGACGGATTTGCGATGCCGAAAAACCGGTCATCTCACTTAATTCCCTCGAAGAAGTTTTATTAATTCCTGTTTTCGTTAATTCGCCCAGATATCTGTAGTATTTCGGTAACCTTCTGATAACTGCAGGTGATATTTTTTCGTGTTTATCCATAATGCAACCTCCTGCTGTTATTTTAACAATCTTTTTATTGCAATGCAACCTTTATTTTTAAAAAATAAACTTTTTTTCACAAATCCTATGAATTTTTCATAATGATACTTTCAATTACATTTACAGCCTCTTCGCAAGCATCGCAACATTTTTCAAGTCTGTTAAATGCAATTGTCCATGTCATAATTTCAATAGCATTTGTAGAAGTCATATGAAGTTTCCTTACAGCTTCCGTATACAGGTTGTCCCCATCTTCCTCCAGTTTGTTGATGCGAACTATCTTATTATGAATTTCCTTTGATTTTTTAAAATTTTTAAATTCTATCAATGCAAGCTGCAGCTCTTCACAACTCTGAAGTATCAGCTTTGAAAATCTGAGTGCATCATTTCTTATTTCCTTGACATTGTACATGTACATGTGTAGCAACACATCTTCTATGCTGTCTGTAATATCATCAATTTCATGCACTAAAGATACAATGTCCTCTCTTTCTATAGGAGTTATAAATTCCTTTGCAAGTCTCCTTGTAATTTCATGTCCGTGAAGATCCGATGAATGCTCTATATCGTGCATTTTTTTCATCTTTTCTTCCATTGCTGATGCATCAAAATTAATAAGAATTTCATCTAACATTTTAGCTGCATCACAACAAAATTCGGACAATTGTACAAAACTGTCAAAATAATCATATTCGTTTTTACGCGCCATAGTACACCTCTGCATTTAAAATAAATTCATAAATAGCTTAGCCATTAAATAGCCAATCACTCCGCATCCTGGAAAAGTAAGAATCCATGTCCATACCATTTCACTAACCAGCCCCCAGTTAACTGAAGTTATTCTTTTAGCCGCTCCCACCCCCATGATTGCTGTGGTTTTAGTATGAGTTGTGCTTACGGGAATACCTGAAACGGATGAGATAAGAAGGCAGGTTGTTGCTGCCATATCAGCAGAAAACCCTTGATACTTTTCAAGCCTGCACATATCCATTCCTACTGATTTTATTATCTTATACCCACCTATTGATGTTCCAAGGCCCATTATAATTGAACATACCAACATCATCCAGACAGGGATCTGAAAATTTGTCACACCTGCCTGTCCATTAGCAAGAAAAATTCCAAGCATAAATACACCCATAAACTTTTGCCCATCTTGCGCACCGTGCATGAATGCCATCGCCGCTCCACTGGCTACTTGAGCATTCTGAAAAATTATATTTGTCGTTCTTCTGCTGAAGCCTCTGAAAATAAACTCCGTTAACTTAACAACAATCCATCCCATTCCAAAACCCATGAAAGTTGAGAGCACAAGACCGTATATTACCTTAACCCATTCGGCAATATTTATACCGGACAACCCATTGTGCAATGCAATGGCAGCACCTGAAATTCCGGCAATTAAAGCATGGCTTTCGCTTGTAGGGATTCCAAACCACCACGCAGCGGTAGCCCATGTAACAATTGCAAACAAAGCTGCACATAACGCAACCAACGCTTCTCTGGAGTTCCCTCCGAAATCCACCATATTATATATTGTCTGTGCAACGTTTGAATTTATCATTGTCATTATAAAAACACCAAAAAAATTAAAAACTGCTGCCATAAAAATTGCATTTCTAGCAGTAATTGAACGTGTTGAAACACAGGTTGCTATAGCATTCGGAGCATCCGTCCAACCGTTAACCATGATTACTCCCAGAGTCAACAAGGTAGTTACCAGCAATAAAGGATTAGATGTAATCTGCACCAAAAAACTCGAAAATGTCACATCCATAAAATTACCTTCTCCCATTTCCTTAAGTAGTTATTACACTTTTATATAATTTACATAAAATTAACTCGAATATTACAAACAATCTAAATATACCATAACGGCACCACTTTTTCCACTTATTTTTATTTGCTTTTACATCCGATATTATCAGTAACTATTTGCGTTTAATTTGAATATTATAATAACTGAAACTTAATTTGGGAGGGTGTTTATGAAAAAAATTATTTCTTTACTTATTGTTGTTGTGCTCATGTCTTCGCTGCTAATGACAGGATGCCAACAGCAAGAAGAGCAAATGACAAATGTCAGACTTATTGAAGTCACACACTCAATATTCTACGCACCTCAATATGTGGCCATTGAAAAAGGTTTTTTTGAAGAACAGGGACTGAAAATTGATCTTACCAACGGCGGCGGAGCTGATAAATGTATGGCAGCTATGGTTAGCGGAGAAGCGGATATTGCATTTATGGGACCTGAAGCAAGCGTATATGTATATCTTCAGGGAAGAGAAGATCATGCAGTTAACTTTGCACAGTTAACCCAAAGAGACGGGTCCTTTATAGTTGGAAGAGAAAAAGATGATGATTTTACAATTGATAAGCTAAAAGGCAAAACCATACTCGGCGGACGTAAAGGCGGAGTTCCTTTAATGACATTGGAATATGTTATTAAGCAAAGCGGTCTGACACCCGGAGTAGATATTGATGTCAGGACAGATGTGCAGTTTGACATGATGGCAGGAGCATTTCAATCAGGTGAAGCAGATTACACCACATTATTTGAGCCGTTAGCATCTACATTCGAGCTTCAAGGAAACGGCTATGTACTTGAATCTGTAGGATCTCTCGCAGGATATATACCATATACCTGCTACAGCTCTTTAGGAAGCTATATCGAAAAAAACCCTGATATAATTCAAGGTTTTTCAAATGCTCTGTATAAGGGTATGGTATGGGTTGATGAGCATACTTCTCAGGAAGTTGCTGAAGCAATACTGCCGCAATTCCCTGATTCAGATGCAGAATTTATAGCAAAGATAGTACAGACTTACAAAGACTTAGATACTTGGAACCCAGATTTAGTGTTAGGTGAGGAAGGCTACAACAGATTAATAGATATTATGAAAACAGCAGGTGAAATTGAAGAAGGCGCTCCATATGATAAAATTCAAACACCTGAATTTGCAAATAAAGCTAAAGAAAACTACAAGTAGCTCACTAAAAAACTTCAGCCTATGCTGAAGCCTTATACGAAGTTGAAGAATCTCATTTAGAGATTCTTCCTTTTAAATTAATACTGATTAAACACAGGCATTATACCACTATCGGTGAAATCCAAGCCGGCCTCCTGGAATGAAAGCCCTTCAATGCTATACTCTACATCAGCAACACCAAATTGTTCTAAGCAAAGAACAACTATTGCATCCATATCAGAAAACTCCTCCTCAGACAAATTAACCGCTTCAACACCTAAATTTACAACCGCGGTATCGCCTTTAACATTTACATCTCTTAAATTTATTCCTACAGGAATATTATTACTCAGCACTGTATCTTCGGGAGGACCGTTAAATAATTTTTCCACGACGGAAACTGCTGGATTGTCAATTTTACTGGCAGAAAAAGTAACAGGTACATAATGACCGGCAACTTCTGTATCAGGGGCTTTATAATAAACCGTTAGATTAACGCCATCCGCAGAGCCGTACAAATTAATGTTTTCCCTTTCAAACGCAGTATCTATAGCATATCCTTTAGGTAATGAAGCCAACGCCTGACCTTCTACAAGCAATTCAACTTTATTTATTGTAGAGAATTCAGTAAGCGTATATGTAATAGCTGAAATCATATTTTCTTCCTGTTCATATGAAGAAGAATTTAATACATTTTTGCTAAAATCAACTCTGCAAAGCCCATCTTTAATAGACATACCCCTTATCTCAGTCCCTTCCGGCAATACTCCATGAAGTCCAGACTGAGCAATTCTTTTTTCTGTTTCACTGCCTGCGACCATGCTTCTAAGTGTAGCCTTTGCAATTCCTTCTTCCCATGGAATTTTTGTATTTACCGGAACTACAAATCCGTTTTCGTCCTCATAATAAGCAAGTATATCAGCCATTTTCGTATCTTCGGCATTTACCGTCACTGTTTCGATTACAGGTTCCTCGTCAACTTCCTCTCCTATGGCATCTTCTACAATTTCAAAATCTGACATGTCTTCCAATTCTGCTATATCCGGATTATTGCCCTCCTTAAGACCTACCATCATATCTAAAGTACTGCATCCTGTTATACCTACTGCCAAACAAATAATCAATATCAGAGATATAATTTTATTATAAGCCAATTTTCAAACCCTCCTCACGTCTTTATATTTACTATTATATTTAGCATGTACCCGGGATATGAATAATTTATTTAAATATATTATACCTCTTATATATTGATATGCGCCCATAACAGGCACAAACTATTTCATCATAATTACTCCGGCAAGCAAACCCCTCCTGCCCTCTTGACCTCTGTGTGAAAAAAACAAGTCGTTATTGCATTTGGTGCATATACCGGAAAGTTCGATATTTTCCTCTCGTATACCCTCTTGCATCAGTAAGTATTTGTTTATTCCCCATAAATCAAAAAAATATTTTGGTTTATTAGTTTCCATAAAATTTCTGAATTCTTTATTCTCATTGAGAAACATGTCCGCAACATCCTTATCAACTTCAAAGCAGCACTGCCCTAACGAAGGCCCTATTGCAGTGATTATATCTTTAGGATTAGATCTGAACTTGTTTACCATTTCTCTGACCATCTTTCCGGTTATATTCAGCAATGTCCCTCTCCATCCTGCATGGGCAAGGGCAATTACTTCTTTTATAGGGTCATAGTAAAAAACAGGGGTACAATCAGCGTGGAAGGACATGAGAGCTAAGTTTTTTTTATCTGTATATATACCGTCAATATCCTTAAAAGGTGATTCTTCAAATGCTTTTCCCTTATGTTCCTCCGACACGTACTTAACATTGTTCGTATGAGTTTGGTTTGTCTCCACAATATCTTCAACTCTTATACCAAGTCTTTTTGACATTATTTCTATATTTGTTTTAACATTTTTATCACTATCCCCCGTACTGAACCCTATGTTCATGGATTCAAATGCTCCGCAGCTTACCCCTCCTTTTCTTGTGGTAAAGCAGTGCAGCAGGTTATTATATTTCTCAAAAGACGGAAAAGTGATATATTCAAAATCTTGTTTTTTATTCAGTCTGTACATGGCAGCTCCTTTATTAATAATACTGATATTATATGCAAAATTATATCACATTGATTTTTTTTTGTATATGATGAACAAGTATATGTATATTTTATTTTTATGTTATGCTAAAATAAATGTGTAATTATTATATGTGTTTAATTTTATATATTTGAACATGTCAGATAAGGAGGAATTATGATAATATCGCCTGTTTTTGATAAGAACAGCAAAAAAGCATTATACATACAGCTGTATGAATATATTAAATCAGAAATAACCTCAGGTTTATTAAAACCGGATTCAAAGCTTCCTTCAATCAGAGAGGCATCTTCATCTTTAAACTTGAGCAAGACTACTATAGAAAACGCGTACAGTCAGCTTGTCGCTGAAGGTTATATAGAAAATTCTCCAAAGAGAGGCTACTATGTATGTGATTTAAGCGAATATTATTTTGAAATAAATTCCAAACCTCAAAAAAAAATATTGAGTCATTCAAATGAAACAGAATACATTAATGACGGCGTAGACAAAGACAGCTTTGATTCATCTTCTTGGAAAAGGCTGTATAACAAAGTTATTTCTGATGAATATACAGATATTTATAGCAGTGGTTCAATTCAAGGAGAAAAAATTTTAAGGGAGGAAATTGCAAATTTTGTAAATACAATGCGAGGAGGCCATACAAGTCCTCAACAGATAATTGTCGGTGCCGGGGTTCAATATCTTCTAGGAATACTAATAGGAATAATTAAGGAAAATTACAACACCGTAGCAATTGAAAAACCAGGATTCAACAAAGCTGAATACATATTTGAAGATTACATGTTCAACATAGAACATATAGCTGTCACAGATAATGGATTTCCTGTTAATGAACTTCTGAAAAGTAATGCAAGGCTTATTTATATAAGTCCGTCACACCAGTATCCCCTTGGAACGATAATGCCTGTAAATAAACGTATGGAACTTTTAGAATGGGCATATAGAAATGATGGCCTTATTATAGAAGATGACTACGACGCAATGATAAGATACGGAGGGATGCCTATTCCTTGCCTTCAGGGAATGGATAAAAACGATTGTGTTGTATATCTCGGCTCATTCTCCAAAATGCTTTTGCCATCACTAAGAATCAGTTTCATGGTTTTGCCGAAAAAACTTCTGACTGAATACAGTCTTATTAAAACAAGACATACTCAGTCAACTTCCAAAATAGATCAGATTGTATTGGCAAATTTCATGAAGGATGGATATATGCTGAAACATCTTCGGAAAATAAAAAGAGTGTACAAAAAGAAGAGTATGCTTCTTACAGGAAGTTTAAAAACAGAATATAAAGATAACTTGGAAATAATAAATTCGGATTCAGGTCTTCACATAGTATGCGAAGCAAAAACAATTAAAAATGAATCTCAAATAGCAAAAGATGCAAAAAATTCTTGCATACTGCTGAATATCATAAGCCATAAAAACAACAGATTAGTATTTTCATTAAATTACAGCGGAATAAGCGCAAATGAAATTCATGACTTTACTGTCAAGCTTGGAAAAGTGCTCTTTAAATAAAAAGATGTAATAAATGGTTATATAAATTAACAACAATCTGCCTCCTTGGCAGCTTTATCGATAATGGAGGAGACGGAAAAATTCCGTCCTCCGTTTATTATTTATTTTTAAACAAATCTTTATATAGCTCTCCCACCAGCATTGGAATAAATGCAAATGTTAGTATTATACGCCAGTCCAACATTGTTAACGGCATTACATCAAAGATTTCATTTAAGATTGGAATATACAGTACAAGAACCGTAAGCACAAATGATACTAGCACAGCCTGAATCATTCTGATATTTGAAAAAAATCCAATTTTAAACAATGTGTATGTTTGAGACCTGGATGAAAATGCCCTCAAAAGCTCTGCCGTAATCAACGTTGTAAACACAACTGATCTGACATGAATCAAGCCTTTTCCCACGCCGTACATTCTTGAAGCCCAATAATAAGAGAGCAGCGAAGCAAGAGCAATTGCAACTGCTTGAAATACAATTCCAGCCATCATACTTTTATCTAATATAGGTTGCTTTGTATTTCTAGGCGGCTGGTTCATGATTCCAGGTTCTGCATTCTCCACTCCCAAAGCCATCGCCGGAAAGCTGTCCGTAACAAGATTGAGCCACAAAAGCTGAATAGGAACCAAAGGTACTTCCCACCCCAATAATATGCTTAAAAAAACCAGAAGTATCTCTCCAATATTGCAACTTAAAAGAAAGAAAACAAATTTTTTGATATTGCTGAAAATTATTCTTCCTTCCTCAACAGCGTTTACAATTGTTGAAAAATTATCATCCGTAAGAATAACCTCCGCTGTATTTTTCGCAACATCAGTTCCGGTAATTCCCATTGCAACCCCTATGTCAGCTTTTTTAAGAGCAAGAGCATCATTCACACCGTCACCGGTCATCGACGTTATATATCCGTTATCTTTTAGTGCAGTAACTATTTTAACCTTATGTTCCGGTGAAACCCTTGCATAAACTTTTGTCTTGTTAACGACTTCTCTTAACTCCTCATCTGAGTAATTATCAAGTTCTTCTCCCATTATTGCCTGAGTTTCAGATTCTACCATGCCAAGGTCTTTTGCTATTGCATAGGCAGTTTCCTTGTAATCACCCGTAATCATTACCGTTTCAATTCCTGCTGCTTTGCAAAGTTTTATTGACTCTTTGACTTCAGGTCTTGCCGGATCAATCATTCCAACCAGCCCCACAAATATCATGTCTTTTTCAACAAAATCAGGGCTTGGATTTTCTGGAACATCATTCCATATGTTATATGCCATCGAAAGTACTCTCAATGCAGAACGCGCGAACCTTTTATTTACTGAAAGCACTCTATTCTTAAGTTCATCTGTAAAATCAACAATCTTTCCATTCAAAGCTATTTTTGTGCACCTGCTTATAACTATGTCGGGAGCACCCTTTGTAAAAGAGACTACTTTGTTGTTAATGTAATTTGAATGAAACGTTGTCATCATCTTCCGTACAGAATCAAATGGCAGTTCTCCGATTCGAGGGTATACCATATTAAGCTGTTCGGCAGTTTGTCCCAGTTTTCCCGCAAAAGTTATAATTGCTCCTTCCGTTGGATCACCGGTTATTTTATATATGCCTGACGAATTATCCAGCTGTGCATCGTTGGCAAGCGAACCTACAGATACAAGGTTTCTCAGATTGGGAAGTGAGTTTATATTTATTCTTCTTCCATCACACTTAACATCGCCGACAGGATCGTATCCTCCTCCTTCTATATCAAGAATTCTATCATCGACAAATGCTTTTACAACAGTCATTTCATTTTGTGTGAGTGTTCCTGTTTTATCTGAGCATATAACGGATGTAGCCCCTAATGTTTCAACCGCTAAAAGTTTTTTAACTATGGCATTCTTCCCTGCCATTCTGTTCATCCCGATTGCCAAAACTATTGTAACAATAGCCGGCAGTCCCTCAGGTATTGCAGCAACTGCAAGGCTTATTGAAGTCAAAAGCATGTCCAGAACCTGTCTTCCTTGAAAAGATCCCAGTAAGAATACAACTATACATATTAGAATTGTAAGCGTACCCAGCACTTTTCCAAGTTGGTTCAGCTTAACCTGCAGAGGGGTTTCCTCATCATCATAGGACTGAATTTTTGTAGCAATGTTTCCAATTTCCGTATTATGTCCTGTTCCCACAACGACACCTTTACCTCTGCCATAAGTGACAATGGTACTTGAAAATCCCATGTTGTGCCTGTCTCCTATTCCGACGCTACCTGCTATCTGAGATTTTGAATCCTTTTCCACGGGAACGGATTCTCCCGTCAAAGATGCCTCCTCGACTTTCATGTTAGAGGTGTCCAGCAGCCTCATGTCAGCAGGAATTATATCTCCGGCCTCTAAAACCACCACATCACCCGGTACAATTTCAGCAGCCGGCAATGTTACAACGATTCCTTCTCTTACTACTTTTGCGTTCGGTGCACTCATTTTTTGAAGTGCTTCTACAGATTTTTCCGCCTTTCCCTCCTGGTAGATACCCAGTATGGCATTTATTATTACAATTGCCAATATTACAAAAGCATCTTCCTTTTCGCCTACAAATGCCGATATACCTGCAGCAATCAACAAAATAATAATTAAAAAATCTGCAAATTGTGCAATAACTTTTGAAACAAAACTCTTTTTTGCTTGTTCCTCCAGCTCATTTCTTCCGTACTCCTCTAGCCTCTTAGCTGCCTCTTCGTTGCTTAGCCCGTAACTTAAATTAGTTACCAGTTCATTTAATACTTCTTTTTTACCTTTGTTATACCATTCCAAATTATTTCCCCCTAACAAATAATTTGATGTTGTTAAAATTTCTTTTGCAACATTCAATAGTATAATATATTATGTTATTTTCTATTTATTACTTAATATTTGTCCCATTCTTACTCCCATGAGAGAAGCCATCATTAATCCGCGTGTCCAGCCACTGGCATCTCCCAAGCAATACAAATTTTTAATGCTTGTTTCAAAATTTGTACTTAGTTCAACCTTATTGCTATAGAACTTAACCTCAGGCCCGTAAAGCAATGTCTCTGTTGATGCAAATCCAGGCACAACCGTATTCAGTGCTTCTATAAAGTTTATAATATTTGTCATCGTCCTGTATGGTATTGCAGATGTTATATCCCCGGCAACTGCGTCAGGCAGCGTTGGAACAACATTTGATCTGGACAGCTCAGATTGCCATGTCCTTTTACCGTCCAGAATATCTCCGTATCTTTGAACAAGAATTTTCCCATCTCCAAGCATATTTAAAAGCTCCGCAACCTTGGCTCCATACTTTATAGGTTCATTGAAAGGATAACTGAAATTATGAGAGCTTAGTATAGCAAGGTTCGTGTTGTTAGATTTTCTTCCCTTGTATGAGTGCCCGTTCACAACTGCAAGGCTGTCGTCATAGTTCTCCTGGCTTACAAATCCTCCCGGATTTTGGCAAAATGTCCTTACCTTATCCTTAAACGGAGCAGGATAACCTATCAGCTTTGATTCATAAAGAATGTTATTTACTCTTTCCATTACCTCGTTTCGCACTTCAACCCTCACGCCTATATCAACTGTTCCTGCATGGTGGTTTATATTATGCTCTACGCAAAGTGCTTTTACCCAGTCGGCACCTTTTCTACCGGCTGATATTACCACATTGTCCGCATAGAATTTTTCCTCCTGGTTTTTCTTTAATGAGTCTGTTGTAACAACACCTATTACACACTCGTTTTCTACTATTATATCTTTTGTTGTTGTTCCGAATTTAACTTCAACACCACTATCCAGAAGATGATTCTGTATTTTTCTATAAATATCCTGGGCTTTTTCAGTTCCCAAGTGCCTTATAGGGCAGTCCACCAGTTTAAGCCCTGCTTCTATAGCTTTCCTTCTTACCTCTTTTATTTCCTCCTTGGCATTGATTCCTTCTATCTTAGTGTCTGCACCAAAGCTGAGATATATATCGTCAGTATAATTTATTAATTCCTGAGTGTATTCATATCCTATTAATTCCGGTAAGTCTCCTCCAACTTCAGGACTTAACGACAACTTACCGTCAGAAAACGCACCCGCTCCGGAAAAACCGGTTGTTATGCTGCAATATGGCTGGCAGTTAATGCATTTTTTCGTTTTATCCTTTGGGCAGTTTCTTTTTTCAATGGCTTTCCCTTGCTCAACCAACAATATTTTTTTATCAGGGTACTTTCTGTTAAACTCAAAAGCAGTAAATATGCCTGACGGTCCGGCCCCAACAATAATTAAATTATATTTCATCACAATCTCCTTGTATTTGTTATGCTGTTTCTAATTTTGCATCAAAATAATTTTATGTCACTATAATAGTACATAAATATTATACTTTTCTTGTGCAAATGTGTCATTAAAATATTGGATTTAGTATTCAATTAATACTACTTCATTTTCATTAATTCCAGATGTTATTTCTACATAGTCATCATTTTTTAATCCTGTAGTTACTTCTCTTTCAACTTCATTTCCATCTTCTATAACAGTCACATATTCTTTTTTGCTTTTCTCATATACAGCATCTCTATCCACCATAAGAACATCTTTTTTCTCTTCCAGAATAATTACGGTATCTACTTCAGTTCCAATTTTTATTTTCATATCTTCTATGAAGTCTGCTTCTATTCTTACCCTTTTCTGCTCGACTCCCAGCTCGGATATTGTTGATTCAGCCTTAGGGTAAATTCTATTGATTTTCAACTCATATGAATTATTTCCCGCATTGATTATGAAAGGCATTCCTGTAACAATTTTAGCTGTATCTTCTGCCAGTATTTCTACGTAAATTCCAAGGCTGTTTTCGTCCTGTATTTCAACAACCGGAACACCTGTCTTTGTCATACTTCCCTGATGTACATTCAGCTCAGTAATAATTCCGTCAAATTCAGCTTTTACAGATGACTGTTCAATCTTTTGTTCAATTATTTTTATTTGAACCATTATTTCCTCTATCTGTGCTTCGTACTGCTTTTTAACATTACCGGATACTCCCTGCATCATTAAATCATAGTTATTTTTTGCTTCCTGAAGCTGATTTTCCAAAGAAGAAACATTGTTTTCCGCTTCCTTATATTCTACCTCACTAACCGCACTATTTTCGTACAAATTCTTGATCTTTTCTAAATTATCTTTAGCAAGTTCAAGGCTGCTTTCAATAGTGCTTATATTGAGTCTTAAATTTGATATTTCTTGAAAATCCGCTCCTTTAACTGTCTCGTTATACAGTGCCGTTATCGCCTCAATCTGCTTGTTTGCTCTTTCTATCTCCAGGTCATAGCTGTTTTCGTAGGTTAATATTATATCCCCGTTTTTCACCTTATCTCCTATTGAAAAATTGAGTACCTTTACCCTTTGGCTCATATCCGAGTAAAATGTATTTACTCTTTTTGAAAAAACCGTTCCTGTTTCTTCCAGTGTACTTTGTATGGTACCTTTTTTTGCCTTTGCCGTATTTCCTTCGTAAGAGTTCCGTCCACCTGATAATACTGAAAAAGCAACAATAAAAGCAAACACTAAGAATATTGTTAATATTAAGTACTTCTTTTTATATCTTATTTTCATTTTGCCCTCCAATTTATAATTATGATATTCTGTTTTTTAATGCTTGCATAAAATCAAGCTTGTTTATTTTCGCATACGTCATTAACTGAGCAAGCATAATAAATACTATAGTAAGAATTATTGAAACAACTATATTTGATAGATTGACAGGCTCATTCATTGTATAAACATCCGTAGTAAATGATTCACCTAAATAAGCAATCAGCCACAACCCCATCGGTATACCTGCCACGATTCCTATTACCGTCATAATCATATTTTCACGAATCAGCATGCTGAATATTTCCTTTTTTGAAAAACCCATTACTCTGAGCGATGAAAATTCCAATGTTCTTTCATTTATACTCATAAGCGTCATGCTGTATACGATTATAAAACCTAAAAGCCCTGAAAACACAACCATAAATCCCATAGACATAGCTGTAATCGCAGTAAACTCCTCAAATGCTTTTTTCATATCGTACTGTGACTGCACAGTAATATTTTTCATATCTTCAAGTTTATTAATAACATCGTCGTCAGAATTTATATAAACACCATTAATAGTTCTCTTGTCAAGAAAGCACTCTCTAAGATAATCAATATCTATATACGCGTTTATCCCCAACGATTGCTTGATGATTCCCTTTACTCTCACATAGTTGCTGTCATCGTCAACAAAGCTGTCCAGTAATATTTCGTCTCCCATTTTAATATTCAAAGCATTTGCCAGATTTGATGAAATTAATATTCCATCAGAAGGAATATAAGCCTTATTACCATTCATGTCCATAAAATCATAAAAAACCGTATCCTTCTTTAAGCCTATAATATTAACAATTTTTGATTTTTTCCCGTTTATTATTTCAAACGGTATTTCTATTCTGCCCTCCATATTTTTTATACTTATGGATTCTTTAAATTCGTTCACAACATCATCATTCTTAAATCCATCAAAGCTTACATTATACTGAGCCTTTATAAATTCGCCGTAATGCTTGTTAAACATTACATCCATTACATTTATCATCCATATTGTCATAATCATCATACCGCAAGTTATAGAAACTGCCGCTCCAATGAAAACAAACTTCTTTTTTTCTCTGAATATACTTCTTAAAACAATCTTCCATGAAAATGGAACATGATTCCAAATTGGTTTTATATTTTCTATAAATATTCTCCTGCCTTGCTTAGGAGACTCGGGTTTCATAGCTTCAGCAGGATTTATACTCAAAATTCCTTTTACACCCCAGAAACCAGCAGCAACACAAAACATCAATGATAGCAGAACCGAAACAAATATTCTATAATAATAAACTTTTACTGTCAACATTGGAATATTAAAGAAAACAAGATAATAATTTGTCATCATTCCTGACAATGCAGTTCCTATAAGTGACCCTGCAAGCCCTCCTATAAATCCTACCGATGCAGCATATTTTAGGTAATGAATAACTATTTCACTGTTCATAAATCCCAATGCCTTTAATACACCTATTGATGTCCTGTCCTTTTTAACTATTCTTGACAGCATTGTGGAAAGCATTATGCCAGCAAAAACCAAAAATACAACCGGAATTGATTTCGACATCATTTCCAAACCGGAAATTTCCTCTGAAAGCATACTGTTGCTCAACTGGTCAGATTTCTTAATTACTCTCGTAACGCCGTAATCGTCGAGCCTGTTTTCAAGGTATTCCGCAGTTTTTTCTACATTTCCTCCTTCATTAAGTTTAACCAGCATTTCATTGAAATTGCCGCCTGACCCATAAACATTCCTCAAATAATTTTCTTCAATAAAAACAATGCCGAACCCCTCAGGGTCTGGAAGCAATGTCTGCTCGTTTTGCATCATATACACATACTCCGAACTTGATGCTATCCCTGAAACATTATATTCATGCTGTTTACCGTTAATTTTTATCTGTATAGAATCACCGATCTTTATACCTCTGGCTGAAGCAAACTGCTCTATAACGATTACATTTTTTTCATTCAAATCTCTTTTGCCTGATTTAATAAACAACTTACTTATTTCATTCTCATGTTTATCCACAGAAACTACCCGTATATCAACATTGCTATTTTCATTGTCAGTTATCATCTTTGTATCAAATACAATTCTTGCATCTACTTGCTTAATTTCGTGATCTCCTAAGAGCTTTCCTTCTAGATTTCCCGGTATTCCTGTACCTTTTATAAAGATATCTGCAAAATTTGCTTCCACATAGTATTCATCAATTGCGTCTCTTAAGTTAATAGCAGAATTACTGACCGCAGTAAAAACGAAAATACCCGTTACTATGATTGCAAGCACTGCAATGTATTGACCTTTGGTAGTCTTGATCATTCTAAAAAGTCTTTTATCAAGCTTTTTCATTACCATTCAATCCTTTCAGCAGCTATTGGATTTTCATTAACTGTTATTTCAGTTATTTTTCCGCTTCTCATTTTAATAACCTGATCCGCCATCTGTGCAATTGACGAATTGTGGGTTATTACAATAACGGTATTTCCATATTTCTTATTTACATCTTTTAGTACTTTTAATATCTGAATACCCGTTTCAAAATCCAATGCACCTGTGGGTTCGTCGCACAGCAAAATCTGTGGATTCTTTGCAACTGCTCTTGCTATGGCAACTCTCTGCTGTTCTCCGCCGCTCATTTGTGATGGAAAATGATCAGCCCTGTCTCCAAGCCCTACTGACTCAAGTACCTCATCAATTCCAATAGCATTCTCACAAAGCTCCGATGCAAGTTCTACATTTTCCTTTGCAGTCAATGTAGCCATTAAATTATAAAACTGAAAAACAAAACCTATTTTATTTCTTCTGTAATATGTGAGTTCCTTGTCACTCATATTTGTTATAAGTTCATTATTAAAATAAGCTCTGCCGTCTGTGGGAGTATCCATACCGCCTATTATATTGAGAAGAGTACTTTTACCCGAACCGCTCGGTCCCAATATTACAACAAAATCACCTTTTTTCACCTCAAAGCTGGCATTTTTAAGCGCCTTCACAGTTACTTCACCCATCTGATAATTTTTGCTTAGCTCTTCAACCCTCAGTATCTTTTCATTCATATACATTCCCTCTTAATCTAGTTTAAAATTCCAAACATAACTATATTAATAAGTTTAATATAGTCATTCTTAACAAGATCATAATATTTATCAAAATTGCTGTCATTATCGATAAAATAAGACAAATACCTTCCTTCGATAACATTTGTTATCCCCATAATAACAGTTACAATATCTTCTTTATCAACATCATTCTTCAATGGCAAATGACTTATCATATCAACAACAATATCTATACCAATCTGCTTTATCTCAGAATATCTGACTGCCAACCTTTTCTGAAGTTTTTTAGGAGAATTATAAAAACTTTTAACTAACAAACTGTAATGCAAAGGATTCTTTACAAAAAAATTATATTTTAATTCTATTAACTTTGTAAGAGCCGAACAAAAGTCCGGATCATAATAATCAAACCCTTCATATGCTTCAAAGACATCATCTATGCACATATTTATAGTTGTTATATATAAATTTTCCTTGTTTTTAAAATAGTGAAAAACAAGCCCTTTTGATACACCTGCATCCCTGCTTATTTTGTCTGTGCTGGCTTTGTCAAATCCATTGTCAGCAAACTCTTTAAGGCTTGCCGATAGTATTTTATCTTTTTTAGTTTCACACGACACGCATAACCCTCCAGTTAATTATTGACTATATAGTCAATTTCATTATACATTATATTGACCATCCAGTCAATAAATGCATAAAAAAACTCAGCAAAAAAATAAGGCTATGTACTAGCCCTATTAATATCTAAAGTTCTCTGCTTCTTATATTTAATTTTTACTATTCTCAATTTTCTCAGCCAAATCATTCAAATAAACCCATCTGTTCATTTTTTCCTCAAGCTTTTTTTCCTGAAAATGTTTTTCATCCATTAATTCCTGCAGTTTGACATAGTCCGTAGAATATTTTTCTAATTGGTTTTCCAAATGAGATATATTGTTTTCAAGCTGAGCTATATCATCATCTATTGTTTCATATTCCCGCAGTTCTCTATAGGTAAATTTAAGCTTTTTTGGTTTTTCTCTTATTTCTTTTGTAACACTTTTTTCTTTTTTTTGTTTCTCATCAACATTTTTGCGTTCATTAGCTGATTTTTCTGAAATATAATCCGAATATCCACCGTTATATTCTTTTATTTCACCGATTCCGTCACCTGGAAGTTCTAAAATAGTATTAACTACCTTGTCGAGAAAGTATCTGTCGTGCGAAACAGTTATTACGGCTCCCTTAAAACTCTCAAGATAATCTTCAAGAATTGTCAGAGTCTCTATATCCAAATCATTGGTAGGTTCATCAAGCAATAAAATATTTGGAGATTTCATCAAAACACCCAGCAAGAATAGTCTTCGCCTTTCTCCGCCGGAAAGCCTGTCAATAGTATTGTACTGGAGATCCGAAGAAAACAAAAATTTCTCAAGCATTTGGGAAGCCGTTATTTTACCGTCATTGGTCTCCACTATTTCTGCAATATTTTTAATATAGTCAATCACACGTTCAGAAACATCAATATTATCGGCTTCCTGTGCAAAATAGCCAAGTTTGACTGTACTGCCAATTTCAACATTTCCGCTGTCAGAGCTTATTTTTCCGGCAATAATATTCATCAATGTAGATTTGCCGGAGCCGTTGGCACCTACAATACCCAATCTTGCATCTCTTAAAACAATATATTCAAAATTATCTATTATTTTTTTCCCGCCATAACTTTTTGAAATATTTTTAATTTCAATTGTCTTTTTGCCAAGCCTTGATGATACCGAGCCAACCTCCAACTTATCATCAATTTCTGTTCCCATTTGTTCTTTGAGCTTTTCAAATTCTTGTATTCGTCCCTTTGCCTTTGTTCCCCTTGCTCTCGCTCCTCTCTGAATCCATGCCAATTCTTTTTTGTAGAGCGTCCTTTTTTTCCTCTCACTACTTTGTTCACTTTCCTCACGCAAAGTTTTTAGCTCAAGGAATTTCGAATAATTTCCCTCATAGGCATATAAATTTCCTCTGTGTAGTTCGACTATTCTGTTGGAAACTCTGTTTAGAAAATATCTGTCATGAGTAACCATCAATATTGCTCCACTGTATTTTATCAAGTAATTTTCAAGCCATGCAATCATTTCATTATCTAAATGGTTGGTGGGTTCGTCTAGTATCAGGAGCTCACACGGATTTACCAAAGCACTGGCAATTGCAACCTTTTTTCTCTGCCCCACAGAAAGAAGGCTTACATTTTTATCAAACTCATCTATTCCAAGCTTATTTAATATGGTCTTTGCCTCATACTCCATCAGCACTTTTGTTTCTGAAGAAGCATTTAGAAATATTTGTTCAAGCACCGTCAAGTTATCACTAAACTCAGGCACCTGGGGAAGGTAACCAACCCTTACGCCATTTCTGTAAACAATATTTCCGCTGTCAGGCTCTTCAATCTGTGCAGCAATTTTTAGCAGAGTTGATTTACCTGTTCCGTTTATTCCAACAAAACCAATTTTATCATTACTTTCTATATATAAATTTACATTGTCCAACAAAGGCTTAAGTCCAAAGCTTTTGCTGATATTTTCAAGTGTTAAAATCATATTTCAGCCTTTCAAATTAATATAGCATATCATTTCAGTCTAAATAAATAATTATTCCTTACTATCATCTCTTTACTTAAAATCCATCATTTAACATGCTCAACCTTTTCATTGATGCATATTTCGAGGAGGTGTGGATTATTAAAATATTTTTCCAGAAATCTAAGCGATCTAGCAAAGTATAAGCCGTCACAAATTCTCTCATCTAAAGTATAACCTATTATGCAGCACTTTTTGACAACAATCTTATCATTTTCTACCATTGGCATTTTCACAGTCTTGCCTAAAGCAGCAAAAATACCTGTTGTTCCAAAATCATAAAGATGGTGATAAATATAATTTGTATCTATTGATTTCAAATAAGTAAAAAACATTGACGTATGAAAGGGACTGGCCATAATAACGCTCTTGGGTAGCATATTGTACCTATCCATTAATTTTATACTTCTGACTAAAGTTTTCTTAACAAATCCCGGCATTGACATTATTCTTTTCGCCAATTTATCTGTATCATTATTTTTTTTACATGATATTGCTTCAGATATTTTTCGATTTATTATTTCAGTTATAGCAAAAATATCCTCTTGACCGGTAAACTCTAATTTCACCGTAGTTTCTTCCCCATCATCCCTCAGAGATCGCTTAACAGCCATAGAAACAAAAATGCCGTTTCGCTGATAGATTTTACTATTCATTACAAACCGGTTTAGTTGAGGTCTTTCAGCAATAAGTCGAACATAAGCAGCTATAAATAAATGCATATACCTGATATTAAAGCCTTGTTCTTTTTTCTCTGCAATATACCGGTCAATTGTATCTGCACAAAAAACCTGCTTAGAAAAATTCTGTGCATCGCTGCGCTTTTCCATAACATAAGGAATAACTTTCATAAAAGGATTTAGTGATTTTACCAATGTGCCGTCACTTCGCTTCATAAATTCCTCCGAAATTTACTTTTCAATTGTGGAATACAATTAAAGGTTAGAGCCTCTAGTTTTCTTAGACATATCATATCCCAATTCATAATATTGATTATTATTGAATTCAAATGATTTTATTACATCAAGGCACAGTTTTTCAGTATGAGCCTTAAATGATCTGGGATTAATTTTATTTATAAATGTTATTAGTATAGGGAACCGTTCTTTCATCTGCAATCTTGAAAATTCAAAAAGATTAGGTAAAACTTCAGTGCCTCTGTATTCTTTGTCTATACATACCGGTCCGTATTGATAAGAATTATTCGTTGAAAGCACCGTATCCAGGTATCTTGTATTAGGCAAATCTGCTATCATTTTTTGAAAAAGAGGCCATGGCTCCCAAAACTGCCATGAAGCTGCCATAACATACGCAACAATTCTTTCACCATGGCATGCTATTGCAAGCCCGTTTTCTTTTTCTATCAAATCTTTAAGTTGTTTTTCAGAAAATAAAGTTGTAACAAATCCATCTTGTTTGTCTTCTTCGCTCACTGTAGATACGTGATATTTTTTCTGAAGAAGTAATATTGAAGCAATGTCTCTTAAAGAAGCGTTTCGATATTCCATAATATTACCGTCCTTTCTTGAATAATAAATTACCTATATTATAACACTATTTTGCTATACGGTATATCATGTATTTAATATAATTGTTTTTTACTAAAAATAAAGGCGGTCAAGCCTATATCTTAACTGCCCTTACTATGCTTTACTAAAATATATTTTTTAAATTGCCTATAACATAAACAATGTAAATGGATATGCAGACGGTTCCGAAACAAACTCTGTAACCTTCTTTGTCTTAGGATGTTTGAATCCAAACTTATGTGACCAAAGAGCAATTTGAGTAAATTCCTTTTTCTTAACAAAAACTTTGTTGTATTTATTATCTCCCCATATAGGCAAGCCAGCATTTGAAAGCTGCACTCTAATTTGATGGTGCCTACCTGTATATAATTTTACTTTAAGCAATGACAGTGTGCCATATTCTTCAGTTTCCACAGAGTCGAGCACTTGATACTCAAGTTTTGCAAGTTTTCCCTGCTTATCATCCTGCACTGTAACCTTTGACATATTGATTGTTTTCAATTTCTTCAAATAATTCTCGAGAAGAATTGCTTTTTCAGTTTCCCCGCTGCCGCAAACAACTGTCAAATATTCTTTTTGTGTTTCTCTCATCTGCACTTGCCTAGAAAGCTCTTTATTTGCAAATTCCGTCTTTGCATAAATAATCAGACCACCTACCGGACGGTCAAGTCTATGCACCAACCCTAAATACATCTTATTGTCTTTTTTTTGTACATATTTCATCGCTGCAGTCATCAAATCCTCGTCATTTGATTTATCGCTTTGCGAAGGTACGCCTTGAGGCTTAACAAGACATAGTATATGCTTGTCTTCGTATATTATGTTTAGTTCCATTTGTTCTCCGATATTTTTTTTTAATATTCGCCTATGTTTCCTAAATTATATCCGCATAGGAAGCTTCCGCTGCTTTTACCAGGTCATCAGGCTTAATTATAATCTGTGTGCCTATTACCCCAGCACTTACAAGAATTTTATCCTGCAACAGTGCAGATTCATCCACAAATGTTTTATAATGTTTCTTCATTCCTATAGGAGAGCATCCTCCTCTGACATATCCTGTATTTTTGGTAAGTTCACGTAACGGAAGCATTTCTATTTTTTTCTCGCCGGATGCCTTGGCAGCCTTTTTCAAATCAAGTTCATATTCAACTGGAATGCAAAAGACATACAACTCTTTGCTGTGTCCTGTTGCTACAAGTGTTTTAAACACTGTTTCAGGATCTTTACCTGTTTTATGGGCCACCGAAACTCCGTCAATATTTCCATCGTTACTTTCATAGCTCATGTAGTCATAATCAATATTAATAGAGTCTAAAATTCTCATAGCATTTGTTTTATTGACTTTTTTCAAAATATCACCTCTATTTCAATTTATAAAAATTTTTGTGCGCTAAAAATTAAAAAGTTACAATTCTATACAAATCTTCAATTCTTTATATTACAGCATAATGATATAATTGTATATCTCATAATATACATATATATTAAAAAGAAGTGCAGCAATTGTAATTATAACAAATCCTCGTTTCTTTGTTTTATGGTGGAATAACTTCATTGCAGCAATGCTGCCAAATACGCCTCCTATGAAGCTTAATGTGTGCATTGTTTTCTCCTTAACTCTCCACTTGTCTCTCTTAGCCTTTTCTTTATCTATAAAAAATACAATAAATGATATTAGGTTTATACAAATTAAATATATTGTTGCAAACATTACTTTATTCATTTGTCTTCCTCACAATAAGCTTATTAATTTTTTTACCTTCATTTATAAACCTCTCTTCATATTCGGTCATAACATTGTCTTCAAGATAAGAGCTTCCATGCAAATCTCGTGTAATCATAAGAAATCCCCAACCGTTTTCTTTAAATTGCTCGACAGAATATTCAAACAAATCATTATTATCTGTCTTCATATGTATTTCTCCGCTATCTGTAAGAACCAACTTATATACATCCAAAAAACTTTTGTGTGTAAGCCTTCTTTTGTAATGCGAAGGTTTTGGCCAAGGGTCTGAAAAATTTAAATAAATTCTTTCAATTGTTTTCGGTTTAAAAACATCTTTTAATATATCTCCGTTAGAATAAACAATGTAGTAGTTTGGCGGGTCATTTTCAAAGACAGCTTTTGCGCATCTATATGCAACCTTAACACTTTTTTCAAATCCAAAAAAGTTTACATGAGGGTTTTTCAACGCAGTTTTTCTTAAAAACCCTCCTTTGCCACATCCTAATTCCACATGTATAGGATAATCATTTTTAAATACTTCATTTAATTTATGTCCTGCACTTTCCGGTTCAGTAATCACTCTTTCACAGTCCTTTAAATACTGATACTGACCGGGAACGTATCTCAATCGCATGTTTTTCTCCTTACCATAATGATGACTCCAGCTTGAGGGCTCCCCCAGCTGCTTTATATATCTGTATCTAACTTGAATTTTACCTTATTTTTAATTAATTAACAATATTAATTTGTGGCAAAAGTTATCTATTGCATATATTTCCTAAATAAAGTAGAATATCGGTAACAAACAATATGAGGTGAAATATGGAGTTTTTAATGAACATGAGTGGTCCTCTTTTGTATATCATTATATTTTGCGCTAAGATAGTGGAAGTCTCTGTTTCTACTATCAGACTGGTATACATTAACAAAGGTGAGCGAGTAAAAGGAACCATACTTGCATTTATAGAAATAACAATATGGTTGGTAGTGGTAAGCTCTGTACTTAACAATATAACCGAAGACCCTTTTAAAGCTCTTGTTTATGCAGCAGCATTTTCACTTGGAAATTATATCGGTGTTACAATAGAATCTAAAATAGCCGTAGGGCTTGCGTCAATTCAGGTTGTGGTAGCTGCCGAAACTGGGGAAAAGCTGGCTGAAATTCTGCGCGAACAAGGCTATGGAGTTACGATTATTGATGGCAAAGGTAAAAATGATAATAAAAAGGCTCTTCTATTTATTCAGTTAAAGAGAAAAAAGATACCTGAAGCAGTTAAGCTTATAAAGCAAACAACTCCAAATGCATATATAACAGTCAATGATATCAAAACAATGCTGGGAGGATATTTGAAATAGCACAATAAAGGGCGCTTTCGGCGCCCTAAATTATTTTTTACTGAATTTATTTTACAAAAGCATTGTAAATTGCTCTTATTGCCTTTTCAAAATCATTATCTTCAACACCAACTATTATATTAATTTCGCTTGATCCTTGATCGATCATGCGTATATTGATGTTATTTTCGCCCAATGCATTAAACAGCTTTGCGGAAATACCCGGTTTGAAAGCCATTTTGACGCCTACTGTAGTTACAAGGCTCAAGTTTTTATGAGCATGAACATATTCTGCCATGCATTTTTCTTTTAGCTCCTCTACCAATTCGTGGGTTATTCTTTCAACACTCTCTGTAGGAAGCACTATTGAGAAACTATCTATGCCTGAAGGTATATGATCAATGCTAATTCCTCTATCCTCAAAAACCTCAAGAGCTCTTCTTATGATGCCAATTTCATTTGCCATATGTTCCTTATGAACATAGAAAACCGTGAAATTTTTCTTTCCGGCTATACCTGTAATTACATGGTCATCACCGTTGCCTTCATATGATTTTTCGTCTCCGACTATTATTGTTCCCGAATTATCGGGCTCATTTGTGTTTCTTATGTTTATTGGAATCCCTGCTTGGCGTGCAGGGAAAACAGCTTCGTCATGAAGTACGGAAGCCCCCATATAAGACAGCTCCCTAAGCTCCTGATATGTTATTCTCTTTATTTGTTTTGGATTTTTTATAATTCTCGGATCAGCTATCATAAAACCTGAAACATCCGTCCAATTTTCATAAATATCCGCTCCTATGGCAGAGGCTATTATTGAACCCGTTATATCTGATCCTCCCCTTGAGAATGTCTTTATGCTGCCGTCAGGATATGAACCGTAAAACCCTGAAATAATTGCTCTTTCGGAATTTTCTAGCCTTTTCTTAAGCTCTTCATTTGTTTTTTCTATATTGACGGTTCCATCATAGTTAAAGAAAATAATATCCTTCGAATCGATGAAATCACAATGCATATAATCTGCTAAAAGCATTGCACTTAAATATTCGCCTCTGCTTACAATATAGTCCTCATCACACTTGTTGTCCAGATTCTTTTTAATAGTGTCAAATTCTTTTTTAAGATCTATCGTTAATTTTAATTCTTCCTTTATTGAATTAAATCTATCTTCAATGATATTAAATATGGTCATGTATGGTACCGAAAATTTAATATGTGCATTAGTCAAATATAATAAATCAGTAATTTTATTATCTTCCTTAAACCTTTTTCCCGGAGCAGAAACAACTACATATTTTCTATTTTTTTCACTTTCTATTATTGCCTTCACTTTTCTGAACTGATCTGCATCAGCCATTGAAGTACCTCCGAATTTTGCTACCTTTAACACGTCTTTCCCTCCTTTATCAATGCCTGATAAAATATAACTTTATTACAATAACACAGTTCCAATAATATGTCAACTTTTTTAAAACACATGTCCGCAATTCAAACACATTAAATTGTTGATACAATCTTTTCTAATACATTTATAAATAAATTAATATCGTTTGATGTTATTGTAAGCGGAGGAATTATTCTTATGACTGTACCCCCTGTTATATTTATAAGAACTCCTTCCTTCATTGCTCTTTCCTTAATCATTAGTGCATATTCTCCGACTTCAAGTCCAAGCATCATTGAAATACCCCTTAAATCCTTTATTACTTCAGGATAGGATTTTTTAAGAGAGAATAGTTTTTTATAAAGGTAGGAAGCATTTTCTTTTATTGCTTCCGCAAAAATCGGATTTGTCAGTTTTGTAAGGACAGCAAGTCCTCCTGCGCACGCAACAGGATTACCTCCAAACGTTGAACCGTGATCACCTACGCTCAAAACATTTTCTAGATGCTTTGATACTATCACCGCTCCCAGAGGAAGCCCTCCTCCCAAAGACTTAGCAAGCAGAATCAGATCGGGTTTAATGTTGTAATTCTTGTACGCAAACATTGTTCCGCATCGCCTTAAGCCTGTTTGTATTTCATCCATAACCAGTAAAAAGTTATATTTATTCTTCAGCTTCATTAATTCCTCAACAAATTCATTAGTCAAGGGTATTACTCCGCCTTCACCTTGTACAGCTTCCAAAAATACAGCCGCTGTATCTTCATCAACCATTGAAGCAAGACTTTCAGAATCATTGAACGTGAAATAATCAACACCGCTTATTAATGGTTCAAAATCCTTGCGGTATTTTTTCTGTCCTGTGAGAGCCAGAGCCCCTGTAGTTCTTCCGTGAAAAGAATTCTTCGCTGTAAGTATTTTATTTTTTTTGTTTTCTTTTCCCCATTTACGGATAAGCTTTAGAGCTGCTTCTGTGCTTTCAGCTCCGGAATTGGTGTAAAAAACTCTTCCTTCCATTGAACTTTCTATTAGAATCCTTGCCAGCTCATCCCTGTCTGAATCATAAAAATAATTGGAAATATGGGTATAGTCCTGCATCTTATCAGTCATTGCCTTTATTACATCTCTGTCATATCCAAGGTTATTAACCGCTATTCCGGAAAAAAAATCAAGATATTTTCTGCCATCCTTCGTATAGATATAATTTCCTCTTATTTTGTCTATTTCTAAGTCCAGCCTGTTGTAGGTTTTTAATATATATCTTTCGTCATTCATGGTTAGCCTCTCAAATCATCAAGAAGTTTTGTTTTCTCCGTTGTCCCGCTATCCTTATACTTTATTACCCTTGCAGGGCTGCCTGCAACCACAGCCTCTTCCGGCACATCCTCTGTCACTACGCTTCCTGCAGCAACAACTGCACCTCTCCCAACTTTTACTCCTTCAAGAACAACTGCATTTGCACCAATCAAAACATCATCTTCAATAATAACGGGCTGCTTGCTTGGCGGCTCCAGAACTCCGGCAATAACTGATCCTGCCCCTACATGTACGTTTTTACCGATTGTTCCTCTTGCTCCGACAACTGCGTTCATATCAATCATAGTTTTTTCACCTATTACAGCGCCTATATTGATAACTGCTCCCATCATAATAACTGCATCCCGGCCTATTTCTACCATGTCTCGTATAATTGCTCCCGGCTCTATTCTTGCATTTATTTCATTTGTATCCAGAAGCGGAATAGCAGAGTTCCTTCTATCATATTCCAAATGATAATTTATTATTTGAGGATTTTCTGATAAAAGCCTCTGAGCATCTCCATATTCTCCTATACAGATGGCCATATCCCCTGACGAAAAAATTTTCATGTTATAATTATTCAAATTTATAGTAACCCCTGAAATATAAAGCTTAACAGGTGTTGATTTTTTTGCATCTTTTATATACTTTGCTATTTGGTATGGGTCTTGTAAAAACATTTTTGCCTCCATATTTAATCTGATTTTTTTATTTGCTCTTGTAAATCACCTATTCGTGTCAATAAAATTAGTTCACTTGTCATATTTATTTTTGCCATTTTAAAAAAAGTCTTCTGTGCTATAAAATCCTTTCTGTTTTAAGGAGAGCCTCGAAGCTAACTCCAAGGCTCCTCTTGCAAATATATTTTTCGAAAATGACGTATGCTTTATTTCAAGTATTTCATCCACACCGGAAAACATAACCGTATGCTCTCCCGGAATTGTGCCGGCTCTCATCGCAAGTGTATCTACATAATCTCTTCCGGTTGCCTTCATTATATCCTTGGCAATTGTTTTGGCAGTACCGCTAGGTGCATCTATTTTCTTATTATGATGCTTTTCTATAATATTTATGTCAAAGCTGTTTAGTTCAGCAGATATGCACTTAATTATTTTTCTGAGCGCATTTATACCCAATGAGGTGTTTGAGGACAAAAGCACAGGTATTTTTTCCCCTGCCCTTTTCATTTCAGATTTCTGCTCATTGGTAAATCCGGTTGTGCATATCAGCAAAGCACATTTATTTTTAACAGCATAATCTATTAAAAATTTACAATTGGAAGGGTTGGAAAAATCTATTACCACATCTGCATGTTCATTTATATCGTGACCTAAATAACCATTTCTCGGTGAAAGATGACCGATAACATTTATATTTTCATATGATTTGGCCTCTTTTACCAAAACCTTCCCCATAGCACCGTTGATACCGCATATAACTATATTCATATATCTTTACCTTCTACCTGCGCCGCTTGTTATAATAATACCGCAGCGGTTCATTTCACTAATCAGTTTTTCTTTGTTTTCTTCCGACATTCTGTAAAGAGGCTCTCTCACCTCAGAACTGCACATATTCATCAAACCCATTGCTTCTTTAATAGGAATAGGATTTGTTTCAATAAATAAGGCATTAACAAGCCCATTCATACCAACCTGAGCATCTCTCGCCTCGATAAGCCTTCCATCTTTAAAGTCATCAACCATTTTTTTAGTTTCAGACGGCATTATATTGGCAACTACTGAGATAACACCATGACCTCCCAAGGCCATCAAAGGAATAACCATATCATCGTTTCCTGAATAAACAAAGAAATCCTTAGGACAAATCCTTATAATTTCCGCAACCTGGCTTATATTTCCGCTGGCTTCCTTAATTCCAACAATATTTTTAATCTTTGAAAGTTCTAATACTGTACTTGGCTCTATATTCATTCCCGTTCTTCCTGAAACACTGTAAACAATTATGGGAAGCGCTGTATTTTCTGCAATTAATCTGTAGTGATTTATCAAACCGTTTTGAGTAGTTTTGTTGTAATACGGAGTTACTATCAATAATCCGTCAGCACCCGCCTCTTCGCAAAATTTAGCTTTTTTAATTGCTGAAGATGTGCAGTTGCTTCCTGCACCCGCAATAACAGGTATTCTCTTGTTAACTCTGTCAACAACAAATTTAATTAATTCATGATATTCATCATCGGTAAGTGTTGATGCTTCTCCTGTTGTTCCTGCCACAATAATTGATCCTGACAGTTCAACATGCATGTCAATAAGTTTTTCCAGGGTATTATAGTCAATTTTCCCATTTGAAAACGGCGTTACCAATGCCACTCCGCAGCCTCTTACAAAATCTATCATTTCTTTTCTCCTTATAAAATTATTTTTTTATAAATAATTTTCATGCCGCTTTTTAAAAAATGATAATAAAAAAAGCGACATAAGAGCAAAAGGGCTCTCAGACGCTTGCAAAAAACACTGAACCTTCTGCCCAGCACATTACAGCTCTCTTTTATAGAATTGGGAAGCATCCTATAAAAACAGTATTACATCTCTTAAACGTAAGCCCAGGGAAAACCCTTCGGCGAATCACCCTTTCAAAGTTGTTCTTTTACTATTGATCTTCGCATCCTCTGTAATATACCCATGAAAATATTTAATTTCTATACAGTATATTGCCTTATGTGAAATATGTCAATAAAAAGTTTATATATAAATAATTTATTTTCATAATAATATAAGATATTGCAATAATTGCAAAAAAACTAAGGTTGTAAAACAAAAATATGAGGATTTATGAAATAATTCCTTAAATCGGTAATAAATATGATTATTTGACATATAAATATTTAATTTCTGTTACAATGCAAATTTTTTAATGCATTTTTAAGAAAAGTATATTATAATCGACTTTGTATAGCTATTAATTATGGAAAATAATAAAATGTGAATAAACGTATTATAGAAATAAAATTACTCGTTATAGTTAATTATAAACTATGTATTGCAAATATAGGAGATGAAAAAAATGTTATGTTCAGTATGCAAAAAAAATGTAGCTGTTATATATGTTAATAAAATAATTGAAGGCAAGATGCAGACTACCGGTCTATGTATTCCATGTGCAAAAAAACAAGGACTGGCACCTATGGAACAAATCATGAGACAGGGTGGAATGAAACCTGAGGATTTTGAAAATATTAATAATCAGCTCACAGAAATTATAGGAGATATGGATTTAGAGAAATTAACACAAGATGTAGAAGGCGATGACAATGAAAATATGAATTCCATTATGAATTTAATGAATTCGGCATTTTCTGGCATTTCCAATTCAAACAATGGATTTCAACCTTCTGAAGAAGCACAAAATGAAATGGATGTTGCAAAAGGCAGCAGCACTTCCGGAGCAAAGGTAAAAGAGAAAGTTAAACGAAAAAAATTAAAATACCTTGATACTTACGGTACTAATCTGACTGAGCAGGCTAGATATGGAGAGCTGGACAGAATTGTCGGAAGAGAAAGAGAAGTAGACAGGGTTATACAGATCCTAAACAGACGCTCTAAAAATAACCCTATTTTAATAGGTGAGCCAGGAGTGGGCAAAACCAAAATAGCTGAAGGGCTTGCTGTTAGAATTTCCGAACATAAAGTTCCAATTAAGCTTTTCAACACAGAAATTTATCTTCTTGATTTAACAGCTGTTGTGGCAGGAACTCAGTTCAGAGGACAGTTTGAATCTCGTATGAAAGCAATAATTGATGAAGCCAAAAAAGCCGGCAACATAATTATAGTAATTGACGAAGTACACAACATTGTGGGTGCAGGGGAAGCTGAGGGCGGCGCCATGAATGCTGCTAATATATTGAAGCCTGCTCTTGCAAGAGGAGAGGTTCAAGTAATCGGAGCCACCACTTTGGATGAGTATCGAAAACACATAGAAAAGGACAGTGCATTAGAAAGAAGATTCCAGCCTGTAATGATAGACGAGCCTTCTATTAGCGACTCTATTGAGATTGTTAAAGGAATAAAGGATTATTATGAGCAATATCACAATGTGAAAATATCCGACGAAGTAATTGAACAGGCAGTATTAATGTCTGAAAGATACATCACAGACAGATTTTTACCTGACAAGGCTATTGATGTTATAGACGAAGCAGGTTCCAGAGCTAACCTTAAAAACAGTGGATTAGTAGAACTTGAGGCACTAAGATCAGAATTGAAATCTATAAGAGAAGAAAAAGAAGACGCTGCCGAAAATGATGATTATGAAAAAGCAGCCGAACTTAAAGTAAATGAATTAAAAGTTGAATCAAAGATTAAGGATCTTGCAATGGATTGTGAGAATGTGCAGCTTACGACTGAAGATATTGCCTATGTAATTGAAGCATGGACTAAAATTCCTGTTCAGAAAATAAATGAAGCTGAAGCTGAAAAGCTAATTAACCTTGAAAGCAGACTTCATAAAAGAGTTATTGGGCAACATCCTGCTGTATCAAGTCTCGCAAGAGCCATAAGAAGAAATCGATCAGGCTTTAGAAAAAGAAAAAAGCCTTCGTCCTTTATATTTGTAGGTCCTACAGGTGTAGGAAAAACAGAGCTTGCAAGAACTCTGGCATATGAACTGTTCGAAAATGAAGATACAATTATAAGACTTGACATGTCAGAATACATGGAGAAACACACAGTTTCTAAATTAATCGGAGCGCCTCCTGGATATGTTGGCTATGATCAAGCAGGATTTTTAACTGAAAAAATCAGACGAAAACCATATTCTGTTATATTACTTGATGAAATAGAAAAAGCACACGAAGATGTATTCAATATATTGCTTCAAATATTGGAAGACGGCAGGCTTACAGATAATCAAGGCAGAACAGTTAACTTTGAAAACACAGTTATTATAATGACTTCAAATGCCGGTACAACAATTAAAGCAAACCGAATAGGCTTTGAAAACAAAGAATATGAGGCAATGGAAGCAAAAGTAAAAGATGCTCTGAGGCAGGCTTTTAGACCTGAATTTTTAAACCGTATAGACGATATTATTGTATTCAGCGAATTATCAAAAGAAGAACTTGCCCAAATAGTTAAACTTATGTTAAAAGAAGTTATTCAAATAGGAGCAGAAAAGAAAATCCAAATAGATGTGTCTGATAAAATGAAGGATTTCATCCTAGAAAAAGGATATAATAGAAAGTATGGTGCCCGTCCTTTGAGACGAACTATTCAAAAATACATTGAGGATGAAATTTCTGAAGCATATTTAAAAGGAGAAATAACAGAAAACAGCTCTGTTTTTGTTACAATCAATGATGAAGACAAAACTGAATTAACTATTAAATAAATCATGTGGGTGATGCAGAGTGATTAAAATTGTCATAATGTATCGCCCTTTTTTTAAGGCAATATAACCCGGGACACACTAAGATGCTAAAAGTCTGCCATTCTACTTATGGCAGACTTTTTAGAAATGTATTGCTATTTGTTTAAAAATCCTAATCCAAGAACTCCCGGACCTGAGTGCGTACCTATAACCGCACCTACTTCCTGTTCAATAATATTTTTGATTTTATATTTTGACTCCAAAGTCTCTCTCAATATTTTCAACTGGTCATAATTTTGAGCATAGAATAAAAGCAAAGTTTTATCCGATAAGTCAAACTCGTTCTTTTCAATCCATTCATCAAACCACTTTATTGTTTTATTCTTACCTCTTACTTTTTCGATTACTGCTAGCTTTCCGTCCTTGATTTCAAGCATGGGCTTAATATTCAGCAGCGACCCTACTACTGCCTGCCCCTTTGAAAGCCTTCCTCCCTTTTCAAGATACTTCAGCGTATCAAGCCCAGCCACAGCAACTATCTTTTCTTTTGCTTTTTCCAACTCTTCTACTATTTCGTCAATTTGTCTACCCTGCTCAACTAATTCTATTGCTTCCAATATTAAGGCAAAAGCTCCAAGACACACGCTTTTTGAATCTATAATCCGTATGTTATCACTGCCTATCATGTTTTTTGCTATTCGCGCAGAATCATATGTTCCGCTTAATTCAGGAGCAAGAAATATTCCTAAAACCTGATCCCCTTCAAGAAGTATTTCACTGAAAGTTTCCACGAAAGTTCCGGGAGAAACCTGAGAAGTTGTAGGGAGCTTCTCGGCATTAACTAATTTTTTAAAAAACTCCGTAGAACTTAGTTCAATTTTGTCCATATATGATTCCTCTCCAAAATTTACAGTCAAAGGAACCATTTTTATATTATGTTTTTTAATAATATCCTCTGTAACATCTGAAGTACTGTCTATAACTATTCTAATACCCATGCTAACCTCACATTTTCATAATCAAATTTTTTGATAATAAAAGTATTTGAATGCAGAAACCCTAAATAATTTAGAATTTCTACTGTGCTAAAACTTGTATTTATTGTGGAAAAATATATCTATGTTGGATAAAACCTTTATTAAAAGCTCTTCTTCCTTGCTGTCAAGCTGCTGTAGAGCGCTAATAACCAAATCCTTGTGGAAATTCTCATGTGATTTGTATGCGGCAATTCCCTTATCGGTCAGTTTAATTTTAACCACTCTTCTGTCTTCTATCGACCGTTCTCTGACTACATAACCTTTCTTAATAAGGTTATCTACAGCAGTCGTAAGTGTTCCCGATGTAATTCTTAAATCCTTGGCAGTATCCGACATAGTCCTTTCCCTGCCCATGCCTATGTTATCAATGACATGCATTTCAGATATTGATAGATCTGAAAAATCACCGACTTTTAAGCATTTTTCTTCTATATCCAGAACATCTGCAAAAAGCCTAACAAGTATTTCATTCAGAGTATCATGATTGCTCATTAAACCACCTCAATTTATTTTGATAATCAAATTATATTTATTTTTAACAAATTTGTCAACAATTATTTACAAATAATATATCTCCAAAGAAAATCTTTTGCTTCCTCTGAATAATCGATATTTATTCTTTTAGTTCTGTTGACGCTAAAATCTTCGAACCCATCATCTTCCACATATATTTCGCCGCCGCACAAATCGATGCCATTATGATCCTTTGTAATTCTTAAAGCGTTACACAACTTCCCAGGTCCATTGCATAAATTTTTCAACTGTAATTTTGAAATGTCATCCATTAACCTTCCGTATCTGTTAATACACATCTGCTGTATATTTTCTACCGGTTCGGCTCCGCGCACAAGCACCGCGCTGCATACCCCTTCCCTTTCAGTAACAAAATTAAGGCAGTAATACATTCCATAAATAAAATAAACATATGTATAACCAGGTGGTCCGAACATCACTTTTGTTCTAGGAGTTACTTTTCCGCCATATCCGTGACTTGCTTTATCAATATCGGCAATATATGCTTCGGTTTCTGTTATTCTTACCTTAATAACATTGTCTTCATAACTGCGCACTATCACCTTGCCTATTAAATCTTCTGCCACCAACCGTGCATCCCTATCGTAAAAACTTCTTGGAAGCAATGTCATAGCTTAACTCTCCTGCTTTAAATTAAATAACCTATAAAAATTTTCCTTTGTTTTTTCCGCAATTAAATCTGTGCTTACTTCCCTTATACGTGCTATTTCCTCAGCAACAAATTTAACATGCTTAGGTTCATTTCTTTTTCCTCTAAACGGCTCTGGAGCAAGGTAAGGGCAGTCGGTCTCTATCAGCAGTTTGTCAAGCGGCACCTCTTTTGCCACATGCTTTGGAGTCTTTGACTTCTTGAAAGTAACCGGTCCTCCTAAAGAAATATAAAACCCCAGTTTAATAAATTCTTTTGCCATTTCAACACTGCTCGAATAACAATGAAGTATTCCTCTCGTTCCTGAATAGTGCTCTTCTTTCATAATTTTCAAAACATCTTCGTGTGCATCTCTGTCATGAACTATGTACGGCAGATCAAGCTCCTTAGCCAGTCTTATCTGCTCTCTAAACCATATTTTCTGTGTTTCTCTATCGGAATTGTCATAATAATAATCAAGACCTATTTCACCTATTCCCAATACTTTTTTATTTTCAG
Source organism: Sedimentibacter sp. LTW-03 (assembly GCF_052059825.1). Classification (GTDB taxonomy): domain Bacteria; phylum Bacillota; class Clostridia; order Tissierellales; family Sedimentibacteraceae; genus Sedimentibacter. Next base: position 2,253,658 of record NZ_CP197180.1, read on the forward strand.
AAAGTCTCCTGAATGCATCCATTGTATCATCATTCATAAGCCTTGAATCATGAGGATGACACCCAACAGCTGCAAATATAAACGGATATTTATCGGCTAATCCTACTGCCGCTTTTGACGTATCTAAATCAGATCCCGGATTTAAAACAAGTTCGATTCCATTTTCATAAAGAGAGCTTATCAGAGCTTCTCTATCATGATCAAACTTTTCATCATCTAAATGGACATGACTATCAATAAATTTATTTTCCACTTTTCTTTTCCTTCTTCTTTATGTTTCTGTATTCTTTTGCTGTCTCCTTAAAAATATCAAGCTGTGAATCACCCTTATTAAATGTAAGTTCCATTGTTGTATCTCTCCCTGCAAAAACATATATTATTTTTGCCTTAACCTGATTTTTATCGTTAGGCTTTAAATAGTTAATGCCTTTAATCTCTTCCCACCTTATCAATGCTCCTCTCTTATGGATTCCTAAAGTTGAAATCATGGTCTTTTTTGTCAAAGGTATGTACAAAAACACCATAAGCAGCGGCAAAAGTACCATTGAAAAAAATCCTTCAAGATTTAAGCTGTTTGTACGTATTGCTCCGGAAATCAAAAATACAGCTAAAGCAACTACAAGTATGATTACGATAGCACTTATATTATGTCTTGTCTTATCATCCTGATCAAGGTAAAGCAACGGCTTCATATTTTCTTTTTTCTGCTTAAGAGTTTTCTTAAAATTTGAAAAAACAAAATAAACAGCAAATATAAATATTAACGGATAAATTATTTGTGTCGCGTTCATAGTATGTTTCCTTTCTGTTTAATATGCATTTAGTTTAGCATAATATTGTGCTTTATTCAATTTTTTTAGTGCATTTGATATTATATGTCTTTGTTGCAAGCATATTCAAAACATTGCTTTCACAAAATGAAAAACCCGCCTAAAGCGGGTTTCAGATTTATAAATAGCATACTTTAAAGATAAAATTAAATGCAGCTACTTTATTACAGTTTTTATAACTCTGTGGAAGTTTTTGTATGCAATCTTTTCAATTTCTTCTTTTGAAAATCCTGCTTTCCTCATTTCTTCAATAATGTTATAGCTCTTAGAAGCATCCTCAAGACCTCTTGTATACGAAGTTTCTTGTGAACTGAAGCTGTTCATTGAGCTATCATCTAAAAAGTCACAATAATCCATGCCCACACCTATATGATCGGTTCCCATAATTTCAGCCATATGAGCGACATGCCTTACAAGCATTTCTACATTTTGTTTATTCTTATCTTTATGGACAAACTGATTAAATGAATTAATGCCTACCAATCCATCAGTCTCTGCAATTTTTTTTAGCTGATCATCCGTTAAGTTTCTTGGAACATTACATAAGGCTCTGCAATTTGAATGTGAAGCGATTATAGGAGCGTCTGTCGTACTAACCACATCCCAAAACGACTTTTCATTCAAGTGAGAAACATCCATAAGCATGTTTTTTTTGTTGATTTTTTCAACAGCTTTTTTCCCAAGTTCCGAGAGTCCCCTATCCGGATTTCCCTTAACTCCGGTAGCAAGCAGATTTTCTTCATTCCAAGTTAACGATGCATGTCTTGCACCAAAATCATAGTATGAATCAATTAACTCAAGGTTGCCGCCTATACTGCTAAGCCCCTCCAGTCCAATAAATATATAAAACTTATCTTCCTCAACAGCTTTGCCTATATCTTCATAAGATTTGGCAATTATTAACTCTTTCTTGCAGAATTCTAGTTCCTTATTTATTGAGTCCATTATTTCCATAGTTCTTTTATATGGATTATCCGTATAAGGCGGATCAACCCAAATTACAAAAATACTGCCCGATATCCTTCCTTTACGTAGCTTTTTTAAATGGTACTTTCTTAAAATATCCTTTTCACCATCTAAGGTTTTTTTGGTAACATCTGACCAGATATCTGAATGGCCGTCAAAAATCATTATAAATATCTCCTTACATTAAAAAGTTTCCCAATATAATTCCCGAATACGTTCCTATAACATACCCAAAGGTTCCTACTAACATAATAGGAGCAACTAAATCGTTCCATCCTTTAGATATAGCCATTGCTGCAGCAGTTGTAGGTCCTCCAATATTCGCATTTGATGCCAACACTATTTCTTCGACGCTGAAATTGAACAATCTTCCTATTCCAAATGACACCGTCATGTTAATGATAACAATTACTCCGCAGAACAAAAGCAATAGGGGTGAATTTTGAATAATCAGCGGAATAGAAGCAGGAACTCCTATAACAACAAAGAACAAGTAAATTAAAAATGTTCCTATTTCCTGAGCGCCTTGAATATTTCCAAAGAATCCGGGCATAAAAGTTGCCAGCAGCATGGTAAGCGTAGTAATAATCAAGTATTGATTGCCCAGCATAACATTAAATAGTTTAAGCAGAAAATTAGAAGTTGGTATAATTTCCGCTAATAATTTTGATACTTCAGAAGATACAGCTACTATAATAAAACTTGTAGCCACTGCATAAGCAATATCCTTCAAAGAAATGTCCTTTCCTTTCCAAAATGCTGCTGCACTGGTTTCACCTTCAGAAGTTTCAATACTTTCAACCTTATCAATATACGGATGTCTGAAGTGTTTTCTAAATAATTTTAAAGATGGAATTGCAATCAATGCCAGAAAATACAGCGCCATCAGCATGTTATCTGCTACAATAGTTGCAGATACCATCTCTCCCGGAATTTCAAACGAATCAGCCAGAGCAACAAAGTTTACCCCTCCGCCGATATATGAGCCTGTCATCATGCCTGTTATTTCAGCAAGATACGGAACATGTTTTCCCAGCAAATAAAACCCTGCTGTTGAACCCGCAACTGTACCAATTGCTCCTATTAAAAAAATCAGCAATATTCGTCCGCTTTCTTTCCATATTTTCTTTATATTACATTGAAGAAGCAGTAGCGGAATTGCAAGAGGGACTACATAACTCCATATCACATCATATACTGATGAATCGGTTGGTATAATATTAAGGTTAGACAGAGTCATTGCTCCCACCAGTGCTATTATAGCACCCGAAACCTTTGCAGCCCATTTGTATTTTTGCTCTAAGTAAATACTGAAAGCTGCCCATCCTGTTACTATTGCCCATAGCACCCATAAGTTATCAGGACTGATAAATGAATTAGACATATAAATCCTCCTATAATTGTTTTACTGTGTTCAATATATTGAATATATTACAAGTATAGTATATTATAAAAACCATGTCAACGTTTTTTTCATTTTATTGAACTTATTTTGATTTTATGAATTGTATGTCCAAGAGGCATTTACATAGCGCTTTCTCATGCAATTACAAGCTTCGCTCTCATCCAAGCAGACTATAAAAAATATTTTATGATATAAAACAACCCCAGAATAAAAAATCTGGGGTTAATGCAAAGCTTAAAATATACTATTCAATAATTAATATTTATTCAACTCCATACGGCTTCAATTTCCACACATCTAGAAACTTGGAGGTACCATTGCCCATATGGAAACTGACTGTTCGGAACCTGGATTTATATATCTGTGTGGTATGGTACTGTCAAGATATATGCTGTCCCCTTCTTCAAGATTGTAAACTTTATCACCTGATAAAACTTGAAGATTACCCTTAATAACAACGCCGCACTCTTCGCCCTCATGGCTTATCAGGTCTTCAGAATTAGATTCATTAGGCTCAATTTCAATCCACAACATTTCTATTTGTTTTTTAAGATTAGGACTAAGCAGTTCATAAGTCCTGTCTCCATTTTTCATCATTATTTTTTTTCTTTCATTTTTTCTGACAACTTTATTAAAATCATCATATTCATCAAAGAAATAATTCATGGTCACATTCAAAGCTTTCGAAATCTTCCACAATGATGCAACTGAAGGCCCCGTAATATCTCTTTCTATCTGGCTTATTAGCCCTTTACTCAACCCGGTCATTACAGAAAGCTGCTCTATGCTGATTTTTTGTTTAAGCCTTAATGATCTTACCTTATCTCCTAATTCCATAGTACACCTCATTGTGCTGTCATATTGTATAAAAATTTGTCTAGTTATTAATTATATAACAAAGAATGCTGTTATTCAATACTTTATTACCTTTTTCTCCAGCCATGCAGCAAAAAAGTACATTATTGCAGCTATAACTCCCAGTACAAAAACCCCCATCATAACCAAGTCAAGTTTAAATGTCTGGCTTCCGTACAATATGAGATATCCGATACCTGCCTTTGAAACAAGAAACTCTCCGACAATTACCCCTATCCACGACAACCCTATATTCACTCTTATTACGCTCATAATGCTCGGTATGTTAGCGGGAATAATAACTTTTTTTAAAATTTGATATTTATTTGCTCCCATGGTTTTAAGCAATACTATTTTATCCTTCTCCACGCTTGTAAATCCTGTATACAATGTCATTGTTGTAACAACAACAGATATGGATGCAGCGGTAACCACTATACCTGAAAAACCCATTCCGGCCCACAAAATTATTATGGGTGCCAGCGCTGTCTTTGGCAGACTGTTCAGTATCACAATATAGGGATCTGTTATTTTAGCAAGCCGCTCAAACCACCATAATAAAATTGCCATTAAAAGACCTGCGATTGTTCCAACAAAAAAACCAGCGATTGTTTCCGTTGTTGACACGTATAAATGTTTAAAGAGGCTTCCATCTTCTATAAATTTAACAATAAGTTCAAAAATTGCGCTTGGAGTGCTAGTTAAAAATCTATCTACATGATTATTAACTGCTGCCCACTCCCACAAAGCAATAAAAATAACAAATATCAATATTTGCATTATCTTTATAAAACTCTTTTCTTTTTTTATTGATCTTAAATATTGCTCATGCTCCTTAGACATATTTATCGGCTCAGCCTTAATTTTCTCCCGCATCCAAATCCCTCCATATCTGTCTGAAATATTCTCCAAACTCCAAAGTATTTCTGCATTTCATCGGGGTTCTTCCTCCTTCGCATTCATCAAATTTTATTTCATAATCTTTCTTTACCCTTGCAGGCCTTTCAGTAAATACAATGACTCTGTCAGAAATACTTACAGCTTCCGGAATGTCATGCGTTACCAATACAGTAGTAATCTTTTCTTTTCTCAATATCTGTCCAACTTCATTTCCTACAGATAATCTTGTTTGATAATCTAAGGCCGAAAAAGGTTCATCCAGCAGCAGCAAATCCGGTTCTACAGCCAATGTTCGCACCAAAGCCGCCCTCTGCCTCATGCCCCCAGACAGCTGACTAGGATAATGGTTTCTAAAACTATACAATCCATAATTTTTCAGCATATTCATCACCTTATTTTTGTTTTCCTCTGTAGCCATTTTTTTTACTTCCAGTCCTAATAGACAGTTTTTATATATATTCCTCCATTCATAGAGCTGATCTTTTTGAAACATAAAACCTATACTGTCGGTATTTACCTTTATTTGACCCGCAGATGGTTCTTCCAGACCTGCAATTAAATTCAATACAGTTGATTTTCCTGACCCTGACGGGCCTACAATAGACACAATTTCTCCCTTTTTTACTCTTAAAGACAAATCTTCTAAAGCTTTTGTTTCATTATTTATTGTATGAAATCTTTTAGAGATATTTTTTAATTCGCATATATACTCCATTTTCTACCTCCGCCAGTTGTAAAAGCTATCTACATTATGTTATTCAAAACTGCTGATTTAGTTAATGGATATTTATTTTAAAAATTAACTATACTTTAGAAAATATGTATTATAAAGGAAGTAATAACAAAATTAAAAATCATCATAATAAAATAAAAGGCAAATACTCATTTGTCCAAGCCTTACAAAAAACATTATTTCAATAAAGGTGGTGAGAAAATGGCTATTATAACAAAGCTTGTAAATAAACTAAAAATGAAAAACACAACTCAAACAAACCCGGGAAATGTATATATACCAAACGATTTTGAGGTAGAAGAAAGAAAAAAAGATGTTGACGAAAATCAGAAGTGACAATCTTTCTTTACAGTTTATTTTGGTTTTTTCTTATTGAAAGCATATCTAATAATAAAAAAAGAACCAGGAATAACCTAGCTCAAACACTGAACAATCAAATATAATAAATAGAGGGGGAATTTTTACATGTCCATTATATATACAAGCCATAGTGTCTTACAATGTTGTTTTTATTAAATATTTGTAATTAATTTTATTTTTCTTAAAAATAGTGTCAAAACTTAATAAAAAACATAATATATGCTAGAAGTTAGCTTTAGCTAAATTTATTATTTTAATGCAAATCTGACAGAGGTGATATAATATGAAAGTTTTGACTCATGCAAATATAGGAGAAGTCGTAAAAGTTAAAAAAAACGATGCTCAAAATTTACTAAAGGAAAGATTACTAGCTTTAGGAGTTACTAATGGGGCAAATATAGAAGTATTAAGGAAAGGTCCAAAAAACAATTTAACAGTATTTAGAATTCGTGGGGCAATGATCGCACTTAGAAAAGAAGAATCAAGCCTTATAGAAATTATGTAAGGGGGGACTAATTATGGCGATGACCGCACAATCTGTTAAAACTGACTCGATGAAGGACGTTTTTAACATTTCTAAATCTGACTTTCAGCACGTAATAGCTCTCGCAGGTAATCCAAATACCGGTAAGAGCACAGTATTTAACTATTTGACCGGATTAAAACAGCATACCGGCAACTGGCCGGGCAAGACCGTTGTTTCAGCTAGAGGTGAATTCACACATAATGACGCAGAATATGTGTTAGTTGACCTTCCCGGATCATATTCACTGTTTGCAGCGTCTAAAGACGAGGAAGTTTCAAGGGATTTTATATGTTATGGAGACTATGATGCCGTGGTTGTTGTTGCAGATGCAACATGCCTTGAGAGAAATTTGAATTTAGTTTTTCAAATTTCTGAAATAACAAACAAGTTAATACTATGTATTAACCTTATCGATGAAGCAAAAAAGAAAAATATTACAATTGATAAAGAAGGGCTCGAAAAAGAACTAAACATTCCAATAGTACTTACTTCTGCCAGAAGCGGAGTTGGAATGGACGAACTGAAAAATACTATTGAAAAAGTTTCCTATAACAGGCTGGAATACTCGCCTAATTTATTGAAATATGATGATAAAACCGAAGAAAAAATATCTGAATTAATACCCCATTTGAGAAAATTAAATATTTCAAACGAAAGATGGACTGCTCTCAGGCTTTTGGATAGCTCTCCTGATATTTTTTCATATAAAAAAGAAAATCATCTGAGCAAAGAAAGTGCTTTGTCAATAATTGAATCAACAGGAATAGAATCATGCAATACAAACATAAGAGAAAAAATTTCAGAAATGAATTATAATTATGCAAATAAATTAAAGATGCGCTATGTTAAAGAAGATACAAAAAAAATTAACCGCGATAAAAAAATAGACGACATAATAACCTCCAAAATATTTGGCATACCCATCATGCTTACTCTTTTGGGTTTGATATTCTGGATTACAATCCAAGGCGCAAACATTCCTTCGCAGTTTCTAAGCAATTTATTATTCGGGCTTAAGCCTCACCTATCAGAATTATTGGTAAATGCTGGCACTAACGAATACATAATAGGTGCTTTAGTTGACGGCGTTTACAGTACATTGGCCTGGGTTGTTTCAGTCATGCTGCCTCCAATGGCAATTTTTTTTCCTCTTTTTTCATTGTTTGAAGACTTAGGGTATCTTCCCAGGGTAGCCTTCAACCTTGATCATCTTTTTAAAAAAGCATGCGCTCACGGCAAGCAATGTTTAACTATGTGCATGGGCTTCGGGTGTAATGCTGCCGGAGTTATAGGCTGCAGAATAATTGATTCTCCAAGAGAAAGGCTTATTGCAGTGATTACAAACAATTTCGTTCCGTGTAACGGAAGATTCCCTACAATTATTGCAATTGCATCTGCATTTTTTGCAATCACATCAAGTTCACTCGTAAACGGGCTTGTTCCATCAATTTTCATAACTTTGATGGTTTTAATCGGTATATGTGTTACTCTCTTAGTGTCATACCTTCTTTCGAAAACTCTATTGAAAGGAATACCTTCAACCTTTACGTTAGAACTACCACCTTACAGAGTTCCCCAAATTGGAAGGCTGCTGTACACATCAATTATTGACAGAACTATATTTGTTTTGTCAAGAGCTATAATAGTAGCAGCTCCAGCAGGTTTAGTCACATGGATGTTAGCAAATATATATGTAGGAGATATAAGTATTCTTGCACATGTTGCAGAATTTTTAGACCCTGTCGGGAAAATTATAGGACTTGACGGTTTTATACTAATGGCATTTATAGTAGGGTTACCAGCTAACGAAATTGTTCTTCCTGTATTGCTTATGGCATATCTTTCCACAGGAACCCTCACAGAATTTGAGAGTATAGGACAGTTGAGGAACTTACTTTTGGATAATGGGTGGACCGTACTTACAGCACTTAATGTCATGCTGTTCAGCCTTCTTCACTGGCCGTGCTCCACAACTTTATGGACAATAAAAAAAGAGACCGGTAGCATTAAATGGACTGTTGCAGCCTTTATAATACCTACTGCAATAGCATTTGCGGTCTGCTTTGTAACTGCAAGTATTTACAAAATCATTTTTTGATATGCAAAATTGAATTAAATGCATCCAAAAAAGATTCCGACATTCATTTGGACTATATAGGGCTTATAGGCAAAGTAAGAGCGGTTGCATCAGCATAAAGATGCAACCGCTCAATTTCGTAATAAGTCAAATTTTATGTTGGAGTCTACGTTAAAGCACCAACAGAAGGTGTGATCATATTAAATTATTCATTCGATAGCAAAAGTATTTTTTTCACCGTACTGGCATTCCTAATTGTCACCTTACTATTTACTGGTGAACTGGCAATTTTATACCATCTCGTTTTTGACAAGGTTTCCCTTGGTGCAGACCAAAAAATAACATTTTTATAGTAATCAACCTGTTCATATTCTGGTTTAGCATCTCCAACTGAATTGTATACTTCTTCTATAGTGACAGGCGGAATAAGAAAAATAGCCTGATTAATTACTTTTTTATCATTATCCCACCATTGTGGTGCATGGTCTAAGGCTTCTACTAATTCTTTTTTAGATACAATTGCCACAGGAATATTTAACATAAATCTTTCTGTTATGATAGATTCGCACCGGTTGACCAGTTCTTTTTTATCACGTATATCGCTCGAAAAAAGAACATTTCCACTATTGATATAGGTTCTAACATCTAAAAATCCTATATCTTCAAATGCCACTTTCAATAAAGGCATGGATACTTTATTTTTACCGCTTACATTTATGCCACGCAAAAGAGCGACATACTTTTCCAATTCAGATCACCTCATATATAAATTCGCTCCTCGAGCGTAAAGGTTGATTACTTCATCTTCTTACTGTTTCTCCCAATAGCTTAGCATATCATAAAACGTATCAAATACCGGTACACCACATTCTAAAAGGGTACTTCTACTTTGATGCCCTTTGGCTACCAGGACGCAGTCTACATTCATGCCGCAGGCAACCTCATAATCATGTGTAGTATCTCCTATGAAAAGTGCCTTCCTCGGTTTTTCACCTTTCACCCATTCCTTTGCCATTTCAGACTTACTGTAGGCATGGATATTGTCTAACCCAAGTATTTCATCAAAATATTCGTGTATGTTCAGCTCCCTAACCTGTTTGGTCAGCATCTCTTTTTCCGAAGCTGATAAAATTATCTGTCGGCAGCCCTCGGATTTAAATTTGTCCAATGCCTCACGGATACCGTCGTGAAGCATTGATTCTCTCGAAAATTTCAGATATTCAGTAACCCATTCAATTGCAAGGTCATTGTAATCCTCTTTATCAAAATCGTGCCCAAGTTTTTTATAGTATTCAACAATGGGGAAACAAAAATATTTGTGATATTGCTCGATATTTTCTATCAAAGGCATATTCCTTCTGGAAAGCAGCACATTCTCGCTCTTTATTCCTGCCATAACATCATCAAGCAGCGTTCCGTTGAAATCCCAAATTATGTGTGTATATATCATAATGCCCTCTCTGAAATATTTGTGTTTTTTATAATTATTCTTTTATTGCTTTAGACATTCGGTTTCTTACCTTTTCTTCTCCCATTATCTGCTGCAGTTCCCATATGTCAGGCGAGTTGCTCTTTCCTACAAGAGCTATTCTTATGACAGTGCTTACATCGCCAACATGACCCTTGTACATTTCGGGATTTTTCTTATAATCCTTCGGTTTTGCAGCATATCCGTTTTCCTGCGCTATTGTCCTTATTTTTTCGAACCAGCTGCTTTGATCATCAGCATGGTCATATGTTTCCAAATATGCACTAAGAAGTTTTTTCGCTTCATCCTCACTAATATTTTCAGGATAGCTGTCAGTTATTCCAAAATATTCATCAAAGTAATACTGAATAAATTCAAATATCTGTCTACAATACATAAGGTCTTTTCTTGGCTTGTTGCCACTTCTTCCCACTGAAAGCAGCTTGATAACCGATTCTCTATTATTTTCAAGAGCTTCTGAAATTTCTGTCTTATGTTCTTTCGACCAGTTCAGCAGGAACTCATAAATTTCCTCTTCAGGTATTTTAAGCATTACATCCTTACTTATGTTGTTCAATTTATCCAAATCAAACAGCGCTCCGGAATTGCTCATTTTTTCAAGGGTAAATTCAAATTCTTCTGATGAAGTATCCGGATTCGCCATTCTCCATTCTTCATAATTAGAATTTAAAATTGTCAGCAGATATTCTCTTACTGCAGCCGGGTGGTAACCCAGTTCCATGTAAAATCCCAGTCCAAGCTCAGGATCTTTTCTCTTTGAGAGCTTTCTTTTCGCTCCGTTATCAATTTTCATCAAATGTGCTGTATGGCAATATGTCGGTGTTTTCCATCCCAAAGTATTAAAAATTTCGTAATGAATAGGAAGCGTTGAAAGCCACTCTTCACCTCTTACAACGTGAGTAATTCTCATTAGGTGATCATCCACAACATGCGCAAAATGATATGTAGGTATACCATTTGTTTTTAATATTACAATATCTTGATAATTTTCGTGTATCGTTAAACTTCCTCTAATAGCGTCAACTATATCAAAAGTTCCTTCTTCTGTACCCATGGACTTGAATCTTACAACAAACTCTTCATTATTGTCTAAGTGTTCCTGTACCTCTTCCAAAGTCAGGTTTCTGTCCTTTGCCCATTTACCGTAATAACCTGTGTTGACATTTTCATCCGTTTGTTGTGTTCTTACTTCTTCCAGTTCTTCCTCTGTGCAGAAGCATGGGTATGCTCTTCCCTGCTCAACCAAATGCTTTGCAATGCACTGATAGATTTTACCTCTATTGCTTTGATAGTATGGCCCATAGTTTCCTTCCTCACCATCCAGCAATGCACCTTCGTCAAAATTCAACCCAAAATATTTAAGGGATGAAATAATAATTTCAACAGATCCTTCAACTTTACGCTTTTCATCCGTATCTTCTATACGCAACATGAATGCTCCGCCACTTTGGTGGGCCAATCTTTCATCAACAAATGCTCCGTACAGATTTCCCAAATGAATGAAACCTGTAGGACTAGGAGCAAGCCTTGTTACCTTTGCACCTTCAGGTATGTTCCTCTTTGGAAAAACTTCATTTTCATAATATTCAACAGTTTCGTGTATGTCTGGAAATAAAATTTCAGCCAGCTTTTTATAATCCATTTTTTCCTCCGTTTATTGTGCTTATGTACTGAACAAAAAAGACGGTAAATATAACCGTCCCTCAAATCTAATGGTACTCATTGGGAATTCGAACCCCTTTCCACCTTGAGAGGGTGGCGTTCATTGAACTATGAGTAATTGCATTTAATGAAATAATTATATACTGCGCCATTTATTTTGTCCAGCTGTTTATCATTATAATTTTTTCAACAGCAGTAAAATCTGATAATCAATGCTTACAACAGCTTCCTCCAACATCTCCGTGTTTTACCATCAAGAATTTACTACAATCTGATTGTACAGTCTCAAACCCTATATTTTCAAACAATTTCATGCAGTCTTCTCCTACCTCCGCATATGTTTTATCCGCTCCCATATTTACGGCTCTTCTGACAAGCATCCTCACAATTAAATCACCGTAATGCATCCCTCTGTATTTTTTTACAACACACACATTGTCTATATGATACCTGCCTTCTTTAAACAGCAACCTTCCTGTGCCCGCAGGAACACCATCATCATATATGACTGTATTAAAAGCAAATTCATCATACATATCATGTACCAGATAATTAATTAACTTTAATTCTCCGGCAAATATCTCTTGCCTTAAGCTTACAGCATCTTTTATATTGTTTTTTCCTTGAAACCATCTTGTTGAGATCATAGTGCCACTCCCTACTTGTTTTTTATATTATATCATTTCAATATAAAGTCAATCAATACATACAATAAAAAAAGCTTTGTTTAATAACATATAACAAAGCTTCCTTTCATCCCTGAGAACCTATTTTATACAGTCTTCAATTATATTTAATGTACCACATAAAAAAGAGCATCTATATATTGATATTTTTTATATTGCTATATAATTAAATTATAATTGTAAAATTATCATATTTTGATATAATATATATATTAAATGCAAAGAGGTGGCATAATGACATTAGGTAAAAAGTTGAGACAAATCCGTAAAGATAAGGAAATGACCAAACAAGAACTGAGTGTTGCACTTAATGTGCCGAGAGAAAGAATTAAATTATATGAGAATGGTGAAGAACAGCCATCAGAATTCTATTTGGCAAGCTTTGCTCAATATTTTAACATTTCTAAGGATGATTTGATTTAATATATTCAGCTAAATAAATCTGAGCTCAAGGTTGTCTGAGAGCAAGGAAAAGCATAAGTACATACTAGTTATGGCTTTTATTCCTTGTGTCTGCAAGGAATTTTTTATTTTAAGGAGGTCTTATGGATAAAAGAATAGGTGTAGTAGGAATTGTGATCGAGGATTTAACGCATATCTTTGAGGTAAATGAAATCTTACATCAATTTGCTTTCATTATTGTAGGAAGGATGGGCATCCCGTATAAAGAAAAAGGTGTAAATGTAATATCACTGATTGTGGACGGCACCACCGACGAAATTGGTGCTTTAACAGGAAGACTGGGAAAGATTAAGAACATAAGCGTAAAAAGCGCATTGTCAAAAAAATAATATTAAAATTTATTTGGAGGAAAATATGAAAAAGGTAAGTTTATTGTTATCAATTGTCTTAATTATTGCCGTAATGGCAGGATGTACAAATAATACACAGCCTCAGACTTCCGAACCTGCTGAATCTCAAGGAGCTGAAGAAAACCAACCGGACAGCCAGCAAAATTCCGAACCTGTAAATATAATGATAGCAGGTCTGAAGGGGCCCACATCAATAGGAATGATAAAACTGATTGATGAGAAAGCTTTAAACAGCGAAAAATATAATGTAGAATATATAGCCGAAAGCGCACCGGACGCACTTTCAGCAAAAATCATAAAAGGTGACATACAAATCTCGTCTCTTCCTATAAATCTCGCATCTGTCCTATATAATAAAACGGGAGGCAAGGTGCAAATTATGGCAGTAAACACAGTGGGAAATTTATACATTGTAGGCTCAGAAGAGATTTCTTCAATTGAGGAACTTTCAGGAAAAACTCTTGGCATGAGTGCCAAAGGTTCTACTCCTGATTTTGCCATGAACTATATTCTTAAGCAAAATGAACTTAATGGAAAAGTTGAGCTAGATTATTCAACAGATCATGCAACTCTGGCACAATCTGTCATAGCTGAAGACACAAAAGTCGCGCTTCTTCCGCAACCGTTTGTAACTCAGGTTTCAATGAAGAATAACAATGTTAAAATCCTGCTTGATTTAAACGAAGAATGGAAGAAGGCATCTTCAAATTCCAGTGAATTGTACACTGGCTGCATTGTAGTTAATAAAGAATTTGCAGAAAGCAATATGGATTTTGTTGAAGAATTTTTAAGCCAATACAAAGAATCTGTCAACTGGGTTAATGAAAATCCAAAGGATGCCTCTGTGCTAGTTGAAAAAAATGAAATAATGCCAAGCGCAGCTCTGGTTGAAAAAGCAATCCCCAATTGCGGAATAACCTTTATCCCGGCAAAAGATATAAAATCAAGTCTGGATGGTTTCTACAAAATTTTGTTTGATTCTAATCCTGCTTCCGTAGGAGGAACTTTACCTGATGAAGCATTTTATTTTGAACAGTAGTAAGCAAAAAATATTTATAGTATTATTTTGGGTTTCTATGTGGGAGATATTATCCTTGGTTATAGGGCAGGAAATTTACCTGCCTTCTCCTTATTCAGCTTTTAATGCCTTACTAAATCTTTTGAAATGTAAAAACACCTACATAACAATATTTTATAGTACGTACCGTACTCTTGCAGGATTTGCTCTTTCTTGTACAGCAGGTATACTGCTTGGTTATTTATGCGGAACAAACAATTTAATACATGATTTATTTAATCCCTTTATATCAACAATACGTACAATTCCAGTCATGTCGATAATAATAATAGCAATCATGTGGTTCAGTGATACCAATGTCCCTATATTTGTGGCATTCTTAATGTGTTTCCCGATTATATGGACGAACACGGTGGCCGGAATAAAATCAGCTGACTCAAACCTCCTGGATATGTGCAGATTATATAAAGTCAGGAAATCTCGTGTTATTTTTTCAGTTTATCTTTTTTCTGCTCTTCCATATATTAGGGCAGCTATGATTTCGGCTCTGGGAATAGGCTGGAAAGTAACATCGGCAGCTGAAGTGCTCAGCCTTCCGAAGTACTCTATCGGAAGCTTCCTTTACGACTCCAAGGTTTATCTTGAAATGCCTGATTTATTTGCATGGACAATTATTATAATAATATTGAGCATTACTTTTGAAGCAATACTAAAAAAATTATTTAAATTGAGGAATTATGATCAGTCTTAAAAATGTTTATAAAAAATATGGAGATGTTGAAATTCTTAAGGATTTCAGCTTATCCTTCGAAGAAAATAAAATAACTTGCCTTTTTGGCCCATCAGGTGTAGGCAAAACAACAATAGCAAACATTGCTGCATGCCTTACGGATATTGACGGCGGTATGGTAACTGGAATTAAAAACACAGTATATTCCTACGTTTTTCAAGACCACAGGCTTCTTCCCTGGTACAGTGTATACGACAACATAGACTTTGTTCTCAAAGATATTTATCCTGATGAAAAAAGGAAAGATATTATACATAGCTACATTGACATAGTAGGCCTAAAGGGATATGAAAAACAAAAGCCCAGTGAATTAAGTGGTGGAATGTGCCAGAGGGTATCGCTAGCCAGAGCTTTTGCATACCCATCTGATTTTTTAATTTTGGATGAACCTTTTAAAGGACTTGATTTAAAAATAAAAAATGATATTATTCACATTTTTAAAAATTTATGGAACGAAAACAAACGAACAGTTCTGTTTATAACCCATGATATTAATGAAACAGTTGATTTATCTGATTATATTTATGTTCTTAGTGACAGACCCGTTAAAATTATTAAAAAAATAATTCTTGATGAAAAATCAAATCATAAAAATATTTTTTATTTACTTGAAAATTTAGCAAGATTATAATATTATATACAAACATAAAAAAATTGTTATGAGTTAAACTAATGAATGTGACATAGTCACTGAACTGTTATCAGATAAATTATAAAGTTAAGTAAATAAAACATGGATGTGGAGGAAATTATGAATTTTAAATTAACAGATAAAGCCAGAGAAAAAATGACTGAGCTGAAAAATAATAAACAACCAATCAAATTAAAAATTACAGGCTATTCCTGATGTGGTGCCGAGATAGGCATTGTTTCGGAGAAACAATCAGATAAAGACCAAATTTATAATGTTGACGGAATAGATTTAATTGTATCAGATGAACTTGATGGTGCAATAAAAGGCGCAGAAATTAGTTACGCAAGTGGGATATTTAAAAAAGGATTTGAAGTCATTCCAAAATTTAGCTAAGGAGCGGCCATGAATATTAGTATTACAGATAAGGCAAAAGAAAAGCTATCTTTAATGCAAGAAAAAAATTTTCCTATAAAACTTGTAAGTTATCCTGTAGGATGAAGCGGTATCACATATAAAATTGTTTCGGCGAAACAATCGAAAAGTGATAATGTGTACAATGTGGACGGAATAGACATTATAGTTCCTAATGATTTAGGGAGAAAAATTAAAGGCGCAAAAATTAATTACGGTGGATTCTTGTTCAAGAATTTTATTATAACACCGCAGTATTAAAACAAGGTGAGACATGTATAAATTATGGGCTAAAATAATAAGTAAAAATCGTTTGGTTGATTCAATTGTAGTTAAAAATAAAGAAGATGTAGCTATGTCAGAAAAAAAGGATAAATGCCTAAAAGAAATATGTCAGAAGCTTGATTTAAGTGTGCCCATATGGCTTAAAAAACACGACTTAGAATTTTCCAAATTTAAGTATGTAACATTCTATCCTCAAGATTTCATTGATGAGGTTAATTTTGATAAGCTTGAAATTGAATTAATAGATGATGATAAAAAGTCTGCCATATAAAATTGGGCAGACTTTTAATTTAATTAATAATAGTTGTTGTAAATAACAACCAGAAGCAAGAAAAACCAAAGCAAAGCATTTAAATCTATGTTACAATTGCTTTGGCATACAATTGCTACTAACAATAAAAAGAACCACAACAAATTTGTATTTGATGTACAATCTAGAACTTCGTCTTTTATGCACGGCGGCGCCTGTCTTCTTCCGCCTATTCTGTCACAATCACACTGAGATTTTACTTCATTTGTTTCAATATCTTCAGGTACGAAATTTTCCATGATAACCTCCTTAATGAAATAACATTTTAAGCTATTATATTCACAAAAAAAATATGTGTTAATTGAATACACTCCTTTTAATTTTTGATTTTGTGCATAATATAGAAATTTATTGAAACACTAGAAATATATTAATTTAAGGAGGATTCTGACCTATGGATAAATTTGCATTGGTATTAGTAATTATAGGAGCTTTAAACTGGGGTCTTATAGCGTTGTTTCAGTTCGACCTTGTAGCTGCTATATTTGGAGGCCAAACTGCAATATTCAGCCGATTGGTGTATGGACTTGTAGGTTTGGCAGGCTTATACTGTATAACCTTATTATTCAATGAACGCGAAAGAATAGATTAATTACCAATTTTACCAATTCAAAAGACAATCCGATCGGATTGTCTTTTTACTTTGTTCATTTTTTGTTATCCTGCTATTTTCCTGCTATTGCAAGCTTTTTTATTTTAAGGGATGGGGAGCCTATGTACGCTTCTCCCGGCAAACCAAACTTCAAATCTGCTCCAACCTCTTCAATGTTTTTAATCATCTCAAAAAAGTTGCCTGCAACTGTTATCTGTTCAACAGGTCCAGTAATTTTGCCGTTCTTTATCTCATACCCCAAGGCCGCTAGAGAAAAATCTCCTGATATTGAATTCAAACCGGAATGCAATCCCTGAAGTTCAGTAATCATAATTCCGGATGCCATTGATGAAATCAGTTCATCCAGTGTTTTATCTCCCTTTTCAATATAAAAGTTTGAAGGCGATATTCCTATTGAAGACTTATATGATCCCTTGCTTGCATTTCCCGTTGTGTCAATTTTATCTTTTTTCGAAGTTTTTAAATTATGCAAGTAGGTTTTTAAAGTTCCTTTATCAATTATTTTTTTATACTTACACGCCACACCTTCACCGTCAAAAGACCTTGAAGCAAGACCACCTTCCATAAAAGGATCATCAATCAATGTAAATTTTTCGCTTCCTATTTGCTGGTTTAGTTTTCCTTTTAAAAGAGAAAGATCTTTCTGAATGTTTTCTGCCGAAAATATTCCTGTGAATGCTTCCAGTAAGTCAGCAGCTGCACTGTTTCTAATAATAATTGGATAATCATTTGATTTTACTGTTTTAGCTCCTAAAAGCGATACGGCTTCCTTCACTGCCTCACCTGATATTTCCTTTGCATTGAACTTGGAAAAATCATTTCCGGTTCGGTATGCCATGCCTGTTTTTATGTCATTGCCATCTTTTGCAACTACAACAACGTATGTATAAGCAATATTACTTTTATCATGCAGATACAACCCTTTAGTATTAGACATGACCGTTTCCCCATATCCATCTCCATAGACGCATGTTTCAACAGAAGTAATTCTCTTATCCATGCTGAAGGCTTCTTCTTCAAGATTTTTAACAAAGCTTATCTTATCAACTTCAGATACTTTCGCCAGACTTTGATTATATGTATTTACATTTTTATATTCCTTTGATCCCTCATAAATGAACTCTTCATCGTCAGAATCAATTACAGTAGCATTTTCAATAACGTTCTTGATTAATAAATCAATTGAGGATTCGTCTACCTTTTCTGTGTAGGAATATCCCATTTTTCCTTTATATATCCCCCTCAAAGATAATCCTTCACTTTCTGAAAGGCTGTAACCGTCAAGATCTTTTTGAAACACTTTAAGTGAAAGACTGTTTCCCGCGGAATAATAAACTTCCATATCTCCTAGTCCATTTTGCCTGCCTTTTTGAAATATTTTTTCTATCAATGGTTTAATATCCACTATTTTTCACCTTCCCTTCCACCTACTGTTATTTCAGAGACTCTTATCATAGGCTGCCCTACATTTGCAGGAATACTTCCACTTACCGAGCCACACATTCCTTGGCTTTGCATAAGATTATTTCCTACCATATCAATTTTAGTTAGTATATCAGTTCCCTTCCCTATGAGTGTTGCACCTCTTACTGGATCTTTTATTTTACCGTTTTCAATAATATAGCCTTCCATTACTGCAAAATTAAATTCTCCTGTACTTGGATTTACAGAGCCTCCACCCATGTGCTTCGCATAAATTCCTCTCTCAGTATTAGAAATAATTTCTTCTGGAGTAGACTTCCCGTTATCTATAAAAGTGTTGGACATCCTAGAAGTAGGAGCGTACCTGTAGCCCTGTCTTCTTGATGATCCTGTAATATCCATGTTCATTCTTCTTGCGTTTAGCCTGTCAACCATATAGCTTTTAAGTATCCCATTTTCTATAAGAACATTTCTCTGAGATTTTGTTCCTTCATCATCTATATTGTATGAGCCCCATTCTCCGGGAATTGAACCATCATCTATTGCCGTTACTAAAGGAGACGCTATCTGCTGCCCTTTTTTTCCGGAAAAAACCGAAAGCCCCTTAGCTACAGAGGTCGCTTCCAGTCCATGACCGCATGCCTCATGAAATATAACTCCTCCAAATCCGTTATCAATTATTACCGGCATTTTTCCGCTCGGACTGTACTTTGCATTGACCATTGTTACGGCAATTCTTGAAGCTTCTTTAGCATAATGGTCAACATCTAAATTTTCAAAAAATTCATAACCCTTGCTTGCTCCAGGTCCAAAAAATCCTGACTGCATTTCTCCATCTTTTGACGCAACAGAAGATATTCCCAAGCGTGATCGAACTCTAGTGTCCTCTCTCCACAACCCTTCTGTGTTTGCAACCATGATATTTTGTGTATAGTCTGTATAGTTTACTGTTACCTGGGTTACAAGATCGCTGTAGTTAAAAGCTGTATCATATGCCCTTCTCATAATATCAACTTTTTTTGTTTTTCCAATTGTTTCAGGATTTATTATTATATTATTGATATTATTAACTTTTGACTTTTCAAGATTCATTGTTACTACATTTTGAGTTCCTTCAATAGCGGCAGCCGCCTTTTTTGCAGTTTCTATCAGTGAGTCGTGATCTGATTTGTTTGTATATGCATAAACGCTGTTGAAGCCTTTGAAAATTCTTATACCTACTCCATAGTCTCTTCCTGACATGGTACTTTCAACCTTGCCTCCGATCATTAAAATGCCATTGTTGGTTCTGTCTTCAACAAAGACTTCCGCAAAATCTCCGCCTGTTGAAAGTGCAGCATTTAATGTGTCTTCGATAACCTGCCTGTTTAACACATAATCACTCCTATTCTCAAATAATTTATTAATATTTTACCATATTTTCCTTAAAGTATTAATAATTTTTATTTTTAAATGAAAATGAAAATTATACAAACGCTTTTTTAATAAATAAGAATAAAACTCAGCCACCTTTGAGAGAATATCCGCAACAGATACACTAAAAAATGGGCTATTGCATTAAGGGTTAAAAATCTCAATGCAACAGTCCATTTTTATATCAAACCTAATATTACTCTTAAGCGTTTATATGGCAATTTTATACCAACTTAATTCTATGGTAAACTTTCTTTCCTTTTTTAATAATCAGCTTTCC
Organism: Sedimentibacter sp. LTW-03; assembly: GCF_052059825.1. Lineage (GTDB taxonomy): Bacteria > Bacillota > Clostridia > Tissierellales > Sedimentibacteraceae > Sedimentibacter. Next base: position 2,274,135 of record NZ_CP197180.1, read on the forward strand.
TTCTTCAAAATCCTTTTCGGTAACTGCTGAGCTGACACCATCTACAACCTTGTCATTTACAGAAACTCCCGACTGTTCAATTAATCTTCTTCCTTCGCTCTTGCTCTTAATTAATCCAGCCTTAACCATAAGATCTATAACGGCTATGCCGCTTCCTAATTCAGCTCTTGTCAGTTCTGTTGTAGGCATGTCTTCAGAATCTTTTCCTGCCCCGAATAGTGCTCTTGCAGCTTCCTGTGCCTTAATGGCATCTTCCTCAGAATGTATTAGCTTTGTAATTTCATAAGCAAGTATTTCCTTAGCTTTGTTTATTTCTGAGCCTTCTAAGCGTCCCAGTCTTCTTACCTCATCCATAGGCAGGAATGTTAATAATGCCAGACATTTTTCCACATCTGCATCATCAATATTTCTCCAGTACTGGTAGAAATCATATGGTGATGTTTTGTCCCTGTCAAGCCACAACGCTCCTTTTTCTGTCTTGCCCATTTTCTTTCCTTCACTGTTTGTTAAGAGAGCAAATGTCATTCCATAAACCTGCTCATTAGCTTTTTTTCTTGTAAGCTCTATTCCTCCAATGATATTTGACCATTGGTCATTTCCGCCAAGCTGCATTTTACAGTTATATTTCTGATTCAGCGCATAAAAATCATAGCTCTGCATCAACATGTATCCGAATTCAAAAAATGTAAGTCCCTGCTCCATTCTATTTTTATAACACTCTGCAGCCAGCATTCTATTTACAGAAAAATGAACGCCAACTTCCCTCATGAAATCTAGAAAATTAAGCGGTAGCAGCCATTCAGCATTATTGTCCATTATTGCCCTATCATCCGAAAAATCTAAGAATTTTTGAAATACCTTTTTAAAATTCTCAGCGTTATTTGCAATTATTTCCTGCGTCATTATAGAACGCATGCCCGTTCTATCGCTAGGATCACCTATCATTGTAGTTCCTCCGCCGAGGAGTGCAATAGGTCTGTGCCCATACTGCTGCATTATTGACATAACCATTACTTGTATAAAATGGCCGATGTGAAGACTGTCCGCCGTTGGATCAAATCCTATATAAAATGTAACGGACTCCTTCCCCAGCAGCTCACGAATTTCTTCCTCATGCGTGCATTGCTCGATATATCCTCTCTCTTTCAATACATCAAATACATTTCCCTGCTTCATAACAATACCTCCGTTATAGTAGTTTTCAATTGATTTTTTGCAGTTAATAAAAAAAGAGCTATCTATCCAAAAAGGACGAGATAACCCGCGGTACCACCTTAATTCGCAATAATATTGCCTCTCTCCGATTTATCGGTCGGACAACCGCATGGTCTCCCATGGCAACTCCGGAAGTGTATTTCACATTTTGTACTGAGAATCTTGCACCGTCCGATCCCCTCTCTTTTTTTGTAACCAAAATGTTACTTATCTTCTTTCACAGTTATGATAATATGTAATAAAGGAATAATAATATAAAATTATTGTATTGTCAAGGAATTATTTTCGTTTTGGCATTTATTATCCCAGTGTTAATATTATGGAATTTATATAAATAATGCTAAACTAATTAATACTTTCTTAAGTGTTTTTGTATAAATACAAGTTATCTGTAATATTTTTGTAATTATCTTTTTCAACTTGAATATGTTGTAATATTTTTGTCACATTTTACAATTAGAGTAATTATTGTGCGTTTTTTTTTTGTTTTTCCGGTGATATACTCTTTTCATGAAGGAAAGCTCATTAAAGTTCTAAAGTTTCCAAAGAAGCTAGGGCTAACCGCTTCCCAAAAATTTAAAGAATGAACAGGAGTGAATTTATGAACAAAAAAGTATTAGCATTAACATTGACAGCAGCTTTGGCTCTTTCGCCAATAACTGCCTTTGCAGCAGAAAGCAATTGTACAAGCACAGCTAAGTATAATTTTAGTAATTTGAAAAATTATTCATGCGAATTTTCAAACTCAAATGTAAAAAATAAATTTACAATTAACGGAAAAACTGTAGATTTAAATTCAATCGACTGCAGCAATTTATTTAGCAAAAAAACTGTTAAATATAATGTCCCTACTACTGAAACTGAAACACCTGCCGATACTCAGGCAGAAGTAGAAGTTCCGGTTGATAATTCTACCGAATCCGAAGCTACTAAAACAATTGAAAATCAAACGCCTGCTGAAGCGCCGGCTGAAACAACTACTACAGTTGAAGATAATACTGCTGCCGAAACAGAAAGCACAGTTACATCTGTTTCAGCATACGAGCAAAAAGTAGTGGAGCTTGTAAACATAGAAAGAGAAAAGGAAGGTCTTCCTGCACTTACATTAGACACTGCAATCTCCAATGTTGCAAGAATTAAGTCTCAAGACATGGCGGATAATAACTATTTTGCACACCAGTCACCCACTTACGGAAGTGCTGGTAGCATGCTTACAAAATTCGGTATAAGTTGGTCAGCTTGGGGTGAAAATATAGCATCCGGGCAAAAAACACCTGAAGCCGTTGTAACTGCATGGATGAACTCAGCAGGACACAGAGCTAATATTCTTTCATCAAACTTCTCAAAAATAGGAGTTGGCTACGTAACAAATTCTAACGGAACATCTTACTGGACACAAATGTTCACTAACTAAAATAATCACATCAGGACGTTTCCTCTTATATCCTATCTGGATATCAGGAAACGTCCTGATTTTATTTTTTGAAATATATTATTTTATATCAACACATTTTTATCACATTCCAACTCTAATATTAATGATACAACATAGTTTTTATAGAAAGGAATAATTTATGAAAAGTAAAAAAGCAAGATTGACAGTAGTTATACTAATCATTATTGCGGCTGTCGCTGTAACTGTATTTGTAACTGCCAAGCAAAAAGCTGCATCAACCTCTGCGGATGAATCATCAACAACAGAAGTTGAGTACACTGTTGCAAGTGGAGACATATCAATGTCTGTTTCAGAAAGCGGAACGGTTACTCCAACTGACAAAAGATCTATTAAATCTGAAATTGATGGAACAGTAGATACTATCTACGTTACTGAAGGAGATGTGGTTGAGCCAGACCAGGTTCTCATTTCGTTAAAATCCGACACTGACGACGACACAAGCACAGAAATCAACAGTATTCAATTAAGTATTGAAAAACTTCAAAGAGAATTGAATGATTTATACGAAAACCAAGGAGATTTAAATATTTACGCTCCTATTTCCGGTATTATATCAAATTTGGATATTGAAGCCGGTGATAATATAAACAGCAATTCTTCTATAGCCACAGTTAAGGATACAGACAATTCTTATATCAATTTATACTTTTCTAAGGAACAGTTTGAAAAAATATCCATTGGAGATGCTGCCTCTGTATTTATGACAAAATATTTCTCAACACATGAAGGAACTGTAACAGAAAAGGACAGCACACCTGTACAGATGGGAGGCGGAACGTTTGGATATCTTGTAACAATACGGATGTCCAACCCCGGAGGCTTCAGTGTAGGAGACACGGCTCGGGTTTCCGTAAGTAACAATCAGGGTACATATCAAGCAATGCAAAACGGTGAAATAGACGAAGTAAAAGAAGAAGCAATTATTTCAAAGGTTAGCGGAGAAATAAAATCCGTTGAAACAGAAAACGGAAAATATGTGAATAAAGGCGATTTAATAGCAGTTATTGAAGGGACAGACTTGGAATTTGAAATATCAGAAAAACAAAATTCAATAAAAAAATATAAATCGCAAATTGAAGATATGCTAGAAGGAGACACTATATATTCTCCCATGACCGGCACTATCCTTAATATAAGTGTTTCAGAAGATGAGGTAGTTGACAGATCAACAGCATTGATGACTATTGCTGATATGGAAGACATGAAAGTTGTAATAGCAGTTGATGAACTCGATATCAACAAAATAGCAGTAGGACAGAAAGCAAATATATCTAGCGATACATATCCTGACGAGGAATTCACAGGAACCGTAACTAAAATATCATTGGAAGGAACAACATCCAACGGAGTTACCACATATGACGTAACTGTTAAGCTTGATGACAGAAAAAGCCTTATGTCAGGAATGAACGTAGATGTTAAGATAATCTCTGAAATAAGCGAAGATACTTTGATTATCCCTGTTGAAGCAATCCACAAGCAGAAAAACAACTACATGGTAACGATAAAGGATTCATCCGGAAATACCAGCGATGTTGTTGTAGAAATGGGCCTTGCTACCGATGACCAAGTTGAAATCCTAAGCGGACTCAATGAGGGCGATACAATAGTTTACACGGTTGTTAAATCCAACAATGCAACAACAAATACAATGAACATGGGCATGCCCGGAATGGGAGGAGTCCAAGGAGGTCCAGCAGGAGGCCCCGGCGGTCAAGGCGGAGGTCCGAGGCAATGATAAATCTAATAGACATAACCAAGACTTATGATATGGGTTCTGTGCAGGTGCAGGTGCTCAAAGGAATAACTCTTCATGTAAAGGAAGGCGAATTTCTCTCAATAATAGGCCCTTCCGGCTCAGGAAAATCAACCCTCATGAATATGATCGGATGCCTGGATGTTCCAACAACTGGAGAATATTATTTGGACGGAAAAGAAATAAGTACATATAACGAAAAGCAGCTTTCAAAAATAAGAAATCAAAAAATAGGCTTTATATTTCAGAAATTTAACCTGCTTCCAAAGCTGACAGCATTTGAGAATGTTGAATTGCCCCTTATTTACAGAGGTATGAATGCGAAGGAAAGAAAACAACGAAGCCTTGACGCTTTAGAAAAGGTAGGGTTAAGTGACAGAATGGAACATAAACCTACGGAGTTATCCGGAGGACAACAGCAGCGTGTAGCTATAGCACGTGCATTGGCAGGCGATCCTCCTGTTCTGTTGGCAGATGAGCCCACAGGCAATCTTGACTCCAAATCCGGAGGCGAAGTTATGAACCTAATACGAAACCTGAGCAAAGATGGCAAAACTATTGTATTAATAACACACGACAGCGAGGTTGCAAAAGAAGCAAAGCGCACTATAACAATCAAAGACGGACTGCTCCTTAACAATCCGGCATCCCAGACAGACTAAGGAAAGGAGACCGAGATGAACATTAAAAGCGTAACAAAAATGGCCTTTCAGTCTATTTTATCAAACAAAATGAGAACATTCCTGACAATGCTGGGCATAATAATAGGAGTATTTTCCGTTGTAGTCCTTATTTCCATAGGGCAAGGGGCAACTTCAGGTGTTGCAGACAGCATTTCCAGCATGGGTTCAAATATTATAAACGTTAGTATAAGAGGGAGAAGATCAGCTCTTAAATATAATGATACCTACGACATAGAGGTTCTTGAAGGAGTGAAAAGCGCTACTCCCGTTTACTCTTCAAGCTCAACTGTAAAATATGATATTGAAACAACCGATGTAAGCATAATGGGCGGAAATGAAAACTATTTGAGTATAAATAATTATGAAGTTGAATCCGGAAGACCGATTACTCCCGTTGATGTAAAATACAGAAATAAAATTGCCATTATTGGATCTACTACGGCTGAAGATCTGTTCGACAAAGATGATCCTTTGGAAAAGGAAATTTCAATTGGCGGTGAAAAATATACAGTAGTGGGAGTTCTTAAATCAAAAAGCTCTTCTTCATCAGGAGACAGCAACGATATAATAATAGTTCCCGTAACCTCACTAATGAGACAAAACAATACTAGTGAGGTAAGCAGCATAACCGTACAGGCGAATTCTGCGGAAGATTCTTCCATTGCAAAGGAAAATATTGAAAACTATCTTCTCGAGTACTTTGGAGAAGAAGACTACTACAATGTATTCAGTCAGGATGAAATGCTGGAAGTTCTTAGCGAAACAACAGCAATGCTTACTGCAATGCTTGGCGGAATAGCAGGCATTTCTCTGCTGGTAGGAGGAATAGGAATAATGAACATAATGCTTGTCACTGTGACTGAAAGAACAAAGGAAATAGGCGTACGCAAGGCAATAGGTGCAGGCAGGGCCAACATTCTAATACAGTTTCTAATCGAATCATCTGTAATGAGCGGTCTGGGGGGCATCATCGGTGCACTTTCAGGGATTATAGCATCATATGCAATATCCAATGTTATGGATATTACATATTCAGTCAACATCCCTGTAATTGTAATAGCATTTGTCTTTTCACTTGCAGTCGGTGTATTTTTTGGACTATATCCTGCAAACAAAGCCTCAAAATTAAAACCTGTAGACGCATTGCGATACGAGTGATAAAAAAATAGAACTATGCAATAAGAAGATGATTTCTGCATTGAACAGGAATCGTCTTTTTTATTATTTGATTGTTCATAACCGCACATAATGACCAATATAAACGAATACGCATATTAGACTTCTGAGCAGAATATGAAAATCGATTTTTTGTTACAAATACATTTGCCTAATACTTTGAATTAATATATAATACATATGTCAAAATTAAATATTAAAGAATCAATATAATGTGGATAATACGGTTCCAGAGTTTCTACCAAGCGACCTTAAATTGTTTGACTATTGAATAAGTTTATTTTTTCTGATTTAATGACGCGAATAAGCCTATTCGCTTTTTTTGATTTATAATATTACTTCTCAATTTGGAAATAGTAAACTCAGTTAATATTTAAGATAAAATGAATTTATTTTGGAGGAATAATGGACAACTTTTTTAAACTAAAAGAAAACGGCACAAATGTGTCAACAGAAATAATGGCCGGATTCACCACTTTTTTTGCAATGTCATACATCATATTTGTTAACCCGGCAATTTTATCGGCAACAGGAATGCCGTCGCAGGCGGTATTTTTAGCTACAATCATAGCTGCTGCAATTGGTACTCTAGTAATGGGTCTGTTTGCAAATGTTCCTTATGCACAAGCCCCCGGTATGGGACTTAACGCATTTTTTACATACACTGTTGTATTTGCTCTGGGTTTCACATGGGAACAGGCATTGGCACTTGTGTTTGTGTGCGGTTTGTTGAATATATTTATTACAATTACAAAAATCAGAAAAAGCATAATAAAAGCTATTCCTGAAAATTTGCAAAATGCTATCAGCGGCGGAATCGGCATATTTATAGCATACATAGGAATTAAGGGAGCAAATATTGTAGAGTTTACTTCCGAAGGTGCAAACATCATTTCAATAAACAATCAGGCGTTTGCTGCAAACGGAACGTATAATAATATTTTTTCTGTTGTTACAAATGGTGGAATTGTTCCGTCTTTAGTTGATTTCACAAATCCTGCAACACAACTGGCACTCATAGGTCTTGTACTGCTGGTTGTCCTCCTTGTTCTTAAAATAAAGGGAGCAGTCCTTATAAGTATTATAGCTACAACCTTAATTGGAATACCTTTTAAGGTTGTCGATCTATCACAAATAACTCTAACTTCAGGAGGTCTGGCATCCTCTTTTGCGGAACTTAAGGTAACATTCGGAGCAGCATTCGGTCCTAATGGAATTCAGTCACTTTTCGCAGACCCCTCACGAGTACCTCTTGTTTTAATGACAATATTTGCATTTAGTTTGTCAGATACATTTGATACAATAGGCACATTCATAGGAACAGGTAGAAGAAGCGGAATTTTCAGTGAAGAAGATCAACATGCCTTGGAAACAAGCACAGGTTTTAAGTCTAAAATGGATAAGGCTTTATTCGCTGATGCAATAGCAACATCTATAGGTGCAGTATTTGGAACTTCAAACACAACAACATACGTTGAAAGTGCCGCAGGTATAGGCGCCGGAGGTCGAACAGGACTAACCAGTGTTGTAACAGCTTTGTTATTTATAGCCTGTATATTAATAGCACCGATTGCTGGAATAGTACCATCTGCAGCCACATCTCCTGTACTTATAATCGTAGGCGTAATGATGATGTCATCATTTACAAAAATTGATTGGGAGAATCTGGACGAAGCAATACCTGCATTCTTTGCATCCGTATTTATGGGATTCGGCTACAGCATTTCCTACGGAATCGCCGCAGGCTTCATTTTCTACTGTATAGTAAAGATATGCAAAGGTCAATTCAAAGACATACATCCTATTTTGTTTATTTCAACGCTGCTGTTCCTATTAAACTTTGTAGTGCTTGCAATTATTTAGCACCCCATCATTATAAGAAACATTCTTAAGCGATAGAACGCAAGTAAATATTTATAAAAAAATCGACATAGATCTAAACTGTGTCGATTTTTTGCATTTACACCTCATGCAATATATAAAAACCATACTTGTACTTGTTTTGAAACACAAAATAATTTACTTGCAATTTACATTTCAAAGTTCAACAATTTTTTTATCCTGCAACCCTGCATTTGTTGAATAAAATTATGCAAAAGTTGCATATGAAATTGTTTTCCTAAAATTTTTTTATATTTTTCTGCATTTTATTGTTTACAAATTGCATTTTAGATGGTATAATAAATTATCAAATAAAAAATGGAGGTATTATTATGAGCGTAGCAGTGAAAGATATTAGAGATGTTGTTGCAAAAATGACTTTTAGAAAATGCGGAACTATAACTTGCATATACAATGTAGACAGCAAGTGCATACAGAATGAATGTGAATTGCACGAAAGAGGATTAAGAAAAGAAGAAGACTAATGAAATAAGGTGTTATTATGAGCGAAAAAAATTATACTCAATAAAAAGCGGAAGCATCCAGTTGATTCTTCCGCTTTTTATTTATATAAAATTCTTAGATTATACTTCTAAACACTTGTTAAGTAGATGATGAGAACATCTTTCACCAATAGACATACCCCATAGACATAAAAATTATTTTTCAACGGCTTTACAATATTATTTTATCTATAGTTATATCTTTTAAATTTTTGCAGCCTGTCATAACCATTATATCTCTCAGCTCAGCACCGATTTTCTCGGTATACAGTTCAACGCCTTCCGATCCTCCTCCGAATGCTGCTATTACATACGGTCTTCCAATCAATACAGCATCTGCTCCTAAAGCAATCGCTTTAAACACGTCTGCTCCGGAGCGTATTCCTCCGTCAACAAATATTTTAAGCTTATTACCGACTGATTTTCTGATTTCAGGAAGCATCGAACATGTTGCCGGAGCATGCTCTAAAACTCTGCCGCCGTGTGATGAAACCACGATACCGTATGCTCCCGTCTCTAATGCTTTCTTCGCTCCTTCTGCAGTCATTACACCTTTTATAATAAACGGAACTTTTGTGGAAGCAGTTATTTCCGAAAGTTCCTCCACACTTTTGGATGATACAGGCTTGCCTGCCAATGCCAGATTAATCAGTCCGGCAGAATCAATATCCATTGCAAATGCCATAGCATCGGTCTTTTCAAGAAGCCTTACTTTTTCCATAACCTTATGGTTCTTCCAAGGTTTCACCGTTGGTACTGCAACACCTCCTGCTTTTTTAATTATTGGAAGGCTGTCAAGAAAAAAACTGTCATTGGGACCATCACCGGTAAATGCAGCGATTCCAGCATTTAATGCACCGAATACCACTGCCTCGTCATACTCTTCTTCAGTAATAGCACCGTTGTAATTCAAGCTCATTCCTCCGATAGGAGCGATAAAAACCGGGTATTTAAATGCTTTTCCAAACATAGAAAGAGAAGTATCCTGCCCTTTATTTTCATAAATTGTATCCATTTTAATTTTAACTGATGACAGAAATTCTACACAAATTTTAAATGCAGCGGCACTTCCCTTCCCGCCGGTTCCCGGGATTTCCCCTTTGCACACAACACCGTTGCATTCCTTACATACTCTGCACTGCGGTGCCATTCTTGCTCTTGCTCTTTCCAATAATTCCTGATATGTCATACCATTCTCCTTTCAAAAACGGCTCTATAATTTAAAATATAGAACCGTCTTCAATATAATTTTCTTATTTGTTTTTCAGCTGTTCAAGTCTTTCAACTACTTTTTCCATCATTGACTGATATTTTGTCTGTTTTTCTTTTTCTTCGTTTACTACATTCTCAGGTGCTTTGCTGATAAATTTATCGTTACTAAGTTTATTATAAACTCTTTTCAACTCACCTTCAAGCTTTGATTTTTCCTTTTCAAGCCTTTCTATTTCTTTCTCATAGTCTATCAGATCCGAAAGTGGTAAGTATATTTCTGTTCCATCTATTACTGAAGACGCAGTATCTTCTTCTATTAATGATTTGTCATCAACTATCTTGATTTCTGTTATATTTGCCAGTGTAGCAAAGTGCTGCGATCCTAACTGTATAAATTCACCTGCACGATCCTTGTTTGGTACGAAAATGGCTCTTGCCTTTCTTGATGGTGCAACATTCATCTCAGCCCTTGTGTTTCTTATACTTCTTACAGCTTCCATAATAAATTCCATGGCTGCTTCCGCTTCTTCAAAGTTTTCTTCCTCTTTATACAGCGGCCATTCTGACTTTACAAGTCTCGTATTTGTGTCCGGAAGGTATGACCATATCTCTTCTGTTATGAAAGGCATAAACGGATGTAGTAGTTTAAGCATATCCTTTAATACTTTTATGAGAACAAATCTCGCAGTATCCTTATCAGAGCCTTCATCTCCGTACAGTCTTGGCTTAACAATCTCAATGTACCAATCACAGTATTCGTTCCAAATAAAGTCATACACTCTTTGAGCAGCAAGGCCAAGTTCAAACTTGTCGAGATTTTCTTTAACCTCTTTAGCAGCTTTGTTCGCTCTGGAAATTATCCACTTATCTTCCATCCTGTAGTTTTTCTCTGCCTCTTCTTTGCTGATTAAGTCCCCTTCAATGTTCATCAGAACAAATCTTGACGCATTCCAAAGTTTATTGGCAAAGTTACGGCTTGATTCAAGTTTGTCATTATTAAATCGCGTATCATTTCCAGGAGAGATTCCAGTCATAAGCATAAACCTGAGAGCATCGGCTCCAAACTGGTCTATAACCTCTAGCGGATCAATTCCATTTCCTAAGGATTTGCTCATTTTTCTTCCTTCAGCATCTCTCACAAGTCCGTGTATAAACACATGCTTAAACGGTGATTCACCTGTGGCTTCTAAAGCTGAAAATACCATACGAACAACCCAGAAAAATATTATGTCATAGCCGGTTACCAAAACATCCGTTGGATAGAAGTATTTCAGATCTTCTGTATTATTTGGCCACCCCAATGTGGAAAATGGCCATAATCCCGACGAGAACCACGTATCAAGAACATCTTCGTCTTGCTTGATGTTGGTACTGCCGCATTTTGAACATTTATCTGGAGCTTCCTTGGAAACCATTACTTCTCCACATTCCTGGCAATAATATGCCGGAATTCTGTGTCCCCACCAAAGCTGCCTAGATATACACCAGTCTCTTATGTTTTCAAGCCAGTGAGTATATATTTTAGTAAAGCGTTCCGGAACAAATTCAACATTCTTTTCCTCGCTCGCTTTGAGGGCTGGTTCCGCAAGCTTTTTCATGCTTACGAACCATTGGTCTGACACTCTTGGCTCTATTATGTTGTGGCACCTGTAGCATGTTCCTACATTGTGATCAGTTTTTTCTATTTTAAGCATAAATCCGCTTTCTTCCAAATCTTTTACAAATGCCTTCCTGCACTCATAACGGTCCATGCCGTTATACTTACCGGCCTCAGCATTCATTGTTCCATCTTCATTCATGCAGTTTATCTGCTCCAAATCATGGCGAAGACCAATTTCAAAGTCGTTAGGATCATGACACGGTGTAATTTTTAAAGCTCCGGTTCCTTTAGCTATATCAGGATATTCATCTGCTATTATAGGAATTTCTCGCCCTACAAGAGGAACTATAACCTTTTTACCTATAAGGTCCTTGTATCTGTCATCGTCCGGATGAGCAGCTATTGCAACATCCCCGAACATTGTCTCAGGTCTTGTTGTTGCTACAACGAAGTATTCGTCCTGGTTATCTGCATATGGATACTTAACATAGTAATAATTACCCGGTGTGTCTTCGTGCTCAACTTCGGCATCTGAAAGTGTTGTATGGCAGTCCGGGCACCAGTTAATTATTCTGTTTCCTTTGTATATGAGACCTTTGTTATACAAATTCACAAAAAATTCCTTTACTGCCTCGTTGCATCCTTCATCCATAGTAAATCTTTCTCTGGACCAGTCACATGAATTTCCAAGTTTTTTAACCTGCTCAACTATTCTTCCGCCATATTCTTCTTTCCATTTCCAAGCTCGTTTCAGGAATTCTTCTCTTCCGATATCTTCTTTAGATTTTCCTTCTTCTTTTCTTATTTTTTCAACTACCTTAACCTCAGTTGCAATGCTTGCATGGTCAGAACCAGGAAGCCACAATGCTTCATAGCCCTCCATCCTTTTCCATCTGGTAAGTACATCCTGAAGAGTCATATCAAGGGCATGCCCCATGTGCAACTGTCCTGTAATATTTGGGGGAGGCATCACAATTGTAAATGGTTTTTTATCATAGTTTACTTCAGCCTTAAAGCAATCCTCTTTTACCCATGTGTCATAAATTTTTTCTTCAAATTCTTTAGGGTTATACTTGCTTGGTATATTATTCATACTATCATTCCTTCCTTTTAAATGTTATAAACAAAAATTATTTAAATAACAAAAAAGCGGGAGTTCTTCGTCATAAGGACGAGAAAACCCGCGGTACCACCTAATTTCCATTACTGGCTCTTAAAATTTATAACGGTCACACCGTTTAATCCTACTGCTGTTTCGGATTAAATGCTCCAAAGCTACCTTCAGCACAAATTGACTTATGAAACCTTTCAACCGGTGGGTTTCAATCTCTGTAAAGTTTATGCGCATACTCCTCTTTTTCATAGCAGTTTATTTAATTACCTACCATAATATTAAAAAATAGTATCTTTGTCAATGTTTTTTTAAAACATTATAGACGCAAACCAAAATTAAAATCATCCTTCCACAAAACAACTTTGTTATTCTTCAGTGACTTTTTAATATCTATTATTCTTTGGTTGGAAGATCCTCTAAATCTGAGATTGTTTTGAAAAAACTCTTCCTCGTATTTCCCATCAACCAGAACATCGCATAACTCTAGCAAACCAAACTGCACCTTATTTGAAATTATTTCTTCATACGTATGCCCGCTGTAAATCCATATATTTTTATCTGTGTTTTGTTTTATCACTTTAGCAAGCACAGCCAGTGATTCTGCCTGCATCATTGGCTCACCGCCTATAAATGTAATATCCGTAAATTCTTCGGTAATTTTTTTGTATACCTTATCTATTTTCATTTTTTTTCCGGATTTTATGTCCCATAAATCTCTGTTGTGACACCCTTCGCAGCAGATGTCGCAGCCACTTAGATACAGAGAAGTTCTGAATCCAATTCCGTCCACTATGGTATTGGGCACTATATCCGCTACATAAAGAAATTTATCCATCAGCTATGGCACACCCTGTCTCTTAATTCTGCTTTCTTGGCGTCATTCCAGCTGTCTACTCCACCCACAAGATATCCGGTTATCCTTTGAATGGTATCAATGTCACTGCTTCCGCACTCTGGACACGATTCTAACTTTTCTGAAGCATCTTCATACCCGCAGCTTTTGCATCTGTTTCGCGTATGGTTTACTGAACCGTATCCCATGTTGTATTTGTCCATAAGCTCTACAGTCTGCAGTACAGCTGAAGGATTATGTACCGCATCGCCGTCAAGCTCCACATAAAATATATGTCCGCCTCTTTCATAATCATGGTACGGTGCTTCTATCTTAGCTTTATGCTCTATTGAGCATTTATACCAAACAGGAACGTGCGAGCTGTTCGTATAATATTCTTTATCCGTTATATGAGGAATGCTTCCAAACTGCTTCCTGTCTTTTTTTATAAATCTTCCGCTAAGCCCTTCGGCAGGAGTTGCCAGCAGGCTATAATTCAAATTGTAGTATTCAGCCTTTTCTTTTATCTTGGTATTCATGAACTTTACTATTTCAAGTCCTAGTTTCTGAGCTTTTTCGTCCTCTCCGTGATGTTTACCCGTTAATGCTATCAGCGCTTCAGCGAGGCCAATAAAACCTATTCCCAATGTTCCGTGCTTCAGCACGCTTTCAACGCTGTCATTGTATTCCAGCTTTTCGCTGTCAAGCCACATTCCGTTCATTAACATTGGAAACTGCTTTTTGACAGCCGTACTCTGGAATACATATCTGTCATGAAGCTGTTCTGCCGCAGTGTCTATACATTTTTGAAGTTTTTTAAAAAATTCTCTTTTTCTGTCCTCAAGCTTTTCTATTTCCATGCACTCCAGCGCAAGTTTTACTATATTTATAGTTGTAAATGATAAATTTCCTCTTCCTATGGATGTTTTTTCACCGTGCCTGTTTTCAAAGACTCTGGTTCTGCATCCCATTGTTGCCACTTCTTTTTCAAATCTTTGAGGATCATCCCCATTCCAATCCTCGTGTTGATTAAAAGTTGCATCTAAATTAAGATAGTTAGGAAAAAATCTTTTAGCAGTAACCATGCACGACATTTTAAATAAATCGTAATTTCTATCCTCAGTCAGATAGTTTACACCACGTTTTTTCTTCCATATCTGTATGGGGAAAATAGGGGTCTCACCATTTCCCACTCCTCTGTATGTAGAAGCAAGAATTTCCCTGATTATGCATCTTCCCTCAGCGCTTGTATCAGTGCCGTAGTTTATAGAGCTGAACACCACCTGATTGCCTCCTCTGGAATGTATGGTATTCATGTTATGAATAAATGCTTCCATGGACTGATGAACTCTTTTTACAGTATTGTTTATTGCCTGCTGCATATATCGATCATTGCTTTTAAGCCCGTTAAGCGGCATTTCCATATAATCGTCAATTTCAATATCATAAAGCCCTTCAAGGTCAATATCCAGGAGTTGCTCAATTTTTTTAATTTCTTCCTTGTACGTCAGCCTTACATATGGAGCAAGATAAAAATCAAATGCAGGAATTGCCTGTCCACCGTGCATTTCATTTTGTATCTGCTCCATTGAAATACATCCAATAATTGATGCTGTTTCTATTCTTTTTGCAGGTCTGCTTGATCCGTGCCCTGCCCTAAAGCCGTTTTTAAGAATGTAATCCAGCGGATGCTGAAGGCATGTAAGTGATTTTGTAGGATAATAATCCTTATCATGTATATGAATATAATTGTTTTCCACATACTGCTTTGACTGCTCTGATAAAAGACAGTCATCCACAAAAGGCTTGGATGATTCACTTGCAAACTTCATCATCATTCCCGCCGGTGTGTCCGCATTCATATTTGCATTCTCCCTGGTAACATCGTTGGGGACTGCATTAACTATGTCCATATATATATCGTACTGCTTTCTGCCACGAGCTATATTCCTTTTGTTTCTGTATATTATATATTCCTTTGCAACATCCTTTCGCATACTTGCCATAAGCTTCTTTTCAACCAAGTCCTGTATATCCTCAACAGATATTGTCTCTTTGGTTTCATCAGTGATTTCCTGTGCTATTTGCTTTGCAAGTGCAATATCCTGTCCCGCAGCGGTATGATTCATAGCCTTTAGTATCGCATCGGATATTTTACTTTTGTCAAACTCTATCAGTCTTCCGTCTCTTTTTATTACATTCATTTCATACCTCCGTTTTATTTATTAGTAAATTATTCAGCTTTGCTCCTGAAAAGCGGCTTCCATAAGTATCTGTATAACTTACTAAAAAAAGTTAAAACAACTACTTAATGATTCCTTATAAAATTTATTTTATTTCATTTCTCTGTAACTCATGTAAATACCGAGTGCATACGATGCCGCTGCGTATAGTATAAGTACAGCAATCGAACCGTGTGAAAATTCTCCATTCAAAGCAATGTTTCTGAGAGATACCGACGTATGTGAAAGAGGCAGTATGCCTATAACAGTTTTAACACCGATAGGTAAATTTTCCAGAGAAAAAAACGTGCCACAAAGGAATGACATAGGCGTCATAATATATGTATTGAACCTGCTCATTTCATAATGGCTTTCTATTGAAAGTGCTGCGGTGTATCCCAGTGCGGAAAATAAAAAACTGTTTAAAAAGCAAATAATTATAAAATAGACACCTGCTTTTATGTTGATACCGAACAGCAAAGCAACAAAAATTATAAGTATTGCTGCATACATTCCTCTGAGGGCTCCTGCCAAAATATGCCCCAGTGCCATCAGTGGCATTCTTACAGGTGATGTAAGATAATATTCAAAGCTTTTTTCATGAAGCTTTGAAACAGTTATCCTTGTGGAAACGGCATTAAAACTTGTATTCATTGTAGTAAGCGCTATTATACCGGGTATAATGAAATGCATATACGTAGCTCCTTCCACAACAACATCTTTTCCAAGGCCCCAACCGAATGCTATAAGATACAGCACCGGACTCATAATTGCAGCAGATGTAATTCTGATTATACGTCTTTTAAAAAATATAAACTCTCTCCATAGCACGGTAGCAACTTCCATTATTGCACCTTCCTATTTGTGAAATTGTAGAACACATCTTCAAGTGTTGTATCTCTTATTGTATAATTCATGCTTTCGATTTCGGATGAATAATTAAGTGCCATCTGCTTATCCTCAAAAAACTTGTATCTTGTTTTGGACTCCTCATCAAAATATTCAACCGTATAAAGTCCCAGCTGTTTTTTTAGAAACCGTGGCGTATTATCTTGAATAATCCTTCCTTTATCAATAAGACATACTCTGCCGCACAAATATTCTGCTTCCTCTATATAATGTGTTGTCAACAGCACCGTCTTGTTCTTGGTTTTCATGTATTTCAGCATGTCCCAAATTTTCCTTCTTCCGTTTATGTCTATACCAACGGTAGGTTCATCTAGTATGACTATTTCAGGGTCATTAATCATAGCTTTTGCTATGGTCAATCTTCTTGCCATGCCTCCAGAAAGATTCATAACCTTTCTTTCCATGAAGTCATCAAGCTCAGCAAATTCCAGTAATTCATCTATTTTATTCTTATAGTTTTTCACCCTGAAAAGTTTTGCGGCAAACAAGTAATCACTTCCCTCATTCTGTTATTTTTTTGGGAATGAAGTAAGGACATTTATGAATTTTATCTTCATAAATATCTGCATCTATTCTAAAAATATTTTTTAACAGTTCTTTAGTTACTACATTAAGAGGGTCGCCCGACTCGCACAGCTCACCATTATTGACTACCAGTAATTTATCAGAATATCTTGCCGCCTGGTTTAAGTCATGCAGAACCATCACAACTGTTATTCCCAATGTTTCGTTTAGCTCCTTAACAAGCTCCAGTACCTCAAGCTGGTAGCATATATCCAGAAATGTCGTAGGCTCATCAAGAAGCAGCATCTTCGGTTTTTGTGCCAGTGACATTGCAATCCAAGCCCTCTGCCTCTCCCCGCCTGACAGGGTGGCTACATATCTATCTTTAATTTCAAAAAGTCCTGTTTTTTCAAGTGCCCATGAAACAATTTCTCTGTCCTCTTTTTCCAGCCTTCGTCCGAATCTAAGATGCGGATAACGCCCGTTTGTAACCAGCTCTTCTACATTTATATCGGAAGGAACCATTTTTATCTGGGGCAGTACGGCAACATTTTTAGCAATATCTTTAGTTTTAATTTTCCCCATATTTACCTTGTTCAGGTATACGCTGCCGCCTGCGGGCTTAAGGAACCCACTTACTGTCTTTATTATTGTTGACTTCCCCGAACCGTTTGGACCGATAAATGTTGCTATTTCTCCATTATTTATATTGAAGCTAACATCTTTTAGCACTAATTTTTCCCCATAGCAGACATTGAGTCTCTCAGCTGTTAATTCCATCTAGTATTCCTTCCTCTTTCTTAATAAATACAGAAAAAACGGTGCTCCCAGTGCAGACATTATAATTCCCACTGGTATTTCAATAGGTGCAAACATAACTCTTGCCAGAGTATCGCAAAGGACAACAACCGATGATCCCGTAAAGATACTGGCAGGCAGCAGGTACTTGTAATCCGATCCTATAAACAACCTTGTAATGTGAGGTACAATAAGTCCCACAAACCCTAAAAGCCCAACAACGCTAACTGCAGCTCCCGCAAGTAAAGATGAAACGATAATAAATAAAAATCTTGTGATTTCCACATTCAGCCCAAGTCCAGTAGCTACTTCGTCTCCAAGCATTAGTATATTAAGCTTGTTGGCAATAAGCAGTAAAAGTAAAATACCTAACAAAGCATATGGAAAAATCATTAAAACATGCTCCCAGTTTGTTGCCGAAAGACCTCCCACCATAAACCCTATAACTCCTGCAACCTTGTCAGGATAAAACGTCATAATAGCATTGTTGCCAGCACCTAAAAGGGATGAAACAGCAACTCCAGCCAATATGAGCCTTGTTGGAACAGCTCCCTCCTTCCATGCCAGGAAATAAATAAACAGCGTGGCAAGAAGAGCACCGGCAAAAGCTCCTGCAGGAGCCAGGAAATAGTAATCCGGAAATAAAATTAGTACTATCAATGTCATTAATCCAGCTCCTGAAGAAACTCCTATTATGTTGGGTGCTGCAAGAGGATTTCTCATAACCCCCTGAAGTATGCATCCTGACAAAGCAAGACATGTACCTGCCAGAGATGCCACAATAGTTCGCGGCAGCCTTACATTCCAAATTATCTGATAATTTACTGTTTCTTCTTCAAACATTACGGCATGCAATATTTCTCTGAATGAAATATTAACAGCGCCATTGCCAATGCTTATAAAAAAGCTTAATACGCAAAGTAAAACAAAAATTATTAAAATAACATGCTTTTTAACATTTCTTTTTTGAGCATCACATTTAGT
This sequence comes from Sedimentibacter sp. LTW-03, assembly GCF_052059825.1. Taxonomy (GTDB): domain Bacteria; phylum Bacillota; class Clostridia; order Tissierellales; family Sedimentibacteraceae; genus Sedimentibacter. Next base: position 2,292,980 of record NZ_CP197180.1, read on the forward strand.
CATATTTTTTCTCCCGAACTGGCGCCTTAAACTAGTTAGCATACGGAAACTTTATAGAATTTCCATATACAGTTCATATAATTACTTATTTTCATATACATCAGGGTAAAGAATCTTTGCCAATCCTTCATATGCTTCAGGATATTTGTCATTTGGCTTATAAAGATATAAATCTTTCGGAAGAACAATATATCTGTCTTCTTTTACAGCTGTAAGGGATGCCCATGCTGGATTGTCAAGCACATCAGACTTAAGTCTTTCAGTTACTTTTTCAAGGTCACTTCCCATGGTCTGGACAAAAATAAAGTCAGGATCTTCCTGTATTATTTTTTCCATGCTGAATATTTTTGTATCTACAGTACTGTCTTCTGAATCTGATATATTGACCGTATTCAAATCCTTAAGCATCTCGCCTACCATTGTATTTGAATCTCTCACAGTTATACCTTTAGCAGTTGCAAATATAATAACAACCTTGTATCCTCTGTCAGAAGGGGCTTTTTCGATTAGTTCATCCACTTTTTTCTGTATATCGTTAATATGACTTTCATATAAATCTTCTCTTCCCGTAATAGCTGTAAATAGTCTCACTGTTCTGTAATAATCCTCTAAAAAATCAATTTCTAAAGATATAACCTGTATATTATTCTGCTGTAATGAAGGGATCATTTCTCTATGAGCTGTATAGCCGCCTGAAAGAATAACAAGATCCGGCTGCAGCGACAATATTTTTTCAAGACTTGGAGTTCCAACAGTTCCTACAACCTCTGCTGACATAGCATTTTCAACTATTTTGTCAGATGATTCCTCAACTCTTCCTACAACCTTTCCGCCAGCCTGATCCCATATTTCAAGGATGGAATTCTGAAGTACGACTACTCTTTGAGGATTCTTTTTTATTGTTGTTTCCTTTCCCTGTGAATCTATAAACACAACATTTTCTTCATTGATTATAACGCCGTAATTTTCGTTTTCACCTGTGTTGCCCGCTTCAGGAGTTTTATCTTCAGGCTGGTTGACTTCCGGCTCAGCATTTCTGCTGCATCCAGTAAATGCTATAAGCAATACAGCAACAGCTATAAGTACAAATGATTTTAACTTTTTCATTACATCCTCCAATTAATTAATATTTTTTATCATAACCTCTTTTTGTTATAATTTTGTTATCTTTTACGTATGTTGAACTATTCCCGACTATTACAATACTCAGCATATCTACCGATTCATAGTCTATGGTGTCTATAGTACAGATACGTATCTCCTGATTTTCTCTTCCGGCATTTTTAACAATGCCTACGGGAGTCGTACCTGATTTATGATTTTTCATAATTTCAAACGCCTTTTTCAGATAATCAGGTCTTCCCTTGCTTCTCGGGTTATATATGCATATTATGAAGTCACCTTCTGATGCAAGATTAATTCTTTTGTAAATCAAATCCAGAGAAGTAAGCAAATCACTTAAACTGATATGACAAAAATCATGCATAAGTGGTGCTCCCAACACAGCTGCAGCTGCAGTTGATGCTGTAACACCGCTGATAATTTTAACATCTTCGCCGTCGGAATACTCCAACACAAGTCCTGCCATTCCGTACACGCCAGCATCTCCCGAACTAATAAGCGCAACAGTTCTGCCTGTTTTTGAAATCTCAACAGCTTTTTTTACCCTATCAACCTCCTGCTTCATTCCGTTTGAAATTACTTCCTTATCTTTTATAAGTTCCTTTATAAAATCAATGTATGTTTTATAGCCCACTATAACATCTGATTTTTTTATGGCCTCAAGGGCTTCACCGGTCATGCCTTCTCTTTTTCCCGGGCCTATTCCTACTGCATATATCATGACAACTCCCACCTTTTGTTTATTAATATGGTTGTAAAATAAGAAACATCTTCTTTTTTTATCTGCTCAATATTTTTATAAACAACTTCCTCATCTTTTGACGAATTGCTCACAATTATAGCATGCCTGCTCAAATTTTCATCCACAAGCATGGATACGATTTTGTCAAAATTGTTATACACCTTCATGAGCACAATAGAGTTTTCATTTTTAACATACCTTCTAAGTTTTTCCTCATCTATCGTTGCCGGCAAAATTACCAGCGGATCATCCCCTTCAACAAGGGGAAAATTGTTATTGGATGCAATATCTAAAAAAGACGTGATTCCAGGTATGGTCACCACATTAACCTTTTTCTTTAATATTTTTAAAAGATATATATATGTGCTATAAACCATGGGATCTCCTATGGTTACAAAACCGACCCTCATATTGTCGGAAACATCCTTTTCAATCTCGAGAGCAATGCTTTCCCATGTTTTTTGAAGTTCTAAATTATCATAATTCATAGGAAAATGCCTGATCTTTACAACTGTTTTTTCATCCACGTAATCTTTAATGATTTTATATGCTGTGCTAAATCCTTCTTTTTCTTTTGCAGATGGAACATAAAGCACATTTAGAGTCTTAATAACATCAACAGCTCTTTTTGTAACATAATCACTGTCACCGACTCCAACTCCTATGCCGTAAAATATTCCTTGAGTTAATTTATCCATCATTGCTTACACTCCTCAATATTGTACAACAGAGCATTACATATAGACGCAGCCACATTGCTGCCTCCCTTTCTTCCCCTTGCAACTATGTATTCCGTATCTTCAAGCGTCATTATGAGCTCTTTAGCCTCTACAACATTTACAAATCCTACTGGAACTCCTATTATTACCTCAGGCCTGATTTTATTTGCCTTAATAAGTTTGTAAAGTTTTATCAGAGCCGTCGGCGCATTCCCTATTGCAAATATAATAGGCCCACTTATATTACATGCTCTTTCCATGGAAACAGTTGCCCTCGTTTCTCCTCTTTCCTTGGCCTCTGCTGCTACATCTTCCTCAGCCATGAAGCAGCGCACTTCAACCCCGTATTTTCCAGCAGCATTTTTGTTTATTCCGGATCGTGCCATATTAGTGTCCGTAACTATGGTAGCTCCGTTTTTTAAGGCTTCCTTCGCTTTTTTAACAGCATTCTGAGAAAAACACATACTCGTCAGATAGTCGAAATCTGCTGTAGTATGAATAACTCTTTTAACTATGGGTTCAATTTCTTTTTCAAGAACAACATCACCCATTTCACTCTGAATTATTTCAAAACTTCTTTTTTCAATATTATGCGGTTCTACAAATTTAATATTTTCCATTATTTCTCCTGTTCGTAAAGGTTTCTTACATTAAATTTATTCAAAGCTTACTTCATAATCATCAATAGCTGCCGCAACTGTAACAGAATTAACCACAGTCTTATTTATGAACAGCCTTCCCTTCTTGCTTCCCATAATTGCGGACCTTTCGCACACACTGTCTACACCGGCAATATTTTTTACAAAATCAGAGTTGGTAAATTCCCCATGAAGGCTGTTAAGCTCATCCTTAGAATATGTGCAAAAGGGAACTTTAAAAATATCCGCCGCTTTTTTGATTCCGTATTCATCTTTTTTCAAATCTATGGAATTTATGGAGCTCACTGCAAAATGTGAAATACCTTGGTCGTTCAGAACTTTCTTAACTGCAGCATAAATGTCCTTAAAATCTGCTCCCTTTCTGCATCCGACTCCTATGGAAACAATTCGCGGAACAAGGTTCAGTGTATTTTTAAAAGGTCGTCTACCAGAATCAAGGGATATGCATATTCCTGTTTCTTTTTCTGCACAGTCTATTTCAAGCGGCAAATCTCCTATGACTTTAAAATCTGATTCAAATCCTATTTTTTTGTTGTCTAGTATTTCTGCTGCTATATCTCTCGCTTTTTTTAAGCTCATAATATGAAGATTCTTTCTGTGAGCCCATTCATCGACAGCAAGTTTCCCGTTCACATCTGTAGCAGTTGTAATAATAGGATTGCCTCCTATAATATCTGCAATTTTTATTGTCAACCTGTTTGCCCCTCCTATGTGCCCGCTTAAAAGGGAAACTACGTTTATACCCTTCTCATCCATACATATTACGGCAGGATCGCTTTTTTTACTTCTTACAAAAGGTGCAACCGCCCTTACAGCTATGCCTGCCGCACCTATAAAAATTATGCAATCTGCATCCCTAAATGACTTTTCAACTGCATTGTATAAATTCTCTTCACGAGGCTTAGCAAACTTAGATGAATCGGCATACTTTTGAGGAACGTAGGCATTCACCGAGAATTTAATTAAATTTTCAATCAATTTATCGCATAGCTTTGCACCATTTTTTGAAAATGCATATATATCAATATTCATATTTTCCTGCCTTTTGTAAACGTTCAGATTCGGCATCTCGGTACTGACCACTGTAAATGCATGATTTTTTGATAAAATTTTCAGCAAACTTTAGATTCCCTAAAAAATTGATATGGGGATATCCCATAAATTTCGTATCATCTGCTATTATAGCGTCCCAGCTTCTGGTAGATTCAGGTTTAATCGCACAAAAGGCATCACCTGTATTCGTACTGTCTGAATAGTGAAACTCATGACCGTTTATAGATTCTCCAATGCCGCACATTAAGTTTTTATTACGGCTGGTCAATGTAATGTATCCAAACCTTCTGAGAGATTCGGTCATATAGCTGTTTCCTTTCACTGCTCCCGCGAGGCTGTATGATTTTCCATCCATGTTTGTGAAACTGTCCATAAGATACATGTATCCTCCGCATTCCGCAAATACAGGAAGACCTGAATTAATTTTTCTATTTATATCCCAGAGCATTGATTTGTTCGCAGATAATTCCTCTATATGCAGCTCCGGATATCCTCCTCCTATATACAGTCCCCCAATGCCTTCAGGAAGCTTTTTATCGTTCATTGGGCTGAAACTTACAATTTCAGCACCCATCTGCTTAAGCAAGTCTAAATTATCCTGATAATAAAAGCAAAATGCCTTGTCATTGGCAACAGCAATTTTTGTTTTTCCTATAAAGCTTATACCAGGTTCCTCATACTCCAAGCAGTCAGAATTTTCAGCCAGTTCAATTAGGCCTTCTAAGTCAACTGTGCAAAGCGCCTGCCTTCCAAGCTCATCGACTATTGCCTGAAGATTTCCTACTTCTTCAGCAGTCACGAGTCCCAAATGCCTGCTTTCCAGCCTACAATCATTCAAGTAAGGCATATATCCATAAACTTTTACATCCGCATTCATTTCAATAATTTTTTTATAATAATTATACATTGCCTGAGAAACATTATTTAGTATTACGCCACAAATGTTACTGTTCTTTCTAAAAGCCTTAAATCCTTCAATTATTGCACACACTGAAGCAGCCATCCCGTCAGGATTAATGACAAGAAGCACCGGACAGCTTAATGACAACGCTAAATCATATGAACTTGACGACGTGCCATAGCCAATTCCGTCGTAATATCCCATGACCCCTTCTATAATTGAAATATCCGAATTAATACTGTTTTTGCCTAATATATATTTACAATTATTTTCGCCCACCATAAATTTATCTAAATTTCTGGAAGGAACTTTTATGACTTTTGAATGAAACATAGGATCAATATAATCTGGGCCAGCTTTAAATGAAGCAGGCCTTTTGCCTCTTAGCATTAGCGCTTTTAAAACCGCTGCCGTTACGGTTGTTTTTCCGCTATTGCTTCCTGCGGCCGAAATCATTATTCTGGGAACTTTTAACTTCACAGTATACCACTTCCCTTTCCGCTTATTATGTAAATTGGATTTTGCCCTATCATCATGTCATACTTTCCTACTTTTTTTGACTTAGACACAGAAACATTTATAATTTCCATATTTTTAATTTTATATTTTTCCATGCAGCTCAAGGCTTCATTTAAGCTCTGCAAAGTTATTGTATTTACAACAATATCTACATCTGGATTTTTTGCCAATACTATTTTGATGATTTGTTCCATATTTCCGGAACTTCCTCCTATGAAACAAGCATCCGGCTTTGGAAGATTTTCTATTGCCAATGGAGCTGAACCTTTTACAACCTCGATATTGCGTGTTTTAAACTTCTGTATATTTTTATATATGAGTTCTGCCGCCTGGGAATTCTTTTCCACAGCGTACACTGTTCCGCCATGCAATTTCAAAGCTGCCTCCACAGATACCGAACCTGTGCCCGCACCTATGTCATATACTGTGTAGTTGCTTTTCAGGTTCAGTTTTCCCACACTCAATGACCTTACCTCACTTTTCGTCATAGGAGCGCTGCCTGTTATAAATTCCTCATCCCTTATTGAACGAAGTCCTTCATCCTTTGATATAAATTCATTATTATGAATTAACATTACAGAGAGGCTTTCAAATTTCATGCCTGCAATTTTTTCCACTTCAGACTCAATTATTCTCTCATTTTCATATGACAGATTTTCGCCTACACTTACCTTTAGATGCCCCAGACCCTTGTTTGTCAAAAGCTCACATATTGCACCCGGTCCAAAATCTCTTCCTGTCAGAATAAAAGTCTTTTCATTGAAAATTACATGGGATACTACATTGATACTTCTCCCGTGGGCACTCAAATAGTTTATATTGTCCCACGAAATGTTCAACTTAGCTGTAAAATACTGAAGTGAACTTATTGCCGGAATATTTTCAATAATAATTTCATTTTTTCGAGCAATGATTTCCGTGATTTTTTTTGACAAGCTGTAAAATCCCGAGTCTCCCGACACCATAATTCCATATGAATTAAAGCGGCTTTGATCTATATACTCGCATATATTTTCTGCATTGGAGCTTTCATAAATCGTTTTACCAGAATCCATAAAACTTTTAAGCATTCTCCCAGCACCTATCAGGCACTCAGAAGAATTTACAGCTTCCTCTGATTTTTTATGCATGTAGCTTATATTTCCTATACCAAGACCTATAATATAAACTTTTTTCATATACTACCTCTAATAAGCTCTTTAAATTTCTCCACCGTTATTCCCTCTTCATATGGCCTCTTTAATACAAGACATTCTGCACCGGTTTTGGTGCATGCAGAGGCCTTTTCCTCAAAGCCTCCCGATGATGAACTTTCTTTTGTCACAACAAACCCACCACCAACTGAATTAATCATTGCAATATTCAATTCCTCGCTGAAAGGCCCCTGCATGCAGATAATATTTTTATTTGAAAATCCAAGCTTCAATGCCCTTTCTAAAGAGCTTGTCATAGGGAGAATTCTGACAAAAATTCTTTGCGCATAATTGCGTACATGCGTAAATTTATCTAAATCTTTGCTTCCTGTAGCAAGAAGAATATTTCCTTCTCTGTTGTTTAAATATGAAACAATTTCATTAACGCTGTCAAAATATAAGCACTGAGAATTTTCGCATACTTCTCTTACTATTCTTAAGTAATTAAGTCTGCAGAATTCTGCTGCCTCTCTCACATTTCTAGAGACTTCAGTTGCAAACGGGTGAGTTGCATCAATTACAAAATCAAATTGATTCTTCTCAAACAACTCAATCATTTCTTTTTTATCAAGCCTCTCACAGTAAACTGTAACATTGTCCATATCTTTTATGAATTGCTCGCCGTAATCCGTAGCTACAAACAATCTAACGCTTACACCAATGTCATTCAGAAATTCGGTCAAAAGTCTGCCCTCTGTCGTACCTCCGAAAATACAAACATGCATTAGTGGGTCCCCTTCCTAAACTCGTGAGTAAATTTTGGATTATATAATTCACTTCTTTCATAGCTGTCGCCGAGAAAATTTCCCACAAGAATAAGTGCAGTCTTAGTTATATTATTTTTTTGCATTGTTTCAGGCAGAGTTTTCACTGTACATCTAAATATTTTTTCATCTGGCCATGTGGCCTTGTACACGACTGCGACAGGAGTTTCTTCATCATACCCGCCTGCAATTAACTCCCGGGATAGTTCCTCAGTCAACCCTGAGCTTAAAAACAATACCATTGTCGCATTGTGAGCGGCAAAAGAACGTATGCTTTCTCGTTCCGGAACGGGAGTTCTTCCCTCCATCCTTGTTATTATTACAGATTGGCTCACATCCGGCAGAGTGTATTCAGCTTTAAGAGATGCTGCCGCACCGCAGAATGAACTGACACCTGGAACCACATCATATGAAATTCCATTAGACCTCAAAATATCAATCTGTTCTCTTATTGCACCGTAAATACTTGAATCACCGGTATGAAGCCTAACCGTGCTTTTGTTTTCCTTTTCCGCCTTTTTCACAACCTCAATTACCTCTTCAAGAGTCATATGAGCGCTGTTGTGGATTTCTGCCCCTTCCTTTGCATACTTTAACAATTCTTTGTTTACAAGAGACCCTGCATATATAATAACATCTGCTTCAGATAAAAGTTTGTGCCCTCTTAATGTTATTAAATCTGCCGCTCCGGGTCCTGCCCCTACAAAATTTACCATACTTTTCTCCTACCAATTTAATAGCCCGTGCTTATTTGAATACATTATGAGCTTAATGTTAATTCTATCTCCAACTCTCCTGTTTATATAATAAAGGGCTCTTTCATATATTTTTTTAATTACTTTTTTATCTAATTTTTCCTTTTTTAATATATCTATTGCCTGCTCAGTAGTAACGCTTGATAAAATCTGAGATATAACGTTACTTCCCGCACCGTATAAACCAGCATAGCAGCCTAGCATTTCCATTCTAAAATCACCGGTGTTGGAATGTGTATTCATCATACCTCCGGCTACTTTAACCAATTTGCCTATATGTCCTACTATAAGTATTTCCTTATAGTCGAGCTCCAAGGCATAATCCAGCACCTCTCCAAGATAATTGCTGAATTTAAGACTGTTTTCACCTTTTATTCCCAAGGTTTTGTCTATAAAGTTTTCCGCATAGTTTCCGGGAAACGCCAAAAGCGTATTGTATCCTCTTTCTCTTATTACCTGCATTTCAATCTTAAGACTGTCAATAAGAGCTTTTTCACTCATAGGTTCCACTATACCCGTCGTCCCTATTATAGAAATACCTCCTACAATTCCAAGCTGCGGATTAAACGTCTTTTTTGCAACCTCTTCCCCTTCGGGAACAGATATCACTATATTAACTCCGCCGCTATACCCATATTGACTGCAAATTCTCTGAACATTTTCAGTTATCATTTTTCTGGGAACAGAATTAATAGCAGGTTCTCCAACAGAACAATCCAGACCTTTCTGAGTTACTTTTCCAACACCCTTTCCTCCCACGATATTTATTTTTCCCGAATCATCCAAACTAACATCGGCATAAATTAAAATACCATCTGTGGAATCAGGGTCATCTCCGCTATCCTTTTTAACACAACATCTAACTCCATGTACGCTAAAAACAGGAGTCTTAATATCAATAATTAATATTTCTCCTCTTGGAAGCCTAACCGACACCTTATCTACAGTTTCGCCTGTAAATATCATCAATGCTCCGGCAGTTGCCGCAGCTGTAGCACATGTTCCTGTGGTAAAACCACATCTTAACTTTTTTCCGTTTACAACCATATACTTTTCCATACGCACCTCATTAACATATTTTGAAAGTATAAAAAAACTTCCGTGTTCACGGAAGTTCTAAATAACAATTGAATGACCATACTATCAAATATGTTCTTATTTTAGATTATCCTCCCGAAAATCTACAAATATATATTCTGGCAGGTCTCCTGACTTTCGGATCATCTAACACACACCTTCCCATGCATAAGCACAGTGGCATCAAGCATTATCACCTTTCACAGTAGCGGGGGCTGTAACAGCTTTTACTGTTTTCCCTTTTAAAACATAAGTTACCACAACATAATATTCGGTTTGAATCAATTATATATTATGCATTAATCATTGTCAATAAATTATAGGTCAGAAAACGGGCCGTATTTATTGACAATTAAAATGTAATATACTATACTTAAATTAATTGAAAAACCATAATATTGGTGCGCCTTGCGATAATAGGGAATTAGGTTAAAGTCCTAAACAGTCCTGCTGCCGTAATGAGAGAGCAATTTTTAAGGTTCAGCCAGCCACTGGATATCCGGGAAGGCTAAAAATTGTTGTGACCTCTGAGTCGGAAAACCTGCCGATATTATTTGCGTAAATACCGCAGATGTCATGTTCTTCAGGAAAAAAGAGCACTGGCTGAATAATAATTTGAACATATTTAAAGCATTGTGGATTTTACGTTTCGGTTAATTTGTCGAGGCGTTTTTTTATGTCCGCAAACTTATATAATCAAGCAGAAAATACTGTTGTACGAATTGTTTAATTGGAGGAGAATCATGAAAAAAAGACTATATTTACCTATTTTAGCATTGATTATTGTATTGTCTCTGTCAGCATGCACAAATGAGCAGTCACAACCTAAAGAACCGTCTGATGAAAATTCAGTTCAAAATGCTCAGCTTATTTCTGAAGACAGGGCAGGAAACAAGATAAACATACCTTCGGAAATTGATAGAATAATATCCATATCACCTGCTAACACAGAAATGATAGTGGCTTTAGGGTATGGAGATAAGCTTGTTGCAGTTGACAAGTATTCAGAAGATATAGCCGGAATTCCTGATGATGTGCCTTTCTTTGACATTATGAACCCGGACGTTGAGCAGCTTGTAGCACTGGAGCCTGACATAATTTATGCTACAGGGATGAGCATGAGTGACGGAAATGACCCATTTAAACCTATTAAAGATCTTGGGATAACCGTTGCATACATACCGTCAAGCGACAGTATAGAAGGAATCTACAAAGACATAATCTTTATAGCCGACTCTCTTCAAGCCGGTGATAAGGGCAGAGATATTGTAGACAACATGAAAACTGAAATATCTAGATTCGAAAAAATTAGTACAACTATTGAAAACAAAAAAAAGGTATACTTTGAAATTGCTGCAGCGCCCGATTTATACAGTTTCGGCAGCGGCGTGTTCTTAAATGAAATGATTGAATTGCTGGGAGCTGAAAACATTCTGAAAGATCAGGAAAAATGGGTCTCTATATCAGATGAAGTAATAGTAGCCTCCAATCCCGACATAATACTCACAAATGTAAACTATATAGAAAATGCTGTTGATGAAATTAAAAACCGCACCGGGTGGGAAAATATAACTGCTGTGAAAAATGATGATGTTTACTATATTGACAATAATTTCAGCTCATTGTCGAATCAAAATATAATTAAAGCAATGGAACAAATGTCCGTAGCAATATATCCGGAAGTTTATAAAAAATGAAAATAAGTATAAAAGTAATAGTTTATTATTTATTAGGTGTATTAGTATTGCTGATTGGAGTGGCTTTAGGAAGCATATATGTGCCGCCGGGGGATATTGCGGCAATAGTTTCAAACAAGCTGTTTTCAACAGAGCTGCCCTCAAGCATACCAGATGTATTCGTATCAATAGTATGGGATCTCAGGCTTCCAAGAGCCATTCTCGCCTTCATTGTTGGAGGTGCTCTTGCTGTAAGCGGAGCCGTGATGCAGTCAGTACTGAAAAATCCTCTGGCTTCGTCCTATACTCTCGGCGTGTCATCAGGCGCATCATTGGGTGCCGCTTTTATTATAGTAACAGGATTCAGCATTCCTTTTCTGAAAATGTTCACCTTGCCTGCAGCTGGACTGTCATGCGGTCTGCTTACTGTTTTTTTGGCTGTGAAATTTGCTTCAAAAATGGATAAAAACTTAGAAAACAACACCATCATATTAACAGGAATGGTTTTTTCATTATTTGTAAATGCAATATTGACACTTATTACTTCCATGTCAGGAGATCATATTAAGCAGCTTACCTTCTGGCAAATGGGTTCATTTGCGCTCAAGGATTGGTCTAGCATTTTTATACTGTTTCCTATCGTGCTTGCCGGTGTTATTATTATTGCTTTTTATTCAAAGGAAATGGATATAATGACATTTGGAGAAGAACAAGCTTTTACAATGGGAGTAGACGTCTTCAAAATCAAATGGATTTTACTCGGTTTATCGGCTGCCCTGACCGGCAGTGCAATATCCTTTACAGGTGTTATAGGATTTATTGACTTGGTCGCTCCCCATGTTGTAAGAAAAATTTTTGGCTCTGCGCACAAAGTTGTAATTCCTATGTCCTGGATTTTTGGAGGCTCCTTCATGGTAATATGTGATCTAATTGCCCGTACAATCATATCTCCTTCAGAGCTGCCTGTGGGAAGCATAACCGCACTGATCGGCGCACCATTTTTTGCTTATGTATATTTTTCTAAAAGAAAGGAATTATAGATGCTCACTTTATCAAATGTTTCTTCAGGATACAACGGTTATGACATAGTGAAAAATATAGACTTACACGTCTCTGAAGGTGAAAGTCTCTGTGTTTTAGGGCCAAATGGATGCGGAAAAACAACCCTTATAAAGACGATAGCCGGTATTATACCTCACAAAGGCTTCATAAAAATAGACGGCAGAGAAATATCCTTAATGAAAAGAACAGAAATAGCAAAAAAAATAGCAGTTATGAACCAAATATCCAGCATTTATTTTTCCTATACAGTATATGAAACTGTACTTTTGGGCAGATATCTTCATATGAAAGAAAGAACATTTAAGGAACCTTCTGCCATAGACAGAGAATATACAGAAAAATGCCTGAAAGCCGTCGATCTGTTAAACCTGAAAAACAAGCAGATTAACACACTATCCGGAGGACAACTTCAAAGAGTATATCTTGCAAGAGCCCTGGCACAAGAGCCAAGTATCATACTTCTTGATGAACCGACAAACCACCTTGACCTTAAAAATCAGGCTGAGCTTATAGATTTTTTAAAAGTTTGGTCCAAACAGAAAGGCCATGCAGTTATAGGAGTACTTCACGATTTGAACTTAGCCATGAAGCTTGCAGATAACGTGCTTCTTCTTAAAAACGGTAACATAGCTGCCTATGGAAGAGCTGAGGATATAATTTCTTCGAAAACAATTAATGACGTATACGATATGGATGTAGCAGGCTATATGATTAAATCTTTAAAATATTGGGAAAGCTTTTAAAGCGCTAAATACCAATTCTATTTCAAAAATAAAATAGCAGAAATTCTTATTTTATTCCTTAATTTTTATATATTCTTTTTTTGGGCATAATATATAAAAATATAGTTTATGTATATAAGGAGATACCTATGAAAAAAATACTTATTTCTGCCTTGTTACTCATGCTAATTTTAACCGCATGCGAGAACGGCAACATCACTGAAGAGTCCAATATACCTAATGAATATAGAATCGAAGATTTTTACCCTTTAACTGAAAACGCTAAGTACATATATGAAGGTGTAGGAAACGAATATACGTCATATACGGTCTTCATAGATTATAAAACTGATAGCAGAGTACAGATAAGGACCAATAACGGAGGGTCCGAGTCTGTTAAAGTTCTAGAATTAAAAGACGGACAGCTGAAAGAAGTATTCTTCAGAGGCGAGACATATTTCCGTGAAAATTTTGCAGATGATGAATATACAGAAAGTAAAATTCTTCTTAAAGAACCTTTAAAAGAAGGAAACAGCTGGTTAACAGGAGAAAATTCCGAAACCGTAATAACTAATATTTCCAAAAAAGTTGTAACTACTCAAGGAAACTTAGATGCTATTGAGGTAACAACAAAAAATAACAATGAAACCGTAATTGAATACTATGCAAGAAATAAAGGACTAGTTAAAACCGTAAATAAAGGAGAAGGTTACGAAACTGTTTCAACATTGTCCGATATTGAAAATAATGTTCCTTTCATTCAAACTGTAACACTATTTTATCCTGATATAAACGGCATAAATTTAAACACAATCGACGTGCCTGTATCTTTTAATACCAATGATGAACCTAAGGATGTAATTGAAAAAACCTTAAAAGATTTGTCTGTTTACGAAATATTCAGTCCCAATACAAAAATAAATGAACTTTATTACAGCCTTGAAGAAAACAGCGCCCATATTGACTTATCTAAAGAATTTATAACTGAAATGAATTTAGGCGCCGGATTTGAAGAAAAGGTACTTACATGTATTGCAAATACTCTTGGGACCTACTACGACACTCATATTGTATATCTTACAATTGAAGGAGGCCCTTATGAATCGGGGCACATAATTCTTGAAGAAGGAGAACCGTTGTCAGTTGATTACAGCAATACAAAAATTCATGAATAAAAAACGAGGCTTAGCCTCGTTTCAAATTGCAGGCTGAACCTCACTTTTATATTGCATACTCATTTAAATAAATAATTTTACTGCCTTTTTTAACTTCTTTAGCAGGAATTCCAACTACTGTAGAGTTAGGGCTGGTATCATGAAGAACCACAGCATTGGCCCCAACCTTCGTTCCAGACGCTATATATATATTTCCGAGTATTTTTGCAGAACTTCCTATAATTACATTGTCTCCAACAGTCGGGTGCCTTTTACCTTTTTCGTTTCCTGTTCCTCCCAAAGTAGCTCCATGAAACATTTTAACATTATTCCCGATAATTGCTGTTTCGCCGATCACAACTCCCATGCCATGATCTATAAACAGTCCCTTTCCTATTGTTGCTCCTGGGTGTATTTCAATTCCCGTCATTCTTCTCCCTATATTTGAAACCCACCTAGCCAGGAAGAATCTTTTCTTCAAATATAGGCTGTGAGAAATTTTATATGCTATCAATGCTTTTATATGAGGATACAAAAATAGTATTTCTATTCTATTTCTTGCTGCCGGATCTCTGCCAAATACAGAATCTATATCTTCAATTATCGATTTAATAAACTTCATCATAATGTCTCCTCCTTTTAGTAATATTTGACCGTCGACATATACTTTTCGCCGCCGTCAGGTGAAACAGTCAATATTTTTTTGTTACTTCCGTATTTTTCAGCCATTTTTCTTGCAGCTGCAACATTGGCTCCCGTAGATATGCCTACCAGTATACCTGTTTTAGCTGAAACCTCAATTGCCGTGTCTATGGCTTCCTCATCAGTTACGGTCAACACCTCATCTACATTTTCTCCACTGTAGGTTTTTGGAATAAATCCCGCCCCAATGCCCTGTATTTTGTGAGATGACGGGCTTCCTCCTGATATAACCGCAGATTTTGAAGGCTCTGCTCCCGCTGTTATTATTTTGCTGTTATATTCTTTTAAGCGTTTAGATACACCTGTCAATGTTCCTCCGCTGCCTACAGACGCGGTAAATATATCTATATCATTCAATTGGCGGATTATTTCCTCTGCAGTTGTTTTATAATGACTCATCGGATTGGCAGGGTTGTTAAATTGATCCGGCATAAAATTATTTTTATCCTTCTTCAAAATTTCATTAGCCCTTTCAATAGCTCCTGACATACCTTTTTGAGCCTCTGTCAATATCAGTGTCGCTCCATAAGAGGATATCATCGCTCTTCTTTCCGCACTCATTGATTCAGGCATTACTATAATTACTTTGTATCCCTTAAGTCTTCCTATCAATGCTAAGCCTATTCCCGTATTTCCGCTGGTAGGCTCGACGATTACACTGTTATTTTTTAAATATCCCTTTTCTTCCGCATCCAGTATCATCCCTAATGCCGCCCTGTCCTTGATGCTGCCTCCGGGGTTAAATTTCTCCATTTTAACAAAAATATTCTCTTCCGGAAGTTTTACTACAGGAGTATTTCCGATTAAATTTAATGTTGTAAAATTACTCATATCATCCCATCCTTTTTGAACCCATAAACTAGAAAATATTTTTAATAGCTAATGCATGCAGATATAAATACAAAAAAACTCCATCTCTATATAGAGACGGAGTTATCCGCGGTTCCACTCTTTTTGGCATACTGCCCACCTTGTGCTAGCACTATCATGCTATTATACGATAACGGATATGCTCCGCAGCAGCCTACTCTGTTACAGATTTCGGTGCTGTACTCCAAAGGGCACTTCATACATACATCCTGTAAGCATCTTTTCAGCCTTGAGATGCTCTCTCTGAAAATTCAATATATACTACTTTCCTTCTTCATTGTATTTCCTACTAATTTAGTTGGGTATATTTTTTACTTATTATATTATAATATTATAAAAAATGCAACTGTTTTTTAATTTTTTTTTCACGTATTTTCTAATTATATTTTAATTTTCTAATCAAATTGTACGTAACCTTAGCAGTAAGGCCCCATATTATATGCCCCTTATAGTCATAAAAATAAACGGGATATCTTATACTTTCCCAATCATATTTTTCTCCGTTGTTAACCATGTGATAAGGAAAATCATCATCTGCCTTCGGCAAATAGTTCATATAATATTTTTCAGGTTCATTATTTAAAAAGAATGAAAAAGGAACAAAAAATAATTTATCAACCTCATCCCGATTGAATTCAATTCTTTGCAAATCCACATTTTTAATATGTCCTAAAAAAGTATAAACAAAAGAGCCGCTTTTGCTCGTAGCATAATCCAGCTCGCTAATTATTTCAACACGGGATTCATCTATTCCCAGTTCCTCGCAGGTTTCTCTCACTGCCGCATACTGCGGGCTCTCATTTTCTTCTATTTTTCCTCCCGGAAAAGATACTTCTCCCGGCTGCTTTACGTATTTCGATCTAACCTCATAAATGATGTGCAGCTCGCCTTCTATTTCAATTAGAGGCACAAGCACCGAAAATCTCAAATCGTCATCCATCGGCCGCGGAGTAACCTTTTTTATTTTGCTTTTTATTTCGTTCAATTCCATCTATTCAATAAACCTCATTAACCCAAATATTATAAATACTAACCCTGATACTGTTTTTATTATATTAGATGGGATATGTTTAGTCAATGCCGTTCCAATAATTATTCCAATCATGCCTATGACCATCATCCCGGCAACAGAGCCTGCAAGCACCATGTAAGGATACTGAGCTTCCATTGCAAGTGTCATAGCAGTAAGTTGTGTTTTGTCTCCCATTTCTCCCAGTAAAAATGTCATAGCAGTCGTAATTATCGGTCCAAATTTATAGTTTGTTTTTTTTCCATCTTCTTCATCATATAAAATTGTTATTATACCAAACACAACAAATATAAAACCTGCAAATAACTGAAGCAATTTTCCTTGAATTACATTTGACAGACAGCAACCTATGGCTACGGCTGCTCCGTGATTGACAGTAACGCCGAGAAATATGCCTAAAAGCATCTGCATTACTGTGTATTTTGCAGCAAGTGTCATTAGCATTAGCTGTGTTTTATCTCCAACCTCGGCTACAAATACCAGAACAAATGCTTCTAATCCCTCTCCCAACATATTTACCCCCCAAATATATTTTTTTACATAATTTTCTTTAATAAATCCGCGCCATATATTATAATATTTGATAACAGGTATAAACAGAACATAAATTAATGATTTTCACGGAGGCATTATGAATTTAAATATATTAATTACTACCGCGCCCTTCGGAAACGGACACAAAATGGTAGCTACAGCATTAAAAAATGCATTTATTAACAAAGGTTACAACAATGTTTTCATTGTTGATCTTTTTACGGAAGCTCATCCTAAAATAACCGAAACAATAAAAAAAGCATACATTAGAAGCTATGAATTCGGAGAAGCTTATTCTATATTGTATTACGGCTCTGAAAAACTTACCGATAAAAAAGTTATTGAATTATATCGAAACTTTGGGTATAAAAAATTGAACGAAATAGCCAGTCAGTTTAAACCGGATGTAATTATAAATACATTCCCCATACTGGCTTCATTGAGGATAAAAAATCAGCTTGGCGAAAATATCCCCGTATTTAACATAGTAACAGACTTCTATGCTCACAAACTCTGGCTGAGTGAAGAGATAGACAAATTTTACATTGCTACGGAAGAACTTCAGGAAGAACTTAAAAAATTGAATATTCCCGTTGAAAAAACTGTGGTGTCAGGCATTCCTATAAGAGATGCCTTTGAGGAAGCCGAAAGCATTTCCATGCTTTACAAAAAGTATAACTTTAAAAGAGGGAAAAAAATTGTTCTCATAAACTCTGGCGCATTTGGAGTGTTTAAAAACATTAAAAAGGTATGCGTAGAGCTTTGTAAAAATAAAATGATTCAGGTTGCTGTTGTATGCGGGAATAACAAAATTCAGAAAGCGAAACTTGAATCACTTGGGCTCAGAAATCTAAAAGTGTTTGGCTTTATTGAAAATATCGACGATTTATATAAAATTTCATGCTGCATGATTACAAAATCCGGTGGGATTACTTTAAGCGAAGCATTGGCCGTACAAATTCCTTTAATAATTATTAAGCCTGTTCCAGGTCAGGAAAAGGAAAATGCATTATACTTTGAAAAAAAAGGGGCAGCTATTATAGCAAACAATTCATACCAGATTATTGACAGCACCATTGAATTAATTAAAAACCCTTCATTGCTTAATGCAATGAAAAAAAACATGAAGAAAATGCACACAAAAGCATCATCCATAAAAATAGTCGATGATGTAGTTGAAAGCATAGAAAAGTAGAAAGATTTCTTTAATCTTGAACGCGGCGTAAAAATTATAATAAAAAATTCTTCCGCCGCGTTCAAATGTATTTATTTTTATTCTATTCTAATTTAGAGCATATTAACTTGCCCAGACGTTCAATACCTATTCTGATTTTCTCGGGATCAACACTACCAAAGCTTATCCTCATGCAATTATTTCCCTTGCCTCCTCTTTCCACATAGAATCCTTCGCCTGCTACATATGCTACCTTAACATCCGCCACAGATTCAACTAGCAACTCTGTAGTATTTATGCCTTTTGGAAGTTCAACCCACATAAAGAGCCCTCCATCAGGAGTAGTTCTTTTTGTGCCCTTAGGAAAATATTTATCAATGCATTCCATCATTGTATCTCTTCTTTCACGATACAAATCACATATCATTTTATGATGTGCAGAATAAAAACCTCTATTAAAAAACTCTGCACATAAAATCTGGGGAAGCATAGAAGTGTGTGAATTTGTAGCTGTCTTAATGTCAAATAATTTATTTACTACTTCATCATCAGCCAATATGTATCCAAGCCTGCTTCCTGCAGAAAAAATCTTTGAGAAACTATTAGCCAATATTGTATGTCCATCTCGATCAAATGCTTTTATAGGAAGCAAGTCACTGCCGCTGTACCTTATATCGCGGTATGGATCATCCTCCAAAATTATAACATCATACTTACTTCCAAGTTCTGCGATTTTTTTTCTTCTTTCCAATGCTAATGTAATACCTGTGGGATTTTGGAATGTAGGTATCACGTAAATCATCTTTGGATTGTATTTAATAATTTTAGCTTCCAAATCCTCAGTATCCATCCCTTTCTCATCCATACTTACAGGAATGCAATTCGCCTGAAACATTTCAAAAACTTCTATGGAATGTACAAAGCTTGGTGATTCAACTAATATTATGTCTCCCGGATTGATGTAAAGCTGACAAAGCATGTTAATGGCTTCCATTCCGCCGCTGGTTATAACTATATTGTCAGATTTTGCGTTTACTCCTTTAGGTGCCAGCAAATCATTCACTACAACATCCCTCAAATCTGATATGCCAAGTACAGGTCCGTACTGCAGTGCTTCAATTCCTCTTTTCTCTGTTCTCATTATATCATTTGTTATTTCTCTTATAATATCAACAGGAAGTGCTTCTTTGGCAGGCGCTCCTCCGCCGAAAGATATAATTTCAGGATCATTCATAGCTCCAAACAATCTTTTTACTACTGCTGCCGAACTTTCCATGTTTGAAATGCGTTTTGCAAATTTAGACATAATATCACCTTCCATTTTTATACTATTGAATAGATTTTATTTCAAAACATATTTAATTTCAAGGATAAATTTGTAATTTAACCACCAAAAACAGTTTATTACATAATTTCCCACGTAGGTTGCATAATAAAATAAAAGCCCTTGTTTTTAAAAACCAAAGGCTTTTGCATAATAATTAATTGTTTTTAGCTTTTGCAATATTATTTGCAATTTCAATAATCCAATCTTCCTGC
The DNA here is from genome assembly GCF_052059825.1 of Sedimentibacter sp. LTW-03. Lineage (GTDB taxonomy): Bacteria > Bacillota > Clostridia > Tissierellales > Sedimentibacteraceae > Sedimentibacter. Next base: position 2,312,947 of record NZ_CP197180.1, read on the forward strand.
CCGCCGACAGCCTTTCTGTTGCCACACTCTATCAATATTTCTCTTACGTCAACATTAAATCTTTCAGATGCCCTTCTGGCATGTAGCAAGAAACTTGAATAACATCCTGCATATCCTAGTATCATTGCATCCAGGTTTGTATTTGTTTTCAATCCTTTTGATTCCAGCACTGGTATTAATGCATTTGAGCTTGCGTCCATCGTTTTGAACAAGTCAGCATTATGTTTATATCCCATTTTATTTAATGCGGCTACCAATACATCCGTTGCTGTATTCCCTGCTCCTGCCCCCAACCCTGACAGTGACCCGTCAATGTATGTTGCACCCGCTTCAATAGCTGCAAGTGAATTTCCAATTGCCAGCCCTAAGTTGTTATGAGAATGGTGTCCAACAGGTATATTTAGATTTTTAACCATTGCAGATATTTTTTCTTTTACATTAACAGGAAGCATAGCACCTGCCGAATCAGTGCAGTATACTACGTCTGCACCGTAAGATTCCATTTTTTTAGCTTCTTCAACAATTCCTTCAACACTTGCCATATGTGCCATCATTAAAAACCCAACTGTAAACAACCCCATTTTTTTAGCAGCTCTAATGTGCTGCGCTGCAACATCTGCTTCAGTTACATGAGTTGCTATTCTTACAGCCGTTGCTCCATAATTTTGAGCTTTTTTCAGGTCTTCAACTGTTCCTATCCCAGGCAGTAATAATACTGTTAATTTAGAATTTTTTATAACAGACGAGGCTGCTTTAACTATATCAAAATCATCATAATCAGCAAATCCATAGTTAATGGTTGATCCAGTTAGTCCATCTCCATGCCCAACTTCAATTAAATCAATGCCTGCTGAGTCTAGTGCCGATACAACCTTTTTAACATCATCGGCGCTGAATTTATGAGACACTGTATGACTTCCGTCTCTTAGTGTTGTATCTGTTAAATAAATTTTTGCCATTATCTTGATCCTCCTGCTAAATGTTGAGCTCTTCTCTCTGCTGTATAAATAGCAGCAGATGTAATTATATCTAAATTACCTGAATATACAGGCAAGTAATCTCCAAGTCCCTCCACTTGAATCATAGTTGTTACTATATCATCTTGAATTATAGGTTCTAATAAAATTTTATACCCAGGAACAAATTGATTGAGCTCTTTTACTGCATTATGTACTGATTCCTTTATTGCATCAAGGTTTGTATCTTTTACTTTTGTGTATATTGTATTTCTCATAAAAATTGGAGGTTCCGCTGGATTCAATACTATTATTACTTTGGCTTTATCTGCTCCTCCGACTTCTTCAAGAGCCTTTCTTGTTGTAACTGTGAATTCATCTATGTTAGCCCTGGTCCCTGGGCCTGCACTTTTGCTGCTAATAGATGACACTACTTCTGCATAAACAACGTCTGATGCTTTGTTTATTGCCGCAACTATAGGAACTGTTGCCTGACCTGCACATGTAACCATGTTTACATTGTCAGCATTCAGCATTCCTTCAACAAGGTTAACCGTTGGTACGCAATATTGTCCAACCGCTGCAGGAGTTAGATCTATTGTAAAATAACCTGCAGCCTTTAATTTTGGGGCTGCTGCTGCATGAGCTGCCGCACTTGTTGAATCAAATACTATATCAAGATCGGGGTGATTAGCTATCATATAATCTACTCCGCCTGCAGAAGCGTCTGCCCCAAAACCTCTGGCGATATCCAACCCTTCTGATTCTTTAATATTAACCACACATTTTAGTTCCAAGTATGGACTTCTTTTAATCTTCATCATTAAGTCAATACCTATGTTACCTGGTCCGATAATACCTACCTTTAACTTTTCCAAAATAGTTACCTCCTAGTTGTTATAATATATTTATGTATTCTTATCAAAACATTATGTTAATGCTGTTTTAGCATTATAAAAGCTTATTTTATAACATCTCTAATATTTATGTCATTTAGCATTTATATACTCAAAGTTTATTTATTTAAAGCTTTCATAAAAGCATCATATACTGCAGGTTCACAATCAGCCTGAATCATTTCTTGTGCACTTTTTGCCTTTTCAGAGAATGCTGAGAGTTCCTCTGGTGTGAGCTCTACAACCGTAACTCCGTAATCTTCCATTTCTTTTCTAAACTTTTCAAGGTTATCGTCTTGATATTTATTTGCCTCAATTATAGCTTTATTAGCCCCTTCGTCTACAACAGCTTTTAAATCGTCAGGAAGACTGTCATAGAATGCTTTATTCATAATCCAAGAAACAGGCTGATAAATGTGGTTAGTTGTAATTATATAATCCTGTTGTTCATAAAACTTTTGAGAATATATAAGCTCTATTGGGTTTTCCTGAGCATCAACTGTTCCTTGCTGCAAAGCAGTATATAATTCATTGAACGGTAATGGAGTCGGATTAGCACCTATTTGTTTCCATACTTCCATATGATATTTATTCTCCATTGTACGCAATGTCATTCCTTGTACATCTGCAGGTGCATGCACTTCTTTATTTGAAGTAAGGGCTCTGAACCCTTGATCAGATGAACCTAAATACTTAAACCCAGCTTTTTCATATTCTGCTGAAATTGCAGCAGCATATTCCAAATCGCTTAAAACTTTGCGTGCCTGTTCTTTATCAGTAAACACAAATGGCAAGTCGTTAATAACTGCTGATGGAACAAAATTCACCTGTGGAGCAGCCGATGACCCAATTAATGTAATGCTGCCTGTTTGAGTTCCTTCAATTATTTCACGGTCACCACCAAGTTGTGCGTTAGGATAAATGTTGACTGTTATTTTTCCGCCGGAATTTGTTTCAGCATATTCTTTGAATGAAGTTGCAAACCGTTGAAATGAAGTAACTTCTGTAGTTGAATGAGCCAAAGTTATTGTGTAGGTTCCGTCCGACGTATCATTTGAAACAGCTGAGTTAGAGCTTTCTGAACATCCATTCAATAAACCTAATAACAAAACTACTGATATTGTTATCGCTAAAAATTTTTTCATATAATTTACCTTCCTTTTTAAATTTTAATAAGATTTATTTAGCTGGTTGCGCTAATTGTTTTTTATTTACAGCGTTATATGGCATCTTGCCGGTTACTAAAACATCAATTGCTGAAAAAGCAACTTTTTGATGTTGTTCAGTTGATGCTTCCGCAGAATTATAGGCGCTATGTGGATTAACTATAATGTTGTCAAGTTTATAAATATCTGCATTCGAATCAAATATTGGTTCTATTTCTACAACATCTAGCCCTGCAGCTTTAACCTTTCCACTTTTTAATGCTTCCATTAAATCATGTATATTTATGATTGGACCTCTTGCAGTGTTTACTATCAATACACCATCCTTCATTTTTGCGATAGTCTCTTTATTTATAAGATGTTTAGTTTCAGGAGTAAGAGGTGTATGGATTGAAATTGCATCTGCTTGCGAATATAATTCATTTAGAGTAACACGCTTTACATTTAATTCTTCAAAAAAACTGTCAGGCAAATAAGGATCATAGGCTATTACATCCATGTTAAATCCACTCATATATTTTACAAATAACCTTGCTATGCTTCCAAATCCAACTAAACCTAATGTTAATCCATTAATTCTGTTAGTTGTGTATCCTTCATTAGCACTCCAGTTTCCTCTTCGACATGATCTGTCCAGCAGCGTAACCTTCCTGTTTATATCCAATAATAATGCCATGGTGTGAGTGGCAACATCCGGCTGACAGTAGTCAGGAAGATTACATACTATTATGCCTCTTTCCGTTGCAGCTTCAACATCTATAGTATCGTAACCGATTCCATAACGTACTATTACCTTGCAATTTTCAAGCTGATCTATAAGCTCCCTGTTCATATCTACATAAACCAGTCCAATTCCGTCAGCATCTTTAGCAACCTCAAGAACTTCTTCAGCAGTTTTGCATTCAGCAATTATGCATTCAACTCCTTGTGCCTCCAAAATACTTTTTTCAATGTTAAAATCACTTCCTGCCAGTTCCTGACTGTCCAGAACAACAAATTTACTCATCAATATCCTCCTAAAATAATAATATTTATTATGTACAAACTATTTGATAAGGCTAAGACTTACCTCAGGTATAAATGTAATAGCCATCAGCGATATAAAAAATGCAATTATAAACGGTATAGCTTTCTTCCCTATATCCATTACCGAAATTCCAGTCATAGAACTTGCAACATATAAGTTCATTCCAACAGGAGGTGTTACAAAACCTATTGCAAGATTAACAACCATTATTACACCAAAATGAATTGGAGTGATTCCTAAAGTTGTTATAATAGGCAGGAAAATTGGAGTTAAAATTAATATAGCTGCCAGTGTTTCCATAACCATCCCAACAAATAATAAGAAAACATTTATCACAAGCATAATCGCCACTTTAGATGAAAAAGTAGCCATTATACTTGTTGCTATCTGTTGAGGTGCCTGCATTAATGTGAGAACACGTCCAAATACTGTAGCAGTTGAAACGACTAGTAACACAGGTGCCGCTGTAGTAATGGTAACTTTCATAATAGATTTTAAATCGCTGAACTTTAAGCTTTTATACACAAACAAGCTTATAATTAAAGCATATATAACTGAGATATTTGCCGCTTCCGTTGGAGTTACTACACCGCTGTATATCCCTCCCAATATAATTATGGGAGTTAGTAAAGCCCAGAAGCTGTCACCTAATATTCCAAAAAAGCCTCTGCTTCTAAGTTCATTAAAGTTTTTGTTAAGCTTATTCTTGTCTTCACCATTTTTCTTGCAATAATAGAAAGCATATGACATTAAGCATAATCCAATAAGAAGCCCAGGCAAAACTCCGGCAATAAACAATGAACCTACAGATTCACCTGAAGAAAGTCCATAAATTATGAATGGAATACTTGGTGGGATTATAACTCCTAATCCTCCAGCTGTTGCAACCATTGCAACAACAAACTTCTTATCATAGCCTAACTCTATTAATAGAGGAATTGTCATAGCACCAACTGCAGCAACCGTTGCAGGTCCAGAACCCGATATGGCTCCATAAAACAAGCATGTTATAATAGTTGCTATAGGAAGACCTGCAGTTTTATTTCCGATAAAATATGAGAAGAAATTAAATAATTTTTTTGAAATTCCCCCTTGCGCCATTAAATTTCCTGATAGTATAAACAATGGGACAGCAAGCAAGGAATAAGAGTCAACTGCAGTAATCATATTTCTGAAAACGTATACCGCATCTGCCGGAAGAGCCGGATTTATTATAGAGGCTGATATTGAAGTTATTGCAACTGCAATACCTATTGGAACTCCGATTATTAATGTCACCATAAATATTGTAAATACTGACCCTACCATGATTGTTCAGCCTCCTTTTCCATTACTTGCCGCCCTTTAATTTTTAAATAATATTTTTGAATTAACCTAACTATCGTTAGCAATAAGCCTATCCATAATGCAGCATACACAAAAAGCATTGGAAATTGCATTGCCGGGCTGAGCTGATTACTGTTTTTTAAAAAATAAATTACTGTAATACCTGGCTTTATCATATAAGCACAAAATAACAAGAAAAATAAATCGCCTATATATTCTAAAGGTTTTTTTAGTGCTGGAACAAACTGTTCAATAATATCAAGTCGAATATGCGAATTATTATGAACTGCATAACTAATTCCTAAAAATGTAAACCATATAAAAAAGTATCTTGACATCTCCTCAGACCATGAAATTGATTGCTTAAAAACATATCTCATAACCACTTGTAAGCCCATAATTAAAACGATTGCCCACAATGAAATCCCCATTAATGTCTCTTCCAAATTATTGTTAAGCCATTTTAAACTTTTCAAATCAAAAACCTCCTAATCATTGTCTAAATATTTATTTCTTCCCCTTATTATACAATCTTATATGTTAATATAATTTTCCTCCTTTCTTATAAAACTCATAGGATAATATTCATTTTGTTGTTATTACGTTTTCCTTTCTTTTGTTTTATATTGTCAAACTAAGTTTGATAGTGTAGCTCTAAAAAAAGTCAAATCTCCTTTGGATTTGATAATGCAAAACTGAGTTTTGATTATTTTGAAAAATTTAAGGGTATTAATCAATATACCCAATTTTTAAAGATATTTCTTCAGCTGCTTCTTTTATTATTTTAATAGATTCTTGAATTTTATCTTCATCCATCCTTACAGTTGGCCCAGATACACTAATCCCATATATTGCTTTGCCAGTATAATCAAATATGGGAGCAGCTAAACATGTAAGACCTATAGCTATCTCTTCATTATCAAATGCGTATCCATTTTCTTTAACTGTCTTTAAGACTTTTATAAGTTCCTGCTTATCAGTAATGGTATTTGGCGTAAGTTTTTCTAGCTTTTCAGGAATTATTTTATTTATTGTATCATCATCTAAATATGCCAGCATTGCTTTTCCCAAGCCGGTACAATATGCAGGGTTTCTTGCTCCAATATTAGTATAAATTCTCATGGATTGTTTTGATTCTTTCTTATTCACATATACAACTTCTGAATTATCTAGACTTCCTATATGCACTGTCTCTTGTAACTTATTGCATACATTTTCAATTATTGGAGTTGTTATTTGTATTATGTTCAATGATTTTGATGCTATATCTCCCAACTGAATTAGATATAATCCGAGTCTGTATTTTTGCGTTTTCCCGTCTTGGTCAACAAACCCATGATATTTCAGAGTGCTTATTAAACCATGCAATGTACTTTTATTAATATCAAGCTCATCTGATATCTCTGTCAGCTTCATTTCGCGTCCCTTTTCTGCCAACAGCCTTATAATCAGTAACGCCTTGTCAACAGATAGAACTTTTCCAAGTATGTTCATAAAAACCCCTCTACATCTTACTTATTTAGATGGCAATAATTCCCCAAAATCGCCACTTTTTATTTCCAGCTTTGCCGTATGAATAGCCACTTCTTATTCAATATCTGGTGTAGCGTAACTTCTTTTAGCATATTTCAAAGATTAAGCAATATTCATAACATTTGGGTCACTTCAACTTTATTCTAATTTTCTTTTATAGATTAGCAGATGTTTTCATATTTGTCAATATATTTTTTGCATTGTCAAATCGTTTTTTGTATTGACGAACAAAAGGGAGCCAAATAGGCTCACTATTATTTATGTTTATTTTTTCCAATTTTCTCGCGGAGAACTTTGTAAAGACATTTCTTGAAATTTTCATCCTGCTCTTTAGTTCTTTTTGACGGTCCCTTTGTTTTTCCGCCTTGCTTCCTTATTCTCGCGCTGATGTACCTGGATTGAAGCAAGCTGTCTATATTATTCTTGTTTATAAAAAAGCCTGCTGTATGGATTACTGCCGACGCCTTCCCCAATACAAGACTTGAAAGCCCGTAATCCTGAGTAACAAGAATATCATCCTCCTTAAAAATTTGAACTATCTTATAATCCACGGATTCTCTTCCCTGCTCTACTACAAAAACCTGGTAATCACTTACAATGTAATGATCAATATCTACGACAATAATAAGTTCAATTCCAAATTCCTTGGCTGCCTCTTCGCATATTTCCTTTACACGCTGTGGACATGCATCTCCATCTATAATGATTCGCATGAAAAATCTCCTTTTATATTTAAATTATGACCTATTACAATTAAATGTTAAAGCAATATCAAAAATTTTACTATTTTATTTATCTTAATCATCGGTGCTAAAGGCTTAATGAATTTGCAGATTAAGCTATAAATTAGTTTTTCCTAGATTTTCCTAAGTGAGTAAATATCATTTCTTACGTGCTTTAATAGCGGAAGTTCACTTCTCACTTTTTTTACATAATCTAAATCAATTTCCTGAATTATGTATCCCTCTTTTTCGTCCATTCTGTTTAAAACATTGCCCCACGGCGACACAACTAAGGAATTTCCGTATGAATGATATGACGACTCCATATCTCTTGCCGGTGCAACACCTATTGTATATACTTGGTTGTCCAGAGCCCTCGACCTGAAATTAAGCTCCCAATGAGCCGGACCTGTTGTCATATTAAATGCCGCAGGGTAAATTATTACTTCCGCTTCTCCCGCAGCAATTAATCTGCTCAGCTCAGGAAATCTTATGTCGTAACATACAGCAAGCCCTATTCTGCAAAATTTTGTTTCAAAAATTGTTACATCTTTTCCCGGCGTAAAGGTATCTGATTCTTTGAAATACTGCCCCCCCTTTACATCTATATCAAACAAATGCATCTTCCTATGCTTTGCTATTTGTTTACCATTTCCGTCAAAAACATATGAGGTATTATATATTTTATCTCCTTCCGATTCAGGTATGGTTCCAGCCACCACATATATTCCTGTACGCTCTGCAACCGCTCTTAAAGCTTCGTAGGCAGGACCTCCCTGTTCTTCGCTAAATTTTTTAAAATATGAACTATCGTAAGGGCAGCAAAACATTTCCGGCAGCACGGCCAAATCAGCACCTTCTCTTGAAACTTTTTCAATTAAATTCACTGCATTTTTAATGTTTTTTTCTTTATTATCATAAACCTTCATCTGCAGCAAGGCCGCATTAAATTTATCCATAATATACCTCCACTATTTTTAATTATTATAATTCATACAGATATCGTTTACAAGTGTCTCATACGTTATCTTCAGTATAAATTTTCAATCCTTGGTAATTATATTTATAAATAAATTGAAAAGGAGCACAAAATGAAAAATTACTATAAGATTATTTCTATTTTGTTATCAGTTATAATGATATTTTCTTTGGGATCATGCCAGAATAACCAACCGGATAACAACCAGGCCCCCGAAGAAGAACAGAAAAATTTGGTTAATACAACTGTGCAAGGGGAATCGCAAGGAAAGTATGGCCCTATAAAGGTTGAAGTAGTAATCGAAAACTCCGAGATTAAGGGTATAAATATTTTGGAAAATTCAGATTCAGGATACACCAATACTGTTGTCGACAGCATAATATCACACATGATAGAGACAAATTCTACAGATGCAGACACAGTTACAGGAGCAACCTTAACAAGCGGCGCGCTAATAAGAGCAGTTAGTGATGCCGTAAAACAGGCAAATGTTACTTTAACGGCAAAAAATGTTGTTAAAGAAGTTGAAACTGCTGAGGATGCATCAACAGATATAGTAATTGTAGGTGCTGGAGGCGCCGGCATGACCGCGGCAATTGAGGCAACAAACCAAGGTTCTAATGTAATCGTAGTGGAAAAAAATGCTTTCATTGGCGGAAATACAAACTATGCAACAGGCGGTATGAACGCTGCCGGAACCAAGTATCAAGAAGAAAAAGGCATCGAAGACAGTCCGGAGCTTTTTTATGAAGATACAATGAAAGGCGGTCATGATCTTAATGACCCAGAATTGTTGAAGGTATTCACAGAAAAATCAGCTGAAACATTAGATTGGTTGGAAAGCCTTGGAGCAGATTTATCTGAAGTCGGCAGATCTGGAGGTCAAAGTGTTGACAGACTGCACAAAGCTCCTCAAGGAATGCCTATTGGCTCTCACTTAATGGACGTATTTCAAACTCAAGCAGATAATTTGGGTATTGAAATAAGATTGAACACAAAAGCAATCGAAATATTAACTGATGATAACGGTTCAGCTACAGGAATAAAAGTTGAAAACAATGACGGTAATACTTACAATATAAATGCTAAGGCGGTAATAATCGCAACAGGCGGCTTTGGTGCAAATGCTCAGTTGGTGGAAAAATACAACCCGGAACTTAAGGGATTTGGAACTACAAATCAGCCCGGAGCAACTGGCGATGCGCTGGCAATGGCAGAGAAATTAGATGTAGCTCTCACAGATATCGACCAAATACAGACACACCCCACTGTTGTGCCTGTAATTAATGAAATGATTACAGAAGGAATACGTGGTGATGGCGCAATTCTAGTAAACCACGAAGGCAAAAGGTTCATAGATGAGCTTGAAACCAGGGATGTTGTTTCAGAGGCTATATTATCTCAGGAAGGTGCAACTGCATTCCTTGTTCTTGACAAACAGGTTTATGAAAAAGCCTCTACTTATGAGAAATATAAGAATCAAGGACTTTTGAAAGAAGCCGCTTCAATTGAAGAACTGGCACAAATGATGGAAGTGGATGCTTCTGAACTTAAAAATACAATTGAATCATACAACGTATACGTGACAGGAAAATCTGATACAGAATTCGGCAGAACTTCTCTGGATGTAGAGCTTACTCAATCCCCTTACTACTATGTAGAGGTTGCGCCAGCCATACATCACACCATGGGCGGATTGAAAATAAATACAAATACTGAGGTAATTAATAATTCAGGTGATATTATACCGGGACTCTTTGCAGCCGGCGAAGTAACAGGTGGAATACACGGAGGTAACAGAATTGGCGGTAATGCAGTATCAGATATAACTATTTTTGGAAGAATAGCAGGTGCAAGTGCATCAACTTTTGTAAAATAAAACCCACTTAAAATAAGCAAACTAAAATATAGAAAGGCAACCAAGAATCTGGGTTGCCTTTTCTTATAAATTTTTTTATTCTAATTCTGCTATTAACTCTCCAGCAACTACTCTTTGACCTTCTTTGACATGAATTTTTGCAACTGTTCCTGCCAACGGTGCCAATACATTTGTTTCCATTTTCATTGCTTCCAATACTGCAACAGGTTGACCCGCTTCAACTTTATCACCCTGTTTTACAAGAATTTTATAAACATTGCCTGGTATGTTTGCTCCTATTTCGTATTGATTACCTGTATCAGCCATAACTTTCTCAGTAGAAGCAGCTTTTAAGTTAACGGCATTTTTATCTTTTACTGTTATTACTCTTCTATTTCCGTTTGCCTCAAATGCAAGATCCTTTGTTCCGTCATCATTAGCTTTTACTTCCACAAGCTTGATACTAAGCTTCTGGCCTTCAGCAATTTTAACCTCGCATGTTTCTCCTTCTTCAAGACCGTGGAAGAAAATATCACTTCCCATAAGCCTAAAACTTCCCTGCTCTTTTTGGTCTTTAATGTAGTCTTCAAACACTTTCGGATACAATGCATAGCTCAGCGCCTCTTCATCCGTTCCTTCAAGTCCGTGTTTTTCTCTCAGCATATTTTTTATAGAATCAAAATCTTCTGGTGGCAGAAGTTCGCCAGGTCTACATTTAATAGGCTCCTTATCCTTTAAAACAAGGTTCTGAAGTTTTTCTGGGAATCCACCCTCCGGCTGACCCATCATACCTTCAAAGTATGATACAATTGAGTCTGGGAAGTCCATATCTTTTGCTTTTTCATAAATATTTTCTGAAGTAAGTTCATTTTGAACCATAAATATTGCCATATCTCCTACGGCTTTTGATGACGGTGTAACCTTTACGATATCACCAAGCATCTCATTAACTGTCTTAAACATATCCTTGACTTCTTCAAACCTGTGTCCCATACCAAAGCTTTCAACCTGTGGCTTAAGGTTCGAATATTGTCCTCCAGGAATTTCATATTTGTATATTTCTGCTGTACCTGTTTTTAATCCGGACTCAAACTTATGGTATACAGGTCGAACAGCTTCCCAATAATCAGAAATTTTTTGCATATCATCCAAATCGAGCATAGTGTCTCTTTCTGTATTGTTCAGTGCTGCAATAACAGAGTTCAAAGGAGGCTGACTTGTAAGCCCCGCCATTGAGTTAAATGCAGTATCAACAATATCCACTCCTGCATTAGCGGCCGAATAAACTGTTACAACTCCGTTTCCGCTTGTATCGTGAGTATGAAGATGAACGGGTATTGACAGTTCATTTTTTAAGGCTCTTATAAGCTTATCAGCAGCCATTGGTTTTAAAAGTGCAGACATGTCTTTTATTGCAAGCACATGCGCTCCTCTTTTTTCAAGCTTCTTTGCCATATCCACATAATATTTCAATGTGTACTTATCTCTTTTTTCATCAAGTATGTCACCTGTATAACAGATGCTGGCTTCAACTATTTTATTCTGGTTAAGAACCTCATCGATGGCCACTTCCATACCCTCAATCCAGTTCAGAGAATCAAATATACGATACACATCTATTCCTTCTTTTGCAGATGCCTTAACGAACTCTCTTATTACATTGTCAGGATAATTTTTATACCCAACCGCATTTGCTCCTCTTAACAACATCTGGAACAAAATATTCGGCATTTTCTGTCTTAATGTTCTTAGTCTTTCCCATGGATCTTCTTTCAAGAATCTATATGCAACGTCAAATGTAGCTCCACCCCACATTTCAACTGAAAACAAGTCGCTTGCCATATTATCCATAGCAGGAGCTATTTTCTCCATATCAACAGTTCTTACCCTTGTAGCCATAAGTGATTGATGAGCATCTCGCATTGTCGTATCTGTTAAAAATAGTCGTTTTTGGTTTAGGACATATTTTGAAACTTCCTTAGGTCCTTTTGTATCCAAAAGTTGTTTCAACTCTTGCTTTGATTTATTGTCTTTTTTCAGTTCAGGAACTCTTGGTACATCGAACTGAGGCTTCAACCCCTTTGTCTCATTGACAACAATATTTCCTATATAATTCAATACCTTTAATTCTTTATCTTCTCCGCCTCTAACATTTAGCAGTGACGGGTTATCTGCTATGAATCCTGTGTCGCACTGACCCTTTTTAAATGTTTCATGGTTCAGCACATTTAAAAGAAAACCTATATTTGTTTTTACACCGTGTATTTCAAGCTCTTTCAGTGCTCTCGCACTTTTATTGACAGCATCGTTAAATGTTCTTCCGTGAGAAATAACCTTAACTAAGAGGCTGTCATAGTATGGGCTTATAACTGCTCCGGTGAACCCGTTTCCTCCATCAAGTCTTATACCAAATCCAGATCCTGTTCTGTATACATCTATTTTTCCTGTATCAGGAGCAAAGTTATTTGCGGGATCTTCTGTAGTTACCCTGCACTGTATGGCATATCCGTTTTGCTTTATATCATCCTGAGACTTAATGTTTATTTCATTGGAATCCAATCTGAATCCCTGTGCTATAAGTATCTGTGATTGAACAATATCTACACCTGTTACCATTTCAGATACTGTATGCTCAACCTGAATTCGAGGGTTCATCTCAATAAAATAGTGATTGCCGTGTTTATCCACTAAAAACTCAAGTGTCCCAGCATTCCTGTAATTTACCGCTCCAGCAAGCTTCAGTGCATCACTGCATATAGCTTCTCTTTGCTCAAGCGTTATACTTAAAGCAGGTGTAAATTCAACTACTTTTTGATGCCTTCTTTGAATAGAACAGTCTCTTTCAAATAAGTGAACTATATTGCCGTAATTATCACCGAGAACCTGTACTTCTATATGTTTTGGTCTTTCAAGATATTTTTCTATAAATATATCATCAATGCCAAATGCCTTCCTTGCTTCACTCTGAGCACTTCTGAACTCTCTTAAAAGATCTTCTTCACGCCATGCTATTCGCATACCTCTTCCGCCACCACCTGCTGAAGCTTTCAAAATTACCGGGTACCCACAGAAATCAGCAAATTTTTTTGCATCGTTTTCTGATTTAACAGCTTCTTCAATTCCTGGAATTGTAGGAACTCCAACAGAATTTGCAACTATCTTGGATTTAATTTTATCGCCCAGCTTGCTCATCATCACATGGTCAGGACCTATAAACACAATACCCTCTTCTTCACATCTACGTGCAAATTCCACATTTTCTGATAAGAATCCGTAACCTGGATGTATAGCATCAACGCCCTTAGATTTTGCAAGGTTTATTATTTCATCAATGCCAAGATAAGCATCAACAGGCTTTTTACCTTTACCTATTTGATACGCTTCATCAGCTTTTGTTCTAAAAAGCGAATTTCTGTCTTCTTCAGAATAAATTGCGACGCTTCTTATGCCAAGCTCTTCACATGCTCTGAAAACTCTGATGGCAATTTCGCCGCGGTTTGCTACCAGAATTCTTTTAAAATTTTTCATCTGTCCCTCCATAACACTCATCAACATTCAATGTATATCATTATAAAAAATAGTTTAACATCATTTTATTAGTTTTTCAAGGAGGTTGTTTTATAAAATTAGATTTTTGAATTAAAAACTTTATTTTATTTATTTTGATTTGTAAAATACTTTGTGATATCGTTTTCTGCCTTTTATTATTATGCAATTATCTCTAAAAAAAATCAATTTGCTTTATTTGTACAGCAAATTGATTAAATGTGACATACTATTTATTTATATTTGACTTGATTTTTCGCTCCAAAAATAGCAAAAGATTAAATATCGCCTAGCCAAAGGCAACATTTCCATTTAAATGCTCTGTATCATTGTATAGAATTTCTTTGATATTATTGTTGTCATCCACATCTACGCATGAAAGGCTGCAATTATGCACTACATTTCCCATCCAGTCCTTGCTTATTTTAAATTTTCTGATATATGACTCTATGCACTTTATTGTACCACCGTGAGCTACTATCAATACGTTTTTATTTCTGCACTTGTTTATTACTTCTTTAAAAGCTCTTTCAACGCGGCTGTAAAATTCGGACAGATTTTCTCCGTTAGGGTATCTGTTGTTTAACGGATCTTTAGAAATTCTTTTAAGAATCTCACCGTGAAGCTGTTCAATCTCATCCCATCGCATACCCTCAAAATCGCCTAAGTTAATTTCCTTAAAGCCTTCATTTTTTATAATGTCTATATCTTTTTTTCCTCTTACGATTTCAGCTGTGTGGTATGCCCTTTTAAGAGGGCTTGAAACTATGCAGTCAAGCTCTATATCCTCAACTCTTGTTGCTAAGAGTTCTGCACCTAGAATCCCCTTCTCCGTGAGTTCGGAGTTTTTACTTCCTTGAAATCTTCTTTGTCTGTTCCATTCGGTTTCCCCGTGTCTCGTTAAATATATTCTTGTCATAATGTTACTCCTTATATTTGCTATTTAAGTTTATAGTTGATGTTAAAACAAACACAATCCATGCCATTAGCCTCACAAATACAGGCACAAGCACGATACCCATTTTATACAGCTTAACATATTCAAACTGTCCCGTAAAGTTCAGCTACTTAGATTCAATATCGACATTGAACCTTTCAATGAACTCATCTTCAGTAATTATAGGTATTTCCAATTCCTTAGCCTTTTTATTTTTAGAAGAATTTGATGTATTATCATTATTTATAAGGTAATTTGTTTTTGTAGTAACTGAACCTGTGACCTTGCCTCCATGTTTTTCAATTAAGGCTTTCAACTCATCCCTGTTTTTAAATTTTTCAACTGATCCTGTTATAACAAAGTTTATATTTTCAAATATCTGTTCGGATGTATTTTTTTCTGACCTTTCCAATTCAACTTCCTTAAGGATGTCTTTTACAATCTGCCTCTTGTTTTCGTCATTAAAAAACTTAATATAATTGGCAGCCATAACCTCTCCTACACCTGGAATTTCAGTCAACTCTTCTAACTCCGCATTTTCAATTCTATACCAGTCATCATTAAATTTCTTGCATATGAGTCTGGCATTTGAAAGCCCTATATTAGCTATCCCAAGGCTGTACAAAAGTCTTGCCGCTGTGGTTTTCCTTGCATTATTTACAGACTTAACTAAATTTTCAAAAGACTTTTCGCCAAAGCCTTCCATTTGAACTATTGTAGTCTTAAAATTACCTATATGAAATATATCCGCCAATTCTTTTATCATACCTTTTGCAATCAGCTTCTCTATTGTAGCCTCCGACAATCCTTCAATATTTATTGCATCTCTGCTCACAAAATGAGTGAATGACTTTATCTGCTTTGCAAGACAATTTTCGTTCATGCAATAAAGAGTTTTTATTTCATTTTCATCCTTAATCTTTGTCTCTCCTCCGCATACAGGGCAGCTGTGCGGAATTTTTGCATTTCCACTTCTTGTAAGGTTATCAGATATTTGAGGAATTATCATATTTGCCTTGTACACCCTTATGGTGTCGCCCACACCCAGTTCAAGATTTTCCATAATGCTTAAATTATGCACGCTTGCACGGCTGACGGTTGTTCCTTCAAGCTCCACCGGCTCAAATACAGCAATTGGATTAATCAATCCCGTTCTTGAAGCGCTCCATTCAATTTCCATCAGTACGGTTTCTTTAATTTCGTCACTCCATTTAAAAGCTATGGAGTCTCTGGGAAATTTAGCTGTAGACCCAAGCGATTCGCCGTATTCAATATTATTATATGTCAGAACCAGTCCATCGGAAGGCAGATCATTTTCACTTATGTGTTCTTCAAACCACTTAATCTCATCTAATATATTTGTTGAATCCACCTTTTTGTGTTCTACAACAGAAAACCCCAAACTGCTAAGCCAGCGTAACTGTTCTTCTCTTGAATTATCAAAGTTCTTTCCTTCTGCTTTCACAAGAGAGAATCCATAAAATTGTACATTTCTTTCTGCCGTTATTCTGTTGTTCAGCTGCCTTACAGAACCGCTGCATAAATTTCTGGGGTTTTTATATTTTGCTTCCGCCTCATGTATCTCGCTATTAATTTTTGTAAAATCAGAATAGCTTATTACAGCTTCTCCTCTCAAAACCAATGTCCCCTTGTAGCTAATATTCAGAGGTATATTGATGAATACCCTGGCATTATTAGTTATTACCTCTCCAACCTCTCCATTGCCTCTGGTAACAGCTTTAACAAGGTTTCCTCCAACATATGTCATAACTATAGTCAATCCGTCAAGCTTCCATGACAACAATCCTTCATTTGCACCAAGCCATTCCTTCAATGCAGCGGCATTTTTTGTTTTATCCAATGAAAGCATAGGTTTCTCGTGCGGCTCTTTTGGAAGACTTGTAAGCAGCTCATAACCCACATTAATTGATGGGCTGTTGGATAGTACTATGCCGGTTTCTTTTTCCAACTTCAAAAGCTCATCATAGAGCTTGTCATATTCATAGTTGGACATTATTTCTGTATTCTCCTGATAATATGCCTTATTGGCTTTGTTTAACAAACTTATTTTTTCCTTCATCAACAGAAGCTTATCATCCATAATTTATTCCTTTCGCGCTTATATTTTTTCTATCGGTGCGTATTCCAAATTCAAATTTTTTAATCCCTTGTTTTCAAACGCTATAACTATCACTTTACTATCGCCGTCATCTTTGATCTGAACAACAGTTCCGATTCCCCATGCCTTATGCATAACCCTGTCTCCAGGCATAATTTTATCTGATTTTAATTTCGGTTTATCTTCTTTTTTCCCTATATCAAATCCACCTTTAAAAAATTTATTTTTAGTAAAGTGGGATTGTTGTTTGCTGGAATTAACTGGAAAATCCTCATTTTCTAATCTTTCAACCTTCCTAGCGGCAAAAGTCCGTGGATCACTTTCTTCTATGCAATCTTCAGGTATTTCTTTTAAAAATCTCGAACCCATTTTCATTTCGTGATTTCCAAAACGCATTCTGTCATCTGCATGGGTTATATACAGCATTCTTTTTGCTCTGGTGACCGCAACGTAGAACAACCTTCTCTCCTCTTCCAAATCATCGTCTAATTCGTCCTGATGAATAATAGGGAAAGTGCCCTCCTCAAGTCCTGTTACAAATACGGTATCAAATTCCAGCCCCTTTGCTGCATGCACAGTCATCAGTGTTACCGTGTCGACTTTTGTTTCATCTGTCTTATCTACGTCAGCCAGCAAAGAAACGTGAGCCAGGAAATCTTCAATACTGTTCTCCTCATACCTTTCCTCAAAGTCCTTAGCTGCAGACATAAATTCATCTATATTTTCGATTCTGCTTCTTCCCTCAACACTGTCATCTTCCTCAAGCATCGACTTATACCCGGTTGATTCATATACTTCTTGTATAAATTCCGAAACAGAAATTACATCCTTTTTTATCATAAGCATTTCAATCATGGAAACAAAGCCTTCTACGCTTTTTTCAGCAGATGCAGATAAATTTAGCAGATCCGTATCAAAACAGGCTTCAAATTTTGAAACACCTGCATCATATGAATGCCGTGTTATCAATTCTACAGTTTTCGCACCGATTTTTCTTCTTGGTACATTAATTATTCTGTCAAAGCTTATATCATCCTTTTGATTGTAAATAAGCATCAAGTACGCCATTATATCCTTAATTTCTTTTCTTTCGTAGAACTTAAGTCCTCCAACAATTTTATATGGTATGCCCTCGCGAATCAATCCCTCTTCAAGCGCCCTCGACTGTGCATTTGTTCTGTACAAAACAGCCATATCGGCATAGCTGATATTATTGTCTCTTCTTTCTTTTCTCATTAATGCAGCAACTGTAAATGCCTCATCCTTTTCATTGTCAGTCTCCATGATTCTTATGAGATTCCCGTTATCGCAATCAGTAAACAGATTTTTACCCTTCCTCTGACAATTATTCTTTATGACTCCATTGGCAACATTCAGTATAATATTTGTTGAGCGGTAATTTTTTTCGAGCTTTACAACCTTTGCACCTGCAAAGTCCTTTTCAAAATTAAGAATATTGTTGATATCCGCTCCTCTCCATCCGTATATGGACTGATCCTCATCACCTACAACAAATACATTGCTTTCACCGTCAGGTTTCTGCCCTAAAATTTTAACAAGGCTGTACTGAATTAAATTAGTATCTTGATACTCGTCTACAAGAATGTACTTAAATCTCTCCTGATAGAATTTTTTTATATCCGGCTCTGTTTCTATAAGTTTTAGAGTTTTTATAAGAAGATCATCAAAATCAAGAGCATTTGCTTTCTTCAGCTTTTTCTCATAAAGCGAATATACCTCTCCCACATTCCTTTTATAAAAATCCGTATAATTTTCCGCTATAAACTTATCAGGAAGTCTCCTGTTATTCTTTTCCGCACTTATTACCGCTTTAATAGAATTAACATTATACTTTTTAGAGTCAATATCTAATTCCTTTATGCAGTCTTTTATTATAATTTTCTGATCGTTTGTATCATAAATGACAAAATTACTATCATATCCTAGTCTTTCAATATTTTTTCTTAATATTCTCACACACACTGAGTGAAAAGTTCCGATCCACATTCTGTCAATGTCATAATCAATAAGCTGGGCAATTCTTTCCTTCATTTCATTTGCAGCCTTATTAGTAAACGTAATGGCAAGTATTTCCCATGGCATTGCTTTTCCCTCTTCAATAAGATACGCGATCCTATGCGTAAGCACACGAGTCTTACCCGTACCAGCTCCTGCTATAACAAGTATGGGGCCTTTGTCATGCGAAGCCGCTTCTCTTTGCTTTTCATTCAATTTATTTAATAATTCCATAATTCCTCCATTGAATATGTAAGTGCACAATTCCAATTTTGATTCTATAAATTATATCATATCGCACTAATAGGAACAACGGTTTTAATTTACAGGGACTCCTGCTAAGCAGCATATTCTCACAATATTGCTAAAATATATATTTATTATGGCAATTCTGTTTATGCTTAGTAATTTTAGGTATAATGATAAAAAGAACAATTTTTATTTATGCTAATTGTAAAAGGAGGAAAAATGAAAAAAATATTAGTCCCCGTAGACGGCTCGGAAGCTTCTCAAAAATCAGCACAAAAAGCTGTGGAAATTGGAAGGCTTATAAATGCGGAATTGACATTTGTAACTGTTGTAAATCTTCCTTCAGAAGACAAATATTCATATTTTGGCATGAGCACAGAAAACGCCTTTATTGTAAACAGAAACAAAATGATGAAAGACCTAATCCAAGAAGAGACAAAAATGCTTGATATAATTGTAAGACGACTTGACTGCGAAGACTTAAATATTACAAAAAAAATAGTTGTCGGAAAAGCTGCTGAAGAAATTCTTAAGCTTGCTGAAAATGAAAACTTTGATCTCATAGTCATGGGAAGACGTGGCTTTTCAAATTTTGAAAGGTTCTTTATAGGCTCAATAACTCAAAAGGTACTTGCTTCTTCTGCCTGCCCGGTAATGGTCATTAATGCATAAACAAAATAATATTAATGCCGACACATAAAAAATGTCGGCATTAATATTATTTTCCATTAGTTAAACAAACATTGAAGAAATTCTTCTTTTGAAATTCGCCCGAGATATTCTTCTACAGATATATCCTTAAATGCATTTTTCACTTCATCTTCATCGTATCTCACACCTTGAAGTTTGTGTTCTAATTCTTTAACATCACCCTTGCCAAAGAAATCTCCATATATTTTACAGCTTTCAATAAATCCATTTTCAACCTGAAGCTTAGCTTCTACACAACCTCCCGCAAATCTACCGTATCCTTTATAATTGAATTTAGGAGATCTTCCGTAATTCCATTCCCATGTACCGTATCTTTCATCAACCATCTTCTGAATATTATTTTTATCATTATCAGACAGTTCAAACACTTCAATAGGCTGATTGAAATATTCAAATATATTTCTTAACAGCACTTGCTTAAATTCTAAAACATCAATATCATCATTTACATAAGGTTTTATGTTTGTAACCCTGCTTGAAACAGATTTGACACCCTTGGACTCAATTTTATCTCTTTTTACATTCAAAGCCTTGGATAATGTGTCCAACTTTGAATCAAACAAAAGCGTTCCGTGATTAAGCACTCTTTGCTTATTTATGCTTTGAGCAATACCAGAAAATTTCTTTCCGTCAATAACCAGATCGTTTCTGCCTGACAGTTCGCAATTCACTCCTATTTTCCCCAGCGCATTTATTATCGGAATATTATAGGTCTTAAAATCTATTTTTTCATTGCTGCCTGACTTTACTATAAAAGAAAAATTAAGATTCCCTAAATCATGATATACCGCACCGCCTCCAGTTACCCTCCTAACAACATTTATATTATTGCTTTTAACATACTCCATATTTATTTCTTCAACTGTGTTTTGGTTTTTTCCAACAATAATAGATGGTCCGTTTCTCCACAGCAATACAAATTCTTCATCATAGTCAAGCTTTTTAAATACATACTCTTCAAAAGCAAGATTGTAGTGAGGATCAATTGACGTATTTTCTATAAATTTCATTTTCTGCTCCTTTAATATATATTTTCTGTCAAAAGCACTATAGTGCTTTGATTTTCTTTCATAGGTTTTCAAATCTGCAAAAACATGGTATTTAAGCTGCCTTAGCAGCTGTATCATTTTTCCGCTGCTTTTATCAATACGTTTTCTCTTATTTCAGTCTCAAATATAATGCTCATTACACGTACTTAAATAATTTTTATAATTATATAACATGTTGATTTTATAATCAAGCCTAAGTGTTTTCCAGCAAAATCATGCCCCTTACGCAATTGTTAATAATAAACGATTGTTGAAAAAAGTACTTTTTTGAAATATAATAGCATTATAAGGGGGATGACATAATGATTAAAAAACTTACATCATTTTTTTTGATATTAATAATGATATTAACATCGACAGCTACTATATATGCTTACGAACCAGAACCGGACTATAGCGGGCATTGGGCGGAAAACACAATAACGGAATGGCTTAATAAGGGATATATAAAAGGATATCCTGACGGAACTTTTAAACCTGAAGCATTTGTAACCAGAGCAGAATTTATTAAAATAGTGAATTCATTATTCGGTTATACAGATAAATCTGAAATACCTTTCACTGACGTAAGAGAAGATCAGTGGTACTATGAAGAAATACAAAAATCATATAAAGCTGGAATTATATCGTGGATATCTACAAATGAATTTTCACCTGATTCCTATATCACAAGAGAAGAGTCCGTTGTAATAGCAGCTGAGGCGCTAAAACTTACGCAATCATCCTCAAAGCTAAAATTTGCTGACAGCGGCAATATTTCTAATTGGGCATTTGGCAGCATTGCAGCTGCAGTCCAAGAAGAACTAATTAACGGATATGAAAACAACTATTTTTATCCTCAACATCCTGTAAAAAGAGCTGAAGCAGTTGAAATCTTAAACAGAGCATTGCAAAAATTTAACTCTTCTGACCTTGTCATAACTGAAGCAGGTGCTGAAATTGAAAACAGAACCGTAAGAAACTTACATATAACAAAGGGGGTCGGCGAAGGCGAAGTAACATTAAAAAATGTTACTATAACCGGAAAGCTTTTCGTAGAAGGCGGGGGAGAAAACTCAATCAGAATTGTTGACTCATCTGTTAATCAGCTAGTTGCTAGTAAGGCGAACGGCACTATAAGATTTCTGTTCGAAGGGAAATCTAACGTTGAATCAGCCTCTATTAAATCGGATGTTATAATAGAGCAAAATCAGTTTAAAAACGGCGGTCTTGAAAGAATATCCATGTATGCTGGTTCATCAATAAGCGTACAAACGGACAATAAAACAAGATTGTCATCAAACGATAAGTCTGTGGCTTCTATAAAATCCGGCAGTACAATATATGCAGAAAGTCCAGGAATTGCAGTAATATCATACACAACTTCAGGAAAGAAAAACGAAATATGCGAAATTGAAGTAAAGGATCCCTCAAAAGAAACTATAAAGATATTGTCAATAGGAAATTCATTCTCGCAGGATGCATTGTTTTACCTGTATGAAATAGCGCAATCAGCACAAATTAACATTATTGTAGGTAATCTTTATAGCAGCGGATGTTCTCTTGAAAGGCATCTTGACTATGCAATTAACAACGAAAAAGCATACACGTATTATAAATGGTCCAACGAAGGTATGACAGCTTTAAGCTCTTCTACAATGAAAAGTGTATTGACAGATGAAAAATGGGATTACATAACATTTCAACAATCGTCAGGGAATTCTGGTATATATTCTACATACCAGCCATACTTGAATGAATTAATTAATTATGTATATAAAACGGCATCAAACCCTGAGGTACAATTTGCATTAAACATGACATGGTCATATTCAAGCAGAAGTATTAAAGAAGACTTTATTCATTACAACTACAATCAAAAAACAATGTATAATTCAATTGCTGATTCTTACAAGCAGGCTGTTGATGAAACAAATATAGGCATACTAATCCCATGTGGAACAGCAATACAAAATGCCAGAACTAATAAGTACTTAAAAGCTGTAGGAAATGAACTCACCAGTGATGGATATCATTTGAACGCGGAAGTTGGGAGATATATTGCAGGACTGACAGTATTTGAATCCATTATGAAAGAAAGAAATATAGACAAGAATTTATATGATGATGTTAAGTTTTGCCCTATCACAGGTGACAATACTAAAAATTTAATTAAGCTATCCAAGAATGCCGCTGCAAACGCCATAGAAAATCCGTTCAGCATCCAAACCATAAAATAATTTAACTGTATACAAAAGCAGCCTACATCACATGCAGGCTGCTTTAAAATTAATATCCTAATTATCTGCTCTCTTCAAACTGTCTTAAAAGTTTTACAAACAGTTCAGGAACCTTAGCCATATTTTCCGGAGTTTCAACATATGACATACGGAACTGAGTGCTTCCCGGGTTGTTTCCGCCTTTTTCAACATCATAGAATCCCTTCATCGGTGCAACCAACAAAGTACTTTGAACGCCATCTATATCTACAGCGCCTTCTCCAGCACAGTACAATACAAAATCAATTGCGTCAAAACCAGGTTTAACTACATTTCTAACATCAACTACTGTATAAATTGATGCATCAGGGCTTGAAACTATAAGGCCCGGTTCTAAATCTTTAAGACCTTTTGATGTTTTAAAAATTAAACCTTTGTAGTAATCGCGAAGACCTTTGCACCATTCTGAAATTTGTTCCTTGCTTTCGTGAGCCAAAGCTCCGAATATATACTGGCCTATGGCATTAGCACAAAGATTTGCAGTATATTCAGCTGTAGCACGATTATTAAATTCAGGGCTGTCTGTAATAAGTGCGCCTATTCTTAATCCGCATGCATTCCAAACTTTTGATGCAGTTTCAATACTTATTCTTCTTCCTTCTATTCCAGGAACATCTTTGTCTGTAATTCCCCAGATGCTCACCAATTCACTGCCTTCAACATAGTATAGCTCACGGTAAGCTTCATCACTTGCCATCCACATATTATATTTTACACAAAGTTTTGCAAGATCCTTAAGTGCTTCTTTATCATAAAGCTGTCCTGTTGGGTTGTCATATGGAATAACAAGAAGTGCTCCAGGTTTATTAGCTTTTATCATTTCTTCTATTTCATCAAGTTCAGGAAGACTGAATTTTCCGTCTTCATTTAATTGGCGTTTTATTGTAACTGTTTTGCGTCCTATTCTTTCAGCAAAAGAAATATAGTTTGTATAAGCTGGGTCTATCATCATAAGAGGTTTCTCAGCAGTACCTGCAGGTCCGCAAATTCCAAGAAGGAACAACTCCATACTTGTTGAACCGCCGTCAGTTACTGTTACTAACAATTTACTTGTATCAAATCCCTCACATTTAAGGATATTTTTAAAAGCATCTTGAGTTTCATCGAAACCACCAGTTGCAGTGTATCGGATTACTCCCTTGTTAAATGGGCTTTCCGGTGCGTCTAAGTTAAACATTCTTTTCATCATTGCAGGATTTGTCGGAAGTGAAACATTTCCTATACCTACGTTAATTACCGCTTCCGGTTTAACTTTACGCTCTGCATACTTCATTTGCGCAAGTCTTACGTCCGAAGGCATTCTTGATTCAAAATGTGCCGACAAAATTGGTTTATTCATTTATAAAAACCCTCCTAAAATTATAATTATTGAGCTGTTGATGTATGTATTTGCATGTTTCCACTCAGTTACCATTATATCGAACTAATACACTTTTGTCCATACATTTTGTACAATATCTAACAAACCCCAAGGACAAAACCGCTAGAAAATCATCTGGAATTATAGCCAATTATTTACAAAATACCTGTATTTAGCTCTATTTCAATATGAAATAAATTAAATATTCTAAATATAATTACTA
Organism: Sedimentibacter sp. LTW-03; assembly: GCF_052059825.1. GTDB lineage: Bacteria > Bacillota > Clostridia > Tissierellales > Sedimentibacteraceae > Sedimentibacter. The sequence continues at coordinate 2,337,878 of NZ_CP197180.1, forward strand.
ATAAAGATTTTAACATTATTATTTGTCATACATAAAATAATGTTATAAATTATTTTAAGGAGAGAGTATGATTTCATACAATAATTTAAATAATAATTTGAACCAGCCTGAAAAAACTGAATGCATAACTTTAGGAACATTAGCTCCTGACTTTTTGGCACTTACAACACAGGGATATATCAGATTATCTGATTACAGAGGAAAATGGGTCGTACTAGCTAGCCAGCCAATGGCCTTTACATCAGTTGCTACTACCGAGCTTATCGATACCGCAAAAATATATCCTTTGTTACAAGAAAGAAATACTGAAATTATAGGATTAACTACAGACAATATCTACTCTAATTTGGCATGGGTATATGACATATACCAAAAAACAGGAATAACTATTCCGTTTCCAATAATAGGGGATGCAGACCTTAAGGTATCTGAACAATACGGAATGTTAAATCCTAACAGATTATACGGAGAAACGGTAAGGGATACATTTATTATTAATCCGTATGGTAGAATAAGAGCATTTTTTACTCTTCCTATATCCTGCGGAAGAAACGGAAGAGAATTGATAAGAATACTTGATTCCCTTCAAATTACTGAAAAATATAACTTATATACTCCTGCAGACTGGGTACAGTGGAGACCCGTTTTAGAACCCACTTCACGAACATATAGCGATCTAATAAACAGAGCTACTACTGCTGAGACTGACGGTGTGGAATGTCCGTTTTGGTACGTATGCTATACAGATCTTCCTGAAGGAGCTGCAAAAGAGATAACTTCAGGTACTCCAACCACAAACATGATGAAAGCTGATAATAGATAGAACAATTATCAGCTTTTTTCCTTTATATCTTTTTCACTTCATATCAATTATAGTAAATGTGATTGTAAATAAAAGGTATAAGAATACCTCCGCCTATATAGTTACCGATAGCAGATGCAACAAGGTTGCTGGCCGCTCCTGCCATTGCCACAGAAGAATCCAACATCATTCCTACAGGAATGAAAAACATATTTGCTACAACGTGCTCATAACCGCAAAGCACAAACAGCATAACAGGAAACCAGCATCCAAATAATTTACCCATTGTGTCTTTCGATGTAGAAGCAAACCAGACTGCCAATGTCACAAGCACATTGCACAATATACCTCTGAATAAAACCTGAACAAACGGTATTGAAGCCTTTGATTTAGCCACCGAAATTGCTGCTTCCGCTAACTTTGGGTTGTTGTACACTCCACCCATGTACAACAATGCTGCAATAAGCAACGCTCCCAAAAAATTTCCTATAATAACCTGAATCAATGTATTTATATATTCTTTTAACGTTATTTCTTTTTGTATCAGCCCAAAGGTCATAAGGCAGTTCCCTGTAAAAAGCTCTCCACCCACAAGAACAATCATCATTAACCCTACCGGAAACACTGAAGCCCTTATAAATGAATTTCCGTACGCAGCTAAAAACCCCTGGGCTCCCAATGATATATATGCTCCTGCCATAATGCTTAGCAACATTCTTTTTCCTATGGGAAAAGATGCTTTTTTTATTGCTGATTGTACAAGCGTATCTGTAGTTTCTTTTGGTGTTAAGCATATTGAACTCAATTTTTTAATCCCCTTTTATTTTTTATATAACACAGCCGGCACACTCGATGCCGGCATGTCGCCAATATTAGTTTATTCACAATTATAGATACTTAGAACAATCCCTTAATTCGTCCGTCAACATCCACATCGATGTTTTCTGCAGCAGGAACCTTAGGAAGCCCAGGCATCTTCATTATATCTCCTGTCATTGCAACTAAAAATCCTGCTCCCGCAGATATTGTTATATCTCTGATTGTTATTTTGAAACCGGATGGTCGTCCCAATATCTTAGGATCGTCTGTCAATGAATATTGATTTTTAGCCATGCATATTGGAAGGTTTCCGAATCCAAGCTTTTCGAAATTTGCTATTTCTTTATTGGCCTTTGTTGAAAATTCAACATCATCTGCACCGTAAAGCTTTCTGGCTATGGCCTTTATCTTTTCTTTTATTGTCATCTCCAGCTGGTATGCGTATTCCATACTGCTTTCTTTTTCTGTCAACCTCAATACTTCTTGTGCCAACTCTTTTCCGCCTTCGCTTCCTTTGCCCCATACTTCTGACAATGCTACATTTACTCCTAGCTCGTTGCACTTACTTTCAATCAATTTCAGTTCTGCTTCTGTATCTGTGGGGAATCTGTTTATTGCTACTACTGCCGGAAGCTTAAATACCTGTGTTATGTTTTCAACGTGCTTTAATAAATTTGGAAGTCCTTTTTCCAGCGCATCCAGATTCTCTTCTGCAAGCTCTGCTTTTGGTACTCCTCCGTTGTATTTCAATGCCTTAACTGTTGCTACTATTACTACCGCACTTGGATTTAATCCTGTTTTTCTGCACTTGATGTCTATGAATTTTTCTGCTCCCAAGTCTGCTCCGAAGCCTGCTTCTGTAATTGTGTATTCTGCAATTTTGCTTGCCATCTTTGTTGCTATTACACTGTTGCAGCCGTGTGCAATGTTTGCAAATGGCCCTCCGTGTATAAATGCCGGTGTTCCTTCTAATGTCTGAACTATATTCGGCTTAAGCGCATCTTTCAACAGTGCTGCCATTGCTCCCTGTGCTTTTAATTGTCCGGCTGTTATCGGTTCGCCGTCTCTTGTGTATGCAACTATTATTTTCGCCAGATTTTCTTTTAGTTCTGTTATATCATTTGATAAACAGAATACTGCCATTACTTCTGATGCTACTGTAATGTCAAACCCGTCTTCTCTGGTTACTCCTTCTGTCTTTCCTCCAAGGCCGTCTACTATATGTCTTAATTGTCTGTCATTCATATCAACGGCTCTTCTCCACACTATTCTTCTTGTGTCGATATTCAATTTGTTTCCCTGGTGTATATGGTTATCTATCATTGCTGCCAAAAGGTTGTTTGCTGCTCCTATTGCATGAAAGTCACCGGTAAAATGAAGGTTTATATCTTCCATTGGAACAACCTGTGCATAGCCTCCTCCTGCTGCTCCTCCCTTGACTCCGAATACAGGTCCAAGGGACGGTTCGCGAAGCGCTACTATTGTTCTTTTGCCTAGTTTTGTAAGTGCATCTCCAAGTCCTATTGTTGTAGTTGTTTTTCCTTCTCCGGCAGGTGTTGGATTTATTGCAGTAACCAGTACCAGTTTAGCTTCTTTGTTCTCTTTTAATTCATTCTGCAAATACCTGTAATCGATTTTTGCTTTGTACTTGCCGTAATTTTCCACGTATTTATCAGGTATTTCAATCTTATCGGCTATTGTATTGATTACCTTCATTTCTGCCTGCTGTGCTATTTCTATGTCGCTTAAATATTCAGCCATATTATCCTCCATTATAGAAGTTATATAATTATACCATAACGTATTCATTATTACTTTGTCTATATAAAATTTAAAATTTTCTTTCGTATTTTTAAAGCTTTCATGACTTATTAATTTATTTAATAAGTCATGAATAATTATTTTTAATTATCAAAGCTTCCAGCAGGGTACAGCGGAAATCTTGATATTAATTTTTCTGTTCTTTTTTTGCATTCAGCAAGATTCGATTCGTTTTCCGGATCAGATGCAACTTTATCCATTATGTCAGCTATTTCCTTTATTTCGTTTTCCTTCAATCCTCTTTGAGTTATTGAAGTAACCCCTATCCTTACACCACTTGTAACAAACGGTGATGCTGGGTCAAAAGGTATCTGGTTTTTATTTACTGTTATACCCACTTTGTCAAGCGCGTTTTGGAAAACCTTGCCGCTTATTTCCTTAGATCTAAGGTCTACCATAACAATGTGATTGTCTGTAGTGCCGCTCACAATTCTGAATCCGTGATCTGCAAGCTCTTTGGCTAACGTTTTTCCATTTGCAAGTACCTGTTTCATTACATTTTTAAATTCTTCCGTTGCAGCATGCTTAAACAACCATGTTTTTGCAGCCATTGTAGTTAAATGCATCGAACCTATCGAGCCTGGGAAAACTCCCTTGTCCAAAGCCTTTGCATGCTCTTTCTTGCAGAGTATAAAACCACTTCTCGGACCGCAAAGTGTCTTTGTAGTAGATGATGAAACAAAATCCGCATATGGCACAGGGCTAGGTATAAGTTTAGCAGCCACCAATCCGCTTATGTGAGCCATATCAACCATGAAATAAGCTCCTACAGATTTTGCAATTTCACCAATTCTTTTGTAATCAATAAGCCTCGGATATGAACTTCCTCCGGCAATAATCAGTTTCGGAAGAAAATCCTTAGCCTTTTTTTCAAGCTCATCGTAATCTATTTGTTCCGTTTCCTTGTTTACTCCATAAAAATCATAATCATAAACCTTTGAGAGAAAATTTGCCGGACTTCCGTGAGTAAGGTGTCCTCCCTGATCAAGTCTCATGCTTAATACTCTATCTCCAGGCTTCAATACTGCTGCATATACTCCATAATTTGCTGATGATCCTGAATAAACCTGAAGGTTAGCATGCTCGGCACCATACAATGCCTTTGCCCTTTCTATACCAAGAGTTTCAAGTCTGTCCGCTTCATGCGATCCGGCCTGAAAACGAGCACCTGGATATCCTTCAAGTGTTTTATTTGTGAATATTGATCCGGATAATTCCATAATTTCCATAGAAGCAGTACTTTCGGAAGCAATCATCTCTATATTATGCTCCTGGCGTTTCAATTCGTCTTCAACAATTCCATATACTTCAAGGTCTGATATTTTTGTATATTTAAGCATTTATATTACCTCTATTCGATTTTATATTTAATGTCAAACAGTAATACACTTTTATTTTGAACATTATTGAAAATATCTTTTTTAAACTTCGTTAGATCGGCCAATCTATATTATAAATTATATAGAATATAATTTTTTTGTATATATTCATATTGAGCTTATTATTTATCGTTTTTGACAGCTAAAAACAAACAACTGTATATATAAATTAATACGCTCTTTAATTCCTCTGATTATTATCTAATAACATTTAATTCGTTTGCTTGCTTTTTTTTCTCCATACATTTTCTTTATCCAATATATCAAATTTATCCGGGTCAAAAGAAGGTTCAATTCCTTTGCCTCTTTGCTCTTCATAATCTTTCAGAATTTTAATTCCTTTGTTTGATAATATTAATATTGCAATTATATTGAGCCATGCCATAAGCCCAACTCCTAAGTCTCCAAATGTCCATATAAATTCTCCAGTATTTACAACACCAGAAAATGTAGAAATAATAAATATTAGCCTCATAGCAAATTTTGCATTTTTACTTCCCGGAAACAAATAAGACATATTGCTTTCAGCTTGGTAATAATATGACATAAGAGATGTAAATGCGAACAGGAATATGGATATCGCTACAAATGAAGATCCGAAACCATTAAACGCACTATCTACTGCCGCCTGAGTATATTCAACACCAAATGATACTCCGGGCGCATTTTCAGCTATAAAACCTCCTGCCTCATTAACAACATTATAAGAACCAGTGAGCAATATCATAAACGCGGTTGCAGAGCATACCAGCAGAGTATCTATATATACCGAAAATGCCTGTACCAACCCTTGTTTTGCAGGATGATTACATTCAGCCGCTGCCGAAACAATTGCTCCCGAACCTTGTCCAGCTTCATTAGAGTATACTCCTCTTTTAACACCCCATGCGATAGCTGTACCTATAATAGCTCCAAACGCCTGATTTACACCAAATGCAGAAGAAAATATTAAAGCTATAACTCCAGGAAGTTTTTTTATATTAAGTATTATTACTAACAATGCTATTAATACATATGCCAACGACATGAAAGGAGCAACCACCTCTGCAGTCTTTCCTATCCTTTTAACTCCTCCGAATATTACTAATCCCAGTAAAACACAAATTACAATTGCCATAATATATACGTTAATTCCAAACGCATTATTTATAGAAGTAACAATATTGTACGTTTGAGCTCCGGGCATTAATACTCCGGGAGCAAGTATTGTACATATGGCAAACGCTATGGCATACCATTTTTTCCCTATCCCCTGTTCTATAAAGTACGCAGGTCCGCCGACATATTCTCCTGATATTCTCGTTTTGTATGCTTGAGCCAATGATGATTCTACAAAAGCTGATCCTGCACCTAAAAAGGCAATTGCCCACATCCAAAAAACAGCACCGGGACCTCCATAGTAAATTGCAGTTGCAACACCTGCTATATTTCCTACACCTACACGACCACCAACTGTTGTTGCAAACGCTTGAAATGGTGTTACTCCATTGTCGGATTTTGACTTATCAAGCAAAAGATTAATCATTTCTTTAAATAATCTAACTTGAGGAAACTTCATTCTTATTGAAAAATAAATTCCAGCAGCCAAACAAAGTGCAATCAGCGGTGTACTCCAAACCGCATTATTAATCGCCTGTATTATTGAAAATATGTTATTCATTAATAAACTCCTTTCAATTTTTGTTAACGTTATCTTTATTGATCAATCAATCTACTATATTATAAATGAATATTAATATAATATAAATTATTGATATTAACCAATCTTCTATCATACTTGACATGCTTATAGCTATAGTCCAAATAAACTTTTGACAAAAGAAACAGCCAAGCATACATATAGATAATACGCTTGACCGCATAATAATTATAATCAATATAAATTATCTGTGTTTTTTAAAATACTCTTCCGTCTTATCTAAAAGTTCTGCTTCAAATTCCCGCTTACTATAACAATGGTCTGCATCTTTTACATAATACAATTCACTGTCCGCAAGATTTTTATGGTAATTATACCCGTTAACAGGAAAAACATCCGTATCTTTTGTTCCGTGGATTATTAAAGTAGACTTCTGATAATCGTGCAATGCCTTTATCGGATCAATTTCCATTAGGTTTTGGAAAAAATCTTGTCCTACTACATCACCAAAATAATCTATTTCTTTTCCCTCTAGTCCCATTCTAAATTTTTCATCCCCAATGATATGGTGAAAATTCCAAAATGGATTTGAAACCGGTGACCATAGTACAAGACCGTTACTCTTAATCATAGACGCAAGGATTGATGCTACACAACCTCCCATACTATATCCAAGTATGTAAATCTCTTTATAGTTATATTTTTCTTTGCAATAATTTATTACATTTATTCCATCCTGAACTTCGCCGTCTATAGTCATGTCCTCGAAATTGCCATCACTGTCACCAGAACCAACAAAATCAAACCTTAGAACCGTATAACCTAAATTGCATAACCTGTCTGAAAGTTTTTTATACATTCTATGTGGTTCCACTTTTGTTCCTACAAATCCATGAATAAATAGTACTAATTTTTGTCCTCTGTTTTTAAATGATTCGTTATATTCTAATATTCCTAACATTTTATTGCCATTGCTATTTATCCATACTGCTTCTCTCAAAGTAATATCTCCTTTTTAATTATTAGCTATATTGTAATCGTTTTTAAAATAGTCTTCAGTTTTTTCTTTCACAACTTTTAGCAGTAAAAGTACAGACACTACATTAACGAGTACAGCAAAACCATTTGCTATATCAGTCAATGCAAAGATAAAATCCGAACCAGCCTTTGCACCCGTAAAACATAAAATTAAGTAAATAATTCTATATGGCATTATAGCTTTAGTGCCAAATATATACGTTATACTCGTTTCTCCGTACCAACTTGCACCCAGCAATGTAGAATATGCAAAAAGTGCAATTCCTATAGTCACAACACTTTCTCCGATTATTCCCAAGTTAGCAGAAAATGCTTTAGCACTAAGAACAACACCACTATAGCCACTGTTCCATGCTCCTGTGACAATAATTATCAAGGCTGTAAAAGTACAGACTATGAAAGTATCAATAAAAACTTCTGATATACCGTATAATCCCTGCTCAACCGGATGTTTAACCTTAGCAACAGAATGTGTCATAGGAGCCGTTCCACAGCCAGCTTCATTAGACAATAACCCTCTGGCTACTCCATACCTAATAACCATAATCATAGTTGAGCCCAAGATTCCTCCTGCAGCTGCTTGTCCAGTAAATGCATCTTTAATTATAAGAACAAAGGCGGCAGGTATGCTTTTAATATTTAGCACAAGAACAATAATACCTCCTATACAATAAATAAGGGCCATAGCCGGCACAAGAATCGATGTAACTTTGGCTAATCTTTTAATTCCTCCAAATATTACTAATCCTGTTAATACAGTAAGCAACAACCCTGTTATCATTGTAGGTACATTAAACGAAGAATTCATCGCACTAGCTACAGAACTGACTTGCATCATATTAAGGCTTACAAGTGATACTAGAATCATAAATACAGCAAATATTCCCCCTGCCCATTTTGCATTTAGAGCATTTTTAAAAACATATGATGGTCCACCGCGCCACAAGCCGTCATTGCCTTTTTCTCTGTATGTTACCGAAAGAACGATTTCTGAATATTTTAAGGCCATGCCGAATATTGCAGAAACCCACATCCAGAAAACCGCTCCGGGTCCTCCTGCGGCAATCGCAGTTCCTACACCTGCTATATTACCAACACCTACTGTTGAAGCAAGAGCAGTAGAAAGAGCCTGAATAGAAGAAATATTTCCTTCATTTTCATCAGTTTCCTTTTGTTCTTTTCCCATAAATGCTTTGAATGTTCTAGAAAGAGCCAGTCCTAATTTTTTTTGCACTCCTCCAGTTACAATTGTAACTACAATTCCCGTACCAAGCAACGCAATTAATACCCACTTACTCCATAATTCATTGCTCAAAATGTTTGCAAAATTCATAACTTGTTCCATTTTACACCTCTCTCTGCAAAATTATCCGTAATATAATTTTTTAATTTTGATAACGTTATCCTCGTGATTGATCAATTAATTTATTATAAATGAAAATTATGATATTATAAATTATTAATATTGTCCTATTATTTATTATTATTGACTTTTTAATTATGACTTTTACTAATTTAGTATATGAATTCATTAACAAAAAAAGATGCAACCAAGCATATATGCTAGACCGCATCTTATTTTTTGTTCTGGGTACAAATTTATTTATATCAAATAATTCCTTGGCTTTTCAAAATAATTTCAGCAACAATTGCAGAGCCAATAAATGTTCCAAACATTACGCAACAAGCTACAAGTATACCCTTCCAACCGACTTTTTTAAATTCTGCCCAGCTTCTTCCCATTGAAATCCCAGAATAGGCAAGCACAGGCGTTGCAAGAGGCAGCATTTGTATTTTGCTTGTATATTCAATTACAGCATTGGATACAGGACTGGCAGGTATGGAAATTAATAGTCCCAATATGCTAATATAAACAACCGATGGTATGTTCATAGGAATAACATCCGCTAATGTGACACCTATAAGCGCAACTACAAGCAGAATTAACATTCCGGGGAGGCTTTCCATTATCCCCATATCGTAACCTGCAAAATTACCCAATATACTTATAAAGGCAATAATTAATAGAATCAACAGGTATTCCATAAATTTTTCCGTTGTAAAACCTTTAGTCATATTATCATCTCCTATTTATTGTTTTCCGAATTTGCAAGTTTCTTCCTTCGTTCGAAAATTGGTTCAAGCTTTCTATATAAGAAATTACTCATTGGAATTGCAACAAAGATTGACATGTATATACCGTCAGCTGTTGATAAAAGGTTGCTCATTCCAGCAAAAGCAGAAATTTCTGTTGCAATGTCCGGGAACATTTCTACCAGCGGTGCTGAAGAAGCCGCCATCATGCTTCCACTTCCTACTCCTGTAGCCATTGCAATAGCATATGGATGCAAAGATGTGAATGATGCTAGTATACTAGACAAAAGTCCCATAAATATTGTTCCGACTAATGTACCTACTATGTATATAATCATTACACCTCTTCCTTCAGGTGAACTGAGTCCATATTTTGAAGCAATGAGTCCAACGTTTGGCTCTCTTGCAATGGAATGACACATACCAATGCTTTCTCTCTTAAATCCTAGCATTAATGCAATGGGTAAAGAGATTAATATAGTACCAAGGTTACCTAATTCCTGCAATATAAGTGCCGGGCCTGCATCTATAACCGATTGAACGGCAGCACCACTTTGAACTCCTACTTTTGCAATAAAAACACCTATGCCTATTGTTATAAATTTTTCGGCCAAAGGCGCATGTTTTTCATTAATAAAAGTTACAGGCTTTAATAAATATAGAATCAGCCCAAATGCCATTGAATATAATAGAGGAAGGAACATTATTGACCCAGGCCCTAATGGTATTTTTACTATACCAATAATTTCAGAAATAACACAAACTACTAAAATTGTTAAATGTAACTTCCAATCATATATGTTAAATGATTTATCACTCACAGTATCACTCCTTCTTATTATTTATATAATCAAATCCTTTTAGCACCATGTTGCTCATTACAGCAGATGCGTTAATAATAGCTCTATCATCACCGTCAAATTTTGGACTATGCCAAACATGATTAATATCTTTTTCTTTGTTGCCAACACCTAGCCAAAAGAAAAAACCAGGTATTTTTTCAGTAAATATAGAAAAGTCTTCCCCTCCTGTTGAAGGAATCGGATCAACTATTAATTCTTGTCCTAATACTTCAACTGAAGCTTCATACGCTAAATCAGTTAATTCGTTTGAATTAAATACAGCTGGTAAATCAAATATATATTCCAACTCGCTTTCAACTCTATATGCTTGTGCTGTGCTTTCTAATACTTCTCGTATTCTTTCAGATAGCATTTTTCTTACACCTGCATCAAAGCTTCTAACCGTGCCAGTAATCTCAACCAGCTCAGGTATAACATTGTTTGCGGTACCCGAGTGCAACGTTCCAAAAGATATTACAGCAGACTCTAATGGGCTTACATTACGACTTACGATAGTCTGTAAATTCATTATAACGGCTGCCGCAGCAACAATAGGATCCCTTGTAGCATTAGGCAGCCCCCCATGACCACCTTTTCCTTTAATTTTTATTCTGATTGTATCAACAGAGGCCATTAGCCCCCCTTTTTTTATGGCTATTTTACCCCATGGTATTTCAGGATTGTTGTGAAGTCCAAAAATCATATCAGCTTTTATTTTAGTAAAAATTCCTTTTTCAACCATTAACTTAGCACCCTTATTCAGCTCTTCAGCCGGTTGAAATATAAATATAACATTTCCCTTTAATTTTTCTTTTAACCCTGATAATATGCACGCGGCTCCAATAACAGATGCAGCATGTATATCATGACCGCATGCGTGCATAACACCATTAACCTTGGATTTATAAGGCACATCATTCATTTCCACTATAGGAAGAGCGTCAATGTCACCTCTCAATGCTATAGTGGGACCATCACTGCATCCTTCAAGATATCCTATTACTCCCGTTTCCATTCCAATATCAATTATCTTAATCCCTAAGGATGTAAGCTTATCTTTAATCTTCTTGGTTGTCCTAAATTCTTTAAAACTTAGCTCCGGATTTTCATGCAAGTCTCTTCTAAATTTTATTAATTCATCGCTGTATAATTTTTCTAATTCTTTAATATTATCCATCTTTTTTCCTTCCATTCAATTTTAGAAAATTACTTAACCATCAGGCATATATTACCCCTCTCTTCACTAATTTTGATAACGTTATCTTTTGATCAATCAATATAACTGTTATTATAAAATGTTTTTACAGAAACTTAAATTCTCAATTTAATCATATTTTTTACCGTTATTGACATTTAGTAAAAACTCTTAGCTGTTTAATTTTATTTTTTTATAGAATAAAATTATACGCTAAGAGCTATTATTTATTATAAAATCGCAATAATATACGAACTAAAACCATTATAACCTAGCCAAAATTACTTATGTGTCTGCATGTATAAAGCCGGGGTTGTCCCTGTATGAGTTTTAAATTTTTTATAGAAATTATTTAAGCTGTCATATCCTGTAATTTCAGCAACTTCTTTAATGCTATATTTTCCTTTATCAAGCATATTAATAGCTTGTTTAATCCTTACTTCGTGTATGTATTCGACGGTTGTAACTCCCATAAACTTCTTAAACAATCTTGATACATGGCTTGGGGATACATAGAATTCACTTGATAATTTCTGCAAGTCGATTTTTTCTGCATAATTTATGTTTATGTATTCAAGTATATCGTTTAATGTATCATTGTCTGTAAATTTCCACCCCACGGCTCTGGTTATTGATTGCAAAAGTTGTTTGTATTCAATAGGCTTAAGCAATATATCCTTAGCGCCCAGCCTTAAGGCGCGCTGAGCATATTCAAAGGAATCATATGCCGTAATAACTATATAATTATTGTCCGGGGCGTTTTCTATTACTTTAAAACCATCCATGAATGGCATGATGATATCCAAAAATACCAAGTTTACTTTATTATTTTTTAATAGTTCCAATGCCTCTTTACCGTTGCATGCTGTTCCAACAATTGATATGGGTAGTTTTTCCTTTTTAATAAAATAACGTATTATATTAGCTACTGCAGGTTCATCATCTGCTATTATTGCATTTATCATACTATTCCTCCTCGAATAAAACAGGTATTATTACAGAAACCTTTGTGTTATCTTTTGTGCTGGATGTTATATTCATACTGAACTCATCACTGTAAGCTGATTTTAACTTTTCATATATAAATGACAATCCATGCCCAGTATTTCTATACAATCCTCTGTTTACTCTATTAAGGGTAATGTCATCTAAAAGCACACCATTATTTAATACAACTATTTTTGCTTTATCTTTAACTTTTTCTACGGAAATTTTTATTAACTTTTTATTATTGCTGGGTATAAACCCATGCGTAAACGCATTTTCCACAATAGGTTGAATGAAGTTAAATGGAACTTTAATGTTATCCATGCCTTTTTCAATATTATATAAAACCTCTAGATCATCTCCATATCTTAACTTCTGTAAATTAAGATATGTTTCCAGATATTCTATTTCAGACGTTAACGTCACAAACCTTAAATCAACGGTCATGGTATACCTGAACATTTTTGATAGGTCAATTATAGAATTATATAAACAGCTTCTATCTCCGGTTAATGCCATACTTGCAATTGAATTTAAAGTGTTAAAAAGAAAGTGGTGATTAATTCGTAAATTTGTAACTTTATCATTTATTACGTACAAATTATTTTTAAGAGTTTCGTTTCTTCTTATTTCTTCTTTTATATCATTATCCTTTTTTTCAATCATCATCCTCGATTCATAAAACGAACAGTAACTTGTAATGCTTTTAGCAATTTGTTTAAGTAAACTTTTTATTCCAATAACTGTACTTTCAGGAGAATCATATAAATCGTCATGTTCGTTTGTTGTATAATCAGATACAAGAATATGTCCTCCGCTTATAGTCCCGAGCTGCAATCCGTTATATATAATAGGATAACTGAAAACTGTAAGACCATATTCGCAAGTAAACTGTGTTACCTTGTCCAATTTATCGAAATTTTTTTGAATCATGCAGCTACAAGATTTGCTGTTGCATGCAGGATTGCACTTTGCAGTACAATAGCTGGAGAACTTTCTGCTTTGAATAATAATTTCTCCCATATCATCGTAAATCGTAAACGGAAGGCTTATTGACTCAAGCAGCAAGGTTGTTATTGCCTCAACTGCTGAATATATAATATTAACTGAGACCAAACTGGCTGTTCTTTGATTAGCATTAAGATAATCCTCTTCAAGTTTTATGCCTGAATCATAACTCACAGGTCTAGATATTACCAGCTCCTTAAGGGGCACAGAACCTGTGTTTATTGTTTCATGAACTATATCAGGCTCCATATAAAAGCACATATCTTTACTAATATATTTTTTTTCTTCGTTTATATAATAAATTCCGTCCCCTTCAAGTATATATATAAACTGTTCAATACCATAATGAATATGTTTCAGCATACGTTTACCTTGAAGCAACGAAGTTATTCCTACACTAAAAGAAGACGCGGCATCCTCCTTGCATTTATGCAACCATTCGATGTGTCCCCACTCTGTTTTCTGAATCATATATTGAGCTCCTTAACCTATTAATTAAAAATTTCTTTGCAATCTCACTATTAGAGATCATTTTATGATAACACTTTTTGAAAAAATAGTAAACATAAGCCAAGTCTTTCTTAATTAACTTCCATTATAAAATACCATGAACGCATCATCATACTATCAAATTTGACTGTTTTTTTATTATTTTTGACCTTTTGGTTAATGGTTAAGATTTTTGCTTGCTAGTATAAACATATCCATAAATTATAAAAACAGTATCCGATATTTTAGCTTACCAGATACTGTTCTAAAAATATATTGTTCCTAAATAAATATGAGAACAAAAAAATTTTACACAACCAAAACAAAATTTATTTAAATTTTACAACATCATTATTTTTACGAAAAACAATGAATTAAAAAGGAAATTTAATTATCATATCATCAGAAAAAAATATTTCATAACATATTATTGATGTGGAAGAAATTCTATTGCATTTCCTTCATTAATAATCATATTTAGAGCATCTTCAGTAATTTTCATATGTTTTTGCATCTCTGTTTGAGCTGCGCCTACATCTTGATTACAAATAGCAGCATAAATACGTTTTTGATTTTCAATATAAAGTGATTTATCATCATAAAATACAGCCAAGTTTTCGCGGTATTGTTCAACCATATTGCTTAAAAGCCGAAGAGTGGAAACAAGTAGAGGATTCCTACTCATCTCGGCTATCTTTGAATGAAATTTTGTTCCCCATTGTATCCAACAACCTTTAGCAAGTACTTCCTCTCTATACTTTTTCGTAATTTCTTCTAGTTCTTCAAGCTCCGACGTATTTCTTCTTTCGGCCGCCAATCCAGCAGCCAGAATCTCCAAAGGTGTACGAAGTTCCATAATCTGAGCAATTGTAGCACGGGCTTTTGTTTGCAACGTACCATCGTTTCCTATAACAGTATTCATAGCTTTTGGCTGCAAAAAAGTTCCTTTTCCCGGTGTAGATGAAACCACTCCATTAATGCTCAGTGCCTTCATAGCTTCACGAATGCTGGTACGGCTTACTTTAAATAGCTCAGCAAATTCACTTTCAGTTGGAATCTGATCACCAGATTTCAAATCATTATCTTTAATGTATTGCAAAATAGATTCTACAACCTGTTCAGACAGAGATTGGCGCCTAATTGCCTTCACAACAATGTCCTCCTCTATTAGTTATTTTGATATTCACTACAGTTATTATGCATCAATACTCACCCACGATAAGAGTGTTATTCAAAAATTGCAAATATAAACATAGTATACATATAGGTTAATTATAACATATATTCGCATTTTAAACTATATTTTTATTATCCATCCTTTTTCTCTCTTATTATTGTTTTAATAATTCTTCTCTAACTTTTTTAGCTGTACACGTACTAGCTAACCCTCCTACAGTAGCACACTTTAACTCTTGAGGCAGCCGTTTTTCAACATCGACTAAAGCATCAATGACTTCGTCCGGCGGAATAAAGCTGCGAATTCCTGCCAATGCCATATCAGCTGAAATAAATGCATTGGCTACTCCTACAGCATTTCGTTTAATACAGGGAATTTCTACAGGACCTGCAATTGGATCACATACCAATCCGAGTAGGTTTTTTAGACATAACGCCATTGCATGAACCACTTTTGCAGAATCATTAGAAAATAAGCTAACTATACCCGCGGCTGAAATTGCACTAGACACTCCTATTTCTCCCTGACAGCCGCCAACAGACCCAGAAAAAGACACTTTTCGATTTGCCATTATAACACCCATAATACCACATACAAAAAGTGCATTTATGATTTTTTCATCTGAAAACCTATATTCCTCCAGTAAAGTAATAAAACAACCCGGAACAATGCCTGAAGAACCTGCAGTAGGTGCTGCCACAATTATACCCATAGATCCATTATACTCCATTACACCAAGAGCCCTTGAAACAGCTAAAGGCACAATACCACCGGAGATTAATTTTTTCTCATTTACAGCTTTTCTTAACAAACATGCATCCCTACCATTTGCCAACCCATACAATAATTTATTTGGTTTTTCTCCCTCCAAAACTGATTCCTTCATTTTTGTTAGATGCTGAAACATTCGATCACGAATACTTTTTTCAGAGAATCCGGTTCTTGATGCCTCATACTTTACGGCAAGTTCTGCTATGGTAAGTCCACTTTGCTGTGCCTCTTTGCACAAATCTAAACAGCTTTGATAGCTTTTTTCATTCGGCAAAGATATACCATAGTCAATAATCGGATGAACAACTTTAAACTCCATAACACCTTTTAACTTATGCAGCTGTGATAGCAATACTTCTGAAGGCATAGTTGAAAATGTTAAGCATGTAACGAATCCTTTCTGTCCTTTTCCTGATTGAATTTTGCCCTTAATTCCCGATAAATTTAAATCATTATTACTCCAAATAATAACATGATATGCTTCAGGAACAATCTCAAGAAGAACATCGTCCACTGAATTAATAATAATACTGCCACCGCCAACAGATGTACCTACCACCGTAACAACTCTCCCGTCCTTGCATCCAACAATAATACGAGCTGTATTTTGAGGGTACATTCCCTCAGGCAGAAAATCAACTTTTGTTTCTATCCCTTGATATCGCGCTAAAGCAATAGCATCTCTGATTTTTATATCACTTTCACTTAAACCGATAACGCCACCAATTAAAGCTGCATCTGAGCGATGCCCCGAGTATGTTGTTTGCAGCTTTGGACTGAATTCTATATGCACATATTGAATATTTTCATTTACAATTCTGTTAACCATCATTCCAATCCTAACCATTCCAGCAGTGTGTGAGCTGGAAGGCCCAATCATAATTGGTCCTATAATTTCAAAAATACTTGTACTCATATATATCCTCCTTAATTTAACGTAACTCTATAATGCCTTGTGAAAATTCAAAAAACTAGCATATACAAGCAACTAAATCAAAAGACAAGAAAGCCGCTTAATTATGCGGCTTTTTTGTACACTTAATAAATTTACTTTATACTATCTACAACAGATTCAAAATATTCAGAGCCATATTCCTCTGCAATCACAGGCCAAACAGCCTCACGTACAATATGTGCAAATTCACTCAATTGTTCATCTGTATATTCTACAACAACGGTGCCGCTATCTCGCAGCTTTTGTTCATACTCAGAAGTTTCAGCTTCTGCAACTTTCCATCTTGCTTCCTGCATATTATTTGCAGCAGTTTGAATTGCATTACATTGATTATCACTTAAGCTATTCCATTTATCCGTATTGATATACATATACCATTGTTCAAAGTGATCATTAATAGGGAGATAGTATTTTACCAAACCAGATAGATTTCCATAATACATTTCAGCGCCCGCTCCAATAGCCCCATCTACTACACCAGTCTGGACTGAAGTAAACATTTCAGAAGATGGTAACGGAGTTGCCAAGTACCCAAGTGTTGTTGCAGTCTTTTCAAAAGTAGTCATAGATGGCACCCTAATCTTAATGCCTGAATGCGCTTGCGGATTAGTTGGGTCAACAGGATCCACATTCAATGCAATACCTCCAAAATATAGCGGGTATGCTGCCAAATAAGTCATATTATATTCAGCTAATTTTTCTTTATAAATTTCAATCAAAGAACTTCCTTCCGAAAACATTTTTTTAGCCTCATCCCAAGTGCTGCAAAGATATGCAGCATTAGACATAGCGAAAACTTTATCCATATTACTACCAAGACTGGCAATTTGCATATCAACATCGCCTATGCCAACTCGTTCTTGGACAGTTGTATAATCGCCTAGCTGGCTAGCAGGATAAATTTCAAACTCCAAGGTACCTCCGGAAAGTTCTGTAGCTTCTTCAGCAAAAGCCTTTATTGCCAAATCCGCTGAAGAACCTACTGGTCTAATATGTGCCAAAGATAATTTAACTGTCTGTTCTTCATTCTGTTCTACAACTTCATTGCTGCCTCCACAGGCAACCAAAGATACTAACATAACTAATACAATAAGTAAAGCAAAAAACTTTTTCATTATTCATTCCTCCAATTTTTAGGATTATTCACCTGTAATATCAAAGTCAACACCCAATCCCTGAGCAATGGCTCTCTCATAGAAAATACCTGCAACCGCAACATCCATAGCACCTGTACCAATAGGAATACAAATCATTCGTTTATCACTTATATCGCCAAGACTAACAGAACCATTAGCCAGTTCTCCAATTGTAGTTGTAATATCTTTTTCCGTAATCTTTCCTTGCTGGCTTAAATCCTTTAATGCCCCGCGGTGTAAAGCCTGTCCGATATGGTCAACAATAATCATATCAGACTTTTCAATAACTTCGTTTTCAATTTCTTGATAGGACCCCATCGGAAATATGACAGTTCCAGGCTTTACCCAATCTGCTTTAATAATTCGTTTCTTTGACTGAGTTACACAAATCACAGCATCTCCACAACAAGCATCTACCGGCTCCTTACAAATAATAATTTTACCATTTACAACTTCCTGCATTTCTGATTTAAACTTTTCCGACGCTATCGGATTTACATCGTAAACTCGAAGTTCTTCAATATCAAAGCATTTAGAAATAGCTAATGTTTGAGTACGCGCTTGCATGCCGGCACCATAAATACCTATTTTTAATTTCTTTTTATCTGTAAAAATGTATTTTAGCGCTACAGCTGTCTGAGCCCCAGTACGTAAATCCGTAATATATGCTCCGTCCAAAACAGCTAAAAATTTTCCTAATCG
Organism: Sedimentibacter sp. LTW-03; assembly: GCF_052059825.1. Classification (GTDB taxonomy): domain Bacteria; phylum Bacillota; class Clostridia; order Tissierellales; family Sedimentibacteraceae; genus Sedimentibacter. The sequence goes on from NZ_CP197180.1 coordinate 2,356,732, forward strand.
CGGATCTGCTAAAACAATAATTCCACATATGAAGGGAAATCCAGCTTTTTTTCTTTCGCCTGAAATTCCTCCCACCCATTTGATACCTGCTATGTCTTGATATCCAATATAAGCAGGCATTGCATTAAAGAATCCTTCATACGGAGGATAAGGGGCAGATTCACCCAAATCCAGCGTAACTTTTGTGGGATTAATTACTGTGCCATCAGCCAGCCCACAAAAAGTCTTTTCCACACTTTGGACAACATCATCCATGGTGATAAGGCGTTTAACATCATCGATAGCAAATATTTTTGTCATATCTTATCTCCTTTATATTTTTTAAATTCCATGTATAGGAATTATATAAATCCAAAAAGTTTTGGAAGAAACAGTGATAAATCAGGGTAAAAAGAAGTCAAAAATACAACTGGAACATACCCAAATATCAATAACTTCATTGTTGGACCAATAATATCCTTGAATTCACATTTGCCTATACGCATGCCTAAGTAAAGGATGCTGGCATATGGAGGTGTTATACCACCCATGGCCAAATTCACACCCATAATTGCAGCAAAGTGAATTGGAGAAATGCCAAGTTGCTGGACCAATGGCAACAACAATGGAGCACAAAGTAACATACCTGTAGAATCGTTTACAATCATGCCAACTAAAAATAAAAATATATTCATAAGAATCAAAATTACTACCTTATTTGTGGTAATGCTGAATATAATTTTAATCAGTGCTTGAGGAACTTGAAGCATGACAAACGTTTGACTTAGCATAAGACAAAATATTATCATTACCATTATTGATCCAATAGAGCAAATAGAATCAAAAGTCATTTGTTTAATATCCTTTAACTTCATTGCCTTATAAATAAAAATTCCCACAGGTATGCTATATATTGCTGCAACAGCTGCAGCTTCAGTAGGCGTGAATACACCGCAATAGATTCCTCCCAAAATTATAATTGGCATCATCAGAGCAGGAATTGCAGACACAGCTCTTTTTCCTGTTACTTCCATTTTTTCTGCAAAAGACATTGGAGGCATTAGTTTTAAATCAAACTTCCTGCATTCTATAAGGTTAATCAAACAAAATAACAACATAACTAAAATACCTGGACCTACAGTAGCTAAAAAGCAAGCAAGAATCGAAGTTTCTGTTATCCAGCCGTAAATAATCATAATAGCGCTGGGTGGAATTAATAGACCAAGCACAGAAGACACCGTCACCAATGAAGTCGCAAAGCCATTTGGATACCCTTGTTCCACCATTCTAGGAATCATAATAGGCCCAGTAGCTGCAACGCCTGTAAAACCACTCCCAGAAATTGCACCAATTACAGCACATGTAATAACACTTACAACTCCCATTCCGCCTTTAATACGCCCTATAAAAGCATCGCAAAGATCTAATAGCTTTTTTGCTACACCGCTGCCTCCCATATATGTACCTGCAAGAATAAACAACGGACTTGCCAGCAAAACAGTTCCTACAGACTGCGAATAGGCCCACAGCATCATGCTTTTCATTGATACATTGCCAAAAATACTCATAAAAAACAAAGCACCAGCAAAGCAATAAGGTAACGGAATACTAAGCATTAGAAGCATTACCAACAAAACAACATCTAGCCCCACAATAGTTAATGTACTCATAACCTTTTCCCCTCCTGTAAAAATATTATTAGATCTCTAATATAATCAATCATTTCAACTGTTGCAAAAAACAGCATAAATATGAGGCCGATAAACATGGAACTTTCGCCTAAAAACATCGGTATTCTTAAAATGTCACTTGTCTTCCATAGTTTAAACGAATACTGAAAAAACCAAAATGCCCAACGTGTCAACCATGCACATATAATAAAAGAAAAAAGCGCTTTAAATAGTTTGAATATTTTCATTGTTTTTTCCTTTTTTATATAAAGCGTTAAAATACCACACTCTATGTGACTACGTTTTTCTGATGCAACAGATCCCCCCATCATATAAAGCCAAATAATGAAAAATGTTAATAATTCCTCAATTCCCATTAACGGTGCCTTAAGAATATAGCGTAGAATTACCTGATAGGTAATGATAAGCGGAAGCGCTATAGCACAGATATAGCATATAAATCTTTGCACAGCGATAATCACTCGATAAATCCTTCTTAGTGCAGGCGTTTTAATACTCTTATAATATTCCATCTTGTCCTCCTCTCCATTCAATAAAGCCATAAATATTATTTAGCGTGATAGAAGTTTACTCCTGCTCTAATTGTTTTTCATAAAGCGCCTTACACAGCGCTAAGTCAGAACCAGCCATGCCCGTCTGAGCAAATTTTCCCATAAAATTCAGAGACATGTCAGCAGTGCTTCCAATAACGCCCTCATTTAAAGGTGTTTCAACTCCATCATATGCCATCATTGCACATTCCAATGCTATGCCAGCAGCAGAGGCAAGTTTCAATGCACAAGCCAAACGCGCGCCATCACAAACAACACCAAAAATGTTTACAATGGTATTATTAATAGCTTTGTTTATACATGCCAAATCTCCTCCCAACAGCATAGCTGCTCCGGCTGCTATTCCCTGAGATGCTGCTGTAACACACGCACACATGGAAGATACGCGTCCGATACGATTCTTGACACAAATCGTCATCAGAAAGCTCATAGCCAATGCACGAAGCAGCTGTTCCTCAGAACAATTCATGTCTTCCGCCATGCTGATTAAAGGAAGTGAAGCTGTAATTCCCACATTACCGCTTGTTGCACAGCTCATTGCAGGCAATGGATAGCCAATCATTCTTGTTTCGGCACCAGCTGCTGTAATTGCCTGAGCCCTTTTTATCATATCACCTCCCGCACGTTTTTGCATTGATATACCAAAACCTGCACCTTTTGCTTGGCCTGAAAGGCAAGCATTAGCTAATGCTTTATTAAGTTTTATAGCTTCTTTTATAAATTCTAAATCTTCTATAGGCGTTTTGGTAGCAAGTTCATAAAAATCAGCTATCTGATAATGAGCCATTACATCTTTTGTTTCATTCATTGAATTAATGCGATCAAATGGAATATTAACCTGTTTGACACCGTTTGCCTCACGATAAACTAAATTATTATGCGTTTTTAAAACAATAGCTCGTCCAGTGCCTTTGTCTGTTGTAACTATACAATCCATATAAAGTCCAAGAATATCCGTTTCCAAATCAGGTATAACTTTTACATTACCTTCCTTAGAAAAAGCCAGTGCTTTTTGTTCATCCTCATTTGTCACTTTATGTAAAACATTTAAACCTGCTTTTGCATCCCCTGCAAGCGCTCCCAGAGAAGCCGCCATTTTTAGTCCTACAACACTTGTACCAGGAATACCAACATCGCTATTTTTTGTTCCTATATGCCGGTCTACTTTAATTTCCACCTTCAGAGGATTACCTCCAACGGCAGTCGCTGCCTCTGCGGCTACATAAGAAACAGCCGTAGGACCAGTACATCCAAGAGCCGGTGTTACTTCTTTTCTTAAAATAGCATACAATTTCCTTTGCTTTTCATTCATCTGATTACCTCGATATAATTTTTTAGTGTTTATTTGTTTAAATGTATTATATTATGATAATATTACATTGTCAATATAATATTATTATAAATTAAAATAAAATTTCTAATTTAAAGAGTATTTGTATCCTTTTTTGTTAATTTCATTTATAACAAAAGATTTGACAATTTTGTCTAATCAGAGTAGACTAATAACATATTACAGTCTAATGAAATACGACAGGAGGTTTTCTTATGGATAAACTAGGAAAAAAACAAAAAGTTTTTGCTGATATTATTTGGGAGCATCAACCCATCGGATCTCGTGCTTTAACAGAAATTTGCGAGAAAAAACTGGGTTGGAAACGCACTACTACATATACTATGCTCAAAGGACTCTGTGAAAAAGGTATTTTTGAAAATCAGAATGGTACAGTTGTGGCTTTGATGAGCAAAGAGGATTTTGGAGCAACTCAGGGGAAAGAACTGGTAGCAGAAAATTTTGGAGGTTCATTGCCAAAATTTTTAGCTGCATTTACTCGCAGAAACAAGCTAAGCGATAAGGACATTGCTGAATTACAAAAACTAATAAATGAACATAAGGAGGAATAGTTATGATAGATAATTTATTTTCATCAGCACTGAACATGAGTTTTACAGCAAGTTACGTAATTCTATTTGTACTACTTGCACGGTTATTCCTCAAGAAATCGCCGAAAATTTTTTCTTACGCTTTGTGGAGTGTAGTTTTATTTCGACTAATCTGCCCATATTCTTTTGAAAGCGTATTGAGCATTTTTTCATTAACCGGTAGAACAATGGAGAACTTTCGCCCATTTTCAGATGAATTTACCACTTTTTCATCTATAATTGAAACGCCTGCAAATATTCCTGACGGCACTGTTATAGAAAATATTCATGCGGTTAATTCTGCGCCCGCGCTACAAAGTATCTTTACATTTGTTTGGCTGCTCGGAATTATGGTACTACTCGCTTACAGCATAGTTTCACTTTTAAAACTAAAAAGCAAACTCAAACGCGCCGTACATAGTTTAAATAATATTTATATTTTCGACGGTTTAAAAACCGCCTTTGTTTTGGGCATATTTTCTCCTAAAATCTATCTGCCAGCAGACCTTACTGCAAAAGAAAAAGAATATATCCTGCTTCATGAGCAAACCCATATCAGGCGTTTTGACCACGTTATTAAGATTATCAGCTTTTTGGTGTTATGCGTCCATTGGTTTAATCCGCTGGTTTGGGTTGCATTTTTTCTAAGTGCTAAGGATATGGAAATGTCCTGTGATGAAGCCGTTATCAAAAAGCTAGGCAATGATGTAAAAAAAGATTATTCAAATTCGCTCCTTTCCCTTGCAACAGGCAGACACATGATTTATGGCACACCTCTTGCCTTTGGCGAGGGGGATACAAAAGGCAGAATAAAGAATGTGCTAAACTACAAAAAACCAACCTTTTGGATAATTTTAGTGACAGTATTAGCTATTATTTGTGTAACTGTGGGACTTGTGAGCAACCCTCTTAAGGCTAAAATACGAATTAATGAAACCATTTATTATGAAAGCGGTGAAAACATAATGGAATTACCATATAATGCTTTTGAAATAGGCATTCTTGATAGTGTTCTTCACGGATTTAACAAAGAGTTTAATAGTAATTTTCAAGCGATTGGCTTAGATGCAAAATATGCAGGAAATCCTATTTATCAAGACCCAGAAAAGAAAAATACTATCTATTTAGAGGATTACACTGGTTACTTCATACCTTTCGTCAGTAAAGAAAAAGCCTACGATGTAAACACTTTATGGGAAAATCGCACCAAATACATCGGAGATAACTCAGCTGTTGGAAACATTATTTCGTCGCTTATTTTTCCAGAAAATATTATTTATGATGAATTTGAGTTATACACAGAAGGACACCCATATACAATCACCGTACACTTAAAAACTGATACAGAAACTCGCAACTTCTATTCTGGGTCATTACATCAACATATATTTACTCAAAATGCTGTTGTTATGTTTTCTTTAATTGAGAATGCAGAGATAATACAATTTGTCTTTAATGATGGGGTAAATTCAAATACATTCCAGTTAGCAAATGGTACAGCTTCAGCATTTTTAGGTGAAAACTATTTTGCAAGAACTGAGACTCGTGAGGGCCTTGAAAAAGTGATTAAGGACATATCTCAAAAAGTATTGGAACAAACAGAACAAATAAAACAGCAGCAAGTGAACTGATAGATCGAATGACATTTCGATCTCATATGTTAAGCCAAAACATATTGAACACATATCGTTCGAACATTCTGTAAAGAAAGTAATATTTGTATAAATAAAGCGTTTTGTTTACATCATTTTCTTTGCATGATACAATAATAAAAAATACAGGAAATAAATAGATGGTTTAGTAGAATAAGCATAATATCAAATCCTAATTTTACAACGATTGGAGGGTGCAATGAAAAAAGCAATACTTTCATTAATTTTAGTAACATCAATCGTATTATCAGCTTGCAACAACACCGATGACAACCATAATGGAATGATAATCATGCCCAGCAAATTTTCAGAAGAAACCCAAGAAGTATTAAAAATATTTGATGATGAAGTCGTATTTTTAGATTTATACAATAGATGAAACCGTAAAATTCTTGAATATCCCTTTGCCTTTCGTGCCTCTTCTATTGCCAGTCCGAAAGCCTTAAAATCAAACTTTTCTTTTGCTTTCTTCATAATATTTCACCCTATTACATTTTACCGTTCACCTGCGTGTCTTGGATATGATTACACGCATCATAGTATTGATAGTAATAGCGCATATTATTATTGATTATTAGACATGCAAAATCGGGTTGAAGTATAAAAAATTTCCAGTATAATTATATATAGGTGGTGATAAAATGTTTAGAATAGGTGAGTTTTCAAAGCTAACGCAAGTATCTATTCGTATGCTTCGATATTATGATGAAGCGGGGCTGTTGAAACCGGCAGAAGTCGATAAATGGACGGGACACCGAATGTACTCTGTAACTCAAATACCCCGTCTAAACAGAATATTGTATTTGCGTGACAGCGGTTTTAGTGTTCCTGAAATTGCGCTTGCACTTGAAATGGATGATTGTTTACTTCTTGAAACCCTTGACCAAAAGCGATTAGAAATTATGGATACTATACAAAATGAGCAGGAAAAACTACGGAAAATTGCGATTGCTAAAAGCGAAATACAAGGAAACAAAGGAGAACTTCATTACAACATTTCCATTAAATCAATACCAGAGTATCAAGTGCTTTCTTTACGCAGAATTGTTCCTACATACTACTCCGAGGGCGATTTATGGAATGAACTTTCTGCTTTTGCCAAAGAGCAGAAAATAGTAATGTCCAATCATACTTTTTCTGTTTATCATGACACAGAGTATAAGGAACAAAATGTGGATATTGAGTTATGCGTCCCTGTAAGTAAGCTATGCAAAAATATTGCCCCGTTTTCCTTCCATATTATCGAGCCAGTACCTGTTATGGCTTGCACAATGGTATATGGTGATTTTTCAAATATCAAAGGAGCGTATATTGCTTTTGCTGAATGGTTGCAAAAAAATAGTAAATATCGAATGTCCAACCCCATGCGGCAAATTGTGCATAGAGGATCGTGGAATGAGAGTAATCCAGCAAAGTACCTGACCGAAATTCAAATACCGTTGGAACTCCAAACGTAATGTCCTGCAAAAATGTAGGGCATTTTTATTTTCCCTCTTGTATCTCACATGATGTGAGGTATTATACTGAATTCACAACAGAAAATGAGGAGGTACGATATGAATTATTATCAATTAAAACCTATTGGAAAGGTAAAAAATGATGACAGCGGAGCATTTATTGAATTAGAACCGGAATATATTTCCGGACTGCAAGCATTGGAGGGATTTAGCCATATCAATGTAATGTGGTGGTTTAGCGAATGTGATAGTCAGGCAAACAGAAATATATTGCAAGCCGAACAGCCCTATAAAAATGCGCCAACAATAATGGGCGTTTTCGCCACAAGGTCACCCGCACGTCCTAACCCTATTGCTTTAACAACATCAGAAATTATCAACGTTGATTTTAACAAGGGAATTATTCGAGTTACTTTCATTGACGCGAATGATGGTACTCCCGTGCTGGATATAAAGCCATACACACCGAGCTTTGACAGGGTAGAAACGCCCGGTGTTCCAGCATGGTGCAGTGAATGGCCGAGAAGCACAGAAGCGTCCGGCTGCTTTAATTGGGAACAGGTATTTAATTTCTAAGGGGGCTTTATGAAACTACAGGATTTTGTTCAGAACAAACCGATACTTGAAACAGGGCAACTCTTATTGCGTCCACTACAATATGATGATGTTGCCAATTTGAAAGAATGGTTGAGTGACAATTCATTGTATCAATATTGGGGAAAACGTCCCGGAAAAAGTGACTTAAACCCCGAATTGCTATTTCAAAAAAAAGAAAGACCTACAAAGAGTTTTCATTGGGGTATTGTCCATAAAAAGGACAATAAAGTAATTGGCGAAATGTGGGTATATCTCATAGAAAATGACCGTATGGCAAAAGTAGCATTCCGGCTCTCTCCAATCTATCAAGGAAATGGCTTTATGACAGAAGCCTTAACAGAAGTAGTGATTTTCTGTTTTGAAAAAACAGAGCTACAGCGGCTATGGTCTGATGTTCACATTCTAAATATCGCGTCATATAGAACACTTGAAAAAGCAGGATTTAAGCGGGAGGGGCATATTCGGGACGGTAAAATGGTGAACACATATTGTGATTACTATTTGTATGGTATGACGAAAGCAGATTATATTGACATAACTGATAAAAAGCTACTGCCCAACGGTAAATAAAAAAACCGTTGTTGTGGCGGCGTAGTTTTCATGCGCCCATTTTATATTAAAATAGCTTAATGGCGGTTTTGAAATAACAATCAAAGCCGCCGTTTTTCTTTTTTCAAAGCAAGAGTATTAAAGTCGCCCTTTTTAAGGATACGGCGTTATCTTAGGAGGTATAGCCGTGAAAACTTTATATCGACAATATTTGACAATCAATAGTTTGTCAAAAAAAGCCTGTCCCCACCAACAGGATATTCCGGCTAACAAGATGAACTCACATATCAATATTTAATAGTCAACAAATCATTTTTGCCCGACTGGATTTTTTCAGTCGGGCTTTTTTGTGCTTTTGACGGTTTTCCGCCTGTGCCGGAGCCTTTCAAAATTTTGTAGCGCTTATCGTAAAAGCACATCCTTATGCTCCATGCACTATATCCGTAATGTTGTCATTGAACAGATCGTGTTGGATAACCTGAAAGAGATTATTGGATATGTTTCTGCTTACGAAAATGAATTTGTTCAGTTGGTAATGGAGACGGATGTGCGCCAAAGGAACAAGGACCTGGCAAAACATAAAAACGGCTGGTGGAAATCCAAACAAGGACAAAGGAACTGGATAATCTGTTTCAGCGTATCTATGAGGATAATATAAGTGGGAAGTTGTCGGATGAACGATTTATGAAACTTTCAAAGGGATATGATGCAGAGCAGTCCGATTTACAAAAAGAAATGGCAGAGTTACGAGAGAACATTCAGCAGGAGGAAAAGCAGAACGTCAATGTTGACCGTTTACTCTCCATTGTCAAGAAGTACACCCACTTAACGGAACTTACCCCTGAAATACTGCATGAGTTTGTGGATAAGATACTTGTCCATGCTCCCGATAAAAGCAGCGGGAGGCGGTTACAGGAAATTGAGATTATCTACAATCATATCGGGATATTCGACCACTCAAAGTTTACTCTTTGGAAAGGAAAAGCGGTATAGCACCTCAAATGCTATACCGCATATCCTAAATCTGAAAAACATCCTTACGAAACCCTTGCTAATACTGGGTTTGTGGTCTTATTATTTGGCTTTTTTACTATTCCCATTCAATAGTAGCAGGTGGCTTGCTTGTAATATCGTAAACTATTCTGTTTACATTATCCACTTCGTTTACTATTCTGGTTGATACTTTTTCAAGAACTTCGTATGGAATTCTTGACCAGTCGGAAGTCATTCCGTCTGTTGAGTTTACTGCTCTTAATGCAACTGTGTGTGAGTATGTTCTGCCGTCTCCCATAACTCCTACACTTCTGATGTTAGGCAAACAAGCGAAGTACTGCCAAATTTTATTCTGCAGACCTGCTTTTTTGACTTCATCTCTGAATATGAAATCAGCTTCTCTAACTATCTTTAATTTATCCTCTGTGATTTCACCCAATACACGGATTGCAAGACCTGGGCCAGGGAATGGCTGTCTTTCAACTACTTCTTCCGGTATTCCAAGCTCTCTTCCAACTTGTCGAACTTCATCTTTAAACAGTTGTCTTAATGGTTCCAGGAGCTCAAAATCTACGTCTTCCGGTAGTCCGCCTACGTTGTGGTGACTTTTTATAACAGATGCAGTTGCTGTACCGCTTTCTATAACATCAGGGTAAATTGTTCCCTGAACTAAGTAATCAATATGTCCGAACTCATCTTTTAATTTTTGTTTTTCTTCTTCAAATACTCGAATAAATTCTTCGCCAATTATTTTTCTTTTTCTTTCCGGTTCTGTAACTCCTGCCAATTTGCCGAGGAATCTTTCGCCTGCATTTACTCTGATTAGATTCATGTTAAACTTTTCTTTGAATACTTTTTCAACCTGATCTCCCTCGTCTTTTCTCAAAAGACCATGGTCAACAAATACACATATTAAGTTTGAACCGATTGCCTTGTGAACCATTACTGCAGCAACAGATGAATCCACTCCTCCGGACAAAGCACAGAGAGCTTTTTTATCTCCTACTTCGGCTTTGATTCTTGCTATGCTTTCTTCAGCAAAATTACCCATATTCCAATCTTTGCTTAACCCACATACATTGAACAGGAAGTTATTGATAATTTCCTTTCCTCTTTGAGTGTGTTCAACTTCTGGATGAAACTGAACTGCGTAAATTTTCTTTTCTTCATTTTTCATAGCACATATGTGGCATGTATCTGATTTTGCAGTTATTTCAAAATTTTCCGGTGCTTTTTCTATATAGTCTGTATGGCTCATCCAACACAGCGTATCTTGCTCGATTCCTTTAAACAGGTTATCGCCTGACATTATCTGAAGCTTAATTTTTCCGTATTCTCTAGAATCGGCTCCCTTTACCTTTCCTCCGAATTCCTGAGCTATAAATTGACCACCGTAGCAAATACCAAGCAAAGGAACTCCTAAATTAAATATTTCATTTGAAATGCTCGGAGCATCTTCAGCATATACGCTGGCCGGTCCTCCGGAAAGTATTATTCCTTCAGGTTTCTTTTCTCTTATTTTATCGATTGAAGATGTGTATGGCATTATTTCACAATACACATTTGCTTCTCTAACTCTTCTCGCTATGAGTTGACTGTACTGTGCACCAAAATCAACTATTACTATCATTTTTTTACTCCTCTTAGGTAAACGACCTTTATTTTTTATATAGATTATCAAAAAAACTTATTCATGTCAATTAATAAAAAGCCGATCAGATATATAAATCTTACAGGCCAAGTAAAATATTACTATATTTTACAAAAATAATAAAAAGCGGGCGGTCGCCAGCTTTTTATTAACATAAATATTATTTATGTATATCACTTCTTTTTTGGCATTGAATGTATTGCATCTCCCGTGCAGCAGCATACGGCTTCGTAAAAAACCTCCGACAACGTGGGATGAGCAAACACTGTTGTTTTAATATCTTCAACCTTAAGTCCATTTTTTATTGCCATAGATCCTTCATGCACTATGTCACTAGCATGAGGGCCCATTATATGAACTCCAATTATTTTATGGCTGTCTTTTTCTGCCATGACTTTTACAAATCCCTCACCTTCGCCCATTGCCAGAGCCTTACCATTAGCTCCAAACATTGACTTACCGATAACATATTCTATATTTGCTTCTTTTGCCTCGTCTTCTGTCATTCCAACTGAGGCAGCCTCAGGAAATGTAAAAACACATGAAGGAACTGCATTGTAGTTTAATTGTGGCAAAGTATGCTCGTATATGCCTTCAACACATGATTTTCCCTCTTCCGATGCAATGTGCGCAAGCATTGTGCCTCCAATTACATCACCTATTGCATATACTCCTTCCGCTGAAGTCATATATTTTTCGTCAACCTTTATTCCTTTTTTATCATATTTTATTCCTGCAGCTTCAAGGTTTAATCCATCTATATTAGGTTTCCTTCCGGCAGCTGACAGCAAGTAATCACACTGAACTTCAAAGATTCCCTTTCCGCTATCAACCGTCAACTTAAGTCCTTCTTCTGCTTTATGTACTTCTTTCAGTGCAGAGCCTGTCAAAATTTTTATGCCTTGTTTTTTCATATAAACAGCCAATTTTTTAGACAGTTCATCATCAAGTCTGTACAATATTTTAGGCAGGAATTCTATTATCGTTACTTGAGACCCCAGAGCAGCAAATATTCCGGCAAATTCGGCTCCTACAACGCCTCCGCCTAATATGGCCAAACTTTTAGGAACTTCTTCAAAGTTTAATATCTCATCACTTGTTATAACGCCTGGCAAATCAATTCCGGTGACAGGAACTGATGATGAAACCGAGCCTGTAGCTATAATAATATTTGATAATGTTATTTCTTCGACACTGTTTTCACTTATTACTTCTAATACATTTTTTCCTTTAAATGAAGCTCTTCCTTTTATTACTTCTATTGAGTTTGCTTTTAACAGTTTATCAATACCTGATACAAGTTTGCTGACAACTTCATCTTTTCTCTTTTTAGCTTTTGGCATATCAAATGAGTAATTTCCCATTGCTATTCCATACTCTTCAATACTCTTTAATGATTTAACTGTTTCTGCATTCTTATAAAAGGATTTTGTTGGTATACACCCACTGTTCAGGCATGTTCCACCAAGTCCGGTCTCTTCTATAACCGTCACCTTAGCTCCAAGCTGTGCGGCCTTTATAGCCGCTTCATAGCCTCCTGGGCCCGCACCGATAATAACCAAATCTCTATTCATTCTACACCTGCTTATTATAGCGAAGTACAGGCTTCCTTGCGGCTTGAGCTTCATTAAGCCTGGAAACTACTGTTGTATGCGGAGCATTTTTTACTACGTCCGGATCATTTTCTACTTCATCAGCAATCTGTATCATAGCCCCTATGAACTGATCCAATGTTTCCTTTGTTTCACATTCTGTTGGCTCTATCATCATTGCCTCAGAAACAATTAACGGAAAATAAACTGTAGGAGGATGGTATCCGAAATCCAGAAGCCTCTTAGCTATATCCAGAGTGGTTACACCGCGTTCTTTCTGTAAATCGCCTGACAACACACATTCATGCATACATTCTCTGTCAACAGGCAGGTAGTATCTTCCTTTGAGTTTTGATGCAATATAGTTTGCATTGAGCACTGCATTTTCAGCTACAGCCCTTAATCCTTCCGGACCTTGTCCCCTGATATAAGCATAGGCTTTCACATAAACTCCAAAATTTCCATAGAATGATCTTACCTTTCCTATAGACAGCGGTCTGTCATAATCGAAGACGTACTCATTTTCTTTCTTAGCAACAACTGGAACAGGCAGGAAAGCGCTAAGATGCTCCTTAACCCCTACCGGTCCAGATCCAGGTCCTCCTCCGCCATGAGGTGTACTGAATGTTTTGTGAATGTTGAAATGAACTACATCAAATCCCATATCTCCAGGTCTGGTAACGCCAAGAATTGCATTTGCATTCGCTCCGTCATAGTACATAAGCCCGCCTGCTTCATGCACTATCTCAGATATCTTCAATATATTTTCATCAAACAAACCAAGCGTATTAGGATTTGTCAGCATAAGCCCTGCCACTTTATCACTCATAACAGTTTTTAGGGATTCTAAATCAACTAAACCCTTATCATTTGACTTAACTTCAACTGTCTCAAACCCTGCAACTACTGCTGAAGCAGGATTTGTTCCATGGGCTGAATCAGGAATAATTATTATATTTCTTTTTTCGTCGCCTCTACTTCTGTGATATGCCTTTATTATCATAAGGCCCGTCAGCTCTCCGTGAGCTCCTGCCGCAGGCTGAAGAGTACATTTGTCCATTCCCGAAATTTCTGAAAGCATGCCATCAAGCTCGTATATCACCTGCATAGCTCCTTGTGAAATTTCTTCCGGCTGATATGGATGAATTTTTGAAAATCCGTCAAATCTTGCTACTACTTCGTCTACCTTTGGGTTATACTTCATTGTACAGCTTCCCAGAGGGTAGAACCCTGTATCTACACCGTGGTTTCTCTGCGAAAGTTGTGTGAAATGACGTACCGCATCAAGTTCACTTACCTCAGGCAGTTCAGGAGATTTTTCTCTTAAATATTCATTACCAATAAGTTCTTCCATTTCTAAAGAAGGAACATCACATTCAGGCAGAGAATATGCTTTTCGCCCTTCTCTGCTTAATTCAAATATCAAGGGTTGATGTTTTAGCATATTATTCTGCCGCCTTTCTAATAAAATTATCTATTTCACTTTTTGTACGTTTTTCTGTTACAGCCAAAAGCCAGCCGTCTTTTAGTTCTGGATAATCTTTTGCCAGTTCATAGCCTCCGATAATGTTGTATTTCAGTAGGTCTTTGTTAAGGCTTGCTACATCTTTCTCGCTCTTTACCGTAAATTCCTTAAAGAATGGCTTAGAAAATACGGAACTGAATTTTCCCGTTCCAATTAATTCATTATATGTATAATGCGCTTTCTGTACGCAAAGGTTGGCAACTTCCTTTAATCCTTCTTTTCCCATAAGCGTTAGGTAAATAGCGGCAGTCAAAGCATTTAATGATTGATTTGAGCAAATGTTAGAAGTCGCTTTTTCCCTTCTTATGTGCTGTTCTCTCGTCTGTAGTGTAAGAACGAAGCCTCTGTTCCCATCCTTATCAACAGTCTCTCCTACAATTCTGCCAGGCAATTTTCTCATAAGTTTTTTTGTAACTGCTATGAATCCTAGGTAAGGTCCGCCGAAGCTTAGTGGATTTCCCAGTGACTGTCCATCGCCTACAGCTATGTCAGCTCCCAATTCCCCAGGGCTTTTCAGCAATGCCAACGATATTGGATCAGCACTGGCTATTAGCAGGCTCTTATTTTCATGAGCTATATCTGCTATATCTTTTATATTTTCAATAATTCCAAAGAAGTTAGGGCTCTGAATAATTACAGCGGCCGTGTTTTCATTAATTTTATTTTTTAAATCATCCAAATCAATTTGTCCGTCTTTATATCCGACAGCAGTTACCGTAATATCTCTAAACTGCGCGTATGTCTTAAGCACTTTTATACTTTCAGGATGAGCATTTGATGCAATTATAACCTCGGATCTCTTCGTAGCTTCGCATGCCATGATTGCTGCCTCTGTCAATGCAGTAGCACCATCATACAACGAAGCATTTGCAACAGGAAGGCCTGTCAATTCGCTTATCAACGTCTGATATTCAAAAATGGCCTGCAGTGTCCCCTGACTTATTTCTGGCTGATATGGAGTATACGCTGTATAAAACTCCTGGCGTGAAATTAAGTGATCTATAACCGCCGGAATATAATGGTCGTAGGCACCTGCACCTAAAAAGCATGTATAGTCATCAAGATTACAGTTTTTATTTGCTAATAACTTCATCTTCTCTACAAGCTCCATTTCAGATACCGCCTCTGGAATATCCAAATTTGTTTTTAGCATTACCGACTGAGGAACTGACTTGAATAGAGACTCGATACTATCATATCCCATTTCTTTAAGCATCTGCTCTTGGTCATTATTAGTATTTCCTATATATCTTGTCATTCGTTCCTCCTTACTCGCATATTTTTTCGTAGTCTTCTGACGTAAGCAGAGATTGTGTTTCATCTGGATTGGACATTTCTATAACAGCAAACCATGCATCGTACGGTGATTCATTTATCTTTTCTGGGCTGTCTGCAAGCTCTTCATTGACTTCAACTATAGTGCCTGAAAGCGGAGCATAAACATCTGATGCAGCCTTTACTGATTCAAGAACTACAAATTGGTCTCCCTTTTCAACAGTTGCACCCACTTCAGGAAGTTCAGCGTACACCACTTCACCCAAATGATCCTGAGCATAATCTGTTATACCTATATAAGCCTTGCTTCCTTCTACTTTCACCCATTCATGTGATTCTACATATTTTAATTCCTTTAATAATTTCATAATGCCCTCCATTATTTTTATATTTTCATTATTTTTTATATTTTTTTGTATAAAATGGCTTTTTAATAACTTCAGCTTTTACATTTTTATTTCTTATGACAATCTCAATAGGTGTTTTTTCCTTTGCATATTCTGCATCTACTAATGCAAGACCTATATTTTTCTTCAAAGTAGGCGAATAGCTCCCTGTAGTTACATAGCCTATTTTTTTACCGTCTGAGTGCACTTCGTATCGATTCCTTGGAATTCCCCTTCCAAGCATTTCAAATCCCACAAGTTTCCTTTTTAATCCTGATGCCTTTTGCTCTGATAAGGTATTCCTTCCTATAAAATTATTCTTTGATAATTTTACGCAAAAACCCAGGCCAGCCTCCAGAGGCGTTACATCTTTATCTATTTCGTGACCGTATAAAGGAAGAGCCGCTTCAAATCTCAATGTATCTCTTGCTCCCAGTCCCACCGGAACTATTCCGTTTTCCTTTCCTGCCTCAAGAAGCATATCCCACATCTTAGGCCCTTCGGAAGAAGCGAAGTAAAGTTCAAACCCATCTTCTCCGGTATATCCTGTTCGTGATAACAAAGCACTTATTCCACCAACATTCACGTCGCTTTTAAAATGATAAAATTCTATTTCGTCTAAATTTTCATTTACAAGCTTCTGTAAAATCGCTTGTGCTTCAGGCCCTTGAAGAGCAAGCTGAGCATAATCAAGCGATACGTTTTTAATTTTTATATTCCCTAACGCATTATTATTCAACCACTCATAATCCTTTTCAGTGTTCGAAGCGTTAACAACAAGCAAATAATCAGTACTGCTGTATTTGTACACCAGCAAATCATCTACTACTCCACCATCTTCATAGCACATTGTTGTATATGCTATCTGATTATCCGCAAGAACAGAAATATCATTAGTAACAATCATTTGCAGATATTTTTCCGCATCTTCACCTTTGACTGTTATCTCTCCCATATGAGACACATCAAACAATCCCGCCTTACTTCTAACTGCCTCATGCTCCAAAATTATCCCCGAATATTCCACAGGAAGATTCCAACCGCCAAAGTCAATTATTTTACCCTTTAATTCTAAATGCTTTTCATATAATGGTGTCGTTTTCACTAAATCACTCCTTTTCAATTATTCATTTGACATATAATAATGCCTAAAATAAAAGACAGCGATAATAACCAATGTCATTACCTCTGTCTTAATCTTTGTTATTCAGAGAATTGTCCAAGCTTCATCCTTTTGCCTGAAAGTTTCATCGCACTCGACACGTGCGACTTGCTTCTTCGGCTCCCCCTTCGGGGTCTCTCCAAAGCTTTTCATACAATTATACTTGCGTATTTTTATTCTTACTGATAAACCTTTATTTGTTACTTTTAACCATATTATAAAACTTTAATTCCAAAGAGTCAACAGTTTTTGTATCGTGAAAAAAACTACTTTTAAGAGAGCTATTGTCCGCATATTTATGATAACTTTATATCAATATATACTTCTTGACTTTTATCTGCTAAACTATTATTATTTTATATATATCAATATATGGAGTGGAAAATGAATATTTTAATAACATATGCAGGCAATAACAGCACTACTTCAGAATGCGCGAAGTTACTGTCTGAAAAACTTCCTGGTTCTCATGTAGTAAATTTAACTAAAGAAAGCCCGGACATATCTGGCTATGATACCATTATAATAGGAAGTTGTATAAGATTTAACAACATACATTCTTCAGTAGTAAATTTTATCAGACATAACTTAGAAGTACTTATGAAAAAAAACACTGCCATATATTTGTGTTGCGGTTTCCCAGAAAAAGCTAATCAATACCTACTTCATAATTTCCCAAAGAAACTATTGAACAAATCCATATCAATCCAATGCTTCGGAGGAAAATTAAAAGTTAAGCCCCATAAATTGTTTGATCGATTAATTATTAAAACCGTTCAAAAAAATTTCAAATTAGAAAGCCGAAAATTTACAGAAATAGATTACGAAAGTATACAGACAATGGCAAGTGATATATTACAATCAAAAAAATAAGAATGGCATTTTTAAGTTGCCATTCTTATTTTTAGTGTTATCTAAAGTCATTATTGTTGTTATTGTTTCTGTTGTTATTGTTTCTGTTGTTATTGTTTTGATTATTATTATTTTGATTATTGTTTTGATTGTTATTTTCGCGGTTATCAAATCTATTGTTCTCACGATTGTTTAACCTGTTGTTGTTTTTGTTTTCAAATCTGTTGTTATTGTTTTTGTTATTATTTTTGTTTTCGAAATTATTGTTATTCTTGTTTTCAAATCTGTTGGTTTCATTCTTATTTTGGAAATTATTATTCATTCGCTTCATCTGCTCCCTTAAGTTTTGTTGGCTGTCTAATTTTGACTGTTCTTCCCAATTCAATAACAATGAATCGTTATTTGAATTTTTGCTATTATTGTTCGTAATGATCGATCACCTTCAATCAACATATTAAAGACAGTTATTACAATTTGCTGCCTCAAATATATTATTAACATTTGGCGATGAATTATTTATCCTTTTTATTGAATTCAAAGTATTTTTTTACAATAAATCTAACTGCAAAAATGATACATTGCAATTCCGGCAGCTATGGTTAAGTTTAGGGAGTCTATCCTGTCGGTATGCTTTATAAACACACTTGTACCTGCAGAAGAAAAGCTTGAATCCAGTCCTGTGGATTCATTTCCAAAAACAAGAGAAAACAGCTCGTTTTCATCATGCCTAACATCCTTTAGTGTCTTTGCTCCGTCCAACATAAATGTATAAATTCTTCTATTATTATACGCATCTTTATATTCATCAAAACTATCAAAATATTTAAAATTTATTCTGAACAGAGAACCCATCGAAGCTCTGACCACTTTTGGATCAAATATATCGACGCCGGGACTTATAACTGCCAGGTTGCTCAACCCAAAACCTGTCAGCGTTCGTATAATTGTTCCCATATTTCCCATATTTCCCGGATTAACCAGAACTAGATGCGAAGCTTCTGCATTCAACCGGCATTGGTATTTGGAAAACACACCAACAACAAAATTATTTTCCTTGTCACTTATTCGTCTTATCGCTTTATCGGCAACTTCTGTCTTCACGCCGTACCTTCTGCAAATTTCAAAAATATCGGCATCCGATTCCGATTTATAATTAGAGCTAACCAGCACCTTTACAACTGCTTCAGGCCGGAATTTTATCAGTTCAACGGTTGGAAACATACCAAATGTATATGAATGCTCAAAGCCCTTTTTATACGCTTTTATATCCATTTAATTCTCCTTAAATTAGAGCAAAAGTCTTCAATAAATATATAAACATGAATATAGTCAAAGGACATATCATAGTAGTAACAAATACAAGCTGTCCGGCCAATTCATAGTTACAATCATATTGCTGCGCCATTGTATAGCTTGAAACAGCACATGACGGAGCAGACATGCTTAGTAGCGCTCCAAGTTCAACATCCCTAAAGCCAAGCAATACTGCGGCAATAAGTATAATTGCCGGAAATAGTATAAGTCTGCCAAATGCGGCAAAATATATATGCCTTATATTTTTTGATAAATTTTTGATTTCAATCTCACCGCCAAGCACCATCAAAGCAAGCGGCGTAGCCATTCCTGCTACATCAGACACCACATTTTCCACAAAACCCGGAAGCCTTATGCCAAAAATAGAAAATACGATGCCAAGAACAGAACCTATTATTAACGGATTCTTAACTATATTTACGGCAGTATCTAATAAATTACTCTTTACTTCTGAATACCAGTCCAATATTACTACGGCCAGAAAATTAAACAACGGTATTATTACTGCAGTAAGGCTTGTAACAACTTCCAGGTTAGCATCTCCAAAAATATTCTTGCTGAGCGTAACACCGAAAAGCACAAAGTTGCTTCTATATATGGCCTGTATTATTACGCCGCGGTTTCTTTTTTCCTTTTCAAATTTGGGAACCACTATAAACATTATGCCTACCAGAATCAAAACTATACTTATAGCAAACAGAATCAAACGTATGTTAACCGAATCTGAAATATGACTCTTATATATATTATTAAATAAAAGCACCGGAAGAAGCGCTTTAAATGCAAAATTGTTTGCCTTCACAAGAAAATCTTTGTCAAATATTTTTATCTGTCTCAGAAAATATCCTATCATCATCAGAGAGAATATTGGCAATACAACATTGATTGAGAATAATAAATTTTCCACATCAAGTCCTTTCTATCTTATTGCTCTGTCAAATATGCATAAATTAGTTTAATAGTATTTTCTATACCTTCAATATGAGTTCTTTCCATTCCGTGCGAAGCGTGAACCCCCGGACCGATAAGAGCTCCTCTTATATCATTTCCGCCCTTTAAAGAAGCGGATACGTCCGAGCCATACATCGGGTATATATCTACTGCATAATTTAATTTATGCTTTTTAGCCATCCCCATTAATTTATTGGTAATATCATAATCATACGGACCTGAACTATCCTTGGCACAAATTGATACGTCATGCTCTGTACAAGATAAATCAAGACCTATACACCCCATATCAATTGCTACAAGCTCATCTACATCATCTGGTATGTTAGAGCATCCATGACCGACTTCTTCATAAGATGAAACTATAATTTTGACATTAGTATTCGGTTTTGTTCCAAGTCTTTTAAACATTTCCATCAAGCTTAATGCACACGCCGTTCCTGCCTTGTCATCAAGATATCTTGATTTAATAAAACCTGAAGGCGTTATTATAAACTTCGGATCTATGGAAATAAAATCACCCGAGCCTATTTCCAGCTTCTGTACATCTTCTTTATTTTTTACTTTTTCATCAAGCCTTATCATCATATTTTCTTCGGTTCTTTCTTTGCTTCTTGCATCAGTATATACATGTACCGAAGGAGACGTCGAAATCATAGTTCCAGTATATATTTTCCCAGTTCTTGTATGAATTTTGCAATATTCACCGTCAAGGGTTGTAAACATATTTCCGCCTATTGATGTAATTTTTAATGTACCGTCTGAATTTATTGATCTTACCATTGCGCCCAAAGTATCCACATGAACCGGAATTCCTATGCAATAGCTGTTGTCAATTCCTTCTATTTCAATTATTCTGTTACCTTTTTTATTTCTTGAAATGCTGTATTCACTTTCATCTGCTTTTTTTTCAATATATTGCATAACCTCCTTACAAAATCCGGTAGGACTAGGTATGCTAATTATTGCCTCCAACAATTCAAGAGTGTATTTAATGTTAGTTTCCAAGTACTTGTCCCTCCAAAAAATATTATGATAGAATTATACTACTAATCCTTTCACATTTACAATACTTTAATTGATAATTGCACGCATATGGTTTAAAATATATAATATCATTAGAATTATATACGCTAAAGGGAGGTTTATTATGGAAAACATAAAGCTTAGAGATTTCTTGGATTATAAGTTTTTATCGGGGATTGAGCTGTCACCGGATAAAAATCATGCAGCGTTTGTGGTTCACACCTCTGATTACGACGATAATAAATACGATTCAACTATTTGGACTTACAACTGCCTGACCGGAGAATCCAAAAAACTTACCAATATGAACAAGGAAAAGTCTTTTATATGGCTTGACAACACCACACTGATTTTTCAATCCATGCGTGATGAAAAATTAAAGAAAAAAACAGAAGACGGAGAACATTGGACTGTATTTTACGCAATTGACATTAACGGAGGAGAAGCTTATGAATACATGAGAATACCCCTCAAAGTCAATGAAATAAAAAAGATAGCCCATGAAAAGTTCCTCATTACAGCAGAATATGACCACTATGGCATAAATCTTCATTCACACAAGTCAGATGAAAAGGATAAAGCAATTGACAAAATAAAAGAAAACAAAGATTATGAAATTTTGGATGAAATACCGTTTTGGTCAAACGGAGAGGGATTTATAAACAAAAAACGAAACAGGCTGTACTTATTCGATAAAGGCACTAAAGATATAGTTCCGATTTCAGGACAGTTTGAAAATGTTACAGTAACAGGTATTAAAGATGGAAAAGTTCTTTATACGTCCCAAAATTACACCAACAAGCTTGAGCTGACAAACGAACTGTATTTGTACGATCTATACTCTGAAAAAGCAATGCTATTAATTGAGGAAGATGAATTTAATATAGATTTTGCGGAATTTGTAGGTAACGAAATTTTATTCGCAGCCTCTGCAATGGATAAGTACGGCTTGAACCAAAATCCTTACTTCTATAAATTGAGAAACGGCGAGGCGGAACTCATATGCGAACATGACTTCGGAATGCACAATTCGGTTGGGTCAGACTGCCGTTACGGAGGCGGTGCCGATTACAGAGTGTTTGATAACTGCCTGTACTTTGTATCAACCGAAAATAAAAGCTCCTTTATCAAAAAGCTCTCACTAGACGGAACCATTGAAAAAATAACATCCGATAACGGGTCAATAGACTGTTTTGACATATGTAGCGAGGGAATAGTCTTTATAGGCCTCCGGGGAAATAGACTTCAGGAAATATATACATATGCAAGCAACAGGTCAACTCAGAAAACAAAATTTAATGAAAAGATATCAGAAACTAAAAACATAATAAAACCTGAAAGAATGGAATTTATAAATGACGGAACAAAAATAGAAGGTTATATCTTGAAACCTGTCAACTATGATGAAAACAAGAGCTATCCTGCAATTCTCGACATACACGGCGGTCCAAAAACCGTATTCGGCGAAATTTTCTATCACGAAATGCAGGTTTGGGCAAACGAAGGATATTTTGTATTTTTCTGCAACCCGAGAGGCAGCGAAGGCAGAGGCGATGAATTTGCTGACATAAGAGGAAAATACGGAACCATAGATTACGAAGATTTAATGAAATTTACCGACTTGGTGCTTAAAAAATATCCACAGATAGACAGATCTAACATAGGAGTAACAGGAGGCTCTTACGGCGGATTTATGACAAACTGGATTATAGGCCACACAGACAGATTCAAATGTGCCGTATCACAAAGAAGTATCTCAAATTGGATTTCAAAATTTGGAACTACAGACATAGGATATTACTTCAATTCCGATCAGAACCAATCAACTCCTTGGGATAACCCGGAAAAAATGTGGTTTCATTCGCCGCTTAAATATGCCAATCAAGCTGTAACACCAACACTATTTATTCATTCGGAGAAGGATTATCGCTGCTGGCTGGCAGAAGGGCTTCAAATGTTTACCGCCTTAAAATATCACGGAGTTGATGCACGGCTGTGCATGTTCAGAGAGGAAAATCATGAACTGAGCAGAAGTGGAAAGCCACGACACAGAGTTAAAAGACTTGAGGAAATGACAAACTGGTTTGAAAAATATTTGAGGTAGAATTTATATATTTATAGTGTTAAAGGCTCTCTGTTTATTGAGAGCTTTTAACAATAAACAAAAATCTTCCCAAAATAATCGGGAAGACTTTTTAAAAATGTACTATGTTAAATGATTAGCAGCAATCTCCTGCTCCGCCTACTCTATCACAGTTGCAGAACAATACAACCAATAACAGGAAGAAGAATAATAAGCTGTCATTATCGCCTATTCCGCCTATTCCGCCCAGCAATCCGTCATCTCCGCACATGCATCCGATAACTACCAAAAGCAGGAAGAAGAATAATAAGCTGTTCCCATTGTCTCCTAATATATTGTTAAACATATAGAACCTCCTAAAATTAATTTTTATATATATTATTCATAAGACAATTAAAGTGTTACTTTATTGTTCATTATTTAATGATTTTAAAAACAAAATTATTTTATCACCCAAACTGCTCTGCCCTTTATAGTTGTACCCACTGTATCCACTACTGTGAATCTGAGTGTTGCCAGGATCGTAATCCTTATATCTATATCTGTCAAAATTACTTTTTACAGATTCCATATTGTTCAGCATACCTATAAGATACTGCTTTGAGCTGTCTTCCACATACGGCTTCTCTGATAATCTGTTTAAAATATATATCAGCTCTATTATGTCATACATTTTGCTGTACATATCTCTATCATAATTTCTTCTGCCCACCTTCATCACTCCTGCCGTTTTTATTTATTATATGAAACCAACTATACATATGCCATTAATTACATATTTTTTTCATTTTAATAACTAAATTTTATTAAAATGTTTATTTTTTTTATGATATATTATATAATGGTTTTATAAAACGACAAACGAGGTACTGTATGAAAATATTAAGCAATATTATTGTATTAGCCCTAATAGGTCTGTTTTCATCCACTTATTTATTTAATCTTTCTCCGATAGATTATAGAGGAACAATTGAAATAGAAACTCCACAGGAAGAAAGGACTTTGAGCCTGGAATCAGATGAAAAGGATTTACTGAATCCGGAATCAATTACTATAAGTCATGTTTCTTTAAATGACGAAATAATTAAAAGCGTTTCTGATAATATTTTTACCCTTGATATTTACAAAAATGATAAAATCGTTAAAAATGGTATAAGCGGACTCGAACTTGTTTCTCCTTCTGTAAACATGTCAATATCAGTCAATAAGGATAACCCTATACTGACGACATTAGATATCAATCAGAAAAAACTTGGACTCGAAGACGGGATTTATAAATTTGTTTTCAATTCAAATCTAATATCGGATTCTGACAAATCAACATTATCAATAAATGTTACCTATGATACCAGCGGAGCGTACTACCATGCAACTAGCCAGTCCCCCGTTAACACTAAAGGTCTAACATTATATTTTGTTGCCGAATATACCGATGAATTAATTCCAGTTACCCGTTTTGTTGTAGAGGACAAATCAATCACCAGAATGGCGATTGAACAGCTTCAAAACGGGCCCGTAAACAACGGTATGGAATCGGTTATAAAAAATGTTACAAACACAACATATAATAACGGCAACGTTGTAATTGACATTCCTAGTTCATACGCAGGATACAACGATGGAAGCAAAGATGCTTCCCTTGCATACAGCGCATTTGTAAAAACAATTTTTGATGTTGATAGATATTGGCCAATATACAGTGTAACCTTTACAGTTGACAGATTAAAAACAGATACTTATTTCAATGGACTTTCAAGCGAAAGTTTGAATTTACTACCCAATGCAGAAATGAACTACCTGCTTTACATGGCATACAAAATAGATGGCAGGTACTACCTATATGATTATGAAACTGATATGAGTAAAACCGGAATATCGGCAGAAGATTCCATTGAACTTAAAGCGCAAAAATTATTTGATGCATACAAAGATTCAGATGTACCATACGGAATAAGTCCGATTCCTGAAAGCATTACATTGCAAGAAGCAAAAACTGAGAATTCAACATTAGTTTTAGACTTTGGATCTGAATTTTTAAATGCTTACAAAGATAAACCCGATTTAAGACAAATGATGATTGAATCTATGGTATATACTTTTACAACAATACCTGGAATTGACAGCGTAAAAATAACAGTTAACGGTGAACCCCTGAAAAATTTCGTAGAGTTTGATGATGGTAGAGATATAGCTGCGGCTATGTATCCTCCTTATTTCATAAACCCAGAAATTGTTCAGGAAAATCAGTAAAAGTAAAGGAGAAATAAATGAACGGTTTTAGAAATTTTATGACAGGAAGATATGGCACAGACCAGCTCACTGTAGCACTTATTATATTAGGCATGGTTCTAACATTTACAGGTGATGTTTTTAGACTGGATCTTCTAACATTAATATCCTACGCAGCATTTTTAATGAGCATCTATAGAACACTGTCAAAAAACATTATTGCAAGACGAAAAGAAAACGCAAAATTCCTGCACTATTGGAATCCCGCAAAAGATTGGCTAAGTACAAAGTACAGCATTTTAAAGTCAAATAAATCATATAAATACTTTAAGTGCCCTAATTGTAAACAGGAACTGAGAGTTCCAAGGGGAAGAGGAAAAATAGCAGTTACATGCCAAAAATGTCATACAAAATTCATTCAAAAATCATAAAAAATGAACCTGATAAATTAACAGGTTCATTTTTTTAACCTAACATTCCAACATATCTCTGCCTATTGGTGTATGTTTAAACACCGCCATAAATAACGTAGCAGAAATAATTCCGGCTGCCGATTGGATAGAGTTGCCTGGAATTTCGCTTATTGTTGAAATAAAGCTTCCAACCATCACAGAACCTACAACATAGTAGGCAAATATCTGCCATACACTTCCCGCTAAAGCTCCTGCAACCCATTTATGCTTCATTCCTCCAGGCAGTTTTTCAGCAACTGTACCCATGATCAATGCCATTATTCCTTTAATTATAAATGTTGGTACTGCATAAAAACTATAGCCGCCGATAATATCTGCCAAAGAAGCTCCTATTGCTCCTGCCCACGCTCCATTTTTCTTGCCTAGCAACAGTACAGCAATAAATATGAATCCATCTCCTAAATGAGTATACCCATTTGTTACAGGCGAAGGTACCTTTATAATAAATGTTGCAACGCAAACCAATGCCGCAAGCAGAGATGTGTATACTAATTCTTTTATTTTCTTATCTTCCATACTTTACCTCCCTTTTTAATATTATTTATATCTTAATTATAATCTTATCTGTACCCTTGAAAAGATACAGTTTATTGTTTTATATAGTGTACAGATGTATTTTATTTTATATGTATAAAAATCTATCTACTTTACCTGCCCAATGGAAAATTAAAGCAAAAATGCTTCCAAATAAAAAAAGACTATTAAAATTTATAAATGTTTTTGACTTTTTATAGATAATGCTTTATAATAAGTGCTAATTATCAGACAAACTAAGGGGTGATACAATGAAAAATGTTTTAGATGAAGCTAAAACACTGCAGGAAGTAATAGTAAAGGACAGAAGGTATTTGCATCAGAATGCTGAACTGGGGCATGACTTGCCGATTACTTCCGAATATTTAGTAAACAGACTGAAAGAAATGGGCTATGAACCTCAGGTTATTACCGATTCAGCAATTGTAGCTCTAGCCGGCGGAAAAAAGAAAGGCCCCACTATTTTATTGAGAGCAGATATGGATGCTCTGCCCATACTTGAAGAAAATGGGCTTGAATATAAATCAACAACAAAAAATATGCATGCCTGCGGCCATGACGTCCACGCTTCAATGCTGCTTGGAGCTGCTCAAATTTTAAAGAGCCACGAAGATGAGCTTGAAGGAACAGTTAAGCTCATGTTTCAACCAGCTGAAGAACAGCTGTCTGGAGCAAAATCAATGATTGAAGCAGGTGTGCTTGAGAACCCAAAGGTGGATGCTGCAATTATGATCCATATCTTTTCCGGCATGCCGGTACCTGCTGGATCTCTGCTTGTACCTAATGGAGGATATGTAACTTCATCAGGAGACATGTTCCATATAGATATTAAAGGTAAGGGCGGTCATGGGGCAATGCCTAACAATTCTGTGGATCCACTGAATGTAGCTGCTCATATACATATTTCACTTCAGGAAATTATTTCAAGAGAAGTACCTCCTTCAAGCACAACTGTTATTACTATCGGACAGATGCACGGAGGAAATGCGTCAAATATAATTCCAGATACTGCATTTATTCAGGGAAGTATCAGGGCATTTGACGAAAAAGAAAGAGAACATATGAAAAATAGAGTTGTTGAAATTTCAAAAGGAACAGCCTCAACTTTCAGAGCAGAAGCAAATGTTGAATATAGAATGGAATGCCCTTCTGTTTATAACAACCCAGAGCTCTATGAACAAGTGCATAAAATCAATGTAGATTTATTGGGAAAAGAAGCTGTCAAAGCATTTGATACAGCATTCCCAGGAGGGAAAATGACCGGTTCCGAAGACTTCGGTTATATCAGCGAAAGAGTTCCTTCAGTTATGATGGCTTTAGGCGGAGGCTCTCCTGAGCAAGGATACCCGTACCCTCAACACCATCCAAAGGTAAATTTTGATGAGGATGTTTTCTACATAGGTTCTGCAGTCTATGCCAATACCGCTATTGAATGGCTGAGACTAAGCAAATAAATATCTAAAATAAATATCGCCGGAAAATATTATCCGGCGATATTTTGTATTAAATTTAATTTCAAGCTTTACTTTTCAACTTCATTAAGATAGTCAGTTGCATACTGTGTATACAGCGCAGATCCGTAATGCAGCATATCTTCATCAACATCAAAGTTAGGATGATGGTTTGCAAAGCATGTGTTTTTAGCTTCATTAGCTGTCCCAACCAGTACAAAAGTTCCCGGAACCTTTTCAAGATACTCTGAAAAATCCTCTGCGCCGGGCATCTTTTGCATCTCTATTACTGCATCCTCAGACATTATTTTTTTAATCGACTTTTCTACTCTTTCCGTAGACTTTTCATCATTTATAGTTGGTGCTGTTAATAGTTTATATTCCAGTTCAGCTTTAGCTCTGTAAGTTGCGGCAGTAGATTCTGCTATTCTTTTTATCATTTCCGGAAGCTTATCTCTAACTTCATAGCTGAAGCACCTTGTTGTTCCTTCCATAACGGCTTCATCGGCAATTATGTTAAACCTTGTACCAGAAATCAGTTTTCCAACACTTACAACAACAGTATCCATCGGCGATACTTCTCTGCTTGCTATTGACTGCAAGTTCATTACTATTGCAGAAGCTGCAAGCAGCGCATCAACTGCAAGGTTAGGCATAGACCCGTGACCACCAGTTCCCTTTACGGTAATTTTGAAAGAATCTGCGGATGCCATTCTTGCTCCTGCTCCTATAGCAATTTTTCCTGCAGGGAGATGGCCCATTACATGCATTCCGAATACTTCGTCGACTCCGTCTAAAGCCCCTTCTTCTATCATTTTTTTAGCTCCCTGAGCAACTTCTTCGCCAGGCTGGAACATCAATTTTACAGTTCCTTTTATTTCATCTTTAATCTCATTAAGTATGGCTGCCGCACCCAGAAGCATAGCCGCATGGCAGTCATGGCCGCATGCATGCATCACGCCGTCAGTTTGGGATTTATATTCGACATTGTTCTTTTCAGTAATTTCTAGAGCATCGATATCAGCTCTCAAAGCTATTGTTTTTCCTTCATGATTGCCCTTTATTATACCCAGCACACCTGTCCCTGCAATTGGTTTGCATGGTATGCCCATCTTTGTCAGCTCCTCTGCTATCCTTCGTGCTGTTCTTTCCTCATGCATGCTTATTTCAGGATTCATATGAAATTCTCTTCTCATATTAACTACATACTGCGCATATTTTTTTGAAAGTTCCTGTATATTCATTTCATACTCCTTTTATTCAAATGTTGTTTATATTAATTTTGACATTACTCCGGCAAGGCCAACAGAAGCTATAGATACTGTGACAAAGCCTGCAATTATCATTTTTGGAAGTATTTCCTCCAGAATAATATTCTTCTCTTCCTCATTTTTACCAACCACCGAAGCAACCTCATTAGGAATTATAAATGTTCCTGGGAATCCAAATAAAGCAGATGCCCCAATAGCAATAGACATATATATGTCCATGCCCAGTATCTTACCAACAACTCCTGCAAATATGCTGAATCCTATAACACCCAGCAACAGGCATCCAAGTATCGGACCAATCAATGACATCAGCATTTGCGGAGTTGCTGATGAAAGATTGTTAAATATGACAGTCAGCAGAGCTATCATAACAAATCCCTGTGAATTTGCCATGGTCATAGGATCCTTTTCAAGGAATCCAATTTCGCTTGCAATAACACCAAATATTAAGCAAACTATAAGTGCATTGATCGTACCGTTTGTCAACTCCGATACCTTTGTAGCCAAAAATGCTACTAAAGCAAGTTTTGCAAGCAGCAGTGAATTTGTGCGAAGTTCTTTTTTTAATTCAGGAATTAATTTCTTCTTTCCTTCTTCTATAGAGTCTTCTTTTTTTTCTGATTCCGCATTAACACTGTGGTTGTCAAGAACTATTCTCGCTTCTTTTTTTAAGCAATATGATGCAACCGGCGTTCCAAAGAAAGTTTGTGTAACTAGTAAAAGTGTAGCAAACACGGCAACACTTTCAAGTGCTTTAGCCTTTGCCACTTCACTTACAATCAATGCAGCTACAACACCGCCTGAAATTGGCGGAGCTGCTGCCGCTGCCATTTGCTTCCCAAAAACAATTCCGCCTACCATATATACAAAAACTCCAATTCCTACAACTGCTGATATTGCTATCAACACTGTTTTCCACTGTTTAGCCAATTCATTCAGACTTATTAATGTACCCATGTTAACAA
This sequence comes from Sedimentibacter sp. LTW-03, assembly GCF_052059825.1. Classification (GTDB taxonomy): domain Bacteria; phylum Bacillota; class Clostridia; order Tissierellales; family Sedimentibacteraceae; genus Sedimentibacter. Next base: position 2,386,861 of record NZ_CP197180.1, read on the forward strand.
GCAACAGTGACATAGTAAGTATTCCTACTGTTAAAAGACCAGAATCACTAAAAACTGTAGCCGGAAGTCCTAACCAAAACGCCACAAGAAAAATTATCGCTGTTGTAAACAGCATTGAAAATGTTGCTTTTGTCTTATATGATACAAAATCCCCAACAGCAAATGCAACAAAAACTACTAAAAGTGCTACTAAACCATTCATAATATTCCTCCTTTTGTGTTTCTTCTTGTATGTGCATCAATAAATATCACTTTATTTTGTTCGCATATATAATGCATAATATTACGAGCACCTTTAATAAAATTGTACTCAATTTTAGTGCAGATAACATTTCCATGACTTTATTAAGCGTACACAAGCATTGAAATCACATGATTTAATTTAAAATATATTGAGTCACATTATATCACCACTTGTATAAAAACATCAATAGAAAAATTATATTTTTTAAAGTTTTTGTATTGTTATTTGATTTTAACTCAACCATATGTACATATTACAATCACAAACCTACCCAATGTCGCTATAAAATAAAAAAACCATATGCATTTCTGCCTTATGGTCATAAAATTACTTATTTTATTAATAAAGTGCTGTGCACCCTCTTTCGACATTATATCACAAGCGTACTCTTACAGTTAACTCTAACCCGGCGCCCTCGCGTCACACGAGACGATCCGCTTACTGCTGCTTCCTTCCGGACCTGACAGGGTTCACGGGGTCTCATTGCACGAGACCGGGTTATCAACGCCACTTAAAAAAGTCAGCCCTCACAATATAAGCCTAGAGAGGGAATTCCACCTTGCTACAGCGGATTGCAAGTACAGGGCACCGCTACCTCCCCATGTAGCACAGCATAAGAATAATAACATAAATAAATTTTTATGTCAATGTAAATAATTTGTAAGTGAATAGTTTACCTTAAGATTCAAAAAACCTTTTTGTTTGTACAAAAACTAAAGCTTCGATGTTAAACATCGAAGCTTTAATAATGTCTATTTATTTTGCGTTGGCTGCAGATTTAGCAATTACTTCAAGAAATCCTTCAATTCCAATTGTTACTGATGATACCAAATCTGCATCAGTTGCGGTTCCCTCTTCATCCACTTCAGTCCCTGCCACTTCTTCAGCAGTTTTTCCTATGGTATATTCTGAAAAGGCCTCTGCCTGTTCAAACCATTCTTTTTTAATTTGAGATGCGCCTTTCATTCCGTATTCATCTCCCAACTCAACCTTAGTCTTTACAGGTGCAGTTATATCAGAAGTTATTTTTCCTTCAGAATCAAACTTAACAGTAGCCTGTGATGAATCAATAATTGAGCTTGTAATCTTTCCTTCTGCATCAAATGTAGTTGCAGCATATGTTGAATAAGCCTGAGTCTGTCCCTCAGCATCTGCAGCTGCATCTTTTGATTTTGCTACAGTTGTCAAAACACCTAATCCTAAGGTATCTTCATCCGTTGCTCCTAAATCTTGAGCACTAGCTATAGCCTTTTCAGCCGCTGCTTTGTAATCATTAATTTTAATCGTTACTGAAGAAACCAAATCAGCATCAGTTGTAACACCTGCATCATCAGTCGGTATCGCTTTTATTTCTTCTGTGGTCTTTCCGACAAAATAATCAGCAAGGGCATTTGCTTGCTCGTACCATTCCTTTTCTAAAGAAGACGCGCCTTTCATTCCGTATTCTTCTTTAAGTTCCTGTTTAGATTTATACACAGCAGTCAGGTCAGAAGTAATCTTTCCATCTGCTGAAAAATTTATCTTAGTTTGTGCAGTATCAATAGCAGCCTTAACAACTTTTCCATCTTTATCAACTGTAACAGCAACTACCACAGAGTCAGATTGTCCTAAGCCCTCTGCATCAGCTGTTGCATCTTTTGATTTTGCTACTGAAGTTACAACTGCTAAGCCGGTTTTAACAGCATTTTCCGCCAAAACCTCTTTGTCTCCTGATTCCTCGTTAGTCGGTTCCTCAATAATTGGATTTTCCTCTTTTGGTTCTTCTTTAGTGCATCCTGCAAATGCAAATAATGACATCAGCAGAACTAATAATATCGCTATTAATTTTTTCATTTTTCCCTCCATATATTAAAAAAGTTTCATATATAAACAGTTGTTTATATCTTTTTATTATGTACGATTTTAACAAAATGTTTTTATGTAGTCAACGGCTATTTATTTCCATTATTAGTTTGACCTAACTTCATATATACATAGCTTAAAATTTTCCTGTATTTCTAATAAATAAGCTATATGCAGAAATATAATATATAACCTTATAAAAATTATGGACATATTTTGTATGATAAGTTAAAATTAAATTTATATAATTAATAATTAAGGAGGAACTAAAATGATTACAAAAGAAGAAGCCTGGAAATTACTTAAGGAATATAATAAGGAAGAATTTCATTTACAGCATGCCGAAACCGTAGGTTTTGTAATGGAGTATTTTGCCAAGAATTTAGGTTATGAAGATGAAGCAGAATTTTGGGGAATAGTAGGACTTCTGCATGACTTGGACTTTGAAATGTATCCTGAGGAACATTGCGTAAAGGTTCAGGAAATAATGGCCGAAAAAGGAATTGATGAAAAAATCATACATGCCGTAGCAAGCCACGGTTACGGACTGACTGAAACAACCGCAAAACCTGAACACCAAATGGAAAAAGTTCTGTTTGCCATTGATGAACTTACAGGTTTAATAGGGGCTGTAGCATTAATGAGGCCTTCAAAAAGCGTATCAGATCTGGGATTAAAATCATTAAAGAAAAAATTCAAAACCTCAAGCTTTGCTGCCGGATGTTCAAGAGATGCAATTAAACAGGGAGCCGAAATGCTTGGATGGGAGCTGGATAATTTATTTCAGCAAACAATTTTAGCAATGAGAGAGTACGAAAAAGCCTCAAATAATTAAAAAAGAGCGTTGAAGTTTCAACACCCTTTCATGCTAGCTAAGCGGCTAATGCCGCTTTTTTGCTTTTCTTTATTTTGTTTTTTGCTGCGGTAAAAACCAGACAAAATATAATTGTTATTGGAATCACTGTCAGTGAATAGATAATAAGCCTTGATGTAATTGACAGTATTCCATGGCTATCGGCATACATTATTGCCATTGTAAGCACCAGCGGATGCATTAGATAAATATAGTACGAGCTTTGACCGAACAACTTGATAAAACTATATATTTTTGCCATGTATTTTTTCATAACAAGTCCTACAACATATACAAAGAAAACTGAAAATACTGAAAAAACAAACCACGCATAAATATATGTGGACATATCGTTGAACGAAACATATGTGTATACTGCAGAAGCAGCTACATATCCCGCTGTAATTATTAATTTGTACTTATTTATCCATGCCATGTACCTGTCATACTCCAATGTCACAAATATTCCAAGCATATAGAAAAACATATATTTCAAAAAGATTCTATCCGCATATTTAAATCTGATAAATTCAGCACAAAGCATCGTCACCAGTGCCGATACAATTAATATGACAACCTTTTTATCAGAATTTTTAAGCAATTTATAAAAAATCGGGCCAACAATGTACATCTGCGCTATTATTATTACAAAATAAAGGTGGTATGACATTGTTCCTAAAATCACGTTTTTCGAAAAAAACTTAATATCAAACGTGTAAAACCCTAACTTAATATACGCCAAATAATATACCACACACCAAAAAAAATATGCTACAAGAACCTTCTTCAGCCTTTTTTTTATAAACTGAAAAAGTTTAAATTCTTTTTTTCGATAACTGTAGAAGCTGGTAACACCGCTCAAAAAAATAAAGATAGGTGTTGTAAACTTTAAACTTCTATTTAGTATCAATACCATTATATGTGGAAAGCTTCCGTGAATGTATCCGGTCACTCCCGTTGCAGTTATATGAACAATAATTACCGCAAGACATGCAATAAACCTCATGTAATCAAGTTCATAAAGCTTGTCTTCTTTCATTTTACTAATTTCCGCCTTACTTAAGGACGATATCATTTAATCACATACTTTCTAATTCTTTTTTCGTTTAGTTTAACATGAGCCCGGTGCATTTGCAAATGGTAATATTTTTTTATGTAAACAATTGCCAAATTAAGCTATATCAATACTCCAACAAAATAACTTCATCCTTTAAATTAGCAAAAATAACGGCGCAAACAAAAAGTTTACACCTTTTTACACCTTTAAGTTTAATTAGCAGCTGATTCTTCGTTTTTTATCTGTCTCAACAAATAGATATATTTCTTTTCAGCTGCTTCTACATTATAAATAGCATAATCAACTAAATCAGGCTCTGATACGTTTTCAAAAATATTTTTTGCTTCTTCCCACTCTTTCCTTGCACTTTCTAAATTTGCATATAAGTCATTTTTATCATTGCTGCTTCTTACTTTAGAGTTGTAAAAAATATTTTTGATATTCATTAATTTTATTTTTTTATCATTTTTAGAAATACTGCTCATAGTAAAAACCTCCTATATTACATTATAAACAGGAGATTCCTTTTTATTCATAATATTCCATAATGTTAAAATATATTATTCATTGCTGTCTTTTTCTTCTTTAGACAACCTCTCATATCTTGTTATTAAGTCTTCGGATTCTTCATGATACGGCATAACCAGCCCTTTTTTATAATGCTTTCTGCACAAGGCTGTGTAGCTTTCATTTCCACCGACAAAAATTTGTTCTCCCTCATAAACAACCTTTCCGTCAATGAGGCGCGCATTGGCGATAGCCTTTTTGCCGCACCAACATACCGTTTTAATTTCTTCTATTTTATCAGACATTGCCAAAAGCCAGTATGATCCTTCAAACAATTCATTTTTAAAATCTGATTTCAAGCCATAACACATGACCGGTATATTTAAATCGTCGACAACGTCAGTAAGTTCCATTATATGATGTTTCTTTAAAAATTGACATTCGTCAATTATAACAGCATCCACTCTGAACAGGTCATTGTATTTCTTTACAATATCAAAAATATTCATTTCATCATTTACCGATATCGCTTTTCGTTGCAACCCTATGCGCGAAGCAACAATTCCTGATTCCGCATATCTGTCATCCAAACCAGATGTAAATATCAACGGATTTTGTCCCTTTTCTTCATAATTGAATGCAACTTTTTGAACCTCTATGCTTTTTCCCGCACCCATGGTACTATATCTATAGTAAAGCTGTGCCATATTGTCCTCCCTATCTTCCTAGTTCTGAATTTCCTTAGAACAGATGAACTTCTCAGTCATCTGATAATAAATTCCATCAATCAAAACAAGACATTATAACACAAATAGTCCATTTATACAATATTTTCAAATATATCCATTAACGGATAATAATAGATAACTATAATTTTATATTAATTTAATTCTTAATTTAATATTGCAATACCTGCTATATTTGTTTATAATATAGCAAACTTGTTTTTGAGGTTTAAAAATGATAGATCCAATTCAAAATATATTTATAGAAACTAAAAGACTTATAATAAAAAATCCCAGTATGGATGATTTCCCTGAAGTTATAAAGATGAAATGCAACAGAGATGTTATGAAATATACGGGAGGTATAACAAAGCAGTCATATGAAAATGAATTGAGCAGTTATTTTAAAAAAATCAATACTTTCGGAATTAATAGCAATTATGTATTTTCTGTAATAGAAAAAAACACAAATAAATATATTGGCTACTGCGGTTTTAAACATAGTGATGCGATCAGAGGTATTGAGATGGTCTTCGGATTCGCAAAGCCTTATTGGAAAAAAGGCTATGCTAAAGAAGCCACTAAAAAAATACTTTCATATGGATTTAATAATTTAGATTTTGATGAAATATCCGCGGCGGTTGATTCATTGAACACCGCGTCTGAACACATTCTGAATTATATCGGGCTAAGGTATAAAAACAAGGTTGATTGGCCTGATAATAGAACTATGAATCTCTACTCAATAAAGAGGGAAGAATTTCTGAAAGAATAATCCTTATAATTGCTAAACCGTTGACATTTGTAATCCCCTGTACCACATAAACATTTTGTCTGACACATTGTCCGTGCCTGCTTCGTTGTGAAATGACGCAGCATAATTTAATTTGCCTGATTTAAAATTGTACATTGGGTCGTAATATTTTTCCATAAGTTCTCTTGCTACATTGTCAAAGTTACCCTTTATTACTTCCTGCTTAAGCATTTCAATCTTTTCTCTTGCTATATATCTTTTTAGATAATCCATAGCCTTAATAGATTCACTAATCCACGAATCATCTAAAGTGTAATCTTTTTTAAGGCTTTTTATTCTGTGTTCCATGTCTGCATCAACAAACACTTGTATGCCTTGTTTCATTTTTTCTGATATGCATTTAGGTAGTGTAACTTTTCCTATCTTCTGGCTTTCAGCTTCAACAAATACATATTTGCCTTCAGCTTCAACCAACTGGTCGTAAATATTTGTTTCAAATTTCTTTTGCGTATTGCATTCACCTATACCTATGCTTCCAAAAATAGAGCCTCTGTGGTTTGCAGCTCCTTCCAAGTCAAGTATGGAGCATCCAAGCTTTTTTAATCCGTACAGTATATCGGTTTTACCCACTCCGGTATTTCCATTTAATACAATGTATGTTGTCTTCTCATTCAGTTTTGGAATAGAACTTATCACCTCTTTGCGGTAGCTTTTATATCCTCCTTCCAACTGAAACAGCGGAATTCCTACTGAACTGAATGAAGCACATATAAATGAGCTCCTATAGCCTCCCCTTGCACAGAATGCCGCTAAATTATTATGCTTAAACTTTAATTCCAGCACCTGCTCAAATATGTCAGGCAGTCTCGATGATATAAGTTTTACGCCAAGCCTTTTGGCTTCCGTTTTTCCTACCTGCACATATGTGGTACCAACCTCTTTTCTTTCTTCATCGTTCAGCAAAGGTATGTTTACAGAACCTGTTATGGTATCGGCTTTATATTCTGCTGGACTTCTTACATCAATAAAAAAATATTTATTTTTTGCATCTTTATAACTTACTGTGTTCAATTTAAGTTCCTTTCCTTAATGTATAATGTATGTCTAATTAAGATTATATTATAACATAATTTTATACTATTTAAAGAAATTTATCATATTTTTTATGCGAAGCCAAATATTCTTTATGGATTATTTACTTAAAGTGCAGTTGCTCTTTGCGCAAATATTCATAAAAAAAGGAGAAAATGCCTTTAAAAACCATTGTTCTCCTAACTTTTCATTATTCATTTAAAAATTTTTCTTCAATTAAATCTACCAGTTCCTTTATATCATCGTGTGAAAACCTTGGAATGTTACTTTTAACATAAAAATCCGTTACAACTGCAAACAGTTCTGTTTCTTTTGAAATTATCTTCTGAGAAAAGCACTTTCTCGCTACTTCAATTTTATGCTTATGACAGGTTTTATATCCTTCCGTTATAATAATATCAACGTTACTTATTCCGCTTATAATTTCATCCAGCTTATATTCTTCAGACCTGCGCTCTATTCGTGCTAATTTTACAGGCGAAGAAATAATAACCGTATCAGCGCCTGAATCATAATGTTTCCATGTATCCTTTTCAGGATAGTCTATATCAAAATCGCCTTTGTGATGCTTTATAGTTGCGACTTTATAATTTCTTAATTTAAGCTCCCTTATTATCTTGCAAATAACCGTTGTTTTTCCCACATTTGATTCAGCTCCCACAACAGAAATTACAGGTATCATACTACTACCTCTGGCTTACTTAGCAGTTCTACCTCTATTATGTCTCCCGATTTGTAAGGGCCTTCCCCTGCCTTTATTAAAAGCAAAGAATTTATACCAGACAATGATGATAAAACTCCGGAGCTGTGCTTATCAGGCAACAATGTAAAAAATCCTCCGTCTTTATAGTAAGTAACTGCCCTTACATACCGGCTGTGATTTCTAATTTTATTAAAATTACTCTTTAAAACAGACTTCACTTTAATAAGATCCACATTTTCTCTTCCCATTAAGCTTAGAACCGCTGGTCGGACAAACTGTTCAAATGTTATGCTGGCAGCAGCCGGATTTCCCGACAAACCAAAGAGAAATTTATTATTGTACTTGGCTACCGTAATAGGTGAACCTGGTTTTACTTGCACTTTCCAAAATAATATTTCTGCCCCTATCTTCTTAAAAGCTTCTTTTACCAAATCTGCATCTCCAACAGATACTCCACCTGTTGTTATAATCATGTCATATTTTTCTAAAGCACTTTTTAATTTTTCAGATATTTCGCCGATATCATCCTTGCATATTCCTAATATTTCAGGATCTCCACCGCTTCTAATTATTTGAGCCGCAAGAGTATATGAATTGCTGTTCCTTATTTTCCCTTCATCAAGTTTTTTATCAACTTCAACAAGTTCATCCCCAGTCGCAAGAATCCCAATTTTTAATTTTGCGTACACCTGCACTTTGCTCATTCCCAGCGTAGCTAATATCCCTATATCTGCCGGTTGAATAACCTTTCCTTTTGCCAATACAGTTTCTCCGCACTTTATATCTTCCCCTCTTCTTACAATATTGGCTCCGGATTTTGTATAACTAAATATTTTCACATCTTCTTTCGTAAATTCTGTATCTTCGTATTTTATTACTATATCTGCTCCTTCTGGAATTTTTGCCCCGGTCATAATCCTTATTGCCTGACCATTTTTTACCTTCTTTGAGCTTACATATCCTGCCGGAACATAATCTATTACATCTAATACCACCGGCCTTTCTATACTTGCATCTTTTGTATCTTCAGACATCAATGCGTATCCATCTAAAGGAGACCTGTCAAAAGGCGGCATATCCATGTGTGATTTCACATCATTTGCCAGCACATGCCCCAATGATTCCAAAATAGGGATTTCAATAATGTCCGTTTTTTCCCTACCGTCTAAAATAATTGATTTTGCTTGTTCCACAGATATATTCTGCTGCATATAAACCTCCATTTATGACTGCCGTCACCTATGTATTTCATACTTATCAATTTTTCTGTACAATGTTCTAAGTCCAATTTTTAATATTTTAGCTGCCTTTGGCTTATCCCAGTTTGTTGAATTCAGCACCTCTATAATATGCTGTTTTTCTATATCACCCAAAGTCATTTTATCGCCGGATTGCTGCTCTGGCATCAGCGCTTTCGTATATAAGTCACCAGAATGTATTTTATTATCCTTTGAAAGCAAGATCCCTCTGTCGATAAAATTAATCAGTTCTCTTACATTTCCAGGGAAGCTATAGCTAAGCAGAAAATCTTTTGCTTCTTCTGTCAGTTCTTTTAAATCCGGTGATTTTTTCAAATAATACTCCGCTAAAAGTAATACATCTCCACCTCTTTCCCTTAATGGTGGAACATGTATGGTAATAACACTTAACCTGTATAACAAGTCTTGTCTAAACTTGCCCTTTTCAATAGCTTCCTCCAAATTTTTATTTGTAGCCGTCACAACCCTTACAGAGGTTCTTTTAACCATTGTGCCCCCCACAGGTCTGAATTCACCTGTATCCAAAAATCTTAGAAGCTTTTTCTGCAGGCCAAGTTCCATATCACCTATTTCGTCCAAAAAAAGAGTTCCTTCGTCGGCTATTTCAACAAGACCTTTTTTATTTGTGTGTGCTCCTGTGAAAGCACCCTTAACATGTCCGAACAATTCAGACTCCAGAAGATCATTGGGGATAGCCCCAGCGTTTATTGGAATAAACGGCTTGTCCTTTCTCATGCTTTTACAGTGCAATTCATTTGCCACCAAATCTTTGCCAGTGCCACTTTCACCCAATATAAGCACCGGAAGATTGCTATCAGCAACTTTATCTATCATGTATCTAAGGTTTGCTATCAACCTAGATTCTCCTATTATCTCTCTTTTGTTATTAATAATTTTTATGTTTTCGACGAGATTATTATTGTATCCCTTGAGCTTCTTTTTTTCCGAAGCTCTTTCCAATACCAAATCAAGTTTGGTGGGGTTTATCGGTTTTGAAAGATAATCATAAGCTCCGTTCTTCATAGCTCTTATAGCGGTCTCCACAGTACCATAGCCCGTAAGCATAATTACTTCCATGTCAGGTTGAATTCTTTTAGCTTCTTCCAGAAGCCTAAGTCCGTCCATTTTATCCATCATAATATCAAACAGCCCAACATCAAATTCTTCCTGTTGTATCAGTTCTACCGCATCTATTCCGGATGTTGCTGCCTGAACATACAAGCCCTTCCTTCTCAATCTGTCTCTCAACAGCTCTACGAATTTCTCCTCATCATCTACTATCAGCAATCTGAAGCTGTTCATTTTAATCCACCTCTTTTGCAACAGGAAGCTTTATATATATTACCGTACCGATATTTTCTTCGCTGTGTATTTCTATAGTGCCCCTCATTCTTTCAATAATTACCTGGCTTATTGAAAGTCCCAATCCTGTTCCTTTTCCTACAGGCTTAGTTGTATAGAAAGGATCAAATATTTTATCTTTATCTTCATCCTTGATTCCATATCCCGTATCCCTTACTTTTATAAGCAAGGTATCATCATTATGAAAATTTTCTATGCTGATTCTTAGAGTTCCTTTTTTCTCCATTGCATCCAATGCATTTGTAATTATGTTCAAAAGCATTTGCTGTATTTGCGACTCATCTGACATAACAACAGGCCTTGGTGCATGCAAGTCAATCTTCACAGATATGTTTTGTTTCTTAATTCTGTGCTCCATGAGTTTCAATATATCCTTAATTGTTGCATATATATTTACTGGTTTGATATTGACAGCAGATTCCCTTGAAATTTTCAGCAAATTATGAGTAATTGAAGAACACCTTTCAATTTGTTCTTTCATTATTTCAAGATAGTTCTGTATAGTTTTACCTTCATATAATTCATTGATATCTTCCGTTTCAAGTCTTTCAAGCAAATCTGAAGTGTAAAATCCAAGGTTGTTCATGGGATTATTTATCTCATGGGCCACACCGGCAGCTAAAGTACCTATCGCCGCCCTTTTTTCAGCTGAAATAATAAGCTTTTCATTTTCTTTCTTTCTTTTTATCTCATCCGTCATATTGTTAAATGCATCAATTATTGCACCTATCTCATCATTGCTTTGCTTTGGAATTTTATAGTCAAAATTTCCACTTTTAACTGAATTAACTCCTTTTTCAATTTCATTTATGGATTTCATAAAAATATTAATTAAACACACCACTGCCATTCCGGTAAAAATCAACGTCAACAACAATGTTACCAATATCTTGGCAATCATTTGCCTTATTGTCATATAAACTTTATCCAACGGATGTTCCACAACAATTCCCCAATTAACTATGGGGATTAACCCATATACCCCCAGTACCTTTTGGCCTGAATAAGATTCATATACTTTGCTGTCAAAGTTAATATCTTTAATGCCACTTTTAAATTCTTTTTTATTTTCAAGAAGTTTCTTTACCCCTTCGCTTTTTGTAACATCCTGACCTCTCATTACCTGGTTATAATCTGAGTGCCCTATTAAAGCTCCGTTTTCATCTATTAGAAATATATAGCTTCCTTCTTCACCTTTTGTGGAATTAATTTTATTCATTATCTGGCGAAGGCTTATTTTAGCTGTAATAGCACCTGACAAATACTCGTCTCCTCCGCCTATGGGTACGCCAAGTTCAAAAACCACTTGTTTGTCCGCATCCATTTTTGGCTCGCCTATGTACAAACTGCCTTTTTCCAGCACTTTAAACTTGTCCTCATTAGAAATATCATTTAACTCATCTAGAGAAATAACATGCCTTTTTGAAATTTTTGCAAGTTCCAGTCCATTTTTAGAAATCATGGACATTTCCTCTAAATGTTCATATCTCTTAAACATTCTATATATAATATCTTCTCTGTTTACCCCGTTGTCAGGCTTGAACAATTCAGGATTAGTCAAAGCCACCGCTTGCATCGATTCTTGTGTGGTCTTCACCATCTCCACAATAGTCTGAGATATTCTTGATGCCGCCAGCTCGTGTCCCTTGTGTATAGATACCTTTACCTCATTTTTCAGAGTCTTAATATTGATGTATGATAAAAAAACTAAAGGAATTACAGATACCGACACAATCATTAACACAAGCTTTAACTTTATACTCACTAAAATTTTTTTATTCATAATCACCACTATCTGCTATCATCTGAATTTCGTACAAACTTATCAACAAACGTCATTCCTGAGTAATCAATATCTATTCCGAGGGCTTCTGCCGTATCAACATTTATGTGAAACTCCAAGTGCTCCGGTTTTTCAATAGGAATTATTTTTATATCATGACCGTCAAATACATTTGCAACCAGCCTTGCAGCCTGAATTCCTTCATTATAATTTGTACTTCCATAAAAAGCTAATATCCCCTTTTCCACCTGAACATTGTCGACTCCCATAACAGGTATTTTATATTTTAACGAAGTATCAGCAATATCCTTAATTGTAGATTCGTACAGCAAGCTGCACATAAGTATTACTCCGTCACACTTTTGGCTGTTTTCTATTATAGCCTCAACCATTTCGTCCCTGTTTTTAGCCGATATCATATCAAGCTGTATGTCAAGCTTATCAGCAGCTTCATGAAATAGCTTTGAACTTGGCCCGAAAGGTATGGCGTCCGGATTATACAATATAAGAACCCGTTTTGTATCAGGTACAATTCTTTTTAAAAATTCCAGTCTTTTCCCTGTCAGGCGAACATAGTCGCTATCGACACCGGTTATGTTACATCCCGGAGTTATTTTGTCATTTATAAGACCTAGTTCCACCGTACAGCTTACTCCGATAAAAATTATCGGGATATTTTTGCTCTCCGCAAATTTTTGCGCCGAAGAAGTTTCAAAAACACCTGTTGTTACTATAATATCAACATCTTCATCTACCAGCTCTCGTGCTAACTCATTCAATCTGCTTTTATCGCCTTCGGCGTTTTTTACTACAATATCCAGCGTATCTTTACTATATCCGTAATTATCAAGTTCTGTAATCATAGCATTTACTTTAAGCAACCTTATGTCAGATGCCGACAGAACGCCTATTTTATGCCTGCTTTCTACGCCAGTGTCTCCAAAACCGTTACTCTTGCCGCAATAAATAAAACAGGCTAATCCAATGATGCAGGCGAAAAAAATAATAATCTTTTTCATTTATATCACCTGATTTTCTTGCCCATCTTTAAGCATGACTGACAAATTTCTTCTTTCTTCCCAGAATAAATTTCTTTTCCACAAAAAATACATTTTTGAACAACTCCTCTTGCAATGGTATATGGAGAATCACCCATAAAATCTTCCGCTTTCTTTGTTTCCAAATCCAATGCATTGTGGTAGCACACCTCAACACATAAATTGCATCCACAACAAGCATTCGGAGACAATACTATCTCTATAGTATCATGTGTTTTTGTACACTTCAATGCTCCCGTTGGACATAATATGGAACACGCCTTGCAGAATCTGCATTCTCCAGCCAAAAATGGCTTGAAATATTCATTAACTTCACCATTAATTATATTACATTTCTCAATTCTTTCAAATGATTTTACAAACATGGGATATTTTTCAATTTTATCAGCGGAGGAAACAGAGCCTTTTTCTTCTTCCTCGCCAAGTAAATATTCCACCGCCATATCAGGAATGTTCTTTATGGTTTCTTCAAATAATCTAAATGCAGAAAAGATAAATTCTCTTCTTTCTTCATTCATTTTATCCGAATGAATATCTTTATATTTAAGCTCAGGTGGATGTTCCGCATCAGTTAAAGCTCCTCCACACAAGCCAAGATTACTTTTTATTTTATCTACTTCTTTAATTCTGCTGTAATAGTGCCTGATGCCATGATTTACCGCACACTTTTCGCATTCATTTTCGCAAAACACCATGTACACCTTATTTGGTAGCAAATCCAAGCTAAATAGAAGCTCTATAGTTAAACTTCCCAAGCATGGAACCTTAAAAATATCATTTGATACAGTATCATTACGCTTGCAACTTATTACACAATCTTTGCCGTCTTTTCCCAAGGCAGAAGCATACTCATACAAGCTCAGTTCTGTCGGCTCCTGAATAGACAATGCTCCTGTCGGACAAACTGCTGCGCATAATCCACACTGTATACAACTGTAATTTAATTGAATACCTGACTTATTTATATCTATCCCCATCTCAGGGCAGATATCCGTACACTTTGTGCATTTTGATAAAGACGAACGCAATCTTGAGCATCTTTCCGCATTCACAGAAACGGCGTCAAGTCTTGCCGTAGCTTTTTCTATAATTTTATCAGCTCTAAACATAAACATCTCCGCATATAATTACTAGCTTCTCACTGTCTAAAGTAATTTAATAAACTTTGAAAGCAAGGCAAAATAAGCCTTGCTTTCATATGGTTATTCCTTGTCCTCTGATTTTTCTATCGTAGCATCATAGGATTTATTGGCATGAGTTTTAAATTCAGTTATAGATTTTCCCAATGCTTTTCCAATTTCCGGCAGCTTTCCTGGTCCAAATACTATCAACGCAATGCCAAGTATTAAAATTAATTCTGTTGCACCCATTTTAAACATGTTTTTCTCCTTGCGAAAACCCCTTCTTTATTTTCCGCCTCTGTAACGTTCCTCCGGCTCTCCGTTCTTCAACGCATCCTTTAGTCCGATATATTTAACATTAAGCTCAAGACCCAGTTCTTCCTTTAAGCCTTCTGTTTTGTTTTCAGCCATAAGCTTGCTTACCTCTGAGTCTGGATCATTGAGATCTCCGAAGAATCTTGCATGGGATATGCACGTGCTTACACATGCCGGCATCATTCCGGCTTCTGCCCTTTGTATGCAAAATGTACATTTTCCTGCTTTGTTTGTTGCACTGTTCATATATCTTGCATCATAAGGACATGCAGAAACACACGCTCCGCAACCGATGCATTTCTCTTCATCTACAACTACTATACCGCCTTCAACGGCAAATGTTGCATCTACGGGACAAGCTTCGATACACGGCGCATCCACGCAGTGATTACACATCTTAGGTAATTTTACTCTTGATACATTCGGATATTTGCCAGTATCCCATTCTTCAACCCAAGTGTTAAAGCAGCCTTCCGGAATCTCATTTTCCATTTTGCAGCTTATGGTACACGCATGGCATCCCACACAGCGCTTTAAATCTATAATCATTCCATACTTTTTCATACTATATCACCTCTCTGTCTTTAATGAATTCTTCATTCAAATGCTCTAAATCCATAACCGTCCAAGCGGCGGAAATACAGCTTAAATAAGAATACATGCCATTTCCTTTTTCCTCGGTTAATTCTGCATAATCACCAATCCACTTACTCAAGTGCTCGTCCAGAAAATCATTCTGGAGCTTTTTCCATTTCACAGAATTTTCTTCATCACCGCATTTTAATGCTGACAGTTCAAGTTTCACCATGTATGCCATAAATGCAAGTTCAAAAGCTACATGATCCGGATAGTGGTTATCCTTAAGAGGACTGAATCCATTTAGCTCACGAATTTTGAAATCAACCATTTCATAACATGCTTTTACATGAAATGTTTCATTGCTGTCAATTTTACCGTAAATTGTTTTACCCTTTTTTATTTTTCTGTTCCTTATGGAAGATTCATGAGAAGGAACAAACAATTTCGAAGTAGGCACAAAAAACCTGTCATAATATTCCTGAACGAAATCATCCGTACTTTTTTCATATAAAAAATCTGTATTTACTGGACAAAGCTCCTTAAAAAATTCAGCATTTTTTCTCAAGGAATTTAAAATATCTTCAGATGGAGTATTTAAAAAGGCAAATGACAAGAATTCATATATTTCAAGTCTCTTACTTACTACAAAAATAGTCTCTTCTGCTATTGATTTGTTCATATTTTATACCTTCTCTATTCTGTATGCGCCACCATTTCTTCCAGGACCGCCTGTGGATGATTCTGAAATTCCGAACAATCCATTAACTTTAGGGTCTAATATATTCATCAAATGAACTCCCGCACCTAAATCCTTGTTCCCTCCATTAGGCTTTCCGTCTATGCTGTATTCCTTGCTTCCGTATTCCCAATGTCCATATCCGTATGCTATTCCTATAGTTCCTTTTGCTATTCCTTCTCTGACCAAAGCATATCCTGTAAAATCGCCTCCAGTTGCAGGTACTACCTTTACAAGATCCATAGTTCTAATTCCAAGACTAGCTGCATCCTCAGAGTTCAGCTCCACATAGTTATGTTTGCTCAAATCCCTCATAATGGAACTGTTAGAAAGCATGCTTATACTTCTGAATTTAGGCTTGTAATTCGCAGCTTTAAACGGCCACTGTGATTCAGGGAACGTGTCGGCAATTAACGTTCCATCGGAGAATGATTCAGGATTCCATGCGGCAACTCCTCTATAGTGCTCGCCTGTCATTGAGTTTATACCATTAGCAAAGCTTTCAACATAGAAGTTTACAGCACCTTTATATGGATATTTATGATTATCTCCGTCAAATCCGGCACCGTGATCCTCAAACCTGCCACCTCTTGAAATTACCTTTAACACTTTAGGCCATTCTTCCTCCGTAACGGAATTTTTCCAGTCTTTCATTGCATTTTCTAAATCTTGCATGTCCATTTCATCTTTTGAAATATCTGATACCGGTTCTCCGTCATATGCCATATTGGCAATACCTCTTACAAAATAATCTTCTCTGCTATTAAGAGGAAGTAAATTATCATTTGCGTCAAACATTGCCCTGTCTCCAAATCCCGGAAGATTTATTTTCTTTGCAACATCTATTATAAATGTCTCAAAAGAAGTATGTCTCCCGTCAGGAAGCTTAGGTGTTGCAGGCTCAACTATAGGCCATCTCAATGTAAGACCCTTTCCTGAAAAGTTCCCTTCGATATTTGCAAGTCCCCAGCTCTCATAAGGAGTTGTATCCGGTATTATATAATCTGCAAGAGCAGTCATTTCACCCATATAAGGATCGCATGAAATAAACAGCGGTACGTTATCAGTGCTTTTAAGAGCTTCCAACACTTCTTTTTTTGCCGCTGCCGGAACAGCCAACAAAGGATTTGCCATCCAGTTAAATACTATTTTTGCCTGATAAGGGTATTTATTAACAATAGAAAAAACAGCCTGATTATCAGACGCGCTTCCCACAGGATGCCAAGGCATCTTGGATGGATATGGATTCTCACCATTTGCAACCTTATTTTTATATTCAGAAGTACTTTCGTAGCTTACCCCAGTACGACTTATTCTTATTCCTGATTTTTTTGGTGCATCAGGTATGACACTTACTCTATATCTAGGTCCGTCACTTGCCGATTTATACGAATTTCTTCTAATAATAGCTCCGCCCTTTTTATTTAGGCTTCCAGCCATAGACATTAAAATATAACTAATCATAGTTATATCTGCACCGTTAGCTGTAGCAGTGCTTCCCATACCATCCATGGCTACCTTTGTTCCGTGAGAAGTAAACTCATTTGCAATCTCTTTTATTTTTTCCTCAGGCACTCCGCATGCGTTTGAATATTCTTTTATAGTATGTGAAAAGGCGCTATCCTTCAAATGTAAAAATGAAGTTTTAACTTGTATTTCTTTTCCGTCTGCAGCAGCAACCTTTCCCTCAAAAAATAAATCTGCTTCGCTTACTTTATCAAACCTGTCATGTTGTTTTGTTAAATTATCGATTACAATAAATATGTCCTTTTCATCTTTGCCTGTCTCCATACCTAAATCTTCTGCCCTAAGCATTTTTCTGTAATTAGGATGCTCAGGATCATCTATAACTAGGTGCGCAGCATTGGTCCAACTGTTAAACCCTTTGGATACTGCAGCATCGTAATTTGGAGAACACAAAAATTTCTTATTATATCTTTCATTTTCAATAATCCATCTTATAAGTGCCATCCCGAATGCATTGTCAGTGGCAGGCTTTATGGGAACCCATTCACCTTTTTTATATAATGGAGTTACTGCGCCTCCAACAAGCACAGGGTCCACTACAGAATATTTCAGGCTGCCTTCATTTACCCCAAATTTTATTTGTCTTGCTATAGTTTGCATAGGCTTTCCGCTGTGCCCAGGAAAAGCTCCTTCATACAATATGTACTCTGCATTGTTTATATCAGGTCTCATATTTTGACCACCGGCTGTAACCCGTCCCACGGGTGTTTTTGAGCCGCCTCAGGAATAGCCGTGACTATAACTGTTTAATGTTCCAAAAGCGTTTATAAACCTGTTTCCAAAAGATGTTCTTCCATCTCCTCTTCCTCCGAAGAAAACCAATTGATTGGCTTTTGATCCGAGCTCAGGAGCTTTTTCATCAATAAGAGTATCTAAATCCCTTACTTGCCTAAATCCTTCCACATAAGTACTTTCACCGGCGTCTTTAAACAGCTCTCCGCCTTCCACTGTTTCTTCAACAGCTTCTTCCCAGGTTATAGGCATCCATTTTCCTTCTCCTCGCCCACTTGTTCTTTTTAAAGGAACCAATGTTCTCATAGGATCGTAATGACTTTCCAATGTAGCATTTCCTCTGCCGCATAAAGTTCCTCTGTTTATGCTTCCTTTATCTTTATACCCGCTAAATGCAAGATATGATTCTGCCAGCGGTTCTTCAAAAGAAAGATGCGGTTCCGCATTGTTTGGATTATATGGATTTCCATACACCCTTAATATTTTTCCAGTATTTTTGTCAATTTTAACACGGTTACCACATGAGCTGTAGCATCCCAAGCAGGCGCTGTGCCTCATCAATATTGACCCATCAACTTGTACTTTTCCTGTTTTGACATCCACAACCGCTTCTGGCTTTTGTCCCGAAAGTTTGGAAAGCTTTGGGAATTGATCCGGAGCGTCTGCATCAACAGAATCCTTTTTGTCACAACCTATGGTTAAGCCGGTAAAGCTTAGTGCTCCGACTCCTCCCAAAAGTTTTAAAAATGAACGTCTTTTCAAGTTCTTCACCTCTCTGAATATTTTTATCAAGTTCGCCTGAAGATGAAATGCAATATTTATGCCAACCACCTAATAATAAAGTCAGATTAGTAACTCATCCGTTGATATTGCTGTATAATTTTTTGTTTATTTTGTTAATTTTTTGTTAAATGCATTTTTAAAATTCCAATAACGATTACAATATTTGTCAAATAGACAAAACAGAATGTCATTATGACAAAATTGACAGATAAAAAAATCCCCTTGGGCAAAATATTTTACCCAAGAGGACCTTTAATCTATACTGTCAGTAACCTCTAAATAATTGTTTAAGTCATCTTTAGTATTTAAATTTAAAAACATATCCCACGTAGGGCTAAACTCCCTAGCTTTCTTTTCATTTATATAATATATGTCCAGTTCCTTAAGCAGTTTATTAATAGATCTCATATTTGATTTCAGCTGTTTCTCTATATTTACTAAAATATCCTTTGAATAAAACCCGCTGAAGGGTTCTATCCAGTTTTCATACTTAGTTACACATCCCTGCACATCATTGCTTTCTATTATACTCTTCATATACTTAATATAATCAATGTTAATGTTGGGCATGTCACAAGCCACCACAAATGCATATTTTGACGTGCAAATACTAAGTCCGGCATGTATTCCTGATAATGGTCCTTTACCTTTTATAACATCCTCGGCAATCCTATATTTTGATTCTTTATATTCATCAGCCTTATTGGTTATTATAATTATTTCGTCAAATTCTTTTTCTAATTTTGCCGCTATTATATTTACAATTCTTTTTTCATTGATTTTTATGAATTGTTTGTCAAAGCCCATTCTTGAGCTTTTACCTCCTGCCAAAATCATCGCTGTTCCAAATTTATTCATAACATCACCTTTTACTGTACGCCCTTGTCCTATATTGTATTATTATATATGCTGTCAAATTCATCATTTAGTTTTTCATAAAAATATATGACTAAAGTACTTGATACCATATGTATCTTACATTTTCACAAGAAGAGTAACATTTTGTCAAAATGACATTTTCACAAATCCGATTGCCCAAATAGAGCTACGCTCGGATGGTACAACTACTATTGCTATTATATTTCTCTTCTACCCTCCATTGCTCTTATAAGAGTTACTTCATCAGCGTATTCTATGTCTCCGCCCACAGGTATTCCATGAGCTATGCGCGTTGTCTTTATCCCCATCGGCTTTATAAGCCTTGATATATATACTGCTGTAGCCTCTCCTTCAATTGTTGGATTTGTTGCCAGAATAACTTCTGACACCTCTGAATCAAGTCTTGTTATAAGACCTTTAATATTTATGTCCTCCGGACCTATTCCTTCCAAAGGTGATATGGTACCATGCAGAACGTGGTAGACGCCTTTGTATTCCTTTGTCCTCTCCATTGCTGATATATCGCGAACATCTTCTACAACACAAATTACCGAATGGTCTCTTTTAACATTTCCGCAGATGCCGCAAACATCTCCTTCTGTTAAATTCCCACAAGTTTTGCAGTGTTTAGTAAGTTTTTTTGCATTAACTATCGCTTTCGCAAGTTCTAACACATCGCTGCCTTTCATATCTAAAATGTGAAAAGCAAGGCGTTGAGCCGATTTCCTTCCTATGCCGGGAAGCTTTGCAAGCTCTTCTATCAGCTTAGTTATAGGTGGTGTATATTGCTCCATTAAAATAACCCGGGAATATTTAATCCACCCGTAACTTTATTCATTTCATTTTCCTTCTTTTCATCAACTTTTCTAAATGCTTCATTAACTGCAGCCACTATCATATCTTCGAGCATTTCAACATCATCCTTATCTACTACCTCGGGATCTATTTTAACTTCAAGAAGATCTTTCTTTCCAGTTACTCTAACTGTAATCGCTCCTCCACCTGCAGTTGCTTCCATTTCAGCCTGCTCAAGCTCTTTTTGCATGTCTTCCATTTGCTTTTGCATTTTTTGAACCTGCTTCATCATATTATTCATATTTCCGCCTCCGGGCATTCCCATAGGCATTCTTCTACCCTTGCTCATTTTTAATCCTCCTGCTTAAATTCCACTATTTCTTCTCCAAACTCTCTTACAACATCTTCATATATATCTTCTATTGTATGTTTGGGTTTAATTGGTTTTTCATCTTTTTTTATCGTAAATTCTACTTCACACTCTTCATTTAAAATTCCGCTCAAAACTTCCTTGAATTTCACTTTATTTTTTGGTTGATTTGCAGCATTTATATGAAAAGTAAATTTGGGGTCAAATTCAAATACAGCTTTTTTATTTTTAACCTCATGCAATCTAGACTCTCGTATTATTGCTTGAAGTCCTGCATTTTCACTTCTTACCTTTTTAAGTATTGCCTGCCAATTATTTATAATGGCATTGTATATTGCTTCATCACTTTTATTTTCAAATTGTTCTTCTTTAACAATTTTTTCTGAAGTATCTTGTTTTTTAATTTCAAAGTTCTCCGGGTTCAAAGCATTTCCTGCTGGAGCAGATTTTTTCCTAGTCTCAGCCGCAACGTGTCTGCCGGCAGGCGGTTTTGTTTTAATAACAGTTGCCGTATTTCCGTTTTTAATACTATTTTCAAGTTCTTCTATTCTATTAATCAATGAACCGATGTTTAGATCTTCAACCTTGTTGAGCATTTTTATCAGCTTAGCTTCCAATAAGACCCTAGGATTTAAGGCACGTTTACATTCTAATTGAGCAGACGAAAGCTCCTCGATAAATTCAACGATTTCATCAATGGAAACCCTGTTGCTTAATTTTTTCAGATCTCCTGCTTCTTCTTCCGACATTCTGATTATGTTATCAGTTAAACCGGTTGACTTTATAATCATCATATTTCTGAAGCAAACTATCAGTTCGTCAAGGAAAGATAAAATTTCCTTACCCCTATTCAATATGTCGTCTACCAAAACCATGGTGCTTTTTATATCTTTATCTACCATGTAATTAGCAGCTTCTAACACGACCTGATAATTTACCGTCCCAAGAAGATTTATCACAGTTTCATAATCGATTTTATCCTCATTAAATGATATACACCTGTCCAGTATGCTCTGTGCGTCTCTCATTGCACCTTCCGAGTTTGCTGCAATAAGACTTAACGCTTTTTCATCGTATTCTATACCAATTTCTTCACATATGCTTTTCATATTCTCTACAATTACATCAGATTTAATTCTTTTTAAATCAAACCTTTGACATCTCGACAGAATTGTAGCCGGAATTTTTTGAGGTTCTGTCGTTGCAAGTATGAACAATAAATGCTCCGGAGGCTCTTCAAGCGTCTTGAGCAGAGCATTAAATGCTCCTTTTGAAAGCATATGAACTTCATCTATTATGTATACCTTGTATCGGCTCTTTACGGGAAGAAACTTAACCTTGTCGCGTAATTCTCTTATATCTTCAACGCCGTTATTTGAAGCAGCATCCATTTCTATAACATCCATATTGGTTTCATTCAGGATGCTTTTACATATTTCACATTCGTTGCACGGATTGCCGTCATGGTTATTAAGGCAATTTACAGCTCTTGAAAATATTTTTGCCGTGGAAGTCTTGCCTGTTCCCCTTATACCGCTGAAAAGATAAGCATGAGCGATATTATCCGTCATTATTTGATTTTTTAGCGTCCTTGTAACATGCTCCTGTCCAAGAACATCATCAAATGTTTTGGGCCGAAATTTCCTGTATATTGCTTGATGTGACAATTTAACCACCTGACCTCGCTCTGGTTATTTTTAAAAATTATATCATAATTATTTTTATAAAGCAATAAAAAGCAAAAATCCCGAAAAGAATTGAAATATAAGAAATACCAGCACTCAGCCAACTATTTGTAAGGTAATATGATTCCGTTAAAAAACAAGTAACCCATAAGCCGTACAAGCATATTATAAGGTAAAAGCCACTCGTGAATAACGCTGGCTGTATAAATATATTGAACGGGGCAGAACCTGCACTTTGGTGCATGGCTGCCCTAAATTATATAACAGTGTTTATTTTTTAAACAAATACCATACTCTTGAATCGATTTCATATTTCAGCTCATATATATCCTTGCCCTTGTGCTGACACACAAAAACAATTCGTCTGTTTCCAACTATTTTTTCTTCGTATATTTTTAGAACTTTTTCTATGTTAACAACAATATCATCAAATCTGAATTTAATGGGTTGTATACTTCCATCCGAGTTAAATATAGCCATCATTTTTATTGGCTGATTAAGAAGCTTCATATTTTCACCTTCCTACAAAGTACTGCTCATATCCGGATATTCATCATCCGGATAACCGCCCAAAATCGGTGTTAATTCATTATTTGCAAAAACTCCTCTGATCACAGAAGTATCACCGTATTTTTTACGAATAACATCTATTACCTTATCCAATTTTTCATTGTTCAACTCATTGCGGTCTTTGAATATACTTAATTGCTGAAAATTTGCTAATTCTAAATCTGAGACAGAAACTCCCAATTGACGGACAGGCCTCTTATTCCAACACCTGTCAAACAATATGCAAATATTTTTATAAATTTCATTAGTACAACTTGTAAAGTATAATAATTTTTTTTGCCGTAAAGTATAATTAAAATCTTTGTCTTTAATTCCGATACTTACAACCCTGCACATCATATCAGCCTCTCTCAGCCTACACGCAGTCATCTCCACAAGACTGAGAATTATTGCATGAGCTGTCTCAGTGTCCGTAACATCAAACTTTAAAGTACTGCTGTTTCCTATACTTTTAATTGCATCCCTGCCTTTAAAAGTTGAATCGTCTCTTCCCCAGGCATAATTATAAATTAAGCGTCCATGAGATTTAAACAATGACGATATCATATTATAATCCGATTTTGCAAGATCACCTATTGTATAAATGCCCAATTTATTTAGCTTTGGCTTGGTTTTTCGTCCCACCATAAATAAATCCTCAATAGGCAGCGGCCAAAGCTTTTCTTCTACTTCCTCCGGAAATATAGTATGACATTTATCAGGTTTCTCCAAATCTCCAGCCTGCTTGGCAAGAAGTTTATTTTCTGAAACTCCCACATTAACAGTATAACCAAAATTATCGTAGACACCTCTTCTTATTACGTGAGCCAGACTTAATGCTTTATTTTTGCCCAAATCGGTAAATCTTAAAAAACACTCATCTATGCTGAAAACCTGTACGTCGGGTGTAAAAGTATTAAGATATTCACGCAAAGACTTGCTCGCCCTAACATATACTTGATAGTTCGGAGGCACCACAAATAAATTAGGGCAAAGCTTCCTGGCTTCCATAAGCGACATGCCTGTCTGTATCTTATATTTTTTGGCAGGTATAGATTTTGCTAAAACTATGCCATGTCTGTTTTTTTCATTTCCTCCTACCACAGACGGGATTTTAAGTATATCTCTTTCTATTCCGGTCTGCATTTCATATGCAGCAGTCCAAGACAAGAATGCAGAATTCACATCTATATGCATAACAATCATAAAAACACCCTTTTATCGAACTTATGTTCGTTTAGCATTATTATAACACAAGTTAAGGATTTTAAAAGAGCAAATTTTTCTGTAAATATATTTTTTAATGTAATATATGGCAAAATAATGTAAAACATCCTGAATATAAACATAGGATTTGTTAATATTTTAGAAAATAGAAAAAGAATGGCTACTACTATATTTCAAGTATAACCATTCTTTTTCATATATTTTATATCACATATAATGAAATCATGCTCTATTGTATGTAAATGTAAATATTTAAAATTAACTTATCCATGCATTTCCTTGTTTTTCTATTTCCCATTTTCCATTTTTATACTTTACAACTGTACCATCGTAACCAATTGCACCAAGCCCAGAGCGCCATTTAGATATATCCATAATTATAGAATTTCTTTTTATAGGCTCATCTTCAATTTCAAATAATATGCCTTCTTCAAAGTATAAATCCTTAACATACCCTTTTTCTTTAAGTTCCTCAATCGTCATATCTAAAACTGTAAAACCATAATTCTCAAGTTCTTTTAATAGTTCTGCTTTTTCTTCATCATTTAAATTAACTATTAAAGATGTATCTATAGCAATATATTTTATATTGCTGTTAAGAGCGCTGTCTTCTTCATACAATTTATCAATAACTGTTGTATATGCTCCCACTTTATCAACTTCTCCACTTTGCGTACACGCTGCTGTAAATACAGTAATAGATAAAATAAGTAGTATAAACATTTTTCTTACAATAAATTTATTCTTCATTATATCGCCTTCCATGTTATACCCTCCATATTATTTATATAAATAGACGAAGATTATTTAGTTTTGTTCCATTTTACTGTTGACAATCCATAATATAAAAATCAACGATAGAATTTAACATATTTGCAGAAAAAAACAATGCCAATCAGCATTGTATCCTGTTTCACGGATTCATTTTCTGTCTATATAGTACCTAACTGTGCTGTAAAGCATATAAAATGTTGAAGCTACAATTGTCCCCATACTAATCAATAATAAAAATTTATCCATTAACGACCCTCCGCCATATATCTATTTAATTAGACGCATCACATTTAAAAAATGTTTCATAAATTACTTAAATTTTTATTTTTACGTGCACTTTTTTCCTTTTT